>NZ_KB850057.1 GCF_000369525.1 Acinetobacter higginsii
GAGAGTCAGGTAACGAAAGACTTTTTACTGATACAATGCTTGCCATTTTTTATCAATTTGATAGAATTTGAAAAGCGGTACAAGCCGAAAGGTGAAATCATAACGGTCGTCAAACCTTATGATCTTCGTTACTTGATGCTCGAACATCAAATAACTGCGTACCACCAAATTTAAGACAAAACCCCTCTAAGTTGCAAGACTCAGAGGGGTTTTTCTTTAGGTTTTAACAAAATTTTTATTTTTCTCTCCTACTAACTCATGCCCAATAAGGACTGCGTAGTTTTAATAAAAACAGGTATATTCTTGTAAAATATTATTTTATGATTCCATCATAAAAAATGATGGCTGTTATTATAATGTTTGAATTGAAAAGCTTCTATTAATTCAACACATATCAAAAATAGTATAGACAAGGAAATCAACATTTATGGATATTTTGAAGAAGGAAAGACAATGAAAGTTAAATTTTTAACGGTTTCATTGATGTTTATTTTGCCATTTTCTGTTTTTGCAGCAAATGGACAAGTCGAAAAAGCGGTCATTGAATCAAATAATGCGTATAAAACGAAATATAATTTAGACGATATGACAGAGTTTAATTATGCGCAAAAAGGCTTTATTGCCAAGCCAACAGGTCAAATTAAAAGTGAAAAAGGCAATGTGATCTGGGATTTTGATGCGTTTAATTTTTTAAATGATCCAGCACCAAATACTGTTAATCCTGCACTATGGCGACAAGCAAAGCTCAACAATAATGTTGGTCTATTTAAAGTGACAGATCGAGTTTGGCAAATTCGTGGTTTTGATTTGGCAAATATGACCATTATTCAGGGTGATACTGGCTGGATTATTGTGGATACATTAACCTCTAAAGAAACGGCTGAAGCAGCACTTAAATTTGCTAGGCAGCATTTAGGTGAGCAAAAAATTTCAGCCATTATCTTTACCCATAGCCATATCGATCATTTTGGTGGTGCATTAGGCGTTCTTTCTACAGAAGAAATTAACGCTAGAAAAACCCCAATTATTGCGCCACAAGGCTTTATGGAAGAAGCGACCAGTGAAAATTTGATGGCAGGTTCAGCCATGATACGTCGTGCGACCTATATGTATGGAACCTTTTTACCAAAGAATGCTGAAGGATTGGTGGATACAGGTTTAGGTAAGGCTGTTGCTGTTGGGAAAATGGGAATCCTTGAGCCTACACAACTGATCACCCAAGCAGAACAGAAAATGACCATTGATGGTTTGGATTTTGTGTTTTATAACGTGCCGGGTTCAGAAGCGCCAGCAGAGTTAACCTTCTCTATCCCATCACTGAAACTTTATAATGGCGCAGAAATTCTTTCGCATACCATGCATAATCTTTATACCCTCCGCGGTGCCAAAGTCCGTGATGCCTTAAAATGGGTAGGCTATTTAGACCAAGCAATGCAGCATGCCAAAGCATCCGATGTATTGATTGCACAACATCATTGGCCTGTCTGGGGCAATGACAATATTCAAGATTTTATTAAAACCCAGCGAGATGTTTATAAGTTCACACATGATCAGACGGTGAGATATATGAACTCTGGTTTTAATGGTGCTGAAATTGCCGAGAAAATTCAGCTTCCAGCGGCACTTGATCAAAAGCTATATGCGCATGGCTATTATGGAACCTTAAAGCATAATGTAAAAGCGATATACCAATACTATATGGGATGGTTCGATGCTCATCCTTCCAATTTAGATCCATTACCGCCTAAAGCTGTTGCAAAAAAATATATTGAGTTGGCAGGTGGGGAGAATAATGCATTAAAAAATGCGCGGGATGCCTATGCTCAAGCTGACTATAGATGGGCTGCCGAGATTTTAAAACATATTGTGTTGAATAACCCTCAAAACCAACAAGCAAAAGACTTATTGGCAAATACGTATCGTCAATTGGGCTATGCTGCTGAGGCTTCAACTTGGCGTAATTTCTTTTTGGTGGGTGCTCAAGAGCTACAAAATAATGTACCCCTACAAAATACATCTGATCCGAGTGATTTATTGATTCACACGCCAACTGAAAGATTTCTTGAAGCCATGGCGACAAATTTAGATGTGGAAAATTTAAAAAATGAAAACCAGTGTATCAATCTGGTTTTGTCGGATACCCAAGAGAATTTTTCATTATGGGTTGAAAACTCAATCATGCAGTTTAAGCGTCATGATGACAGTAAAGATTTGGCATCGGATTGCCCAACATTAACCGTAACCAAGCCCTTATATCTAAAAATGATTACAGGTCAAATAAAAGGGGTAAAAGTCCTGCTTTCTAACGAAAGTAAAGTCAAAGGCAATCCATTGGAAATTGGAAAATTCTTTGCAATGTTTAAACGTCCAGACTCAACTTTTCCAATTGTCACTCGACCAAATGATTAGGATGAAATGACTGGGCTTAAAGAACCCTACCAAATTAAAGTCTCCGCTTTTATGTGCACACATTAGTGCACATAAATACAAAATTAGTTTAATTATTTCAATAATTTACAATCAATAAAAAAGCCTAACTTGTCTAAGTCGGGCTTTTTTATTGATTCTTCACGTTTCACGCCTAATATTTAATCATTGTTCCATATTTTTGATTAGCAACAGTCGGAATCGAGCATAAACCCTACATGCCAAAATTCATGCCCCGATCTCGCTTAGGTTGGGGCTGCTCCATTTCCTTTTTCCGTTCCTTCATTTGGACGATATTCGCTTCAATAGTTCGGACGTTTCGAGCAAATTCTGCTGAGCTTTGGCTACTTGTGACGAGACTGACCGTTGTGTGGTTGAGATTTTCTCCAGTACGTCCTCGTAATTCGTTGTAATTTGGCTCATCTCCCTGACTTTGCCATTGATCTGCTCGGTATAGGTCGCTGTATTTTTTTCCAATTCGTGAAATTGTGTCTGTATTGTCGATAATGACTTTTGTGTTTGCACTAAGTCTGTCTGTACGCTCTCCATTGCCTTTGATTGTGCTGATAAGGCTTGGATAATTTTCTTTTGCATCACGTCTAAACTCTGCTGTTGCTGCTGCAACTGAGTTTGTTGTTGCTGTAATTGCTGCTGTTGTTCTTCGATGATTTTCAATAACTGTGTTTCTAATTCGGTCATCACTTAATACCCCATCGGCACCATGAAGTTGTTCTGCCAATCCCCTGCGTCCTTGTTGATCTGAATACATAGACGTTGGGCTTTGCTGTTTTGCTGTCTGCATGTGCTGAACGTCAAACTGCCCCCCGATCGGTTCAGGTGATCCACTCGCATTTGTTTCTCGTTGATGGTCATATTGAGTGTCCGTATCTCGTTGTACTTGCTTTTGCCCATAAAACCGAGCGCAATAATGAGAATAATTAAAATAGCAGCTCCCAAAATCATTGCCATATTCAAAGTGGTAAGCTGTTTCAGTAGGCTTTTGTTCTGAACTTGCTGTTCTTTTGTCTGTATCTGCTCGTTCATTTGCTTTAAACGGCTCAATTTGGACTGTAGCAAGGCTTGGTACTGGTCGAGCTGCTTCTCGATCTGCTGTGAGCTGTTCTGTAGGTTCTGCGCTAATTTCTCGTCTGACTGCTGGATAGCGGTCGCTGTGATATTGGCTCTTGTGCTCAAGCTGTCTTTGATAATCTGTGACGTTTGCTCGATACCGCTCAGAAGTTGTTCCTCGGTACGTTGCAATTCGCTGTTGTACTTCTTGTCGATATTCGCCAGTAGCGCTAAAGCCTTGCTCATAAACCTCTCCACTTAAACGGATAGGACGTGTTGCGCCCTCGTATGGATTTTCGATTGATATTGATTTTTGGGTTTGTCGGGTGACTTTGATTTCATTCGATTCAAGCCATTCAACCAATTTTTGCCGATCGGCAACTTTGCCATCGACTACAGCTTGGTAAATCCTTTGGTGTAACTGATCTTTAAAATCCTTCACATCCTTGGGTAAGTTCTTCTTATTGATTAAAAGCTGCTGATTGTTCGGATCATCGGGATCATATAGTTGATGTTCTGCATTGGTAATCTGCTTAAACAGATCCACTCGATCTAAATCCACTGGCGCATAAAATGGCTGTAGCCGTTTGCCTGTCGAAAGCTCAACGTTTGGAATCACAAAATTCAGCTCAAGCCGTGTCTCTCCAGTATCTTGATTCACCTTATCTTGGTGCTGTACCCATAAAATTTGGTACTGATCTTTATCGAGACCAGGGAAAAGGCATTCCTCAAAATTTTGCATGATCTGCTGTTTATCCTGGTCAGATAAAGCATGCTCGTAAAAGGATAAACAACCACTGGTATATTTCTTGGCAAAAGGACTGCTATCAATCAGTTGAGCGGTCAAGTCAACATCACCACTTAAAACCTGTGCATGTTCTCGCTCTCTATCTTCACCAAGCAAATAATCTAGACAACCTTTAGATAATCCTGAACCATGTCTAAAAAAATCAACGATCATCTGGTCGTAACTCCCGAAGTTGTTGATCTATGGAAATCAACAAATGAAGTAACTTCACTTTGTCAAAAGTACCTGTCCCTGCAATATCCGTATTAATCGCTTTGGCAATCTGATTCACGTTATTACCTATACGACCCAATTCTAGGATTAAATTTCTCTCTGTCTTGCTATATGAAGATTCAACAATCTTTGTTGATTTAATTTTTTCAGCATCATCTGCTTTGGAATTATAAATCTTTGTTGCTTTATCTACTGCTGACTGACGTAGCAACTTTGCGATTGAACCAAAAGGATTATTGGCATCGAGCAATTGATATTCTGATTCTGAAAGTCTGACTTTAAACGTCCGTTCCCGTACTACTTTCTGTTTAGTTACTGAATCTATTTCCACTTGAACAATCCCATTCTTGGTCTAACCGGTTTAGAGGAAAATCTTTGATTTTTCTTTAAACCGGTTTTCGGGGGTATCGGGGGTGAAGCCCCTGATCAAGGTCACAGCTTAGCACTATTAAACGAAGTGAAATAGGGGTAACTGTGTATCCTTGCTTATTTAAAAAGGGAAAGAATTATTTATACTAAAATTTAATCAAATGATACAGTATATAAACCCTAATAAGAACTGGCATAAATCTTGTAAAACAATAGCACTCAACTCTTTCTCACCACCACCACAGCCCTCGCTTTGCTCAGGCAGATGGTGAGCGTTGAGAGAGTTTCGGCAATACTCTCCCTAAGGGCTGTCATTCAAAAAATAACACATCCCCTAAGTATTGCCGATTTAACCTGATTAGGCTGACGGAGCCACGCATCGGTCGTATCCGCACCATGCTTCACATACATGGCAGACAAGGACTAAAGGTACTGCACCTCTCCCCACGCGCTCCCTGTCGAAGTATGGCGGTATCTCTGCGAGGATTTCTCCAACATGCAACTTAACCAACCTATACAACTACTCTCAACGCTCCGCTTTTGTGGGATTCCCCTGTAACGGTTCAGCTCCTGCTTCTCAGCTTTCACTATCGCTACGATGCACCAGTGACACTTATTCCCTCCACATGCACCGCATATCTTCCTTAAAAAGGATGCACAGAAGCTGATAAGGCTCGAATACTGTCTATGTATTGCTTATTGGATGAACGAGAGTCAGGTAACGAAAGACTTTTTACTGATACAATGCTTGCCATTTTTTATCAATTTGATAGAATTTGAAAAGCGGTACAAGCCGAAAGGTGA
>NZ_KB850058.1:0-1384 GCF_000369525.1 Acinetobacter higginsii
TGCGATGACAATTGGCGGTTTAGCTATTATTTATCTATTCCCTTATATCCCAGTAATAGGGAAACTTTTACCCTCTCCCCTCATCTGTATTGTCCTCCTTACGCTTTTTGCCTTGTTCATTGGTTTAGATGTAAGAACCGTAGGTGATATGGGGCAATTACCAGATACATTACCTATTTTCTTACTTCCTGATATCCCTTTAAATCTTGAAACTTTAGTGATTATTTTACCCTATTCACTAGGTTTGGCAGCCGTGGGTTTACTTGAGTCCATGATGACCGCAACAATTGTCGACGATTTAACAGATACCACCAGTGATAAAAACCGAGAATGTAAAGGGCAAGGTGTTGCCAATGTCGCTTCAGGCTTCTTAGGCGGAATGGCAGGCTGTGCCATGATTGGTCAATCCATTATTAATGTGAAATCTGGTGGACGTACCCGTTTATCATCATTTAGTGCAGGGGTCTTTCTGTTAATTATGGTGGTGTTTATCAGTGACTGGCTTAAAGCCATTCCAATGGCTGCACTGGTTGCTGTCATGATCATGGTAGCAATTGGAACATTTAACTGGGATTCACTACGCAATATCCGCCAATATCCCTTATCTAGCAATATTGTGATGATCGTTACAGTCATCGTGGTCGTTGCGACACATAATTTGGCTTATGGCGTATTAGTTGGTGTACTTCTTTCTGCATTATTTTTTGCCAACAAAATTGAACGCTACATGGCAATTCAGTCCGAATTTAATGAACCTGAAAATACCCGTACTTATACGGTAACAGGTCAAGTGTTCTTCAGCTCAGCAGATAAATTTACTTCTGCATTTGATTTCAAAGAAGCACTTTCAAAAGTTGTGATTGATGTTAGTCAGGCTCACTTTTGGGATGTGTCTGCGGTCGCTGCCGTAGATAAAGTGGTCATTAAGTTTAGACGTGAAGGAACAGAAGTCGAACTGATTGGAATGAATGAAGCCAGTAAAACGTTAGTCGATAAGTTTGGTATCCATGATAAGCCAGATGCTTTAGATCGCTTAAATAGCCACTAAGAGGGATGAATTATGTCAAAAATTATTGCATGTATTGATGGATCATTAGCAACAAATACCGTTTGTGATTATGCAGCTTGGTTTAGCGATAAATTGAATTCACCTCTTCAGTTATTGCATGTCATTGATAAGCCAAAAGCGAAAGCACCACAAGATTTAAGTGGTGCAATTGGTCTAGGAAGTCGAGAAACCTTGCTAAACGAGTTGGTTGAACTGGAAGAACGTAAGGGGAAAATTGAGCTAGAGCATGGCCAAATTCTTCTTCGGGAAGCAAAAAACTATCTATTGGAGAAGTTCTCTATTGATGCTCAAAGCTTTCAACGCCATGGCAGTCTT
>NZ_KB850058.1:2109-7708 GCF_000369525.1 Acinetobacter higginsii
AACTGAAACCGAGCACAATTCCAGTAAAGTTGGAACCCATATTGAAAATGTTGTTCGTGCTCTTCATAAACCCGTGTTAATCACATCCTCACCGTTTAGTCCACCTCAGTCATTTTTAATTGCTTTTGATGGAAGTCCTACTGCACGTATTTGTGTAGACAAAATTGCAAATAGCCCTTTATTAAAAACCCTGACAGCTCATGTGGTATATGTTGGTAAGCCAAATAGTGATATGACATCACAAGTCACTTGGGCAAAAGAGCTACTTGCAAATAATGGTTTTGATGTCATTGATAGTGTGCTTGAAGGTGATGTTGAGAAATCTATATTGGATTATCAAGAAAAAAACGTTATTGATATGATTGTGATTGGTGCATATGGTCATTCAAAGATACGCCAGTTTTTTATTGGTAGTACGACGACCAAATTGTTATCAAGTTCTACAAAACCAGTATTATTACTAAGATAATTTTTACAAGATAAAGGGATAGTTAAAAACTATCCCTTTTTTAGAATTTCTAAAATTAACATAATACGCCTTATACGAAATGTGTTATAATTATCTATAGAAATCAATGCTGTAGTTACATGATTTTAGCCCACATACCCTCTGGTCGGCTTTTTTTATGATTTTTCACGTTCCACGCCTATTCTTTGATCAATGTTTCACGGTTTTAATTAAATAAACTGAATAATTCAATCTGCACGATTTAAGCGATTATCTTGAATAAGATCATCCAATTTATCTTCTAAATCTTCAATCTTATATTTGAGCGATAAAATAGAATTTTTTAAACGCTCATTTTCAGGAGCATCAGGATTTTTTAATTGATTAAAAATTTCTAATAATTCGTTGCGATTAGTGCTTAACCTTTCAATGTCACTTTCAATAGCCATTCTTGGTGTCCACAGAGCAAGTAAAATTTGCTCATAGTCTTTGAGTTCTTGATGGCTCATTGCATCTAATTCAGCTCTAGTTTTCATGGTTTAAAATCCGTCTTGCTATGAAGAGCTTTAAAAATCCGCTTTGCTGTTTCCTCTCTTACACTTTTCGGATCTCGTAAGATGCCACTAATCCAAAGGGCAAAACTAGGATAGTCCTGGAAGTTACTTAGGTCTGATAGCTCAGAAAGTTTAGATAAAATAGCACTGTACTTGTTAATTTGAGCATCAGACAGGTTGCAGAACATATCTATTGTTTTTGGATCTCGCTCAGGAGCTATTAATTTTGGCTTAGATTTTTCTTTCACAGTGAACTTAAAGCCGACAACAGAACGTCCTTTTTTAACTGGACTATAGTCAACTGTTACATCGGTAAATTCATTAATTTCATCTAATGAGCTCTTCAAAACTCTTCGTTTTAAGTTCCTCAAATCTCTATAAGATTCTGGTAAACCAAACTCTGTAAACATTTCATCTAGCGTTAATTCAAAGCCATTTTTTGCCTGATTTTTTTTCGCTAAATGGTAAAAGTCTATTGAGTAGTCTTTTTTTAATTTTAGAACTACATCTTTTTTATAACGAGTGTATGGATTGTATTTATCTAAAATTTTCAACATCACCAAAACAATAGATGTAAACCTTAAAGATATCCCTGCATCTTCATAAGTAGCATCAATTACCCAGTTAGAGTAGACCTTTTTCCCCCTATCATTAACGTATGAAAAGGACCGATCTACTAGTTTTTTTGACGCATTTTCAATTTGTTTATAAGCAGAATTGACTTTGATACCACAGTCATCAGCAAATTGTTGAGCAGATATTAAGATTTGATCTTGTTCACTTGCATCGACATTTCTAGCAATCGGAGAAGCCATAATTAAAATTCTTTTTTCATCTACAGACATGCTTTTAAAGCATTCAGTAACTTTGTTTTGAATAGCCATTGTTGTTACTGGATAAGATTTATCATAACTATTTTCTTTATTCATTCAGATATCAAACCTTATAAAAAATGAACATGATTTTTGTACCCTTATGAGAAAACAATGTACACCAATAAACATAAGGGTACAATAATTTATTTGTACCCTTTATCATGCTATTTGTACCCTTTAATCATGCTATTTGTACCCTTTTAAACGATAAAATCATGCTATTTGTACCCTTTATCATGCTATTTGTACCCTTTTAACGCTTGAAACTATTGCTGCATAAGGTTTTCAGAGGGTCTAAAAGCTTTTAAAAGCTTTTTAAAAGAATAAAAGGGAATTTATTTCCAAAGTGAGTTATTAAAACTGCCCTTGGTACTCGCTAAAGCTCGTACTCTATTGAAGCTCGTTTCACTCGCTTCGTGGGGGCAGTTTTTTGCATATATGATCAAGGATTCAAAAAGCAAAACATGAATAATGCATTCGCTATGCTCATGCTTTTTGACGAGCAAAAGCATCAATACTTCGCTCGTAGACACTCGCTAATCACTGTCCCCAGTAATTCAATAAAAAACGGTTTTTCAGAGGGGGAATAAGCAACCTTTCGTTGTGTCACTCGTAGACACTCGCTAAAAGGCTCTCATTTGCGTTTTAAGCGATTTTATTTTTATCAACTATAGTTTTACTGTATTTCTATCAAAAGTCGCTAAAACCCCCGTTTTTTTGCGCTTAAATGGGATTGCTAAGGCGTGTAGTCATGGTTATTGTCATTTTCTGGCTTTTTAGGCTCATTTCTCTGCTGTTTTTCTTGTTCTTGGCGTCTTAAAAATGCCAAATGTTCTTGTTGCTCTCGTTCTTGTGCATAGCGTTGTTCTTGTTGCTCTCGTTCTTTACGTAACTGCTGTTCTCTAGATTCACGATCTTTTCGGTCGTTTTCGAGCTGTATTGCTCTTTTTTGGGAAAACTCTTGCTGCGCTTCGGTCTCAATTTTTTTTGTAAAAGCCGTATGCAATTCTTGGATTTTTAGATCTTCCATTTCTTCTGCATATAGTCGCTTTTGTTTTTCACCATTTTGAGGACTAAAGTATTTATTTCCATAGTTATCTTCTTCAAATATATAACTATTTATGATCTCCAGTCTTTGATCGCGTACATACTCTTGATACTCAGTTTCTCTGCGTGATATTTCAGAAATTTGATGATCTATATTTGAAATTTGATCATTAAGTTTTCGTTGTTTAACAGTGATGTTCGGTTCGTCAAATTTTGCAAAAGACTTTTTAGGCTGGAGCAGCTGATTTTCTTCTGTCCATTTATTTAAATGATCAGAATATCTCTCTTTTTTTTCTATTTCACTAAGACCAGAAATATGCTTTTGGATGTCTAGTTGGGTGTTGTGTTGGTCGATCAGGTCATTTATTTGATTGATCCATTTTGTTTTAAAAAATAAAGGCTCTTTTTTGCGTAGTTCTGATATTGCAGAACTCATCGTGTTTAATTTTGTTGTTAATTTTGATAATTCTTCATTTTGAAATTCAGAAAGTTTCTGAGAAGTTTTTTCTAAATACTCAGCTTGAGAGTATTGAAACTGAAGCTCACTTCGTACTTTTTGAACAAGATCCTCAGATACTTTGATGTTTTCATCCAGTGCGATGACCTTTTTGATTTTTAAATTACGTAGCTTAATTTCATCATTTTTCAGACTAATTTCTGTAAATATTCCTCGTCTCCGGAGGTATGTCGCTTGAGGACCTTCGTGCTGAGTTGCTTCTAGGTCACTTTCCTGGTCTTCATAACTTCTGTGATCGACACGTTCATCAAATCCATTTTGTTTCAGGTGGTGATTGCATAATTCTGCAAATGATTCTCTCCAGTGGCTTACAGTTTCTGTGCCATTGTCACGACTGAAGTCCCTATATTTTTTTGCTGAAAAGCCACCCTGCTCATTAATACTTCGGGTTGTGAACATGATGTGTGCATGGTAGTTGCGTTCATCACTTCCACTGTCTGTATGAGGTGCATGAATAGCAGCATCAACGATGACACCGTATTTTTTAACGAGGTTTCGGCAAAGTTCATTGAGCATATTTTCACGCTGTTCAGCGTTTAACTCACTGGGAAATGCAATCTCAAACTCTCTTGCAAGTAATGCATCTTTTCTACGTTCAACCTTTTCGACTTCATTCCAAAGTGTTTGGCGCTTGAGTAACTCAGTATTTGTATTTTCAGGTGCATAGATTTTTGTAAATTCGACACCAGTTTTTCTTGTGTAGTCTTGTTCTTTTCCATAAAAATCGCATACCAATTTTTCACTTGAACGATATGCAGCACAAGCAACGGCCGATCGTCCATTACCTCTACTAATCGTTTTAACTGAAAAATGATATATCGCCATTTTGCTTTTGCTCTTTATTTCGATTTATCGAAATTACCAACATGTATATGTTGGTCAGGGGATTACAAAGGGGATTTACCCCTTGTCGCACCATTGGATGAAATCCAATGGCTAAGTGCGCCCTTCGGGAAAACCACGATAGCATGGGCTGTCTTGAATTTCAATTCAAACAGACCTATGCTTGAGGGGGATTCCTTGAGATGGTGATGGTATGAGTGTTGAAACTTTAGAGCAAAAAATTGCAAAGCAAGAAGAACGATTAAGACAACTAAAAGCACAAAAACAAGCTATTGCTGCTCGTGAAAAAAAGAAAAATTCTGATCGACAAAGAAAAGATGATACTAGACGTAAAATTCTACTGGGGGCTTGGGTTCTAAACAAACTGAAAAATGATGAATCTTTTAAGGGTCAACTAACCGATTTTGAAAAGTTTTTAAGCACGGAAAGTAAGACTGAAGAAAATAGGCAGAAAGATAAAGATCTTTTTAATGGCGTTATATGGAATAACACCTAAATTTCGCATATGAGATTTTGTATTAAATAAAAAAACAATCCCCTAAAAATAGGGGATCTTGTTAGTAATGGAATCGACATTGAATTATAGAGATTCGTTCATCTGTCACTTCATAAACTAATCTATGCTTTTCATCAATCCTACGACTCCAAAATCCTGAAAGATTAGCTTTTAAAGGTTCTGGTTTTCCTGTTCCTTCAAAAGGTGTTCGCTGACATTCTTTGATTAAGGTATTAATACGCTTAAGTATCTTTTTATCCTGTGTCTGCCAATAGATATATTCATCCCAGGCATTATCAGTCCATTCGACGTTACGATTCGTCATCCTCAATCAACTCTCTGTGTTTTGTTTTCCCTGCACGTAATTGAGCAATTGATTCATTTAAACGACTTGCATTATTTGGAGATGAAAGGAGATATAACGTTTCCATTAAGCTATCGTAATGATCTTGTCCCATTACTACAGCATGGCCACCTTCTTTTCTTGTAATAAAAGCAACGTCTACATCATCAATTACTTTATCTAAAACAGATTTTAAATTGTTACGTGCGTCCGTATATGTAAATACATGCATATATCTATCCCTCATAGGGTAAGCTGCGTCAAAACGCTGCTAGCTAGACTACCTAGGCGGTAGTGATTGAAACTTTACAATCCTAAATGTACAGAATCCTGTACATATTGTCAATTTCGTATAACCACCATTATGTTAAATGGACATAAATCAATTCTAAAATTATCTATGATCATTCTTACTTTTACTTCAGTACTGCGGTTAGGGTGGATAGAAAAGGGCCTAACTGCTATCATTGCCCCCG
>NZ_KB850059.1 GCF_000369525.1 Acinetobacter higginsii
CCTTTCACTTTTCCAATGGTCTGCCAACGTTCTTCGCCATCGGTATGTCTGTCCTGGATTGAGATCCTTAGAGGATCTTCAAAAACAAGGCTTGCCGTTTCGAAAGAGATATCATGCTTTTTCTGATTCTTTCGATTCTTTGCCTCATCCCATTCGAAATACTGTTCCATAAAAAACATTCAAATTTGTATATACAATAATGTATCACAAAATTGTATCACTCAAGCTGAAAAGCGTAATTTTTAGTCAGATTTATTGGCAAGAACTATCAAAACTGTTCATAAAAAAACCGACTTGTTTCCAAGTCGGTTGAACGAGAACGTTCCAGAGGGTATGAATAACGATAAGATACTGATCTTAAAGTAATATTAAAAATACGTTTCGTATAAGCTCTATTATGTTAAATGGAGGGAAAATCTATTTTTAAAGTGATAAAATTATTGTAGTTATTTTAAGAATAGCTGCTTTTGATACTTGATCATCTATCCTAATTAAAAACTGTTTTTTAATAATTTGGAATATAAATAAGATTTAGTTAAAATTAACATTATTCATATAAATTAAAATTATTTATTACATTTACTAATAATTTAAAATAATTAGTAGAAAAAAATTATGTTTTAATTATTTCTTTGATTATATAAGTTGAGAGTAAAAAATGATTAATACGGAATTTTCAGAGTGTATTTCTGCATGTACAAACTGTTCACTTATTTGTACTGAATGTGCAACTTCTTGTTTAAAAGAAAAAGATTTAGAGATGATG
The DNA here is from genome assembly GCF_000369525.1 of Acinetobacter higginsii. Taxonomy (GTDB): domain Bacteria; phylum Pseudomonadota; class Gammaproteobacteria; order Pseudomonadales; family Moraxellaceae; genus Acinetobacter; species Acinetobacter higginsii. The sequence goes on from NZ_KB850059.1 coordinate 767, forward strand.
CGTGAATGTATTCAACGTTGTCTAGAATGTGCAGATATTTGTCAGTTATGTGTGCGTATGCAACAACATAACTCACCTTTCCTCAAAGAGATTTGTGAGCTTTGTGCTAAGATCTGTGAATATTGTGCGGAAGAGTGTGAAAAACATTCACATGATTATTGTAAAAAATGTGCTGAGGCTTGCCGTCAGTGTGCAGAAGAATGTCGAAAAATTGCCATGTAAAATACTTCAATAATGTTAATTATATGGCTCTAGACTAACATAATCATTCTGCTAGTCTAGAGCCTTTCCTAAAATTAACATAATACACCTTATACGAAATGTGTTATAATTATCTATAGAAATCAATGCTGTAGTTTCTAGTTGATAGCCCATCTTCCCCAAG
>NZ_KB850060.1 GCF_000369525.1 Acinetobacter higginsii
ATCGTCTTCTAATTTTGAACATTGCTCATCATCAATGACTCCGGTAATACTTTGTAGCCACAACCCATCTGCTGCTAAACGAAGTAACTCTAAATCAGGATGACTATCCGTTTCTGCATGTTGAGATAATCTATTTTTTAGCCATTCCATCCAAATTTTATTAAAGGTAGGCTCTGTGATCATAGTCATTGATAACGCTGACCAAGCAGAAACCACCCCATCTATTTGATGGATAAAAGAACTATGAATATAAGCTCGTGTGAATTTACCATATTCTGTTTGATCGCGTTTAATCAAGTATTCAACTGTTTGATCTAAATCAAGAATTATTTGATTGAACATTTCTTCTATCAAATTTTTTTTATTCGGGAAATGGTGAAATACCCCCCCTTTTGTTATACCTACTGCTGTAGCAATATTTTGAATAGAAACACCAGAAATACCCTTTTGAGAAACAAGAATAGTTGCCTGTTCAAGGATGCGCTTTCGAATAACCTCTGGTTGCTTCTTTTGTTGCCGAATTTCTTTCACTTAATGACCTGCTGATTGCGAAAATAAATTAATAATTATTACGCCAGATACGATAAAACCAATTCCAATTAAAGCAGGATTATCTAGTGTCTGTTTAAAAACAAAGTAGCTAACTACAGCAGTTAGAACAATCCCAACACCAGCCCATATAGCGTATGCGATACCTAAAGGGATTGTTTTAATAACTTGTGATAATAAATAAAATGCCGTGCTAAAAAAAATAAAGACCATCACGCTTGGAAAAAGTTTTGTAAACCCTTCCGATTTAACTAAAAAACTACTTCCAATCACTTCGGAAACTATTGAAAATCCAAGTAATACATAAGCGAGTAACACACTGTTCATAAGTAATCATACCTAAAATACCCATCGGAAGGTATGTTAAATTTTCAAAAAAAAATTATCAATAATTATTTTAGATTTTCTAAAATTAACATAATACACCTTATACGAAACGTGTTATAATTAACCTTTAAATTCATATGCTTATTTAAAAGTTTATAGCCCAAACATCACTGTTTGGGCTTTTTTTATGATTTTTCACGTTCCACGCCTATTCTTTGATCAATGTTTCACAACTTTGATTAGCTCAGTTGAATAATACCCTTAGCCATTCGGCAAGAAAAACCGGCTTAACCACCCTCTTTTCGGCTGCTCCGGTTCAACCTGCTCCGGCACTGGAATCCGCTTATTTTCCGTCTGCTCCGGAGTAGTCAATCCGTCATGTTTAGCTTCTACTGTGTCCGGTTCTGGAGCTGTTTTGGCCATGCTTGGTTGCAGCGGTTCTTGATCGGTAAACGTAGTCATATTGGTTTTTGGGGCTTCTAATAGACGTTGCATTGCCTCAATTTGTTCGTCCTTAACATGTAACTGATCATTCTTAGCTTTTAATTCATCTCGTTGAAATTTCTCACGGTCATGAGCCTGTTCTAGCTGTTTTTGAAGCATGTGAACCTGTTGTTCAAGTAGGTGAACTTCTGACAACTTTCGTGTTTCGGTTGTCTGTGAACTGTTCACATGTTTAGATGGTTCACCAAAGACCCGAATAGCTTCAGAAAGATCAATTTTACCATCGCTATTCTTACTTAAATTGCCTTTATTTATTTGTTTATAAACGGCTTGACGAGTCATTCCATAGAGGTTTGAAAGCTCGATAACAGATAGTGATTTCATGTTGTAATTTAGGTTGTCTATTATGTGAACTAAGATACATTAAGAAACAGTCAACTGCTACATACACAATCAAACCTCACCCTTTAAAACCTAAATTCCTAAGATGAGGAATAAATTGCTTTTGTTGTATTGGATCTTTAAGCATTTCTTTTATTCTTGATGCCAGTACATCATAGCTTTCTCCTTGAGCTGCTAAATGAGATAGCTCATGTAAGCGAGAAAGCTGATTGCCAAACATATTGATTTGAGCGTCTGTTAGTTTATAAACCTTATCTTGTTCGCTCTGTTGATTAATGCTTTTTGATTTTTCTTTAAATGAAAAAAGAATATGGGTGACTTTACGACCAGTTTTTTTCTGCTCATAGGAAACGCTTAATGGGCTGCATTCATTTATTTGGTCTACAGCAGTATCAATTACCCGTTTTTTGAAATCTGCAAATAGAGGGTATTTTTTGCCAAGCTCTAACATGCTTCGTAAGCTCTCAACAGAGATTTCACGCTTACCTATTTGTCTGTATTGCACCAATAACTCATAAATACGAATACCATATCCACTATTGATCCCAGCAATATCTGATAGAGCATACTTAGTAA
>NZ_KB850061.1 GCF_000369525.1 Acinetobacter higginsii
CCGTGGAACATGAATAATCAACAAAAAAGCCCACCTTGGGGAAGATGGGCTATCAACTAGAAACTACAGCATTGATTTCTATAGATAATTATAACGCATTTCGTATAAGGTGTATTATGTTAATTTTAGAAAATCTAAAAAAGGGATAGTTAAAAACTATCCTTTTATCTTTTAAAAATTATCTTAATAATAATACTGGTTTTGTAGAGCTTGATAACAATTTGGTCGTCGTACTACCAATAAAAAACTGGCGTATTTTTGAGTGACCATATGCACCAATAACCATCATATCAATAGAGTTTTTCTCTTGGTAATCTAATATTGATTTCTCGACATCACCTTCGAGTACACTCTCAATGACATCAAAACCATTATTTGCAAGCAACTCTTTTGCCCAAGTGACTTGAGATGTCATATCACTATTTGGCTTACCAACATATACCAGATGAGCTGTCAGGTTTTTTAATAAAGGGCTATTGGCAATTTTGTCTACACAAATACGTGCAGTCTGACTTCCATCAAAAGCAATTAAAAAAGACTTAGGTGGACTAAATGGTGCAGACGTTATTAATACGGGTTTATGAAGGGCACGAACAACATTTTCAATATGGGTTCCAATTTTACTGGAATCATGCTCGGTTTCATTCCCATGCTTACCCATAACAAGAACTCTAATGTCGTCTTCCATTCCCATGATTGTTTCTAAAACACTGCCATGGCGTTGAAAACTTTGAGCATCAATAGAGAACTTCTCCAATAAATAGTTCTTTGCTTCCCGAAGAAGAATCTGGCCATGCTCTAGCTCGATTTTTCCCTTACGTTCTTCGAGTTCAACCAATTCTTTGAGCAAGGTTTCTCGACTTCCTAGACCAATTGCACCACTTAAATCTTGTGGTGCTTTTGCTTTTGGCTTATCAATGACATGCAATAGTTTAATAGGTGAATTAAGTTTATCGCTAAACCAAGCTGCATAATCACACACAGTATTTGTTACTAATGATCCATCAATACATGCAATAATTTTTGACATAACTAATCCCTCTTAGTGGCTATTTAAGCGATCTAAAGCATCTGGCTTATCATGGATACCAAACTTATCGACTAATGTTTTACTAGCTTCATTCATTCCAATAAGTTCGACTTCTGTTCCTTCACGTCTAAACTTAATGACCACTTTATCTACGGCAGCAACCGCAGAAACATCCCAGAAGTGTGCCTGACTGACATCAATCACCACTTTTGAAAGTGCCTCTTTGAAATCAAATGCAGAAGTAAATTTATCTGCTGAACTGAAGAACACTTGACCTGTTACCGTATAAGTACGTGTGCTTTCTGATTCATCAAATACAGATTGAATCGCCATATAGCGTTCAATTTTATTGGCAAAAAATAATGCAGAAAGAAGAACACCGACTAATACACCATAAGCCAGGTTATGTGTGGCAACAACTACGACGACTGTAACGATCATCACGATATTGCTAGAGAGAGGATATTGGCGGATATTGCGCAGAGAATCCCAGTTAAATGTTCCAATTGATACCATAATCATGACAGCAACCAGTGCAGCCATTGGAATGACTTTAAGCCAGTCACTGATAAACACCACCATAATCAACAGGAAGACCCCGGCACTAAATGTAGATAAACGGGTACGCCCACCAGATTTCACATTAATAATCGATTGACCAATCATGGCACAGCCTGCCATTCCGCCTAAGAAACCTGAAGCAATATTGGCAACGCCTTGTCCTTTACACTCACGGTTTTTATCACTATTGGTATCTGTTAAATCATCGACAATCGTTGCTGTCATCATAGATTCAAGCAAACCTACGGCTGCTAATCCCAGTGAATAAGGCAAAATAATCGTTAAGGTTTCAAGATTTAAAGGAATATCAGGAAGCAAGAAAATTGGAAGCGTATCCGGTAATTGCCCCATATCTCCGACGGTTCTTACATCTAAACCAATGAATAAGGCAAAGAGCGTAAGTAAGACAATACAGATGAGAGGAGAGGGTAAAAGCTTCCCTATCACTGGAATATAAGGGAATAGATAAATAATGGCTAAACCACCAATTGTCATCGCATAGACATGCCATGTCACATTAGTGAGTTCAGGTAATTGAGCCATAAAAATTAGAATAGCCAGGGCATTCACAAAGCCAATCACAACTGACTTGGATACAAACCGCATCAAGGCACCTAATTTTAGATAGCCGGCTAAGATTTGAATAAATCCTGTCAAAATTGTGGCTGCTAATAAGTATTGCAGACCATGCTCTTTAACCAGTGTTACCATTAATAACGCCATGGCACCGGTTGCCGCAGAAATCATACCAGGGCGACCACCTACAAAAGCAATCACCACGGCAATACAGAATGAAGCGTATAACCCGACTTTAGGATCGACACCTGCAATAATAGAGAAGGCAATTGCTTCAGGAATTAGAGCCAAAGCGACAACAATACCCGCAAGGACATCCCCGCGAATATTAGAGAACCATTGTTCTCGAATAGTGGATAACATGAAATAGCCTATTTTTTTACATTTTAAGAAAGGCTAGTGATGTGATATATACGACACACAAGCTACTACACCACATCACTAGACAGTGATGAGTTATTTACTGATTTAAGAGGTAAATAAACTTATGGTGGCGTAAGTGTCATATTAAGAAAGATATCTATTTTGGAGGATTTCGGGGGCAATCATAGCAGCTAGCCCCTTTTCTATCCACCCTAAACGCAGTACTGAAGTAAAAGCTAAGAATTATCATAGATAATTTTAGAATTGATTTATGCCCATTTAACATAATGGATATTATACGAAGTACACTTGTATATTAATATAAAAATCAATCGCTTAAAAATTTCACCTTGGTCGAAAAAACAGTAAAAAGCCGACTTTGAAACAAGTCGGCTTTTTTATGAGCAGTTTTGGAATGTTTTGCCAATAAATTTGACTAAAAATTACGCTTCTCAACTTGAGTGATACAATTTTATGATACATTATTGTATATACAAATTTGAATGTTTTTTATGAAACAGTATTTCGAATGGGATGAGGCAAAGAATCGAAAGAATCAGAAAAAACACGATGTCTCTTTCGAAACGGCAAGCCTTGTTTTTGATGATCCACTGAGGATCTCAATCCAAGACAGACATACCGATGGTGAAGAACGTTGGCAGACCATTGGAAAAGTGAAAGG
>NZ_KB850062.1 GCF_000369525.1 Acinetobacter higginsii
CTAACTATGAGGGATTGACTACTAACTATGAGGGATTGACTACTTAACTATGAGGGATTGACTACCAACTATGAGAGAATTATATTACTCATAGTTAGTTTATCGAATTAAAAATGATGAGTACATCTAAAAAAGAATTAGTAGTTAAATCAAATCAAGTAATTGAGGCTTCATATCAACTCAGCTCAACAGAACAACGGATTGTCTTAGCAGCTATTAGTAAGATTAGTCGGGCTGAAGATATTACAGATGATGAAATTTATCGCGTAACTATTGATGATTTAAAAAAACTTGGGGTTCATGAAAAAACAGCTTATAGAGATCTAAAAGATGGTGTAAACCGCTTATATGACAGATCAATTAATTTAGCTATTGATGATGAGTCAATCAAAATGAGATGGATTCAATCCATACGCTTTTTAGAAAGTAAAAGCGTTGTAGGAATTCGGTTTTCTAAAGAAATTTTGCCGTTCATTTCTAATCTAAGCCGTGAATTCACTAAGTATTCGCTATCTGACATTGCTGGTATGAGTAGCGCATATGCTATTCGTATTTATGAGCTACTAAGCCAATATCGTTCCATAGGAAAACGAGAGATTTCCATCGAATCTCTAAGAAGTATGTTGGAGTTAGGGAAAAGATATCCATTGTCTGCTGATTTAAAGAGATGGGTTATTGATACTGCTGTAGTTCAAATCAATGAACATAGCCCTTTAAATGTATCTTACGAGCAAATAAAGACAGGTCGAAAAGTCACACACATTCACTTCACGTTTAAAGAAAAATCAAAAAGTATTGAGCATAAATCCGAACAGAATAATTTTTATAAATTGACAGATTCACAAATTAATATGTTCGGTAATCAGCTTTCACGCTTACATGAAGTATCTCACCTAGCACAACAAGGTGAAAGTTATGACGACTTAGCTATTAAAATTAAAGATATGCTGCGAGATCCAATAAAACAAAAACAACTTATTCCTCATCTTAAAAATTTAGGCTTTAAGGCATAAAGGTCGATTGTGTATGTAGCAGTTGACTGTTTGTTAATGTATTTTAGTTCACATAATGGACAACCAAAATTACAAGATGAAATCACTATCTGTTATTGAGCTTTCAAACCTCTATGGAATAACTCGTCAAGCCATTTATAAGCAAGTTAATAAAGGTAATTTAAGTAAAAATAGTGACGGTAAAATTGATCTTTCCGAAGCTATTCGAGTCTTTGGTGAACCTTCTAGAAATGTAAACAGTTCACAGACAACCGAAACACGAAAGTTGTCAGAAGTTCACCTATTAGAACAGCAAGTTTACATGCTTCAAAAACAGCTTGAACAGGCTCATGAGCGTGAGCAGTTCCAACGTGAGGAACTAAAAGCTAAGAATGATCAGTTACACGTTAAAGATGAGCAAATTGAAGCAATACAACGCCTACTAGAAGCTCCAAAAGCTTATACAACTAGTTCTATCGACCCAAAATTAGATATAGCAACAGATACTAGGTCAAAAAGTGAGTCGAACTATGATGTATTGACTACTCAACCAAGAGAAACTCCTGTAGAAGTAGAGATCCAAACTCAGCCGAAAGATGACGGATTGACTACTCCGGAGCAGGTGGAAAATAAGCGGATTCCAGTACCGGAGCACATTGA
>NZ_KB850063.1 GCF_000369525.1 Acinetobacter higginsii
AATACAGAGCCAAGAACAACAAGCCCAGAATCAAGCGGTACAGAAAAAACTTACCATTTTGAATATGGGACTGATTTCAGCAGCAGTTATTTTGCTTATAGCGATTTTCTCGCTTGGTCTCGTCACCAAAAACAAGTACAGCGAGATGCAGACGCTAAATACAGTGATCAACGAGAAGCAAATGAGGGTCGACCATTTGAACCGATCGGGAGGCAGTTTGACGATCAGCACATGCAAGCGACCAGACAGCAAAGCACAACGTCTCTGTATTCAGATCAACAAGAATGCAGGGGAATGGCAGAACGGTTACATGATTCCAATGGGGTACTAAACGATGACCGAATTAGAAACGCAATTATTGAGAATCATCGAAGAACAACAGCAACAATTAATGCAACAACAATCGCAATTGCAGAAGCAACAGCAAGCTTTAGACACAATGCAAACCAAGATTATCCAAGCCTTGTCAGCGCAATCAAAAGCAATCGGGAGCGATCAGCAGAGCTTACAGCAAGCACAGAAATCATTAGCGACAATACAGACACAATTTCACGAGCTAGAATGCAGTACAGCAAGCTATACCGAGCAGATCAATGGCAAAGTCCGAGAGATGAGCCAGATTACAGCGAACAACGAAGAAGTTCTGGAGAGAATCTCAACCATACAGCATTCAGTCTCGTCAGAAGTAGCCAAAGCTCAGCAGAATTTGCTCGAAACATCCGAGATATTGAAAAAAATCTCGTCCAAATGAAGGAATTAAAAAAGGAAATGGACAAGCCCCAACTTAAGCGAGATCGGGGCATGGATTTTGGGATGTAATGCGAGTATTAAATTAACTTTATATAGTTACTAAATTTTTAGTCATCATCAAGTACCACTAAATGTTTTACTGAATCAGGCACATTAACATCATCAAGGTCGACGTATAGTTCCTTCAAATTCTTAAGGTTAGTAACACTATTAGGTAGTTCGTTTATATCATATGATAATAGTATATTTAGTACTTCTAAATTTTCTAGATTACCAATACTTTCAGGGAGTTCTTTTAAATCTGTTTCATTAATTTCAAGACTCTTAAGTGCTTTTAAGTTGCCAATAGTATTTGGTAAGGTATTCAATGTTAATGAATGAAGATCTAAATACTCTAGATTTTCTAGATTACCAATACTTTCAGGAATATATTCTAAGCTTTCTAAGTCTAGGCTAAGATTTTTTAAGCTTTTTAAATTACCAATGTTCTCTGGCAAAGATTTAAGATTTGGTAAGTTAAGATGAAGAGATTCAAGATTTGCTAAATTACCAATACTTTCAGGAATATATTCTAAATTTTTTAAGTTTAGGCTAAGACTTTTTAAATTTTTTAAATTCCCAATATTCTCTGGCAGGGATTTAAGATTGGGACAGTTTGTAATCTCTAAGATTTCTAACTTATGTAAATTTTCGATCTCTTTGGGTATTTCTTCTAAATTATCAAAGCGAAAAATATCTAGATGAATAAGATTAACTAGTTCGCCAAAATTTTGTGGTAAAGATTTTTCATTAGAAGAGAATGCATTGACTTGATAAGTTTTTGTTACTTTTTCTGGGTTTCTAATTTTACGCACAGTAGCTCTTTTAACTATTAATGTAAAAATAAATCTTACAATATTTAAAGGAAAAGCCCAATAACTCTTGCAAGTTATTGGGCTTTTCCATTAAATTCAGTGGGTACAGTTATTTGATGCTTGCAACATCAATTAACGAAAGATCGGCAGAGCTTGCAACTCATACTGATATTCACCTTAAAGGCTAGTACCACTATCTATTTTAAAGAATTAGAACAGTTTGACAAGCCTCAATTTGAAGTCCTTCGTTAATTCAGCAGTTTAAATCATCAAATAAGCACCTAACGGTCGAGCTTTATCTACTTCTGTGCGCCCTTTTTAAAGGAAGATATGCGGTGCATGTGGAGGGA
>NZ_KB850064.1 GCF_000369525.1 Acinetobacter higginsii
AAAACAAGCATTTCCCATGCTTATTGGGGAGTAGATTATCACTTATAGGCGTGGTCTAAAATCCTAGAACCACATCAATGGATAGATGCAGACCAAACTCTGGATACCTACCAACACGAGAAATATGTCGCAATTTTGCATAGACATGAATTTGATAAAATCAGCCCAGAAAGCCAGAAAGTCATAAAAACTATTTCATCAATCCCCTATAACTTAATCACGTTCATGGTCGATCTTAAATCTTGCGAAAAGTACTCATGCTGACCTAGCCAAACTGTAAAACTCATGTATTCATAGCCTTTAAATGATTCTTTCAATCGGTATCTTTAAGGTAAAAACTAGTAATCAGAAGTTATTATCATCCCCATATAAAACAAGCATCAAATTAAAAACAATAACTTAGTGAATTATTCTTCCATTTTTTTTATATTTAGTGTTATTAGTTGCCACGAACCTCCCCCTGAAGCTGAATATTCAACTTCCACAAAAACAGCTTTATATGCAATAATCCAATAATGGTTACACTGAGTACATGAAAGATTTTTAGCCATGTGTTACCCTGCACCAAAATAAATTTGAAATTGATATATGTAAAAAATTAATGAGTGGAATAAACTTTTTCGGGATTGAGATCGGCTTTACCTAAAATCACATTGAGCAATGACACGCTAATAATCAAAATTACTCCAAATATCTGCGCATTGGAAAGCTGTACATTGGCGAACAGGCTGGCAAGAATGACTGCTGTTAATGGTTCAAAAATAGTATAAATAGAAGCTTGTGATGCCTTTAAATACTTCAATCCATAGGTATATAAAGCAAAAGGTAATAACGTCCCAAACACAATTAATAAGATACAGGCAATCACAATATTGAAGTCTATATTCGAGACCAGACTTTCAATTTCTTGGAAGTGAATAAAGGGAAAAATCGCAAGCGCACTAACCATCATTGAACTGAACAATAAAAAAGTCGGGCTATAGTGGTCAATAATATCTTTACCAATCACCCCATAAGCAGCATAACAAATGCCTGAGGCTAAACCAAATAGAACCCCCGTCATATTGAGCTGATTATCACCAAGCATCATACATGCAACACCACTCACAGCCACAAGAGTGAGCATCATTGACTTTAACGTTATTCGCTCTTTCAAAAAAATAAAAGAAAGTACCACACTCCAAATAGGAGCAGTATAAAGCAATGCTACTGCTATAGCTGGTCCTACATGTTGTACCGCATTAAAATAACAGAAAGTCATTCCAAGCATACCGAGTAATGATTGAATGACCAATTTAGGAATATCTTGAAATTGCAGTGTTCGTAAAACCTTATAAAGAAAAGGTAAAAAGGCCAATAAACAAATAAATGTACCGACAATCCGCAATCCTGTTACTGAACTATTACTCAAGCCTGCATTTGCCAATTGGGTACTGGCAATGCCTAAAGTCCCCCAACCAACTGCCCCCATAATGACCAATAAAGCACCAAGCCATTGTGATTGTGTATTCATATTTTTGTTCCCTATAACAAATTTACAAAGGTCTCATCCAAGAGGATTAGACCGTGACAAGTTTCGCTTTATTGCTCTGAACCAATACGCTCATGCTAAATAAGGCAATCACAATTAAAATAAAGGCTGGTGCTAAAGTACTGCCTGTACTATGAATCAACCATGTTGCAAGTAGTGGAATCGTACCGCCCAGCAGTGCATTCGCTGTATTAAAACTAAATGCAAAACCGGTATAACGCACATGCACAGGGAAAAGCTCAGTGAGGTATGCAGGCAAACTGCCATCATTCATCGCAAGTAGGCTACAGAAAACCAATTGAATGATAATCATGCCAATAAATGATGTATCAGATAAGAAGTAGAACAGTGGGAAAGTTAAAATTATAAAGCCTATACATGCCATAGCTAACATTTTATTGCGGCCCATACGGTCAGAATATTTACCCATCATAAATACAATGCCGATGTAAAATGCTAAAGAAATAGCGCCTGAAATAAAAGATTCGGTTTTATTTACCCCTAATTCAGTCGACAAATAATTTGGCATATAGCTAAAAATTAAGTAGAACGCAGTCGCATTTAAAGATGCGATTGCAAACGCTTTAAATAATGGCTGACGGTATTCTGTAAATAATGCTTTAATCGGGAAAGTTTCTTTATGGCTCGTTTTTTGATGTGCCAGAAATTCGGGGGTATCTTCAAGTTTTAGACGAATGAAACGACCAATTAAACCCAGTGGCGCAGCCAATAAGAATGGTATTCTCCAGCCGTATTCATATAAGAATGATTCTGACATCCATGCAAACATGGCAGCTGACATCAATGAACCCAACAATAAACCTGCGGCTGTACTGGCTGGCACTAAGCTAGTATATAAGCCCTTTTTATTTTTAGGGGCGTATTCAGCTAAAAAGTTAGATGCACCAGCATACTCACCTGAAGCGGAAAAGCCTTGAATCATCCGAAAGAAAAGCAATAAAAGTGGTGCAAATATTCCAATAGAAGCATAATTTGGTAAGAGCGCAATACACATAGTTGCCAATGTCATAATCATAATTGACCAAGACAGTGCATGTTTTCGCCCATATTTATCACCAATATATCCCCAGAAAATTCCACCAAAAGGCCGAACAATAAAGGACAAAGCAAAGATGGCGTAGGTTGACATTAATGCAACTACAGGATCACTACTTGGAAAGAAAACCAAAGCAATCACAGTGGCTAAAAAACCATAAGCAGCATAATCAAACCATTCAACAAAGTTACCAATAAAACTTGCAGTAGCAACGCGTTTTAAAGTGTTTTGATCAGATTTAGCTTTTTCATTCATATTATTTTCTCCACCAAAAAAGGCATCCCGATTTGGGATGCCTTGTGACTTATGCCTTGATAATGTTGTGCTCAGGGCCATAAGGGAATTTAGTGATATTTTCAGTGCCTGATTCAGTCACCACCAAAATGTCGTGTTCACGATAACCGCCCGCACCTGCCATACCTTGTGGCAACATAAGCATAGGTTCCATTGAAATCACCATTCCAGGTTCAATCACGGTATCAATATCTTCACGAAGCTCTAAACCAGCTTCACGACCATAGTAGTGGGAAAGTACGCCGAATGAATGTCCATAACCAAAAGTACGGTATTGAAGCAAACCTTCTTCAAGGTAAATTTCATTTAATTCGTTAGCAATATCGCAGCACCGTGCACCAGGTTGAATCAGTTTCAAACCTGCCTCATGCACTTTGACATTCGCTTGCCAAATTTTTAATGAAGCATCATCACAGTGGTCAAAGAACTGAGTCCGTTCAAGTGCAGTGTAATAACCCGCGATCATTGAGAAGCAGTTCAGACTTAAAATATCGCCTTTTTGCACTTGACGAGTAGTCACAGGATTGTGTGCACCATCAGTATTAATGCCTGATTGGAACCAAGTCCAAGTATCCATTAATTCTGAATGCGGAAAACGTTTAGCAATTTCACGCACCATCGCTTGTGTCGATGCCAACGCGACTTCGTGCTCGTGCACACCTTCTTTGATAGCCGCAGTTAATGCAAAACCGCCAATATCACATACGGCTGCGCCTTGTTTAATGTGCGCAATTTCTTCGAGAGATTTCACCATACGCAGCTTCATACAAGTGGCACTAATATCGACAAACTCAACATTTGGCAAGAATGCTTTCAGCTTGTTTAATCGCTCAATCGGCAGATGGTCAAACTCAACCCCTACACGACCTTTGTTGGGAATTTCTTGTGCAACAGCACGGAAATAGTTATCACGCTGCCAATCGGTATAGACCACATTGTAGTCACCTACTGTACGACGCCAAGGTTGACCACCATCAATATTTGCAGAAATACTCACCACTTTTTGATCTGTAACTACTACACCAAAAAAGCGACCAAATGAGCAATACAGGAAATCAACGTAATAGTTGATGTTATGCATAGAGCTGAATAAAACTGAATCAACTTGTTGATCCGCCATCATTTGACGTAATTTTCTATGACGGTTTTCATATTCTTGTTTTGAGAAAGTTGACTGCACTTTTTTACCATTTTCAATCGTTAAAAGTGCAGGTAACGTATCTTTCACCATATTTGCTTGAATATTCATCACTAATACCTTTCATGTTGTGTGTCTGTATGAATCAAGCATAGGTATTTTTGAAACGTTGTTTTTTTCCAAAATCGCTAAAAAATTGTCAAAATTCGACAAATTAAAAAGCTAATTCCAAAATGCCACGTTCATTTTTCGGAGAATAATTAAATTGGTTTTTATAGGCTTTATTAAAACTAGACGCATTAGCAAAACCGCAGGCTAATGCTACATTAGAGACGCTCATAGAAGATTGTTTCAATAAATTTTGTGCATGTGTTAAGCGTATATTTAAATAATATTCTTTGGGAGAACAGTCGAAATGCATTTGAAATGAGCGTTCTAACGTTCGTGTTTGACTATGAATCAAATGACAAATTTCTAAAATATTTAATGGTTCATTAATATTATTTTCCATTAAACGAATTGCCTCTTTGACAAGAGGATGAATATCTTTACCCTGCTTCGAGATGGGTTGGTGTTGAATATCCGTATTTTCACGCAAGTGATGTACAATAAATTGTTCACAAATTCTCTTGGCTAAATTGGCATTGTAATGTTGCTCCACGAGTTGCGAACACATATCTATGGATGCAAGCCCCCCCGAGCAGGTAAATCGGTTCCGATCCAAACTAAAAATATGTGGATTAAAATTAACTTGCGGAAATTCTTCTTGTGCAGCTAAAGAGTTTTCCCAATGTAAACTCGCTTGATAACCATTCAATAGATCTGCACTTGCCAACACATATGCACCAGTACAAATCCCACCTAAAGCTATATTCGCCTGATCTAAACGCTTCAAAAAAATTTTATGTAATGGGTTATTCAACTTAAAAAGCTGAAAACCACCGCAAATAAACACAATATCCATTTCAAAAAGATGCTGTATTTTGCAAGTATGCTGCACCTGCAAACCATTGCTAGCACAAGTATGATGCCCATCTAAACCTGTCACATTCCATTGATATAAATGACTTTTTTCAACATAATTTGCCATTCTAAAGACCTCAACAGCATTTGAAAATGCTATCATTGAAAATCCATCAAGAAGTAAAAAACCAATACGCTTTGCTTGAAATGAAGTCTTCATTAAAGAAATCTCTTTAAGAGCTAATTTTTTAGTTAAGCAAATTACGTACCAAATAAGATGATTTTACATAATTAATAATTTCAGCCGATAAATTATTTTAAAGTAGACTTGAACTTAATTCTCAATGACTTTATTCCATAATGTTATCTAAGCATCTCCTTACATGTTTCCTCTTTACACATGCAATATCATCAGAGCTACAATACTCTTACAATATCAATCATTAAAGTCTGCATCACACCAAACATGATCCGCAGACTGAATATTTTAGGTCTTAAAAAGATAATCTTTAAAATAAAAAATAACGCTGAGCCATTGGTAATACCTCTGCTGGCTCACAAGTTAAATGCACGCCATCTGCCCGTACTTCGTAAATTTCTGGATCAACTTCCATCACTGGTGTATAGGTGTTGTGCTTCATGTCAGCTTTGGAAATATTACGCGTGTTTTTACATGCAGAAATGATTTTCTTCAGACCTAATTTTTCCGCTACGCCATTGTTAATTCCTGCCTGAGACAAGAAGGTAATACAGGTGTTATGTGCACCGCGCGCATTTGCGCCAAACATTGGACGGTAATGCACAGGCTGTGGTGTTGGAATGGACGCATTGATGTCACCCATTGGCGCTGCTGCAATCATACCGCCTTTAATAATCATGGCAGGTTTAACACCAAAAAATGCAGGTTTCCACAGCACCAAGTCTGCCAGCTTGCCTTCTTCGACCGAGCCGACTTCATGACTTAAACCATGGGTAATCGCTGGATTAATTGTATATTTCGCAATATAACGTTTAACCCGTTGATTATCGGTATGTGGCGTATCACCTTCTAGTGGTCCGCGCTGCACTTTCATTTTATGTGCCGTTTGCCATGTACGAATAATCACTTCTCCTACACGTCCCATTGCCTGTGAATCGGACGACATCATGGAAATTGCGCCCAAATCTTGCAAAATATCTTCCGCGGCAATGGTTTCACGGCGAATTCGGCTTTCGGCAAACGCAACATCTTCTGAGATTGCAGGATCTAAATGATGACACACCATCAGCATGTCCAAATGCTCATCAATGGTATTGACGGTATAAGGACGGGTGGGATTGGTTGAAGATGGTAACACATTGGCTTGACCAATGGCTTTTAAAATATCAGGGGCATGCCCACCACCTGCACCTTCGGTATGATAGGTGTGAATGGTACGCTGTTTAAATGCCGCCAGCGTTTCTTCCAAGAAGCCACTTTCATTTAAAGTATCGGTATGAATGGCAACCTGAACATCGTATTCATCGGCAACCGTTAAACAGTTATCGATGGCAGCGGGTGTGGAACCCCAGTCTTCGTGCAATTTCAAACCCACCACACCCGCTTCAATCTGCTCGCGGACAGGATCCGGTAAACTCAAATTTCCTTTGCCCAATAGTCCAATATTCATGGGTAAATCATCGATGGCTTGCAACATGGTCGCAATATGCCATGGTCCCGGTGTTACCGTGGTGGCGGATGTTCCCGCTGCTGGACCTGTTCCACCACCAATCATGGTGGTTGTACCTGACATGAGTGCAGTTTCCACTTGCTGCGGGCAAATCCAGTGAATATGCGTATCGATGCCACCTGCAGTGAGAATTTGACCTTCCCCTGCAATCACTTCCGTGGCAGCTCCCAACGGAATGGTAATATTGGGTTGTATATCTGGATTCCCAGCCTTGCCAATTTTCCAGATACGACCATTCTTTATACCGACATCAGCTTTCACAATGCCCCACCAATCGACAATAAGTGCATTGGTAATAACGGTATCAGCAACATCATCTGCCAACAATTGGGACTGTCCCATGCCATCTCGAATGACTTTACCACCACCGAATTTAACTTCTTCACCATAAGTGGTCAGGTCTTGTTCGACTTCAATAAACAGTTCCGTGTCCGCCAAGCGAACACGATCTCCTACTGTTGGTCCGAACATTTCCGCATATGCACGACGTGACATTTTCATCATAGATTACTCTAAATTCTTAAAAGATTTTGATGGCCCGACTTAGTCAAGTTTCCCCATCACTCGACCCGAAAAGCCATACACTTCACGCTTTCCAGCTAGTGCCACCAACTCGACATCTCGGCTCTGACCTGGCTCAAAACGTACTGCGGTGCCTGCTGCAATATTCAAACGGTAGCCTTTGGCACGCTCGCGCTCAAATTGCAAAGCATCATTGGCTTCATAAAAGTGAAAATGTGAACCAATTTGAATCGGTCGATCCCCAGTATTCGCAACCGTTATTTTTAGGGTTTCACGTCCAACATTTAACTCAATATCGCGATCTGGCGTAATTACTTCACCTGGAATCATCTTTATTCCTTATTGTTCTTTACATAATCGGTTGATGTACAGTCACCAGTTTTGAGCCATCTGGAAAGGTTGCTTCAACTTGGACTTCAACAATCATTTCTGCAATGCCATCCATCACATCATTGCGGCTCAGTAAAGTCGTGCCGTAGTGCATCAACTCGCTTACGCTCATGCCATCGCGTGCACCTTCAAGCAAGGCAGCAGAAATATACGCAATCGCTTCAGGATAATTCAGCTTTAAACCACGTGCTTTACGGCGCTCTGCAACCAAGCCCGCAGTAAAAATTAAAAGTTTGTCTTTTTCTGTTGGATTTAATTCCATATCTTTTACCTATTTAAACGTGGAGATGCTTTGCTCATGAGCCGTGCATGACCAAAATTGCGTTGTATCATTTTGTCTTGAAATTACAGGCTAAAATGACTTTAAGTTCTCCAAATACGTGGAAATTCTTCATCCAGATCGTACCAATAGCGTCTTAATCTAGCTCTGATGGCAGCAAAGGCATCATGACATTGCCGAACATCATTCCCCAAATAGCGCGCACAAATCACATCATCCAAAACCGTTAAGGTGACAGGTACATCCATACGCATCATCAGTTCACGGATTAAATCCAAATACTGTTCTAAATCTAAACTGGCACGATATTGCATGGGGGGCACGGCCCAGAAACTCCCCATCACAGATTGACCATGCATGCCTAGGCATGAACTTAACCAGCGGTCATTGCCCTTAAAACTTAAAGTATCTGCCACCAACAAAGTTTGATTACGGAACAATTTGAACTGGTTGCTATAGGCACCATCACTAAATTGCTCTTCACGTGCTTGGCGACCAATGACCAACATGTCCCAACCAATAAAACTGGCTGCATGATCCAAATGAATGATGGTTTCTGAATGCGCATTCGCACCATTAAACAGCATGGTTTCTTGCGGCAGCCATTCAAAAATAGCATCAGCATTCAAACAAATATTGATATGCTGATAGGCCTTTTTACCATTGGTTTTGTACCATTTACCTGCGCCCGGGGTGGTCACTAAGGCATGAGCCTGCGCATCGACAGACATATCAAAAGTCAGGTGATCCCCACCCGCAATGCCCGCAGGTGGATGCACAATAATGGCATGGCAAACCCCTGTTTTTTCAGGCCAAAGCATTTTTTGTACCCGAACAGGACCATAATGTTTGCGGTGATGTAACACCGTGCATTCAGGCTCTTTTTGAGCCTGAAAACCGAGTTCCAACTTGGCAAACCATAATTGAGCATCATGCGTTCGACTGACGGTTAAATCCTGCATGCTTCCTCTGCGTGATCAATACCAATAATTTTCTGTGCTGAAATTTGTTCATCAAAACGACCTAAAAATCATTAAGCCAAACCAATCAATGCAACAACTGCGGCAATTCCACCGACAATTTTCTTACCATGTGGCACATATTTTTGTACCAATGCACCTAAACCCAAGCCACCTGCGTAGATACAAGACATAGCAACAACCATGCCGAAGACTAAACCGATCACATGACCTGAATGACTCAATTCGGCACCATGCGCCATACCATGAAAACTTGCTAAAACCATAGTCGCAACTGCAAACAGTCGATTGGCTTTGGTCCATAGGGCAATGGCAAGAACAGATAAGGAGAAAACAATGCCGTATTCAGCAATATTCGCAGAAACCATATGCAATTGTCCAAGGCTAAAACCTGCAATCATGGCAATAACTAAACCCAACAATCCACCTACTTTCCAACGATTAGCCGCTGACCACAGCAGCACACCAAAAGCGATCGCCATCGTGAGGTGATCAATTCCAGTAAAGGGATGAATAAAGCCCGTTAAAAAACTATTCTGTTGTTCATGACCAGGATGTGCCATTGCCCACATTGGAAAAGCTGCGGCGAAAGTGGCTAAAGTTCTTTTTAAATAAGTCATTGTGTTTCCCCGAATTACGCTTTGAATAGACCTTGTTTTTCAATGAACGAAATAATAATTTCCAGACCTTCTTTGGTTTTCATATTGCTAAACAAGAACGGCTTATCCCCACGCATGCGTTTAGCATCTTTGTCCATTACACTTAAATTTGCTCCGACCATAGGTGCCAAGTCTGTTTTATTGATAATCAACAAATCAGATTTGGTAATGCCCGGACCACCTTTACGTGGAATCTTTTCTCCCCCTGCCACATCAATCACATACAAGGTTAGATCTGAAAGCTCAGGACTAAACGTCGCCGCCAAATTATCCCCACCACTTTCAATAATAATCAGCTCAAGTCCATCAAACTTTTCACATAAATCATCAATTGCCGCGAGGTTAATAGACGCATCTTCACGAATGGCGGTATGCGGGCAACCACCCGTTTCTACCCCGACAATACGCTCTGGAGACATGGCTTCATTGCGGGTTAAAAAGTTTGAATCTTCTTTGGTATAAATGTCATTGGTGACGACCGCCATATTATATTTTTCACGTAAGGCCTGACATAAATTCAAGGTAAGTGCCGTTTTACCTGACCCGACTGGTCCACCAATTCCTACACGTAATGGGCTACGTTGTGACATGTTTTATCCTCTTAAAATTATGATCTGAATAGTCTTGAATATTGGGTCTCGTGGTGCATACTTAGCATGGCATATTGCGGTAAGGCACTACTGATTTCAGTGTCTTGCAGCTCCAGTGCACGCGCAATTGCTTCGGGAATAAGCGCATGTAAATGCCACAAAATACGCTGACCACTCATTTGCCCAAGTGGTAGGGTTTTGACTGCCGCCAAGACCTGATTTTCTAAAACGGTAAAGGTATACGCTGTAAGTACTTCGGATTGATTTAGCCCCAAGGTGCCACACAGGCTTCCATACACTGGAACAAAGCCCAGCTGTTTTTTCACTTTAATGGGTTGCTTTAATACGTCTCTAATCCATGCATTTAAAGAAAATGCCAACTGCTTCGATTCCGCCAGTAACTCTTTACTCTCACGGCTGGCGCGGTAAAAGTTTGCCCAGTAAGTAAAATTTTCTTCGTCATCACTGTATTGCATTAAACGTTTCAACACAGGTAACTCAAAACGAACCAAGAGCATTTCCAACACTTCTTCAAAATAAGCAATGCTGGAGGCTTCATCATGAATCAGCCCTCGATCAATAGCACTTTCCACACCTTGTGAATAGCAATAGGCTCCTATCGGTAACGCAGTTGATGACAAGGTCAACAGGCTGAGTAGTTGCGATAGATTAGTGATGGACATGATGTAAAGTCTTGATTGGGCTTAAGCGATGATCATGTTGATGTTGTGCATAGGCACCGCTTTCAGGTTCAAAAGGATGATCTACCTCTGCAACGTTTAATCCCAAACCCACTACCATTTCAGCCAGTACATGATCTGGTTCGAAATATAATGCTGTTGGCGTCAACATTAAGGGAACGTGACGATTGCCGAGATGATATGCAGCTTTTAATAAATCAAACTCTTGCTGAGCCGAAACTTTCATCAATTTTTCTGGTTTCGCTTCAACTTTAAGAATATTTCCGCTCTCCGTCGAAATATATGATCCACTGCGTAAAATGCCTGTACGCGGCAAATCTGCACCAATATCTACCCCATTTTTTAAAGTTGCACGAAAACGGCTCTTTTGGCGCGTATCGAAAGTCAGCTCAATGACATCAAAGTCACAATTTTCTGTAACTACTTCTAATCGTTGAGTATAAATTTCCATTTTTTCTCCATGCTTGACTTTGTTTTAGGACTGCTTTTGATCCAAATTGATTCAAAATATAAATCGCTTTCACAAAATGCACCACCTCAACGTTCAAAGCAATTATTGCGCCAATTTTTCTACATACACCACATTTAAGCGTATATATTGCTCAGAAACTCCAAATGAAAACTTCAAGAAAATATGATTTCTCATTTAAATGATGTCAGGACATTTAAGACAAAAATAGCAGCTGTCGGGTTATTCGAGATGGATGTTGTATCCACTCTTTGGATTAGAATAGATTTTTCCGCACTTTTTCTAGAGTTTTCCCAATAAATATTAAAAAACCCTGATGCAAAATCATCAGGGTTTATGATTTGATCGAAATTGAGCTTATTAAAAAGCAGATATCTGAAAAATCATTTATTTTTCCAAAGTCTTACATAGAGAACAAATAACACCTTTGTGCTTATGTGAATACATAATATCAGGTCTTTCATAATCTTCATCACATGACACACAATGATAGACTGTTGCTATAGGTAGCCCAGTAGCATCATAACGTGATTCTTTTACCCCATCATCTGTAGCTTTAATATAATATTTTCCTTTCGTAATTAAACCCATGATTGGAGTCAAAACAAAGCCCAAAATCAGAGCAATTAAAGGTGAATATGGCATTAGAAATTCACCACACTTTGTGAATCAATCATGATAAAGCTCGTTTGTTCTTTGCGTCCATTGCTGATACGGGCCTCGCCAACTACATTTTTTTAAAGCTTGCTCAAGTATGCTAGGTTCAGTTTCTGAAGACTTTTTTTCCAAATCGAGAAGTAATAATGCACAGTGCTTTTAGGTGGGAAGTCTCGAGGAAGCATACTCCATTTGCATCCACTTTTTAGAATATAGAGCAATGCGCAAAATACTTCATAGACATCAACGACTCTTGGACGTGTTTGTTTTCTTCCGCTCAATAGTAACGGTTTAATTTCTTTAAAGGCTTCTCGACTAATGTCGCTGGGATATGGTTTTCTCATGGGGGAAATTTAACAAATTATTTTTTCAATTGCTAAAAAAGAATGAAATTAATATTGGATAGGCTCTTATATAAATTTTCCTAATTACAAAAAAATAGTGTAGCAAGTTGCTACACTTTTTTTACTTTATTTTTCTAACATTCGTTTTAGGAAAGCTTCTAATTCTTGTAAATTTTGATCATCGAATTGGCCGATTTTTAAAGATACCTTTAATGTATTATGGTCAAATTTGATATTACCAGCAACTTTCCCATCATATTCAATTTTATGTACAATTGAAGTTTGAATTACTTCTTTCGTTTCTTTTGATTTAAAGATTTTTTCAGCTAGTGATGTCAGTTTTGTCTGTTCAACTTCTTTTTTAAGCAATTTTGACCATGCTTCGAATAATGCTTTTTTAGCATTTTCATGGTTTTCATCATGATCTGATAGAAACTTTTTCACTGCTGTAGCAGCGGTCCGTGCTAATAATGAGGGCTGTTTTTCCAAATCTTCAATCAACTCTCCAGGTAATTTTTCAAAAGATAAATATTTATACATATCCTCACGATTCATACCTAATGACTTTGCTAACTTCTGCTTATTTTTTTTTAATTTTTCATCCAAAGAAGTTAATCCAACATATATTTCATAATCTGTCAGATCTTCTCGCTTTAAATTTTCAGCTAATGTTAATAAAGCAACTTCTTCATCCGATGCATCAATAATGATTACTTCAATGGTGTTCTTATTGAGAAATTGGTGGGCTTTCAATCGTCTTTCACCAGCAATCAACTCATATTTATCATTTATTCTACGAACGGCAATTGGTTGTAATAGCCCAATTTCCTCAATTGATGCTGCTAAATCTTCAATATCTTGTTGATTAAAGAGTTTTCGAGGCTGGTTAGGGCTAGCCTGAATATCTGTAATTTGTACATTACGTCTTAGCTCTTTGACATCATTAATATGCTCTTTTTGGGCATGTTGATGCTTTTGAGTATTTTGCTGAAGACGTTTAGCCAATATCTCTTTATTACTTACCATAGTATTTCCAGAATTATATTATTTGACACGCTGAACAATTTCTTGTGCTAAAGTTTCAAAAGCTTTTCGAACTTTTGAGTTTTTATCAACAGATAATAAAGGTTGTTGCAAAATTGCAGCTTGATTAACTTTAGTGCTCATTGGAATTGTGGTATGCAATAATTCTCCAACTTGATTAAATGCTTCATCTTTTATTAATTTACATACATTCTGACGCTCATCATGTTTAATTAATAAAGCACCTAAGAGTTCTAATTCAGGGTTAACTCTTCTAATTTTACTTAAGTGATTAATTAAATCAGTAACACCATAGAGACCGTATTGTGAACCAGATTCAATTGGAACAATAACATGTGTCGAAGCGGCTAAAGCATTGCTAGTTAATAATTTTAAGCTCGGAGGACAATCAATAAGAATGTAGTCATATAATCCTTCTAGAATTTCCAATTTATTTGAAAGTTCCTCGGTTGGTCTTGGTGCATCATCTTTCAATTGATCTTCAGTTTTACCAAGAGTTAATGAGCCATATATTAAGGAAACATTTTTAAATTTTGTTTCTTCTTCTAATGCTTCCGATAATAAACTTATATCACCAATGAGTAATTCCGCTGATGTAGTTTCAACTTCGCTAGGGTGTCTTAATCCTATATGTAAACTTGCATTTGCTTGTGGATCCAGATCAATTACTAAGACCTTATTTCCTAATTCAGCAAGTTCTGAAGCAAGATGTACTACAGTAGTTGTTTTCCCGCAACCACCTTTATGATTAGCTACAGCAATGATTTTAGTTGACATATTTGTCTTAAGGAATTTACTTTGATTTCATTTAATATAAAGATATTTGTAGCAACTTGCTACAGTTCCTTTGTCATATTTTTATCTTTTGAATTCAAAAGATGTGGAAAAAACATTTCTTAACTTTTTTTAAAAATATAGCTAGCTAATTTTAATTAGTATTAATTAGTATTAATTAGTTAATTATAATTAGACAAATTTTATTTCCTTAAAATCAAATAGATAGGATTCTTAAAGTGGAAGGCGTGTCACTAATAAGTGGAAGGCCTGTCATTGATAAGTGGAAGCCCTGTCACCTATAAGTGGAAGGTTTGTCACTAATTAGTGGAAGGTCTGTCACCGATAAGTGGAAGGTTTGTCACTATGGTGGAAGACTTGTCATTGTGATTTATTTTAATGTGGATTTTTTAATTTAAAACAAAACAATTCAACTGCTTGTGATGTTGATAAGTTTGTTTTTATTGAAATAAAGGTGGAAGACTTGTCATTAGATGTTTTTTATTCTGTGGATAAACTATTTGTATAAAATTTAATGGATAACATGATGTTTAATAGTCAAGAATATCGGAATGGTGGAAGGCTTGTCACTTTAACAGTGGAATGTGTGTTGATTAATTCCACTTTAGTGGTGCTGTAGGCTATTCCTATTTTCAAATTGATTGCTTTAGCGACACGGATGAATTATCAAAGGTGGAAGAATTGTCACTTAAAAGTGTTTAATTTTATATTAATTCCACCATAAGACTAAATAGTATCAAAATTGCACTTTAATAGTGACACTTCTTCCACTCTTAAGGTGTTTGATGGGCATAAACTGAGTTAATTTAATGTAAGGAAGAGAAAATAGTGAGCGGTTTGCATCTTCTTCCACTTTTGTGTATAACATGTAGAAAATATTTTAATCTTTCCACTTATGAGCAATCACAACGAACCAGAAGAATTAGAACATCTACCTTATTGTATTGGTAATATTCGACATAATGGAGTAGTCAGCACTAGTAACCGTCTGATTAGACCAATTGAATTATCATCTAATGAGTATAAAGCTCTACTTTATGCGATGGCTGTTGCGAATTATGGTGAGAAGAATAATCAAGATCGTGAAATTACAGAGCAAACTTATATTTATTTGCATAAAGATGATTTAGGCGAACTATTAGGATTAGATAAAAAGAATTCCATTAATGTTGCTATTGATCGTATTTATAAAGAATTATCATCACGAGTAGCCCATTTTGTAATTGAAGAGTCCGTGGATGATAATAAGCGTAAAGTTAAAAAAGTACACTCAGTAGTACCAATTATTCGTGAACTCCGTTGGGAAGATGATGCTAAAAATGCTTTGCAGATACGTTTCACCAGTGAAGTACTTCCATATTTTACTCGTTTAGCAAATGGAAATTTTACAACCTATCAATTGAAAGATTTATTTGCTTTGGACTCTGTCACCAGTATGAGTTTGTATTCATACTTTATCAAAAATGAATTTAAGTATGCTAATCAAGATTCTTATGAGGTTGAACTTTCACTTGAGAATATCAAAGCATTAATTGATATTGGGGAGAAAAAATACGATCGTTGGGTTGATTTTAGACGATACGTTTTAGACAAAATTATTGAAGAAATTAATGAAAGGACTAGTCTTCAATTAGAATACGATACCATCAAGAAAGGTCGACCTATTGTCGGAGTTCGATTTAAAATTCTTAATAGGCATGCCACGGAAGTTGTTGTATCTAATACTAATGATAAGACTCAAATCTATTTAGATGTCAATTTTGATGATAATGCGCTTGTTAAAGAATTAGGTGCGAAGTTCGATATGACCGTAAGGTCTTGGTACATCTATGCGAACGACCCAAATTATAAACAGTTTAGTAAGTGGTTTAAGACAGAAGGGTGCTTAACTGAATCTCAAGCAAATGTAATAGTTAATGATATTATGTTCCAAATGGATTTTGCTGTAGCTGGCAGTTCAATGAGTGAATTTAAGAAAGAAATGAAATATAAATTGAAAAATAATCCAAATTTTGTAAAAGAAAATAGAAAACGATTGAATGAAATATTTGGAAAAGAAGTTATATGACAGTGTAGCAACTTGCTACACTGTTTACGATAATGTGTAAAATAAGCTTGATATCAGTTTAGGTTATATTTTGATAGCTAATTAATAGACCTATGAACTCATAATCCGTTGGTCGACAGTTCAAGTCTGTCTGGGCCCACCAAATTTTATAATCATATGCACTCATATGATACTTAAACCCTTAATTCTAAAAGAGTTAAGGGTTTTTTATTGCTTTGTTTAAACTTATATAACTTCGTATGGGAACACGCTCTGTGTATCCTTGTTTGTATCCTAAATTTAAAATATAACTCAGGGATACACCAAGGAAAAAATTACTGGAGATTCCATAAGTTATGAATGTTTTTGATGTTAATACTCACGATGATATTCGTCTAAGATCTGTATCGCAGAATACAAAGGTTCGCCGAAAAAAAAGTGTTGAAGAAATTTATAAAACACTTAAACCCAAAGCGAAAGAATATCGTGAGCCTACTGATATTCCAGGTTTGTATTGTAGGGTTAAACCGAATGGCAAAAAACATTGGCAATATCGATATAAGAATGATCAAGGAAAATGGGCATGGATAGGATTAGGTAGTTATCCATCTGTAAGTTATGCGCAAGCACGTGAAAAAGCAGAGGCCATGAC
The DNA here is from genome assembly GCF_000369525.1 of Acinetobacter higginsii. Taxonomy (GTDB): domain Bacteria; phylum Pseudomonadota; class Gammaproteobacteria; order Pseudomonadales; family Moraxellaceae; genus Acinetobacter; species Acinetobacter higginsii. The sequence goes on from NZ_KB850064.1 coordinate 16,823, forward strand.
GCTAGGTGAAATACTAATTCAAACACAGGTTGAGATTAAGAAAATTCAGCTTGAGGAGGAAAAGGCTTTATTCTCGCATCTTATTTATGAGTGGTTAGAGCGAAAAAAGCAGACTTGGGCTGCTGATACTTATAAAAAGGAAAAACAATCGGTTGAACGACATTTAATTCCTGTCTTTGGACATCGACCATATAAATCAATTACACCAGCAGAATGGTTGGAGTTTTTTACTAACAAGCAAATGAATGAAGGAATTTATAACAGAATTGAAAAGCTTATTTCATGTTGCTCAGGTGCTTATGGTTTAGCAAAATTTAAAAAAGGTATTTTATATAATCCATTGGAAGGGATTGGTGATTATTTAGCGAAAGGGGAATCTCAAAGTATGAAGCATGTAGCTATTCAACAGCTTCCAGAAATGATTTCATTAATTCGAAATTCCTCATCCAGACCGATTGCAATAGGCTTAGAACTTTTAATACATATGTTTCCTCGTCCAGGGGAATTGCGACAGGCGAAATGGGAGCAATTTGATTTTGATGAGGCGGTGTGGATACGTCCCTCAAATATAATGAAAAAAGGTATCGAACATGGGATTCCTTTGTCCAAGCATGTCATTAAATTATTGATGGAGCTAAAGAAAATTTCACCTGAAAGTGAATACTTATTCCCAAGTCGCGATAGCATTAATAAGCCAATTTCGAATTTAACATTTAATGCGGCATTGAATCGATTAGGTTATCGAGGAAAACAAAATCCACATGGATTTAGACATATTGCATCCTCCAATTTGAATAAACGCTATAGTGACAAATGGCAGGTGATCGAATCAGCATTGGCTCATTTAAAAACTGGGGTCAAGGGAGCATATGATAAAGAGGCACACTTAGAAGAACGATATGAAATCATGGAGTGGTGGAGTGGTTATATTGAGTCTTTACTTAAGCATTAATTTAAAAAAGTGGAGACTTTTGTGAGTTTTTGAACGGATGGGATTTGAATTGTTCATTTTTGCTAGGATGGTTTCTCTATTGTTAAATGAGGATCCTCAGTTGGATCATTTTAAAGCGCCTACATCACATACTCGTCGAAGGGCTTTGTTGCACAAACCTATCTCTAAAGGCTTATTCCACAATATAATTCTCAAATGAATAAGCCCACACCTAAAATCTATCGTACAACCAATTGGTCTTCTTATAACAGTGCATTAATAAATCGAGGAAATCTCTCAATTTGGTTTGATCCCAAGACTCAATGGTACGCTCAACCCAAAGGTAAACATGGTCGAAATCAAACTTATTCAGATACAGCCATCCAATGCTGTTTAATGATCAAATCCTTATTTCGTCTTTCTTTACGCATGGTCACTGGCTTTGTGCAAAGTCTCATTCATCTTTGTAGATTAGATTGGACAGCACCAGACTATTCCACCATCTGCAGAAGACAAAAGCATATTGATATTGCAATTAACTATCAAAAAAGCAGTAATGGTCTCCAGCTACTCGTCGATTCTACTGGCTTAAAGTTTCTAGGCGAAGGTGAATGGAAGCGTAAGAAACACCAACCTGAATATCGTCGCCAATGGCGTAAACTTCATATTGGTATAGATGCTGAAACCCTTCAAATACGCGCTATTCAACTCACTACAAATAATGTGAGTGATTCACAAGTGCTTGGTGATTTACTCGATCAGATTCCACAAGATGAGCAGATTGACTCTGTCTATACTGATGGGGCTTATGACACCAAGCAATGCCGTCAAGTAATTGCAGACCGACAAGCACATGCGGTGATTCCGCCAAGAAAAAATGCGAAACCTTGGAAAGATACAAAGACCAGCTCGCTAGAGCGAAATGAATTACTTCGAACAGTTAAACGTTTAGGGAGAACAATATGGAAAAATTGGTCAGGCTATCATCGCAGAAGTCTGATAGAAACCAAGATGCATTGCATCAAATTATTAGGCGATAAACTCCGTGCGAGAAACTTTCAAAGCCAAGTCAATGAGATTCATGCACGTGTGGCCGTATTAAATAAATTTACAGATTTAGG
>NZ_KB850065.1 GCF_000369525.1 Acinetobacter higginsii
TTATTAGGCGATAAACTCCGTGCGAGAAACTTTCAAAGCCAAGTCAATGAGATTCATGCACGTGTGGCCGTATTAAATAAATTTACAGATTTAGGCCGACCTCACACCCAAGTTGCCACTTAAATTTAGATAACTTGGAAGAAGTTTAGCTTTTGAATGTTTGTGCAACAAAGCCGAAAGGAAATAAAACTTGTATACTAAGTTTTGGCGCACTAATTGCTTAATTCATTCTATTTTTTGACTGTTTGATATAACAAATTAGGAAGTGGATGTGACAGCAACATATTTACGTGGGCAAGATCTGATAGACCAGATTCAACAACAAGACTATTCCAGAGATCTGATTGGCTATCATGGAGAACCACCCAAAGTGGAATGGCCAAATGGTGCTCGTGTCGCGGTTCAGTTTGTATTGAACTATGAAGAAGGCGGTGAAAACCATGTAGAACATGGTGATGCAGGTTCAGAACAGTTTTTGTCAGATATTATTGGCGAGGCCAGTTTTCCAGACAAACACATGTCGATGGATTCCATGTACGAATATGGCTCACGAGCGGGCTTTTGGCGCATTCACCAAGAGTTTAAAAAACGCCAACTCCCCATGACCATTTTCGGTGTGGGTATGGCTTTGGCACGCAATCCTTACATTGTGGAAGCGATTAAAGCAGCCAATTATGATGTCGTATCGCATGGTCAACGTTGGTTGCATTATCAAGATATGCCAATCGAACAAGAACGCCAGCATATGGATCAAGCTATTAGCGTGCTTGAAACGCTATTTGGTAAAACACCAATCGGTTGGTATACCGGACGTGATAGCCCGAATACTCGAAAATTACTTGCTGAATTTCCTCAGATTCAATATGACTGTGACTATTATGGCGATGACTTACCATTTTGGAGCACAGTGACGAATGTAGATGGTGCAACACGTCCGCATTTAATCATTCCATATACACTTGAAAGTAATGATATGAAGTTTTGCTCGCCGGGTGGTTTTAATAGTGGTGAGCAATTTTATCAATACCTTAAAGATGCCTTTGATGTGTTATATGCCGAAGGTGAAACTGCGCCAAAAATGCTATCTATTGGTATGCACTGTCGTATTTTAGGGCGACCAGGACGCTTTAAAGCACTACAAAGATTCTTAGATTATGTGCAATCGCATGAAAAAGTATGGGTTTGTCGTCGTGCCGATATTGCAGAACATTGGATAAAACACCATGCACCGTAATAAAAAAAATAAAGAAGAAAGAGAGGCTTAGCGCCCACTGCTGTCCCACAAATATCACAAGAAGAACCTCAATTGAGGTTCTTCTTGTTTTCGCCATTTTTTATCAGGCACAAAGAGTGACCTTAAAAGTTTCCTTTCAAATAAATTGACCTGAATAATTCTCAGTAAACGCTGAACACTCCATCCTTCTTGTGCCATGTGTTTAGCGAAGTTCACCAGCAAATAGGCAATTAATGCAATCCATATTTGCGTTTGTATCGCATTGCGGCTTCGACCTAGAAATGACTTCAGTTTTAAATTCTGCTTGATCGCTTTAAAGAATAACTCAATCTTCCAGCGGTCTTTATAAATTGCAGCAATGGTGGATGCTGCCAGATGAAAGTTGTTGCTCAGAAATTCGTATGTTCTTTTCTTATCTGTATCATAAAACTCTATACGTCTTAATAATTCAGGTGCGCCTCTTTTCTTGGCATGCGCACTACTTAATTCAATACATTCATCCGCAATAATCCCTTTAGTCTCTAATACGCTGCGGCTTGATTTAACTTGATAAACTGTCTTTGGGCGTAGCCGGGTTACAAAGCTGACGTTCTGAAGTGTCAACTGAGCAAACCATTGATAATCAACATATCCTTTATCAAAGACGATAATGCTGCCAGCAGGAAATTTAAATGCTCTGCCTTGCACCATATCATTTTCAATACCATCCCCAAGCGCTACAAATTCAGGAATGGTATTGCTGTGATTTAAGCCAACACTGAGTTTAATACTGGCTTTGGATTCATGCACTTTTGCCCATGCGCACAATGACAGTGAAAGATCAATATGACTGGCATCTAGTGAATACAGCGGATTCTTGAATCTAAATTTATGTGCAGTTTTTGAGTTTTCACAGCGCTGAAGCAGCTGTGTGAACAATTGCTGATACAGGCTGGCGGGCTGTTCTTCGTTGAGTCTTGCTAAGGTGCTTCGCGCAATTCTCTTCGCGCCAAGATGATAGAGCTTTTCCTGCTGGGATTCGAGATTGGATTGAATGTCTCTTAAGCTTTGCCGACAAGAAAGTTGGGACATCAATATGGCAACAAACTGATCCCAGCGGGTGGCTGATCTTAATTTTTGCCCAGAGTGGTGCAGTTTAGCCAGACGTTCAAAATCTTGTCTTAGAATGGGTTTGAGTAATTGATGAAATACGGTATTCTGATGTGACAAAACCTGAGTCCTTTATAGTTAAAGTGTTTGTTTGCACTCATATTTTAACTATTCAGACTCAGGTTTTTTTATTTAAAGCAAACTATGGGACAGTAGTGGCTTAGCGCCTCTTTTTTTGTGCCTATAAAAAGCAATTTGTCTAAGAAATAAGGGATTGGCATTGATATTGCAAAACATGTTTTGAACGAACATTAAATATTTTTAGGCGATTTAATAGTGCAACTTGTTGAATTTAATCAAGCAACCGAAGCCGATGTAAAAACATTTTTAAAGCACTGTGTGCAAATTGAAAGCTGGGCGAATGAGCTGCTCAGTCAGCGTCCGTATGCATCATTAGACAGTATTTTGGAATACGCGGCTCAAGCTGCTCGTACATGGTCGTGGGAAGAAATTAAATCTGCTTTAGATAATCACCCGCGTATTGGTGAAAAAAAAGCCCAAGCTGAACTTTCTGAATTAGAAAAGAATTTTTCCAACCGTGAACAATCCGCTATTTCAGCCGATGAAGAAACACAAATGGCATTGCTCAAAGGCAACATCGCTTATGAAAAAAAGTACGGCTATATCTTCTTAATTAAAGCTTCAGGCTTAAGCAGTGAAAATGTATTACAAGCATTGCAGTACCGTCTGCTGAATAATCCAGAAACTGAAAAGCGTATTGTCCATCATCAATTGGCTGAAATTGCCTTATTAAGATTAAAACAGGAGCTAAGTGCATGATCAGCTCACATATTTTAGATACAAATCTTGGGAAACCTGCTGCCAATGTCTTGATTAAATTATTCAATGCAGACGGTATGTTACTTGGTGAAGGGCAAACCAATGCAGATGGCCGTGTGACCGACTTTGGTTTAAGCGAATTTTCTACGGGTAGCTATAGCTTAGAGTTTGCCACAGCGGACTATTTTGAAAGTCTTAATACCGAAACTTTTTTCCCAAAAGCAGTAATTCATTTCTTAGTAAAAGATGCCTCACAGCATTTTCATATTCCTTTGTTGATTAGCCCTTTTGCCTATTCAACATATCGCGGTAGCTAAAAACAGCATCATAAAACGGATCGGGGGATATAAAAATGACAGAACAAAATCAAACAGTTTCACCAGAACATGAATATTTAGGTGCAGGGAAAAGCCTAGCTTATGGCTTACAACATGTATTGACGATGTATGGCGGTATTATTGCGCCGCCACTGATTATTGGTACAGCCGCAGGACTTGAACCTGCACAAATTGGTTTATTAATTGCAGCAGCATTATTTGTCGGTGGTTTAGCCACGATTTTACAAACGGTCGGTGTGAAATACATCGGTGCAAAATTACCCCTAGTTCAAGGCGTATCCTTTGCTGGTGTGGCAACGATGATTGCCATAGTCACTGCAGGTGGTGGGCTTTCGGCAGTATATGGTGCGGTTATTGTTGCTTCATTAATCGGTTTCTTTTTAGCACCATATTTTTCAAAAATTATTCGTTTTTTCCCGCCAATCGTGACCGGCTGCGTGATTACCGTGATTGGTTTGTCATTGCTACCTGTCGCAGTACGTTGGATGATGGGTGGAAATAGCAAAGCGCCTGATTGGGGCAGTGCTGAAAATATTAGTTTGGCTTTTCTAACTTTAGCCATTGTCATTGTGCTGAATATTACTCGAAACGCTACAATTCGTCGTTTATCCATCTTATTAGCAATTGTGCTAGGTACAGTGCTGGCATATGCGATGGGCTTTGGCGATTTCTCAAAAGTCGCAAATGGCAATTGGATTCAATTTCCAAGTTTCTTTGCCTTTGGTATGCCAACATTTGAACTGAGTGCCATTATTGCCATGCTAATTGTGACATTGGTGATTATGACTGAAACTACAGCTGATATTATCGCTGTTGGTGAAATTGTCGGTACCAAAGTCGACGCTGAACGTATTACCAATGGGCTACGTGCCGATATGCTTTCAAGTGCGGCAGCACCAATATTTGGCTCATTCATGCAAAGTGCCTTTGCACAAAATGTAGGCTTGGTCGCGATTACTGGTGTAAAAAGCCGTTTTGTTGTTGCAGCGGGTGGCTTAATTTTAGTTGTATTGGGTATTTTACCAATTATGGGCCGTTTGATTGCTGCAATTCCTGTACCGGTATTGGGTGGCGCAGGTTTGGTATTGTTTGGTACAGTGGCTGCAAGTGGTATTCGTACTTTAGCTAAAATTGATTATAGTGAGCAAAAGAACCTAATCATTGTTGCTACAGCAATTGCCGCAGGTATGATTCCAATTATTGATCACTCATTCTATGCGAACTTCCCAAAATGGGTACAAACCCTGTTCCATTCAGGTATTAGTTCAACGTGCCTCATGGCCATCGTATTAAATATTGTGTTTAACCATCTAAACTTTTTTAAAAGTAAAGAAGTGAATAAAACCAGCAATATTGTTATAGATAGTCATCACTAAGCTATTCAAAATAAATAAAAAAAGCTCACATTAATGTGGGCTTTTTTTATTAAAAAATCTAATATTGGCTTTGTTTTTGCTAAATAAATTACTCAAAACGTATTTATCGCTAGGAAAAACAATTTAATGAAATTTATGCCTCTTTCAGCTGCAGTTCTATGCACTATTTCAGCCAACTCTATCTTTGCAGCCCCAATCTGGCAAGACTTCAGCATTACCGGTCTATATGGCACCGACTATCAGCTCATTGCAAAAGAAGACAAACAAACCACTGTGACATTTGAATACGCGTCAAAGCTTAAATATGGTGATTTCTTCATTTTTGCCGACCGTACACATAATGACGTCAGGGGCGATCAAACCTATTTTGAAGCATCACCACGATTGAGTTTAGGCGCTGTAACGGGTAAAGAACTTAAATTTGGCCCTGTAAAAGATGTATTGCTTGCAACCACTTGGGAAGTGGGTAGCAACTGGATAATTTTCTCTATGGTATTGGCTTAGACTTTGATGTGCCATATTTTCAATATGCAAAATTAAATTTATATAAAGTGAATAATGATACTAAAGCTGATGACTATCAAATGACGCTTACCTATGCCATACCTTTTAAAATTGGCTCAGAATCTTTCTTAGCAGATGCTTTTCTGGATTGGTCAACTGCGGAAAAAGGCTCAGCCAGTGAGATGAACTGGACCAGTCAATATAAATGGAATGTGGGGCAACATATTTCCCCAGATACACGCCTGTATGTAGGCGTTGAGCATTCAGTTTGGAATAATAAATATAATATTAAAGGTAAAGATGAAAATAACGTCAGTGCGCTAGTGAAATATCACTTCTAATTGATTCGTTAAAACCGTACATCGTTACACAACATACTGCACAAGACTTAAAAGCCCCACGGATGGGGCTTTTAATTTCTGAGACAATTTTAAATTGAGGTTTCAATTTCAATGATAGTTTAAATTTATGCCACGATATTGAGTACTTCATTAAACTGATAAACATCACAATTATGTCCAATACCAATACGATCAACCACGGCAAAGTTACTTGGCGCCTCTAAAGTTAATAGAGGGTGATGCCATGTACCTGCATGGTAGTTAACACCTTGTGTACCATCTGAAATAAAAGCACAGAGTTTTGAAATATCAGGCGTTTGATCATCCAATGCAGGTGCCACCACAATTAAAAAAGCCTGACCTTGCATCGGGATAAAAGCTTGTGAGCCATTCGGATGTCGCTCAAGCATCGAAACCGAAAAAGGAATTTCTGTCTGTTTAATATTACGAAAAATACTAATACCTGCATGTGCTTCACCGAAGATTTCAGTGGTTACAAGGGCATGATAACGCTCGGTATGTGCATCATTGATATGAAAAAAATCCTGTCCTCCGCAGCAAATCACCTCACCAAAAGGGGCAAAGTTTTCAATGCTCAGGGGCTGTAGCTGAATTGTTTGAACCATGTGTAATTCTTTTATTGTCTATATCAAGTGTAGGAGAAGAAGGATAAAACCACAGTACTTATCCTTCTCGATGTAGAAAGTATTCAAGCTTTCAATTTAGCTTTTGGTTTTACCCCACAAACGAATACGGCTGATACCACCATCTGGAATCATATTAATGCGAATATGCGAGATCTTTTCATGTTGCAAAATTTCGTTTACAAAGCTATGAATATGATCCATTTGCATGTCTTGTGCTTCAAGCAAAAATGGCCAGAACATACTTTGTGGAATTAATTGTGGATCAGTTGCATCTTTAACATATACGGCTTGAATAGAGACTTGGGCTGGAAAGTTGCCTTTAAAGTGTGCCGTATCGATATCAATTTTTTCAATTGCACCAGTTTGACCCAAAGCCAAAATACACCAATCAAAGCCCGGTGCACGACGACGTTTGGTTTCCCAACCATCACCCATATTAATTCCGCGACCTGGGTTAATCAGATTACGTGGATGACCAAAATGTGCATCGCTATAAGCAATTACACGTCCACCATTTTCTAAAGCAACTAAATCAATTGTTGCAGTGTGATCTTGTTGTTGAACGCTCACTTCACCATACACTTTAAAACGAGCAACACCACCATCAGGAAAAATATTTAAACGCACATGAGTAAAAACTTGGTCAGCTGTAATCGGCAAAACATGATGCTGACTTGGGCCAAGTACGTTGTTCTCTAATATGTTCAACCATTCAGCTTGAGCAAGATCGCCATCAGGGGCGTAGCAGGCTTCAACTGAAGCTGAAGCAGGGTAATTCCCAGTGAAGAAGGTAGTGTCAATATCTAAAGCCTTAATATGCCCAGCTACGCCCAATTGAATAATTGCCCAGTCATAACCTGTGTGACGTTTACGGCGCGTTTCCCAACCATCCATCCATTTACCATGGTCATCGAATTTATCTTCAACAAAAATTGGCGCGTCAAATTGAAGCATACGTTTTGCTTCTGCGAAAAATTCATCTGAACATTCAATAATTTTTGCACCAATACGGTCATCTGCCAAATTGGTAAGTGTCTGTAATTGTGCAGGAATATCAAAATCGGGTGCTAATAAAGTCGCCATATATTAAATCCATTCGCTATTTTCTTTCAAAATTCATGCTTTGCGCTATCGTGCTACAAAAAATTTAACAAACGATAAAAACAAGCATTTACACGCGTTTAGATGCACAGCGTGTGCCAACTTTGGATTTTTTTCAGGGCGCTTTATAAAAAATGGCACGCTTTTAGCATTTTATGACTTAGAAACTTATAAAACACAGGGGAATTATAGATGGAAATTACAATTATTGGTGCAGGTATGGCGGGTCTAACTACAGGCATCGCACTAAAAAAATTCGGACACCAAGTAACCATCTATGAACAGGCAGAACAAATTTTACCGGTGGGTGCTGCTATTTCGTTATGGTCTAACGGTGTGAAATGTCTAAATTATTTGGGTTTGACAGAGCAAGTTGAAAAGCTTGGCGGCAAAATGGATAACCTTGCTTATATTGATGGTCTGACGGGCGATGTGATGACCCAGTTTAGCCTTTATCCATTGATTGAAGAAGTCGGGCAACGACCATATCCGGTATCACGTGCGGAACTTCAGAATATGTTAATGGATGAATTTGGTCGTGAAGATATTCATCTAGCTAAGAAAATGATTTCTTTTGTTGAAGAAGGAGAGCGTGTAAAAATTCAATTTGCAGATGGTAGCGAAATAGAATCTGATCTATTGGTGGGTGCAGACGGTACACACTCAATTACTCGTGCCTATGTTTTAGGTGAGCAAGTTGAGCGACGCTATGCAGGCTATGTCAATTGGAATGGTCTCGTTGATGTCTCAGACGATTATGCCGCAGCAGATCAATGGACAACGTTTGTAGGTGAAGGCAAACGTGTTTCACTGATGCCAGTGGCGAATAATCGTTTCTATTTCTTTTTTGATGTGCCGTTAGCTGTTGGTCTTGAAAATGATCGTAGCCAATACAAAGCTTTATTCAAACAATACTTTAAAGGATGGTGTGAGCCTGTCCAAAAGTTAATTGATGCAGTCGATGTGCAAAAGACCAATCGTGTAGAAATTCACGATATCGAACCATTTGCCAATTTTTACAAAGGTCGAGTGGTGATTGTAGGTGATGCAGCGCACAGTACAACACCTGATATTGGTCAAGGCGGCTGCCAAGCGATGGAAGATGCTATCTATTTGGCACGTTCATTGCAAATTAATACCTTAGGTTTACAAGATTCTTTACGTCGCTATCAGAACAAGCGTAATGAACGTGCCAATGAGTTGGTACTTCGTGCCCGTAAGCGCTGTGATGTGACACATATGAAAGATGAAGCGGTGACCCGAGAGTGGTATGAAGAGTTACGTAAAGAACAAGGCAATCATATTATGAAGGGAATTATTAGTAACATTGTCGGTAATCCACTCGACTAAGCTGTAAGACACAAAAAGAAATGTAAAACTAAAAGGTTAGCTTTCAGCAGCCAGTGTGAATATTCACACTGGCTTTTTTTAGCTATTTAGAAACATTAGATTGAAGAGCAAAGGATTAAATGTTTAAGGAAGTTGCTTTAATTGCAATTTGATTTCTTCCATTTTTTCGACCAATAAATTTACCATTATTTGTGAAAGACGAGATGTTTGACGTTTTGAAGCGACGCACAGTGCAATGGTTAAACGATGCATACCTTTTTCACGAATGGGCTTAAATACGATCTTTTTTGAGTTTAAAAGTGGTAATGCATCCATATATGACATTAAGCCAATGCCTAATTGTTGTTGAATTAATGATGTTATCATTCTAATGTCATTACATTCTATCTTTTGTATAGGATTAAATTTGTGATGTTTATAGAGTGTATGTACATAATCACTGATGACTAAGGGCTCACTTGGCATGATATGACGCTCATTTAAAGTGTCAGATAAATAGATTTTATCCATGCCGGCTAAGGTGTGATGTGGTGATAAAACATAGCCTAAAGGAATTTCAATAAAGGATAAGATTTCTAATTGATTGTGACTTTTAGGATTTAAGATAATGCCAAAATCTAATTCTGCATCAATGATTTTTCTCGATATTTCTTCACTGCTATTCATACTGATATTGAGATTAATCCATGGATAGCTTTCAGCCATGCGTTGAATACAATCCACGACAAAACCATCATTTAGGGCAGAAATAAAACCCATTTCAATATTGCCGCGACTTAATCCTTGAATTTCATCAAATCGAATTCGAGTCAGCTGATATTCTTTTTGCCATTTAAGCAAATCAGCATAAAGTAATTCACCTGCTAACGTTAGCTTCAGCCCCTGCGGTAAACGCTCAAATAAAGCAACGCCTAACTCTTCTTCAGCAAGAATAATTTGCCGATGCACTGCAGAGACTGAAATAAAAAGCTGTTCTGCGGCTTTACGTAAACTGCCAGTACGGGCAACAGCCATAAAATATTCAGAAAATCGGGAAAAGGTAATCGACATACAGCTATTCAATCTCACGGGCAGTTTACAAAGTACTTATCCATGCTTAAGCGATTTTCATGCCATAACTTTTGATTTTTTCAATTCATTCTGCTTTTGTGTTCTAAAAAGCAGAACATTGTATGCAAATCATTCTAATAGACAGAAATGCTATCCAAACGTATTTTTGACTTAGAAAGGCTTTGTTGCACAAAGATTTAAAAGATAACACTCTGCTCATTTGAACAGAATTCAAGTGACAACTTGGGTATGAGGACGACCTAATTCTGTAAATTTGTTCAATACGGCTATGCGTGCATGAATCTCATTCACCTGACTAGAAAAACTCCTTGCTGTTAATTTATCACCTAATAGTTTGATGCAATGCATCTTGGTTTCAACTAAACTTCGACGATGATAACCAGACCATTTTTTCCAAAGCGTTCTTCCTAAACGTTTAACTGTTTTCAGTAACTCATTCCGCTCTAAAGATCTCAATTTCTGATCTTTCCATGGTTTTGCATTTTTTCTTGGCGGAATGAGCGCATGTGCATCTCGATCTAGAATGACTTGTCTGCAGTGCTTCGTGTCATAAGCACCATCGGTATAGACCGAATCAATTCGTTCATCTAAGGGAATTTGAGCAAGTAAATCACCGAGTACTTGCGAATCGCTCACATTATTTGTAGTAAGCTGTACTGCACGTATTTGCAAGGTTTCAGCATCGATGCCAATATGAAGCTTACGCCATTGGCGACGATATTCAGGTCCATGTTTCTTACGTTTCCACTCACCTTCACCTAGAAACTTTAAGCCAGTTGAGTCGACGAGTAGATGTAGCCCATCACTACTTTTTTGATAGCTAATCGCAATATCAATATGTTTTTGTCTTCGACAAAGCGTACTGTAATCTGGTGCGGTCCAATTTAATCCACAAAGTTTAATCAGACTTTGAACAAAACCTGTGACCATGCGTAAAGAGAGTCTAAATAAAGATTTGATCATTTTGAAATTATAGGACTGAATAAACCTTATAGGCTAGGTTTGTGCAACAAAGCCCTGTGTATCTGATATTTATGCATCTTTCAATTTCTGAAGATACTATTCATCCAATATCCGCTGTTTTCGATTGAGAACAGCATTCAAAATCACAGCACAAAAAGCCGTTAGCAAAATTGGGCTGTTTAACAGAGGTGAAAGATAAGATGGTAGTTGTGAGAAAATAGTAGGTGAGAATACAGGCAACATACCTATGCCGGCACTGACTGCAATGATGTAGAGATTATTCACATTTTGAAAGTCGACACGCTGCAGTACTTTGATACCATTAGATGTCACCATCCCAAACATAAACAATGCGGCTCCACCTAGAACACATGAGGGTATAGACGCAACAAAGTAAGCTATTTTAGGAAATAGACCTAAAAGGATTAAAAACACACCAGCTAAAGCACATACACTGCGATTCTTAACACCTGTGATCGCTAGCAAACCGATGTTCTGAGCATAGGATGTATACGGGAAGATATTAAAAATCCCACCAATCATTGTGCCAAGGCTGTCAGCTCTAAAACCGCGAGTCAATTTTTCCTGATCCACCTCTTCTTCAACAATTTCACCTACAGCCATGAACATCCCAGCTGTTTCAATGAAAATAACCAGCATGACTACGCACATAGTCAAGACAGCCCAAAAGTTAAACTCTGGAATACCGAAGTGAAATGGCATCACCCAACCTAACCATGGGCTTTCATCTATCTTGTCTAAAGAGATGAGGCCAGAAAATGCAGCGATGATATAACCAATTCCCATCCCGATTAGAACTGAAATGTTGCCCAAAAAGCCTTTAACATAACGGCTGATGATAATAATGCTTAATAGAACACAGGCAGCGATAGATAAGTACAATGGATTTCCAAAGTCTTTTACCCCATATCCGCCAGCGGACCATGTGCCTGCAATACCAATGAGAGATAGACCAATCACAAGAATTTGAGTTCCTGTCACCACAGGAGGGAAGAATCGTATTAACTTTCCAATAAATGGTGAAATCAGGAAGCCAAAGATCCCTGCGATAATGATTGCCCCAAATACACTTAGTAGTCCCATATCTGGATTAGTCCCAATTGCAATCATTGGGCCTACTGCAGTAAAGGTAACTCCCATCATAATGGGAAAGCGAATACCTACATTTTTAAAACCAATAGTTTGAATGAGGGTGGCAATGCCACAAACAAATAGATCTGCAGTAATTAAGAAAGCAATTTCTGCAGTGCTTAACCCTAAAGCTCCTCCAACAATTAGGGGAATTGAAACAGCACCTGCATACATTACCAAGACGTGCTGGATACTGAGAAAAATCATGGAGCTTGGTTTTAAGTTATTGGCTGTGATTGTGTTAGTCATATATGTTTTTCTCCTTCAGCCTAAAAGGTATATTTGACGATGAAACTAGTAGCATTTTGATTAGTTTTAAAATATGGAGTGTCTTCGATTAAGAATTTGTTTTTCCAATAGTCGTATTCAATACCTGCTGCTAATTTTTTTGGGCTTAAGCCTAGATGAGGGCTAAGGTCATATTTGATTTGTGGGTTAAAGTGAAAGTCGGAAGAGTTATTACCTTTGGAATTGACTACCCAATCAATGTATCCATCAAAAATGATTGATGATTTAAGAAATGGGACGGTATATGACCAGGAAGGAGTGATTTGCCATTGTCCACTTGGGGTGTTTCCATCGTCTGGAATGCGATAGTAAAAATTAAGGGTGAAATAATCAAAGCCTTTGATATCTAGGTCAAAACCTGGACCAACTAAATAAGTCCACATATCGTCATAGCCAGGCTGATCTTGAATACTTAAGTCAAAGCTTGTAGCTATTAGGACATCTTTCACTGGCCCAAAGCTCAAATTCGTATTGGTTAGTTTTCCTATTGAAAAGCGGGGAGCAATTTCTGTATAGACCGCATTATGACCTTGGGAAGCAGTCTTTTCACCGTCAAACCAATAAGTGTCGACAAATAGATAGAGATCTCCCCATTTCCAACTGCTCGCATGTTCAAAAGTAATCGTTTCATGTGTATCTGGTTCAACTTCAAAACCTTTACCGTAAAGTGCAGAAATACTATTGGATTGCCAATTTAACCATGATTCCTCAGCAAAAGAATAAGTGCTTATTAAACATGTGCTTAAAAATAGATAGAGCGCATTTTTTTTCATATAATTGTTTCCGATATTCAAACTTCAGCACGATGTTTGTAGGTTGCACTAAAACGTGATTGCAAATATTCCATACTAGTAATTGGTAAGTACTTAGGTGGATTGGATTCGCTGTAACAGTTAGGTAGGCAACGGATTACAGTTTTTGGACTAGGTTGTATGAAAAATGGAAATGAGAATCTTTGTTTTCCTTTAGGACTCGAAACGCGATGAGGTGTCGATTTATAGAGATCATTTGACCATCGTGCCATCATATCTCCGATATTGATTACATAGGTGTTAGGTATAGGAGGAGCATCGATCCAATTACCATTTACATCCTGAACTTGTAATCCACCTACTTCATCCTGAGCCAAAATAGTTACACACCCATAATCAGTATGTGTTCCCGCATTAAAACCTTGAGAGTCTGTATTGTCTAAGGTAGGCGGATAATGAATTAACCGGAGAAAACATAGGCTGTCTTGCAGACAATGATCAAAATAATTTTGCGGAAGACCAATGGCATGAGACATGGCATTAAGCAATATTTTTGCTAAATCCACCATTTCATCAAAATACTCTTCTGTAGCTACTTTCCACCCTTCAATATTTGGATAAACATTTGGTCCCCTTAGAGGTTCTTGATTAATGACTTCGGGATGATTAGCTTCTAAATGGACACCCATGTCATATATTTCTTTAAAGTCTTCAGGTAAGTCAGGGTTCAGTTGTTCTACTCCTAATGCACCATATCCTCTATGTGCAATTTTATTCTTTTGAATATCTATTTCTAATTTCTCTTGTAGAGGCTTACTAAAAAACTCTTTAGCTAAACTTTGAACTTCTGCAAGGTGATTCGGTTTATAACCACTGATATAGAAGAATCCCCATTCACGACATGCTTGGTCAATTTGGTTGCATATATCTGCATAATCAGGATGGTTAACGTCATAAAGAGGTGCAATGTCGATAACTGGTAATTTTTTCATGGGAAACTCCTTATTATTAGATATATGTTTTTTTGAACATGTTACGATAATGCTGTTCAACACTGATTGGTGGATATAGCGGTTCTGAGTTTTCCTCCAAACACTCTCGAATGCATTCAATCTGATACTGGTGATTACCGCTGTAGAAGAATGGAACAGAATATCGTTCCCCACCTGAGATGTTGATGACGCGATGGAGGGTGGATCTATATGTATTGTTCGTCCACATAGAGATTAGGTCACCTAGGTTAACGACATAACTATCTTCAATAGGCTCTGCCCAAATCCATTGGTTTGTTGACTGATCCCATACTTGTAAACCACGATTATGGTCTTGAAGTAATAGAGTAAGCCCGCCGAAATCAGTATGTGCCCCGCAACCTTTTTCATTTGGTTGAGCATTAGCTGGTTGAGGGGGATAGTGTAATAAGCGTAAAGTGACTAAATCTGCATCCTTACAAAACTCTGTGAAATAGTCAGCTTCCAAGTTTAGAGATAATGCAATAGCACGCATGAGTCGTTCAGAGACTTTAATCAATTCAACTTGATATTCCTCCATTACCTCTTTAAATCCATCAATATCTGGCCATTGGTTTGGGCCTTGGTTAAAAGCTTTATGGATGACAAAAGGATCTGAAGGTGAGCGTTCCTTCCCGATATAAAAGCCTTCCTTTATATCAGGCGGAGAATTAGGTTCAAGTGTTTGTGCTCTTAATGATTCATAGCCTCTATTTGCTTCAGAAAGCTCTTTGGACCACTGCTTTTTCTGTTCTGGGGGAAGACTAAAAAATAATTTGGAATATTCAAAAACCTTATCTTGTAATGCTTTAGAAACTCCATGTCCCGTAATGTAAAAAAAACCTTTATCTAAGCATGCTTTCCGAATATGTGAGGCAATGTTTTGGTGCGTTTGTATGTCATTATCCAAAAGTCCAGAAATATCGATGATGGGTATAGAGGTAATGTTTTGATTGTTTTCCAGCGCAGTCATGTAGCAATCTCTCAAAAATAATGTTTTCTTTTTTTATAAAATAATCATGAGACCGCATAGCAATGAATATCGAGCAAGCTGATGCCAAAAAGAGAGCTATTCTTAATTAATTAAATAAAAACAATTGCTTAAACTTTTTTAAATGAGTGGTGATGCTGAAAAAGCAACGGGATGCACTGAAAATAATGCTTTAGGTCCAAAAAATGGCTGCTACTTAATGGCAAGTTTTTTGCTTCTATTTCAATAGCTCATTCAAATTTATAAATGGATTGGGGCTTTAAAATTGGAATAGGATGTGATGTTAAAATGAGTACACGTGGTCTTCGCTTTCACTCAGCAGCAATTCATTATTTTGATGCTGTACGCCGGTGCGGTTCAATCAGGGAAGCAGCCAGACAATTAAATGTCGTATCTTCTGCTGTAAACAGGCAAATTTTAAAACTCGAAGATGAAGTTGGAGCACCATTATTCAATCGGGTGCCTTCGGGTATGGTACTTACTCATGCAGGTGAGTTATTTTCAAGACATATCAGTTTAGTATTGCGAGATACTAAGCGATTGCAGAATGAATTGGATGCACTGAAAGGGCTTTATAAAGGTCATGTAGAAATTGCGAGTGTTGAAACACTGGCAATTAATTTCCTGCCAGAGATTATTGAAAAATTCCAAGTAAAATATCCTAATGTAACTGTAGGGGTTACAATTTTAGGCTCAAAAGATATCCCTAATGAAATCATTGAAAATAGGGTGGATCTAGGCTTGGCTTTTGCCTTGCCAAAGCATAATGATTTGCACCAAATAGCAATATCCCATTTTAAATTAGGTGCAATTGTATCGACTGAGCATCCCTTGGCCTCTCAAAAGACGGTGTCATTCCATCAGTGCCTCGACTATGATGTGATTATGCCAAAACCTAATTTATCTATTTATCAACAGTTGGCGCCATTATTTGCGGGTGCACAACATGCTATTCCAAATTTTAAAATGCAAACGAGTTCTTTGGAATTAATGAAACAGTTAATACTCAGGAATAAGGGAATTGGTTTTCAGACATTCTTTGGGTTGGAAAATGAAATAATTAATAATCGCCTTCGCTATATTCCGCTTAATGATAACAATGGTATCTACTGTGATTTAGGTCTGTATGCACGTAAAGGGCATTATCTTTCCACAGCAACAGACGCTCTCTCCAGGCTTATTACAGATGAAATCCTACAAAGAGGCGAAGCTGGACAATAAACATAACCTGAAAAGTACAACTAAAAAGCTAAGCCCTTATCGAAATCCCTCAATAAAGGCTTAGCTTTGTTTATTTTGGATAAGCAGCATCCACGCCTTTAACGAAATAATTCATACTCATCAATTGCGTATTTGAGAGATGTTTACCTTTTCCCAAAAGTAATGTTCCATCTTGTTTGTAAAGTGGTCCACTAAACACAATATATTGACCGTTACGAATTTTATCTCGGACAGCCAAAACCTTCATTTTTTCATTGTTAGAGACCATTGGACCAAAACCTGCTATATCGATGGCACCTTCCTTGACACCATACCATGTCGATCCCGACTTCCATATTTTGTTATGCACTTGCTGCAAAACAGGAGTATAGATTTTTTCCCAATATAACACTGATGCAGCTAGGTGACCTTTAGGAGCAAACTTACTCATATCTGAGTTCCAGCCAAAGCCAAATTTCCCTTTTTCCTGAGCAGCTTTAACTACAGCGGGTGAGTTGGTGACTTGTGATAATATATCAGCATTTTGCGATATTAATGCAAGTGCAGCCTCATGCTCTTTTCCTGAATCAAACCAAGTGTTAATCCAGACTATCTTGGTCTTAATTTTTGGATTTACAGATTGAGCCCCAAGTGTATAGGCATTGATGTCTCTAATGACTTCAGGAATTGGGAATGGTGCTACAACACCCAAACATTACTTTTAGTCTTATAGCCTGCCAATACCCCTTGCAAGTAAGAGCCTTCATAGGTTCGGATATCATAGACTCCCACATTTTTTGCAGTTTTATATCCGTTCGCATGCATAAAAATGGTGTTCGGGAACTGTTTAGCTACCTTTTCAATGGCATTCATATACCCGAAGGTAGTAGCAAATATAACCTTATTTCCTTGTTGTGCGAGTCTCCGAAATGTACGTTCAGAGTCGGCATTATCTAGAATATTCTCGATATAAGAGGTCTTAAATTTACCCTGTAAGGACTTTTCTGCTTTCAGACGACCTATATCGTGTGAATAAGACCAACCATAATCGTTTTTATGAGCGACATAGACAAAAGCCGCTTGATCAGCGGCCAATGCTGGATTGGCCCCACTGATGAGTAAAAGTCCTAAAAGACTGGCATTTACGAAAATATTTTTTAAATTAAGTAGGTTATTCATGCTGATTCTCTTTGAAGAGTATCAGTTGAATTTTGTTTTGCCATAAATATTGCCAGTCGCTCCTCATAAATCTCACGAATATAATGGGCAACACTGCAACTGTCGGCAAACATGTTGTATTTCCAATTTAAACCATACGACTCTAAATTGATATTATCAACAGTCATAAGTTGAACTTTAGAATTTGGATTGTTCAAGTAGCTATCAATGATTTTACGAATGACTTCTTTGGTTGGTGCAAGCTTATATGCATGCCAGAAGTCTGTATGCCATTCACCTTCCGTAGGTTGATTAAATGGATACTGAATTCCTCGGCCAGGACGATTTGTTCCTAAGCCATTATATGGTCCTGTTTCAAATGCTAACCAGTTAACTGGATTATTCGGGACTGCAGGACGGATCTGCCCCCATGTAACTAAATTTCGATTCAGCCAATCATCTGCAAAACTATCATTATTAAAAGGATCTAACTTTCTGATAGCTTCAGGATCATCACGCATTTGTGATACAGCAAGCTCAATTTCATTTTCAATTTTAAAAATACAATGGCTGTAATCCATTGCAAACTCAAACGGCACACCTTCTTTTTCTATAAGATCTGCCACCGGAATTACTCGACGATAATCTTCAGACCAGTTATCAACGTGGCACTCTAAGGTAACCGTTATTCCTTTACTTTGAGCGTAGGTGTAGAAATCGATATAAGTTTTAGCAACTTCTTCGTTCGTTACATAATGACCATCTGCATGTTTTGCCCAAATCATCATGTTGTGGAATTTGGCCCCTACAGCGGCACTACGATTAATATCCTGTTTGAATGCTTCCTCATCCTTGCCAATGACATATAAGCCACAACCAGAATAAATAGGGATATTTGTTTTCTGACTTGCCTTGATGTAAGCATCTATTTGACTATCTTCAAGAGGGATACGATCCAGAAAATCAAAGACCTCCGCAGCTTTTAGCATTTCGAACTGTTCGAGAATAGTAGGCTCATTCAGGCTTACTGGTCGTTCTTTTGATGAGTTTTGAATGCCTAAACCAGCACAACCTAGAGGAAACATTTTTTTCATAATTTTGATACCAACTGTTGAATAAATTAAACGGCTTCTTTTTTCGCAGCGTAAGTTTTCTGATACATATAGGCTAAGTATTCACCTACGGTCATTTCTTTAGGTTCAGCCTTAAATTCATCACTTAAATTTTGGAGCCTTTTGATTTTGTATTCGTAATCCAGATCGAAGAAGGATGGAACCGAATAACGAGAGACTCCTGCTTTACTATTGAAAACTCGGTGCATATTTGACAGGTATAGTCCATTAGTCATGAATTGGACTAAATCACCTAAATTTACGATAAAAGTATCTGGAATGTGAGGTGCACGAATCCATTCACCCTCACTGTTGCGGACTTCTAGTCCACCCACTTCATCTTGTAATAAGAGGGTCAATAAGCCCCAATCGGTGTGCGCACCGCAACCCAACTGATTATTTATAATTTCTTCAGACTGTGGTGGGTAGTGAAGCATACGAGTAATAATCACAGCTTCGTCATAGCCTACTTCGAAGTAGTTTTCTTCAAGACCAAGAGAAAGGGCTAGTAAACCAGCTAGATGTTTACCCAGTTTTAACACCTGTTGAATATAAGTTTCAGTCTGAGTTTTCATTTCAGGGAGGTCTTCAGGCCACTGATTTTGCCCATGTTGTGGATATCCTTTTTGGACATATGGGTGACTTGAATCTAGGTTTTTTCCAGACATGAAGCCTTCTTTTAGGTCAGGAGGAGAACCCTCATCGAGTGTTTGGGCTGCCATAGGTTCATAACCACGAAGGCATTTGGAGTTTTTGAAATCAATCTCTAATTTGTTTTCGATCGGAAGATCAAAAAACTGTTTTGCAATGTCTAGTTGTTTTTGGAGAACTTCAGAAGCGATACCATGATTTTTAATATAGAAGAAACCTGTTGTTCTGCATGCTTTATGGATTTCCCACGCAACAGATTTCCGTTTTTCTAGGTTATCGGAAAAACTGTCGCTTAAGTCGATTACTGGAATACTTTTAGCCGTAGAAGGTGGTGTGTATATCAACATTTTTGTGGCTCTTTGAACTTTGTTGTTATCAACTTAATGACAATTTAATTCCGTGCATAGCAGAGAATCTCGCTCAACTCGTTGCCAAAAAGGCAACACTAAATAAAGTCAGAGTAGTAATAGGAGTCCAAGTAATTCAGCATCAATTAAGAATTGTGATGAGTTATAAAATGCTAGTTATTCGTTAAGTTTAGATAAGAAGAACAATAATAAGAAAAGTGTTCTAAAAATTAGAAATACCATTCCTAAAGTCTTTAATAGACAGATAGAAAAGAAAAAGTCATGATGAAGCAATGCTAAGAAGTTTGAATTAATCAATAACTTATAAGAGGGGCAGCGCTAAAATGAATGCAATACCAGTTCTCAATTTATTCACTCAGCCACAATGTAGTCAATTTGACCCAAATGACTGGAATATTCTAGCGCAGCATTGGTATCCGGTAGTTCAAATCCAGGATGTAACGACTCAACCGCAACAAGTTCAGCTTCTTGATGTCAAAATGGCTATTTATAAAACTGAAAGTGGAGAAATTCATCTGGTCAGAGATATCTGTCCACATCGAGGAGTGCCATTAAGTAAAGGATGGGTAGAAGGTGAAAATATTGTTTGTCCCTATCATGGGCTCAACTATAACGCACAAGGTAAGTGCGTAAAAATCCCTGCTCAACCAGAACTTACCCAAATTTCAGATCGGTTCACCTTAACTAAATTCCCTGTAGTTGAGAAATATGGACTAGTTTGGACCAGCTTATTTAGCCGTGATGAAAGTGAAGCTAATTTTCCAGTTCTTGAAACTTGGGATTCGGATGAACATCAATCAATACTCCCACCATTTGTTGATATAGCAGGTTCTAGTGGTCGTCAGCTTGAAGGTTTTATCGATGTGGCACATTTTGCCTGGGTGCATAACAAGGCATTCGCTGATCGTGATAATCCAGTAGTGCCAAAATATGAAACTGAAAGAACAGATTATGGACTTAAAACGATTTATATCTCTACAGTAAGTAACTTTCCTCATAGTTTGAGACATTTAGAGCCAGAGAATTTCTTATGGAAACGAGAATTTGATGTATATCCTCCATTCTCGGCAACACTTACTGTCTATTTTCCTAACAATGGGATTTTAAAAATTTTGAATGCTTGTTGTCCTGTTTCGCATAATCAAACCAGGCTATTTGTTCCGTTGACACGTAATTTTGATACGACGGGTGACCTACAGGCTGTATATGACTTCAATGCACAAATTTTTGCAGAGGATCAGGATATTGTTGAGAGTCAAAAACCGGAAGAACTTCCATTAGATGTTTCAATGGAGGCGCACTTTGCAGCAGACAAATCTTCAACGACATATAGACGGATATTGGCAGAATGGGGATTAAGTAAAAGATATGTGGTCTAGAGATATAAGATAACCGATTATCTCGATTGGTTGAAATATAAGGGAGGTAGTCTCCCTTATATTTTTAGAGATTGATTTCGCAGAAATACTAATATAAAAGTGACTAACCATTTATCGTAATTTCATTGTCTTAGCTTCTTCTAATTAATAAACTTGATTTTGTTACAATATCAAGTTTATACAGGGAGAGACACAGATGGTAAACCAATATGGTGGAAGTAGAGAAGGTGCAGGACGCAAAGCTCTCTATGATGAGGCTACAAAAGTTATTCGTATTCCTGAATCTCGTATAGTTGAAATTAAGAACTATCTCGCGAACTCAAAGAAAGCCAAGTTCAATGATGTAGCATCTATCACCTTGGTCAATCCAAGTGCCGTTATGCATATTCCCTTAGCCTCTGAAAAAGTTAGCTGGATTTCCATCTCCTGCCCAAGATTATGTAGAGAAAACTCTAGATATGAATGAACACCTCATTAAGAATGAGGCTGCGACATTTATCGCAAAAGTTGCCTCACTTTCTATGCGTGATGCGGGTATCGATATTGATGATGAACTTGTTGTAGACCGAAGTCTTGAAGCCAAACATTGATGTGGTTCTAGGATTTTAGACCACGCCTATAAGTGATAATCTACTCCCCAATAAGCATGGGAAATGCTTGTTTT
>NZ_KB850066.1 GCF_000369525.1 Acinetobacter higginsii
ATGCCTTGTATCCAAAACCCAATACCAGTAAGCCTAATCTTGCACACCGTATTTTCCCATATCTGTTGAAAAACATGGTCATCGATCACTCTAATAACAGAAAACTAAAAAAAAGTGGAAGAATATTTGAAATTTAGATCAACTTTAATAAGAAAAACCTATGTATTTGTTGATAATTGTAATTTTAAGAAGATTTGATTGATTAATTAAATGAATTTTCATATACAAAGATATGCTCATTTTTTATATCGATAAAAATGTTAAAATTTGACTATTTAGTAAAAAATATAGAGATTTTTATGGGGCAATTTATATTGCCCTTTTGCTTTGGTCGAAAAAATGTTCAACTTGAGATAGTAAAAATCAACTCAGAATTACTGAAAATCAGAAAGATTAAACAGAGTCAGAAAGCCGTAGTACAAGCAAAGTTCAAAGCAATCTACGTCAAAATTTGGCAAAAAATCTTGCTATTGATGCAAACGGAGCCTGGCTTACGTGTGCATTCTAATTATGTTGCAATCTTACAGTTGATACATAATCTTGATGATTTTATCGAAAAATCACAGCAACACTTGTGCTTTGAAAGGAAAACTCAGAAAGAGCTGGATGCTAAATTTTTTGCTCGATTTTTTAAGCTAACAAAGAATTCAATAAAAGATCAACTTTTACAAAATTGTTCAGATCGTAATGAATTTAGACAATGCAATGTGATAAAAAATTAAGCGAAAATGAATATGCCGAAGATTGACGCAGAAGAGCACTTTTTAGATTTAGCAGAAAAATTCCAAAAAGATTATTGTCTGTTACGTGATCTTGTTGTGAATACACAATTTATTGATCTATCAGATGATTTGTATAAAGAAGTCTACGCGCTATACAAATTAGCACAACAAATTTATAGCTATATATCAGGCTCCAGACAGATCGGTAAGTATTCTTTTTTGGCTGCTTTGAGTTATTTTTCATGTCCGAATATTAGTAATACTCAAGAGTTGTCGTCTGTACGTTATTTGATTCTACAAGCGAGTTTTTTAACATATCGGCAGTATCAAGAATTTGCAAAAATTGATAAAGCTGAGAATAAGCAAAAACATGTTTGTGACCTATTACGCTATGTCTCACGATATGTGCTGGATTCTAATCATGCTGAATTATTTCATGAGTGTAGTAAGCTGCTAAATTGTTATGTCACGTACGAACGTAATTTGAAAAAAGAGGATCGTAATCAACTTTTTAATATTAAAGATTTCAAACAAGTACAAGTCATAGAGTATTTATCGGCTCTATTAATAATTTTTAAAAGACTAGATGATCGTCGTGTTGTTCATCGTCAGCGTAAGTCAAAAAAAAGCAAAGTTTTGAAATGGCCCACTAAAAATGAACTCAAAAAATTTCGTGAAATAAAATCAGGTAAGCATGAAGATATCGGACATAACGCAAAGATCAGTTTTTATGATGCCTCTCTTCACAAAGATGAAGATCGTGAAATTGAGTTATTGGACACTGAAGTAGAATTATACTCTGAAGATGAAAAAACTAAAAATTTTAATCATTTAATTAGTGATTATGCTGCGTATTACACGCGGCATCGCCAACGCCGTCATGCGCCATTTATTACAAATCCACATTATTTGGCGCCAGATATACTGAAGCAAATTGTTTATGTGTTGAGAACTGAGTTAAATAGGGACTGGAATGATGCTGCAATCGCTGCAGCATGTTTATTGTCACTTTTGACGGGATTATCACCCGTCGCACTGATGGATTTTAACGAGCTTATTCAAGATGGAATTTTGATCCAAAATGGTTCAAGTAGACGTCGCGAATATTTACTCAAATTAAATCTTAAAATTACAGAGCAGAAGATTAAGAGCTTAAATGATGAGCGATGGAATGAAGTGATGACACATCAACTACATTTACCTTCTGCTTGGTTTGACTATATAGAACAAGCATCGAATCCAATAATTTCTTCAACAGACATTAATACAAAACTTAAGAATTGGCTTGATAATCGGTTTGTAGGTTCGATCACTGTTGAAAAACTGCAGGCTCAATTATATTTTCATATATATTATGAAACATATAATGAATATCTAGCTCATGTAATTGCTGGGCGGGATAGTCAGCATCACATGCCTGGTATCTATTATGGAGGGCTACCGAAAGCTCAACTCAGTAGCACATATCTAGCCTTTGTAGAAACAGCACTTACACCACATTCCTCGGAATTTACTGAAGAACTCAAAATATTGCGACAACAATTCAAAGTGCAATCTGCCTTAGCTCTAGGAAGGATAGGGAGCCAACTGGCACTTGAACCCAGTTTTGTGAAAGAGCAATTTGCTTTTTTACATAAACATTGCCAAGAAAATATTCAAAAAGATCAACATATCATTAATCAACTGAATGCATACGCGTGTTGGATGTGGCATATCAGCTTGTTGAGTTTGGCAAGTCGGCCTAAAGAAAACCTGTTGGGGAATTTGGATGATTATTGTGTTGAGCTCAAGCTTTTATATGTGAATGATAAAAAAAATAGTAAAGCAAGAAAAGATGGTCGTTTTATCCCATTATCTGATTTTTTCATAAAAACACTGCAAAATTACACAGTCTTTTTAGAACAAATTATTGAAGCGTACGGTTCGTTTTTTAGACAAGTCTTTGCAAAGAAAATTACTGTAAATGATCTTTTTGGCAAGGTCATTGATAGTAAAGATATCTTGCCGATAACTGTCAAAGAGTGGCAGAGCAGAAAAATTAAGTTAATCCCTTTATCGAGAAACTGGGTAAATTTATATATGGAAGGAATCTTTCCAAAGAATATGTATTCGAATTGGTTACGTCATTTTGATATGAATTTTTTGATGTATGCAGAAGAAAAAGAAGAAAAAAAAGAAGAAAAAACTGCTTTAGCATTCCATTTAATACAGGCTCTTTATGGTCATGACCAACGTGACCGAGAGGCTTTTCATCCGCATTCTTCACTTATTCCGAATGTCTATGTACAGCAAGCCCGCCAGCAATTCCAAGATAATGTCAAATTTTTATCGATTAAACACTTAGAGCGAAAATAGTTGTATGCAAAAAATCAAAGAACTAATAAAACCGCAACTAGATGATCTATTTGTTGATATTCATAAATTGGTGAAAAAGTCGCTAGATAGACAGCCTTCTTCACCTGAAGTATTGACGAAAGACATGCAGCAAAAACTTGATCAGCAGATCGCTGAAAAATGGCATGACATTAAAGATAGTGTTGATTATTTGAGTCAAAAGTTGAGCCGAGACGAACAATCAAAACTGATGCAATTTACTGAAGATGAATTTAATAAAAGAAGGAGGCAATTCAACCAGAATGTAGATAAAAAATCATACAGAATTAAGCTAAATCCACATACGAAACGGATAGTACTGCCTAGAAAAATTGAGAGTACAGAGTCACGATTAAAACACGGGCATCTACATATTCTGGTAGTCAAGGAATTAAGGCAGTATTGGCAAGATTCATTTGAATATTGGGATGAACCGAAGTACTTATGGGGAAATTTATGCTTAAGTTTTATATATATTTCAGGCTGTGCAGATGAACAGCATTTGATTACTATTCAGAAACAATTGCAGGATGCCATTGAGCTTGGTACAGATCTGAATTGTTTTCGGTTATACCATTCTGATTATCAAAAGATCACTAATCCATTGTTACTACATTATCGTGTTGAAAACTCTCAATATGGCAACGATGTAGAACAGGGAAAGTTGTACAAATGGAAACATGTTTTTTTTAACCCATATGCGCAGTTCATTTTACAATATTTAAAAAAGTTGAAAGCCACTCAGAAAGAATTTCGTCTGCAACATTCAGTTGAAGATTGTATTTTAGAAAGCTTGAGTAAGATAGGCAGGAAAAAAAGTCTTGGGGATCTGCAATATCAAATTAAACGCCGTGGATTTCGTGCATTTAATGATGTGCAAATGGTACTCGAATTTAATCCAAACCTTAGCCTTGATATATTTTTGAGTAATGTGCTTCAGCAAGAGATTAATACTGTCGCTTTAAGGCCATCCGAATTTAGATTGCTGTGGAATAATGATTACAATCAAGTCACAGAACAAGAGAGTCGCCCTATTCATTTTGAACAAGAGCAGTTACATCCGGAAGTTCCGACTGCTCAAAGCAAATTACAAACGATTCCGTATGAGTTGATGTTGTTTGATCAAAAGAAACGTAAAGGTCAAAAAGTTGAGCGTTTAGATAAAAAGAGGAATAAAGAAGAACGCACGCTACGTTTTTGGCAAGAAACCAGAAGGGTGTTAGAGGAGAAGATAGTTGATGCTAATACGGAGGAAAAGTCTTTAATTGATGCTCAACTACGCTTAATTGAATGGTTAATGCATTTAAAAAAACGAGGGCTTCAATTATCAACTATTGAAAGCTACTTAGGATCGTTTGGCAAAGAATTTATATTTGAGATTTGGCTCAATAAATTAGATTTAAAGCAACAATCCATAGATGACTATGAGGATTTATATCGGCAGCTATTGAAATACAGCAGTGAACGTGATGAAAAAGCAGTTCAACGAGATTCGGTGAAAGGAAAAACCTCTCGTAAGATGCACCAAAGCGCAGAATACCGTTTTGGTCGCCTAAAAGATTTTCATCAATTCTGTATAGAGAATTATGATGCTCCAGGGGTATTGGTGTTACAGAATTCAAGTTTTAAGCATTTACAAATTTGCAATGCACGGCTAGTGAGTCCTTTGCTATTTGGCAAATTATTGGAAAAACTAGAAAATTTAAGTCAAGAGCCAACGGCATCAGAGTGGGTCGATCATCTGAGTTGTTTAAAGCTGATGTATTTACTAAGTTATAGAACTGGACTTCGATTAAATGAAGTTCGTTGTCTTAAAATACAAGATATTATTTGCCCAGAGCTACTTTATAAAGAAAAAGAAAATACAGTTTTTAATAATATCACGCTTCATATCCAAGACAATTCATATCGCCGTCTGAAAACGCGAAGTGCGAATCGTCAAATACCATTGAAAATTGCATTGTCAGAACATGAGTTTTTAGTAGTACAACGTTACATACAACATCGTTATGAGCAATATTTGGTTAATCAGCAGGATGATCTACTTTTTAGTGTGAATCATCGTGTATTAACTGATCAATGTATCAGCAAAATTACAGTAGATTTGTTTAGTCAAATATTAGGTATGCATCATGGCTTTAGTTTTCATACATTACGCCACAGTGCTGCTAACTATCTAGCAATAACTTTGCTCGGTTCAAAAGAAATGATCAAGACCTACACAGATTGTCCTTGGGTAAAAGCAAAAAAGATGAGGGATTTATTGTTTGGTATGAAAGCACGTGCTCAAGAAGAGATTATTCAACATAAATGGCAGGTGCTCGCCTCTTGGATGGGGCATAGCAGTATTGAGCAAACGGCTTCAAATTACCTTCATGTTTTGGATTTATTAGCAGTCGATCGAATTTATAATTCGCCGTGTATCATTTCAAAAAAAGTATTAGAACAGTGTTTTAGTCCAGTGAAGTCAAGTACAGACTACATAAACCTAAATCGTTATACTCAGCAGCAGAAATGGTTTAATTCTTATCAGCAAACACAGCCAGTTACGATGGCTGGCCGACAAGAAAAGAAGTTTAGTATAGAGAAGAGTACTCTGACACCTTTTCAACGTTTGATAAGTTTTAGAGAAGGTCGTTTAAGCGAAGATACCCAAGCTCAAGAATGGATGCAACGATGTCAATGGATGAGCACTAAATGGATGGATCGCCAAAAATTTAATTTAAAAACGAATTATGTTTATAGTAAGAATTTAGAAGAGAGTTGGTTTGATGAACTTTACGAAAAGGCTAAAAAACTGACTCGTCCAGATGAAATAATTCCTCTCCTTGATTTTCATTATAAAGATGATAGGCAGCAAGATGCACTGAAAGAAAAGAACATGGTTAAGGCGCTTAAAATATTATTATTATTTGGAAAACTGCGTAAGAATTTTCTACATTTTCAATGCCGAATGAAAGGTGATGAGCAACAAATTGTTAATTTTATTACTGGTATAGAGCCAATGTTAGGAGATCATCTGTATTTAGAAAAACAAAACTACCCAGTTAATTTGGATGCTCCTGAGCGAACCGTTAAATTTAGTTTTCAAAGAGTTGTCGGCTCTAACAAAAAAAATGTTACTCCGCTGGTTATATTTAATTTAATGTTAAAAATGATGCAAAAAGATGAACTCTGGTTGAAATAGCCTAAGCAAACTAAAAGGGGAATTGTTTAAAAATCTCTCTGGTTATAAGTAAACTGTCTTTATGAAAAGCATCATACTAACTTTGATTCATAATAAAGGGAATTTAAAAGCTTTAGCATCACAATTTGGTCACTGGATTTTAGACAATAGTGTAAAGATTAGCACTTTGGTAAATCGATGAGCTAAAGTGTTGTAGTCCAAACTCGATCTGACAATTACCCATTTTTTAGTGTGCCCGTCAGGTTAAATTTGAACTGAATTTTTCTCAGCCCAAATTCATTTCCAATCAAGTTATGTTTCAAGTGGCGTGCGAACACTGCACAATTTAATTCACGGTGCCTAAGACAGGTATCAACTTCGGACCAGCCATTCTAGCTTTGCTAATGATTTCCACCAGCTCATCATAAGTCAGTTCAAACTTATCCTCACTATCAAATACATAGACCATATTCTTGCCTTCATGTTCAGGTGGAGTAGGTGGTACAAATCGTTTCGGGATAAGAATTTGTGCGAGTTGTTCGTCAGTTAATTTAAATAAGTGCATGTTTTTATCCTACTCTTGGTAAGTCAGACCATTTGGTTAAATACGAAGGTGATCTAAGGTTTTGATTCATGTGCCATGTGGCTTCTTTATTGTTGGCAATGCCTAGCGTGACGAGATTCTTCCCAAACCGTTCACTGATGGCTTCGATGGCATCTGAAAGCCTTTCTCGCTCTTGCTTATGTGAATAGTCCGTGAATAGATCGGGCACAAACTTGGATTGATCTGTAATTTCGAGCAGCACGATTCCCGCCTTTTTATACTTAAAGCCTTTCTTAAATATCTGATCGATGCCTTTCATCGCGGCCTTGGTGATGAGCAGTAGATCATCCGTATGCTCATGCATTTGAACGACGATGTAAGGCGAGTAGCGCTCTGTCTTATCAAAGCGACTGGTTTGGATATACACGCCGATCATCTTGCAGATTGAGCCATCTTCCCGCATTCGTTTCACGGCTCTGGCCACATAAAGCCGAACCGAAGCTTTAATGTCATCCATTTCATACACTGGGTTGCCATATGAACGGCTGCTGATGATTTGCTTCTTCGCTACAGTATCATCACTAAGGTCAATACAAGAAAGGCCCTGTAGCTCAAGCACCGTCTTTTCCATCACGATACTAAACTGCTTTTTGATTTCTTTAGGATTGGCATTGATCAGATCCAGCACAGATTGAACACCCATAGTATTGAGCTTCTTACAGTTCTGTCTGCCTACGCCCCAAACCTCAGACACATCAACCTGCGCGAGTAGCGTTTCTGTAGAGCATGGGTCCATATGGGCCAGATTACAGACCCCATTGAAGAACTTGTTTTTCTTGGCGAGATGATTGGCAATCTTGGCTTCGGTTTTAGAGCGACCAATTCCAATACAGCAGGGTAGGCCTAACCAACGCCAAGCCTTAGCCCTCATGTCTTGAGCATATACAGTCAGGTCAAATAGATGCTCGTAAGCTGTGAGCTTCAGAAAGCATTCATCAATGGAATAGACCTCTTGATCTCCTGGTGCAACATAGTCCCCAAGCAGCTCCATAAAGCGCTTGGACATTTCGCCATATAAGGAGAAATTACTGGATAGCACCTGAATGTTATGTTGTTTGATCAGCTCTTTAATTTGGAATACAGGAACACCCATCTTGATGCCTAAGTCTTTCGCTTCCTGGCTTCTGGCCACGGCACAGCCGTCATTGTTGCTGAGCACAATGGTTGGGCGATCATTCAAGGCAGGATTAAACACACGCTCACACGAGACGTAGCAATTATTCACGTCGACTAACGCGAATATTTCATTTTTACTTTGCATGGTTATTCTTCTTTTTATGAGCGGTGATAAATACGCTTTAAATTAAAAGTCACCACACCCCAGATTGATATGGTCTGACTATCATCAGGAATGATGTGATTGTAATTCGAATTTTCAGCCTTCAACCAAAGTTCTGGAAGCGGATAATCTTCATCTCCAAATATTTCTTTGATTTCAGACTTGGACATCTTATTGGTGATCATCAGCCGCTTAATGGTTGAGGCATTGTCATCAATCAGGGCAACCACGATATCGTAATGCTTGGCTTCAATACTGCGATCAATAATGATTGGATCATTAATCTCTAGGCCAGCATCGAGCATGGATTCACTGTCTACATAGGCAATAAAAGTAGAAATAGGGTTGTGAATCAGGAACTCATTCAGATCGAGTGCTTTGTCTTGCTCATCCTTGGTGCTGAAGGCCGGACCTGCAGGAATACGCTCTAAAGAGACGGGAATAGATACTTTGGATTTGGGTAGGACAGCAGTAAGCCCTAATTTTTCAACAAGCTCATTTTGAACAGCGATTTGTTCAAGCACGGTGTTGATGGTAGGACTTGGTTTACCCTCTGGACCCATGAGCTCTTGTAAAGATGACCATGCGTCGTCAGAGAAGTAAATAGGCAACTTCTTAGACATGAGATACTCCTACGCTACGAGGCGTGTTTGGAAGTAGAATTTGTTTAAATAGGATATTACTAACAGCGTTTAAAATTCAAATTTAAAAAGTTGTGGATAAACAAGGATGCGTCAGAATAAGACGTTTTGTTTCTGCTCATCGCGTGGAAATGTGACGAATTCATCGGGCATTTGAAAGAAATATTCATGCGCATGTTCATGATCGGCTGTTAGCCAGTCTTTTCTGTACTGTTCTGGAATAACGATGATGGATCGCTTCTCATCCTTCGGTGCATGGAATTGTTTCATAAAAGGGTGATGGTCCGAATTGATGGTCAACATTGAAAAGGAACGTACCTTATTGCCATTAATCACTGCATCATCATAGATCCCTGCAACAGTAAAAGGCTGATCATCTTTACGCTTGATGGTGTACCAGTGTGGCTTGCCATTGATGTATTTCGGCTCATAAAATTCTTGTACTGGGACTAGGCAGAACTTGCTGTACTTCCAAGCATGTCGAAAGCTAGGCTTATCTGCTACAGACTCAGTTCTGGCGTTATAAGTATGACTGCTGAACTTCAATTCTTTCGCCCAGCTCGGTAGTAATCCAAACTTTGCAATATCAAGCTCTAAGTGATCTGAGCCGTTCAGAATGATTGGAGCATGATAGGAAGGGAATACATGATCCTTAAGCTCAAGATCAAACTGGCTTGTATCGACACCTAAGAGTGTCAAATTTCTTTTATTTGGAAATAGGTAATTTGAGCACATAGCCTGATCACATAACTAAAGAATTTATCTGAAATTGTATACGATGCTTTATGGAACACATGGGATTTATGGTGTCAGTTCAAGTAGGCTATATGAAAAAAGTCATGATGGGGCAAGTTACATTTTCAGTTAAAGTATGACTTATGGGATGCAAAACTACGTTGGGCGTGAAGTCATAAAAAAATTAATCAGGATTTTGCATAAATAGTGCGCCGTAAGGCGCATTATTTTTAAGGAAGGTTTGTATTACTCGACAATATATAACTTATGTTTTTTCTTCGGGGGCTCAACTTTAGCTAAAGCATCAAATGTTAATTGATTAAAATCTTCTTCAGAGATTCCAATTTCATCAAGCATTTTATTTTTATCAAAAGATGGTTGTGAGGCTAAAACAGAGATAATTTTGGGCAACATCAAACTCTCATCTCGATGAGTTTCTTCAGGTTCATTAATGTTGTAGCCCAACGAATTGATCTTTATAGAGTTACTACGATTAACCCAATCACTAACTAATCCCAGCTTGTGAGCTTTATAGTTAATAGCCTTCAGGGATGTTCGCCAAATCTTTTTATACTCAATCATATTTTCTAGTGAAAAATAGCGTGGAGCAGTAGAAAGAAATGCATCTGTTGGCATTAAAAATTCAGATGAAAATTGATCCGCTTCAGTTTCGAGAACACGATTATCTTTCTCGACACGAATTTTTTTGTTATGCGTATGCATAACGATATGACCAAGTTCGTGTGCACAATCGAAGCGGGCTCTTTCGGCAGACTTAAATGTATTTAGAAATATGAAAGGGCTACCACTTTCATCATCAAAAAAAGATAGTGCATCAATTTCTCGAATTTCAGTCGGTAATCTAAAGACACGGATTCCCTTTAGCTCACACAACGAAACAATGTTATTAATCGGTTGATTACCTAAAGCCCATAAACCTCTCAACTCTGACGCTAGGTGATCGGCATACTTAGATTCACCCAAAAACTCAGTAATATCTAAATCAGGACGGTGAAAAGTAGGTAACTTTACTTTCTGATTTAAGTACTTGTTAATATTTATTGCTAAAAGAGTATATGCCTCATTAGCTTTTCTATGCTGTGCTTTAATACGAGCAACCGATCTATAGAAGATTTGGTCTGTTTCATGTGGTTGTGTGTCATTACCTGCAAAGAATGACTTGGGTAAATTTAATACACGGCATATATCATCTTGATCATTTTCATTGATTTCTTTATCCACGTCTAAAAGTTGCTTTACCTTAGAGATAGAGCAACTCAATTTTTCTGCGAAATCGGTATTGCTAAGTCCTCGTAATTCTTTAGCAATACGTAAACGATCTTTATTAAACACATTAACCTCAGATTAAACTACAAGCTGAATATCAAAATCATCTGGTTTAATTTCATTAGATGGTTCCAATACTGGCTTAGGATCAGTTTTTACAGGAACTGTATTATCTATTTCAAATGCAATTCTGCAAGTATGGTCACTTGGTAAAATTGAAATTTTTTTCGCTTTTAAGTCCTGTACGAAGCTAGTTGGGTATGCAAATTCAAAAGGAATATTTGGGATATCAATGTCTTTATAGGCTGGATGTGATGCTGAAGGAAAGTATAAAATCCATGTTCTCAATTTTGTCTCATCATCATAAGCAGACTGATTCTCCTTAATATTATTGGGGCTTAGGAAGTTAAGCATATTAAAAAGTATGGTAACTTCCTTATATGAAAGCAAAAAATAGATACTATTCCCGTTCAAGAATCACAGAAGCA
>NZ_KB850067.1 GCF_000369525.1 Acinetobacter higginsii
ATGCCTTGTATCCAAAACCCAATACCAGTAAGCCTAATCTTGCACACCGTATTTTCCCATATCTGTTGAAAAACATGGTCATCGATCACTCTAATCAAGTCTGGTGTACAGATATAACGTACATTCCTATGGCTAATGATGTGGTTCTAGGATTTTAGACCATGCCTATAAGTGATAATCTACTCCCCAATAAGCATGGGAAATGCTTGTTTTGGAGTCAACCATGACACGAAGAAAACGTCGTAATCATTCAGCGTATATCAGTAAATAGAATATAAACATAAGTGAACTGAATGTGAAATATTATTTTATATAAGTGATTGATTTTAGGCTAAACGAAGAAGTCTATGAACTAAATATAACATACAACTAATTTAACATAATCTCTATTATACGAAATCAATTTGTAAGCCCAAAATAGAAATGTCCGCTATTAAAATTCTCTTCATTAAGATTTCGCTAACGGACAGTTTTAAATGTTGGACTTTATCTAGAACTGTTGGAGGAGTCATTTGGCTGCGAACTTAATTAATCAACTTTCTTAACCATCGACGTACAATACCCCAAAGATTAGTTGTATCTGATGACTTTATAGAGATAATTTCATTATCATCCTTTTGTATTTCTGATTCAGATTTAGCAATAGACTGATAATAGTGCGCTTTAGCTAATTTATCCCTCTTTCTTTCTTCTTTAATTCGATCATCATTCCAGCTACCTGCTTCAACAACTACATTCTGTTTAATAATATAGTGTGAACGGCATGCAGAATTCCAATTCCCAACAGATGGCGTCAATGAAACACTTTCGCCATCAAAACTCATTTTCCAATCAGTTGGTGATAATGGAGTAACAACTCGTTCTCCACAGCCGCAACAGCAGCTATGCACTGCTGTTGCGTATTCCATTGAGATATATAAAACACCTGTATCGATTTCACGTGGAATATTACGGATAAAATGGTTTTTTAGCTTTTTAATTTTCAGCATGTCACATCCCCATTCAGTAGCATATTGCCATCCGTTGTGTAGGTAGAGTGGTGTTCATTCTCCAAATCTCTATAAAAGCCTCTCAATTTTTTCCATTTAATTACCGCTAATGATGCATTTAATGAATTTAAATCAGCGACTTGTATATTCGATGCATAAAGATCATTCTCACCAACATTAGCGAATGAGATACGTCCTGAATGGATATGTTCACGTTTATCAGGAGTACTACTTGTGACTCTTAAAATGCCACCAAGACTACCATTTACGAGTTCTATTCCCATTCCAACATCAATAAAAGGTATATTTAGTAACTCCAATTTCTGAATGATCGCTTTCTTATCTTCACCAGCATCAATACAAATAAATGCAAATGAAGTTCCGTTTAATAATTCAATATTGGTAAAGTTCAAGCTGACTGGATGCGCAACAATATTACGATGCATTCGGTCGTAAATATTTTTGAAATAGTCGACTTTCAATGGTGCATTTCTAAGCTCATGTAATAATGGAGCACCTGGAGCACGAAAAGCGTTATGCTGTAAAAACTCATCCGCATCAAACAGTCGTATTTCACGTACGGGAGTTTTACAAACTAAATCAATAATATAGCTTCCAGTCCCTCCAGTTCCAATTATCGAAACAACCTCACTTTCTAGTTTTTCTGTAAGTTTACCTATTCCTGCGCGATCAGAAGCTGTATCAATATAATTAAAAACGCTTTCAATTTCGGTTTCATCAGGAGTACGAAATATCTTTGGACTCATTCCTGGCTGTAATACCGCTGCAGGACCAGACAAAATCGTCGCATAAGTGGACATTTTAGCAAAGTAATCAGGGTATCCTTCTGGTCCTGGCTTACTTGAAAAGCTATGTTCAGCAGTAATACCATGACCAAAATCCGTGTGCTGAGATACATGGCGGATTTCATTTAAAGGAAGTCCATTCGCCTTACAAGGATATTCCCCATCCCAATGCATCACATGACACCCAGGTTTACGTGTATTATCACCAGCAAGATCTAAAGATGTTATGAGGGTTCCTTTGCGAATGCATTTTTGTGCATTTACATAGGGAACCTCCTTCATGATAAGAAAGCCCGCAATAATTTGTACATGATAGCCAGCTTCACGAAGCTGGCGTAAGTCGTCATTAAGATTGAATAGTTTTTGTGACATTGAAAACTGTCCCCTGATGTTTAACTTCAATAACCCCACCCTCAGCAAGCTCACCAGCATGTGGTTTAGATGCCGCATGACGATAAGTCATAGAGTAGATAATATTCGATCCGACTGGGTCATTCGGAAATGCCAGTTGAACAACCTGTTCAAATGTGACTTGCTTATTAGGCACTGATTCATCAAGAGAATTAACAATGATGGTGTAACCCTGAACTAAACGTTTGGCTGTAATAAAATGCTCGATTCCAGTATCTGTAAGATCCAGAAGCTCATCAGGCTCAATCATACGATCGGTACCACCTCGTACCTCCAAAAACACAGCCTGCTCTGGTCCAATACCTGATAATGCGTATAGAGCATTGGCTTCAATAGTTGATTTCCCCCATTTAAGCTGACGATCATCAAGTGTTAACTTGAATTCCCGATCAGTACGAAAAACAATGAAACGCTCAACTTCCCGCCCACGCAAATCAAAAGTTTCATTCAATCGAATATCTTCAAAATCACCCGATGGCAATATTGCACAAAGGGTTATCTCATCACGATCATCAAGACCTATTGCAGATAATATCTGCCGCCCTGTAGGTACTGGATCAGAAACAAATGCTGGTTGGAAATTCACATTGTCAATTGCGACAACAATACGATAGCGATTTGCAGCTTTTAATTGGCGGTTTTCACTGATTGCTTCGCCAATATCATCAAAATCATCCTGAATAGGATTCATATAAATACCTCTTAAAGTTTTGTGCAGAAGGAATCTTCTGGCTACATCTCTTTAATCGGACTGATAAAGTATCGTCGGTAATTTTTTTTAACTTTTTTTTAATTATTTTCAAATTTTTTCGTTAGGATACCTGTTGGAACGCTGCCGCAAATAAGTAGCGCTGGACAATTAGGGCAGTTAAAGGCTGAATCTGCTGTTTTAAAATCACCACTACGCATGCGTGTGAAGATTTCTCGTATTTTGTCTTCAAAATTACTCAGTATCTTTGGTTTAATGTCGAGAGAATTAGCCTTTTTGTCGGCTAAATAAACTAATTCTACAAATGCATCAGGAAAAGCACTTTTTGCAGCAAGGGTAAATGCAGCATATTTTATATTTTGGGGGTCTGAATTAGGGGCATGACCAGTAAATATACAGCGTAAAGTACGCACATTATCTCGTAACAGCATTTCATCTATATGAATCGAAATTTTTGCATCTGCAACATTCAAAATTAACTTATCTAAAATTTCAATTGTTGCTCCATTTCTGGACTCAATAAAAAATTTGAGCATCATTTCAGCAATACTACGATAATCATTTACGTATCCATGTTCATGTAAACCATACTTTTCAAAAGTAGCCTCCAACATAGATTTCAAATTTATTGCAGGATTTTTTTCTATACCAATTAATGCTTTAAATACATCGCGTACTGCTTCATGCATTTGCATGAATGCGGTTTCCTCTCTACGACCACCAATACTTAAAAGGTGAGTATACAGAAACCTTCT
Source organism: Acinetobacter higginsii (assembly GCF_000369525.1). Lineage (GTDB taxonomy): Bacteria > Pseudomonadota > Gammaproteobacteria > Pseudomonadales > Moraxellaceae > Acinetobacter > Acinetobacter higginsii. Next base: position 3,671 of record NZ_KB850067.1, read on the forward strand.
AGGGCACCTATCGTATAAATCCAAAGCATTAGCACTGAAATTAATATCTCCCTGAAACTCTACTTCTATTGGGATACTTTCTGGTGCTATAGGTAATTGTAATAATGGGATAATTCCTATAGATGAAACTGGACCAATGCGGTCCAAAAAACCAGAAAGAGGGTGTTGGCTTTTTTTCTGACCTTTGGTTCTGGCACCATAAAAGAATAGTCTTTCTTGTGCGCGTGACATTGCTACATAAAAAAGACACTCCTGCTCATTATCGTGAGCTTCTCTAGCGACATCATTAGATGAGCCTGTACCACCAGCAACCATACCGTCGGGTGGTGGGCATTTTGTTAGTCTACAAGAGCCAGGTAGCGTATCTTTATTAACCCCACTTAAATGAACAATAGGAAACTCAAGACCTTTTGAACCATGGATGGTCATCAATTTGACCGCATCAATACTTTGAGCTGCTGTAGGGAGTTGACTGAGATCACGATCATCTTTAAGTTTAATTAAACGACGTATTCGCGTCATCATTTTCACTATGGAAAATGCATTACCTTTAAATTTTTGACGAGCAAAATTCATAAACTGCCAAATAGCAATTCCTTGAGCTTTCCCTCCAACAGACTCCGATGTTGCAATTTCTGCTATTATCCGCGTACGGTCTAAAAGCACTGCTGCTAAAACATCCCAAGGGTGTGAATGATTACTAAACCCCTGTAAAACATTGTTTAATTTATTAAACGAAGATAAGCCCTCTCGAGATAAAGCTAACAACGAAATGTCGCAGCCCCTAATTTCGCTGTCATTTGTGTGCAGATGTTCTAGAATTTTAATTACATCTTCCATTGGCATTTTAAATTCTGGACTACATGCAATACGAATTAATCCTGAAGCACGTTTATCAGTCAAAAGGGAAACTAATGCTATAAGATCTTTAATTTCTGGTCGCTCAAATAAACTACCCAAAAATAATACAGGAATTCCTAACCGTTCTAGATCCTGCCCTAGCTCTGAGAGTTTATCATTTCCTCTACACAAAACTGCTTGATCTCGATACTTAAAACCCAAATCACGCATTTTTTTGATTGATTCAGCTAAAGTGCAACTTATCATGTCACCACTTTCTGCTGTTTGTATTTCTGGAAGATAGCCTGATGCAGGACGATTTGCTGTAAGAGCACTGTTTCTACCGCCTGTTTTCATATCTGATGCAAAGCATGAGAATGCATTCACAATCTCTGAAGTAGAGCGATAATTAATTTGTAGTGACTGGGCTACACTCCCAGGAAAATCATCCACGCAAAAGCGAGATATATTAAATGATGATGCTCCACGAAACCGATAAATTGACTGTTTTGCATCTCCAACAACCCAAAGATTCTCACCATCTGGCTTAAGAGCTTTTAATAACCTAATACTGCTTCTATTAACATCTTGATATTCATCTACCAATACATGTAAATAATCATGCTGTAGTTGTTGACGCAGTTCTTCATTAGCCTCCAATAATTGGACTGGAAGCATAACTAAATCACCAAAATCTAAACAATTAGCCTGTTTTTTTATCTTTTCATAAACTTCGTAAACTGTTGCAACTTCTAAAGCACGTTCAGCCGTTTCCAGCTCTTCCGCACTGATGGCCTTTGCTAGCATATCCTCAGCAAGAACTCGATATTGTAGTGCATCTATAACCTCATCTTTTGCTCGAGAAATAGCATTAAGAATATCAACGATATTTTGAGAAGGATCATATAAATTACGATAGTGGGTTAAATTAAGACGTAAAAACTCATCTTCAAGAAGCTCTACAGCTTCAGTACGATCCATTAAGCGGGGTTCCGCAGGCAAATCACATAAATCATGAAATCGACGGAGCAGATCAAGGCCAAATCCATGAAAAGTCCCGATCCAAAGAGCTGCTGCCTCATGAGGTTGCTTACGTGCGATACGTTCTGATATTTCTGCAGCTGCTTTATTTGAGAAGGTTAATAACAGTATTCGTCGAGGATCAACCTCATCATTTAACAAACTTTCAACTCTAGCTATAAGAGTCCGCGTTTTACCAGTACCTGGGCCTGCTTTAAGTAAAAAAGCAGGACCTCTATGATTTACTGCATCCATCTGCTTGTGATTAAGAGGCTTTTCTGAATCCATTTTTGGTGGATTATGTTCAACCAGAGGTAACAGCATTGCATCTAGCAGTTGCTGTGCAACCACCTCAAAAGGTGCTCCAAGCCTACTGGCGATATCGCTACAAGTCATATGACATTCAAGATGCAGTTTTCTGACAACTGAACGTGGAATTAAGAACTCTCGTGCAAAAAGATCCATCTGAACTTCACGTCTTTGTCGATGGTTATAATCCACAACACGACTTATTCCAGAAAGTTCCGCTTCAGTTGTCCGAGCAGGTTCAATATTAATAACATACTCATCTTGCGTATCATCACCTAGCTCAACATGACCAATTTCATGCGCTACAAGAAATGCTTGTTCAAAAAGTGAACCTGAATTTTCATGGGTAATTAATCTATAGACACTATCAAAGAACGCACGCCCACCATTTAATTCATCAGAGCCCTGTAAACATCTTTCTACAGTAATCTCTCGAAACATAGCTTCACCAACAGCAAAAGCATATGAGTTCCAAGGATCTAGTCCCCTTTTTACAGCTTCATGATGTAATTTATCAGCGCGCTGGCGAGCAATCTCGATAGCATCCATATTATTCGCCTTTATTCATGATCTTTTGAATTCGCTCTTCAGGAATAAGTGCATCATGAAGGACCTTTTCGAAAGAAACCTTGCTTGGTGCAGTTGGCTTCACATTAGACTTATAACTTCGTTGAGATTGCATTTGTGGTGGTAATGTGAGAAAAGCCTGCAACTGAGCCGTCGTCACTTGCAGAACTATCGCAAGCCTATTAAGAAAATGTAATGGAACAGAAGCTAGCTCAACTCTTCTTCCACCAAAAGCTATTAAAACTTGCTTTGGAAGATCTAATAATTTTGCTGCATTTGAAAAACGCTGTGGGGGTATATCTACTATTTCCGATTGTTGGGCAAGCCCAATACGAAAGCGGTCTAAGGCTGATTCAATACTTTTTTGATCATCTAGAGTAAGTGGTACACTGTCATCAACCTCACGAGACAACTCAAGTGACAGATCGACTAATTCATTAGCATATTCAGGGAATTCTATTAAATACTTTCGTAAGGTATTTTTACTAGAATCAAATTCTACTGAGAAGTCCCTCAATACATCCTCTCGAGAAATATGTTGATTTTTCATTATAATTTCTCCTTATCTTCCAGTCTCTTACGTAAAGTTGCAAACGCAGAATCGCGATGATTACGAATGGTTTTATCGGACTTATTTAACGCTTTACTAATCGTCATTTCATTTGGGTCTTTCGAAGTAATTGGTATATCGTGACACCACATTAAGACAATTTGTTGCTGAAGTGGTGATAAACCATTAATCGATTCATGTAGGTTGCGTCGGTAATATTCTTTATCAAGCTCATTTACGTCGAAAGGATCATAGGCCTCTATTGCATTTTCAACCTCTGGTAGGATGTCATCATCTTCACCATATAATCCTTGAGTAAGATTATATTTATTTTGAATTTTATTTTTTGCATCACTTCGATCATTAGCTAAAGCAGCATTAAAGTTAACTTCAAAATAATCAAGACGATCATCATAATTAGCCTGATCTGCTAATAATAGGTCAATAAAATCATCAAGAACTTTATCGCGAATTTCCATATTAATTAACGAAGGACTTGTTCCACCTAGGCTATGAGATTTAGGAAGATGACGATGCATTCTTTCTAAAAGGGTTGTTAGTAACTTCTCTCGAAGCCAAGAATTATTAGTATTCCTAATAAAATAGAGCAATGTTTCACTTGATATGAAACCAGCTATTGAGTTTGGCCAAATAACACTTCTGGCTACAATCTCCTCATCATTGATCTTTTCTAGTTCATTAATCTCACATTCAACTATACTACGTCGAGTGTATAGAACACCCTCCCTACTAGCCTTTCTTAGTGGTCTAGCCATAAAGCACCTTAACAACCTTATACTCGATCATTTTTCAATATTAATTATTGGTAATTAATCCTAAAAATCAGAAATATGATATATAATAACAATACGTTAATTATATTATTAATAGTCAAGCATTTCCTAAAGTTCACGATAGCTAATGCCATATTTACAACACCAGCGCACAGCCCAAAGAATGATCTCACCCTGAAAATGTCTACAATGGAAAGGATTCATATACTGAACTTTTAGCTAAAAGGGTATTTTGCTTATCATCAATAGCTATTTGCAACAGTGCCCATTGACTTACAAATGCGAGGTTGTTCAATCCAAGCATAATAAACTAATCCAATGATATTGAGATTACAAAAAAGGCTGAATAAATTTTCCGTAAACTCTATAATTAACTATAAATCATAAACTATGAAAAAATCATTTTAAACCATATGGATATCCGACCAAGTTTACTCAGCTACATCTTTGCAGACTCTACCAAATGGCGAATCAATTATACTTTTCCTGAGCTGATACTTGAACTGGATACCAAAATCATAAAGCTTAATCCTGAACAAGTGCTAGAAACACATATTCAGAAAGGTTGGATATGGTCATCATTAACACTGGAAACGCTCGATCAAAATTTTCAGTTTAAAGGTATATTCAACGCGCAGGCTGAAGAGTTTAAAATCAAACTTAATGATGATGCAGAATTCCTAAGAAATAAAAGAAATGCTGAAAAAATTAAGGAAACTTTAAAACCTTTCTTACTAGAATACCAAAATTTTATCCAACAAAATATTTACCTATCCTATCGTCTATGCAACCTGTTTAGATCAGACTTATCACAAAGATCAAAAGCATCAGTAGAACAATTTAATAGCCTCATTCAAAGGGATAGCACTTTGGCATTTGAGCCTGTACTACAAAACCAGTTTGAACAACTAAGGCAGTTTATTGAATTTTCTATTCAGGCAAACTACGCTATTGATGCCAAAAATAAGCGCTTCGTTGAAAGTGAGTTAAAAACTTTTAAGAAGTTTTTCGATCAGGTAGAAAGTACGCCACTAACTGATGAACAACGGGTTTCCTCCATCATCTTTGAAGACCGCAACCTATTGGTCGCTGCAGCGGGTTCGGGGAAAACATCAACGATTGTTGGAAAGGTGGGATATGCCCTATTAACTGGACTCTATAAACCAGAAGAGATTTTGGTTCTTGCATTCAATAAAAATGCAGGTGAAGAACTGAGTGAACGTATTAGCTTTAGGCTAAAGGATATTCTCTCCAATTTTGATACTAGTGTTGAAGCACTTAATTTCCATAAATTTGGTGTTAAGGTCATTGGAAAAGCAACAGGTAAAAGCCCATCTGTATCCAACGATGCAGGAAAGCCTCAAGCCCTCCTAAACCGAATTATTCAACAATTAATCGAAACAGACTCAGACTTTCAGGAAAAGTATCTTTTATTTAAAACTGCTTATTTAAGAGCTCCGTTGTCACCTTTTGCTTTTAAGACTAGAAATGATTGGGAGAAGGCGCAGAAACGATCATTTGATAGATTCAAGGATGGCTTCGAAACCTATCAAGGAGAGATTGTTAAATCACATGGTGAAAAAGCAATAGCCAACTGGTTATATAGCCAAGGAATTCCTTATCAGTACGAAAAAAACTACGAGCATGAAACAGCTGATGAAGCCCACCGCCAATATAAGCCTGATTTTTACCTGCCTGAAATAAACCTATATCTGGAACACTACGCTGTAGACCAGCATGGCAAACCGCCTGCACATTTTGGACAAAAGTATCTGGATGACATGAAATGGAAATCAGGAATCCATCAACAATATAAAACCGATTTAATCTCTACCACCTTTCATGAGTTTATTACAGGTTCCATTTTCAGGAAGTTGGAACAGGAACTTAAATCAAGAGGGCAAGTATTTAAGCCACGTAGCCTTACTGAGATCAACGCTAAAGCACAGTCCATCTATGAACATGATGCCAATGAACTTTATGTCAGTTTTTTAAGTCACTACAAATCTAATCAGGCGAACATTGCTAGTCTATTAGCCAAACCATCACTTAGCCAACGAGAGAGTCTTTTTTTACAGCTATTTTCTAAGGTATACCAACGCTACGATCAGTTATTAAAAACCAGTAAAGAACATGACTTTGATGACCTACTCATTGAATCTGCTCAGTTAATCAATGAGAACAAATATAAAAGCCCTTTCAAGCTTATTATAGTGGATGAATTTCAGGATACATCACAAGCAAGGGCTAGACTCATTCTGTCCTTATTGAATCAGGCACCAGAAGCAAAACTATTTTGTGTTGGGGATGATTGGCAAGCTATATACCGCTTTGCAGGTTCAGACATCAGCATTTTTACACAGTTTGAAAGGGTCTTTGGTTATACCAAACAAACAAAGCTCACCCAGACCTTCCGCTCTAATCAGGGTATTGCCAATGTTGCCAGTGGCTTTATCCAAAAAAATAAATCTCAACTTCAAAAAGTCGTCAATGCCATTGATAAGACCACTAGTAAAGTTGTTGAAATAAACTTTTTAACAAAGGCTCAGGAAATTAACGAATACCTGACGAGAACAATTATGGAAATCAATAATGCCAGTGCAAGTTCCGGCAAGAAAAAATCCATTTATATTTTGGGCCGCTATAAACACCACAAACCTAATTTAGACAGTATTTTACCATTTCTCAGAAATTGTACTTTTGAGTTTAAAACCATTCACTCTTCAAAAGGCTTACAGGCAGACTATGTCATTCTTCTAGGATTGAATAGTGGTGGTAGCGCATTCCCTGCTGAAAAAGAAGATGATCCTCTTCTAAACTTAGTCCTACCACAACTTGAGATACATGACTTTGCTGAAGAACGCCGTCTGTTCTATGTTGCACTAACGCGTGCAAAAGAAAAGGTTTATTTAATCGGTGAACGAGGTTCTATTTTCCTTGAAGAAATTACCAAAGATCAGAGTTTTAAAGAATTTATCCATATACCTCAAGACGAGTATAAACAGCTCAATAGTAATATCCCACCAGAATGGTTGTGTCCAAAATGTGGGCAAGGCAGACTCAGGAAAATAACTAACGGACCTTATGGGGCTTTTTTAGGTTGCAGTCGTTATCCCAATTGTAAATATACTAAAAATTTAAAACGTCGTTGAATTTTGATGAATTTGTTGAACAATCATTAAATAATCGTTTTCTAATGTTGGCAGATCAAATTCATCTACATAATTCTTAAAGTCTATTGCAGGGGTATACGCATCTAATTCGTAGAAAGATTTATTATGCCAATAACCATGTTCATCAATGATTATCGACTTTTCAACCTCATTAAATTGCCCTGCTGTTATATCCACGATAACACCATTCACTTTAAGCCATAAATGTAGTTGGTATATATCTGAGGTAGACTGGCCTTTTATAATTAAAACATCTGCAATATTGTAACCTTTTTTCTCTATCAGGAAACGAGCCAACATCATCGAAGAATATTCACAACACGCAACAGGAAACAAAGACAATACTTCTAAATGAAAATTATCTTTGTCAATTTGAGTAAAGCTGTGTAAGAATTCTAGAACATCTTTTTCGATTTTAATAATTTGCATAAATTGATTTCGAATAAAAAATTATTCTTACAATAACTTATTGGAATATTGAGATTCAAATAGGTAAAGTTATTTTAATGATTTTTAGTTATTTACGGCTTTGTTGCATAAAGCCTTTGACGGCAGAGTTTTCCTAAGTTGATAAAATTTAGGTTACAACTTGGGTATGAGGTCTGCCTAATTCTGTAAATTTATTTAATACGGCTACGCGTGCATGGATCTCATTCACTTGGCTGTCAAAATTCCTAGCACTGAGTTTATCGCCTAATAACTTGATGCAATGCATCTTAGTTTCGACCAAACTTCGGCGATGATAGCCTGACCATTTTTTCCATAGTGTTCTACCTAGCAGGGTTTTAGTATCTATACCAATATGAAGTTTACGCCATTGGCGACGATATTTCGGCTAATGCTTTTTACGTTTCCATTCACCTTCACCTAAGAACTTCAAATCCGTGGAATCAACGAGTAGATGCAGTCCATTGCAACTCTTTTCATAGCTAATTTGAATATCAATATGCTTTTGTCTTCTGCGAATGGTTGAATAATCCAGAGCTGTCCAATCTAATCCGCAAAGTTTAATCAAGCTTTGGACAAAGCCAGTCACCATGCATACAGAAAGACGAAATAAGGATTTAATCATGAGATAGCACTGAATGGCTATGTCAGAATAAGTTTGATTTCGACCATGTTTTCCTTGTGACTGCGAATATCATTGAATCTTAGTATCAAACCAAATTGTAAAATTACCATGATTGATCAAAGCATGATTGTAGGATGACCAATTCGGTGTACGATAAATTTAGGTGTAGGCTATTGCTGTATAAGACCTTATCGGTAGGTTTGCGCAACAAGGCCTCAAAATCCCACCTTAAAATGCAAATAGCAAAAAAACTCTACCATTCGATTGATTTCATTTTAGAAGTAATGAAATTAGTATCTGTTTGTAATGATATTTTATAAAATTCAATATTAGATCTGCAGAGAAAAACTTATCAAACTAAGTATTGGCTAGTCTTTTTCTTCGAAAAACTTATCAAACGAAGTATTAAGTTAATCTTTTTCTTCAACTTCTTCCTTAAACTCAAACAAATCATTCATCGTACAGTTAAAGTACTTACACAACTTATCGGCGACTGGTAATTCAATACGTACAGCACGGTCATAATACATACTTGTGAGCGTGTTGCGATTGATACCTGTTGCATGCACCACTTCACTTAATTTTAAAATTTTTCTATCGCCCATGAGGCTAGATAACTTACAAGTAATCATATTTAAATTAATTTACAAAAAATAACTTGCTGTGGGTTATTTGAAGTTGTTGACTGAGTAATACTTTGCTAAAATTAACCTACAGCAGGTTATTACAACTTATAGAAAGTATATTTTATCCATTTCAACTAAATTATAACTTTTTAAATATAAGGATTGAACCTGCATTAGATTATTTTGTGGAGATGACCGCCGTGTTACCAAATGAGTTATTGATCAGCCAGCAAGCTCGTGACTTAGGAAATCAATTAATTAAAGAAATGAACATCAATAGAAGTTATGGAATGGCTAATTTTCTTGGAGTAAATACTTGCTATGATAATCATCAGGCTGTACTTATTTGGACATTTCAACTGCTTGAAAGGGAACCTGCCTTAAATGAATTAGCAGAAATTAAAAAATATTTTCTTTTAATCTTTCCAGATAGTGTTTATCAATTAGCCTAAGTTGTTTTTAAAATTAATTTATTAAATAAAAAGCACTAAATCAAAGAAAGCTTTATTTAAAAATACCTATTAATTCAAAAACATACCATTTACTGAATATATGAAGCATAGGTTCCTGCTCTATCACTCACTCGTACTAAAATTACATCGCTCTTTTTACTGATACTAAACAATTTATGTCCACGCCACGTTCTGCGGCTTCGAGGGCTAGTTTTTGTTGAACCACTGAGAACAAGGACAACAAACTGCCTACTATATTTTCCCGGAGAGTGGTGTAGGAACTTTTTCATTATTGCTAATCATATCAGCGACAACATCAGCAACGAGCTCCTCTATTCCTGAGAATGCTTTAGACTGATCCGCATCAAGCCAAGACAATGATGGAAACTCAGCACACAACCCAACATACTCATTATATTCTGCTGACCATGTAACACGGCAAGTATATTGTTTACTATCCATTTGAAACCCCATAATGTTTTAAGTCTATGTATAAAAGTACGATTTTCACTTAGCAGTACTTAAATAATCACCCCACCACTGCATCATTTCAGTCCGCTGGGCTAAATAGTCAGCGTGATTATAGCTGGCACGGGTACGGTTCTTATCAATATGTGAAAGTTGTGCCTCAATCCAGTTATCCTGGAACAAACCTGAGTCATTCAAAATGGTACTAAAAGTGGAACGTAGTCCATGAGAGGATAATTGATGTTTTCCATAGCCCATCTTACGTATAGCCATATTTAATGTATTAAAATGAATCGGTTGATTATGTTTCCGTGGGCTAGCAAAAATGTACTTTTCACCGTATGACCATTGCATGACGTCTTTTAAAATATCTAAAGCCTGATCTGAAAGTGGAACTAAGAAGTCGGGAATCTCATGGCCTAATATGACTTTTCGTCGAAACTGTTTAATATGCAAGGCAGGTATTTTCCAGATTTTTTCATTTAAATCAAAATGATGAGGCTCAGCCAATAACAATTCAGCCCCTCGCACGCCAGTATGTAATTTGAACAGCAGTGCTTTTTTAATAATCGGATGGGCATCCAATTTTAATAAATTTTTCTTAAAATCTGATATATCCTCCGCTTTCAAATACGGATAATTCTTCTTGATTTTACTGTTAATGGCGATTTTATTTAAACCATGCGCGATGTTGAATTCACAATAACCCATCGCTACAGCGTAGTCATAAATTTGGTTCAAATAACTACAAGCTTTCTTGACAGGTTCTTTTACTTGGCGTCCCTCTATTTTTTTGATTACTGAAACCAGGTCATAACGCTTGATGTTTTGAAAAGGTAAATCCTGAAGGTCTGGATAAATATCTTGCTGTAAACATCTTTCTGCTAACTGTAGTACACCGCAGCGGGGTGAATCATTAAATGCATTTTTCAGTTTGAACTGCAGCCACTCCTCCCCTACCTTACGAAAGGTGATGACATTAGAGACAGTATCATGCTCAAAACAATAATTATTGTCTTTAAAGTCATCTTTGACTTGTCGTGCCTTTTTCAGCGATAAATCAGGATAAAGACCTAACTGAATGCGTCGACGTTTTTTAGTTTGTGGATCTGTATAGCGATAGCACCAAGATTTTCTTCCACTTGGCTCAATCTTCAGGCTAAGCCCATCTTCATCGGATAAAAAACAGATTTTTTCCTTGCAATGAGCTTGGCGAACTTTAATTTCAGTAAGACTCATGGAATTTAAATGAAACCTAACAAGGGGTTGATTGGATCAATTATATCAAAATAGAACGCTTTATATATGATGCGTACACTACGCATCATATATATTTGTAATATATTGTTTTATATATTTAATATTTTAAGTATTTGTATTTTAGTAACCATTATAAGTACCACCTCTTCTTTAAGTTCCCAACAACTCACTTTTTCTGTCATCAATGTTAAATAAGTCTTGTGCTTTAAATTCTTAGATGACCTCCTCTACCCTTTATTATCATTTTTATAAAAGTAACTATATGTACTCATTAAAATTTGTAGAGCTCAAAAACAAAAAAGACCGCTATATAGCAGTCTTTTAACTTAATTAAATAATAATTAATTCATTTTCATCATAAGTGCATAAGCATCACGTTTGTTTTGACGCAATGATTCTATCTCGGACTTCGTCAGCTGTTTTACGAGAGTTGAGGATATACTTTGCTTCCCACTCTGTGAGCCTTTCGAAATCGTACCCGTAAATCGATTTCCACCATGCTTCAAGATTACCATATACATCCCTCAATTGCTGAAGAGTTTCTTTACTTAGAGCTAATTGTGATGAGTATTGTTTACCCGTCAGTGCATATGCTCCAATAACTTTATTCGTCCCAGTTGTTTCAATATGACCTTTTAATGCTGCAAAAGTACCACCTTGGGTCTGGGTATCATCAACAATAATAACACATTTATCATTGTTTATTGTCCCATCAAATGCTGGTGGGTTGGCTAATCTATGCCACCCATCACCGCCAGTTCTTGATACTTTTATAGCTTGAACTATATTCGTATCAACTTCAAGCCCAAGTTTCTTTGCTATAACTGCTGAAGTAGCTAAAGGAATCATATTACGACCGACTGCTTCCTCAGCATGTACAGGTACTATAATAGTTTCCCGACCATCGATAATTCTTTCTAGTTCAGCAATCGCCTCATCCGAAACTAAATCTTTAGCTAAAATATACGCACTTTCAACATCCCCTGCTTTAGCAGCTTCATACATGTAATGAGAGGTTGCATCTCCAAGACCACGGTCAATAACCGTTTTAGGAAACATATTCCAATCTGTGCGATATAACTTCATATTTTTAAATAAGTTTTAATGATGGCTAGCATTAAATTTTACACTAAATTTACCGCTAGCATCTCTTGGATATTATTTTTCGTATCAGGCAGCACTCTCAAAAGCCGTTTGTTTGGACAGTCCCCATGATCATACACGAGGCAGCTTCAAATACTTATGGGCCCATCCTATCCAGTTGTATCTTCTTGCATCACATAAATATTGTATACTCATTTTGACTACTTGAAAATTATGGAACAACGTCAATAAAAACAATAACTCTAGAGTCTTTAGTCGACATTCCTAAAAAGGTAAATTCAACATTTCTTTCCATATCATTTCTTTGTGTCTCTGGATGAACAAAAGAAACATAGCTTATTTCAAAGAATCGGGCTAGGGTTTTTATGCCAATGATTTTGTTCTCTTCATTAGCAATTAAAACATCTAATTCCAGATCAAACTCTTCTAATTATTTAATTAAATCTTTAACTTTCATTTTACTATCAACCTCTATGAATTATTTAAAAAATTAGCACAATGAAACTTGTGAAAAAAATGGATTTGAACAAAATTTTTTAGCAAAAAAAGCATAGCAACCAGAAAAATCTTTCCAGCAATCAACAAAAATATCCCCGTGTGCTTCCAGTTTACAACATTTTGACTACCACACTGCCCACAGTAGTAATAATAGCCTTTGATACGGCCACCGCATTCAGGACAATTTTTATGATTAATGAATAAGTTACTCAACGTCTCTTCTCCAAAATTCTTATTATCAAGTTGTAAGTGAAGATAGCACACATTTATAAAAATGTCTTTTTTAAAACATCAAAAGATGTTATAAAAAAGACATTCGCTACTTTAGGATAACTTTTAAGATGAATTTAAATCTCCTTGATGAAGAATCAATCCAACCTTCTGAACCCACGCCATGTGATTTTTTCAAAGGTGAAAATGCTATCAAAAAAGCTAAACAGTTAGGATTACCTGATCTCGAGTTAGTCAGAAACGCAATTATGATCGGTGATGCTGACTATAGAACAAATACTCACTATAACCGTGCACGCTTTATTGCACGATGGGGAAAAATTGGAGAACAGATTGCTTTACTGCTTCGACAATCTGATCCTGCTTGGATATTCCACAATGACAGCCAGCCAAGAATTGAGAATACAGTAAAGAAAATACAAATTATCTTTATGAGCGGGAATATTGCATTGGGGTTAGCTGATCAAGTTGTATCAGCACACTGTGAAAAAGGATTAATGACATTAAATAATAGGGGCTTAGGAAGTTAAAGAGGATCATTGCGGAGTAGTTTCAGCAAATCGAGGTATAAATTACTATGCCGATGATTGAAGCGATACTCCGTTT
>NZ_KB850068.1:0-23678 GCF_000369525.1 Acinetobacter higginsii
TTACAGGTTAAATATTTAATATAAAAAGAGAAATTTACATAAAAGCGTAAACAAAGGTGATTACAAGCTATCTTATTGTTTTGTAAGTAAATATTGCACTTAATCTGCAACAAAAAGTGTTTACATCTAAGCCTATGAAATACAATAAAAATCATGATAAAAGCGTAAACGCTTTCCAGACACATCAAAAACCGCTGTATCCCTTATAGCATAAGGCTTTAGAGCCTTTATCTTTAGATGCGTGGTGTGTGAACCAAAAATTGCCGGTATGTACCGGCTCCCAATCCATTTAATTGACTTAACTGACAGTAAAGATAGTGCTTGGCCAAAAGAGATCCTGACTATTGTGTGTCTAAGGGAAAAAATCTATAAGCGGAAACTCTAGCCTACAGATCAAAAATAAAACCCAAGTTAAAACGCTCTTACATGCGATTTCAGCCACATTTTTACTTAAGACATAGAATCCACTATTGAAATGAGTAATCAGGTCAAAAAACGCAAATGAGCGCCAAATAGAGGCTATTTTTATTCTAATCGGGATGAATAGAGCGAGTGTCTACGAGCGAAGCAACAAAATTCGCACCTCGACTCTCTGAAAAACAGCTTTTTAGGCTGTGAAGCCTAAATAAGCGTAAATCACATGCAGAAAATTGAGCCTAGATCGAGCGTAGCGAGTAAAAAAGCTTTATGAGCGAAGCGAATTCCGAGTTTCTTTTGCTCTTGCCTTTGCTTTTTCTTAAAGTCACAACCGGATGAATAAAAAATTGCCCCGACGAATCGAGCGAAAGCGAGATTCAATAGAGTTTGAGCGTAGCGAAAACCAAGGGCAATTTTTCATTTGAAAGGCTTTTAATAATTTTTAAGTTTTTAAATGCTTTTAGAATAGCTGAAAACCTTTATTTTAAAGGCCTGTAGAGCTTATATGACTACGTTTACCTACCAATATGACTACGTTTACCTACCAATATGACTACGTTTACCTACCAATATGACTACGTTTACCTACCAATATGACTACGTTTACCTACCAATATGACTACGTTTACCTACCAATATGACTACGTTTACCTACCAATATGACTACGTTTACCTACCAATATGACTACGTTTACCTACCAATATGACTACGTTTACCTACCAATATGACTACGTTTACCTACCAATATGACTACGTTTACCTACCAATATGACTACGTTTACCTACCAATATGACTACGTTTACCTACCAATATGACTACGTTTACCTACCAATATGACTACGTTTACCTACCAATATGACTACGTTTACCTACCAATATGACTACGTTTACCTACCAATATGACTACGTTTACCTACCAATATGACTACGTTTACCTACCAATATGACTACGTTTACCTACCAATATGACTACGTTTACCTACCAATATGACTACGTTTACCTACCAATATGACTACGTTTACCTACCAATATGACTACGTTTACCTACCAATATGACTACGTTTACCTACCAATATGACTACGTTTACCTACCAATATGACTACGTTTACCTACCAATATGACTACGTTTACCTACCAATATGACTACGTTTACCTACCAATATGACTACGTTTACCTACCAATATGACTACGTTTACCTACCAATATGACTACGTTTACCTACCAATATGACTACGTTTACCTACCAATATGACTACGTTTACCTACCAATATGACTACGTTTACCTACCAATATGACTACGTTTACCTACCAATATGACTACGTTTACCTACCAATATGACTACGTTTACCTACCAATATGACTACGTTTACCTACCAATATGACTACGTTTACCTACCAATATGACTACGTTTACCTACCAATATGACTACGTTTACCTACCAATATGACTACGTTTACCTACCAATATGACTACGTTTACCTACCAATATGACTACGTTTACCTACCAATATGACTACGTTTACCTACCAATATGACTACGTTTACCTACCAATATGACTACGTTTACCTACCAATATGACTACGTTTACCTACCAATATGACTACGTTTACCTACCAATATGACTACGTTTACCTACCAATATGACTACGTTTACCTACCAATATGACTACGTTTACCTACCAATATGACTACGTTTACCTACCAATATGACTACGTTTACCTACCAATATGACTACGTTTACCTACCAATATGACTACGTTTACCTACCAATATGACTACGTTTACCTACCAATATGACTACGTTTACCTACCAATATGACTACGTTTACCTACCAATATGACTACGTTTACCTACCAATATGACTACGTTTACCTACCAATATGACTACGTTTACCTACCAATATGACTACGTTTACCTACCAATATGACTACGTTTACCTACCAATATGACTACGTTTACCTACCAATATGACTACGTTTACCTACCAATATGACTACGTTTACCTACCAATATGACTACGTTTACCTACCAATATGACTACGTTTACCTACCAATATGACTACGTTTACCTACCAATATGACTACGTTTACCTACCAATATGACTACGTTTACCTACCAATATGACTACGTTTACCTACCAATATGACTACGTTTACCTACCAATATGACTACGTTTACCTACCAATATGACTACGTTTACCTACCAATATGACTACGTTTACCTACCAATATGACTACGTTTACCTACCAATATGACTACGTTTACCTACCAATATGACTACGTTTACCTACCAATATGACTACGTTTACCTACCAATATGACTACGTTTACCTACCAATATGACTACGTTTACCTACCAATATGACTACGTTTACCTACCAATATGACTACGTTTACCTACCAATATGACTACGTTTACCTACCAATATGACTACGTTTACCTACCAATATGACTACGTTTACCTACCAATATGACTACGTTTACCTACCAATATGACTACGTTTACCTACCAATATGACTACGTTTACCTACCAATATGACTACGTTTACCTACCAATATGACTACGTTTACCTACCAATATGACTACGTTTACCTACCAATATGACTACGTTTACCTACCAATATGACTACGTTTACCTACCAATATGACTACGTTTACCTACCAATATGACTACGTTTACCTACCAATATGACTACGTTTACCTACCAATATGACTACGTTTACCTACCAATATGACTACGTTTACCTACCAATATGACTACGTTTACCTACCAATATGACTACGTTTACCTACCAATATGACTACGTTTACCTACCAATATGACTACGTTTACCTACCAATATGACTACGTTTACCTACCAATATGACTACGTTTACCTACCAATATGACTACGTTTACCTACCAATATGACTACGTTTACCTACCAATATGACTACGTTTACCTACCAATATGACTACGTTTACCTACCAATATGACTACGTTTACCTACCAATATGACTACGTTTACCTACCAATATGACTACGTTTACCTACCAATATGACTACGTTTACCTACCAATATGACTACGTTTACCTACCAATATGACTACGTTTACCTACCAATATGACTACGTTTACCTACCAATATGACTACGTTTACCTACCAATATGACTACGTTTACCTACCAATATGACTACGTTTACCTACCAATATGACTACGTTTACCTACCAATATGACTACGTTTACCTACCAATATGACTACGTTTACCTACCAATATGACTACGTTTACCTACCAATATGACTACGTTTACCTACCAATATGACTACGTTTACCTACCAATATGACTACGTTTACCTACCAATATGACTACGTTTACCTACCAATATGACTACGTTTACCTACCAATATGACTACGTTTACCTACCAATATGACTACGTTTACCTACCAATATGACTACGTTTACCTACCAATATGACTACGTTTACCTACCAATATGACTACGTTTACCTACCAATATGACTACGTTTACCTACCAATATGACTACGTTTACCTACCAATATGACTACGTTTACCTACCAATATGACTACGTTTACCTACCAATATGACTACGTTTACCTACCAATATGACTACGTTTACCTACCAATATGACTACGTTTACCTACCAATATGACTACGTTTACCTACCAATATGACTACGTTTACCTACCAATATGACTACGTTTACCTACCAATATGACTACGTTTACCTACCAATATGACTACGTTTACCTACCAATATGACTACGTTTACCTACCAATATGACTACGTTTACCTACCAATATGACTACGTTTACCTACCAATATGACTACGTTTACCTACCAATATGACTACGTTTACCTACCAATATGACTACGTTTACCTACCAATATGACTACGTTTACCTACCAATATGACTACGTTTACCTACCAATATGACTACGTTTACCTACCAATATGACTACGTTTACCTACCAATATGACTACGTTTACCTACCAATATGACTACGTTTACCTACCAATATGACTACGTTTACCTACCAATATGACTACGTTTACCTACCAATATGACTACGTTTACCTACCAATATGACTACGTTTACCTACCAATATGACTACGTTTACCTACCAATATGACTACGTTTACCTACCAATATGACTACGTTTACCTACCAATATGACTACGTTTACCTACCAATATGACTACGTTTACCTACCAATATGACTACGTTTACCTACCAATATGACTACGTTTACCTACCAATATGACTACGTTTACCTACCAATATGACTACGTTTACCTACCAATATGACTACGTTTACCTACCAATATGACTACGTTTACCTACCAATATGACTACGTTTACCTACCAATATGACTACGTTTACCTACCAATATGACTACGTTTACCTACCAATATGACTACGTTTACCTACCAATATGACTACGTTTACCTACCAATATGACTACGTTTACCTACCAATATGACTACGTTTACCTACCAATATGACTACGTTTACCTACCAATATGACTACGTTTACCTACCAATATGACTACGTTTACCTACCAATATGACTACGTTTACCTACCAATATGACTACGTTTACCTACCAATATGACTACGTTTACCTACCAATATGACTACGTTTACCTACCAATATGACTACGTTTACCTACCAATATGACTACGTTTACCTACCAATATGACTACGTTTACCTACCAATATGACTACGTTTACCTACCAATATGACTACGTTTACCTACCAATATGACTACGTTTACCTACCAATATGACTACGTTTACCTACCAATATGACTACGTTTACCTACCAATATGACTACGTTTACCTACCAATATGACTACGTTTACCTACCAATATGACTACGTTTACCTACCAATATGACTACGTTTACCTACCAATATGACTACGTTTACCTACCAATATGACTACGTTTACCTACCAATATGACTACGTTTACCTACCAATATGACTACGTTTACCTACCAATATGACTACGTTTACCTACCAATATGACTACGTTTACCTACCAATATGACTACGTTTACCTACCAATATGACTACGTTTACCTACCAATATGACTACGTTTACCTACCAATATGACTACGTTTACCTACCAATATGACTACGTTTACCTACCAATATGACTACGTTTACCTACCAATATGACTACGTTTACCTACCAATATGACTACGTTTACCTACCAATATGACTACGTTTACCTACCAATATGACTACGTTTACCTACCAATATGACTACGTTTACCTACCAATATGACTACGTTTACCTACCAATATGACTACGTTTACCTACCAATATGACTACGTTTACCTACCAATATGACTACGTTTACCTACCAATATGACTACGTTTACCTACCAATATGACTACGTTTACCTACCAATATGACTACGTTTACCTACCAATATGACTACGTTTACCTACCAATATGACTACGTTTACCTACCAATATGACTACGTTTACCTACCAATATGACTACGTTTACCTACCAATATGACTACGTTTACCTACCAATATGACTACGTTTACCTACCAATATGACTACGTTTACCTACCAATATGACTACGTTTACCTACCAATATGACTACGTTTACCTACCAATATGACTACGTTTACCTACCAATATGACTACGTTTACCTACCAATATGACTACGTTTACCTACCAATATGACTACGTTTACCTACCAATATGACTACGTTTACCTACCAATATGACTACGTTTACCTACCAATATGACTACGTTTACCTACCAATATGACTACGTTTACCTACCAATATGACTACGTTTACCTACCAATATGACTACGTTTACCTACCAATATGACTACGTTTACCTACCAATATGACTACGTTTACCTACCAATATGACTACGTTTACCTACCAATATGACTACGTTTACCTACCAATATGACTACGTTTACCTACCAATATGACTACGTTTACCTACCAATATGACTACGTTTACCTACCAATATGACTACGTTTACCTACCAATATGACTACGTTTACCTACCAATATGACTACGTTTACCTACCAATATGACTACGTTTACCTACCAATATGACTACGTTTACCTACCAATATGACTACGTTTACCTACCAATATGACTACGTTTACCTACCAATATGACTACGTTTACCTACCAATATGACTACGTTTACCTACCAATATGACTACGTTTACCTACCAATATGACTACGTTTACCTACCAATATGACTACGTTTACCTACCAATATGACTACGTTTACCTACCAATATGACTACGTTTACCTACCAATATGACTACGTTTACCTACCAATATGACTACGTTTACCTACCAATATGACTACGTTTACCTACCAATATGACTACGTTTACCTACCAATATGACTACGTTTACCTACCAATATGACTACGTTTACCTACCAATATGACTACGTTTACCTACCAATATGACTACGTTTACCTACCAATATGACTACGTTTACCTACCAATATGACTACGTTTACCTACCAATATGACTACGTTTACCTACCAATATGACTACGTTTACCTACCAATATGACTACGTTTACCTACCAATATGACTACGTTTACCTACCAATATGACTACGTTTACCTACCAATATGACTACGTTTACCTACCAATATGACTACGTTTACCTACCAATATGACTACGTTTACCTACCAATATGACTACGTTTACCTACCAATATGACTACGTTTACCTACCAATATGACTACGTTTACCTACCAATATGACTACGTTTACCTACCAATATGACTACGTTTACCTACCAATATGACTACGTTTACCTACCAATATGACTACGTTTACCTACCAATATGACTACGTTTACCTACCAATATGACTACGTTTACCTACCAATATGACTACGTTTACCTACCAATATGACTACGTTTACCTACCAATATGACTACGTTTACCTACCAATATGACTACGTTTACCTACCAATATGACTACGTTTACCTACCAATATGACTACGTTTACCTACCAATATGACTACGTTTACCTACCAATATGACTACGTTTACCTACCAATATGACTACGTTTACCTACCAATATGACTACGTTTACCTACCAATATGACTACGTTTACCTACCAATATGACTACGTTTACCTACCAATATGACTACGTTTACCTACCAATATGACTACGTTTACCTACCAATATGACTACGTTTACCTACCAATATGACTACGTTTACCTACCAATATGACTACGTTTACCTACCAATATGACTACGTTTACCTACCAATATGACTACGTTTACCTACCAATATGACTACGTTTACCTACCAATATGACTACGTTTACCTACCAATATGACTACGTTTACCTACCAATATGACTACGTTTACCTACCAATATGACTACGTTTACCTACCAATATGACTACGTTTACCTACCAATATGACTACGTTTACCTACCAATATGACTACGTTTACCTACCAATATGACTACGTTTACCTACCAATATGACTACGTTTACCTACCAATATGACTACGTTTACCTACCAATATGACTACGTTTACCTACCAATATGACTACGTTTACCTACCAATATGACTACGTTTACCTACCAATATGACTACGTTTACCTACCAATATGACTACGTTTACCTACCAATATGACTACGTTTACCTACCAATATGACTACGTTTACCTACCAATATGACTACGTTTACCTACCAATATGACTACGTTTACCTACCAATATGACTACGTTTACCTACCAATATGACTACGTTTACCTACCAATATGACTACGTTTACCTACCAATATGACTACGTTTACCTACCAATATGACTACGTTTACCTACCAATATGACTACGTTTACCTACCAATATGACTACGTTTACCTACCAATATGACTACGTTTACCTACCAATATGACTACGTTTACCTACCAATATGACTACGTTTACCTACCAATATGACTACGTTTACCTACCAATATGACTACGTTTACCTACCAATATGACTACGTTTACCTACCAATATGACTACGTTTACCTACCAATATGACTACGTTTACCTACCAATATGACTACGTTTACCTACCAATATGACTACGTTTACCTACCAATATGACTACGTTTACCTACCAATATGACTACGTTTACCTACCAATATGACTACGTTTACCTACCAATATGACTACGTTTACCTACCAATATGACTACGTTTACCTACCAATATGACTACGTTTACCTACCAATATGACTACGTTTACCTACCAATATGACTACGTTTACCTACCAATATGACTACGTTTACCTACCAATATGACTACGTTTACCTACCAATATGACTACGTTTACCTACCAATATGACTACGTTTACCTACCAATATGACTACGTTTACCTACCAATATGACTACGTTTACCTACCAATATGACTACGTTTACCTACCAATATGACTACGTTTACCTACCAATATGACTACGTTTACCTACCAATATGACTACGTTTACCTACCAATATGACTACGTTTACCTACCAATATGACTACGTTTACCTACCAATATGACTACGTTTACCTACCAATATGACTACGTTTACCTACCAATATGACTACGTTTACCTACCAATATGACTACGTTTACCTACCAATATGACTACGTTTACCTACCAATATGACTACGTTTACCTACCAATATGACTACGTTTACCTACCAATATGACTACGTTTACCTACCAATATGACTACGTTTACCTACCAATATGACTACGTTTACCTACCAATATGACTACGTTTACCTACCAATATGACTACGTTTACCTACCAATATGACTACGTTTACCTACCAATATGACTACGTTTACCTACCAATATGACTACGTTTACCTACCAATATGACTACGTTTACCTACCAATATGACTACGTTTACCTACCAATATGACTACGTTTACCTACCAATATGACTACGTTTACCTACCAATATGACTACGTTTACCTACCAATATGACTACGTTTACCTACCAATATGACTACGTTTACCTACCAATATGACTACGTTTACCTACCAATATGACTACGTTTACCTACCAATATGACTACGTTTACCTACCAATATGACTACGTTTACCTACCAATATGACTACGTTTACCTACCAATATGACTACGTTTACCTACCAATATGACTACGTTTACCTACCAATATGACTACGTTTACCTACCAATATGACTACGTTTACCTACCAATATGACTACGTTTACCTACCAATATGACTACGTTTACCTACCAATATGACTACGTTTACCTACCAATATGACTACGTTTACCTACCAATATGACTACGTTTACCTACCAATATGACTACGTTTACCTACCAATATGACTACGTTTACCTACCAATATGACTACGTTTACCTACCAATATGACTACGTTTACCTACCAATATGACTACGTTTACCTACCAATATGACTACGTTTACCTACCAATATGACTACGTTTACCTACCAATATGACTACGTTTACCTACCAATATGACTACGTTTACCTACCAATATGACTACGTTTACCTACCAATATGACTACGTTTACCTACCAATATGACTACGTTTACCTACCAATATGACTACGTTTACCTACCAATATGACTACGTTTACCTACCAATATGACTACGTTTACCTACCAATATGACTACGTTTACCTACCAATATGACTACGTTTACCTACCAATATGACTACGTTTACCTACCAATATGACTACGTTTACCTACCAATATGACTACGTTTACCTACCAATATGACTACGTTTACCTACCAATATGACTACGTTTACCTACCAATATGACTACGTTTACCTACCAATATGACTACGTTTACCTACCAATATGACTACGTTTACCTACCAATATGACTACGTTTACCTACCAATATGACTACGTTTACCTACCAATATGACTACGTTTACCTACCAATATGACTACGTTTACCTACCAATATGACTACGTTTACCTACCAATATGACTACGTTTACCTACCAATATGACTACGTTTACCTACCAATATGACTACGTTTACCTACCAATATGACTACGTTTACCTACCAATATGACTACGTTTACCTACCAATATGACTACGTTTACCTACCAATATGACTACGTTTACCTACCAATATGACTACGTTTACCTACCAATATGACTACGTTTACCTACCAATATGACTACGTTTACCTACCAATATGACTACGTTTACCTACCAATATGACTACGTTTACCTACCAATATGACTACGTTTACCTACCAATATGACTACGTTTACCTACCAATATGACTACGTTTACCTACCAATATGACTACGTTTACCTACCAATATGACTACGTTTACCTACCAATATGACTACGTTTACCTACCAATATGACTACGTTTACCTACCAATATGACTACGTTTACCTACCAATATGACTACGTTTACCTACCAATATGACTACGTTTACCTACCAATATGACTACGTTTACCTACCAATATGACTACGTTTACCTACCAATATGACTACGTTTACCTACCAATATGACTACGTTTACCTACCAATATGACTACGTTTACCTACCAATATGACTACGTTTACCTACCAATATGACTACGTTTACCTACCAATATGACTACGTTTACCTACCAATATGACTACGTTTACCTACCAATATGACTACGTTTACCTACCAATATGACTACGTTTACCTACCAATATGACTACGTTTACCTACCAATATGACTACGTTTACCTACCAATATGACTACGTTTACCTACCAATATGACTACGTTTACCTACCAATATGACTACGTTTACCTACCAATATGACTACGTTTACCTACCAATATGACTACGTTTACCTACCAATATGACTACGTTTACCTACCAATATGACTACGTTTACCTACCAATATGACTACGTTTACCTACCAATATGACTACGTTTACCTACCAATATGACTACGTTTACCTACCAATATGACTACGTTTACCTACCAATATGACTACGTTTACCTACCAATATGACTACGTTTACCTACCAATATGACTACGTTTACCTACCAATATGACTACGTTTACCTACCAATATGACTACGTTTACCTACCAATATGACTACGTTTACCTACCAATATGACTACGTTTACCTACCAATATGACTACGTTTACCTACCAATATGACTACGTTTACCTACCAATATGACTACGTTTACCTACCAATATGACTACGTTTACCTACCAATATGACTACGTTTACCTACCAATATGACTACGTTTACCTACCAATATGACTACGTTTACCTACCAATATGACTACGTTTACCTACCAATATGACTACGTTTACCTACCAATATGACTACGTTTACCTACCAATATGACTACGTTTACCTACCAATATGACTACGTTTACCTACCAATATGACTACGTTTACCTACCAATATGACTACGTTTACCTACCAATATGACTACGTTTACCTACCAATATGACTACGTTTACCTACCAATATGACTACGTTTACCTACCAATATGACTACGTTTACCTACCAATATGACTACGTTTACCTACCAATATGACTACGTTTACCTACCAATATGACTACGTTTACCTACCAATATGACTACGTTTACCTACCAATATGACTACGTTTACCTACCAATATGACTACGTTTACCTACCAATATGACTACGTTTACCTACCAATATGACTACGTTTACCTACCAATATGACTACGTTTACCTACCAATATGACTACGTTTACCTACCAATATGACTACGTTTACCTACCAATATGACTACGTTTACCTACCAATATGACTACGTTTACCTACCAATATGACTACGTTTACCTACCAATATGACTACGTTTACCTACCAATATGACTACGTTTACCTACCAATATGACTACGTTTACCTACCAATATGACTACGTTTACCTACCAATATGACTACGTTTACCTACCAATATGACTACGTTTACCTACCAATATGACTACGTTTACCTACCAATATGACTACGTTTACCTACCAATATGACTACGTTTACCTACCAATATGACTACGTTTACCTACCAATATGACTACGTTTACCTACCAATATGACTACGTTTACCTACCAATATGACTACGTTTACCTACCAATATGACTACGTTTACCTACCAATATGACTACGTTTACCTACCAATATGACTACGTTTACCTACCAATATGACTACGTTTACCTACCAATATGACTACGTTTACCTACCAATATGACTACGTTTACCTACCAATATGACTACGTTTACCTACCAATATGACTACGTTTACCTACCAATATGACTACGTTTACCTACCAATATGACTACGTTTACCTACCAATATGACTACGTTTACCTACCAATATGACTACGTTTACCTACCAATATGACTACGTTTACCTACCAATATGACTACGTTTACCTACCAATATGACTACGTTTACCTACCAATATGACTACGTTTACCTACCAATATGACTACGTTTACCTACCAATATGACTACGTTTACCTACCAATATGACTACGTTTACCTACCAATATGACTACGTTTACCTACCAATATGACTACGTTTACCTACCAATATGACTACGTTTACCTACCAATATGACTACGTTTACCTACCAATATGACTACGTTTACCTACCAATATGACTACGTTTACCTACCAATATGACTACGTTTACCTACCAATATGACTACGTTTACCTACCAATATGACTACGTTTACCTACCAATATGACTACGTTTACCTACCAATATGACTACGTTTACCTACCAATATGACTACGTTTACCTACCAATATGACTACGTTTACCTACCAATATGACTACGTTTACCTACCAATATGACTACGTTTACCTACCAATATGACTACGTTTACCTACCAATATGACTACGTTTACCTACCAATATGACTACGTTTACCTACCAATATGACTACGTTTACCTACCAATATGACTACGTTTACCTACCAATATGACTACGTTTACCTACCAATATGACTACGTTTACCTACCAATATGACTACGTTTACCTACCAATATGACTACGTTTACCTACCAATATGACTACGTTTACCTACCAATATGACTACGTTTACCTACCAATATGACTACGTTTACCTACCAATATGACTACGTTTACCTACCAATATGACTACGTTTACCTACCAATATGACTACGTTTACCTACCAATATGACTACGTTTACCTACCAATATGACTACGTTTACCTACCAATATGACTACGTTTACCTACCAATATGACTACGTTTACCTACCAATATGACTACGTTTACCTACCAATATGACTACGTTTACCTACCAATATGACTACGTTTACCTACCAATATGACTACGTTTACCTACCAATATGACTACGTTTACCTACCAATATGACTACGTTTACCTACCAATATGACTACGTTTACCTACCAATATGACTACGTTTACCTACCAATATGACTACGTTTACCTACCAATATGACTACGTTTACCTACCAATATGACTACGTTTACCTACCAATATGACTACGTTTACCTACCAATATGACTACGTTTACCTACCAATATGACTACGTTTACCTACCAATATGACTACGTTTACCTACCAATATGACTACGTTTACCTACCAATATGACTACGTTTACCTACCAATATGACTACGTTTACCTACCAATATGACTACGTTTACCTACCAATATGACTACGTTTACCTACCAATATGACTACGTTTACCTACCAATATGACTACGTTTACCTACCAATATGACTACGTTTACCTACCAATATGACTACGTTTACCTACCAATATGACTACGTTTACCTACCAATATGACTACGTTTACCTACCAATATGACTACGTTTACCTACCAATATGACTACGTTTACCTACCAATATGACTACGTTTACCTACCAATATGACTACGTTTACCTACCAATATGACTACGTTTACCTACCAATATGACTACGTTTACCTACCAATATGACTACGTTTACCTACCAATATGACTACGTTTACCTACCAATATGACTACGTTTACCTACCAATATGACTACGTTTACCTACCAATATGACTACGTTTACCTACCAATATGACTACGTTTACCTACCAATATGACTACGTTTACCTACCAATATGACTACGTTTACCTACCAATATGACTACGTTTACCTACCAATATGACTACGTTTACCTACCAATATGACTACGTTTACCTACCAATATGACTACGTTTACCTACCAATATGACTACGTTTACCTACCAATATGACTACGTTTACCTACCAATATGACTACGTTTACCTACCAATATGACTACGTTTACCTACCAATATGACTACGTTTACCTACCAATATGACTACGTTTACCTACCAATATGACTACGTTTACCTACCAATATGACTACGTTTACCTACCAATATGACTACGTTTACCTACCAATATGACTACGTTTACCTACCAATATGACTACGTTTACCTACCAATATGACTACGTTTACCTACCAATATGACTACGTTTACCTACCAATATGACTACGTTTACCTACCAATATGACTACGTTTACCTACCAATATGACTACGTTTACCTACCAATATGACTACGTTTACCTACCAATATGACTACGTTTACCTACCAATATGACTACGTTTACCTACCAATATGACTACGTTTACCTACCAATATGACTACGTTTACCTACCAATATGACTACGTTTACCTACCAATATGACTACGTTTACCTACCAATATGACTACGTTTACCTACCAATATGACTACGTTTACCTACCAATATGACTACGTTTACCTACCAATATGACTACGTTTACCTACCAATATGACTACGTTTACCTACCAATATGACTACGTTTACCTACCAATATGACTACGTTTACCTACCAATATGACTACGTTTACCTACCAATATGACTACGTTTACCTACCAATATGACTACGTTTACCTACCAATATGACTACGTTTACCTACCAATATGACTACGTTTACCTACCAATATGACTACGTTTACCTACCAATATGACTACGTTTACCTACCAATATGACTACGTTTACCTACCAATATGACTACGTTTACCTACCAATATGACTACGTTTACCTACCAATATGACTACGTTTACCTACCAATATGACTACGTTTACCTACCAATATGACTACGTTTACCTACCAATATGACTACGTTTACCTACCAATATGACTACGTTTACCTACCAATATGACTACGTTTACCTACCAATATGACTACGTTTACCTACCAATATGACTACGTTTACCTACCAATATGACTACGTTTACCTACCAATATGACTACGTTTACCTACCAATATGACTACGTTTACCTACCAATATGACTACGTTTACCTACCAATATGACTACGTTTACCTACCAATATGACTACGTTTACCTACCAATATGACTACGTTTACCTACCAATATGACTACGTTTACCTACCAATATGACTACGTTTACCTACCAATATGACTACGTTTACCTACCAATATGACTACGTTTACCTACCAATATGACTACGTTTACCTACCAATATGACTACGTTTACCTACCAATATGACTACGTTTACCTACCAATATGACTACGTTTACCTACCAATATGACTACGTTTACCTACCAATATGACTACGTTTACCTACCAATATGACTACGTTTACCTACCAATATGACTACGTTTACCTACCAATATGACTACGTTTACCTACCAATATGACTACGTTTACCTACCAATATGACTACGTTTACCTACCAATATGACTACGTTTACCTACCAATATGACTACGTTTACCTACCAATATGACTACGTTTACCTACCAATATGACTACGTTTACCTACCAATATGACTACGTTTACCTACCAATATGACTACGTTTACCTACCAATATGACTACGTTTACCTACCAATATGACTACGTTTACCTACCAATATGACTACGTTTACCTACCAATATGACTACGTTTACCTACCAATATGACTACGTTTACCTACCAATATGACTACGTTTACCTACCAATATGACTACGTTTACCTACCAATATGACTACGTTTACCTACCAATATGACTACGTTTACCTACCAATATGACTACGTTTACCTACCAATATGACTACGTTTACCTACCAATATGACTACGTTTACCTACCAATATGACTACGTTTACCTACCAATATGACTACGTTTACCTACCAATATGACTACGTTTACCTACCAATATGACTACGTTTACCTACCAATATGACTACGTTTACCTACCAATATGACTACGTTTACCTACCAATATGACTACGTTTACCTACCAATATGACTACGTTTACCTACCAATATGACTACGTTTACCTACCAATATGACTACGTTTACCTACCAATATGACTACGTTTACCTACCAATATGACTACGTTTACCTACCAATATGACTACGTTTACCTACCAATATGACTACGTTTACCTACCAATATGACTACGTTTACCTACCAATATGACTACGTTTACCTACCAATATGACTACGTTTACCTACCAATATGACTACGTTTACCTACCAATATGACTACGTTTACCTACCAATATGACTACGTTTACCTACCAATATGACTACGTTTACCTACCAATATGACTACGTTTACCTACCAATATGACTACGTTTACCTACCAATATGACTACGTTTACCTACCAATATGACTACGTTTACCTACCAATATGACTACGTTTACCTACCAATATGACTACGTTTACCTACCAATATGACTACGTTTACCTACCAATATGACTACGTTTACCTACCAATATGACTACGTTTACCTACCAATATGACTACGTTTACCTACCAATATGACTACGTTTACCTACCAATATGACTACGTTTACCTACCAATATGACTACGTTTACCTACCAATATGACTACGTTTACCTACCAATATGACTACGTTTACCTACCAATATGACTACGTTTACCTACCAATATGACTACGTTTACCTACCAATATGACTACGTTTACCTACCAATATGACTACGTTTACCTACCAATATGACTACGTTTACCTACCAATATGACTACGTTTACCTACCAATATGACTACGTTTACCTACCAATATGACTACGTTTACCTACCAATATGACTACGTTTACCTACCAATATGACTACGTTTACCTACCAATATGACTACGTTTACCTACCAATATGACTACGTTTACCTACCAATATGACTACGTTTACCTACCAATATGACTACGTTTACCTACCAATATGACTACGTTTACCTACCAATATGACTACGTTTACCTACCAATATGACTACGTTTACCTACCAATATGACTACGTTTACCTACCAATATGACTACGTTTACCTACCAATATGACTACGTTTACCTACCAATATGACTACGTTTACCTACCAATATGACTACGTTTACCTACCAATATGACTACGTTTACCTACCAATATGACTACGTTTACCTACCAATATGACTACGTTTACCTACCAATATGACTACGTTTACCTACCAATATGACTACGTTTACCTACCAATATGACTACGTTTACCTACCAATATGACTACGTTTACCTACCAATATGACTACGTTTACCTACCAATATGACTACGTTTACCTACCAATATGACTACGTTTACCTACCAATATGACTACGTTTACCTACCAATATGACTACGTTTACCTACCAATATGACTACGTTTACCTACCAATATGACTACGTTTACCTACCAATATGACTACGTTTACCTACCAATATGACTACGTTTACCTACCAATATGACTACGTTTACCTACCAATATGACTACGTTTACCTACCAATATGACTACGTTTACCTACCAATATGACTACGTTTACCTACCAATATGACTACGTTTACCTACCAATATGACTACGTTTACCTACCAATATGACTACGTTTACCTACCAATATGACTACGTTTACCTACCAATATGACTACGTTTACCTACCAATATGACTACGTTTACCTACCAATATGACTACGTTTACCTACCAATATGACTACGTTTACCTACCAATATGACTACGTTTACCTACCAATATGACTACGTTTACCTACCAATATGACTACGTTTACCTACCAATATGACTACGTTTACCTACCAATATGACTACGTTTACCTACCAATATGACTACGTTTACCTACCAATATGACTACGTTTACCTACCAATATGACTACGTTTACCTACCAATATGACTACGTTTACCTACCAATATGACTACGTTTACCTACCAATATGACTACGTTTACCTACCAATATGACTACGTTTACCTACCAATATGACTACGTTTACCTACCAATATGACTACGTTTACCTACCAATATGACTACGTTTACCTACCAATATGACTACGTTTACCTACCAATATGACTACGTTTACCTACCAATATGACTACGTTTACCTACCAATATGACTACGTTTACCTACCAATATGACTACGTTTACCTACCAATATGACTACGTTTACCTACCAATATGACTACGTTTACCTACCAATATGACTACGTTTACCTACCAATATGACTACGTTTACCTACCAATATGACTACGTTTACCTACCAATATGACTACGTTTACCTACCAATATGACTACGTTTACCTACCAATATGACTACGTTTACCTACCAATATGACTACGTTTACCTACCAATATGACTACGTTTACCTACCAATATGACTACGTTTACCTACCAATATGACTACGTTTACCTACCAATATGACTACGTTTACCTACCAATATGACTACGTTTACCTACCAATATGACTACGTTTACCTACCAATATGACTACGTTTACCTACCAATATGACTACGTTTACCTACCAATATGACTACGTTTACCTACCAATATGACTACGTTTACCTACCAATATGACTACGTTTACCTACCAATATGACTACGTTTACCTACCAATATGACTACGTTTACCTACCAATATGACTACGTTTACCTACCAATATGACTACGTTTACCTACCAATATGACTACGTTTACCTACCAATATGACTACGTTTACCTACCAATATGACTACGTTTACCTACCAATATGACTACGTTTACCTACCAATATGACTACGTTTACCTACCAATATGACTACGTTTACCTACCAATATGACTACGTTTACCTACCAATATGACTACGTTTACCTACCAATATGACTACGTTTACCTACCAATATGACTACGTTTACCTACCAATATGACTACGTTTACCTACCAATATGACTACGTTTACCTACCAATATGACTACGTTTACCTACCAATATGACTACGTTTACCTACCAATATGACTACGTTTACCTACCAATATGACTACGTTTACCTACCAATATGACTACGTTTACCTACCAATATGACTACGTTTACCTACCAATATGACTACGTTTACCTACCAATATGACTACGTTTACCTACCAATATGACTACGTTTACCTACCAATATGACTACGTTTACCTACCAATATGACTACGTTTACCTACCAATATGACTACGTTTACCTACCAATATGACTACGTTTACCTACCAATATGACTACGTTTACCTACCAATATGACTACGTTTACCTACCAATATGACTACGTTTACCTACCAATATGACTACGTTTACCTACCAATATGACTACGTTTACCTACCAATATGACTACGTTTACCTACCAATATGACTACGTTTACCTACCAATATGACTACGTTTACCTACCAATATGACTACGTTTACCTACCAATATGACTACGTTTACCTACCAATATGACTACGTTTACCTACCAATATGACTACGTTTACCTACCAATATGACTACGTTTACCTACCAATATGACTACGTTTACCTACCAATATGACTACGTTTACCTACCAATATGACTACGTTTACCTACCAATATGACTACGTTTACCTACCAATATGACTACGTTTACCTACCAATATGACTACGTTTACCTACCAATATGACTACGTTTACCTACCAATATGACTACGTTTACCTACCAATATGACTACGTTTACCTACCAATATGACTACGTTTACCTACCAATATGACTACGTTTACCTACCAATATGACTACGTTTACCTACCAATATGACTACGTTTACCTACCAATATGACTACGTTTACCTACCAATATGACTACGTTTACCTACCAATATGACTACGTTTACCTACCAATATGACTACGTTTACCTACCAATATGACTACGTTTACCTACCAATATGACTACGTTTACCTACCAATATGACTACGTTTACCTACCAATATGACTACGTTTACCTACCAATATGACTACGTTTACCTACCAATATGACTACGTTTACCTACCAATATGACTACGTTTACCTACCAATATGACTACGTTTACCTACCAATATGACTACGTTTACCTACCAATATGACTACGTTTACCTACCAATATGACTACGTTTACCTACCAATATGACTACGTTTACCTACCAATATGACTACGTTTACCTACCAATATGACTACGTTTACCTACCAATATGACTACGTTTACCTACCAATATGACTACGTTTACCTACCAATA
The DNA here is from genome assembly GCF_000369525.1 of Acinetobacter higginsii. Classification (GTDB taxonomy): domain Bacteria; phylum Pseudomonadota; class Gammaproteobacteria; order Pseudomonadales; family Moraxellaceae; genus Acinetobacter; species Acinetobacter higginsii. The sequence goes on from NZ_KB850068.1 coordinate 21,142, forward strand.
TGACTACGTTTACCTACCAATATGACTACGTTTACCTACCAATATGACTACGTTTACCTACCAATATGACTACGTTTACCTACCAATATGACTACGTTTACCTACCAATATGACTACGTTTACCTACCAATATGACTACGTTTACCTACCAATATGACTACGTTTACCTACCAATATGACTACGTTTACCTACCAATATGACTACGTTTACCTACCAATATGACTACGTTTACCTACCAATATGACTACGTTTACCTACCAATATGACTACGTTTACCTACCAATATGACTACGTTTACCTACCAATATGACTACGTTTACCTACCAATATGACTACGTTTACCTACCAATATGACTACGTTTACCTACCAATATGACTACGTTTACCTACCAATATGACTACGTTTACCTACCAATATGACTACGTTTACCTACCAATATGACTACGTTTACCTACCAATATGACTACGTTTACCTACCAATATGACTACGTTTACCTACCAATATGACTACGTTTACCTACCAATATGACTACGTTTACCTACCAATATGACTACGTTTACCTACCAATATGACTACGTTTACCTACCAATATGACTACGTTTACCTACCAATATGACTACGTTTACCTACCAATATGACTACGTTTACCTACCAATATGACTACGTTTACCTACCAATATGACTACGTTTACCTACCAATATGACTACGTTTACCTACCAATATGACTACGTTTACCTACCAATATGACTACGTTTACCTACCAATATGACTACGTTTACCTACCAATATGACTACGTTTACCTACCAATATGACTACGTTTACCTACCAATATGACTACGTTTACCTACCAATATGACTACGTTTACCTACCAATATGACTACGTTTACCTACCAATATGACTACGTTTACCTACCAATATGACTACGTTTACCTACCAATATGACTACGTTTACCTACCAATATGACTACGTTTACCTACCAATATGACTACGTTTACCTACCAATATGACTACGTTTACCTACCAATATGACTACGTTTACCTACCAATATGACTACGTTTACCTACCAATATGACTACGTTTACCTACCAATATGACTACGTTTACCTACCAATATGACTACGTTTACCTACCAATATGACTACGTTTACCTACCAATATGACTACGTTTACCTACCAATATGACTACGTTTACCTACCAATATGACTACGTTTACCTACCAATATGACTACGTTTACCTACCAATATGACTACGTTTACCTACCAATATGACTACGTTTACCTACCAATATGACTACGTTTACCTACCAATATGACTACGTTTACCTACCAATATGACTACGTTTACCTACCAATATGACTACGTTTACCTACCAATATGACTACGTTTACCTACCAATATGACTACGTTTACCTACCAATATGACTACGTTTACCTACCAATATGACTACGTTTACCTACCAATATGACTACGTTTACCTACCAATATGACTACGTTTACCTACCAATATGACTACGTTTACCTACCAATATGACTACGTTTACCTACCAATATGACTACGTTTACCTACCAATATGACTACGTTTACCTACCAATATGACTACGTTTACCTACCAATATGACTACGTTTACCTACCAATATGACTACGTTTACCTACCAATATGACTACGTTTACCTACCAATATGACTACGTTTACCTACCATAAATCTTCATAATATTTTTTGTAGATTTAACTACGTTTACCTTGCATAAATCTACATAATTATTAATATAGACTTATATTCATAAATAATAATGTAGATAAATAAGATGCGGGATTTAGTTGTTAAAGATAATGCTCTAATAAATGCTAGCTATAATTTGGATTTAGTAGAACAACGTTTAATCCTATTGGCCATTGTCGAGGCAAGAGGTAGTGGCAGAGGTATCAATGCAAATGACCCATTAGAGGTTCATGCAGAGAGTTATGTAAACCAGTTTAATGTTGCACGACAAACAGCTTATCAAGCCCTCAAAGATGCGTGTAAAGACTTATTCGCACGCCAATTTAGCTATCAAGAAGTAAATAAAAGAGGAAATATTGAGAATGTCCTAAGTCGCTGGGTCAGTGAAATTAGATACATTGATGATGAAGCAACAGTAAAATTAATATTTGCACCTGCAATCGTGCCTCTTATTACACGTTTAGAAGAACAATTCACAAAATATGAGCTACAGCAGATTAGCGATCTTAGTAGTGCTTACGCTGTACGTTTATACGAATTATTGATTGCCTGGCGTAGTACTGGCCAAACACCTGTTATTGAACTAGCAGAGTTCAGGCAGAAGATAGGTGTTCTCGATGATGAATACACTAGAATGGGAAACTTCAAGGATCGAGTGTTAAACCTAGCTATTGCCCAAGTTAATGAGCACACAGACATTAACGTTAAATGTGAGCAACATAAAAAAGGCCGTAACATTTCAGGATTCTCTTTCACATTTAAGCAAAAGAAAGTGCTCACCTCTAAAAGTTCAACTTCACTT
>NZ_KB850068.1:28728-29908 GCF_000369525.1 Acinetobacter higginsii
ATTGGCATCAATAATTTAAAGCCATCTTGCTCTAATCCGTAGTACCCTAAATCGGTCATAACATATTCACAATGTTTGAATTTCTTAACCGTTTTTCTTGCCAATTTAATATCATGCTGACTGCCATTCGATATATCTAGCCCTATGATTTGTTTGCTGTTCGGATGATAGATCACTTGTGCTTTTAGCGTATGTTTCTTCTTTTTACCACTGTAGAACTTACTCTGATTTTTTTTTTGGACGTTCTATTGAACATTCTGTCGCATCAATAATGACCCAGTTAAAGTGTTCGTCTGCTGTGGTAATGCTTCGTTTTGGCAGAGTAAAACGTCTTGATTTCATCAATGCATCTTCAACCTTTTTAATGGTTCGATTCACATTACTTTCAGCGATATGGTAATTTGCCGCTAATTCCAGTTGAGTGCTGTAGTTCCGTAAGTAATTGAGAGTTAATAACAACTGATCCTCTATATCTAAAGTATGAGGACGACCTGATTTCTTTTTGAGTGATTCTGCTTTTTCTAAAACCTCTACCATTTCAGTAAAAACTTGTCGAGGTACGCCAACCAAGCGTTTGAATTCAGAATCTGAAAAACGATTTAATTTCTGATATCTCATGAAATTTATATTGAGGTGGTTTTTACTTTCGCAAGAGATCTAATATATGAACGTTATTTCGGCAATATTATTAAATGAACACCCTGTCAAAGGATGTATTCAGGATGGAAATGGAAAGACTAAACCATTTCCTATTTTTGCTATTGATGGGCTTCCATTAAATATATGGATAAGTAAAAACACTAGTTTTAAGGATGCAAACTCTTCCGTTCCAGCACATGGTTGGCTATATGACTTTGAAAATAGCGTTCCTTTGAGTAATGCATGGAAACTATTAAAACCTGAAACTTCTGAATATGGTGCAGTATCCACTGTCATACCAATTTTAATTTGTTCTGATGATTTAGATCTTGTCTGTAATGTAATTATGATTGAACAGATGGTGACTGAATCAGAAGTTCAATGGATTCGATTTGGGGTAGCATGGAACAATATGCATGACCTTGTAACATCAGTAGTTTGGGAACAACCTTTTTCATCTCCTGTTTTAACATTTAAATTAAGTGATTTTGAAGAAGCATACAATAATTTGAAAAGCTTAGATAAAGCTTGGAATGAGGGT
>NZ_KB850068.1:29918-31140 GCF_000369525.1 Acinetobacter higginsii
TTTTTGAATGAGTTAAAATTGCGAAATATCCGTATCAGTATGGATGGAAAAGGACGATGGATGGATAATGTGATGATTGAGCGTTTATGGCGCAGCGTGAAGCATGAGGAAGTCTATTTGAAGGCTTACGATACGGTTAAACAAGCGATACAATCAATTGCTGAATATTTGGATTTTTATAACATGATACGTCCTCATTCAAGTTTGAATAAGGCAACACCGAATGAATTTTATGATCAACATTTACTAAAAGTAATGGCAGCATAATTTAAATATTTAGAGCGGGTTTATCACTTATAAAACTGAATTGAGTTGTCTAATTAACGGAACCACATTAGTCTTCTTCATTTTTAAATCAATTTCTTATCCGCGATTTTGATTAATAGTTGTTTGTTTTTTTCATTTAATGGATGTTATCAAGTGCTACAAAATTTTTTTGAAAAGAGTAGATTTTTAGTTATTATAGTTATTATAAATTGCATAATATCTTCTATTTTTTTATATTTATCAACTATATACCTTCTAATTGATGCAATAATTTTTATTATAAAAAATATATATGCAACTAATTTTGAAGTAAAAATAGTTGTTGTTAAATTTTTAAAAATCCTCGATGTCTCGTTAATTGCTATTACATTTCATTTAATTTCAGCAGGTTTTTATAAATTATTTATTCAACAAGCTATTTTTGACAATAGTTCTTTTCTTAAGACACTATCAATTAATAAGTTTCATGATCTAAAAATTATTATATTACATGTATCTATTATAGTTATAGTCATCTTGTTTTTAGAAGATATTGTTGTTTTTGGTGGAACTTTAGCCAACTTATATGCTGGTATTTCTTCTAGCCTAGTCATATTAGCAATAATTTTTACTTGTAAGCTATTAGATAATGATCATCACAAAGACGATGAATAACTTAAATCGCAAGGACTCATTTAAAATTACTCTTTTCATTAGCCATCGTACTCTGCAAAACTGGGAACAAAGCCGACGCTATCCAACAGGACCAGCAGCAACATTGATTCGAATTTTAAATGCATTAAAAATGGGAGCTTAGCTCCCATTTTTTTGACTTCGTATAACGTGCATTATGTTAATTTTAGGAAATCTTTAAAGTATTTAAATAAAATAGATCTCTTGCGAAAGTCATTATTGCAAGTTTATCCGGTTTACGAGTGCAGCAATTAAGTTAATGCGTAAACCGAATCTTTTCCGT
>NZ_KB850068.1:36485-38856 GCF_000369525.1 Acinetobacter higginsii
ATTTAACATAATAGAGCTTATACGAAATGCATATAAAAATAGTTTTATATTTCAAAAAGTTATGCTATAAAAAATTGGGGCGCAAAACCTAAAAAACCGACTTGGAAACAAGTCGGCTTTTTTATGTACAAAATTGATAGATTATGCCAATAAAATTATCTAAAAAAACACCAATTGTGCTTAAATAGCTTATTAAAAAAACACCAAATAAGATCAGCATACTGATCTTATTTGGTGTTTTTGATGTATGATTATTACATCGTAATAGTGCTTATAGGGTATTTTGATGCTAACTATTTCTGAAAAAGAAATCCTAGATCGCCTGAATTTTGATAACCCTTGGTGGGAAGATAGAGATACATCTATTAATCATAGCCAACATCCTAAAAGAAAATATTTTTTTGAGTTTTATGAAAATATCCTAGATCGTTCTGTTAATCGGGCACTTGTGCTAATGGGGCCAAGACGCGTTGGAAAAACCGTAATGGTCATGCAAAGTATAAGTGAACTTATCCACAGAGACTCAATTGATAATAAAAAAATATTATTTTTATCTTTAGAAACACCTATTTATACAGGTATTGGGTTAGAAAAATTATTAAATATTTTTAATTCATTACACGACCATAAACGAAATGACGAATTGTATATATATTTTGATGAGATTCAGTACCTAAGAGATTGGGAAGTCCATCTAAAATCTTTAGTAGACTCCTACCCAAGCTATAAGTTTATAGTAACGGGATCTGCTGCCGCTGCCTTACGCTTAAAAAGTAATGAATCTGGTGCTGGTCGATTCAGTGATTACATCCTTCCGCCTTTAACGTTTGCTGAATATCTGTCATTTATTAATAAGGAAGCTGAGTTAGTTACCTACACTGAAGATTTTGAAAGCTTTGATGATCAATATAGCGCCAACAATATTGAAGAGCTAAATAAAGAATTTGTTAATTACCTTAATTATGGTGGTTATCCAGAAACAGTTTTTTCTGAGAAAATCCGCGAAAACCAGTCACAGTATATTAAAAGTGACATCATAGATAAGGTGCTCTTAAGAGATTTACCTAGCTTATATGGTATCAACGATATCCAAGAGTTAAATAGACTCTTTACAACCTTGGCGTACAATACTGGACAAGAAGTATCCTTAGATGGATTATCAAAAGATTCTGGTGTCGCAAAAAATACAATTAAACGCTATTTAGAATATTTAGAAGCTGCTTTTCTGATCAAAAGGGTTGAAAGAATTGATAACAATTGTAAGAGGTTCAAGAGAGCTAATTTTTTCAAAATATATTTGACTAATCCCTCTATGAGAGCAGCATTATTTGGTCAAATAGATCCTACTTCTCAACACATGGGAGCCCTGACGGAAACTGCTATTTATAGCCAGTGGCAACATGGGAGCATAGACTCTCTTTATTATGCTAGATGGGATAATGGTGAGATTGATATTGTCTATCTTAATGATCTACAAAAACCTCAATGGTTTATCGAAATCAAATGGACAGATAGACCATTTTCAGATCATAAAGAGTTAGATAACTGTATAACATTCAAACGCAAAAATCCTAACTTACAAGGAGATTCTATCTTAGTTACTAGTAAAACTATTGATGATGAACTGATATATAGAGATGAACGATTTGTATTTAAACCATCAAGCTTATATGCATATATTGTTGGTTTTAATTCTTTAAAAGGAATGGGGAAAAGAAAAAAAGCACCTTAAGGTGCTTTTTATTTAACATAAAATCTCTTATACGCAGCCCAGGTTAATCCTGGGCTTTTTGTTCAATCTGATCATTGGCCTCAAACATGCCAGGATTGGTAATCTGGATATTGTCCTGACAATTTTCGCAAAGCATCAGCCCTGCAAAAAGCTGTACGTTGTCCCTTGAATCACAGAAAGCACATGGTTTAGAGAGTTGAATAATATTGCTCATGGCTTTTTCCCTTCAAAATAGTTCTTTTGGGCATATGCATTTCCTTTTGTTTGCATTCCTTGGATGTCTCCTCGATCGACTTTTAGATGCATCAGTATCCCAATTTGAAACATATATATATGGCCAAAGTCTTCAAAGAATTTTTCATTTAAATAATTGGCTTCAGTAAACTTATCGAGGGAATAGTTAATCTGCTTTTCGAAATCATTCACCAATGTTTCAATCCGACTGGCCTGCCGTTCAATACTGGCCATCTGTAAATTACTGGTCAGAAGATCCCGCAGATAAGTCCCTAATTTATCTCCCTTCAACTGAGCCAAACGCTCATATTCTTGTGCGACCTGATTGTCTAATCTGACGGCAACGGTTCGAGTACTGTTCATGAAAAACTCCTACAATTTGTTTTCAATCTAAGCACCTAATTT
>NZ_KB850068.1:48796-49477 GCF_000369525.1 Acinetobacter higginsii
AAGCTATACACAATTTGCAGTTCGAATTGCTGAAATGCTACAACACAAAGAGAGATTTGAAGAACTTCTGCCATATCTTAGAAAGGTAGGATTTAACACAAAATAAACTTCATGTTCAGGTAGGATGTTCATCTAAACATCCTTGTACATGCACTGAGGGATTACATTGAACACAACAAAATTCAGCGTTATGGACGCGAGTAAAGCTTTTAAAAAGTCACGAACAACAATATACGAAGCTATAAAAACTGGTGAATTATCAAGGGATCATGATGGACTCATAGATTTATCTGAACTTATCAGAGTTTATGGAAATCCTATCGGTGTTCAGTCCAGTACACGTACTGAACACGCCCATAAGGATGTACACGTACATGTTCAATCTGAGATTGAACATGTATTGAAAGATCAGATTTCTCTACTCAAAAATCAGTTAGATCTAGCCAACCAAAGAGAAAAGTCTTTGATGCAGCATATAGAAGATTTGACCCACAGAATTGAGTTTAAAGGTCAGCTTGAACAATCAAAGACAGAGCTAGATGAACGTAAAGTTACTACTCATTCTGAAATGACAGGAAATTCTCGACCAGAACCAGAGCCGAAACATGACGGATTGACTACTCCGGTCGAAGCAGAAAATAAGCGGATTCCAGTACCGGAGCACATTGAACAGGAACCGGA
>NZ_KB850069.1 GCF_000369525.1 Acinetobacter higginsii
AATACAGAGCCAAGAACAACAAGCCCAGAATCAAGCGGTACAGAAAAAACTTACCATTTTGAATATGGGACTGATTTCAGCAGCAGTTATTTTGCTTATAGCAATTTTCTCGCTTGGTCTCGTCACCAAAAACAAGTACAGCGAGATGCAGACGCTAAATACAGTGATCAACGAGAAGCAAATGAGGGTCGACCATTTGAACCGATCGGGAGGCAGTTTGACGATCAGCACATGCAAGCGACCAGACAGCAAAGCACAACGTCTCTGTATTCAGATCAACAAGAATGCAGGGGAATGGCAGAACGGTTACATGATTCCAATGGGGTACTAAACGATGACCGAATTAGAAACACAATTATTGAGAATCATCGAAGAACAACAGCAACAATTACTGCAACAACAAGTGCAATTGCAGAAGCAACAGCAAGCTTTAGACACAATGCAAACCAAGATTATCCAAGCCTTGTCAGCTCAATCAAAGGCAATCGAGAGCGATCAGCAGAGCTTACAGCAAGCACAGAAATCATTAGCGACAATACAGAAGCAATTTCACGGTCTAGAACGCAGTACAGCAAGCTATACCGAGCAGATCAATGGAAAAGTTCGAGAGATGAGCCAGATCACAGCCAACAACGAAGAAGTGCTGGAGAGAATCTCAACAGTACAGCATTCAGTCTCGTTACAAGTGACCAAAGCTCAGCAAAATTTGCTCGAAACATCAGAGATATTGAAAAAAATATCCTCCAGATGAATGAGCGTAAACAAGAGATAGAAAGACCTCGACCTAGGCAAGATCGAGGTATGGATTTTGGGATGTAATTATTTTTATTAGTATGCTGATATTTATTTCATAGTATTGGCTTGTACTAATGCTTCAATTTAGCTATATTGAATATAGTATAGGCTTGTTTATGTTTTTTTGGTGTATTATGAATAATAACTGTGTAGTAGTACTAACTGCTCGTGGAAAGACTAGAATTTTAAAAGAAGGTGGTAGTCAGTCTTGGAGACTAAATGCTCATAATGCAGGAAAGTGCAATTATCTAGTTTGTGTGCAAAACAGGAAACAATCTTGGGGAGAGCCGGAGGCTGATCATCACACTGCATTTTTAGTTGGAAAAATATCCAGTATTAGCCAATCTCAAGAAGAAGATGCAGATGGTAGGTGGATAATAAATATCTCTGAATATGCTGATATCTCTATTCCCAATATGTGGGATGGTAATCGGAATCCTGTTTCTTATAGTTCATTAGAAGAGATGAATATCGATTTGAATGATCTTAAATTCAATAAATTAAATGAAGATAATGCTTCTAAAACACTAGATAAAATATCTATTCCTGAAGCAAAGAGACTATTAGCTAATTACTTTGATGTCCCTCAAGAAAATATTTCAATTACAATCAATATGTAAGCTTTTAATTGACCCCAAAAAGAAAAAAGCCTTTCACGTTAATGAAAGGCTTTTTTGAATCTTAGCGCTTGGGAGGGAAGATCTTAGATCCGCAGTCTCTCAAACTTACAACTACATATTAGGGTATATACGGTGGAATTGTCAAATGATGCAGTGCTTAAGATAGAGCAAACTTTATCTATACCACGCTTATCTAAGTATGAAAATTTCTATAAAGATAAAGGTGAACCATATGAAAAATCTGATGTATTAATACTTTATGAGCGTAATTTATTAATTTCTAATAAGTTTTTTTACTTATTAAATTATTTTGAAGTTATTCTGCGAAATGCTGTTGTTCAGGCAATAGAAATATCTTTTAGGTGTAATGAAACAAATAGTTGGCATGAAAATGAAGCTTTTATTCGAAGCCTTAGCCGTAGAGGGAGACATAGTCCTAAAAGTATGTTTGATAGTGCCAAAGAGAAGTTCCCTGATTCGCCTAGTAAAATGATCCCTGAGCTTAAATTTGTATTCTGGCAAAAGATGCTTATGGCTAATTATGAAGAACGTATTTGGCAGGGGTGTTTTAGTTCTGTTTTTCCTAATGCAACTGTTGAAAACAGACAAATTTTTTACGATTGGACAGATCAATTACGTGAATTAAGAAACAGAATTGCTCATCATGAACCGATTATTTTTAATCGTAATCTAGAAAATGATTTAGAAGTTTTAATGCGCTTTGTCTATTGTCGTTGTACTGATACACACAATCTTATTGAGCCATTTTCATTAGAGTTGAAATCTAACTTAAGCTACTAATTAATAATAAGTTAACTACATTAAAGTGGTTAACTTATTTAACTATATAACAATTATTTTTGCTTTAATCGAACATACAGATTTTTATGTTCATTAGAGTTTGTTGACCTCTCTGTCACATCGAATATCTTAGGATATGCTTTGACTAAGTCCCCTAGTTTTTTAAAACCATATGTCCGAGGATCAAAATCAACTTGTAGAAGTTTCCACTGTGATCCAAGAGAGGCTACGGATACCCATTCTGTATCATGATTATCAAAAATTTGTTTAATTTTATCTAATGGTAATTGTGATGTAGCAACTGTTGTACTTGCTGTAGGAAGGTCTTTATTCAATTTTTCTTTAGGAGGTTCTTTTATTTGATTAGAAGTATTCTCTTTTATGGGTGGTTCTTCATATCCTGTTAAATTTTCAACGTAAGTAAAATGAGAGCAAGCATTACGAAATGCTTCTGGTGTCTGTTTCTTTCCAAAGCCATATACCATTGCCCCTTGTTCTTTTATTCGAATAGCTAAGGCTGTAAAGTCACTATCACTTGATACAATAGCAAACCCATCAATACGATCCGTATAAAGCAAATCCATTGCATCAATAATCATAAATCCATCGGTGGCATTTTTTCCTGATGTATAAGCGAATTGTTGCATTGGTTTAATTGCTAAATTATTAATAGCTTGTTTCCAATTACCATTTTGACTAACAAAATTTCCATATATCCTTTTGATTGTTGCCTCACCATATTTTGTAAGCTCATTAAGTATATTTTCAATATCTTTTGCTGAAGCATTATCTGCATCAATGAGTACAGCTAGCTTAGATGTTCTTTCTTCTGTTAGGTTAAATATGGTTTTAGATGTTGCCAAAGTAATTCCCCCATCGTTAATTAGTGCTAATTTTATATAGTTTTATAACTGACAGATAATAAAAAGCCCAATAACTCTTGCAAGTTATTGGGCTTTTACATTAAATTCAGTGGGTACAGTTATTTGATGCTTCCAACATCAATTAACGAAAGATCGGCAGAGCTTCCAACTCGTACTGATATTCACCTTAAAGGCTAGTACCACTATCTATTTTAAAGAATTAGAACAGTTTGACAAGCCTCAATTTGAAGTCCTTCGTTAATTCAGCAGTTTAAATCATCAAATAAGCACCTAACGGTCGAGCTTTATCTACTTCTGTGCGCCCTTTTTAAAGGAAGATATGCGGTGCATGTGGAGGGA
>NZ_KB850070.1:0-335567 GCF_000369525.1 Acinetobacter higginsii
TGTTTAGATTTAAAAGCTGGCGATGACTTACTCTCACATGGCAAGTGCCACACTACCATCAGCGCTAAGAGGTTTCACTTCTGAGTTCGGGAAGGGATCAGGTGGTTCACACTTGCTATTGTCGCCAGCAAACTGTTGTGGTGCTTTCGGGTCTTAATCACGATGTATTCATCGTATGCCTTACTTACGGTCCAAAGAGTTATTAACGGATTAGATTATTGAGTCGGTATTGTAACTAGTTTATTCACTAAATCAAGTTATGTATTGAATTTATCTTGAATACAACAACTGTTTGGGTGTTGTATAGTCAAGCCTCACGAGCAATTAGTATTGGTCAGCTTCACACGTCACCGTGCTTCCACACCCAACCTATCAACGTCCTAGTCTCGAACGGCTCTTTAGAGGAATAAATTCCTAGGGAAATCTTATCTTGAGGTAGGCTTCCCGCTTAGATGCTTTCAGCGGTTATCCCTTCCGAACATAGCTACCCGGCGATGCGACTGGCGTCACAACCGGTACACCAGAGGTTCGTCCACTCTGGTCCTCTCGTACTAGGAGCAGATCCTCTCAAATTTCCAGCGCCCACGGTAGATAGGGACCGAACTGTCTCACGACGTTCTAAACCCAGCTCGCGTACCTCTTTAAATGGCGAACAGCCATACCCTTGGGACCTGCTTCAGCCCCAGGATGAGATGAGCCGACATCGAGGTGCCAAACACCGCCGTCGATATGAACTCTTGGGCGGTATCAGCCTGTTATCCCCAGAGTACCTTTTATCCGTTGAGCGATGGCCCTTCCATACAGAACCACCGGATCACTAAGACCTACTTTCGTACCTGCTCGACTTGTGGGTCTCGCAGTTAAGCGCGCTTTTGCCTTTATACTCTACGCGTGATTTCCGACCACGCTGAGCGCACCTTCGTACTCCTCCGTTACTCTTTAGGAGGAGACCGCCCCAGTCAAACTACCCACCAGACATGGTCCTCGTCCCGGATAACGGGACAGAGTTAGAACCTCAACATTACCAGGGTGGTATTTCAAGGACGGCTCCATTGGAACTAGCGTTCTAACTTCAAAGCCTCCCACCTATCCTACACAAGTAAGGTCAAAGTTCAATGTCAAGCTGCAGTAAAGGTTCACGGGGTCTTTCCGTCTAGCCGCGGGTACACTGCATCTTCACAGCGATTTCGATTTCACTGAGCCTCTGCTGGAGACAGCGCCGCCATCATTATGCCATTCGTGCAGGTCGGAACTTACCCGACAAGGAATTTCGCTACCTTAGGACCGTTATAGTTACGGCCGCCGTTTACTGGGGCTTCGATCAAGAGCTTCGCTTACGCTAACCCCATCAATTAACCTTCCAGCACCGGGCAGGCATCACACCCTATACGTCCACTTTCGTGTTTGCAGAGTGCTATGTTTTTAATAAACAGTTGCAGCGGCCTGGTTTCTGTGGCTGCCAATAGCTCAGGGAGCAAGTCCCATCACCGTCAGCAGCGTACCTTCTCCCGAAGTTACGGTACCATTTTGCCTAGTTCCTTCAGCAGAGTTCTCTCAAGCGCTTTGGTCTACTCGACCTGACCACCTGTGTCGGTTTCGGGTACGATTCCTGTGTAACTGAAGCTTAGAGACTTTTCCTGGAAGCATGGTATCAGCCACTTCACTGTACAAGTACAGCTTGCTATCAGTTCTCAGCATAGAGTACCCCGGATTTGCCTAAGATACATGCCTACAACCTTCCACCTGGACAACCAACGCCAGGCTGACTTAACCTTCTCCGTCCTCTCATCGCATTACACAGAAGTATTGGAATATTAACCAATTTCCCATCGACTACGCCTCTCGGCCTCGCCTTAGGGGTCGACTCACCCAGCCCCGATTAACGTTGGACTGGAACCCTTGGTCTTTCAGCGAACGGGTTTTTCACCCGTTTTGTCGTTACTCACGTCAGCATTCGCACTTCTGATACCTCCAGCATACTTCTCAATACACCTTCATCGGCTTACAGAACGCTCCCCTACCACTTGACTAATGTCAAATCCGCAGCTTCGGCACATAGTTTTAGCCCCGTTACATCTTCCGCGCAGGCCGACTCGACTAGTGAGCTATTACGCTTTCTTTAAAGGGTGGCTGCTTCTAAGCCAACCTCCTAGCTGTCTATGCCTTCCCACATCGTTTCCCACTTAACTATGATTTTGGGGCCTTAGCTGGCGGTCTGGATTGTTTTCCTCTTGACTACGGACGTTAGCACCCGCAGTCTGTCTCCCGGATAGTACTCATAGGTATTCGGAGTTTGCATCGGTTTGGTAAGTCGGGATGACCCCCTAGCCGAAACAGTGCTCTACCCCCAATGGTATTCGTCCGAGGCGCTACCTAAATAGCTTTCGGGGAGAACCAGCTATCACCAGGCTTGATTAGCCTTTCACCCCTATCCACAAGTCATCCCCTGGCTTTTCAACGACAGTGGGTTCGGTCCTCCAGTTAGTGTTACCCAACCTTCAACCTGCTCATGGATAGATCGCCTGGTTTCGGGTCTATACCCAGCAACTAAACGCCCTATTAAGACTCGATTTCTCTACGGCTCCCCTATTCGGTTAACCTTGCTACTGAATATAAGTCGCTGACCCATTATACAAAAGGTACGCAGTCACCGAACAAGTCGGCTCCCACTGCTTGTATGCATGCGGTTTCAGGATCTATTTCACTCCCCTCACAGGGGTTCTTTTCGCCTTTCCCTCACGGTACTGGTTCACTATCGGTCAGTCAGGAGTATTTAGCCTTGGAGGATGGTCCCCCCATATTCAGACAAGGTTTCACGTGCCTCGCCCTACTCGTCATCATTGTGTGTGCCCTTTCGTGTACGGGAATATCACCCTCTACGTTCGCACTTCCCAGAGCGTTCCACTAGAACACACACAACTTAATGGGCTGCTCCCCGTTCGCTCGCCGCTACTAAGGGAATCTCAATTGATTTCTTTTCCTAAGGGTACTGAGATGTTTCACTTCCCCTCGTTCGCTTCATAAGCCTATGTATTCAGCTTATGATACCCGCCTTATAGCGGGTGGGTTCCCCCATTCAGAAATCTCCGGATCAAAGGATATTTGCCGCCTCCCCGGAGCTTTTCGCAGGCTATCACGTCTTTCATCGCCTCTGACTGCCAAGGCATCCACCACATGCACTTAATTACTTGACTATACAACCCCAAACAGTCGTTAACACATACAAGTGAGTGTTATCGTTGCAAACTTAATTGCTACTATTCGTTGTCTGTGAACTTAATCACCATACAGCTTCAATCTAAATTCATATACCAAAACGCTTGATTCAGTGTTTTTGCTAGTTCTCAATCTCATTCTTTCGAATGAATTGAGTGAACAATTTATTTCAGACTCAATTTTCTAATCTGTTAATGATTAACTACCACCTCGTCGGTGAGTAGTAAACTGTGATAAATCACAGAAGTTAATAAGCTAACTGCTTACTAAATTCTGTAATCTTTAGCTCGTACTCCGTAAAGTACATGGTGGAGACTAGGAGAGTCGAACTCCTGACCTCCTGCGTGCAAAGCAGGCGCTCTACCAACTAAGCTAAGTCCCCAGCTTATCACTTAATGAACGACATATCTTTCAATCCAAGCTACTGCAATCAGATTTGGTGGGTCTGACAAGACTTGAACTTGTGACCCCACGCTTATCAAGCGTGTGCTCTAACCAACTGAGCTACAGACCCTCAGATACATCTTCGAAGAACAACTTGTTGTGGATTCTTACCAGTCACCAATCTTTCGTTAAGGAGGTGATCCAGCCGCAGGTTCCCCTACGGCTACCTTGTTACGACTTCACCCCAGTCATCGGCCACACCGTGGTAAGCGTCCTCCTTGCGGTTAGACTACCTACTTCTGGTGCAACAAACTCCCATGGTGTGACGGGCGGTGTGTACAAGGCCCGGGAACGTATTCACCGCGGCATTCTGATCCGCGATTACTAGCGATTCCGACTTCATGGAGTCGAGTTGCAGACTCCAATCCGGACTACGATCGGCTTTTTGAGATTAGCATCCTATCGCTAGGTAGCAACCCTTTGTACCGACCATTGTAGCACGTGTGTAGCCCTGGTCGTAAGGGCCATGATGACTTGACGTCGTCCCCGCCTTCCTCCAGTTTGTCACTGGCAGTATCCTTAAAGTTCCCGGCTTAACCCGCTGGCAAATAAGGAAAAGGGTTGCGCTCGTTGCGGGACTTAACCCAACATCTCACGACACGAGCTGACGACAGCCATGCAGCACCTGTATGTAAGTTCCCGAAGGCACCAATCCATCTCTGGAAAGTTCTTACTATGTCAAGACCAGGTAAGGTTCTTCGCGTTGCATCGAATTAAACCACATGCTCCACCGCTTGTGCGGGCCCCCGTCAATTCATTTGAGTTTTAGTCTTGCGACCGTACTCCCCAGGCGGTCTACTTATCGCGTTAGCTGCGCCACTAAAGCCTCAAAGGCCCCAACGGCTAGTAGACATCGTTTACGGCATGGACTACCAGGGTATCTAATCCTGTTTGCTCCCCATGCTTTCGTACCTCAGCGTCAGTATTAGGCCAGATGGCTGCCTTCGCCATCGGTATTCCTCCAGATCTCTACGCATTTCACCGCTACACCTGGAATTCTACCATCCTCTCCCATACTCTAGCTGACCAGTATCGAATGCAATTCCTAAGTTAAGCTCAGGGATTTCACATCCGACTTAATCAGCCGCCTACGCACGCTTTACGCCCAGTAAATCCGATTAACGCTCGCACCCTCTGTATTACCGCGGCTGCTGGCACAGAGTTAGCCGGTGCTTATTCTGCGAGTAACGTCCACTATCCAGTAGTATTAGTACTAGTAGCCTCCTCCTCGCTTAAAGTGCTTTACAACCAAAAGGCCTTCTTCACACACGCGGCATGGCTGGATCAGGCTTTCGCCCATTGTCCAATATTCCCCACTGCTGCCTCCCGTAGGAGTCTGGGCCGTGTCTCAGTCCCAGTGTGGCGGATCATCCTCTCAGACCCGCTACAGATCGTCGCCTTGGTAGGCCTTTACCCCACCAACTAGCTAATCCGACTTAGGCTCATCATTTAGCGCAAGGTCCGAAGATCCCCTGCTTTCTCCCGTAGGACGTATGCGGTATTAGCATTCCTTTCGGAATGTTGTCCCCCACTAAATGGCAGATTCCTAAGCATTACTCACCCGTCCGCCGCTAAGTGATAGTGCAAGCACCATCACTCCGCTCGACTTGCATGTGTTAAGCCTGCCGCCAGCGTTCAATCTGAGCCATGATCAAACTCTTCAGTTTAAAATCATTAGTAGCTTATGGCTACAAATCTTGGCTCATCAATTTTCTGACTAAAAATTCGCTCAAATAAACTTCGAGAAATTTTTACCATTCAATCAATGAAATATTTTCGATCGATCAACCAGTAAAAATCCACACAAGTTGTTCTTCTATTCTCTTAATGATCTTCTCGATGATTCGTCATCATCAAGCTAGGTCGGCTATATTACTCTCAATTTCTTAAAAGTCAACAGGTAATTTAGATATTTAGCAAACTTATCAATCAACCCAAGAATCCAACCTTTTTAGCCAAATCCTTGTTTCTCAACAAGTTTTTATCTGCATCACCGCCGATGGATGTGCATTCTACAGCATTTCACATCAGACACAACCCCCTTTTTTAAATTATCTTAATTTATTGCTTCGATCGCTTATTTTTTACACAAATAAGGCTGAAAATGTGCAACTTGGTCGATTATTTGCTCAGTTTTATTTTTTTCTTGCCAGTGTAAAGGGCGACAATCGATATATTCACAATATCCAGAACCTTGATAGCTTTGTTTGTTCCACAATAATTGATAATTAAAACTTCCTACATAACCCGCAGCTAGGCCAAATTTATAATCCCCTCGGCTTTGAGCGTGTAGTTGAAAGACCACTTCTCCCTTTTCTGAATATTGCCAAATAAATTCCCGCGGCAAATACATCTCCCGTCCATTTGGGGTTTGTACTTTAGGATATACACGTGTGACATCTAAAATGACCTGATGATCATAGAGTATTGAATTTTGCTCATTCGACTGAATTTCAATTCTAGAAAAAATAATGTTATTCCACTGATTTCTAAGTTCAGACAAGATGATCTGAAAGTCTGCACTGACCTGAATAATTTGATAGGTAAAAAAATGAAAGGCGATAAAAGGTAAGTAGATGGCTCTGGCATGTTTCAAAATGCCCTGTGCTTGGATTTGATATTTTTGTTTTTTATAGGTGATTTCGCCTTCGCACTGACAGCGAACATACCAATAATCCCCAACGCCCCATTGCAAGGCTGAATGGTTTTCTATTTCAGTACCAATATTCACTTTGAGTTGGCAACTGAGTTCTGCATCATCACGCTTAAAATAGTAATTTGGAAAATCAACTTGGATTTGATCTACATCTAAAAACTGATAACGATCTTGCTCTAATTGACATTGTTCTTTGGCACTATAACTTTTGAGATGCCCGACAGTTGATGCACTACTACTCACTAAAACTGTCGCAGTATCAATTGCCGTTGTAGCAATTGCACTCGCGTTATAACAAATAGGGATACGAGGTTGGCCAATCAGGCTAATGAAATTTAAATAATGGAAAGGTTCAGGCAAATTCGGCAGGATTAAGGCCTGATAAACAATTTTAAAAAGGCCTTTGGGCGGATGAAAAGTTAAAGCATCTGACTTATTGAGGTTCAGCTGCTTTAATTGATTGTTATTCATCAATATTGGCATACTGAACCTCCGTATTTTAAGTTGTTATTTTTGCATCATTCTTTTTGGCAAACAACGTCGTTACAAATCCTGAAAGGACATAGATGATACAGACAATCAGTATCCCTACAGGAATGTTGTACGTGATTGCAGCAAAAATCAAGACCACTGGCAACATCACGACAAAAGGTACGCGCTTACGATCCATTTGTTTAAATGAATAGTATTTGATGTTTGAAATCATCAACAAGCCAACTGCAACCATAACCACCGAGTTAATGACTTGAATGACAATATCTTTTAGATCAAAGATAAATGGATAATCACGACCGACCCATACCAATGAAATAACAGTTACTGCCGCAAGCGGGCTGGCGATACCAATAAAGTAGCGCTTATCCACCACGCCGATTTGCACATTGAAACGAGCTAGGCGGAAAGCGGCACAAGCGGTATAAATAAAGCAACAGGCTAAACCGATACGTCCAAGATCATGCAAACTCCAGCTATACATCAAAATAGCGGGTGCAACACCAAACGCCAACAAGTCAGAAAGCGAATCGTATTGCTCACCAAATGCACTTTGTGCACCAATTGCACGAGCCACTCGACCATCCAAACCATCAAGCAATGCAGCCAAGAAAATGGCATAGATCGCTTGGTTAAAGTTTCCATTCATACTAGCAATAATTGAATAAAAACCAGAAAGAAGTGCGGCTGTTGTAATTAAATTCGGCCATAAATAAATGCCACGGCGTTTCACTTTTTGTCCTTCGTGCGTATGCTCTTCTTCTTCTACTTCAAAAGTGATTCCATCAAAAGAATGATCTTCTTTGTTCAAATCAGAATCAGGTTTAAGAGAATTTGTCATTATTTTCAATTCCTCGAGAATATTTGGACGTTGATGGGTTATTCACCCACCAACCAACGCACTGCAGCATGTCCACCATTTTCACTCATGCGCAAATGTGGAAATAACCATTGTAATGCTTGATCCGCATCTTCTGAGAACTTCCAAGGTGGATTAATCACCAATAAGCCACAACCATTCAATCCGACTGGGGTGTCATCTGGCCATACACAAATTTCACAAATGAGCTGACGGCGAATACCCGTTTTCATCATTTTCTTTTCAAAACGTTCAATCATGGCGCGATCTTTGATTGGATACCAAACTGCAATCACACCTGTTGGCCATTTTTTATGTGCGGCTTGGAGTATTTCAACCAATTGCGGGAAATCTTTACGCTCAATTTCGTAAGGAGGGTCAATCATGACTAATCCGCGTTTTTCTTTCGGCGGAATGACACCCATTAAACCTTCATAAAAATCACGCTCATGCAAGCCTGCACGTTTATCACGAATATTAAAATACAATTGTTGAAACACATCACGCTGCATTTCAAATATAGTTGCTTTATCAATATCACGCATGCCTTCAAGCGCAAACCAAGGTGAACCTGGATAAGCGCCTTTACCCGAACCAGCACGCATATCTTCAACAATTTTAAGATATTGCTTTACACCTTCAGGCGCATTACGTTTAATCGAATCGTCAAGCTTGACCAAACGATGGATACCCGTTAAGAATTCACCTGATTTTTGTGCTTCAGACGTAGATAAATCATATTTACCTGCACCACCATGGGTATCGATATATCGATAAGGTTTATCTTTAGCATTTAAACGAGCGAGCAGTTGAAGCAAAAGTACATGCTTCATAACATCGGCAAAGTTACCCGCATGGAAATGGTGACGGTAATTCATGTTGACAATTATTCCTCAATTCAGCGGGTAGTTTAACATGAAAATAGGGGCCGATGACATTTCACCTTGCGAGCTCTAGCTCTCATTGCGACTGTAGACATTTTTTAGCTGATACAAGGCATGGTTTACGAAATTTAGCATCCTAAATGAGAAAAACATAACGCTGTACCAGCAAAAAATGTCACAGTCCCGAAGGGTTATAGCTAAAACTACCCTAAACTTCGTTATGAAACTTGACAAGGGAATCGCCATTGCCTACGTTCCATGCCTTGTTTATGTCGTTTTAGCTTATAACGCAAAGCATGGTTGAAATGTCAGCAGCCCCTAAATTATTCTTTAGCGTTGATGTGATCGTCTAAAATTGCCCTACAATCGAACCTAAGTCATTGGAGTGCTATGCAAGCAACAACTCTTCCACCCGCATTAAATCTTCAGTCTTGGAATCTGGATCAAGTGCTGGATGATCTAAATGAATTTGGCTTTGCCTTGATTGATCAAGTGTATTCAGATGAATATGTACAAGCTCTTGCACATGAATGTACTTCGCATCTTGCCGAATTTAGAGCAGCAGGGATACAAAATGGTGTGGTCAGCCATATCCGTAGTGATCACATTCTATGGATTGATGGGCAACTGCCGATTGCACAACAGCATTTACAGACCTTAGAACATCTATCTCAAGCGTTGAATCAGGCTTTCTATTTAGGCATTAAAGAAGTCGAAGCACATTTCGCTTGTTATAACGCAGGTGAGTTTTATGCTTTACACCGCGATAACCCACAACAAAAAAATGATCGTATGATTTCGACCGTGTTTTATTTGCATGAAAATTGGCAAGAGAATTGGGGTGGTCAATTACGATTGCAGGATAAGCATGATCAATGGCATATCATTAAACCACAACCGAATCGTCTCGCGATTTTTCAAAGCGATGTCTTGCACGAAGTCCTACTCTCTAAACAGCAACGTTTATCAATCACTGCATGGTTACGTAGTGGTGGCTCAATTTGGAATAAAGCTTAAACCCTTTAAATTCCTAAAAACACCCTTATATACCACGCATAACTGACGATTTTGGATCCATAATGTCGAATGAAACTCAACAAGTGATTGCTCGAATTGGTGAAACAGACCAACTCTATTTAGACAGCAATACTCCCGAACTTGCTTTAGAACGTGCCGACCTACGTTTGCAATTAGTGGTACTGAGCCATATTCGTCAGGAACAATTGCATTTCTTGCAAGAAGCAATCGTGCTCATTGAACAGGCGCGTATTGAATACGATGAAATGCCACTCAGCTTATATTTGAATTTGTCCTTGCATCTAGCCAAAGCCTATATGATTTACTTTGAGTTGACCAAAGAACGACGCTTTGCCTTGATTACCCAACAAATTTTAAAACCCTTGGCCCATCATGAGCATTTAGACGTCTATTTCTTCTTGGCCTACGCATCAGCAGCTAAACAAGAACAAGCCTTAACACAACACTGGTTAAAAAAATATGTGTCATGTTTAGAACATGATTTAGAGTTATTACAACTCCACCCTGCATTTAATGCCATACGCCAAGAAGATTGGTTTAAAACATTGATTCAAAAAAAAGCTCACTAATGTGAGCTTTTTTTATTTGACTATCTTGTGCTATCAACATGTAGCTGTTGATTCAACTCATCAATCACGATCGCCCACTCATCATCTTTATCCCAGTGACTTTTGAGAAAATCTCGCTGCCCTGCACTCCAGAACTCAGCTTCATGTAACTTTTTATCAGCGGGTAGTTGATGAGTTTTCACAAAGTTTTCGATTGCTGCCTCATCCGCCCCAAGCCCAAGTTGTTCGAATAAAAGCTCAAGTGTCGGTTGCTGTTCAAACATTGTTATTCTCCAAATCATGTCCTTTATCGAAGTAATCTAACAGCAAATCGCCATAGCATGCAGCGATAGGTCTATATTTTCTTGTTGTTTTTTGTGTTTATTGGCATAAAAAAAGCACTCTCTAGGAGAGTGCTTTCAATTTATCAAAAAGATAAATTATTTTACCATGTCAGCAATTGCTGCACGTTCTTCTTCAAGCTCATTCAACGTGAAGTTGATGCGCTCACGGCTGAACTCGTCAATTTCTAAGCCTTGAACGATTTTGTATTCACCGTTTTCAGTGGTTACAGGGAAACCGAACATAACGCCTTCTGGAATACCATAAGAACCATCAGATGGAATACCCATAGTTACCCATTTGCCGTTAGTGCCCAACGCCCAGTCACGCATGTGATCGATTGCAGCGTTTGCAGCTGAAGCAGCTGAAGACAAACCACGTGCTTCGATGATCGCAGCACCACGTTTACCAACAGTTGGAAGGAACACATCTTTGTTCCATGCAGCATCGTTGATTTTGTCTTTTAAGCTTACGCCATTTGCAGTTGCAAAACGGTAGTCTGCATACATTGTTGGAGAGTGGTTACCCCAAACGGTCATGTCTTCGATGTCAGAAACTGCAACACCTGCTTTTTGAGCAAGTTGAGTTAATGCACGGTTGTGGTCAAGACGTAACATTGCTGTAAAGTTTTTCGCTGGAAGATCTGGAGCAGATTTCATTGCGATGTAAGCATTGGTGTTTGCTGGGTTACCAACAACCAATACTTTAACGTCACGGCTAGCAACTTCGTTAAGTGCTTTGCCTTGACCGATAAAGATTTCGCCATTCACTTTCAACAAGTCAGCACGTTCCATACCAGGACCACGTGGGCGAGAACCAACTAATAACGCATAGTCAGCATCTTTAAATGCAACTTTAGGATCATCAGTCCCGATCATGCCTGCCAATAATGGGAAAGCACAGTCATCAAGTTCCATCATCACGCCTTTAAGCGCTTGTTGAGCTTTCTCAAAAGGAACTTCAAGCAATTGTAAAATTACTGGTTGATCTTTACCTAACATTTCTCCGCTTGCGATACGGAATAATAAGCTATAACCAATTTGACCAGCAGCGCCTGTAACGGCAACACGAACGGGTTGCTTCATGTGATATTCTCCAATGAGATGCGTTTGCACGATTGAACGCTATTATTATTCAATCGAATTATCATAAACGGCAAAGATTGTACTCTAAAGCGAATACAGATGCATGTAAAAGAGAATGAATTTCAACGAAAGTCTAATAGAAAATACAAATCAAACTAGGTAAATACCTAGTAACTGCCTTTAATTGTAAATTCACTTGGGCAGCCTGTCACAATATGGCTTGCGCATTGTTTATATTGACCATTTTTCTGATAACAAACGCGTATTTCAGTTAAGACTGAATCAAATCTCGATGACTGGCAAGTAAAGCGAATTCCATTCGGCGGTAATGAAGGATTGAGCTTGGTAAATTGCTGTCTTAAGCTTTCCTTTTGTACTTCAATGGTATTCGGGCTGGTCAAATCCGCAGGGATTTTTAAACGCTCCGCAAAGTTAATAATGGTTCTAAAATATTGACTGGCATTCATCGGCATACACCCCCCCACATCCTGCCATAACTGCACACGGGCATTTTCATCAGGCATGACACGCGCCACCACCTTTGCTTGTAATGGCGATAATTTGGCCGATGTTTTAGTTGAGCAATCTCGGTTGAGCGGTACTTCAGGCAATAAACTTGCAATCGTGAGGGAATAACCTTCCAGACATTTACGTTGCTTTTGTCTTGATGAATCAAAAGAGCAAGCAGCAGGTGTCATTTGGACATGCATGACATAGCCTGCAACGTCTGGATTACTCGCAGCATGTAATGGAGCACTGAAAGAGAAGACCAAGTAACAAGCCAAGGCCTGTAGCGATCTCATCAATTGCCCTTTGAGTAATTCGATTGGTTTCATCAAATGCAAAAACTTCATTGTTTCACTTAAACATCTTGGTGTGTCTTAAGGCCCACTACGTACAGGAATCGTACTCATTCGTTTTTCTAACGATTGCGATCCCTGCCCTAATACCACACCATAATGTGTAGCGTTGGTCATGACATGTTTAACATAGTCACGTGTTTCCAATAATGGAATCGTTTCAGTATATTGATCTGCTGCCATATTCTGAGCATCAGGCTGCCAACGGCGTGCACGATTTGGGCCCGCGTTATAACCTGCTGTTGCCAATACCGCATTACCACTCAACTGACTTTGAATCATTGAAAGATAATAGGTCCCGTATCGAATATTGGTGTTCATTTCACTCAATGCCGCAGGATTATAAGTTTCACCCATTTGTCTTGCGATCAATTTTGCCGTGTTTGGCATAATCTGCATTAAACCACCTGCCCCAACATGGGAACGTGCGGAGGTTACAAAACGACTCTCTTGGCGCATTAAACCATAGGCCCATGCTGGATCAATACCTGCATTGTAACTATGACTGGTTACATTGCTACGATGCGGTGTCGCGTAACGATAAGTATCATTATGGCGAGACGTGGTACGATCCGCTGCATAAATTGCACGATCATACCAACCGACATCATGCGCACGTTTCGCTGCAGCTAAAAGCAGACCATCGTCGTGTTGTAAATAGGCTTGGCGAACCGCCCAGTTCCACTCACGATTGGTATAATTGGCAGGCGCATTGACATCTCTTAATGCAAACGCACGTCTAAAATGAATATTTTGATTCAGGCGTTGAATATCCTGAGTGCTTGGCTGTTCATTATAAGGCTGATGGTTATAACGTTCACCGAGGCGATCTTTCGCCAACAAGTTATGGTAGTCATCGCCAGCTTGTGCCAATTTGCGATAGATCTGCTGTGCCGCTTGTTTAGAACCACCATCTGAACGCTGCTCCGATGCACGTGCCAACCAATACTGCCAACGGTCTTCTTGCTTTTGTGTCACCGACATCGCATCAATCGCACGAATCAAACTTTCCCACGCCCCGAAACGAATCGCCTGACGGGCATAAATTTCAGCTTCTTCAGGGCTAAATGGATAACCATAACTTTGGTCATAGGCATTTAACACTTCACGATTAAAGCCATTTTTCATCACGGTGGTACCACCGACATAACCAATAGTGCGATATAAATATTGTTGTACGGGTTGTGGCACATCTTGAACAGCACGTTGCACATTGCCCAAAGCATTGGTTAAGTCGCTATCCGCAACACGCCCCAAGGCAAATATTAAATAGGCATAATCGGCATCATTCGACTTCGGTGCACTCCACAAATAACCCAATGGATTGGCTTGAATTTGATTAAACTGCGCTAAAGAAAGATTCAAACCCATGGTTTGAGCTGTGGCAATCGCGGGGCCAGATTGGCCTGCACGTAATTGTCCCCATAAGCGTTGTTGACGGTCTTGTGCAGTCATCAATGGACTAGACAACATCAAACGCCCTAAACCATTACATGATTCGGGCTGAGAGTTGGTTGCTAACCAAATGTCTTTATATTCTGCAAAAACCAGACTATCGCCTGTTTTTGCACGGACTTGTGCAACGGCACAGCTTTCTTCCTGATCTGGATTGGTGACATAACTCAGTACAGGCTTGGCATCGGCAAAGCTTCCGAGTTTGACTTTTTCTTCCACGTAATCGGCAGAGAGTTTTTCCGCCATCGCTGATTGTGGATAGCGTTGTGCAAAGCTAATAATCGAAGATGCAGGCTGAAAGCCGAGATTGGTGTTCAATTTCCAATATTCTGGATAATAACCCAAAGCATCATTTTGCATGTCAGATTGGTATTGATCGAGCAAAGCAGAATTGCCTGCATTGGCAGCACGCAACGCATCATTAAACTGTTCATCTAGAGCATAGACAGATGAGCATGCGATCATTCCTCCCATTGCAATAAAACAACGGAAGCTCTTCTTGTTATTCAATTTTGGAGTTACGGTTGTTCTAAAATCACGCTGCTTTTTCATCTTCATCAATATCTATGCCCAATTTTGCCCTGCCATTATAGTGTAATAAGTCTAGCCTTCCACTATTGTTGTGTTATGTAAATTACTGATTCATATTCATTAAAATTCGCGCAATTTTATTCATAAACTGTCCATTTTTGTCAGTTTTTTATTCTCTGCGTTCCGTTTAAAATACTGCTATAATCCGCCGTTTATTTAAATCCACCTTGTTTAGGAGCCTGCATGACGGTTCAAACATTCATTCCCAGTGCTGTAAAAGCTGCTTCAGAAAACACTGTTACCCAGCCAATGCACACCGCTGATGTTTCAATCAAGAAATTGTTTATTGAAACTCAAGGGTGTCAGATGAATGAGTATGACAGTCATCGTATGGCAGATTTGTTAGGTGATTCACATGGCTATGTGCTCACTGACAATCCAAACGAAGCAGACATTCTGCTGATGAATACCTGCTCGATTCGTGAAAAAGCACAAGAGAAGGTATTTAGTGGTCTAGGTCGCTGGCGCAAACTAAAAGAACAAAACCCAGATCTTATCATTGGTGTGGGTGGTTGTGTTGCATCGCAAGAAGGTGACAACATCCAAAAACGCGCACCTTATGTGGATATGATCTTTGGTCCACAAACGCTGCACCGTTTGCCACAAATGCTAGATCAGCATCACGCTCAAATTGAAAAACCTAAGAAAGAAAAAATCAAATTGGTTGATATTTCTTTCCCAGATATCGAAAAGTTCGACTTTTTGCCTGAACCGCGTGTGGAAGGCTTTAAAGCATTCGTTTCAATTATGGAAGGTTGCTCGAAGTACTGTTCATTCTGTGTGGTCCCTTATACCCGTGGCGAAGAAGTATCTCGTCCGTTGGATGATGTATTGGCAGAAATCGCTGGCTTGGCTGAAAAAGGCGTACGTGAGATCAGCTTACTCGGTCAAAACGTGAATGGTTATCGTGGTGAAACCTTTGAAGGTAAAATTTGTACTTTCCCAGAATTGTTGCGCTTAGTCGCAGAAATTCCAGGGATTGGTCGTCTACGCTATACCACCTCTCACCCGCTTGAATTCTCTGAAGATTTAATTCAATGCTACCGTGATTTACCGCAGATGGTTTCGCACTTGCATCTGCCAGTACAAAGTGGTTCAAACGATGTATTGCAAGCCATGAAACGTAACCATACGATTGATGTCTACATCGATAAAATTGCCAAGTTACGTAAAGTACGCCCAGATATGCATTTATCTAGCGACTTCATTATCGGTTTCCCAGGTGAAACAGATGCGCACTTTGCTGAAACCTTACAATTCATTAAAGATCTAGATTTCGATCACTCTTATAGTTTTGTTTATTCTAAGCGTCCAGGTACACCAGCTTCTGATTTACCAGACAGCACCCCTGAACAAGTGAAAAAAGATCGTTTGGCTCAAGTACAAGAAGTGATTAAACGTTCGAGTATTGATAAGACTGATGCCATGCTCGGTAAAATTGAACGGGTGTTAATTGAGAAGGTTTCGGATAAAGATCCGAATGTTTTAATTGGTACAGCGGACAATACACGTTTGGTTACTTTTATCGGTGATGCCGCGTGGATTGGGCGCTTCGCAGAGATTGAGATCACGGAAATTAAAACTTTGAATTTAGTTTACGGAGAACTCTTGAATCTTGAACCTGACGTGGCGTAATGTAAGGGTATTCCTACAAAGCAACAAAAAGGGTTTATCTTGACTGCAGCGATTCGACGTACAGTAACGTTCCCTGAAATTCAATTGGAACGTTTGAAAAGCATGCTCGGTGCGTATAACGGGCATTTAAAACAAATCGAACAACGTTTAGATGTCAAAATTACTCACCGTGGCGATGCCTTTTATCTCGATGGTGATATAGAAGCGGTCGAAAGAGCCGAAGCACTACTGCAACGGCTCTATCAAGAATCAGAAATTTCCTCACAAATTAGTGCCGATGTCATTCATTTGATGATCCAAGGTTCACAGACAGATCGTGAACTGATGGATGATTCAGATCAAGAACATACAGGCCTCGATAGTGTTTGGTTACAGACCCGCAAAGGGCGAATTAACCCACGTGGCGCTAATCAAAAACGCTATGTGCAACGTATTTTACAAAGTGATATTTCCTTCGGTATTGGCCCAGCAGGGACTGGTAAAACCTATCTGGCGGTTGCTGCTGCAGTTGATATGTTGGAACGTAACGAAATTCAACGTATCTTGCTGGTTCGCCCAGCGGTAGAAGCCGGCGAAAAACTCGGTTTCTTACCTGGTGACCTCACCCAAAAAATCGATCCCTACTTACGTCCACTTTATGATGCCCTGTATGAAATGCTGGGCTTTGAAAAAGTGGCTAAATTGATTGAACGCCAAGTGATTGAAGTTGCTCCGCTTGCCTACATGCGCGGACGTACCTTGAACCACTCATTCGTCATTTTAGATGAAGCACAAAACACCACACCTGAACAGATGAAGATGTTCTTGACCCGTTTAGGTTTTGGTTCACGTGCCGTGATTACAGGTGACGTGACACAGGTTGATTTACCGCGTGGGCAGCAATCGGGTTTAGCACAAGCATTACGTGTACTGGAAAATGTTCATGAGATTCATATCACCCGTTTCCATTCACGTGATGTGGTTCGACATCAATTGGTACAAAAAATTGTTGAAGCTTACGAAGGTTGGGACAGTGAACAGCAACGCCTGTCTGCTGAAGCCCGTGCCGAACGCAAAGCCAAACAAGAAGCATTGATTGCAGAAAATGATTCTGCGGCAGATGCGCAACACATTTAGAAAAATCCCCCCACTCCCCTTAAGATGCTTTAGTCGCATCTTAGAGGGACGATTTTAAGGATCTATTTTGAAAATCAATTTAAGTCTTCAACAAGACTTTCAAGCTACTGAATTGCCACTCAAACGTGGTCAAATCAAAAAAAATATCGAAACTGCACTGCGTCATGTCGGTTTTGATGCCAATTGTGAAATCGGGATTGCCTGTGTTGATCTAGCTGAAAGCCATGAACTCAATCTGCAATACCGCGAAAAAGACAAACCGACCAATGTGCTGTCGTTCCCAAGTGATATTCCTGAGGAAATGCTCAGCTTACTCGATGCAGAGCCTTTAGGTGACTTGGTGATTTGTATTCCTGTGGTTTTACAAGAAGCGGCAGAACAGCAAAAGACGCCAAGCGATCATTTCACTCATTTACTGGTTCACGGCGTTTTACATTTGCTGGGCTTCGATCATGAAACCAATGAAACTGAAGCCGAAGAAATGGAAGCCTTAGAAATTGAGATTCTAAAAAAATTGGGCATCGCCAATCCTTACCAAGCCGATGAAAGCTAATCCAAGGTCCTATGTATATCGTTATCTTTAAAGCCACGATCAAACAACTTGATGTAACTTACTCTGAAATGGCACAGAAGCTGAGAAATAAAGCCTTGAGCCAATTTAATTGCGTCAAATTTGAAGCGTGTAGTGAAAATGGTTTTGAAATAGCACTGTCTTACTGGAACAGTCTTGAAGATATTAAACTTTGGCAACGCGATGCAGAACATCTGGTTGCTCAGCGATTAGGCAAAGAAAAATGGTATCAGGATTTTAGTGTGGAAATCTGTACAGTTGAACGTGCTTATTCAAGTCAAAATGGCTTGTGAATAAACGCTAACTTATCCACATGCTCAATAAAAAAACGGCTGTATTCAGCCGTTTTTTTTATTTCTCAAGAGAATTAGAATTGATAACGTAGCGTCAAAGTCACGTTACGAGGTGATCCATAAACCATGCTGTTATTCCCGATGCCTGAATAATATTTTTTATCAAATACATTATTCAAATTAATCTGTGCTTTGATATTTGAATCAATATCATAGCCCACCATTAAGTTTGCTAAAGCATATGCATCTTGGCTAATACGTTGACTGCCTTCTCCAGTATAAAATTTACTCTTATAGTTTAGCCCGCCACCCACACTCCATTTATCCAAGGTATATTTGGTAAAGAGATTGGCGCTGGTTCTTGAAGACATGGTTTGAACTTCATTCCCTTTGGCATCTTTGGCATTGAAATGTGCAACACCAAAACTCAGGTTCCAGTTGTCTCTAATTTCCCCATCTAATTCAAACTCAACCCCTTTGCTTTCAACGCCATCTACACTACGGTAGGCTTTCTCAGTGGTTGGGTTACCATTGACATCAGGTACAAAAACACCATCAATCTCTTCTGCAACATTATCTTGCTGGGTTTTAAATACCGATAAGGCCGCATTCAATTTTCCGTCTAAGAACTCACCTTTTAAGCCAGTTTCATAGCTTTTCCCTTCTCTTGGATCAAGATATTGGCGATTCGCATCTCGTTTATCTTCTGGCTTAAAGATACTGGTATAACTGGCATACCAAGAGTATTGATCCAGAAAATCAAAAACTAAGCCTGCATATGGTGTGACTTCATTATTAAATTCCCGATTGCCTTCTCCATTGTCACTTTCATATTTCCAGTTTGATAAACGCACCCCTGTAATTAACTTCAATGGCTCCAACAAGCTGAACTTGCCTGCAAGATAAGCGCCTGTTTGTGTGGTTTTATTTGGAGGTTGATACAAGTTATTATTCTGAATGGCACCAATTAATGGAATATTTGGATGATCAAAATCGAGCACAGCACCTGAGGCAATCGGAGGTGTTCCTGAGTACCACTTATCTTTCTTGCTTTGGTTATACATAAAACCTGCAACAACTTCCTGCTTTAAACCACCCAGCATAAAAGGTGCTGAGAGATAGGTATCAATATTATTTTCTTTGGTCTTAGTAGCATCAGACCAGGTCATGAAAGAGTCGAGTGTATTGGTTGCTCTATCCAGCTTGCCCCATGAATAAAGCAAAGCCGTATCTTGTTTTACTTCTCGATAAGCATAGTTCACATTCAAATTGATATCGTTAAATAGATTCTGCTTCAATGTTGCAAAAGCCGTGGTGGTATCGGTATTCCAGTAGGTCCAATCCGAACTCACCGATTTAGAACGATCGAAATCAGTTCGGGTACCATCGGTGTAAAATGCGGGCAATCCGCCCCAACGAACGCCATCTCGCTCTAGATTCTGATACCCCGCACCCACTGAAAGGTAAGTCTTATCCGTAATATCTGCATCCACAACCGCATAGACTACATTATTGGTTTTTTCGTAGTGATCCATATACGAATCCGTATCCTCGTGCTTCACGACGACACGACCACGGACACTACCATCAGCATTTAATGGTGTGGAAATATCTGCTGAACTTGACCATGCATTCCATGAGCCCAAAGAAGTGCTGACATTCCCTGTCAACTCTTTCGCATTGGCATGTTTTCGAATCATGTTAATCGCAATAGCAGGATTCCCAGCACCTGTCATCAAACCATTTGCGCCTTTCACCAGTTCAACCCGATCGTACATGGTTAAATCAGGATCATTGGCTTCCATCCCCACATTGCTTGGAACACCATCAAACAAATAATAGTCGACATCAAAACCACGTGCTGTTGGGTACTGACGTTCATCCCACTGATTCACAGTCACGCCTGTGACGTTATTTAACATGTCCTGAAACGATGTAATATTGGCATCATCCAAATACTCACGGGTGAGAACTTTGACTGATTGCGGGGTTTCTCTAAGCGATAAATTAAGTTTGGTCGATGTATTGGTACTTTTAGCGGTATAACTTTTCTTTCCTTCCGTTACAGCCAAAGCCCCTTCTTCTGCTTTTACTGTAATCGTTGGCAATTTTGCATTTTCGTTCGCTTCGTCTTCTGCAAATACCAATGTAGGTAACAAGATCGCAGCCATTGCCAATACCAGTGGGCGGGCTTTAAACAGGTTTAAAGTTGGAGTTTGATGCATGAAATATGTCCTTATTGCAAGGGAACGGTCTTGAAAACATGCATCTCATTCCCCCGATAAATTTTAAGAAGGATGCATTCATTTTCAAAAGGAGAGTTAACCAAAAACGCATTGCAAATGATAATTGTTTTTATTATCAATTCAAGTTTTAAACAATAAACTTAGTTGCCTGTTTTTATTAGATTTAAAAATATATTTAAGATTTTTAAAAAATAATTAAATGATTTTTATAAATATTTAATTCTTAGTTTATCTATCATTATTTTCCAATAAGAAGTGTACCTTAATTAGTGCACTTCAAATTCAGCATCAACTGGATCAAAACGCCAAGTCCGAATGATGCGTAACTCAGAGATTTCTTTTTTCATCGTGGCATCAAAGGGTCCAAATGGTGCACCACGGCGAACCGATGCTTTAGCAGCTTCGTCTAAAATCGCATGCCCAGAACTTTCAATGAGACGAATCGCTCGGATTCCCCCTTCTGCATTCAAAATTACCATGAGACGCACTTCACCCGCCAAACGTTGTTGTTTGGCTTGATCAGGATAATAGCGATTCCCGTATAACTCGACTTTTTGGCGAAATTTATCTAGGTAAGCAGCAGATGCATCTTGTTTGGCCTGAATCCCATCGACCGTTTTAATCCGTTGTTTACGGCTAAAATTTTGTTGACGCTGTAAATATTGCGCTTCCAGACTCGCCACCATGGCAGCTTTGGCTTGAAACTGGCTTTGTAGATCATCCAAGGTTTTTTTACGTTCGCTCTGCTCGGCTTGCTTTTGCCAACTCAAAACCGTCATGAGCACTTTTTCTTCGAATTTTAACTCTCGTTTTTGCTGTATTTTCTCCAGACTTTCTAACTCTTTTTCACCTGTAGTTGCATCAGCTTGCATCGGTGCAGGCATATCGCTCGACATCCGATGTGCTTCACGGAAATCGCCCGAACCTTTTTGATCAGCTTGCGCCAAAAAGTCTGCATCTTTAACTTTTTCAGTACTTGGACGAACGGTGACGGCAATTTCTTTGGTGGAAGTGTCAGAGGGTGATGGCATGGTAAATTGAATCGCCAACACCGCCCCATGCAAAAGCATCGCCAAAGCCACTGCCCCAACAAAAATTGGATCTTGCCACCAATAAGGGGACAGTTCTGAACGAAAATTTATTTTATTCCACATGGTATTCAAGCGACAAAATGTCCCATCCCCAACGGCATAACCGTATAAAAACCAAACCAATATTCAAAATTTTACAAAAATGTGATCCACTTATAGTTACAGTGTTTCCATACCATCATTTTATGAAAATGTAGCAATTAATTTTGCTACACTGCAAGTCAGAAATTTATTTTTATTTTTTAGTGAATACAAAGATTGTGGCATTGCTTTACTTATCAATTCACTTTCTGGAACAACTTTTATGCAAACGCTAATTTCATCTGTAGTTAAACGTCTACGTAAAGTTTACCAAAAAGCAGAAGAATTCATCGAAGAAGAAAGAGAGTTTTCACTTTCACAAGTTTTTGTGAATGCCACGATGGAACGTTATGTCACCGAAAATGTGGGCATTATGCAAGACCTGCATGCTGATCTGTATGACGGTTGGTTACGCTTATACACCACCCTCGATGTCAAAGGCCTCCATACCACTTTATCGGTTGATTTAAAGTTGATTCAAATGGAAATGAATCAAAATGTGCAACTGATGGTTTTTGAACAAATCAGCAATACCCAAGTGATTGAAGCCAAATTCAAAAACATCTTTCAAAAATGGGGCTTTTATGTGGCAATCTGGTATTACCAGAAATTCCGTGAAGAAGATCCACTTGGCAAAATCTTAGAACATTTTGAAGTGGTGAAAGTTCAAGATGATTTACTGTATCTCGATTTAAATCGTTGGTTAGGTAAAAAAGCCAGCATTATCGAAACCTTGAGTAAAGTACATGTCAATCGTGCACGCGTCCGTCCTGCGGAGTTGATTGTTTGGGGCAATGTGAATCTTGCTGCAATTTTATCGCCTTCCAATGAAGATGACTTTGACGAAGATGATCTCAACGACAGCGAAGTGACCCCGATTCAGCAAAAAGACCGTAAAAAATAAACAGCTTTAAACTGGGGTAGCATGTTGCTTGTCATGCGATGCTACCCAAAACATACATCTTCATGATTTATACGAAAAATTAACAAGCGCTTAGTAAAAAACCTGATCTTTTCTTCATAATCTACAGGCATAATATCTTTAAATCGTAATGATAAATGAGCGATTCAATTCAGCATTGCTCAAAGGATATAGTGTTATGACAAAGAAATTATTGAAAGTACTGGGTCTTACTTCGGCTGCCATTTTCAGTGCAAGCATCTCTAGTCATGCCTTGGCAATGGCGCCTTTCCAAGCCAGCTATCAATTCAGCTACAACAATAAAAACCTAGGTTCAGCAACACGTACTCTTTCCCAACAAGGCAATAACTGGACCTATCAATTCAGTGCCAAAGCTGGTGGTATTGCTTCTGCATCTGAAACCAGTCAATTTAGTTTTGCCGATAATAAAATCAACTCGCAGAAATTTAGTCGCAGCAGTAAAATCTTAATTCACAACAACACGATGAGCATTAACTTCAACCCCAATAGTAAAGTTGTGAATACCAAAAAAGATGACACGGCTCGCTCATTTGCATGGCAAGCAGGTGCTTTGGATGAACTCAATGCTGAACTGCAAATCCGTGAAGATTTGAAGAGCAATTCATTGAAAACCAAGTATCTGATTGCAGATGCGAAAGCCATCGATGAACGTCGCTTTGTGAAACAAGGCACTGAGAATATCAAAACCCCTTATGGCACTTTCAGTACCATCAAAGTGGTGATGCAGCACGATAAACCAGAGCGTAATACCGTGTTCTGGTTAGCCCCAAAACTCGATTACCTTCCTGTAAAAATGGCACATAATGATGGAAAATCATCATATGGACTACTATTAACAGGCTATTCAGGTAAAACAAACTAAGCATCTGGTCAATTTTGGCTTGCATTTTTTTCGATGCTTTTTAAAATATGCCTTTGCTTGAACAAGCATCCGTTTAGAGGATTCTCCCGTGTACGCTTTAGAACAGAAAATCTTAAATGAAGGTATCGTTCTATCTGATCAGGTTTTGAAAGTTGATGCTTTCTTAAACCACCAAATCGATCCTGTGTTGATGCAGTTGATTGGTAAAGAGTTTGCCGCTCGCTTTAAAGATGCAGGTATTACTAAAATTATTACCATCGAAGCCTCAGGTATTGCACCTGCAATCATGGCAGGTTTAGAACTTGGCGTTCCTGTTATTTTTGCGCGCAAATACCAGTCATTAACATTGAAAGACGACCTTTACCGTTCTAAAGTGTTCTCGTTTACCAAACAGACTGAAAGTACCATTGCGATTTCAAACAAGCACATTAGTTCAAGTGACAAAGCACTTGTAATTGATGACTTTTTAGCCAATGGTCAAGCTGCCTTAGGTCTAATTGACTTAATTCATCAAGCCAAAGCTGAAGTGGTTGGGGTGGGTATTGTGATTGAAAAATCATTCCAACCAGGCCGTGATGTATTGCTTGAAAAAGGCTACCGTGTTGAGTCACTGGCACGTGTTAAATCTTTAGAAGATGGCAAAGTTACTTTTGTTACTGAATAAGATTCAGCACTGAGAAAAAAGCGGATGAACACTCATCCGCTTTTTTTATTTAACAACAATCCCAGTTATATAGTACTTTGGAAAAATCTCGTTTCTTTAAGTCTTCTGGATGAATAAAGAAATTCCCTACGCCCGAATCGCCCCACATAATCTCGTTTTCCACATCATCAGTATCGAGCTGAAAAAGCAGCACATAATCTTGAACTTTTTCATTATATTGACGTGGGTCAGTTTGGGTAAAATAAGGATAACCGCCTAAACGATGTCCACTTGCAGAAGCCAATTCATCATAAGGTTCGATAAAATCATCTTCAAAATCCCCACCTTCAAATTGATCTTCAAAATCATACAGTTCATCGACTCCTAGAATCTTTGGTGCGAAGGCAAAATCACCGAGGCTAATGGGTTGAGAAGTCAGGCTAAATTCAATCGAATATTGTCCCGCAAATGGCAAATAATCATCTTCACTCAGTTGAACTTCAGAGAAGTCCTGTTTTAATTGTGAAGCATCTTCAATGACCTGCTCGAAGTACAACACTTTAAAACCAGATTGCTGTTGTTGGTCGTCGAAATTCATTCCATACAAATCATCGGCTGCAATATAAAACTGTAAAATTCCTTGGTCTGGAAAATGAGCTAAATTCGGGATTTCAGCAAAATTTAACTGCGCCAATAAAGTCAATGGATTGCCATTCGAATCGACTGGATAAGTCGCATCCAGCGGTAAGTAAGGATGCCCCCCTATCTTACTTTGCCATAAAGTTAATTCATCACTGGGTGTCAGTTGCATGGTGACGGTTGGCAAAATAGTCGCCGTGATTTTTTCTAGGTATGGCTGCAAATTGTTCGGCAAAGTCTCTGGTTTAAAATTCATTTTGTTGCTTGTCCATGTACTTATTTATAGAACTTAATATAAAACAAGCAGCTAAATTTAAATAGAGAATAAAGTCTGCACTACGACAGTTAATGACGCACAATTGACCCATTATTTATCACATAAATTCTGATAAGATGAGCCCGATAAAAATTTGCGATTAGGAATCACGATGCGCACTTACTTAGACCTTTTACAACATATCCTCGACAATGGCGGCGACAAAGGCGACCGTACTGGCACAGGTACACGTTCAGTATTTGGTCATCAGATGCGCTTTGATCTTTCTAAGGGCTTTCCACTGCTAACCACCAAGAAAGTCCACTTCCGTTCCATCGTCATTGAACTGCTTTGGTTCCTGAAAGGTGATACCAATGTTGAATATCTCAAAGACAATAAAGTTTCAATTTGGGATGAATGGGCAACTGTAGAACAGACTGCACGTTTTGGTCGTCCAGAAGGTGAACTTGGCCCTGTTTATGGCCACCAATGGCGTAACTTTGGCGCAAGTCAAAATGAAGATGGTAGCTACCAACAAAATGGTTTTGACCAGATTAAATGGTTGGTCAATGAAATCAAGACCAATCCAAATTCACGTCGTTTGATCGTTTCTGGTTGGAACCCAAATGAAGCAGGTAAAGTGGCATTACCACCTTGCCATACCCTGTTCCAATTTTTTGTACAAGACAACAAACTGTCATGCCAGTTGTATCAACGTAGTGCAGATGTGTTTTTGGGTGTCCCGTTTAATATTGCCAGCTATGCCCTACTGACCCATATGATTGCTCAGGTCTGTGGTTTAG
This sequence comes from Acinetobacter higginsii, assembly GCF_000369525.1. GTDB lineage: Bacteria > Pseudomonadota > Gammaproteobacteria > Pseudomonadales > Moraxellaceae > Acinetobacter > Acinetobacter higginsii. The sequence goes on from NZ_KB850070.1 coordinate 25,650, forward strand.
GTGTCGGCGACTTTGTCTGGACAGGTGGTGATACGCATTTATATGCCAATCACTTTGAACAGGCACAATTACAGCTGAGCCGTGAGCCGCTACCGTTGTGTCAATTAAAGCTCAATCCTGAGATTACCGATATTTTCGATTTTAAATTTGAAGATATTGAAATTGTAGGGTATGAATCACACCCAGCAATTAAAGCACCTGTCGCAGTTTAAATCGATTAGTTAGAGAGAATATAAAATGGCATGGCAAGGCACTGAAGTTGTCCACGTAGTTGCAATGGATAAAAATCACTGTATCGGTAAAGGCAATGCTTTGCCGTGGCATATCTCTGCTGACCTAAAGCACTTTAAAGCCATTACCCAAGGGGGTGTGGTGATTATGGGGCGTAAAACCCTTGAATCTATGGGGCGTAGTCTACCGAATCGTGTCAATTGGGTGATTACCCGTGACCCTGAATGGCATTTTGACGGGGTTAAAGTCGCGCATAGTATCGAAGATGCACTCAATGCTGCACTTACAGATGCACAACACGCTGAAAAAGCATCCTTATTTATTATTGGGGGTGGAGAGATTTTTACCCAAACGCTCGCTATTGCGGATCGTTTAGAATTAACGCATGTTGATCTTGACGTTCAAGGTGATGCACATTACCCAAAAATCTCCGATGACTTTCGCAAAGTAAACTCGGAACAGCATACTGATGAGAAATCAGGGGTTACTTTTGAGTTTGCGACCTACCAAAAATAAGAATGGATCGCGCTTGCCATGCACAATATTGGATCACGTGAGTTTTTCATCGCTTTAGGCATTGGGCTTTTACACAGTCTGTTTACCTTATGCGTGATCCTTTCAAGTGTCTGGCTCTGTCTGGCTTTATGGATTCAGCAACCCTTAGGTACTTTTTTCAGTCGAGCCGTCATTGCGCTATGGGTCTTATTTGCCCTCAGCTTGATTGGCGTCTATGTCAGTGGTCATCTGGTGAGTCGTCGCACCGATATCATTATTTATTGTGTGGCATTTGCCTGTGCTTTGATCTGGTATTTTTCCTTAGAAGCAAGACAGGATCGGGATTGGAATCCTGAGGTTGCAGAACAGCTGAGCTATGAAAAGAATGGTGATCTTGTAAAGCTGCATAATGTACGAAATTTTGACTGGCATGCCGATGGCAGCTATGACATTCATTGGGAAGATCGCAGCATTGATCTGAATAAGATTACGGGCATCAATGTCATTACCTCCTACTGGATGGGGCCACAAATTGCCCATACGCTGGTTAGTTTCGATTTTTCTGATCAAAAACCGTTGGTATTCTCTATTGAAATTCGTAAGGAAAAAGGCGAAGACTTTTCTGCGATTGGTGGCTTTTTCCGTAAATACGAACTCAGTTTAGTCGCTTCAGATGAAAAGGATCTGATCTATACGCGCAGTAATGTTCGCCACGAACAAGTCTACTTATTTCCAATCAGAATGCCAGCAGCTGAACGTAAAGCCCTGTTTATTGAGTATCTACACAAAGCAGATGAACTGCGTGCAGAAGCCAAATGGTACAACACCCTGACCAGTAACTGTACTACGCTGGTCTTTGACATGGTTCAAGCGATTAATCCACAGCGCTTACCCAAAGACTACCGCTTATTGGCCTCAGGTTATTTACCTAACTACCTCTACGACCTGAAAGCGCTCAATCAAAATTACAGCATGAAAGAATGGTATCGCTTGGCACATATCAATCCACGTGCAGAACAATATGAACAACAGCCTAACCAGAGTAGTGAATATTTTTCGGATGTCATTCGTATAGGCCTTCCCAAAACTGAGTAATTTTTCCACTCATTTTATTAAAGACACCTGAACATTTACAAAAGGATACGCAATATCCTGCTCCACTCCATGTTGTTTTATTCTAATACTGAACATAGAAACACAATGATTTGGACTTAAATTTTATGTTAAAGCCTTTTTTAACAACATGTACTTTGGCAATTGCCGTAGCAATGACCGGTTGTTCAACTACAGAATCTCTCCAAACCTCACCGAATGCATCTCAGAAAGAAAGCATCAATCTCTATGGCCGTAACTGGATTGCTACACAGATCAATGGTGTCGAGATTACAAGCAATGATCTTTCTGGTAAGCGCCCTGCAATTCAATTTGACGCCAAAGGCAAACGTTTCTTTGGTGCAGATGGTTGTAACCAGATTCAAGGCAGCTTCGAAAGCCAAGGTGCTATCTTACGCTTAGGTCCGATTGCTTCGACCATGATGGCCTGTATCGGCAAAGATAATAGCGCGCTTTCACGCCAATATAGCAATGCTTTGGCAAGCACAACCAATTACGAGCTGAAAGGCCATGAGCTTAAATTCATGGATGCGTCAGGCAAGGTTCTGGTTAGCTTTGTCACCGTGATTCAACCGTTGCCATAATTCGTTATCGTAAAAAAGTAAAAGCTCGTTGCGAACACGGGCTTTTACTTTTTCAACACTTCGTTTACTTTAGTAGCATTCTTAAAATTAAAAATTGGGGAGTCTCATGCAACAAGCGCTCGTTGGTGGTGGATGTTTTTGGTGTGTAGAAGCGGTATTTCTACAGCTTAAAGGTGTAGAAAAAGTCGTGAGTGGTTATGCGGGCGGGATTAGCCAAAACCCAACCTATGAACAGGTCTGCCAAGGCAATACTCAACACGCAGAAGTTGTGCTGATTGATTTTGATGAACAGCAGATTAGCTATTCACAACTACTGAATGTCTTTTTTACGACGCATGACCCAACCACTTTAAATCGCCAAGGTAATGATATTGGCACGCAATATCGCTCTGTTATTTATTATTTTAATGATGAACAAAAGCAGCAAGCCGAACAGATTATTCATGATCTGGAAGATGAAGGTCTGAATATTGTGACTGAGCTCAGTCCAGTACCGACCTTCTATCCTGCTGAGGAATATCACCAAAACTTCTTTGCCCGCAATCCATCACAAGGTTACTGCAATTTCAGCATTCCTCCGAAGCTGTCTAAATTACGTGCTAAATATCTCGATCTTCTCAAAACCGACTAGGCATAAAAAAAAGCAACTCTCAGAGTTGCTTTTTTTTCTAACACGTTGTTTTAGTTTTCACTTACAAACGCGATATCACTTAAGCCTGCTTCGCTGGCACGAGACATCACTTGCGCAACCGTATCGTATTTTGATTCTTTATCTGCACGTAGCTGCACAGTCGGTTTAGTCGCAGCCTGACCCGCCTCTTGGAAACGCTTTTCTAGCTCTTCTAAGCTAATAATCTGCGCATCCCAAGCCACTTCACCTTTGTCATTAATACTAATGGTGATCGCTTTTGGTGGTGGATCTACAATTTCAGCAGTGGTTTTTGGTAAACTTAATGGAATTGATGGGTTAGCAACCGTTGCTGTGACTAAAAAGATAATCATCAATACCAACATAATGTCGATCAGAGGAATGAGATTCATCTCATTCATGCCACTGTCGTGGTCTTCACCCAATTGAAAGCCCATTTTAAGCTTGACCTCCAACTAAACTTTGTTGAGTCGCTTTAGTTTCTGTTTTTGCCGCTGTTTCTTGCTGCAACATGGTATCGATTAACAAGCTATGTGCTTGATCTTGTAAATCATGTGCCAAGCCACGATTGAAACGTACACAAATGTTATACGCCATCACCGCTGGAATCGCCACTGCAAGACCAAGACCGGTCATGATCAGCGCCTCACCCACTGGGGTTGCAACCTGAGCTAAACCAGCTTGACCACTTTTACCCACTGCCACAAGCGCGTGGAAAATCCCCCATACTGTACCGAATAAACCTACAAACGGTGCCAGTGAAGCAATTGTTCCAAGAACCGAAACACCTTTTTCTGCTTGAGATTTTTCAGCAGAGATTTGGCGAAGCAATGCTTGCTCAGCGACAGCTTTACGTTGTTCAAACGATAAAGGCTGTAACTTTGATTTAAGCGTAGCCAAAGCTTGAACAAGTTGAGTATAAGCTTGTTGTTTTAATTGGCGTGTTCCTAATAGGCGCAGAATGAAAATAGTCCACGTCGCAATCGACATTGCTAAAAGGATGAAATACAGTGTTTTACTTACTGCATCTGCATGTTGCCAATAAACTGAAAAGTTCATATACGAACTCCTGATTTAATCTGTCGCAAGGACTCAAATTTATTAAGGACTAAGATCAAACGGCTGCTCTGCTCGAATCGGGTAAGCAACACCATTTTCCATATACGGTTTAAATTTTGCACTTCTTACAGCACGTAAAACTTTTTCATCGAGATTCGGTATACCACTACTACGTGTAATACGTGCATTGGTAATTTTACCTTTCTCATCAGCTTCAATCAGTACCATCACTGAGCGTGTTTGGTTATCTAAATCTTTTGCTGTAACAGATAATTTCGGTGAACGACTCCATTGAACCCCTGAACCACCAATCGATACACGTTTTGGTGATGGATCAGCAGCAGGTTGAGGTTTCGTTACTTCCTGAACGGGTTGTGGTTTTTCCACTACTTTTTCAGTGACTGTGGTAACGACTTTGGTCTCAACTTTAGGTTCAATCTTTTGTTCAGTTTTTTGAAGAACAGGTTTTGGTGCTTCTTTGACCTGTTGAACCTTTTCAATCTTTTTCGGTGGAGGCAAAGGTTTTTCAACGACCTTAACTTCCTTCACTTCTTTTTTAGGTTCAGGTTTTGGCTGTTCTTTTGGTTTCGGTGGTTCAGGTTTAGGTGGTTCTTTAATCTTAACGAACTTCACCTTAAGCGGTTCTTTCTCGATTGGTCTTAACTCAATCGTTTTCATGTGGCTCACCGCCCACAGAACTCCTACATGTCCAATCACAACTGCAACTAAGGCAGCGATGATTTTCTTTTTCATCGGGTGTGGCGTGTTGAATGTAGCAGGAGATTGACTCATAAGAATCTAAGTACCTAATAGATGGTGACGCTTTCAAAAAAACGATTTCACTCATCGGATAGAACAATGAAAGTGCCGTAATAATAAATGAGAAGTGTTTTCATTTGCAACTGTTTTTTCTTGTATATTTGCTAGCCATTGAAAAATAGACATAAAAAAACATGCCTTTCGGCATGTTCTCTTTACATACTGTAACCTAGCAATTTATTAGAAAACCACGGTCTTATTGCCATCTACAATAATACGGTCTTCCAAGTGCCATTTAACTGCGCGCGCCAAGACATTACGTTCAACATCTTCACCCAACTCACGCAATTGCTCAACGTTATAATCGTGGCTCACACGCTCAACATCTTGCTCGATGATTGGGCCTTGATCAAGATCAGCTGTCACATAATGCGCAGTTGCACCAATCAGCTTCACCCCTTTCTCATAGGCTTGCTTGTATGGATTTGCACCCACGAAAGCAGGTAGGAAAGAATGATGAATGTTGATGATCTTCATTTCCCACTTAGCAACAAAATCTTCACTCAAAATCTGCATATAACGCGCCAAGATCAATAGATCATTGCCCTGCATCATTTCATCAATTTGAGCATACGCTTCAACTTTATTGTCTTTATTGACGGGTACAACATGGAATGGGATACCAAAGTTTTCAACCGATTCACGTAAATCTGGATGGTTTGAGATGACTTGGGTAATTTCACATGGTAATGAACCACGTGCATGGCGCCATAACAATTCCAATAAAGCATGGTCTACTTTAGAAACTAGAATACCAACCTTTTTCAACTCACCAACAAAAGTAAGCTTCCATTGCATCTCATAACGTTCAGCAACATTGGCAGCAAAGGTCTGCATCAACGCTTCTTTACGAGATTGCAAATGATCAATCTCAAACTCAACACGCATGAAATAACGCCCGCCTTGAGCTTCTGTTGCGTACTGATCAAGTGCGGTAATGTTTGCTCCCTGATGATACAAAAAGCTCGATACGGCTTGCACGATCCCCGGCTTGTCTTCACAAGTAATCAGTAATCGCGCTGTGTGGGCTGTAGTCGTGTTCATTTGGTTAATATCACTTATTCGAATCAAATTAAAATCAAGCCGAGCATTCTAACCCTTTTTTGCTATTGACTAAATAGCTGCTGACGATCTATTCATCATCATTTTTAAGATTAGACAAACTCGCGAACAAGTCCGATGGTCCAAGTGATTTCAGTAACTGTTCATAGGTTTGGCGACTTTCACCCATTAAATATGGGCCTTCTAAGAACACCATTTGTCGCAATGCTTGCCAAACCCACTTTTCTTCCAGACGATTGTTATCGCTGATATGACCTGACATATATAAGAAGTTAGTCCAGTTAGTCAGCACAATCCATAGGTTGATGATCAAAGCTTCAATTTCTGAATCGGTCATCTTCATCAAACCTGCATCCACGAAGGCACGATAGATTTTTTGCCCTTGCTGCATCACCTGCCCAGCAAAACGTGGATAGATTTTTCGGAAGTCTTCATTATTTTCGACCAGATGATAGACATCACGATGAATAAAACGATAGGCCCACAACTGATTGCTGAGTACTTGAAAATAGCTAATTTTATCATTGGCATTCAATGGACGATCCGTTGGCAAGGCCAACATTTCCAAGGTTTCAGCCTGATATTGCTGTGCCAGTTCTTTTATAATTTCCTGTTTGTTACGGAAATGATAATACAAGTTGCCTGGGCTAATCCCGAGTTCAGCCGCGATGTGGTTGGTTGTGACCGAACGCTCTCCACGCTCATTAAACAACTGCAAACTGATTTGCAGAATTCGATCTTTTGTTTTATTCGGTTTAGCGTGCGACATTGATTTTAACCATCTATAACATAATCAATAGGTTATAAAACAAACCTATAAAGCGACTTGACACTTTAGAGTATTTACTCTAAAAATTAAAAAATAATAAGCTTTCTTTTGGTCCACTCCTATGAACAGTCAAACAAAAACAACCGCTATGACACCTCATGTTGATGTGAAACGGCTACATGATTTGCTTGAGCAGCAAAAAGCAGCTTACCAACGCCATCCTGTGCCAAGCGCCAAAGAACGTATTGAACGCTTAGCTCGACTTAAAAACATCTTGATAAAGTATCAAGATCAATTTGCTAACGCAATTAGTCAAGATTATGGCAACCGTGCCATTATGGAAACCAAAATTGGCGAAGTTCTGACTTGTTTAGAACATATCAAATACTATAGCAAGAACTTAACTGAATGGATGAAACCATCTAAACGCCATATCAGCATGTTACACCAACCAGCAAAAGGCTGGGTAGAATATCAACCATTGGGTGTAATCGGGGTGATTGCACCATGGAACTACCCTTTATTACTTTCAGTCGGCCCATTGATCTGTGCTTTGGCTGCTGGTAACCATACCATGATCAAAATTTCGAGTGCTTCTTCAAATTTTGGTTATGTACTTGAAAATGCCCTTTCTGAAGCATTCCCACAAGAGTTGGTTGCTGTCGTGAATGGTGGTGGCGTTATTTCAGATGCATTCAGTCATCTCGCTTTTGATAAAATGATTTTTACAGGCTCAACCTCTGTCGGTAAAACGGTGATGGCAGCAGCAGCAGAGAATCTTGTTCCAGTGATTTTAGAGCTTGGCGGAAAATCGCCTGCACTGGTTCATTCAGCCATGAATATTCGCGACGTGGCACAACGTATTGCGGTAGGTAAGCTATGGAATGCGGGTCAAACCTGTGTTGCACCTGACTATATGTTCTTGCCTAAAGGTAAAACAGCAGAGTTCACCAAGCACTACAATGACTTTGTGACCACAATGTACCCAAGCTTGCGTGACAATAACGACTACACCTCTATTGTGAATGACAAGCAATATAATCGTCTACAAGGTTACTTAGAGGATGCTCGTGACCAAGGTGCAACGATTGTTGAACTAAATGCCAAGAATGAGTCTTTAACTGAAGTTCGTAAGATTGCGCCGACCTTATTAACAGGCGTGACCACTGAAATGGAAATTATGAAGAATGAGATCTTTGGTCCAATTCTGCCTATTTTAGAATACGACCATATCGACGATGCACTTCAGTTCATTAATAGTCGCCCACGTCCATTAGCTTTCTATTACTTCGATATCGATAGTGCACGTGCTGATTATGTCGCAGGACGTACCCATTCAGGACATTTTGGTATCAACCAAGTTCTTACCCACGTGGCGCAGGATGATCTGCCATTTGGTGGCATTGGTGCATCAGGTATGGGCAAATATCATGGTAAAGAAGGCTTCTTTAGCTTCTCACATGAACGTTCAATGATGTCCAACCCGGTGAGCCCTAAACTTTACAGTTTAAAATTCATCCTACCACCTTATAATAAAGCAACGCATAAACTGCTTTTAAAAACACTATTTCGTTAAGCTGGTTAAGGCATGAGCTATCACACCAGTTCATGCCTTGTTTTTACCAAATTCGCTTGTCTTTTAATCGTATTTTTGGTATAAAACGCCCCTTGAATGATTTCATCCGTTTACTTGAATGGCTAGTTGCACGAAACAGTGCTATATAAACTAGCAATGGAGTTCACCATGTCTAAGGTTTGCCAAGTTACCGGCAAGCGTCCTATCGTTGGTAACAACGTATCGCACGCAAACAACAAAACCAAACGCCGGTTCGAGCCGAACCTGCACCACCACCGTTTTTGGTTAGAAAGCGAAAAGCGTTTTGTACGTCTTCGTCTAACTACTAAAGGTATGCGTATTATTGATAAATTGGGTATTGAGAAAGTTGTTGCTGATCTCCGTGCTCAAGGTCAAAAGATCTAAGGAGTCTGAACAATGCGTGATAAGATTCGCCTCGTTTCTACAGCTGGTACTGGTTATTTCTATACCACTACTAAGAACAAACGTACTATGCCGGAAAAAATGGAAATCAAAAAATTTGATCCAAAAATCCGTCAACACGTAATCTTCAAAGAAGCTAAAATTAAATAATTTTAGTTCTTTAAAAAAACGACTTCTCTTGAAGTCGTTTTTTTTGCCTAAAAAATGTATTTTATTTAAATGAAATGCTTGAAAATGACTTACATGATTTTTTTTGATAAATAAAAAAATTGTCATCAACAAATTCGATTTTAGTTGTTACACTTTATTCGCTGTTTTCTTGGCATGTTTTATGCTCATTTATTTTCCCCTTAACCGCAAAGATTAAGGAACCGCAATGCCACATGATGTTGATTTAATTATTTTACTTGCTGTTGGTTTTGGTATGGCCCTTATTTTTGGCTATATCGCAGCACGTCTACGTCTCCCTCCTTTGATTGGTTATTTAGTTGCAGGCATTATTATTAGTCCCAATACGCCTGGCGTAGTCGGTGACATGCAGCTCGCCAATCAGCTGGCTGAACTGGGGGTAATGTTCCTCATGTTCGGTGTCGGGATGCATTTCTCCCTCAAAGATTTACTGCAAGTACGTCGTATTGCTGTGCCTGGTGCAATTTTGCAGATTGCAGTGGCAACCTTACTTGGGATCGCAGTCTCTATGTTTTGGGGCTGGAGCTTTGGCTCTGCACTGATCTTCGGCTTAAGCTTGTCTTGTGCCAGTACCGTTGTTCTACTCAAGGCATTGGGTGATCGCGGCTTACTGGACTCAGTGAATGGAAAAATTGCTGTTGGCTGGCTCTTGGTTGAAGACCTCGTGATGGTTTTAGCCTTGGTCCTTCTACCCGCAACAGCGGTATTACTCGGTGGACAGGCACTACCTGGGACAGATACATCACAAAGCATCTGGATCACGATTGGCATTACCCTGCTCAAAGTGACAGGCTTTATCGCCTTCATGCTGATTATTGGTAAGCGACTTGTACCCATGATCATGCAATTCGTGGCACGTTTAGGTTCTCGTGAGCTGTTTACACTCACTGTTGTTGCAGCTGCGGTTTCAATTGCATACGGCTCTTACGCGGTGTTCGGCGTATCTATGGCCCTTGGCGCATTCTTTGCGGGTATGGTGGTAAAAGAGTCTGACTTTAGCCACCGTGCAGAAGAGGAAACATTGCCATTACGTGAAATTTTCGCAATTTTGTTCTTTGTTTCAGTCGGCATGCTGTTTGATCCGAGCATTCTGGTAGAAGAGCCGTTACGTATTTTAGCTGTCGTTGCGATTATCATGGTGGGCAAGACCCTAGCGGCTATGGCGCTGGTATTGTTCTTCCGCTACCCAATCAATACCGCCTTAACCGTAGGCGCAAGTTTGGCGCAAATCGGTGAGTTCTCCTTTATCTTGGCGACACTCGGTTTATCATTAGGTTTATTGACGCCTGATGCGCAAAATCTGATTCTTGCAGGCGCATTATTCTCAATTACCCTGAACTCATTTGTGTTCTCTGCAATTGAACCTGTACAGCGCTGGATTCGTGAACGCTCGCATTTAGCACGTTTATTAGAACGTAGTGGTGACCCACTGGCCATGTTGCCCGATGAGGTAGATCAAGCTTATCTACGCGATCAGGTGGTGATTATTGGCTATGGTGGTGTCGGCCGTCGTATCAGTGAAAACCTGATGGAGCAAAACATCAAAGTGGTGATTGCTGAAGAAAATCGTGAAATTGTTGAAAAACTACGTAGCCAAGGCATTGCGGCGGTCAGTGGTGAAGCGACTGAACCCAATGTATTGATTCAGGCACATATTCAACATGCCCGTTTGTTAGTCATTTCACCAATGGATATTTTAGATATTCATCGTATCGTGGACATTTCAAAACAGCTAAATCCTGAAATTCAGGTCCTTATTTGCGCAGAGAGTAAAGAAGAAACTGTGGTGATACGCGAAGAAAATATTGGTGAAGTGTTCTACGCCAAAGAAGAAATGGCAAAAAATATGAGCCATCATATTCTCAGTCAAATCGAACTGGCGCATCAATCCGAAGCCCACTAAATATGTTCAAAAATAAAAAAGCGTACTTAAAGTACGCTTTTTTATTTTGTGAGATTAACTCAAGTGTGGAGGTTGCTCATCGACGACTTCGGCCTGCCACTCATTCATCTGCTTTTCTAACAGACCAAACAAAGCCGCTTGAATCATGTGCTGTGCGACAGTTGCTGTTTGATCGCCAAGTATGGCTTTGACCTCATCACTAAACTGTATCTTAACTAAAGGCTCATTTTCAGAACCCGCATTGCGCAAAGCCAGCTCACCACCCTCGAGTTGGACCAACTCAAGAACTGCTTCTTGATTACCAAATAATTCTTTTAACTGTTGCATTGACATAAATTTTCTCCATGCTTCAACATGGTGGCAAAGTATTTTGCGCTCACGTCTTATTTATATAAGTACTGTTGGCATAGATTTCAAGTCGCTTTAAACATTCGACTTAGAACTCAACCATTTCATTACGGAAACCATCAATTAAATGACTCAATTCACGATGCCACTCACGTAAAATTTTGGCATCGGGCAACCAAGCCTGTGGGCTTTGGGTGACCTTGATGATCAGGTTTGAGGACGTCTCATTTTCAGGTTCAGGTGCTGTTGGCTCAGGTGCATATTGACACATACGGTACGCACGCTTTAATTCTGCCACAAAACCATCTTTAGCCAATTGCTGCAAAACTAGAACCTCAGGTGAAACCTGCCCTTTATCTGCCATATGCTCTTCAATCGATTTAAAGGTCGGCTGTAAATCATTGAGACGGTAATAACGCACCAGTTCCTGCAAGAACGCTAAAAGTGCACCATGCAAATGGAAAACCGCAGCTTCGCGATAAGCCTGTGCCTGCTGAATATGCTCAGTTTGCTCCGCTTGTTGACATGCAAGACGAGCAAAATACAGTTTTTGATTGGTACGATCTGCATGATAACGAGCAACACGGGACATAATATTTTCCTTCAAGATCCTTTCGCTTGGTTTAGGGACTATTGAGATTACACCTTACGAGCTGATTACGCTGCGATCAAAGCAGTGCTTTACTCTTGCTCAGGGGTACAGCTGAAATATCAATAGACCCTACCTAAGATTAAATGCTTTAATGATAAAATCAATATCTTTTGAGCCTACCCATGCGTCATATTCAACAAGCCATACTGAGCTTAATATGCTGTGTGGTCATCCCAACTACCTATAGCTGTGAGCCCGCAGGATTAGACTGGGAAAAGCTCTATACAGATTATGATCTCAACCATGATCAAATGATCGATCAAAATGAATGGAAAAAACTGATCCATTTACGAGGTCAACCCGTTGCTTGGCAAAAACAGGTCCTCACAATTGATTCTAAAAGAATAAAAATCTTTAAAGCCTTAGACCTTAATCGCAATGGTCTGATCGACCAGCAAGAAATGATTAATATCTATCAATATTTTTCGAACCCTTGTCAGGGCTGGGGTTCAACTTGGGGTAAATAACGGTAGGATAAGTTATCCAATGTCCAACTCAAGCAGATAGAGTTTTCGTTTGGCAATGATTTGAATCGGTGGATCAATCGGACGAATATTACCAATAACCCAAGCAAAATATCCTTCAGCCCAATACGTCGCACAAGCTGCGTCAACTTCATCAGATCGCCATGGATGCACGGATTCAATATCCACCAATGCAACTGCAAAACCAACCTCTTCATCCCCATCACTCAAAAGAAAGTTTTGATTCTCTACAATCATTAAATCTTTCAGTGGCAACATTTCAGGTTGCCATGAGCGAACTTCAAGAGTTTTTATTTTCTTCGCTATTCGCTCAGCATTTGGTGCAACAATTGATAAAGCCGTATATTGCTTTAACATTGATAATTAAGCTTTATCATCCGCAGCTTTGACACGAATGCCTTGGCTTTTTACTTTCAAGGTATTTAAACCTTTAATTGCTTTAATCGCTTCACGTGGATTTGGCATTTCAACAAAACCAAAACCTTTCGATTTCCCCGTTGCTTCGTCTTTGACCACGACACAAGACTCAACTTTTCCATATGCTTTGAATAAGTCGAGAATTTCTGCATCAGTCACATTACGGTCTAAATTACGAACTAAAATTTTCATGTTAAAACCTAAAAGATGATTCATTGTAGAATCAATGAATCAAAAGAAATTGAATCTGCCTAGTTTAATCGAAATCAATGCCAAAACCTAAATTGATTGTAGTCGTGCGAGAACGATTGCCTTGGGCATAGGCACGTGGAATATCTCGATGAATCTGAACATCGACTAAATGTTGAGGTAAATCATTGAGGAAGTAACTTTCTATTTTTCTTCCTAGCTCATCATATTGATCTTGTGACCATAAATTTAAATTCTGTTTGGTCAAAATCAATTCATCTTCTGCACGGGTTAAGGCCACGTACAGCACACGACGCTCCTCCTCAACATCATCAAAATCACCTTGTGCCCGTGCATGAGGATATTGATTCGGAGATACATGTGGGACATAACAGACTTTTTGTTCAGCACCCTTAGCTGAATGGATGGTAATCAGCGTCACTAAATCTTGGTCAGGCGTTTTATCAATTTCTGAGATAGAAATTGGATCAAGCACATATTCCTCTAAGAACTCCCCAAGAGCACTGTGTTTACGTGCCAATTGCTTGACCAAATCAAAGTCTTTAACACGGCGTGACCAATCTTTGGTTTTATAATTATTTTCCAGCTGTTCATTTAGCGCATCTAGTGCGAGGCCAATACAAGCTTCAACATGCTGCTGCAATACATCAAGCTGCATCAAAATTAAAATCGCCTGTTGTGGTACTTTGCCATGCCGCTCTAAACGTTGGCAACGGGCTTCAATATCAGGCAATTGAATCAATTCTTGCGCCAATTTACTGGCACCCACATCGCCCACGCCATCCCAAAGCGTCAGGAAACGCATCCAGGCTAAATCATCTTGTGGGTTTACGCTGACCCGAAGTAAGCTCAATACATCTTTAACATGTGCAGACTCAAGCAGTTTTACCCCACCAACAAAACGATAAGGGATATTGGCTGCAATTAAAGCACCTTCCAAATAACGCCCACTAAAACCTGAGCGCAGCAACACCATATGTTCTGCCCAAGCCGCACCTTGCATATGACGACGATTCAAGTCCTGAATAATCCAATTGGCTTCTTCAAACTCATTACTCAAGATATGCAGTTGTGGCTTTAACCCTTTACCTCGATAGGCCTGTAGATGCTTGTCATATTCAATTTGGCTCTGCTCCAGCAGCCAATTGGATAAATCCAAAATACCTTGGGTCGAACGATAATTCATTTCCAGAGTCAGTACTTCAGCATCGGGTACACGTTCTTTAAAATGATGGATATTTTCAAAATCTGCGCCACGAAAGCCGTAAATGGATTGTGCATCATCCCCTACGCAAAATAGTTTCACCTTGCCAACTAAAGGCTGAAGCAAAGCCCATTGCAGTGGATTAGTATCCTGCATTTCATCGACCAATAAGGCAGAACAAAAACCAGTGACCCACTTCACTAACTCTGGTGAACTTTGCAAATGCACGGCAACAATAGATAGGATGTCATCATAATCCAGAAAATTACGTTCTTGCTTGCGTTGCTCATAGGCTTTCATCAATTCAGCAATTTGAGCTTTATACTCAACCGCTTGGGGTAACTGCTCAACCAATGCATCTGACAATTTGGTTTTGGTATTCCGCGCATAAGAATACAGATCGCACAACTCCGCAGCCTTCGGCAACACATTGCCCTTATCTTTGCCACGTAATAAGCGGAACATCAGCAATTGATCATCTCGATCAATAATACTGAATTGGCTCAGCCCAAAAGCACGTGGATTACGGCGCAATAGATACATACAAAATGTATGAAAGGTTGATGCACGTAAACCTTTGGCCTGTACGCCCATATGTTGTTCAACACGCGTTACGATCTCACTTGCTGAACGTCGGGTAAAGGTCAGAATCTGAATTTGTTGCGCAGCTAAACCCTGATCAATTAAGTATGCTGCTCTTGCCACGATGGTTTTGGTTTTACCACAACCTGCTCCAGCCAAGACCAGACAATTTTGTGCTGTCGTTGTGGCTGCTTGTTTTTGTTGTGGATTCAGTTCATCAATTAGCTTGGCAAGCGTCATACAATCGGTCAATTAAAAACGAAATGCTATTTTAGCAGACTCAAGCCATTGAAATGTTTCCGACTACAAAAACAAAAAGAGCATGTGTATTACATGCTCTTAGTTTTAACTTGATCGTTTAAACCGTGGTTGAGCTATGTGGTAACTGCTTAATTGCACCAGCAAAAGTCAGGTAATTAATCCCTTGGAATAAAATATCAATCGCAAGGAACATCCCCAATACCCAGAACGGTGAATCAGGTGATGACAAGATCAGAATCCCGGTTAATAGGGTTAATATGCCTGAAAACAGCACCCATCCCCAGCCTGAAATTGGTCTAAGGATAAAGGCGTTCACGGTACGGATAATCCCTGCAATAATTAAGGCAACCGCCAAGAAACTGGTGAGTACCACCGCGGTAATTACGGGTGTAGTAAACGCAAAGTAACCTGCTGCCAGATACAGCACACCAAACAAGGCCCACAACCAACGTGTCCCCCCTTTAAACACCATGAATGCGGCAACAAAATGCAAGATACCACCCAACATCATCAACACACCGAACAGCAATACCGCAGATAGTGTTGCAAAGGGTAAAGCCGCTAAAAGAACAAGGCCAAAAATAACTAATAATACGCCCAATAACAGATACCATTTACGATCAGCGTGCAGCTGATTGCGAATTAGATCGTTACCCACTGTTTTCATCATTATTTACTCTTTTATCATCAATGTTATATCTCTATATTGATCGCGTTTTTCACTGAGTTCTGTATAAGGCATGTTGAGAATTAATGACGGAATGTCAGAAAATGGATGTTTTCTTTGATCTTTTTAAGTTGTGTCATTATTTTTTTTTAAAGATATGGATAAGTCGGAACTTATCCACAATTTATTTGATCCAGCCTATTTCTTGGGCGGTCAGCACACTGATCACAGTTTGTTCTAAATCGTTTGGCATTTTACTTTTGTGTTCGGACAGTGGAATCCGTCCACCCATTATTTCAGCTTCAGTTTGTGGATAGAGCGGCTGTTTATCTGCCTGTGCATAGCCAATCGGAAAAATAGGTTCACCATTGGCTAAGTTATATTTATCGGTCGCGCCAAAACCATGTAATAACTCATGTACCAAGACCACATTGTTCTGTTCTGCCTGTTTTGCTGATGCAAATAAATTGACTGAACCAATGCGCCCACGTTCCAGCGCAGTTGAGTGCTTGAGTTCCCGACTTTGCTTCGGATCATAGAAATTCAGATATAGAGTTAAACTCGGTGAACCATCTGAGGATTGATGCTGCTTCCATGCATAAAAGCGAAACTTGAGACTCCATAGAATATTATTCAGAATACTCGGCTGCTCAGACATCTTCGGTGGTGCTTGTTGCAATTCCCGTCCGATTTGAACCATAAAGTAGCTGCTTTGCCCTCGATATTGCTGGCTATTTTTTTCTAGATACTGCTTCACCTCAGCAAAATCATCTTGCTGCAATTGTTGAATATACTGCTGTGTTGTAGCTAAACCATCGGCATTAATCGGATGCAACAGCACATTAATGGGCTGATTCCAATCCTGATTTTGATCACGATAAGCATTGATCGCAACGATCAACAACACCAGTAGTAAGCAAGCGACTCGAATATTTTTCCACATGCATTTCACCCCAATCAAAATTAATTTTTCTTTTTATTTGTTCTATAAAAAATGCCAGCAATCGCCAGCATTTTTTAAACTTGAATGTTTAAGCTTCTACCCATTTCCCATCTTGGAACACCAAACTCCACTTGGTTTGTTTCCCTTCAGCGGTTTCAGAACCCACATATTGTGCTTGGTTCTTACGGCTGAATTTCACTACCGTTGGATTGCCTTCTGGATCGACATCTGGAGCTTCTAACAAGAACTGGTATTTCGGATCAAGCTGCTCAGCCACACTGCGTAATTCAGCGACTTTCGGTGCACGCGTTTCACGGATTTTCGGGAATTTGCTGGCTGCTAAGAACAGACCTGCTGCACCATCGCGTAATACGAAGAAATCATCATGCTTGGCTGAACGTAAGTGTTCCATTTTGATTGGATCAACACGCGGTGGCGCTGGTTGACCACTCTTTAATACTTTACGGGTATTGTCACAACTTGAGCAGGCAAAGTAAGGTCCAAAACGACCTGTCTTTAACTGCATTTCACCATCACATTTATCACATGGAATGGTTGGACCATCATAGCCCTTAATCTTGAATTCGCCTTCCTCGACTTCGTAACCATCACAATCTGGGTTATTACCACAGACATGCAATTTACGACCACCATCGACCACATAACTGTCCATTGCTGTACCGCATTTAGGACAACGGTGTTTCGACATCAAATCAGCTGTTTCAGCACCATCATCATCCGACAAAGCAGCTAAAGACTCGACTGGTGTTAAATTGAGTGTGCCTTTACAACGCTCTTTCGGTGGCAGGTTATAACCTGAACACCCTAAGAATACACCTGTTGTTCCGGTACGAACTTGCATTGGACGCGAACATTCAGGGCAAGAGACATCGGCAACTTCGACTGGCTGATTACGGCGCATGCCGCTTTCACCCTGCGCATTGGTCAAACGTTTCTTAAAATCACCGTAGAAAGTATCCAGTAACTCTTTCCAGTTACGCTCACCCATTGCAACACGGTCTAATTGACCTTCTAAATCAGCGGTAAAAGCATAATTCATCAGGTTATTAAAACTTTCATCCAAACGATCTGTAACAATCTCACCCATCTTCTCGGCAAAGAGACGACGGTTTTCCAGTTTTACATAACCACGTTCTTGAATAGTCGAAATAATCGCAGCATAAGTCGATGGACGACCAATCCCTTTCTTCTCTAATTCTTTCACCAAAGACGCTTCGGTAAAGCGTGCAGGCGGTTTGGTAAAATGCTGACTCGGATCAAGTTTTTCTAACTTAAGTACTTCGCCAACTTTCACCGCAGGCAATAAAATATCATCATCCGATTTATTGGCACCACGAACACGGGTAAAACCATCAAATACCAGGGTACGGCCTTTCGCCTTTAGCTCAACATTTGATGCCTCAACGGTCAACGTCGAAGATAAATATTCTGCTGGTGTCATTTGACAGGCAACAAATTGACGCCAAATCAAATCATATAAACGCTGTGCATCCCGCTCTACGCCCGCAAGTTTATCGCCAGTCAAACCAACATCTGAAGGACGGATTGCTTCGTGGGCTTCTTGTGCACCCGCTTTATTGCCATAGCGATTTGGCTTGGTAGGGACGTATTTTTCACCAAAATTTTGTTGAATATGATTACGTACCATATTTACAGCGTCATCACTCAAAAAGGTTGAGTCTGTACGCATATAGGTAATGAAACCACCTTCATACAAACGCTGCGCCAGCATCATGGTTTTCTTTACAGAGAAACCTAAACGCGTACTCGCCGCTTGTTGTAAGGTTGAAGTGATATACGGGGCGCTTGGATTAACTTTAGTTGGTTTATCTTCACGCAATGCCACTTTATATTCAGCATCTTTTAATACACTGAGTAAGGCATCAGTTTCGACTTTATTTTTAAGCTTAAGCGTTTTACCTGCTTGCTTAACCGCTTCTAAGCGAATGTCTTCTTTCTTGGAAATGGTATCTGCAAAAACTTGCCAGTATTCTTCTGGAATAAATGCACGGATTTCACGTTCACGTTCAACCACCAGTTTCACTGCAACTGACTGCACGCGTCCTGCCGATAAACCACGGGCAATCTTTTCCCATAGTAATGGCGACACCATAAAGCCCACCACACGGTCTAGGAAACGACGCGCCTGTTGAGCATTAACACGGTTTAAATCAAGTCGTGTTGGCTGTTTAAATGCTTCTTGAATGGCATTCTTGGTAATTTCGTTAAAGACCACACGATGGTAGCGACTATCATCCCCACCAATGACTTCTCTTAAATGCCAAGCAATTGCTTCCCCTTCTCTATCCAAGTCCGTTGCGAGATAGATTGCATCTGCATCTTTGGCGAGTTTTTTCAGTTCGGCAACCACATGTTCTTTGCCCGGGAGCACTTCATAGTGTGCAATCCAATCATGCTCTGGATCGACACCCATACGATTGATCAATGCAGACTGTGCTTTTTCGGCTTTCTGTTGATCCGTTAATTTGGCACGGGTTGCGGGCTTCTTTTCAGTGGATTTCGCCCCGCCTCCTGTCGGTAAATCACGCACATGACCGACCGATGACTTCACCACATATTGTGAACCCAAATATTTATTAATTGTTTTCGCTTTTGCAGGCGACTCCACAATCACTAAGGCACGTTTCTTTGCAGCAGATGCGGAAGCTGCTGTGCTTTCTGAAGCAGAGCGTGGAGTATTCGCCATAATAAATCGTTTTTCCTATGATCAATCAGAGAGTTAGCGCTGTGCTAAATCATGTAAATAAGCTTTTATCTGTTCAAGCTGTGTGGCTCTTAGGTCAGTTTCTTCATCCCAATACAGTCCGACACAGTTTGCCTGCATATCAATAGCATAAACTCCTTTTAATGCAATGGTTAAATCATTAAATTTCTGATCCCCTTGCACAACCTGAAGCTTGCCATCCACCACCCGTGCACGCATTAACGCTAAGCGAGCATCTGGAATCAGCACACTATAATAAGCCACCATACTGGCACGTTTTTCCGATGCCATTGGAATCTTGGTCCATTCTGGCGCAACGATTAAACGCGGATGCAATCCCATTTTGCGCGCCTGATCACGCATCATACCCAATGCCTTTTCTCGAGGACTGACACGCAAGCCAAAAATCGAGCCCAGTACAAACAGTACAATCGCAACCGTGATCCAAATTCCAATATTACTCATAAAGTAGCCCAAAACTTTCTTTTATTAGCGTTACATAAGTTGAATCAAAAAGGCAAGTTTCAACGTAAAAAATAATCTTGTATTCAACTGCACCGTTGAAAGCATCCCTTTTCAGACGATCAAAAGCCTAAAGTGCCAAATGCTTTTAACGCGCTTACTTTATTCGACTAGAGTTAATTTTCCGAATTGATCAAGATGTGTATCACCCCAATTCTTTAATGCAACAATAATCTGTTCCAGACTACGACCTAAATCAGTTAAACAATATTCAACTTTTGGAGGAACCTGCGGATAGACCTCTCGATGCAGAATGCCATCTTGTTCTAATTCACGGAGTTGATTGGTCAGCATTCTCTGGGTAATACTCGGTACACGCTTACGAATTTCATTAAATCGTAAAGTGCCTTCATTAAATAAGTGCCAGAGAATGACACATTTCCATTTACCATCAATCAAACTGATGGCGGCTTCAACCGAACAGCCTGGAGAACAATCAAAACTCGAATGCCGCATTTTTGCCATTTTACAGTATCCTTTTTGACACTATGAGCGTTATTTGTCTGTAGTCACTAAAATCAAGCTTAAGTTATGCTGAGATTCCAATCAAGTGGAAGCAAAACCATGAAAGCTGTGGCATATCAAAAGGCAGGTGCAATTACTTTAGAAGATGCGCTTGTAGACATTGAGATCGACTCACCTATTGCACATGGACATGATTTACTCGTTCGTGTGCAAGCTGTTTCGGTCAATCCAGTCGATACCAAAATTCGGAACAATAAAAGTGCAGAAGATCAGCAATGGAAAATTCTGGGCTGGGATGCAGTGGGTGTCGTTGAGGCGATTGGCGAACACGTCACTCAATTTAAAATTGGTGACCACGTCTGGTATGCAGGTGCACTCAACCGACAAGGCAGCAATAGTGAATTACAATTGGTTGACGAGCGTATTGTCGGACATAAACCCAAGTCACTTGATGCTAGCGAAGCGGCAGCGCTACCTTTAACCGCAATTACCGCATGGGAAATGCTGTTTGATCGATTAAAAGTTCCTCGAGCTGCGGCTGAGAACACTTCAATCCTCGTCATTGGCGGTGCTGGTGGGGTGGGTTCAATCACCATTCAATTGCTCAAACAATTAACCAATCTAACCATCATCAGTACCGCATCTCGACCAGAAACGTCTGAATGGGTAAAACAGTTGGGTGCTGATTATGTCCTAGACCATCGCCAAGCTTTAGCGCCACAAATTCAGCAGCTCGGCTTAAATGCGCCTTTATATGTATTTTCAACCACGCAAACCGATCAGCATCTCGCGGATATTGCAGAACTGATCGCAGCACAAGGTCGTTTCGGTTTAATTGATGACCCTGAACAACTCGACATTAAGCCCTTTAAATCAAAGTCTGTTTCGGTGCACTGGGAGTTTATGTTCACGCGCTCTATGTACCAGACTGAAGATATGATCCAACAGAGCCAACTTTTGAATCAAGTTGCAAGCTTAGTTGATGAGGGAAAGATTAAAACCACAGTGAGTCAGGTACTTTCGCCAATCAATGCCGAAAACCTAAAACGTGTACACCAACAAATCGAAAGTGGCACGACCAAAGGAAAAATTGTCCTGCATGGTTTTTAAATGCAATTATTCAACCTAGATCTTGCAGTCATGCCACTCGGCATTGCTGCAAGATTTATTAATAATGCGGTGGTTTATCATTTATCGGATCAAAAGCTGCAATTCCTTCCGATAAATCTGAAGATTCAACCCGACGATATAAAAATTGCATTTGTTTTTTTAAATCAGCAATTTCCTGCGTTTGAATTGCGAGTTGCTGATTCAATTGTTCAACTAAATCATCTAAAAATGCAATTCGGACTTGCAAATCTTCAATGGGTGCGGAGAATGACGCGTGATTATCAAAATTTTGTGGTTTAGTCATTTCAGACCTCATCTGAACTTTTAGGAAACATTATGGCCTATATTACTTTAAGGGATGTCCATCTCGCATTTGGCGGACCTGCCTTACTCGACGGCGCGAACTTCAACCTAGAACGTGGCGAGCGAGTCTGTTTAATTGGTCGTAATGGAGAAGGTAAGTCTACTTTATTAAAACTGATTGAGGGAAGCTTGTTACCGGATAACGGTGAAGTTTCAATTCAAAATGGTTTAACTGTTTCAATGTTAGCCCAAGACGTCCCAATGGACTCAGGCAAAGTTGCTGACATTGTTGCCGATGGTGCAGGCGAAGCATCTATTGTATTGAAAGAATACCATGAAGCCAGTGATGCCTGCGTATTGGGTGATATGGACGCTTGCGACCGCATGGGCATGCTACAGCACAAACTGGATCAGTTGGATGGTTGGGCATTAGAAAACAAGGTCAACTCGATTCTCAGTAAAATGGGACTTGATCCTAACGCAGATCTAGCGGATTTATCGGGTGGTCGTAAACGTCGTGTGTTATTGGCACGTGCTCTACTCACTCAACCTGATGTATTGTTACTGGACGAACCTACCAACCATTTAGACGTCGAAAGTATCGAATGGTTAGAAAAGTTTTTATTGGATCAAAATAACCTGACCCTGCTGTTTATTTCGCATGACCGTTCATTTGTTGACAGCATTGCGACCCGTATTGTTGAGCTTGATCGTGGTATTTTGCGTAGCTACGAAGGTAACTATTCTCGCTATCTCGATCTCAAAGCACAACAAATGGAAGCAGAAGAAAAACAAAATGCTTTATTTGATAAAAAGTTAGCTGAAGAAGAAGCTTGGATTCGTCAAGGCATTAAAGCACGCCGTACTCGTAACGAAGGTCGTGTCCGTGCGTTGCAAGACTTACGAGAACAATCTAAAGCACGTCGTTCGCAACAAGGCAAAGTCAGTATGGCAACGCAAGAAGCCAATCGCTCTGGTAAGCTGGTATTTGAAATTGAAAATCTCAGTGTCAGCTATGGCCAACAACCACTGATCAAAGATTTCTCTGCGATCGTATTACGTGGTGACCGTATTGGTTTAGTTGGCGATAACGGTGTCGGTAAAACCACCTTGATTAAAGCGATTTTAGGTGAGATTGAGCACGGTGGTTCCGTGAAAACCGGTACTCAACTCGAAGTCGCTTATTTTGACCAGTTGCGTAATGCCTTAGACCTTGAAAAAACCGTCATGGCCAACGTTTCAGAAGGTTCTGATTTTGTTGATGTGAATGGTAACCGCCGTCATATTTATAGTTATCTGCAAGACTTTTTATTCTCGCCAGAACGTGCGCGCACCCCAGTTAAAGCCCTATCTGGTGGTGAGAGAAACCGTATCTTATTGGCAAAATTATTGCTCAAACCATCGAATTTAATCGTCATGGATGAGCCAACCAATGACTTGGATATGGTGACACTTGAGCTACTTGAGGAAATGCTGTCTGACTATAAAGGTACATTGCTGTTGATCTCGCATGACCGTGCCTTTATGGACAATGTCGTGACGTCGACATGGGTATTCGATGGCAAAGGTAACATTGATGAATACATCGGTGGCTATCAAGACTATTTGGAACAGCGCCCAGATCAGAAGGTCGTTGATCAGAAAAGCGATGTAAAAAAAGCGCAAGCCAAAGCAGAGGCGGCCGCAGCACCTAAAAAGGTAAAACTCAGTTATAAAGATCAGCGTGAGCTTGAGCAACTGCCTGCTGAGATTGAAAAATTGGAAACTGAACAAACAGAATTATCAGAAAAATTAGCTGATGGGTCTTGGTTTGTTTCAGATGCCAATGCCGCAACTGCAGCCAGCCAACGCCTAGCAGAAATTGAAGAAGTATTGCTAGAAAAATTGGAACGCTGGGACATTTTAGAAAATATGTCTAAAGGCTAGAAGCTTGGTATGCATTGATTAAAGGCTCCTGATGGAGCCTTTTTTCTTATTTAAGATCATCTGAAGCCACGTCAAAAATCTAATCAGATAGACTGTACTTATGGTAGCTCTTTTGAAGCCGTATAAGCCTTTATTTCATCAACTTCAGATGCCTCGACCAAAGATAGATTTTTAGTTTCTGGGGCCCATAAAATCGAAATAATGGTTCCAAAAACCAGAATACATACCAGTAATAACATCGTGGCAGTCATCCCGATCTGTAACAGACTGATTGGAAGAATAAAAGTACTTGCTGCAGAACCAAATCGGCTCACTGCTGTGGCGATCCCAATACCACTAGAACGAACCTCAGTCGGAAAACTTTCTGCAGGGAAAACACCAACTAAATTACTGACTGCAGATAAAATCATCGTAAATGCGGCAAACAAGAGTACCAATGCCCAGTTCAATGTTTCAGGCAATATGGTAATCAACAGTAAGCTGACCGAGAGCAATACGAAGGAATAGATTAAGAAACCGCGACGGGAAAATTTATAAGTACAGTAAATACCGATTACTGCGCCGAGTAGCAGCATCAAATTTAAGATGGTTTCTGTAGTGAAATCATTGGATAACTTCATCAATTCTAGAATCATCGGCAAAAAGGTATAAATTGCAAAATACGGCATCACAATACAGGTGAAAAAGATGCAGTTGAACAAAGTCCGTTTCAGGTATTTTTGACTAAACAATAATTTAATACTGGAAAAATTATTTTGCTGTGCCAACTGATCTGTTTCACTCTCAATCGTTACATTTGCTCCAAAATATTTTTGAACAATCGCCCGAGCCTCATCTTTACGTCCATGTTGCATCAACCACCGTGGGGATTCTGGTGTTCCAATTCGTGCAATTAAAATAATTGCCGCAGGGATTGCTGTTGAGGCGAGTAAATAACGCCATGTATCAGGCCCAAGATCTAAATCAATCACGAACTTGGCAATGAACGTTGCCAGTACATAACCAAATGTCCACACCACACTAAATGAGCCTAAAATTGCACCTCGACTTTGTTTAGGTAAAAACTCCGCCAACAATGCATGCCCGACGGTATAGTCCCCTCCCAGCCCAATTCCCATGAGTACGCGGCAGAGAAACAGTTCTAAAGGTGTAGAAGCATAGAACTGGGCAATCGAACCAATCAGGACCAAAATGAAGCTAATACAAAAGATCTTCTGTCGACCTAATTTATCTGAAATAAATCCAAAAAATAAACTTCCTACAAATAGACCTATCAGAACAGCACTTCCGATTGCACCCTGCCAAAAGGAATCCAGCTGCATCAGAGGGGTAATTAAAGTGAAAACCATCCCAATCAAACCAATGATATAACCATCAGTTAAATGTGCACCGAAAGTCAAAGCCGTTATTTTGAAATGAAATTTGTTCAATGGCACATTATCAATATTTACGGTATTCATATACGCTCCCATTCCATGGAGTAAAATTGAATATTTCTTCTATCCAAAAAACTTAAAAAAGTAATGACGACACCTCATCGATAGACCTCAGATCAGTTCCTTTGAGATCTATCCTCGTCCGTCAATTAAGCAAGGCCACCGAGCAAGATGTACTTAATGTTTTGATACTCGTCTAAGCCATATTTCGACCCTTCACGACCAAAACCGGACTCTTTCACGCCACCAAAAGGTGCTACTGCCGTCGAAATAATACCCTCATTGATTCCCACCATTCCGACTTGCAATTGATCTGCAACCCACCACGTTCTCTTTAGATCTTTGGTATAGAAATATGCAGACAGCCCATATTGGGTGTTGTTTGCCAGTGCAATCGCTTCCTGATCCGAAGCGAAGGAAAAACATGCTGCGACAGGCCCAAAGGTTTCCTCATGCGCGACTAGCATTTTGTCATTGGCATGCTTAATGATCGTAGGTTCATAAAAGAGCCCACCCAACTGATGCGCTTTACCACCCGTCACAATTGAACCACCCTTTGCTAAGGCATCATCAATGTGACGCTGCACTTTTGCCATCGCAGCCTGATTAATTAATGGCCCTTGCGTTACACCCTCTACAAAACCATGACCAACTTTGAGTTTCTGAACCTCTGCCGTGAGAAGTTCAACAAATGATTCATAGACCTTTTCATGAATATAAAATCGGTTGACACAAACACAGGTCTGCCCAGTATTTCTATATTTTGATGCCATTGCACCCTCAACCGCCGCCTCTAAATCAGCATCTTCGAACACAATAAAAGGGGCATTTCCACCAAGTTCAAATGAGGTTTTCTTTAAAGTATCCGCAGCTTGACGCATTAATAATTTGCCCGTCACAGTAGACCCCGTAAAACTGATTTTTTTCACTTTCTCTGAGTGCTGTAAAGTTGCGCCAATCTCCTGCGCATTCCCAGAAACAACATTAAATACCCCTGCAGGCACACCCGCTTGCTCTGCCAGAACTGCAAGTGCAAAAGCTGACAGAGGTGTTTCTTCCGAAGGTTTTAAAATCATAGTGCAGCCCGCAGCCAAGGCTGGGGCAACTTTACGTGTCACCATTGCTAATGGAAAATTCCAAGGGGTAATCGCGGCAACGACACCAACAGGCTCCTTGGTGACCATGATTTTTGTTTGCGCTTTAAATGTAGGGATAATATCGCCGTAGTTACGTTTCGCTTCCTCAGCAAACCACTCAAAGAAACTGGCAGCATAGACCACCTCACCTAAAGCCTCAGCTAAAGGCTTACCTTGTTCCTCCACAAGAATCTCTGCCAATTGCTGCCGATACTCCAGCATCAATTCACCCCAGCGTTTCAAGACTTGTGTTCGCTCAGCGGCAAGTGTTTTTTTCCATGTTTCTAAAGCATGATCAGCTGCCACAATTGCATGTTCTGTTTCTTCAGCACCGCATTTTAGAACCTGACTCACTTCTTGCGCATTTGCTGGATTAAAAACAGGATAAGTATTGGCTTGACCTGCCAACCACTGACCATTGATAAAACTGGTATTTTTCTTTAAATTTAACATCTTATTACACCCCTACATCTACAAAACAGCCTTTAGCCTCACGAGCAATGCGCGAAATACGCTTCTCACTGGTATAATCATTAATCAGATCGCAAGGGGTATAATTACGATCAATTTCATATAATTCATCGTCGTTGAATTGGGTCTCTAGGGCTTGAATTGCAGTTTTAAATTGATCTACATTATCAGCGCCGACCAACATACTGTGAATGCCAGGGCGCTGCAGTACCCAAGCCTGTGCAACCTGTGCCATTGTTAAATTTTTATTTTGGGCCACTTTGTTCACCGATTTTACAATTTCAAAACTCACAGCGTCGTTATACATCTGCTGGGTAAAGAAATCGGTGGTATTTCGGGTTGAACTCATTTCACCACTTAAAATGCCACGGGCTAATGGGCTGAATACTGAAACGCCAATCCCTTGATCAATACAGAAAGGAATCATTTCCCGTTCTTCTTCCCGATAAGCACAGTTCAGTTGCAACTGCATATTGATTGGTTTGACAAAACCATTGCGCTCACATGAGATTAAGATTTTTGCCAACTGCCCAACGGTCATGGTAGACACACCAAAATAACGTGCTTTTCCAGACTTGATAATTTCATTCATGGCAGCAAGCGTTTCATCTACTGGGCTATCGACATCAAAAAAGTGCAGCATATAAATGTCGACATAATCCGTACCAATGCGTTTTAAAGATTGATCGATACTACTGAGGATATTCTTTCTAGAATGTCCTGTTTGATTGATGCCTCCACCTGTTCCATAGCCAACTTTTGTGGTGATGACCACCTCATCACGATTGACCAGTTTATGAATAATTCCACCAACAACTTCTTCGCCTTTTCCTGCCGAATAAAAATCAGCAAGATCAATAAAATTGACCCCTGAATCCAGTGCATATTTAATAATTGGAGCACTTTGCTCAGCATTAAAAATCCAGGGTTTCCAAGAAGATGAACCCATATTCATGGTGCCTAAACATAGGCGCGAAACTTTTAAACCTGAATTTCCTAAATTGATATATTCCATGGTCTTCAACCTTAGTGTTTAGGGGTATAAAATGGATTTTTGATTTGTTTGAGTGCGACTAAATCATTCTTTAGCGGTAAATAATTCAATGCTGCATGAATTGCCCGAACACAAGCGTTGTAATTATTGTGATACACCTCATCCAAATCATTACAACTCGGATTAACCCAATTCGCGGTGACAATGGCCCACTCATTTTCAGCCTCAGGAGGAAATATCCCAGACGAGAGTGCTTCATTGATGGCCTTAGCAATACCCGCTTGTGATGCCCCCCAAGTCGCATTTGCATGCAAATCCCCTTGAATTTCCGCTTTATTGACATACAAAGTCATTGGTTTCACGGGGATATTGGGTTGAGCAATCACCATAAATGGACAATGACCTTGAGATGGTGAAGACAGACTATTTGCAAAAGCCTGTCCGACAGGACCACCACGTGGACCAATTAAAATATTGATATGTGATGCATTGACCCCCTCACCTTCAAATCCCTCGCCGATATAAACTGCAGCAGTTAAATTATCCATGTACTTTCCTTGATCGAATAAACTGCTATTACCATCCCTCGTTTTAAATAAAAATAAAATGCAAATTAATTCACAACACTATTAAAAAATCTAATATTAAAAAAACTCACACTGCTGTGAATTAAATTCATAGCAATTGTTAAATTTTCATTATAAATAAAACCTCAAATATGTTTTATTAACCAAAAACAAGGAAATTAAAATTAAATTTATTTTCAAGGATGAAAAATGTTAAAAATAAAATCAGCACCAATTAAAACTCTACTTTTCATAGGTAGTTTAGTAATAAGTCAAACCATTTATTCTGGAATAAAAATTGGCGAACCAACTTCAAGTTTAGGTCAATTAAATGTGGGTGGTGCAATCCGAGGTAAATATGTCTATGACCATGACGCCAACCCGAGTAGTAGTAAATTTTCTTTTAGTGATGCGATCTTAGCGCTCAACTATGAGTCTGCAACGCTTATTGGCGGGCTAGATTACCGTCTATATGAATATTATGGTCATATCGGTGATGCAAGCTGGTTAACAGATGCTTGGCTTGGCTATAAAATCAATCCAAACAATAAAATCATTGCAGGTTTAAACCCAGTCCCATTTGGATTAGATCGTTATTGGGGAAATACCTTTTTTCTTGGCATTGCCAATGTGATGGGTCTTGAAGATGTACACAATATTGGGATTAACTATCAATTCAAAACTGATAAAAATCAATTATCTTTAGCTTTCTATCCAATTGATGGTGGCAATTTTAGAGGGCATTCAAAAGATGCACGGCACTTCAGTATTAATATGGTCAATGCCGATGATTATGTTGAGAATGGAACCAATACCCAAGAAAAAAACATGATCATTGCCCGTTATGCATACTCTTCAAACTATGCTGACCTCAACTATCAACTTGGTACATCGGTCTGGTACTCAGACATCGAAAACAAAAATTATTCCAGCACAGGATCACGTCAAGTATGGTCTATTTTTGCTGATTTTAATTATCAAAGTTGGAATAGCAAATTATTATTTGGTCATCAAGACATTGATAATAAAGACCGCTTGAGTCCTGATCATATTAGCTTGGGCGGATTTGACTATTCTTATAATTCAGCAACGCAAGGAGACTTTTTTTCAACTGAGTTTAGCTACTTAATTCCATATCATTTTGAATATGCACAATCCATTCGCCCTTATCTCAATATCAGTGGTTATATCAATAAAAAGCATAGCAATACTGATAGTTATAGAGTTATTCCAGGTATTGCATTTAAAATTAAAGACCTTACCATTCAAGCAGAGCATTTAATCGGAAAGTATGATCCCTACCTTGGTGATCAAAATGGTTTAGCACAAGGATCAAATAATAACTGGAATCAAAAAACATATATTTCACTTGCTTATTATTTTTAACCAACCGATAGAATACTCCTTATTTAAATTATAAAAATTATTTTTATAGTTAAAGCACATCATCCAAAATATACGCTATGCTAGACTTAGTACAATGGATTGTGATGAAGATTAACCATTAAATCAGGAAACATGGCTTTAATCTTCATCTTATAAATATCAAGGATATGATAAAAGGACGTATGGATGCGACAATTACCTCCCATGAACGCTTTACGCATCTTTGAAGAGGTGGTTAAGCATTTAAATTTCTCTCATGCAGCACAATCTCTCTGTCTGACGCATGGGGCTGTCAGCAGACAAATCAAATTACTAGAAGAATATTTAGGCGTTCAGCTTTTTCTGAGATCACCCAAAGGAATCGAACTCACCTCTCATGGTCTCGAGTTCGCAAATGATATGCAAATTGTGTTTGATCAAATTGAAGCATCCACACTCAAATTTAGAGCAAAAAACATCCGCACAAAACTCAATATTGAGGCCCCACCAACATGGTGTAATCGAATTCTCTCCCCAAATTTAAAAAACTTTTTGCTTACCAACAAAGACTATTCATTTACAGTGAACTATACTCAAGATGCTGAAAACACTGAAGTTGCTGTAGATACGGATATTCGTATTCGATTTGGCCTCTCACCGGCCCACCATTGTCAAAGCAGCTTATTATTAAAAGAAGACTATGTAATGGTCGCCAGCCCACAACTATTTAAAGATGAACTTGCTCCCAATCTTCAAGACTATCCTCTTATCCATGTGTTATATAACCGTAAAAGACTAGATACATGGCAAATCTGGTTAAAACAAAACCATTATATAGATTTAAGCGATTCACATTGTGCAATCGAATTTTCAACAACAGAACAAGTGATTCAAGCTGCTGTTGCTGGTTATGGTATTGCGATTATCGATAAACCTATGATTCGGAATGAACTCAATATAGGTACTCTAAAAACGATGATAGATACGGATATCCAAAGCAAGTATGGTTATTGGATCGATATTCCCTTTAACAAAGCGAC
This sequence comes from Acinetobacter higginsii, assembly GCF_000369525.1. GTDB lineage: Bacteria > Pseudomonadota > Gammaproteobacteria > Pseudomonadales > Moraxellaceae > Acinetobacter > Acinetobacter higginsii. Next base: position 56,371 of record NZ_KB850070.1, read on the forward strand.
TCTTCCAAAAGTTCAAACCTTCAAATTTTGGTTGGAAACCTTATTAACCTAATCTCTTTGCTGGGCATGTTAGCAAGGCTTATTCAGTATCTTGTTTCAATCTATGAACGTATAGATGTCCTTTTTGTGTCGCTAGAGACACTAAAACAGCTTTAGTATTATTTTACATTTAAAGTTGCCAAACTCACTTCATGTTACACTGCTCTGAAATTCAACGTTATTCTCTTTACTAAGTTTATGAGTCAAAATCAGTCTTATATCCCTGGCGAATTTCAATGGAAATTTCTATTACCCAAATACTGGAAAATTTGGATCGCCATTCTATTTCTTATGCTATTGGTCATTCTCCCATGGGCTATTCAATGGCGCTTGGCACATGGTTTGGCCGCTTTATGCTGGCGTGTGCTCAAATCACGCCGTAAAACCACACTTCAGAATTTAGAGTTGTGTTTTCCAGAGTGGTCACCTGCCGAGGTTGAAACGCAAGCCAAACAAGTTTTTGTGGATATGATGCTTGGTGTATTTGAAACCCTCAATGCTTGGTACTGCCCCAAATGGTTTAAAGGCCGCCATAGTATTGAAGGCTTAGAACATATCACCGATGCAAAAGCACAAGGTAAAGGCGTGTTATTACTCGGCACCCACAGCACCTTATTAGATGCAGGCGGTTATATCTGTTCTCAATATTTTGAACCCGATGTGGTGTATCGCCCACAAAACAATCCGCTGTTGGATATGCTGATTTATCGCTGTCGTGCCACCATTTATCAACATCAAATCGATCACGATGATATGCGTGGTTTGATCCGTCGACTCAAAGATGGTGGTGCAATCTGGTATAGTCCTGATCAAGATTTTGGTTTAAAACAAGGCGTGATGGCTCCTTTCTTTGGTGTTCCAGCGGCAACCGTGACTGCTCATCGTCGTTTACTCAAAATTTCGAAAGCGGTTGCAATCCCATTGTATTTCTATCGTTATGGCGATGTTCGCAATCCACAATATAAAGTACTGATTGAGCCTGTTGTGGACAATATGCCAAGTGAAAATGAAGTCGATGATGCGATTCGAGTGAATAAAATTATTGAAGCTCAACTTCGTATCGCACCTACGCAATGGATGTGGTTCCACCGTCGTTTTAAAACCCGTGCCGAAGGTTTCGACAAAATCTATTAAGCTAAAAAAGCCGCCTCATGAATCAATGAAGCGGCTTATTACTCAAACAATAACCACAATTAATTCGGGAAAATCACACCAGTACTCAAATCAAAATAAGTTGGGGTGTTGCTATACACCGAACCCAATTTAACATTAATGAACCAACCCAAGTTACCTTGATCTTGTAAACGGTTTTGAATTTCGCTCGGTAAATCCAATTTATAAATCGCATCTTCTTTAAAGACTTTAGATTCAATATTGGCTGTGCTTTCACTATCACGTTCAAATAAATAACCCTTGGTATTAAAGAACCCAATCGCATTGTCTTTATCAATTAAGTGATAACCTTCAGCCGCTTGTTGTTTCAGTAATAAATCAAGCTTGGTTGGATTGTCATCATAGAATCCAGCTTCTGTTTTTGGCATTTCAAAATAACGATAGCTATAGGTTCCATTATGGGTGCTGCTATTTACACAAGTTGGGATGTAATACATGTCATCCTTAGTGCCATTGGTTGTGAAGTCTTCACCCGCAAAGATTAATTTACAACCTTGTGCGCCGAGCTCATTGAATGCAGCGAGAATACTTGCTCTGGTTTTATTGGTTAAGAAACGATTGTCATAAGTATAGGTTGCGGGTTTCTTATCATTTTTCACAAATAAATATTTATAAGTATTGCTTGGATCCTCTCTCAAGAACGACTTATAAATAAAGCCAGACTGACCTTGTTTTTTCATTTCAGCTAATTTGAGCACATATCTATTTGCAATCACATTGGTGGTGATGTCAGCAATTTTATAGCTATAGGTATCAGTTGAAGCATTGTTTTTGACATATAAGTTTTTAGGTTCAGGGAAATCGCTATTGGCTTTTTTTACATCCAAAGACGTAGCTGCTAAGGCAAAACCTTGACCACCCTGCTCATTGGCTTGTGCCAAGAAATTATCCCAAGATGGCTGGTTATCCAAAATACGATAACTTGCAGTCGCATTCTTCACTGTCGGTTTTAATAAGCTATAACCTTCGACATTGGTACGGGTATAACAAGTGACAACTTTAGATGGATCGACTGAATCCATATAAGTTTGAATATCCTTGATATTTGCAGTTTCACTCACTGCACACATGCCGTCACCTTTAAAGGCATAAGCTGAAGCAATTCCATTTGGTCGATAGCGATCACTATATTTCACTCGGTTTGCCGTGGTTGTACCGCTGGTTTCAGTCGCTGCAATCTCGCTAATCAGTGCATCATCTGATGCAACATCGTAAGTTTTAATGACTGCACCAGTACAATCCTCTTTTTCAAATTGACGGGTTTCCGTCGTAAAGCGAACACTATTATCGGAGGTCTTATGTACTGTTAAATTGGTTCGTGCTCCCTTATGACAGAATCCACCCAACCATGAACCCACAAAACGATCAGCCACGACTGGAGTTGGTGTAGGAGTCGGGGTGGGCGTTGGAGTGGGTGTAGGTGTTGGAGTCGGGGTAGGTGTTGGGGTCGGTGTAGGTGTAGGCGTTGGAGTCGGGGTAGGTGTTGGTGTTGGGGTCGGTGTTGAATCTGAATCATTATCAGATCCACAGCCCACCAAGATTGCGCAAGTTACGCTAAGTGCTAGTTGAGTCCATATATTTTTCATTGCATCACCCTCTGTGTGATTTTTTCACATATTTGTGTATGTGAAAATTTAACACTTTTATTCTTGAGTGCAAATATGTTTATGCGTAAATTAATAACGAAAGGTAAAATCATTTTTTATTGATGGTTGGAAGGTATGGATGCTCAAGAAAACTTAGCAAGACAATTCAATGCTTTACCGAAAGAATGGCAGGCATGGTTAGAGGAAAATTTAGAGCGTGGTTGTGCGCCAATTGATTTAGCCAATATTCTGTTGCGTGAAGGTTTAATTGACCTGAATAAAGATTTTTCTGCTCCGATATACACTGAAGAGCAGCACTACCGAGAACTTGAACAGGCAGCAGCTGCAGAACAAACCCAACTCAGCAGTACATTTACACCAGAGCAAAAAAAATGGTTGGCTCAGATGCTACTGGATGGTTTAAGCAAAGCTGAGATTTATCAGTCATTGATGAAGCAAGGATTTAATGAAAATGATATTGCATTCGAATGGGTACAGTTAAAGCAGCATCCTTATTTTCAAATCGCCGAAGAGCAGCACTTCCTACTCAAAAAACGTAATTGGCTGCTGCATACTTTAGATCGTTTTGCCCGTTTAAATCCTGAATATCAGCTTATTAAACGAATTTCAAAACCTGATTTTGCAGATTTTATCCAACAGTATTACAGCCGAAACTTACCGGTAATTTTGACTGATGCTATCCAGCATTGGCCTGCTTTACACAAATGGTCACCACAATATTTCAAACAGGCTGTCGGTACACAAGAAATTGAAGTTCAGTTCAATCGTGAACAAGATCCTTTATTTGAACGTAACTCGATTCAACATAAAACCAAAATGCGGATGAGTGATTTTGTTGATTTAATCGAACAAACCCCACATTCCAATAATTTTTATATGACAGCGAACAATGCCAAAGCTAGCCAATCTAGTCTGGCTGCATTGTTTCAAGATATTGATCATTTTCATGGCTATACGGACCACGCCCAAGTCTATGATCGTAGCTTCATCTGGTTTGGCCCTAAAGGTGCCTTTACCCCCTTACACCATGATTTGACCAATAACTTTTTAGTACAAATTTATGGACGGAAAAAAGTCACCCTGATTCCTGCAATGCAAACACCACACCTCTATAATGATGTCGCCGTATTTAGTAGAATTGCCGATCCTCATCGTCCTGATATAGTGAAATCATTTCCAGATTTTGCCCATAGCAGCAAAATCGAATGTATCCTGAATGAGGGCGAGGCCTTATTCATTCCGCTAGGTTGGTGGCATTGTGTCGAAAGTTTAGACATTTCTATGAGTGTTTCCTTTACTCATTTCAATATCGACAATGCGGGCGCTGAATCCTTTCCTTCACTAAGCGGGCATTAAAAATTGTGTCAGCCAATGACTTAACCGAATCCGTTCTTAAGGTGTTCTAATGGTAAAACCAACAGACCAAGTCATCAACACAGCGTCATCTGAATTGAATGCACAAGGTGTGATTCCGCAAGATGCAGAAACGACATTGGATAGCATTTATCCCATGATGCAGCATATCGCACGTTGGTTAATCCATTCAGGTGTTGGCTATACCGATTTCGTGGCTGCGCTAAAACCAATTTTTTATGAACAAGCCTTGGTTGAATTAGAACGAATCAAACAGAATAAAACCGATTCAGCAGTCAGTTTATTATCGGGACTGCATCGTAAAGATGTCAGCGCTTTTCGACAACAAGCCAATCAAGTCACCAATGAGACTCCTAATTTTGCCATTAGTGTTCCTGCCCGCGTCATTGCCCGCTGGATTGCCCTTGATCTCCCCCATCAAATTCCTGTTTCCGGTGAGGAAAATAGTTTTGAAGCCTTGGTTAAACACATTTCAACAGAAAAGCATCCGCGCTCGATTTTGTTTGAATTACAGCGTTTAGGTGTAGTTGTGCAAATCGATCAAGAGGTCGTATTACAACAACATAGCTTTACCCCAGATAACCAAATGCAAGAAAGTAAAGCCCTGTTTTCTGCCAATCTCAGTGACCATTTGGCTGCAGGGATTGATAACTTTATCAGTGAGAAACCCTTTACCCATCTCGAACAAGCTGTACATGCCGAAAAATTAACAGCACAATCTGTTGAGGCACTTCGGCAGTTGAGTATTACACTTTGGCAAGACATGGCAAAACAACTTTTAAATGCCGCGATTCAGCATTGTGATCAAGACCAAGAAAAAGATGATGCACATTATCAATTTCGCTTTGGTGTCTACCAGTACGATACTCAGATAAAACTACAAGTGCCTTATATTTTTAAGGATAAATAACAATGAGAAGCTTATTGCTCGTAACTTTTTCTTTTACTTCAGTGGTTGTCTTAACCGCCTGTGGAGAAAACTTTTCTGTTGCCAATGTGAGTCTAGGTGGTAGTGGCTCCGGTACACAAAAACCATTACCTGGTGGAGGAAATCCGCCTGTCACTGGCGATAAAGGTAAAGATGATGAGGAGGAAGATCAATATGATTATTTTGTTACCTTCCCTGATGCCGTAAATGATGAATGTACTGGCATACAACGTAGTATATATTTCATTGATGCTGGGACTAAGCAGCCTCAAATTGCTGGAACTCAGCAAAGTAGTCCCTCTCAAATCGTTCAAATCAATATTAAAAATACAACGCCGAATTATATATTTGAAAAAATTCCTCAATGTCATCCAGTAGAACTTCGGGCAATGTCTGGGAAAATACTTCTGCTTCCCGATCAATATTTAAGATGTTCGGCAGAGCAATATACTGTGCAGGTTTTACAACCTTATGAAGTTAAAACTTTTGAGTTTGGCTTTAGAATTCCACAAGGTGATGACACTTTATTAGTTCGTTACCCAACACAATATTCATCTAATTTGCCCGATGCCCAAACCCATTGGAGCAGTTGCCCAACCTTAGACATTCATCTTCCAGTTACCCAACAGTTGATCCCTAAATCGGGCGAAAAATTACCAGCATCAAAACCAGATCTTGGCGAACCACCCTCTGGCAGAAAGCCACAACAATAAGCCATATATAATCGGGCTAAAAAATTAAAACCCGAGTTCTGCATCCTGCAAAACTCGGGCAAATGAGGTTGTGCTTTCAAACTACTTTTATTATCCTGCGTCCATCGCATGCATCATATCCATGATGACTTTTCCATCTCAGCGTTGCTATCCTTAAGCGGAAATCCATTCCTGCGTCCTTGTGCTGATGTATTTAGAATAAACCTTTTAACGATGTAGCACTATTCGTTGCAGACTTAAATCTATGTACGAAATAACGTACATTGATTAGGTAAACTTTAAAATCAGCTAATTGCGCACACATCTTCTCGCTGAATCAGTTTTCCATTTGTTGTTTATGTGGTTGAGCTAAAGGATCTGTCACCGGCTTCTCCTCTTGCTCCGCCTTTTCGATTCCATCTTGTATGGCTTCCTGAGCCTCCTGCTCATCCTCAGCGGTCTGCTGCAACGATTGTTGCTGCTGTTCAAACACCCGTCCTGTTTGTAAGACCACATACACCGGAAAATGATCTGAACCAATATGTGGCAGGCGCTTCATATCGACCAAACCAAAATCGGTACTATGAAAGATATGATCCAATGACCAGCGTAACAGCGGATAATCCGCATGGAAGGTATTCATAAAATAGCGCCCGACTCGAGGATCAAGCAAGCCACTAATCCGCTGAAATAAACGCGTTGTTCTTGACCATGCCACATCATTCAAATCCCCCATCACGATACAGCTCTGATCAATATCTTCAATCTGATCACCCACAATCAGTAATTCGGCATCTCTTAAGGTCGAATCTTTGGCCTCTGTTGGACTCGGTGGTTTAGGGTGCAAACAATACAACTGCACTTGCACGCCTGATGGCAAAGTCACTGCAGTATGAATCGATGGAATTTCATTACTCAAAATAAATTTAACTTCGGTGTCGTTTAAGGGCAAACGACTATAAAGATGCATGCCATATAGGTTTTCTAAGGGTACTGCCACACGGAAAGGATAATCGTCTTCAATTGGGCTCAGCGCTTGCTGCCATTCAGCATTCGACTCCAGCGTAAGTACCAAATCTGGCTTTAAAATTTCAATCTGTTCAAGTAACAGATGATATTTGTGATTAGGTGTCAGTACATTTGCCACCAATAAGGAAATTTGTTGCTCTGGATTGAGTTGCGTCTTTTTGACTTTTTTGACTTGCTTGCGCCATAACGGCGTATAAGGCAACACCATTTTAAGCTGATAGGCTATCGCTGCAACCAGCCCGAGAAAGAGCAGTTCAGTACTCAAGGTCCAATCGGAAAGTACAAATAACATCGCAAAAAATGTGATGATCCCAAGTGCTAATATTTGTAATCTCGGAAAGTCTGCACCCCGAAACCACCATTCATCTCTGGGGATCAAAGACCAAAATGAAAGCCATATCACCAGCGCTGCGCAAATCTGAATCCATATCATGTTCATTTTTCTCTTTGGGGTAGCATAGATTTACAATAAAGTTTTCGCTTTATCAATTTTCTATCTAATATAAACAAGATATTCCACTCAATAAACGCACTGTTTTATTTCAGTAAAGCTTGCAGTTGTGGGCACTTTTGATACACTCAAACCCCTTTAAAATTTTTTACATACCGAGGCACAATGACATGAAAGTAGGTCTGGTCGGTTGGCGTGGGATGGTTGGTTCTGTCCTGATGCAACGTATGGTTGAAGAGAATGATTTTGCTCATATTGAGCCATTCTATTTCTCTACCAGTAATGCAGGTGGCGAAGCACCTTCATTTGGTGGTAAGACTGCCCCAGCACTTATGGATGCAACAGACATTAACAGTCTGAAGCAAATGGATGTCATTTTAACCTGCCAAGGTGGTGATTATACCTCTGAAGTTTTCCCGAAGCTTAAAGCTGAAGGTTGGGATGGCTATTGGATTGATGCCGCATCTACGCTGCGTATGGCAGATGACGCAATCATCGTTCTTGATCCAGTCAACTTAAACGTGATCAAGGATGGTTTAGTCAACGGTACTAAAACTTTCGTTGGCGGTAACTGTACCGTTTCATTGATGTTGATGGGCTTAGGTTCACTGTTCCAAAATAATTTAGTGGAATGGGCGACTTCAATGACCTATCAAGCAGCGTCTGGTGCGGGTGCGCAGAACATGCGTGAACTGATCACAGGTATGGGTTATTTGTATAACAATACTAAGGCATTATTGGATGACCCTAAATCTGCAATCCTTGATATTGACCGTCAAATCGCAGAATTACAACGTGGAGAAGGCTTCCCGAAAGCAAACTTTGGCGTGCCATTGGCGGGTTCATTAATTCCGTATATCGACAAACAACTCGAAAGCGGTCAATCGAAAGAAGAATGGAAAGGTCAGGTTGAAACCAACAAGATTTTAGGTAATCAACAAATCGTTCCAATTGATGGTCACTGTGTGCGTATTGGTGCAATGCGTTGCCACTCTCAAGCAATCACATTGAAATTGAAAAAAGATGTGCCACTTGATGAAATCGAAGACATGATTCGCAACTCTAGCCAATGGGCAAAAGTCGTTCCGAATACTCGTGAAGCCTCTATGACAGATCTTACCCCTGTTGCAGTCACAGGTACTTTAACTGTTCCTGTTGGCCGTTTGCGTAAGCTCAATATGGGTAAAGAATATCTTGGTGCATTCACTGTTGGTGACCAACTGCTTTGGGGTGCTGCAGAGCCATTACGCCGTATGCTTCGTATTCTGGTGGAATACAAGAACGCTTAAGCAAAAATTCCTAAAAATCAAAAGCCGATCACATTTGATCGGCTTTTTTCTTGCGACGAAAGATGAATAATTTACAATTCATTTACATCACGGTAATGTATACTTTTTCCAGACCATAACATCACTTTTTCATGGATCGAGATGACTGTTTATAACAAATTAAAAATTGCCATTTTAGCCATCATTTCTTCGCAACACCTTTATGCAATTACGCTTGATCCAATTCAAATCCAGTCGGCGCCTGGTGAACTTCTTTATGCCGAAATGAGTTTCCACCAAGCCGATGCCAATTCTAAATTAGACGTCAGTTTGGCAACACCTGAAGATTTATTGATGCTTGGCGCTGCGCATCAGCCCCCCGCTAATCTTAATTTTTTTACACGCCGTAATAATCAAGGTGAAGGCGTGATTGTGATCACTTCATCACGCCCCATGACCGATGCTGAACTGAATATTATTTTAAAAATTCAGGAAGGTGGCGCATCTCATTTAAAGCATATTCGCCAACCTATGCGCCAAGTCGCGAAAGCACCTCTAGCGAAGAATGCCAATGAAAAATCACTCACACCCAAGTTTATTGTCAGTGAAAAAGATATCGCTTTAAACCTACCTGAAAGCACACGCTTTAATGTTACAAATGCAAATTCACAAGAGCAAAACTTAAAACAAGAAACACTCCTCAATGCACCGTTTACCCTTCCACCTGTATTAGAAACATCAAAGCCAAGTACGACAACAACAGCTGCCAGTGCAGTTTCAATCGCTCCAGCCGTGAAAGTAGAAGCAACTGCGGCAGCGGCGAGCTCCGTGCCACAGCCAGCAACGCCTATCGCAGAAAAAGTACCAGAGCAGCCAAAAACAGTGCCTGTCAAACAGGAAAGTACTCAAACTGTGAATACGGCCGCTACCAAGCAAAGTACTGCATTGGATGAGGAACTCAAAGTAGCTGAACGTAAACCGATTGAAACCAAAGAAAAAGCAAAAACACCTGATCCAGTGAAAGAGACAGTCCAAGCGGCCAAAAAGAAGCTCCCGACAAAAGCAGCAACAAACGATGACAAAGCCCAACAGCATGTGGTGCAACGGAATGAATCCTTATGGAGTATTGCACAACATATTGCAGGGCAAACGCAGCAGCCTGTTGCTCAGGTCATGAATCAAATCAAAGCACAAAATGAACATGCCTTTATTGGGGGCAACGCCAACCGCCTTAGACAGGGCTCACATTTAAACTTTAATCTTACTGCCACATCTACACAGCAGAATAAGAACACCAATCAAATTGCGGCACAAACACAGCGTCCAGCCGTAGGAAAAGCCAAATATCGGTTACAACAAGCTGAAATGTCTCTGGTGGCTGAGAGTAATCAAGATTCCAGTACTGGAAGTGCCAAAAAAGACACATTACAGCAAAAAACCAGTGCCGATTTATCATTAAAAGTTATGACAGCACGAGAAAAAACCGTTACATTACAAAGAAACGTAACACAGTTAGAATTGGCACTACGTCAGAAGGAACAACGTATTCAGCTGTTAAATGCTCGACTTGCTGAACTGCAAGATCAGTTGAAGGCGCAACAGGACACTAAAAAGCCAACACGCTAGGTTACGAGAATATTCTCATAAATTTGCATAAAAGCGGCTCTATCTTTAAGGGGTATAGATCATGTCAACTATAATCATTGTACTGCTCGTCATTGTACTGATTGTAGCTATCGTTTTAAAAAAACGTGAAAGCAATCAAGCCAATACTGCACCTAAAAAAGGTGCAAGCAAAACGACAAAAAAAGCAGCGACACGATCTGCTTCACGAACCACGCTCGTACGTGAAGAACAAGAGCCAGCAGCACCTCCAACGACTACAGCAATTTCTGAAAGCTTACGTCAAAAACTTGAACAACAAATTCAAAGTGGTAACTTTCAGTCTGCCGAGGCACAAATCAATCAAGCCTTAAAACAAGACAATTCTCAACATGAATTGTATTTGTTTTTACTGGATATTCATTTAAAGCAAAAAGATGATTTGGCGATTGATCAATTGATCAAACATATTCATGCCTTAAAACTGGAAGATATTGCACAAGCAGCTGAAGCGAAGCATCGTGAATACGAGCAGAATAAACAGCCTGATTCGATTGAATTTAATTTAGCATCACATAGTTTTCAGCAAACACCTACATCTGAACCACAGCTTCAAAACAATGCTGCTGACTTTGATGCTTTAGTCCAAACACCAGCTGCACAATCATTTGATGACTTACAATCAGAATATGCTGCACCGACAGAAGAAGCAAAGCCTGTAGAAGCTGCACCTGAAGTTCAACCTTTAGACTTTAATTTCTCCTTTGAACAGAAGCCTGCTGATGAAGCCGTGCCTGCACAGTCTCCAGTTGAAACATCTGAGAGTAAAGAACAGCAGCCACTTGAGTTTTCGTTTAACTTAGAACCAACAGCACCAAGCATTGAAGAAGCAAAAACTGAAGACCTGAAACCTGAGCTTGATTTTAACTTTACTTCTTTAGAGCTTGCATCTCAGCCCGTTGCAGAAAAATCACCTCTAGAAGAAGCGGCACCAAGCTTAGATTTTAATTTTGAACCTACCGTAGAAAAAACTGAACAACCTGCACCACTTGAAACCACAACGTTTTCATTTGACATTGCAGAACCAGCTGTAGTTGAAACACAACCTGAATTGATCACGCCTGCGGCAACACCTGCAGCAGCGATTACAGTTCATGACCCATTGGCCCAGTCTTTCCCAGACCTACAACAGCTTGATGAAGCGCAGTTGAATTTAGAGCTTGCAGAGCAGTATATTGAACTGGGTGCCTATGATTCTGCACGTGAGTTGTTAAAAAACAATCAGGCATTCAATGCAGAACAACAACAACGTTCAGAAAATTTACTGAATAAAATAGCTTCCTGAATTTGATCAGTCTAATATAAGCAGTCTCTCAGGCTGCTTTTTTTATGATGAAAACAATCGCTTTAATTTATATGGGTGGGACGTTTGGTTGTATTGGTGAACCCTTGATACCAATGCCTGAACAGGATTTTTTACCTTTATTAGCGAAGGTGATTCCACCACATTTGCAGGTTGAATGTTTCGCTGCGCCTAGCATTAAAGACAGCAGTGCCTGTACCGCAACCGATTGGTTGAAATTGGTACAACAAATCCAACAATTACAACTCAATGGCTTTCAGCATTTTGTCATCATTCATGGAACGGATACACTGAGTTATGCTGCGGCAACACTGGCACGTTTTTTAGGCCATTCTTGCCACGCCATCATTACGGGCAGCCAATATCCATTATTGAATATTGAAGGCAATGATACCCGTGAATTCACCGATGCAATTGGTAATCTAAATTTAGCACTGGAGCAAGTGCTTACCTTGCCAAGTGGTGTTTATCTTGCCTTCCATGAGCAAGTCTTTCATGCGCAAAGTACTTTAAAAGCCCATACCACTGAATTAGATGCCTTTGTTGGCATCAAAGCAGACCAGAGCTGTAACACCACTGCTGATGCTTTGATTGTCCAAAATGAACAGATTGAGCAAGCTGCTCAACTGAGTGTCCTGAATTTGATGTTACAACCGATTGCGAAACAACAATTTATTTTACAATTAAAAAATCTTCTACTTAACCCACCTCATTTTTTGGTTTTACAAGGCTTTGGCACAGGCAATATTGCAGTGAATGATGAAATTCTGGCGATTTTTGAACAACTTTATCAAAAACAATGTTTACCGATTATCAGCACTCAAGTGACCTTTGGGCAACTTGATCAACGCTATGCGGTCAGCTCATGGATTCAATCTGCCAAAGTTTTAGTCAATGATTGTCATAGCCATGCCGATTTATATGCAAAAGTCTTGCAAATGTATTTAAAATATCCGACCCACGAACAATGGTTCGAACATTGGCATCAACATTAATTCTGAGGTTAGAACATGCAACGTTATGCAATCGGTATTGAATTTTGCGGTACTCAATACCGTGGTTGGCAAACCCAACAGGCTGGCGTTATCACTGTTCAGGAAACCATAGAAAAAGTGCTGAGTCGTATTGCCAATCAGCCAATTATGTTACATGGTGCTGGACGAACGGATGCTGGTGTACATGCGACCAATATGGTGGCACATTTCGACACCGAAGCCATTCGCCCAGAACAAGGCTGGATTCGTGGTGCCAATAGTCAATTGCCCAAAGACATTTCAATCCAGTGGATTAAATGTATGGATGAAAATTTCCATGCACGTTTTAAAGCGGTGGCTCGTCGTTATCGCTATGTGGTGTATAACGCCCCGACTCGCCCTGCCTTGTTATATAAACAGGTCACCCATCTTTATCAAAAGCTTGATGTGCAAAAGATGATTACTGCCGCTGCAAAATTCGAGGGTACGCATAATTTTGAGACTTTTCGTGCTGCAGCCTGTCAATCCAATCAACCTGTACGTCATGTAAAACACTGTCGCTTATTCGAACATGGCCGTTATCTGGTCTTAGATATTCAAGCGGATGGTTTCTTGCACCATATGGTACGCAATATCATGGGTTGCCTGCTTGAAATTGGGCAAGGTCAGTATGAAATCGACCATATTGATACCATGTTTGCCGCAGAAGATCGTACTGCTGCTGGCATTACTGCCCCACCTGATGGTCTATACTTTATTCAATCTTATTACCCAGATGAATTTGACTTACCGCAGTTGCCTTTAGGTCCACACTGGTTGAATTTAGCTGAATAATAAAAAAGCCTTATCGCAGTGATAAGGCTTTTTTATTCGGAATCAATTAACGTTGTTTACGCTTGCGATATTCAACTGGCGTTTCATTGGTCCAACGCTTAAAGGCACGATAGAAGGTACTTGGTTCAGAGAAACCCGTTAAATACACAATCCGCTCGACACTTTCATTGGTATTCGCCAACAGCTTTTTCGCCAAACGGCAACGATAATCCGAAAGAATTTGCTGAAAACTGGTATTGGCCTCACTGAGTTGGGTTCTTAAACGGCGCGGCGTGATATTCAACTGTGCCGCTACCGTCTCTAGAGTCGTTTCACCACTTTCAAGGGTTGAGCCAATGGCACGGCGGACTTCACCAACCAGATCGTAACGCGCCAGTTCTTGTAATTTCTCAATCGCCAATTGCTCATGCAATTGTAATAATTCAGGCTCTGCTTGCCATAACGGATAATCCAGTACGGCCGCATCAAAATAAAGGCGGGTTTCTTTTTGCCCCAAGCTCACTGGGCAGCCATAGACTCTAAAGTATTCGTCATCAGCAGCGCCCTCATTGAAGTTAAAATCAATATAAATCGGGTGAAACTGACCTTCGGTAATAAATTTAAAGAAACGTAAAATGCCTGACATGGCACATTCAGAGAAATGACGGTTGACCAAATTATCTGGCCAATACTGTTCGCCATTGCTCAAGTAACAGCGACCATCTTCAATCACCAGTTTGGCATCGAAAGCATCACTGATCAGGCGTTGATAAGCCAAGGCGCGCTTTAAGCCTTCACCAAAGGTTTCACTACTAATAAATAAATGTTCAATCACTTGCCCACGATAAAGTGGTAGATGTTCACCGAGATGAAGCCCGATATCAGGATCGTTACTCACATCCTGTGCAGCGATCCAGAACGCATTTTGTGCACTTAGCGGCGTTCTTGCATTGGTATCCACTTGATTTAATGCCACGCCGGCCTTTGTTAAAATCTCTTCAGTTGGTAATCCTGCTTTACGAATTGCCTGATAACCAAAGCGCAATACAACTGATGCATCTGTTAGCTGACCCACGCTGTGCCCTTCCCTGTAGATACGTTATTATGACAATGAACAACAATTTTAGATTAACGTTGATTGACCAAACTGACAACAATATTCTGCTTATTTTGTTAAAAAAAATCGCGAATTGTCTGACAGTTCCTTTCGGTTAATATCTGACAGCCTCTAACAGACTTGATCTTGTAAATTTTAAATAAATTGACTATAATTTGCGCCTTCCCAATTTGATCTCAGGTAGGCTATGGCCAATAAAGAGGAACTCATTGAGTTCGAAGGCGTTGTCACCGAAACGCTTCCTAATACGATGTTCCGTGTACGTTTAGAAAACGGTCACGAAGTTATTGCTCACATTTCTGGTAAAATGCGTAAACACTATATCCGTATTTTGACAGGTGACAGTGTTAAAGTTGAAATGACACCTTATGATTTAACTAAGGGTCGTATCACTTATCGTGCGCGCTAAGTCAGATTAGTGAATGCAAAAAAGCCACATCATGTGGCTTTTTTTATTGCTGATACGAAAGTTTATTCACTGAGCCGTGTGGTTTTACACCCCACCGTCTGGCATTCACGGATACGCTCTTGCAGCCAGTTATTGCGTTCTTGCGTTGCGTTCAATTGGCATTGCACATAAACCGTACTCTTGGAATCATCACTACATTCTGCATCACGATGGCGAATCCACGCCAGTTGTGATTTTTTTAAAATTTTTTGTTGTGTATCGCTCAGCTGTTTGCGTAATTGCTGATAGTTTTTATTTAAATCAGCATCTGCACTGGCAAAAATTTTATTGGTACAGTAGATATCATCATAAGTATTACGGGCATTTTCGCAGTTATCCGCATAGCTCAATGTCGCCATTGCCCCACAGATCAAGCCAAATATTATTTTGCGCATGAAGTTGTCCAAATCGCTTAATTATCATCATTATCTAAGCATATTTTGCTGGGCTTGAACATTGTCCAAAAGTAGACAAGATTGTATCTTTTTAGCAATTCACATAAATGCTCTCGACACTCCTGCACTTTTGCCATTGAATAAGAAAAGATCAAAAAGATAAAGGATGATCATAATGAAAAATTATAAGTACCTGTTGTTCTGTACGCTTCTCGGTTTACAAGCTTGTGCGACATCAAACCAGCCAAATATTAGTCTACCCGACTATCTAAAGCCGTTTATTGGGCAATCTGCGCAGACCATCCAGCAACAGCTCGACTTAAAACCCTTAGGTTTCCAAACACTGGCCCAACCGGTTAAGCAAAATAATCAACTGATTTATACCGTGATTCGTCCCGTCCGTATCCCGATTCCGATTGCACAATCAACCGAACTTGGCGCTCAGAATATTCCGATTCAAACTGCTGGCAATGCAGGCAGTGCTTATGATCTGAACTTAAAATGCCATATTATTTTTGAGCTGGATCAACAACAAATTGCACAATCAATTCGTTATGAGGGTAAGGCCTGCTGATTTATCAAATAAAAAACGCAGCTCATGCTGCGTTTTTTTATAGCCTGCAAGGCTTAGTTTAATGCTGTAACTACAGCCTCACCCATCGCATCAGTACCGACCTTGTTCATACCTTCCGACATAATATCGGCAGTACGTAAACCTTGGTCTAACACCTGACCGACCGCATCTTCAATTGCTTTCGCTGCTGCTTCTTCACGGAAGGTATAGCGCAACATCATTGCTACTGAAAGCACTGTTGCCAATGGATTGGCAATATTCTGACCTGCAATATCTGGCGCAGAACCATGACATGGTTCATACATACCTTTGCCATTTTCATCTAATGAAGCAGATGGCAACATACCAATTGAACCCGTCAACATCGCGGCTTCGTCAGACAAGATATCACCGAACAAATTACCTGTGACAATCACGTCAAATTGCTTAGGTGCGCGTACCAACTGCATTGCTGCGTTATCTACATACATATGCGACAACTGAATATTTGAATACTGTGCTTGCTGCAAGTCAGTGACGGTTTGTTTCCACAATTCCGTTACTTCAAGTACATTGGCTTTATCCACCGAACAGACCTTGCCACCACGTAATCCAGCCAACTCAAAAGCAACTTTGGCGATGCGTTTGATTTCACTTTCTGAATAGACGTCAGTGTTATAACCCTGCTTTTCACCATTTTCGAGTTCACGAATACCACGTGGCTGACCAAAATAGATCCCACCCGTTAACTCACGAACAATGAGAATATCAAGACCGGCAACGATTTCAGGTTTTAAGCTAGATGCATCTGCCAATTGTGGATACAAAATCGCAGGACGTAAGTTGGCGAATAAATTGAGTTCACTTCGAATTTTTAACAAGCCACGTTCAGGGCGAATTGAACGCTCAATGCTATCCCACTTCGGACCACCCACTGCACCTAATAAAATTGCATCGGCTTTTTTCGCCTGTTCACTGGTCACTGTTGGGTACGGTTCGCCGTGTGCATCAATTGCAGAACCACCGAGCAAACCATGTTCCCATGTCAAACCTAAATTAAATTTATCATTGACCTTGGTTAAAACCTTTTCAGCAGCTGCTACGATTTCAGGACCAATGCCATCACCCGCTAAAATTAAAATATGCTTCGACATTTATTTTTCCAATTTTCCTATGTGCAGCGATAACACTGCGAGCCTATTAAACCTTTTTCTCAACAAACTCACCAAGACCTGTACTGACGTCAAATGGACGACAGAAACGGCGAATGGTGTGTTGCTCTTGCTGTAAATCTACACACAATGGATCAGGTACAGAAACATTAAGTAAACTGCCTGAACGACGTGTTCGGTCTCGGTACATTTTAAAGGTATAGCGCACATGCGGTTTAAATGCATGAATCACATGGAAAGTTTCAGAACGATCAGGAGAAATCGGATAGAAACGAATGACGACTTCATATTGCTTGGCTGGTACGCTTAAATAGACCTGCTGTTTGCGGCTAAATACTGAACCATGTAAGCGTACAATGCCGCGTTCCATCGCCTGTTGGCTAATCCGATGAGTTTTTGCATCAATGACCGCAATGTCACCAATTCGCTCAAACTCACAATTCTCAACACCTGAACAATATAAAGTTGTGTTGTCCGCCTTAGTTTCCAATGTGTTCTGTGCAATACGAACCTGATCCACCACATTGGGTGCATTTTGACACGCAGTCAAAGTCATCGTAGCGCCTAGACACAGTAAAATACTGCGAGCGAGTCTTCTTTTCATTATTCAAGCCCAGTCCTCATGTCTTGTTAACATGTAAGCAAAATATTATCCGCTAGCATGTTAACAAGAGTTCAATCTCTGCGCTATGCCTATGTTAAAAATGTCTAAAACCCAATCTGGTTTCTTGCACCCAAACTTATGCTTGGATGTCTTGAAACACCCAAGGACGTGCTTGTTTCGCCTTAGCTTCAAAAGCGCGAATATCATCTGCCACTTGTAAAGTTAAGCCAATATCATCCAAACCATTTAATAAGCAATGTTTACGGAATGGGTCAATTTCAAATTTAAATGCTTCACCTGCAGGCGTACGTACTTCCTGAGCTTCTAAATCAATCGTAAGTTGATAACCCTCATTCTCCGCACATTCCTTGAATAACTGATCTACCACCTGTTCAGATAAAATCACAGGTAACATGCCATTTTTGAAGCAGTTATTAAAGAAAATATCGGCAAAGCTCGGCGCAATGACAGTACGGAAGCCATATTCATTCAATGCCCATGGCGCATGCTCACGGCTTGAACCACAACCAAAGTTAGTGCGTGCCAATAAGATAGTTGAACCTTGATAGCGCGGTTGATTTAACACGAAGTCAGGATTCTTTGGACGCTTGCTAATGTCTTGACCTAAGAAGCCTTCATCTAAATAGCGTAACTCATCAAATAAGTTATCACCGAATCCCGTACGTTTAATCGATTTCAAAAACTGTTTTGGAATGATTAAATCGGTATCGACATTGGCACGGTCTAAAGGCCCAACAATACCTTGCTCTACAGTATATTTTTCCATGATATTGCTCCCTTAGAATGAACGAACGTCAACAAAATGGCCTGCAATTGCAGCTGCCGCTGCCATCGCTGGGCTCACTAAATGCGTCCGCCCACCATTGCCCTGACGACCTTCAAAGTTACGATTCGAGGTTGAAGCACAATGTTCACCGGGTTGTAACTTGTCAGCATTCATCGCCAAACACATTGAACAGCCTGGTTCACGCCATTCAAAACCTGCTGCCAAGAAAATTTGATCTAAACCTTCTTGTTCGGCTTGCTGTTTCACCAAACCAGAACCAGGAACAATCATTGCTTGCTTAATACTTGAAGCAACTGTACGCCCCTTCACAACATCTGCAGCAGCTCGGATATCTTCAATACGTGAGTTAGTACATGAGCCAATGAAAACACGATCTAACTGAATATCGGCCAAAGCTTGACCAGCAGTTAAGCCCATATATTGATAAGCACGAGTCCAGTCATTGCGTTGTACATCATCTTTGGCTTGTTCTAAGGTTGGTACTGCCTGTGAAACAGGAATGACCATTTCTGGAGAAGTTCCCCAAGACACTTGAGGCTCAATCTCTGCGCCATTCAATACCACTACGGCATCAAATACAGCATCTTCGTCTGAATGTAAGGTATTCCAGTATTCAACTGCTTGATCCCACTGCTCACCTTTTGGTGCATAGTTACGGTCTTTCACATAGGCAATGGTTTTGTCATCGACTGCAACCATACCAACACGAGCACCCGCTTCGATTGCCATATTACATACGGTCATACGGCCTTCGATTGACATATCACGGAACACTTGCCCGCCAAACTCAATGGCATAACCTGTACCGCCCGCAGTCCCAATTTTACCGATAATGGCTAACACCACATCTTTAGAGGTCACGCCTTTGCCTAATACACCATCAACACGAACCAACATGTTTTTCGATTTTTTCTGTACCAAGCATTGTGTAGCCAATACATGTTCCACTTCCGACGTTCCGATACCATGTGCCAAACAGCCAAAAGCACCATGTGTTGCGGTATGCGAATCACCACAGACCACGGTCATGCCCGGCAAAGTTAAACCTTGTTCTGGGCCAACCACATGAGCAATCCCTTGACGGATATCATTAATCCCAAACTCAACGATATTAAAGGTTTTACAGTTGTCATCTAAGGTTTGTACTTGAATTCGAGAGGTATCATCTTCAATCCCTGCAATGCCCTGTTCACGCTCTTTTTTAGAAGTTGGCACGTTATGGTCAGGTGTTGCAACGTTAGCACTTAAACGCCAAGGTTGGCGATCGGCAAGCTGTAAGCCTTCAAACGCTTGAGGACTGGTCACTTCATGTAATAAATGGCGATCAATATAAATTAAGCTCGAACCATCATCGCGTTGTTTTACTAAATGGTCATCCCATAATTTGTCATATAAGGTCTTGCCTACCATGTCGTCGCCCTCCATCGTGCTTGCCATTGGTCTGGGTATTTTTCATCTTGAATTGATTATAGCAATCGCCTCACATAAATCTAATTTATCATTTTTATAAATTAACAAACTTTTAGGAATGTATTGCCATTCTACAAGGATCAATTAAGTCCCCATATCTACGACATGAAATAAAGTAGCTTGATTGATAACTACTTTATTTCAAATTTCATTCCAATTCACTGTATCTTTTTCATTTTCTCATCAATATTTAAGAACTTTTCCAACATGAAAAAGCAAATAGTAATAGCTGTGATAACACCAAGAATCAGATCAAAAAGTAAAGCCGTTGTGCTATATAGCGAAATTTCAAAATAACTAAGAAAAATCATAGCAGCTAGCCAACTGAGCAAAGAAGTAATTTGAGTAATCAATAATATTAAAGTAGCTTGATAAGTTTTTAGCCCTTTAATAATACCTAAGGTACTAATAAATAAAGTAACTAAAATACTTGAAAATTGTGCAAAAAATATATCCAATATAATATTAAAGTTATGGCTGTATGCAACTACTAGAACAATGAGCAATAACAGTAAATAATTCAATAAGCCCAACCCAATGATTTTCATTTACGTTCACCTTTATATTTTTTCTTTAATTAAAAATTTCTTGCTTCTGTAGTTTCTTGATTTGATTTCTGCTGCTGTAAGACGTCATTCCGCTGTTTGAGAAACAGTTCCGTCATGTACTCAACATCAACTTTAAAACCACCCATATGCGGTGAACTGACCACAACAATTTCTTGATTAGGTGTTTTAAATGTCGTACTTCTACTTCCTACGAATGGTTTTTTTTCATCAATTATGACATAGCCATTTTGTTGAATATAATTCACAACTTTTTTATATGTTGTGTGATTCATATGGTCTATTTCTTTTAGTCCCATCCATACATAGACAAGTTTTTGTTTTTGATCAAAACCAAATTGTGTTCCAAACAATCCTTCAATATCAAAACCAGAACCATCATTCGCAAGAATTCCACCACCAGCATAAGATTCGTTGCCAACTGAGTAATTCATCAACCGATTTTTAACAGAATCAAACGTTGAATCTCTTAACTTAAATCCAAGCACTGGAGTGCCAGTTAATGTCGAATCATCTTCTGGTGCAAGCTTTTCTTTTTTATCAATGATACTTTTCTTTGTGGTATCTAATGATGCTTGATCTGGCTTCTCTGACATTTCTTTAGTACAGGCAAATAACACAGTGCTAAGGCATAACACCGTTAAAAATTTTGTAGACATATCAAATATTAACTCTATGTATATTTAATTTTGAAACAGATTACAGAACCCTACTTCTTCTATTTCATCGAATTTTAATTTCATTTTAAGTAGTTAAGTCACAATCTTATTTACAATACGTCAAGCGATCTCACCCTACTTTTTTTCTAATTACCTCTTCACTCTGGTATATAAAACCCCTTTACAAGTTTTTTTAAATAAATTTTAAAAATCATATACTTAACCTAAAAATGAGAGTCAAATTTTCTAAAAAACTCAATCATAATTAAAAAAATCAAATCCATTTTTTATAAGTTTCTTTATAATGAAATTAATATAAAGAATATTTAATACAATAACAATTAAGAAATATTAAACAATTATGAAAATTAAGCAATAGCCAATGTATAGATGGAAATTCTGCCTCAAATCTCTTCTCCAAAGCTGGTCATTTACAAATCCAATCGTCCTGAATTGAAATTTCCTTTTTACATTTTAAATGATAATGATTATTATTTAACTAAATAGAGATTTTGTAGGGTGAAACAGATGTCAAATATTCAACAATTTGTCATGAACAATAGTCGGACTTTGAAAAAAACCTTGAGTTATTACATCATGCATATTAGTGTTGCGATGATCGTTGCTTACCTTATTACAGGCAATTGGCTCATGGCAGCTACCTTAAGTTTAATTGAACCAACGGTACAAGCCTTTGCTTTTTTCTTTCATGAAAAAGTATGGAATTATTTCTAATTCAAAAATACTGCTTATAAAACTAATTTTAAAATCTCCTTGGACAAGCTTGTATGAACCTCGCTGCTTTTGAAGCATTTGTAAAAGTGATGGAAACTGGTTCAATTTCCATCGCAGCAGAACAATTATTTATTACCCAACCCGCAGTCACCAAACGGATTCATAGCTTAGAAGACTATTTTGGGGTCAAACTATTTGAATCTGCGGGTCGGGGCATTCAGCCCACCCATGCAGCACATTCTCTATTGCCTAAAGTTCGTACTTGGCTAAATGAATTAGGGGAAATTCACCATACCTTAAGTCATGAACAAGCTCAGGTCCAAGGTCGTTTAAAAATAGGGACCAGTCATCATATTGGCTTACACCATTTAGCGGAACCCCTTAAAAACTTTGTACAGCACTATCCTCAAGTTACCTTGGATGTGCATTTTGTCGACTCAGAACAAGCCCATGAACAAGTTTTGGCAGGTGAATTGGAACTGGCATTTTTAACCTTACCACCGGTTGGGGATGATCGTCTCAATTACGTGACCATTTGGAATGACCCTTTAGTCTTCGTGGCTGCTCCCTTCCACCCCTTGGCTCAACAGACACAGCTTAAATTGGAAGACTTGATTGCCTATCCAAGCCTATTACCAGCAGCACAAACTTATACCAGCCAAATTACCCTTTCAGAGTTTGAGAAAAATAACTTAAAACCAAAAATCACCATGAGCAATAATCCACTTGAGTCAATCAGAATGCTGGTGTCAATTGGTTTAGGTTGGTCTGTGTTACCCAAAACCTTGGTCAATCAAGATTTAAAACAACTTGATTTAAAACTAGATATGCAGCGTCAACTGGGTATGGTTTGGCATCCCGCACGGATCCAATCCAAAGCGGCTGAAGAACTGATTCGAATGATGCATGTAGGCTAGTGGCATCTGCTAATCTCCACCGCCCCCACCACAGCTGCTGCAACTACTACAGCTATTGCTACTACTTCCACAACTCGAAGAGGATGACGACGACTGAGCTTGCAAATATTGTGCATAATCCTTGGTCATCAATTCTAAATTAAAATACTGCCCATCCTGCCAGTTTAAGGCCTGATCAATGGCAAATAGTCTCGGTAACAACGGGGCATTTCTTGGCTGGAAAGCATGCAACGTGCAATTCATTCGCCATGCTTCAAACAATTGTTTGGTTTGCTGTTGAGACGTAGTCGTTGCATCATAGGGGCTATGATGTAACTGCCGACCGAGTATCTGTTCACATAAGTCTTGATACTGCTTTGGGAACTCCAACATCACATGCCATAACGAATCAACTGCATGCGAGGGCATGGCATAGGCCTGTTTTTGCATGACATGCAATGCCAAATAATCCTTAAATCCAGCTTCGATCAATTGCCGTTGTTTTAGCCCCAGTTCTGGATAATAGAATCTGAATTTATGCCAAAAAATCGGATCGAATTTAAATTGCTCAATCGTTTGTAATTTTTTCGATCTGGAACGTGCAATCAAGGTCAGATTCAGCACGATCAACGTCCAAAGTAAAGGTAAGATCACCCAAGCAGTAAAAAGCTGTTGCTGCCAACTGTACATCAAGATCAAGACGAACAGCGGGAGAGCGATCCATCGCATTTTAATCCTGAGTTGTTGTCGTTTTAATTGCAGTAATGCATCGATTGAAATAGAAGTCTGTGCTTCCTGATTTATTTTTATTTTCATACAGTGATCTTAAAAATAAATGATGACATTAATATGACAAAAAACCTCCCAGTAGGGAGGTTTAATCAAGATTATTTAATCTGCAATAAACGGCGAATTTGCTGCGCCATCTGCTGAACATCCAAGAGGTGGTGTGGAATCGTCATCGACAATAATTGATCTGAGCGGTGACGGCGATCAACCTCAAGCATGACATGGGTTTGGTGTGGTTCAGCTACAAAAGATACCTCCACCTCATTAAAACCACTGAATAAACGCGAAGAGACAAATTCAAGTTCTTGATAGCAGCCGATGGTCGATCTAAAATTATGCGCAGTCAGTTGGCCTTTTTCCACATCCACGCTGGATAATACAAATCCACATTGCTGCATGGCTTGTAAAAACATTTGCATGGCTGGTGTTGGCAGGACGCTTAAATAGTCACGATCCGTTGCGTCCACGCCCCAATCTACATCCAGACGGGTATTGATCCAGACCCGTGTTCCATTACGGCGGCAAGAAACTTCGGTAATCGGTGTTTCATGCGGTATTTCCATGGTGAAAGGAATATTGTGCGATTGATTTGCTGGCAATGAAAAATTAGCACTGATTAACCATTGATCCAAAACCAAAGGCTGATTAAATTCATGATCGCCCGACTCTACCTCCGCCATGGTCATTAATTGCAGATAGAGGCCTTTAATTTCTTTATCGGTTGAGCCACCTTTAAAGTTAATCTCACCACGTAGTGTCTCCCCTGCTTGTAAGGTTGAATTAAACAAACGGGTTTCAAGCGTGACACCTTGCAGGCCCAAGCCTGACATAATTTTGCTAAACATTTTGTCTTTTTTCTCTCAAATCATGACTATTTTTATGTCTGTACTCACAGACCTATTATTAAAGGGCATCATTGCCAGCGAGCTGAATCTGACCATCCGCTACGGCATTCATGAATTGCTGGTAGTCATTGAAATTACGCTCAGCTGACTGGGTCGCATAATTCTGTAAAACCTCAACGATCGTACTACCTTCACCTAAATACCCCATCAACACATCGGCATTACCGGCTTTTGCATGCGCATGGGCTAAAGCGAGACCGCAACTTTCCGCATATTCATAGAAATATTCATCATCCATATCGGCAAGATCGACCGAAATTTTCATATCTCGTAACTGACGGACATGAAAATCTTGTTTCAAGCTGGAAAAACCCAAGAAGATATCGCTGGCCGCTTGCATCAATTGCTGACCATGAATCACCCGCTCGCCTTCATGCGCAACCTTATCTTTAAACAGCGGACTGAGAATTGAAGGATTGGCTTCCTTCATTTGTAAGATCAGCGGTTCACGGTCTGCATCTTCAAATAAGGCAATTGCTGAGCGGGTTCCAACACTGCCAACCCCCGCCACTTTGAGTGCCACATCGGTCCGCTGATAACGATCAAACAATACCTGTCGGTCATATTTCAATGAGTTACGATAGCGTTGAAAAAACTCATCGACTTGCTCAGCAAATGGTTCATCCGCTTTGGGGTGCCACAGTAAAGGGGCATCATCAATAAAGTGTCTAAACCCGGTTGCATCATCTTGTTGGGTCAACTTGGGTAATACCGAATGCGCATTGCGCTTTTGGGCTGAATCTAGATGCTTGGCACGTTTCTTTCTGAGTTTTCGGCATTCGGTATTTTCTAATAAAGTAGTGGCATCGACCTTTTCATACCAAACTTGCAATGGGGATAAGGCCATATTTTCTAGCAAGTGTTTGCGATAGCTGTTCAGCATGGTTTTAATGGCTTTTAAGCCGCTGCGCTCTCCCAAACCAATGTCTTTGGCCGCAATCACAAAACTGGTCACTAGGCGTTTTAAATCCCACTCAAACGGCGCAACCAAGGTTTCATCAAAGTCATTGATGCCAAATAACAGGTTACGTTCAGGACTGGCAAAACCGCCAAAGTTGCTTAAATGGCAATCGCCACAAATTTGCTGAAACAAACCTGAATTGTGTTGTTCCCATGCTTGGTCAAACAGCATCAGTGCGGGCATACCACGATAGAACGTAAACGGCGAGACACTCATCCGCTTGGCACGAATCGGCTGTAATTGTGCTAGGCGTCCTTGATTGCTCCAATCATAAAGCGTTAACGCCGTGGTGCCTTTGGGACGTACTGAAAGTTGAGCTAAGTTTTCACGTGGAACTTTTTTTCGTTGTGTCTTACCTAATTGAAAGCCTTCGCTTTTGCTCAATAACTTGCCTTGATAGCTATGTCGTGTGAGATCAATACTCTCTGCGGTCCAGAGTTGTTTTGGTAATTTGATTTGTTGTTTTGTCATAACACCCCCTATAAATCCAGTAGTGTTATAGCAATAATTTGAATGAATAGGATAATGATTTTTTTAATTTTTTAGCGTGATTAAAGCACTGCCAAATATTCCATTTCATCAAGACATATTTGGCAGCAAATCAAAACTTTAAATCGACCAGTCTTGAATGTCCCAAGCCTGCTGTTGCGCTAGCTTTTCTAAACGATCATCCGGATTGACCGCAATCGCATGGGTGGCATATTCAAGCAAGAAACGATCATTAATTGAATCAGAATAGGCCCATGACTCAGACACGGACCGACCAGCCAACCACTGATCCAGACGCGTGAGCTTGCCTTTTTGATAACACGGAATCCCTGCCACCTTGCCTGTATATTGACCATCAATTACTTCTGCATTGGTGGCAATAATCTCGGTAATGCCAAATTCACGGAAAATCGGTGCGGTAATAAAGTCACTGGTGGCGGTGATACCGACAATGGCATGACCAAGATCTTGATGTTTTTTAATCGCATCGAAGCCTTTAGGTCGCATCTGCGGACGAATGACTTTCTGCATAAACAACTGATGTAACTCAGTTAAATAGGCATTGTCGTGTTTGGTCAGGAATTCGAATACAAATTCATTATAAGCAATCGGATCAAGTTGCCCTGCTTTATAGTCTTCGTAGAATTTGTCATTCATTTGACGATGATGGACTGGATCGACTAAACCTTCATTGACTAAAAATTCACCCCAAGAGTGATCAGAGTCAGTATTTAACAGGGTGTGATCTAAATCAAACAAAGCCAATTGCATAGAATTTCTCGTTTAAACTGAAAATTAAGAAAAAAAATGTAAATCTATCACCGCTAGTCGATAGAAATTCGTTAAGATCATAGCAATTTTTAAACATTTTACTTTGACCTTTTTCGAGTTGGACAAAAGAGTGACTGTCCCCGAGATCAAAGTCAACGATATAGACAAAATTTAGGTAGCCAAATGATCGACTCAGAAGGTTTCCGACCCAACGTCGGGATCATTTTGGCAAACGATGACGGACAAGTTTTATGGGCAAAACGCATTGGTCACAATGCTTGGCAATTTCCACAAGGAGGGATCCAATTTGGTGAAACCCCTGAACAGGCACTTTTTCGTGAACTGAGAGAAGAAGTCGGTTTATTGCCCGAACACGTCCAAATTATAGCGCAAACAAAAGGTTGGCTGCGTTATCGTTTGCCACATCGGTACATTCGGTCAGATTCAGATCCGGTATGTATTGGACAAAAGCAGAAATGGTTTTTACTGAAGTTAACGGCCTCGCCGCATCATATTCAGTTAAACCTATCAGACCCACCCGAATTCGATGAATGGCAATGGGTGAGTTACTGGTACCCATTGGGTCAAGTGGTCAACTTCAAACGTGATGTTTACCGTAAAGCTATGATGGAATTATGTTTACAACTACCTCAGCGCTAATTGTCATGAAATCATCATTTTAAGCAATGATTTTTGGCAACAGAGCTGTTATAACTAGGCCTATAACGATTCAATAAATTGGAGTAAACATCCATGTCAAACATGCAACTCGACACGCTTAGACGCATTGTGCAAGAAATCAATGCGTCCGTCAGTTTGCATGATTCCTTGGACATTATGGTCAATCATGTGGCCGATGCCATGCATGTGGATGTCTGTTCAATTTATTTATTGGACGAGCGTAATCGTCGTTATGTACTGATGGCGTCTAAAGGGTTAAAACCAGAGGCGGTTGGCACCGTATCACTCAGTGTCGGTGAGGGTTTGGTTGGCTTGGTCGGTCAACGTGAAGAAATCGTTAACTTAGACAATGCCCCTAAACATGAGCGCTTTGCCTATTTACCTGAAACAGGTGAAGAGCTATTCAACTCCTTCCTTGGCGTTCCAGTGATGTATCGCCGTAAGGTAATGGGGGTGCTGGTTGTTCAAAATAAAGAGTCTCAAGACTTTAGCGAAGCCGCTGAATCATTCTTGGTCACACTTTGTGCACAGCTCTCAGGTGTAATTGCTCATGCACATGCTGTGGGAAATATTGATGTGTTCCGTAAACCCAGCAATGGCCCGAGCTATAAAACCTTCCAAGGTGTGTCTGGTGCAGGTGGTGTGGCCTTAGGTCGTGCCATCGTTCTTTACCCCCCTGCTGATCTCGCTGCAATTCCTGACCGTGAAGCCGAAGACATCAGTGACGAATTAGAATTACTCGATCAAGCCATTGCTGCAGTACGTTTAGAGATTCAATCCCTAGATGAAAAAATGCAAGATTCACTCATGTCGGAAGAACGTGCCTTATTTAGCGTGTTTTTACGTATGTTAGATGAAAATGCACTACCGAGTGAAATTAAAGACCATATTCGTGCTGGCAGTTGGGCACAGGGTGCGGTACGCAAAGTCATCGACAAACATGTCGCGTTATTTGCACAAATGGAAGATGACTACCTGCGTGAACGTGTTTCTGATCTGAAAGATCTTGGGCGCCGAATCTTGGCTTGCTTGCAAGAAAACGATACTAGTCATCGTGAACTCAGTCCGGACAGCATTTTGATTGGCGAAGAGATCAGCACCGCAGCCTTGGTGGAATTACCCGTGGATAATATTGCGGCGATTGTCACTTCTGAGGGTGCGGCCAACTCACATATGGTGATTGTTGCACGCGCCTTGGGCATTCCAACTGTGGTGGGGGTAACCGAGTTACCAATCACCACACTGGATGATATCGAAATGATTGTAGATGCCTATCAAGGCCGTGTTTTCGTCAATCCACCGCGTCGTCTACGTCAACGTTATAAAGAAGTACAAAAAGAAGAAGAGCAAATCGCCAAAGATTTGAAGCAATACGAAACCAAAGATGCAATTACCCCAGATGGCGTGTCGATTCCTTTATTCGTCAATACCGGTTTGATGATTGATGTGGTCCGTGGTGTACAACGAGGTGCCAAAGGTGTTGGCTTATATCGTAGTGAAATTCCATTCATGTTACGTGAGCGCTTCCCTGGCGAAGAAGAACAACGTGCCATCTATCGCCAACAATTAAGCCATTTTGCCAACAAACCTGTGATTATGCGCACCCTCGATATTGGTGCGGACAAGGACTTACCGTATTTCAGTATTGAAGAAGAAAATTCAGCATTGGGTTGGCGTGGCATACGCTTTACCCTTGATCATCCTGAAATTTTCTCTGCGCAAATTCGTGCCATGCTGAAAGCCAGTATTGGTCTAAATAATTTGCATATCTTGTTGCCAATGGTGACCAGTGTCAGTGAAGTGGAAGAAGTACTGTATCTGTTAGAACGTGACTGGATTGCGGTACAAGAAGAAGAACAGGTCAAGATTACCAAACCTAAAATCGGGATTATGGTTGAAGTACCAAGTGTACTTTTACAGATTGATGAATTTGCCGAACTGGTTGATTTCTTCTCGGTAGGCTCAAACGATTTAACCCAATATTTACTGGCAGTCGATCGGAATAACCCGCATGTGGCCAACGTCTATTCGCATTTCCATCCATCGGTACTACGTGCACTAAAACGTTTGGTTCAAGACTGTCATATCCATCAGAAACCAGTCAGCGTCTGCGGTGAAATGGCGGGCGATCCATTGTCTGCAATTTTATTAATGGCAATGGGTTTTAACACCCTTTCGATGAGTTCAAGCAATATTCTCAGAGTACGCAAAGCGATTTGTCATGTCCCAATGACTGATGCTAAGAAACTGTTGGATGATGTTCTACAAATGAACAACCCACTGGTGATTAAAAGTTGGCTTGAACATTATTTCAAGACTCACGGTCTTGCCGATATGGTCAAATCCAATCGTATGCTCAATGTCTAAACGAGACATTTCCATATAAGACCAAACATAAAAAAGGGCGATACTTTCAACAAGATCGCCCTTTTTCAATACATATGCTTATTTTGCTGAACGCAGGTAAATCTGTTGTTTTCCGCCATTCAACGTCACGTTCGGAAATTTACGATCATAATCAATCACAATCGCATCTTTGCCAGTTAAATTCTTGGCATCCGATTCCCAAGTCACATAGTATTTGATTTTAGCATCATCCCGAACTGAGGGCTGAATAAGCTTACGGTGATCTGCAGGCACAGTAAAATCAACCGCAAATGGGACCTGAGAGATTTGAACTTTTTTCTGTTGAATCAAAGTCGCTGGGACATCTGCGATCTGACTATCTACTGCATATAAGCTTACTGTACCCTGTTGTTGCGTGACCGCATAATTTCCTTGCCCAACAAACTCAACCTTCAAGGAATTTGCTTTAGTCTCATCTTTTTGTGGCATGGAAGTACAACCTGCTAAAACAGTTAAAGACAACCCGAAACTCAATGCTAACTTTTTCATTTTTTTAATCTCTTCAAAGATAAGCACAAAATAACATAGCAAACGTAAAAATCTTAAGGGTTTACATATTTACTACTGAGCATCTGCTTTTAGATAACAAGCAAAGTATGCTGAATAAATTCCGTCGTTTTAACTGTACTCACTGAGTAAATTAATCAATTTTAAGATACATCAAAAACCATGAGAGAAATCAATTGAGGACTTTTTACATAACTCCAACAGGTAAAACAGGCCCTTTTATAAAACAACCAATGTCTTTCTCACTTTCCAAAACAAACACTAGATTCAATTTCAACTAAAACCCAGCAAAGCAGTAAGTCTTTATTTTTTCGTTATCTTTTATCTTTTTTTAACAAATCTAACATTCAAAAAAGTACAGTTCATGTTTAAGATTTAGACAGCTTCAATCGAATAAAGCATTTATGACATCAACTTTAATCCATTGGAAAAAAAGCTTTCATCAACCTAGAGTAAAAATACAAAGGATGGGAACTTGATCATTATAAATCGCACTTAGGCATCCGAAGTTTCGATACCCAATTTGCGCATGAGACAGTTAAACATTCATATCTTTGAACGGTCAAACAGTTGAGGTGACCTCACTCACGGGTCATCTTGATGGAGATAGAACATGAGCCAAGACGATAAAAAATGTCCTTATAGCCACTTAACTACTGACTTCGGCGCACCTGTCGTCGACAACCAAAATAGTATGACCGCAGGTGCTAGAGGACCATTATTAGCCCAAGATTTATGGCTGAATGAAAAACTTGCCAACTTTGTCCGTGAAGTGATTCCTGAGCGCCGTATGCATGCCAAAGGTTCAGGTGCATTTGGTACATTCACCGTAACCCATGATATTACTCAATATACCCGCGCTAAAATTTTTAGCGAAATCGGTAAAAAAACTGAAATGTTTGCTCGCTTTACCACAGTTGCAGGTGAACGTGGTGCAGCAGATGCGGAACGAGATATCCGTGGTTTTGCTTTAAAATTTTATACTGAAGAAGGTAACTGGGACATGGTCGGGAACAATACCCCTGTGTTCTTCTTACGTGATCCACGTAAATTCCCAGATTTAAACAAAGCGGTAAAACGCGACCCTAAAACCAATATGCGTAGTGCAACCAATAACTGGGATTTCTGGACATTACTTCCAGAAGCATTACACCAAGTGACGATCGTGATGTCTGATCGCGGTATTCCTTCAAGCTACCGCCATATGCATGGTTTTAGTAGCCATACTTATAGTTTTATTAATGCTGCCAATGAGCGTTTCTGGGTGAAATTCCACTTTAGAACGCAACAAGGAATTAAAAACTTAACTGATGCAGAAGCTGGCGAATTGGTGGGCCAAGATCGTGAAAGTCATCAACGTGATCTGTTCGATGCGATTGAACGTCAAGACTATCCAAAATGGACGCTTTTCGTACAAATCATGCCAGAGCAAGATGCCGAGAAAGTTCCATATCACCCATTTGACTTAACCAAGGTTTGGCCTCACGGCGACTATCCATTGATTGAAGTTGGTGAATTTGAACTTAACCGTAATTCAGAAAACTTCTTCTTAGATGTGGAACAATCTGCTTTTGCACCAAGTAACTTAGTACCTGGTATCAGTGTTTCACCAGACCGTATGTTACAAGCGCGTTTGTTTAACTATGCAGATGCTCAACGCTACCGTCTCGGTGTGAACTACCAACAAATTCCAGTCAACGCCGCACGTTGCCCTGTACATAGTAACCACCGCGATGGTCAAGGCCGTATCGACGCCAACTATGGTGGCTTACCACATTATGAGCCAAACAGCTTCGGTCAATGGCAAGAGCAGCCTCAGTACAAAGAGCCCCCATTGAAAATTAATGGCGATGCTGATTTCTGGGATTATCGTGAAGATGACAATGACTATTTCAGTCAACCGCGTGCCTTGTTCGAATTGATGACAGCTGAACAACAAGATGCATTATTTGGCAATACAGCACGTGCCATGGGTGATGCTTTGGACTTCATCAAATATCGTCATATCCGTAACTGTTATGCATGCCACCCTGCTTATGGTGAAGGCGTAGCGAAAGCATTAGGCATGACGGTTGCAGATGCTCAAGCTGCTCGTGAAACCGATCCAGCCCGTCATTTACCTAGCTTTCTGTAAACCTTAAATATTGAAATTTAAAGCCATCCTCGGATGGCTTTTTTAATGCAGTTGAGGGACAATTTATTCACCCCCCATTAGAACAATAAATATGCTGAAATCATTAGAACACCTTATCCAAAGTCATGACATCATCCTGTTTGATGCAGAGTGCGTACTATGCTCAGCATGGGCAGATTTTATGATCAAGCATGATCAACACTGCCAATTCAAACTAGTTTCAGTGCAATCCAATATCGGACAGCAACTCCTCACCTATTGTCATCTCCCTACTGATCATTTTGAAACAATGGTCTTACTGGAAAATGGTCAATGTTATACCGAATCGACCGCCTTTCTACGCATTATGCAACGACTGGATTCCCCTTATCGCGGCTTGAAATATGCCCGTCTTGTGCCTCAAACCATCCGAGATTTTGCTTATCGTCGAATCGCCTTAAATCGCTACCGCCTATTTGGTCAAACCGAACAGTGCTATCGAGTGACGCCTGAAACTCAGCAGCATTTTCTATTGGATGAGGTCTTAACATGAATAGTCAGAACCAGACCATTCAACAGATCTTAAGGTTTTGTCAGTTAATTATTGCAGTGCTTTGGATTTATCAGGGGTTGATTCCCAAACTGATATTTCAGGTTGAAGGTGAATACTATGTTTGGCAACAACTCAATATTGCAGCCCCCTATATTCCGTGGATGATTTCACTGTCGGGCATTGCCGAGATCATTTTTGGTAGTCTATTTTTATTTTTAACTCACAAGTATTTACATTGGCTCAGCATTATCAGCCTGATTGGGTTATTTATTTTCGTTTTATATATTTATCCCAATCAGATCTATCAAGCCTTTAATCCTGTGGTCATGAATATTGCACTTGCGAGCCTTTCTGTGATTTCACTATGGAGTATCAAAGCTCTACAAAACGCTAAGCACGAATAAAGTGCCCTTCACGAATGCAATAAAACGGATTCACCAATTTTGAAGAGGATTTCATGGCTTGCTGCAGTTCATGTTCAGGGGCATCACGATCTTCGTCCGTCAGCTGAAAGGTTCGATAATGAATCGCCAAAGAACGGTGGGCATGCAAATCTAAATGGGCATGAAATGCGTCTTGTGGATTCATATGCACATAGCGCATCAGCATGCGTGGTTCATAAGCACCTATCGGCAATAACGCCACCCGCGCATCGCCATAACGCTCATGGATTTGTTTAAAGTGCGTGGAATAGCCCGTATCCCCAGCAAAGAAACAATGGCCTGTTTTAGCAAGCAAGGAAAAACCGCCCCACAGTGCTCTATTTTGATCACGCACTCCACGCCCAGAAGTATGCTGCGCAGGTGTATAAGCGATCTTCAACTCATCATGAAACGGAATCTCCTGCCACCAATCCATTTCAATCACATGTAAGTGCTTAGGTAGGTAATAGCCATTGCCTAAGCCCGTATAAATTGGCATTTCAAATTTCTGATGTAACCATTCTAAAGTCGCCAGATCCATATGATCATAATGATTGTGGCTCAATAACACGCCATGAATAGTTGGAAGATGTTCTAGAGCAATGCCAGCAGGACAAACACGTTGTGGACCATTGCCCTGTTTCGGACTGACATATTCACACCAAACTGGATCAGTTAAAAAGTTATAAGGGCCGATTTGAATAAGAACTGTTGCATGACCGACAAACCAAATTTGCCAATCATTCATATCTGCATGCGGGCGGTTCTGCGGAAGTTCCAACATGTGATTCCGCATATTCCATTCATGCGAACGATCTACCGTCCATGTCGATGATTTACGGGTCGCCAGCCATTTGAGCAAACCTTTACGATCAAATGGTGTTAAGGGTTTCTGTAAATTATAAAAACGGTCAATGCCACAATGATCAGAAGCCTCATGTGGAAAAGGAGGTTTCCCCCAAGTATGGCTCAAGCAAGATTGTGTCGGCAATTGATAGGTTAATGTCGGCTTATCTTTCATGTACGTCTTCTTTGGTGGAATCTCATCGCATGAGGTGAATGGTTTGGTATACCGTTTAGGTCATGGACTATTTTTTAATGCGATAGCCTTTCAAATCATAATGATTTTTTTAGGATTCTCGTCTTATTCCAAATCACTATAATCGGTCTTTGATCCTAACATAAGCTTGTTAGTTATGCTGATTTTCTATGATAGAGTCAACACAATTTTACCGAACTAATAACGCACAATGACAATTCGAGCCAAGGGCTAAACCTCAGCTTTTGCGCTATTTCTTATATTTTAGAAAAAAGCATATTGTATATAAAATAAGCTTAGATATAATGCGCCAACAACATGATATTCCCATCATGATAACTAAAATAATAGTAAGACACATTTGGATCAGTCTTATGGAATTACGTCATTTACGCTATTTCATTACCGTTGCTGAAGAGCTCAGTTTCAGTAAAGCAGCGCTTAAATTACACACGTCGCAACCTTCACTCAGCCAGCAAATTAAAGATCTCGAAGATGATGTTGGTGTACAACTGTTGCATCGGACCAAGCGCAAAGTAGAGCTAACTGACGAAGGCCAAGTTTTTCTCGAACAAGCACGTTTAACCCTCACTCAAGCAGACAAAGCCATTACCATGGCTCGACAGGTTGCTGCAGCCAAAGTACAATGTTTAAAAATTGGTTTTGTGCCCTCTGCTGAAATTCGCATTTTCCCTTATATTTTGCCACGTTTAAGAGTTCGCCTGCCCAAACTGCAAATTCGTACGCTTAACCTTAAAGAAAGCGATCAAATCAATCTGCTGAAAAAAGGTGACTTAGATCTGATCTTTATTAATCAAAAATTTGAAAATGAAGCATTTACAAGTCAATTAACACTCAAAGAACCCTTGGTGTTTATGCTACCGAAACAACATCCTTTGGCACAGCATGCACAGATCAACATTGATCAATTACAGGGTTTAGCCCTAACCATTTTAACCCACAAGCTGTCTCTGCCTTTGGCACGAATCATTACCCAATACATCAAACAGCAGCAGATTCATTTTCAAAGCATAGATGAAGCCAATAGCATTGCCGAAGCGATTCAAGCGGTCCATTCTGGGCAGCGTTGTGCCATTTTACCGGCCTATATCCAAGCCTTAGCCACCGACCAAATTGTCGTCAGATCATTGCATCATCCGCTGCCCTGCCTCGATGTTTTCATGGCTTACCCCAAAAATGCATCGAACCTTGCCACACAACAATTCCTAGAAGAAATTCGGCATATATTTGACTTAGATAGCGCCCATTTGAATTCGCACTGAATTCCTCACAAATAAAAAAGCCGAATCAATCGGCTTCCGTATTCTTTAAGTAAAGCCTATTGGCTTAGGCATTGCTAAAAAATTCAGCAAATTTCTGATAACTTGGTCGCTGTTTAATGTTTTCTAAATAGTGCTCAATCGCAGGATGAGACTGAATATCGCCCATCTTAAGCTGCCAAAATAACATCGCAGCAACCGTGACATCCGCAGCAGTAAACTGCTCACCACATAAATAGGGATCAACTTCATTGAGACCTTGTACAAAGGCGTTATAGGCATCTTGATAATCGCCATACCCCACAGAGCCTTTCTGATCAGGCTTCACCTCGACACCGAGCATTTTATTGGTTGAAGCAGCTTCCCAAGGCCCAGAAATAAAGAATAACCAACGATAATAAACACCACGTTTTGGATCATTCAGTGCAGGTGCCAAGCCTTTGTCTGCAAATTTATCGGCCAGATAAGCACAAATTGCATCAAGTTCATACACCACCACATCACCATCGACAAGAACAGGTACTTTGCCAAATGGATTGATTTTTAAATATTCAGGCGCTTTCATCTCAGTTTGAAAGGCAACCTCGATACGTTCGCATTCAATGCCAAGCTCGATCAGCAGCCAGTCAACAACGACGCCACGCGAAAAACTATTGGTATAAAGTTTAAGTGCCATTTTGATATTTCCTTGGTGAGTTATTCTTATTTCAATGTAATTGTTTTGATTGTCAGTTTTTGTCAGTAGTCTCACAGCACATTTCCTGTGCCCACCACTGTTGGAATAATTGCTGTTTGAATTGAGGATAAAGCTCCTGACTTAAGCTCAGCGCTCGAATTCGATCAATACGGAAGTGACGAAAACTTTTACGTAGCTCACACCATGCCGCCAATACGATTCGATCATTAAAATAACCTAGCGCAAATGGCCACAAAATACGAGAACTTACCCGTTGTTGTTCGTCGGCATAATCTACGGTAATTTTTAACTGCTGGCGGATGGCCAAACGCACTTGTTCCACTAAAGTTTCATCGACAGGTAACCAGACATTGATCGATCTTAAAGTGGTTTGTTCAAGTTGATGCTGACAATGCTCAGGCAGTACTGCATTGAGCTTTGCCAACACCGAAGTTGAGGCCGATTTCAAAGCCAAATCAGGAATATCGCTCAACCAATTCAGCGCTAAAAAAATTGCTTCGATCTCGGTTTCATTCAGCGTCATCGGTGGAAGCAGAAAATCTTGTTTCAGTTGAAACCCTAATCCAGCGGCAGCATCAATACAAACACCCTGCTCACGCAAAGTTTCGATATCACGATAGACACTGCGCTGGCTAATCTGTAAACGCTCTGCCAACACCTGCGCGGTCACAGGATAGCGATATTCTCTAAGTAGCTGTAATAGATTGAGCAAACGGATTGAACGACTCATATGGTCCCTATTGTTATTATGAATGATGGGAAGGCGAACACTCCCATCATTGTCGTTTCATATAATTTAGATTGATTAACTCTCGGTCAAAGCAGCCACATTCAGCACACTTTGCAAATAAGCATGTAGATCCTGCACATTATGCGCGATGACCAAGGGTTGATATTGCTGCAAGGTTTCAATGCTATGTACACCATAACTCACACCAATACGCGGCATATTCAGATTTTGAGCCATTTCTAGATCATAACTGGTATCGCCCACCATAACAGCACGATCAGCAGCGACATCCAGCTCAGTCAAAATTTCCTGCAGCATCAATGGATCTGGTTTGGATTTAGTTTCACTGGCTGCACGGGTAATATCAAAGATCTCATCACTATTGGTTTGTGCCAAAACCCGATCTAAACCTTTACGACTTTTACCAGTTGCCACAGCGAGCTTTAAGCCCTGCTGTTTTAGATCAGCGAGCAGCTCTGCAACACCGCTAAACCACGCATCCCCTTTCGAGTTTGCCACATAATGATCTGCATAACATTGCAAAATATCTTGCTGTAAATGCGGAACTTGCGGAAACAGGATTTGCATGACTTCAGGTAAACCTAAGCCAATAATGCTTTTTGCAGCTTCATCCGTCAGGGGTTGTTCAAATTGCTGTGCTGCATATTGCAAGCTTGCTACGATTTGCCCAACCGAATCAAATAAGGTGCCATCCCAATCAAAAATCACCAGTTCAATATTTTGACTCATTTCTGCTTTCTCAACTGATCGATCACCTGTTGCATATCTTCAGGCATTGGCGCTTCAATGCTTGGATAGTTGGGAATGTCTAAACGCATGGCATGTAGGCACAAACGGCGGGCTTCTGGACCGGTATAGGCCGTATTGTGTCCGTATTTATCATCCCCGACTAAAGGGTGACCAATACTGAGACCATGTACACGGATTTGATGGGTCCGGCCAGATAACGGTGATGCATGCACCAAAGTCGCGGCTTTAAAACGTTCAACCACTTTCCAATCGGTTTTACTCGGCTTACCGTCTTTGGTGACACGGACACGACGTTCGCCATTGGCCAGCTCATAACGCAATAAGGGTGCATCAATCAATTGCTGATCCAAACTGACTTGTCCTTTGACAATCGCCGCATAAGTTTTTTGAATTTTATGCTCGCGCAGTAAATCCTGTAGCAGCTTTAAAGTACTGCGCTTTTTACTGATCATCACCAAACCAGAAGTATCACGGTCAATACGGTGGATCAGTTCCAAGTATTTTTTACCTGTCGCGGCACGCAAGGCTTCGATTAAGCCATAGGCCACGCCACTACCGCCATGCACCGCAATCCCTGACGGTTTATTAACGACCAATAGCCCTTCATCCTCATATACCACACGGCTGAGTAGACTTTGTGCTACGCTATCACTCACTGGTGCCGCAGTTTCATCCTTTTGTTCATAGCGGATTGGTGCAACACGAATCTGGTCGCCAATCTTCAAACGTGTTTCTGCTTTTATTCTTTTTTTATTAACGCGTACTTGTCCTTCACGAACCAAACGGTAGATTCGACTCTTCGGTACACCTTTTAATCGGGTAAATAAAAAATTATCTATTCGCTGCCCGTCTTGATGCTCATCCACGTCAAACCAAGTGACACTTTGCCATTGTTGTGTAGAATTCATACGC
Source organism: Acinetobacter higginsii (assembly GCF_000369525.1). Taxonomy (GTDB): domain Bacteria; phylum Pseudomonadota; class Gammaproteobacteria; order Pseudomonadales; family Moraxellaceae; genus Acinetobacter; species Acinetobacter higginsii. The sequence continues at coordinate 95,133 of NZ_KB850070.1, forward strand.
TCGATTAATCCAAGATTTGTTAAATATGATTAAAAAATGATCATTTAGCTAAGTTATTTCACAAGAAACCTAAACTTAGCCCATAGGCAGATGCCGCAAGGTTTGATATATTCAGCGCACGGATACCACCGTAAGTGAGCATCAAATCAGAAATTTTATTTAGATAAAATTTTTAATCGATGAGATATTCACCAACAACTCGGATAGGTCCTAAAGAATTATGCCGACGCCGAAGGCTTATTATATCGGCAAAATGGCAAACTGTTGCGTTTAATTGTGCATATGCACATACAGTTTGTTCAGAAAAAATATGTCGCCAGCAATTTGCTGGTTATTAAACGTAAACTGATCCACATCAGACAATTTGCTCCCTGATGTCGCATTCAGGCTAAAGCGTTGATGCATTGGAACTGCTAAGCAGAGATACGATGATCATTCCGTATCAAGACTTCCAGATGGATCGACTTCAATGCTTAATGACAGTGAAAGTCACCATCCAATGCACCGCTCACCCGCCAGTGAAGCGTACAGGAAACTTTGATTATGTCGGATCTAGTGATATTTCACAGATGTAAGACATACATGAAATATCAACGGATTCAAGATTGAAGCAGTATTGCCGACATCGAAATAACCGTATCAAAACCCCAGCTGGATATTTACAGTCAGTGGTTTCAGAGCTTCCTACTCAACGTTGCTTCTGAGTCTTGATCGCGCCAATTTGATGTTTGCTCAAAAATATTGGGCTTGTTGTTTGTGTGCATCACTATTAGGTGTCACACCCATGAAACGTATGTTGATTAATGCAACCCACGCCGAAGAAGTTCGCGTTGCACTTATCACTGGTAATCGTCTTTACGATTTCGATTTAGAGAATCGTACTCGCGAACAAAAAAAATCAAATATCTATAAAGGTCATGTCACTCGCGTTGAACCGTCTTTAGAAGCGGTTTTCGTTGAGTACGGCGCACAGCGTCAAGGCTTTTTATCGATGCGAGAAATTGCAAACTCGTATTTCAAAGCAGACCCTCGTCAAACTTCAAATATTCGTGAACTCATCACTGAAGGCACTGAATTATTGGTTCAAGTTGAAAAAGAAGAACGCGGCAACAAAGGTGCTGCCCTGTCTACTTTTATCTCACTTGCGGGTCGTTATTTGGTCCTCATGCCAAACAATCCAAAAGGTGGCGGTATTAGCCGTCAAATTTCGGGTTCAGTGCGTGAAGAACTGAAAGAAATTTTAGCTTCTTTAAATGTACCGCGTGGCATGAGCGTGATCGTTCGTACTGCAGGTATTGGCCGTACACAAGAAGAGTTACAACTCGACTTACAACACTTACTCGACCTTTGGGCTCAAATCCAAGGTTCAGCAGGTTCTGGTCCATCACCAATGCTGGTTCATCAAGAAGCTGGTGTGGTGACCCGTGCAATCCGTGATTATTTACGTGATGACGTGGCTGAAATCCTGATTGATAGCGAGCAAGCCTATAACGAAGCCTATAACTTCGTAAAAGCAGTAATGCCACGTCAGTTAGACAAACTCAAAACCTATACCTTGAATGAGCCACTCTTTGCTCATTTTGGGATTGAAAGCCAGATCCAAACGGCTTATGAACGTGAAGTAAAACTTCCTTCTGGTGGTTCAATCGTGATTGACCAAACCGAAGCATTGGTATCGATCGATATCAACTCGGCGAAATCAACCCGCGGTCATGATGTTGAAGAAACGGCGCTCAATACCAACTTGGAAGCAGCCGAAGAAATCGCACGTCAACTTCGTTTACGCGATATTGGTGGCTTAGTGGTGATCGACTTCATCGACATGACCAAAGACCGTAACCAGCGTATGGTTGAAGCGAAATTACGTGAAGCAACGCAAAGTGATCGCGCACGTATCCAATTCGGTCAACTGTCACGTTTTGGTCTGATGGAAATGAGCCGTCAACGCCTACGTCCTTCGCTAGAAGAAGCGACTGGCTACGTGTGCCCACGCTGTCATGGCACGGGTATGGTACGTGACTTACGTTCACTGTCACTTTCGATTATGCGTAAGGTTGAAGAAATTGCTTTACGTGAACGTCAAGGTGAAGTTCAAGTCGAAGTCCCTGTGGAAATCGCAGCCTTCTTATTGAATGAAAAACGTCACAGCCTAGTTTACTTAGAGCAAACCTCAAATGTACGTGTTACCGTATTGCCTCACCCGCACTTGGAAACACCACATTACCAAATCCAGTTCAATCCAGATGGTTTCGCCCCTTCTAGTTATGAACGTACTGAAGCCACCCGTTCAAGCGAAAAAGAACTGGGCTATGAATCTTCAGACTGGCATTTAGAAGATGCAGAGCATCACCATGCACCTGCTGCACAAAACCAAGCTGCTGCACCACAGAAGAAAGCGGCTCAGCAACATGCTGCGCAAGCAAAACAAACTCAAGCAAGCACGCAAAAGTCAGCAAGTCCTTGCGCTTGGTTAGAGAACTTATTTGTTCAAAAACAAGCACAAACCACCGATCAATCTCGTTCTGCACAAAATGCAGCAGCCGCGATTGAACAAATGGTGAATAACGGTGCGGTGAGCCGCGGTCAGTTTGGCCAAGTCAATACACCAGCAATCGCTGAAGTTACTGCGCCAACTGTAAACAATGCTTATATTTCACAAAACCCTGTGAAACAAGAAGCACGTGAAAGCTTTGAGAAAGACGAGAAATCACATCGTCCGAACCAAAACCAGAAGAAGCGCAAGCACAAAGAACAACGTGAGCAACATGCACATGCGCATGAACAACAAAATCAAGTGCATGAAGAAGTGGTCCAACTGTCACGCCAAGAACAGCGCCATGAGCAACGTGAGCTAAAACGTCAACAAAAACGTCAACAGCCACAAGAATCTCAAAACCAGCAACAGCATCATGATGCTGCTCAAGGAAATGAGTCTGCGCCTTTACCACGTCGTGACCGTAACCAACAACGTCCAAATCGACCAAATCGCCATCGTGACCAGAGTGTGTTAAATGAAACACCGACGGCTGCACCTGAAGCTGTGGTAAATCCACAACAGGTTAAAGTGGATGTGGTCGATGCACCTCGCAGTGAACCAATGAACACAGCGCTTGTTGTGAATATTGATCAAGGTCAAAGTGAAATTGTTGCATTAAATGCACAACAGGCAACAGCGCCAGCGGCTAAAGCAGAAAAAGCAAAACCTGTTGTAGAAAAAGTTGAAACACCTGCGCCAGCTCAAGTAGAACAAGCGACTACTGAAAAAGCACCTGTTGAAGAAACTGCACAAGCACCTGCACAACGTGCCAGCAATGATCCACGTTCACGTCGTCGTCAGCGCAACCACCAAACTGCACCGAAAACGGCTACAGTAAAAGTTGCACTGTCGCAGACGCCTACGTTGGGACAATATACGCTGGGTAGCTTGATTCGTCATGTCTATGGTGATGATTGCACAATCCTGATTGAGCAATTCGGCTTAGTCACCACCTTTAACCGCGCTTTACAAAAGTTCGCTGAACAATATGCAAATAGTTTAGTGACTGAAACCGTCGTTAAAGAAGACAAACGTCCTGTCACACGTGATGCTGAACTTCCGACTCAGAAGCCAACTGAAGAAGCTGAACCTGCACCAGTGTTAGCATTAACACCACCGGATGCAGCGGCAGTTCGTGTTGCCAATGACCCGCGTGAACGTCGCCGTTTAGCGAAAATGGCTGCGGAGCAGGCAAAAGAAGCACATGTTGCTTCAAATGCAACGCCAGCTCCTGTAGAAACGACTGAATCGAAAGAAGAAGTGAAACAAGCAGACGATGCGGTTGTCGCAGAAGCAGCAACTGCACCAGAGCAACAACCTTTAGAACTTGCCAGTACAGAGACTGTTGTAGAAGTTGCATCAGTTGAGGCTGAAGCAGTCGAACCTACTGTAATTGCTGAAGTTGAAACCGTGACCGAAGCTGTTGCAGAAGTTGCTGAACCTGCTCAAACGGTTGAAAAAGCTGAACAAGCAACAACTACGACAGAAACAGAATTGGATGATGAAGCAGCGAAAGCGGAAAAAGAGAAATCGAACCGCCCTCCTCGTCGTCCACGCGGACGTCCACCAAAAAAGACCACAGCTGAGTGAGTAATTTGCTAAATTGCACTGAATAAGGCGAAGCCTAGTCATTTCGATGACTAGGCTTTTTTGTTATTTTGTCAAATTAGGTTGATTGCTCTAGGCACTTACCATTACAAAACAGCATTAACAAAATGGTGTGAATGGTTGTGTTCTAACGGATAGCCATTTCTTGGATTGATCGAAAAATAAATAGGATTGATATGAGCCAAACTACGCAGACCGATATTATTACCCTTGGTGATGTCGCTACTCGACTTCCTAACTTCATCACTAAAGTACCTCATATCCTCAATGGTCTTAAACAAGCATATTTGCGAACGCCAACATCTCCTGCTGGTTTAGGTATTGCCTTTGAAAAAGCAGTCAAGCGTAACCCTCAAGGCATCGCACTGTTATTTGAAGATCAAAGCTATAGTTACCAAGCACTCAATGAGTGGGCAAACCAGATTGCACATTACTACTTATCGCTTGGGGCAAAGAAAGGTGATGTGATTGCAGTGATGGTAGAAAACCGTCCTGAACTGATTGCCTCTATCGTTGCTTTGGCAAAAATTGGGGTCACGATTGCGCTTGTGAATACCTCACAAGTCGGTAAGGTACTCGCGCACAGTATTAATCTGGTCAATCCAATTGCAGTCATTGCAGGGGAAGAAGTTCGCGCTGCAATTGATGAAGCACGCCAAGACTTAAAAGTTGCTCAAGATCGTTTCCACTGGTTTGCCGATCAAGAAACCCGTAAACATGCAGGAACGGCACCAGCAGGTTACCTGAACCTTGCCGAACAAATTGATCAATTCCCAAAATTCAATCCATCCACCACACGTACCGTGACAGGTAAAGATGGACTGTTCTATATCTACACTTCAGGTACCACAGGTTTACCAAAAGCCGTTATTTTCACGCATAGCCGCTGGACATTGGCATATGGCACTTATGGTCATATCCTGAATCTAGGTAAAGATGATGTGATGTACGTGACTCTCCCGCTTTACCATGCAACAGGTGTAGTCGTGTGCTGGTGTGGTGTGATTGCAGGCAGTGCCACACTGGCGGTACGTCGTAAGTATTCAACCAGCGCATTCTGGAAAGATGTACAGAAATTTAATGCCTCTGCGATTGGTTATGTCGGTGAACTGTGTCGTTATCTCATCGATGCACCTGCAACAGAACAGGATCGTGCACATCGTGTGACCAAGATGATCGGAAATGGCATGCGTCCGAATATCTGGGGCAAATTCAAAGAACGTTTTGGCGTCGAAGAAGTGCTTGAACTTTATGCTTCAAGCGAAGGCAACGTTGGTTTTAGCAACATCTTTAACTTTGATAATACGGTTGGCTTCTCCCCAACGCCGTATGCAATCGTTGAATTCGACAAAGAGAAGAATGAATTAGTCCGCGATAAGAAAGGTCACTGTAAGAAAGTGAAAACAGGCGAAGTCGGTCTACTGATTGGTAAGATCACCAGCCGTTCACCGTTCGATGGCTATACCGATCCTGAAAAGAACAAGTCTGTGATTTTGAAAGATGTGTTTACTCAAGGTGACTCCTATTTCAATACAGGTGACTTGGTTCGTGATATTGGTTTCCGCCATGCGCAGTTTGTGGACCGTTTAGGAGATACTTTCCGTTGGAAAGGTGAAAACGTTTCAACCACAGAAGTTGAAAATATGGTCTGCGAATATGAAAAGATCGTAGAGGCTGTGGTTTATGGCGTGGAAATTCCAAATACCAATGGTCGCGCAGGTATGGCAGCGATTACTTTGGTTGATGGTGCAGAACTTAATGAAGCGGATTTAAGTGACATGGTCAATGTGTTTAAAAAGTGCTTACCGTCTTATGCCATTCCTGTTTTCTTACGTGTTCAAGAGAAAGTTGAAACCACAGGTACATTTAAATACCAGAAGAATAAACTGAAAGAAGACGGCTTTAATCCAAGCAAAACTTCTGAACGTTTACTGGTTTTATTACCCGGTGCAAGCAGCTATAGTGATGTAAATACTGAGATCTTTGATAATATTCAAAGCTATCAATACCGTTTCTAGTTTATTTTTTAGCTAAACAAGAGGAAATCGTGCTTTTTATAAACAATCATGCACATGTTTTTAAATTTCCTCTTGTGTTAGCTGAATAAGTTGCTAGAATACGCAACATCAAAACGAAGACGCATTTAGAACAAATTAGTTTTTCTTGCGAAGCTTGTTGAAATACATGCTTAGGGTCGTTAGCTCAGCTGGTAGAGCAGCGGACTTTTAATCCGTTGGTCCCGCGTTCGAATCGCGGACGACCCACCATCTAATGTTTTGATAATCCTGAAAAGGACTGATAACCGAAAGTTATCAAGATTTGTAAGACTACGCGCTTTGCTTGTCTTGCAACAATTTTAGAGTGTTACTCTAAAATTCTTTCAGGGTCGTTAGCTCAGCTGGTAGAGCAGCGGACTTTTAATCCGTTGGTCCCGCGTTCGAATCGCGGACGACCCACCAAATTCTAAAAAGCCTCATCAATGATGAGGCTTTTTTATTGTCTGCCTAATTTCTTTCAGAAAAATGACAGACTGATTTGAATGGCTTCAAGCATCCTTGCTTAAAGCATTACAACCATTGAATTATAAAAATTTCTCTAACACCGAGTTTAAAAAGATATGCCCCTGCTCGGTACAGGCAATTCGATCCTGATCAGCAATGAGCAGTTTTTTCTCACGCAACTGATGCAAGGTCTCATTCAAATCTTCCAACGCAAGCCCAGTACGTTGAGTATAAAATTCAGCAGCCACACCTTGATTTAAACGCAAGGCATTCATCATAAACTCAAACGGCAATTCCTCAGCTTCAATCCGTTTCATTTGTACATGCTCAGCTGGCACTTTGGCTAAATAGTCTTTCGGCAAACGGGTTTTCTGAAAACGATAAATCCCATCTGGTCGGGTGACTTTGCCATGTGCTCCTGCACCAATCGCCAGATAATCACCAAATTGCCAATAATTTAAATTATGCGCAGATGGCTTTTCCTTACGCCATGCTGAAACTTCATAATTGACATAACCCTTGGCTTTTAAATATGCCTCACCCTGCTCCTGAATGTGTTCTAAAACTTCATCTTGAGGCAATACAGGTTGGGTTCGGAAGAAAACCGTGTTTGGCTCAATGGTCAGTTGATACCAACTAATATGTGTTGCACCCTGCTCCACAGCCAATTTAAGATCCGTTAAGGCTTGTTCTTCTGTTTGCTGGGGTAAACCATGCATCAGATCAACATTAACGCGCTCAAAGCCTGCTTGACGTGCCTGCTGAATCGCATCTAATGCATTATTGGCAGAATGGATACGACCTAGCCGTTGTAAATGTTCAGGATCAAAACTTTGCACACCGAGTGATAAACGATTAATTCCCACCGCCAGATAATCGGCAAATGGATCATGCTCAACCGTCCCTGGATTGGCTTCCAGTGTAATTTCACAGTCATTTTCAAAGTCTAAACGTGCTTTGAGTTGATCAAACAACCATTGATAACCTTGTGCAGAAATCAGTGATGGCGTACCACCACCAATAAATACACTGTGGATAGACCGCCCTTGCGCCATTTCAATCTGCGTATCAAAGTCAGCCACTAACGCAGCAAGATATTGCTGTTCCAAATCCAGTGACAATTGCCCATCAGGGACAGCGTGTGAGTTAAAGTCGCAATAAGGACATTTACGTACACACCACGGCATATGGATATACAAGGACAGTGGGATATTTGCAGGATTTAACAGACTCAAAATACAAGCTCAATGACAGAACCTGATTATTTTAACATGACTCGACTCGGTACAGTTGCAGCTTCAATACGGTATACAACTTATCATCCCCTAGGTATTCAGTTAGACTGAAAGTATAAAGAACAATTAGACCGATAATATGATGAAAATTTCCAGCCAACTGCTATTTATTCTGCCGCTTGCTTTAGGGATTGGAATAGCAATGGCCTTTCAAACGGCAATCAATGCACAGCTCCGAGAGTATCTTAACTCTCCCCTACAAGCCGCCTTACTTTCCTTTTGTATTGGAACGATTATTCTAGCCCTGTTGGTTTATTTCCAAGGTGCAGACAAACCCAGTTTAACTGAACTTTCACAAATTCCATGGTTTCTCTGGTTAGGTGGATGCCTTGGGGTTTATGCAATCAGTATGAGCATTTATACTGCACCTAAACTCGGATTTTTAACTTTTTCAGGTTTAGTGATTTTTGGACAATTGGTGATTTCCATGCTCATCGACCACTTTGGCTGGTTAGGTACAGACAAAACACCCATTAACTGGCAACGCCTACTGGGCAGTATTGTGATTTTTATTGGTGTGTTATTCACATTACAACGCTAATTCTCCCCCATTTTAATAAGAGTAATTTTTGTGTCCCATGCCACAACCAAGCGCTTTGAGCTCAAACAGCTATTTCATTTGATGTTTCCAATTCTGATTACACAGTTTGCCCAAGCTGGATTAGGTTTAATCGATACCATTATGGCTGGTCATCTTTCTGCTACGGATCTGGCTGCGATCGCAGTTGGTGTTGGATTGTGGATTCCAGTCATGCTGCTCTTTGCCGGAATCATGTTGGCAACAACACCGTTGGTGGCTGAGGCGCGTGGTGCAAGAACACCCGAAAAAATTCCAACCATTGCGCGCCAGTCTTTGTGGGTTGCGGTGATTCTTGGTGTTGTTGCCATGTTGATTCTGCAATGTATGCCCATGTTTCTGTCCCTGTTTGGCGTGCCTGAAAGTTTAATACCCAAAGCAAGCCTTTTCTTACATGCAATTGGTTTTGGTATGCCTGCAGTGATGATGTATGCGGCACTACGCAGTTATTCTGAAGCATTGGGACATCCACGCCCTGTCACAGCCATTAGCTTGATTGCTTTACTGGTATTAATTCCGCTGAACTTTATCTTTATGTATGGCTTTGGGCCAATTCCAGCATTAGGCAGTGCAGGTTGTGGCTTTGCAACAGCGATCCTGCAATGGCTCATGTTTATCACTTTAGCCATTTATATTTCCAAAGCAAAAGCCTATCAACAGGCACCGATCTTCACCAAATGGGAAAGAATTGATCCTGTTTGGATTAAACGCATTTTAAAACTGGGTTTACCGATTGGGCTGGCGGTATTTTTCGAAGTCAGCATTTTCAGTACTGGAGCGATTGTACTGGGGCCACTGGGTGAAAATGCGATTGCAGCTCATCAGATTGCAATTTCGGTTACTTCACAGCTGTTTATGATTCCGCTGTCCTTAGCCATTGCTTTGACGATTCGTGTTGGCATGTATTATGGCGAACAAAACTGGCATGCAATGCGTCAAGTACAAATTGTGGGATTGATTACGGCCACAATCTTTGCTGCCTTGACCATGACACTCATTGTGCTTGCACGTCCCTATATCGTGGCTATCTATACCACAGATATTAATGTTATTCCTGTGGCGATGTACCTGCTCTGGTTCGCGATGGCTTATCAGCTGATGGATGCATGGCAAGTCAGTGCCGCTGGGTGCTTACGTGGCATGCAGGACACTCAAGCGCCGATGTGGATCACCTTAATGGCGTATTGGGTGGTGGCCTTCCCGATCGGTCTATACCTTGCGCGCTATACTGTTTGGGGCGCTGCTGGTGTCTGGCTCGGCCTGATTATTGGCTTAACGATTGCCTGTGTGCTACTGATCGGCCGTTTATATTTAAACAATAAACGTTTGGCACAGCGTGCAAATCTCAATCTATAAAAATTAACCCGCATTTAGCATTATTGATTCAGAGCAGCACGGATGCTGCGCTTGCCTTGATACGCCCATCAAGGCTCCCCCCTTCACGACATGCTTACATCACTTAACATTTTGGTATAGGCAATTTAAGTTTTGTCGCCTATGATCAAAGCATCACTTTGAAACTGGATCATCCGAGGTCAAGCACATATGGCAAAACATGCAAGCTCTCCCAGTAAGCGTTTTTTTAAACTGGCTGGCATGACCGCAAGTATTGCCAGCAAAAGTGTTGCCAACTCCATTCGCAATCTCACCGCAGATGAAGAACAAAAAAATGCAGCACGCAGCAAACTGTTCCAAGATATCGGCTTACAAATTGCCGATACCTTAGGTGAAATGAAAGGTGCGGTGATGAAAGTCGGGCAAATTGCCTCGCAATATAAAGATATCTTCCCACCAGAAGTGGCAAAGGCGATTGCCAAACTACAACGCCAAGCCCCTGCCATGCCTTTTGCAGCGATTCAGCAACAAGTTGAAAAAGAGCTGGGCAAACCTTTAAACCAGATTTTTAGTTCCTTTGAAACAGAGCCTTTTGCTGCTGCTTCAATTGGTCAAGTACACCGTGCAGTACTACCAGACGGTCAGGCTGTGGTGGTGAAAGTGCAATATCCTGGTGTAGATCAAGCTTGTGAAAGTGATTTAAAACAGGTTCGTCTGGCTTTACGCTTAATGGGTGTATTAAAAATTGATAAGAAGCTGCAAGATCAACTGTTTCAGGAAATCCAAGACAGTTTATCTGCCGAACTGAATTATGAAATTGAAGCACAAAACCTAGAAGTGTTTAAAACCTTCCATGAAAAGCTGGATGATCAAATCATCATCCCAACCGTGTATAAAGACTATTCATCACGTCGTGTACTCACGCTCAGTCTTGAGCAGGGTGAGTCCATTGAAACCGCCAGCACATGGTCGGTTGAAACACGTAATCAAATTGGTCGTCGTCTGATTCGCGCTTTAGGACAGGAAATGTTTTTCTTGAAGCGTTTCCATTGTGACCCACATCCAGGCAATTTTGCTTTCCACGAAGATGGCAGCGTGATTATTTATGATTATGGCAGTGTTAAAACCCTTTCCCCTGAAATCATTCAGCACTTCAAAGCACTGGTGAATGCAGCGCGCCAAGAGGATATTGCTCAGGTTGAAGATTTGCTGGTTGAACTGCATTCGATTGCGGAGAAACAGAAATTTCCAAGCGAACTGTATACGCAATGGATTGAAATCCTGTTGCGCCCACTAAGCACCCATTATGACTTTGCCAAGAACTCATCGCATCACGATGGCATGCTGTTAGTGAAAAAATCCCTGAAATACTGGGATGTGTTTAAACCCTCTCCAGATACCTTGATGGTTAATCGAACCATTTCAGGACATTACTGGAACCTTATTCACCTCAAAGTGCATGACAATCTCAATGATTTATTTGAAGAATTGGTCCCGAACTAAACTTCATAAAAATGCCAATCAGATGATTGGCATTTTTATTTCTTTCATATTCAAACTTTTAACAAATGAAATGGCTTAAGCAAAGTTCTATATCTCATGCTCGCTGATTCATTGTTTACAAATAATTTCCAACAAAACTTGAAATGAACAAGATTGACGGCATATATTGTTATGTTATAACATTTCTATTAACAATAGGAGTCATTCAAAATGCGTAAAGATATCCATCCTGCTTATCAACAAGTGTTGTTTCACGATACCAATGCCGATGCCTATTTTTTAATTGGCAGTACACTACAGACCAAACAAACCAAAGAATATCAAGGTCAGGTCTATCCCTATGTGACGCTTGATATTTCCAGCGCTTCACATCCGTTTTATACAGGTGAAGTTCGCCAAGCCAGCAATGAAGGTCGTGTCGCAAGCTTTAACAAACGCTTTGCGCGCTTTAACCGCAAAGCTTAATTTTCATTTAAGTTTCACACATTAGGCTGTAAGCATTAGAAGTCTAAGGCTATCTCTCCTCCACTTAGACTTCTTTTTTTATGCCTCACTTTCAAGAATCCGGCTTGGCCTGTCCCACCACACCATATTCAATCGGTGTTTTGACATAAAACAAAGAAATTTCCTTGTCATTCAAATAGTCCAATAATTCCGTCGCCTGTTGATTGCTTACCGCAAACTGAATTTGTACGGGCCGATCAGCCAACTCAAAAAAACTGGCAGAATGAAATAAACCTTGATGATCCACGCCTTCCATCCCTGCCAGTACCGTCGCGCCACGCAAATTCATTTGCTTCGCCACCGCCAATAACCATTCACTCATCATTTGTCCCTGATAAGTCCGGTTTTGTGCCGTGTAAAAACTCAGTAAAAATCCATTCATTGTCATCACTCCAAAGCTAAGCGGCACTCAGCCATTGATGCAAGCTCATACCTAAAATGGTAAACAGCAATGATCCAATTACATGAATCAAAATTGCTGCGCAGGCATAACCCAATTTACCGCTTTGTAATAAAGCAATAATCTCGGCAGAAAAGGTCGAAAATGTGGTTAATGCACCGCAGAAGCCTGTAATCACAAATAGTTTGTAATTTGGACTCAGTGAGCTTTGAGAAAAATAAGAAATTGCAAAACCAATAATAAAGCCACCAACAAAGTTAACCGTGACTGTACCTAAAGGAATATTGGGAAAAATTGGATTAAGTTTTAAACCCAAGAACCAACGCAACCATGCACCAAGTACCGAGCCAAGCGCGATTGAGAGTAAAGGATAATACATGGCTTACTCCACACATCGCGCAGGAGATAAAGCGACATTTAACATGGATAGATCAACGTTTTTTTGATTATTTTTCATCTGCGAACTCCAAAATGGGAACAGAGCACGCACGAACCTACGCCCCCTGTTCAGGGTAACGTAGGCATCATTAGCCACAGTGGCGGTTTGTAATAGGAGGAATGCCATCTCCTTTGTTCTAAAATAACATAATTTTTAGACAACTCAACTGCTGTTTTTAAGCTGCAAGCAACTGTGTATAAAACTCAAGTTATCCACAATTTATGTCGTCTGAGATAAAATTTGCTCACCAAGCACTGCAAAATCCAGTGCAGGAACCACGAAAGCAAACGCTTCGGCATCCTCATCCAAACCGAATTGTTGCAACAATTGAGGGGCCTCTAAGCTCAGAATCTCAGCCGCTTGAATCTGCTGAAACTGTACAGGCATCTGAATATCACCCTGCGACATTCGAGTCGGTTGATCAACCCATTCCGCCCATGCATGGTCTTGATCAACCAAGAACTCAACTGCATCCTCCCAAGAGCAAAATAACCGTTGCCATGCATCAGGTAATTGCTTTTTCTTGATCATCTGCACATCACTCTTTAAGGAATAACGTTCATCAACACTCATTTCTGTATGAATCAGGTGCTCTGTCCGTTGATGCTGAAACGTCGAAGCATATTGTGCAGGCATTACATCGCTGGCCAGACGCCCTCCTAAAACATACAGTACTTGATCAACCACGACCTGCTCAAAGATCACGGTCTTGGGCTGTGAGTCATTCAAATAAAAGCGCCAGTTACTTTGTTTGGGTGAAGGCATAAACTGACGTAATTTCCCCAAGAAACTGAATCCAAAATGCTGATGCTGATAAGTCAAAATGGTAAAAATGGTTTTCCCATCTTTTTCCCATAAGGGTACATCTTTCGGATAGCGCAGACGTACTTGCTCAACATCAACCAACCAAGACAAATACACTACATTGCTGACCTGACTCTGCAAGCGCATAAAAGGCAGTCGTTGCATCATCCTACGGCGGAGTTGTAACAACAAACCACAACTTAAAATAGGTGCTAAAAACCGAAGTATAGCGTTGGATATTGATAATTTTAAACGATGTCTATTCATTATTATTCAATAAATTAATGCTCTGTTTGAGCATAAACTGCCGCCCCTATTACGTCCAGTTCAAATCGCGTCCAGCTTCTATTCTGCATTTTCAATGTTATGATGCTTGCCATTGATTCAATCAACATGGAATTTTAAAAATGGCTCAAAGCTTATTGGCACAACTGAAAGATGGCTCGGCAAAATTTGCAGATGTATTGGCATTTATCGAAGCACGTTATCAACATACTCCAACCGCCTTTCAGAATGGCGCACAATCGAATGCTGCGACTGAAAACCAAGGCAGTGCCAAAGTACTTAGCTTTGCCAAAATTGAAGGCTTGAACCAAGCAGATACGCTCAGTTTATTTGCGGAGCATTATGCATCGGTATTGGCAACGCCAGAAGCCACCGATCATCAAAATATCCGCCAGTTTATGCAACATGGCTGGGATGGCGTCAAATTTGAAGCTGAAGCACTGACTGCAAAATAAGAAAAAGGAGGTTTAACCTCCTTTTTATCATTTTGATTTATCAAAATTCTTTCTGTGTCGCCTGTTCAGGCATTAAAACCACCATCCACATCAATCACTGCACCCGTGATATAACGCCCGCTTTCACCTGCCAGATGGAGCACAGTTGCGGCAATATCATCAGGTTGTCCATAATCAGCCAATGCCAGAGTCACTCGTGCAGCGTCGGCATGTGATCCATCAGCAGGATTCATATCGGTATCGGTTGGTCCTGGCTGGACAAGATTGACTGTAATTCCGCGCTTGCCCAGATCTCGCGCAACCCCCTTAGTCAAACCAACTAAGGCAGCTTTGCTGGCTGCATATAAACTAATTCCTTCACGACTTGCCCTTGATGCAAGACAGCTACCAATCGAAATAATACGCCCATCATCAGGCAAATACTTGCTTGCCTGCATGGTCGCGGCAAAAACTGCTCGTAAATTAACCGACATAGTACGGTCATAATCCTCAAGTGTAAGTTGATCTATCTGCCCCGTCAGAAAATTACCCGCATTGTTGACTAAAATATCCAGTTGTCCAAGTCGGTCGACCGTAATGTCTACCGCGGTGATTACCTGACTGGCATCAACCGCATCAGCAGCAATAACTTCTACACGTCGACCCAAGGCACGAATTTCTGTAGCGACAGCCTCAGCTTGTTGCTTCGAACGACTATACGTAATCGCCACATCTGCACCATGTTGCGCAAGCATACGAGCAATAGCCACACCAATACCACGACTTCCACCAGTCACGAGAGCAACTCTACCTGTAAGTGTATTCATTATAAAAATCCCTGTTTTAAACATAGTCAGATATTCAGTACTGTTCCAATTCATTACTCAGCCGACTTAATTAGCTGGAAAAATAATGATCGTTAGTGGGTCTTGGGTCAGCACCAATATATGTATCGATCGATACAAATGTAGGCTTAGTATTTCTGATTGTCAACGACTTTTGTATCGAATAGTATATATCTAAAAAGGAGTATCAAATGGCACAAATGGGCCGACCTAGGACCTTTGAACGTGATCAAGCAATTCAGCAGGCCATGCATCTATTTTGGCAATACGGATATGACTCGACATCCTTGGCCCTGCTCAAAGCTAATATTGGCAATGGTATCAGTGCTCCTAGCTTTTATGCTGCCTTTGGTTCCAAAGAAGAATTATTCCGAGAAGTCATTGAGCATTACATCGCAACGCATGGTCAGGTCACGAACAGTCTCTGGGATGAAAGTCTTACACCAAGAGAAGCGATTGAAAGAACCCTGCGCCAATCCGTGAAAATGCAAACCGAATCTAGTCATCCAAAAGGCTGTTTATTGGTTCTTTCAACGGCGACCTGTTCCCCCGAAAATATCCACATTCAACAACTCTTAACCCAGCATCGCCTAACAACTCACGATAGATTTACACAATGCGTTCAACGTGCTGTGGATACAGGTGAATTAACGGCGGATACGAATATCACTGCTTATGCGACTAGCATATATAGCTTTTTACTTGGCATATCCATACAAGCGCGTGACGGAGTTTCTGGTGCCTGTTTAGATGCAGCAGTAACAGAAATCATGTGTCACTGGAACTCACGCGTTGCCACATCACAAGCCAAACGTCATCATGATTAAGTCTTCACCTAAAGCGTTTATTACAAAATAAAACGGAGGCTCAACACCTCCTTTTTTCTTTCATTTTTTACCATTCAAGGACGCGACAATTTCCGCAAGTCGGTACTTAAACTATAAAAATCTCCACCCATTTTGCCGACACTTTGAAGTTGCTGTTGATCAATCATCTGCCCATCCCAGAGTCGATCATCAATATAGATCGATTTCACATCCAACAAAGCTACTGTTCCACCTAATGGAAGCGTACTCAGTTGAATGATTTCCCTTAACAGGCATTCATAACGCACAGGCGCATGCTTTACCGCCAAGGCTGCGACCGCATGACTCGGTTCAGACTCAATCTGTGCAAAATCAAATTCGCTTTGCTCTGGTGGCAATAAAGCACAGGATAAATTCATCTTTTCCAGTAAGGCCGTATTGGCAATATGCACCACACATTCTCGTGTATCAATCAAATTGCGAATGGTATCTTTATCCTGCCCATTTCTTGGATTGACCTGCGAATACCACAGAATAGGCGGATTACAGCTGGCGACATTAAAGAAGGAATACGGGGCAATATTAGCAACCCCATCTGCCGACAGGGTACTAATCCATGCGATGGGTCGAGGCGTAATCCCTCCAACCAGCAAGCGATAGATTTCATTGGCATCTAAATCAGACGTTGCAAAAATCATGAGAACAACACGTCCAATTTAGGGACGTTCAGCATATTGCGGTAAATCATCGGCAATACAATCCCATTCGGCTTTAGAAGCCGCAAAAATATGCATGCTTGGTTTTTGCTGCAAAGGTGTATCTAAAGTCCCTATTCTTAAGCGATAAAGCTCAGGCTGTGCATCGCGCGAACTGATCAGTGGAGAGCCACATTCACCACAGAACCAGCGATACACGCCCGATGCAGCAAACTTTTTAACCAACTCTTCACCCTGAGTAATTTTAAAAGCTGCACTGCTAATCGGTGCATTGGTCGCATAAGCCGTGCCATTGGCTTTTCGGCAACGCTGACAATGGCATTGTATGATCTCGCCAATGTCGCCATGAATCTCATAATGAATTCCATCACATAAACAACTGCCACGATATATAGGCGAGATCTGAGACATTGCACATTCCTTTGATGATTTTTCCACTAAAAATATAGGCTAGATCTCATCCCCATGCAAATTACAAATGGTATTTATTCAGAACATGTCAATTTACTCGGACAATCCTTTGCAATAATCAGCAGTTAAACCTTTTGGCTTAATACTGCTTGAGCACGTGCATGATCAATATCCTTTTCCCAATCCGCAATTGCAACCGTTGCCACGCAGTTTCCAATCAAGTTGGTACACGCGCGTACAATCCCTATAAACCAATCTACTGACAACAACAAAACCAAACCAATGGTTGGAAGACTCGGAATGACAGATAAAGTTGCCGCCAAAATAACTAGAGCTGAACCTGGAATACCGTGCGCACCTTTAGAGGTCACTAAAGAAACCAATAAAATTGCCAGTAGATCATGCATGGATAAATCAATATTGCAGGCTTGTGCAATAAATATCACCCCAAGCGTTAGATAAATAGAGAATCCATCCAGATTAAAAGAATAACCTGTCGGAATGACCAAGCCTACGGTTGATTCCTTGATCCCTAAATTTTTCAACTTTTTCATGATTTGAGGCAGTACAGAATCAGAAGATGCCGTACCCAATACAATCAACAGTTCGGCTTTAAAATAATTTATAAATTTGAATATATTCAACCCTGAAACTTTCAGAATTCCACCTAAAACAATCAGCACAAATAGAATACAAGTCACATAAAACAGTAAGACTAAATAACCCAGTTGGACTAGCGAATCTACCCCAAATTTTGCAGTGGTGTAGGCGACTGACCCAAAAACACCGATTGGAGCTAGACGAATAATCAAAGCCATCATTTTAAAGAACACTTCAGAAAATGCTTCGATTGCCTTGCAAATCAGCTTAGCAAAATGTTTTGGAATCAATAATAATGCGACACCAAACAAAATCGCAATCAATAAAACTTGTAATATATCGCCACGGGCAAAAGCATCTACAAATGTTTTAGGAATAAGGTGGAGTAAGAAATCTGATCCTGAACCGAGACTATGTGCACGTTCGGTATAAACATTTAGGTCCTTAGCATCTAGTTGAGTAATATCTATATTCATACCGACACCCGGTTTGAATACATAGGCAACCACAATCCCCAAAATCAGTGCAATACTGGTGACCACTTCAAAATATAAAATGGTTTTTGCGCCAACTTTTCCCATTTTTTTAATGTCATTTGCGCCATAGATTCCCAGAACAACCACACAGAAAACAATAGGCGCAATCAACATCTTGATCAATGCAATAAAGCCATCTCCTAATGGTTTTAACGCTAAAGAAAAATCGTGAAAGCTAATACCAATAATAATGCCGAGCATTAAAGCAAAAATAACTTGAAGAAATAGACTGGACTTAAACTTCTGCCACATTGAACATTCATCAATAACAAGATAAATATCAACAGTGCAAGAAACTCGCCAAGAGATAAAAATAGAGTGATTTAGAACATGAAAAATATATAAATTTAAGTCAATCCTTTTGGAAACATTATCTTATAAGACTGTGCTTTAAGCGTTGATACACGCCTTCCCCCGCTGCACGCCCTGTTGCGAAACAAGCCGTCAGTAAATATCCCCCTGTTGGTGCATCCCAGTCCAGCATTTCACCACAACAAAATACGTAGGGATTGGACTGCAATTGCAGTTGTGGGGATACAGCACTTTGCTTTACCCCACCGGCACAGCTGATGGCCTCTTCGATTGGACGGAAACCATCCAAAGGAATACTCAACTGCTTAATTTGCTGAGCCATTTGCTTGGCATCTGACCATAAGCTTTTTTCGACAATTTCTCGAAGTAGATTAATTTTGACAGTGTCCAAACCTGCTTTACGCCAGAGATTGGTCAAAGACTGCTTTTTATTGCCCTGTAATTTCTTTTCTAATTGATCAATGCTGATATCAGGCAGTAAATCCAGATGTAATTGTAAACACTGTTTTTGGGCAAGCTGTGCTCTGAGATTACGACCCAGTTTATAAATCACGCCACTCTCAAAGCCGTAATGAGTAATGATGATATCCCCATGGGTTTGCTGTTCGGGATGCACCCACGCATTAACGCGCTTCAACGGCTGACCGAAACACACCTGCATGAACGGCGACCATGTTTTGAGCACGCCTGCATTACTGGCTTGGAAAGGCTCAATTTCATTTTTTGAGAGCCATTGCTGCCATGCACCATCACTGCCTAACTGCGACCATGATACTGCACCACAGGCCAAAATAATCGCATCATAAGTTGCATTAAAGCGCTGGGTTTGGTTCTCAATCATGAGTTGATTTTCAGATAAATCCACACAACGGTGACGATAGTGGAACTTCACCCCATCGACCATTAAGCGTTTTAACCATGCACGAAGTAAGGGGGCAGCTTTCATTTCAATCGGGAAAATTCGACCAGAGCTACCGATATAAGATTCGATACCAAGTCCTTGCATCCATTTCTGAATCCACTGCGCATCCCATTGCTTCACCCAAGGCCCCAACCATGCCGCATGGTCATAGCGCTGTATAAACCTATCGACAGGCTCAGCATGTGAAATGTTTAAACCTGTTTTACCCGCCATTAAAAACTTACGTGCTGCGGAAGGTTTCTGTTCAAACACGTCAATCTCATAGTCATATTGGCTTAGAACTTCAGCAGCCATCAATCCTGCTGGGCCTGCACCAATAATTGCAACACGCTTAGGCATCAGCTTGCTCTTGAGCGTGTTGACCTTGTAACGGTTCAAAATCATCAAAGCGGGTTTCATAACCTTCTGGTTTTCGAATGATCAACTGTTGGCACAACTCGCCACGCTCTAAATATTTGATTTCAAAATGAGTTCGTGCAGAATCTGCTGCAATTTTTTGTTTTTCATGCGGCAGCTTCCACAATTCAATCAATTGTTGTTCTGCTTCATCAATATATTCAGGAATATTACTCGCCAAAGTAATTGTGCCATTCGGCTGAAGACGAGAGAGGAGAAACTCGAAGAATGGCATATTCAGCCAACGCTGCGCTGGATTATGCGGTTCTGGATTCGGATAGAGAATGAAAAATTGTTCGACTTGTGCAGGGAATAAAGCATGCACCACCCAAGGAAGTGCATCCGCATGAATCGGATTTAAATGTTCACGTGGTTCTAATTGATGCTGTTTCTGCATTGCCACAAATTTTTCTTTGGTTCGCTCAATTGCATACAACGTGGTGTGCTGATTTTGCCCAGTAAACAATAAGGCATGTTTACCTTTTCCTGCCCCAATTTCAACGCAGATTGGCGTATTGGGAATGGCTATAAAATCACGGGGGGCTTGCATACGTTGTGCTTGAAATTGACGAATCGACATAATCTCATCAAACTATCTAGAAATCGGCATAAGTCTAACAACTCACCTTACTTTTGCCTAATCTATTTAGGGTTTGTTAACATTTCACAAATGCTTGCGACAGAGAGCATTTTTTAGCTGATGCAAGGCATGACTTATGAAGTTTAGCTATTCTAAATGAATAAGTCATAACACAGTAGCAGCAAAAAATGCTCCTGTCCCATAGGGTTATGGCTAAAACCTCCCTAAACTTCGTTATGAAACTTGACAAGGGAATCGCCATTGTCTACGTTTCATGCCTTGTTTATGTCGTTTTAGCTAATAACGCAATGCATGGTTGAAATGTCAACAAACCCTCTTTGTTTTAGGAATTTTCTATGCCACGTACATTCCCCTGCCCGCGTTGCGGTGAAGCCAGCACTTGGGAAGGTAATCAATTTCGTCCTTTCTGTTCGGAACGCTGCAAATTGATTGATCTCGGTGCTTGGGCCAGTGATGAATACAAACTCCCGACTCAGGATGCGCCACAAGCAGATCAAAAACGCAATGAAGATGATTATGAAGATTAATCATCTTCATTCTTTCAACCATTAGAAAGTTTTTCCCCAATCCAGATTGATGCATTTTAATAAAAATTTACACATTTTAGATGTGTGAATTACATCACAGTAATTTACTTTTTTTTGACCTTATGCAAATCTTAATTCAAACATTGTAATGAATAAAAATAGCAAATAACTCACGACAACTTATATCTCATACTGGTCCAACCTTAATCAAAATTTTATAGGGATCAGTTTGTTTAATAAAAATATTTAGACTTACTAGGATGTAATAATGAATCAATCTATTCCTTATCAGCTCAGGGTTTTAGTCACTCAAATTGATCCAAATCTAGATGCCAATTGGCAGCTCAGTTTACAAACACTTTTTTCCACCTGCGCTGCTGAAGACCGTGAAAATATTTGCCAGCAGATTTTGCAACTCAAAAAGATTCACTGGAATCGAAAAGAGCACAGTTTCTCTTATCTTGCCAAGCATGACATCCACCTATTGGCAGAAAAAATTCAAGATGCGCCCATGAAAGTGTTAGTCAGAAGCATTGCCAATTCTTTGGAAAAATTAAAACAATACCAAGATATCTATGCCATCTCCGACTATTTAGAGAATATGCTCGGTCAGATTAACCGCATCAATACAGAAGATGACTTTGATCTACAAGAACAGAAAAAACAGGTGTTAAAAGAATTCATCTATGCCTCTGTACAGATCATTTTGCAGAAAGAAGTCATTCAATTACCCGCCAATCAAAGACATATCAATACAGATGTCATCAAAACCTTTATTACTGAAGTATTTTTGAAACAACAGCTACTCAAATATTCCTTTAATATTATTCGTTCTCATCAGTTACGCGAAGAAAAGCCACATATTCTTAAATATTTTTTATATCAACAGCAAAAAACAAAACAGCTTGATATTGTTAAAACGTCTCAATATATCTTTGCACTCGCACCGAGCAAAGAAGGTATCGCAAATACTTTTTCAATTCGACGCTTTTTGCAGGAAGAAAAATTTGAAGCTTGTGAAAATATTTACTTCAATGCTGCTTTTTTAGCTTTAGACCAAATCGAAGATGAATCACAGCATCAGCAATTCCGATGGCAAATGGATCACATCATTACGATTGATAAACAAGTCAATCACTATGTCTCTGATATTGTTCGTCATATCGAGCTTTATGCCAATAAAACCCTGATTCCCTTTTTGATGGAACCGCTTAATCCCCACGGCGTCTTTATTGAGAAGCTAGTTGAACAACGACTGATTGATTTTGAACAAAAGTTATGTCGCAATATTCTTGAACCGATCGCAGATGCTTTAAAACATGCAGTGCATCATAGTGATGAATGTCATTATCTTTACATTAGCGTCAAACAAACCTTGGATGATCTGATTAGCCATTTTATTGCCTTTCAATCACAACCTTCAATTATCTTAAATAAACAGGTCAATCTATTTATCGCGCGACTTAAATCCTACGCCACTTTATTGCAAAAACGCCATAGCGATGTATTTACCGTGTTTTCTTATGATGACTGGAAAAAGCATCATACAGCAGCATTAGAGCCAACCAATATTCTCAAAGACTTAAGCATTAGTTGTTTGCAAGAATATAAAGATGCATTTTCAGAGTTAAAAGAGAATCAGCGTCAACTGAAACAAAGCGTGTCTTTTCTCAGTAAGCTGCTTAATAAACCACAGAAAATAAAAGATAATATTATTAAGTTAAAAGAGAAAACCTCACAAATCAAAAAACATGCTCATCAGGAAATTATTCGTATCCAACGGCGTTTTCCTTCCTTGATCGTGTATTTAGAATTTGAATCACTGATTTCAATCAATCATAAAGAACGGCATTATGCCTTCCCGACAGGAGACAATGGTATTACCCGTCTACCAATTTTGATTCAGATCCCAGAAGATAAAGCATCTTTTGATCTACAAAGTATTTGTAATAGTTTGAATTTTGATTTGAACTTAGCCAATCAAAAATGGCTAGAAAGCATTTAGTCAGCAATAAAACAGGCTTAGCCTGTGTATAAACACTAATTTATACACAGGCTCTCTACCGAATTAACCCGCTTTGCTTGCCACAAAAGGATTGAATTGCTTTTCATAACCGATGGTGCTCATCGGACCATGACCTGAGATAAATTGCGTTTCATCTGGCAAGCTAAAGCATTCGCGTTGAATCGAATCTAGTAGCTGTTGGTGATTGCCTTTTGGGAAATCTGTACGCCCAATCGAACCTTTAAACAGTACGTCACCCGTCCACAATAAGCCATGTTTGGCGTTATAGAACATGACATGGCCTGGGGTATGACCTGGTGCGAAACGCACTTCAAACTCGTCCTCACCCAGCTTTAATACTTCACCACCTTCGAGCCACTGATCAACTTTTACAGGCTGTGGGATTGGAAAACCATAACGTGCCGAGACTTCCTGAATCATGTCTAACCAGAACTGGTCTTCTTTATGCGGACCAATCACAGGGATCTTCCAAGCTTCAGCCAACTCACCGACTGCACCTGCATGATCCAAATGTCCATGGGTCAACCATAGTGCTTTCACTTTTAAGCCCAAAGTTTCTACTTCTTTTTTAAGTACCGCAGCATCACCACCCGCATCAATCAAAATCGCTTCTTTGCTTTCACTGTCCCATAAGATTGAACAGTTTTGGGCAAATGCAGTAACAGGGACAATTTTGACTTGCAACATAGAAACCTCTGGCGAAATAAAGCGTCAATTCAACGATGGGCTAAGGTATGAGTGAGTGCATCAAGATTAGCCTGAACCAGACTGGCAAGCAAATCTATATGCGCCTGATCCGCATTCAAGGCAGGAATATAGGCATATGCCCCACCACCCGCATGCTGGAAAATTTCTTTATTCTGCATTGCCAACTCTTCCAGCGTTTCCAGACAATCGGCTGAAAATGCAGGACTAATCACCTGTACGGACTGAACTTTTTGCTCGCCCCATTGTTGTAATAGCTGGTCGGTGTAGGGTTTGACCCACTCTTGCTTACCAAATCTTGACTGGAAGCTAATCGCCCATTCATGCTCTTGCAGATGTAAGGCCTCTGCCACCAGACGCGCGGTCATTCGACAACGATCGGCATAAGGATCACCTTTATCGGCATAAGGCTGTGGAATACCATGGAACGACATGAGTAATTTTTCAGGTTTTCCATGCTGTAATTGATAGTTCAATACGCTATCTACCAAGGCCTGAATAAACAGAGGATGCTGATAATAATCCTTAATCAGGGTAATGCCTGGCAAATGACGTTGCTGTGGAATCCATTTGGCAAAGGCATCGTATAAAGGTGCAGTTGAGGTCGCAGAATATTGTGGGAACAGGGGTAGTAAAATGACATGCTCTTGTGGCGTTTGCGCCAGTTGATCAAGTACATCATGAATACTGGGTTGACCATAGGTCATTGCAGGGACAACGCTAAGCTCAAACTGATGATTTTCTTCTTGTAGACGCTGCTTAATCAGCAGTGTTTGTTCCAATACAATTTCACGCATTGGCGAGTCATTTGACCAAACCGAAGCATAAGCTTCAGCCACACGTTTTGGACGAAAGGTCAGGACAAATAAGTGTAGGATAATCCACCAAAGCAACTTGGGAATTTCAATCACACGCGTATCTAACAAAAATTGCTTTAGAAAGCGTCTTACTGCTGGCACAGTGGCTGCATCTGGTGTACCAAGATTGGCCAGAATCACAGTCACTTTTGGTTTTTGTGTTGCTAACATAGACCGCATCCGCTTTTCATTGAGTTCATTCAATTACTTTAGCAGTTTTAAGGCTTTTTTCTAAATTGGATTAATGCATGGTCTTAAATTGAAAAACCCGATTACTGTCCAAAACATTACTTTCCAATAATTTCTGCCCTTTTGCTGTCAGTTGCCACAGCATACGCTGACGATCATCACGTCCTGTCGGCATGATCCATTCATTTTGACGCATCTGTAATTTAATTTCATGCAACGCCCGAATATTGACTTGAGCACGAGAAACCGCATGTGCTCTTGGCATCTCTTTGCGTGCATCCTCCAAACCCGTTTCATTTAGATATTCATTCATGCGTTTAGAAAAATATTCTTCCGGTGTTGGAATGACAAAAGCCGAGCCCAAAACATTCAGTAATTGTGCCCACGTCATTTTACGATGCGGTTTAACTTCTTTGAAATTACCATCTTGATAAGCATGCATGCGGTACTCAAAAGAATACAGTTCATGCATCGAAACTTTAGCAACATTGGTCAATGGATCTGTTTCACGATTACCGAGCTCTGTTTCCAGCTGTTTGACTTTGGCTCGCAATGCATCAATTTCATCACGTAGTACCTGTGTGTTTTGCGGACGCACCCAACCCACGACAGGATAACGCTCTAACATCTGCGGCATACTTGAACGCACTGCCAACTCTAAATCTCTTAATGTTCGATAACAAAAGACTTGGTCAACTTCATGTTGAAGCTGTTTTCTAAAATCTTTAAATTTTTCTTTTAACTCAGATTTATGATCATGCAATTTTGTATCACGCGATTCCGGATCTTCATGCATAAATACAATGACTGGCTTCTGTTTGGTCATCGCATAAATATATTCCAGATGCATATAGCCTACACCTGAAACCGATTGTTCGCCATATTGGCTACCCAAGAGAATCACCACATAATCACAATCATCAATTTGACGACGGGCAATCGAGGTACTTAAAGGCGTACGTTGCTCTAAACCCCAAGACAGGAATCCCATTCCCACAAGAGTTTGTGCCAAAACCGCTCGCTCTGGTTGCATTTCATTGCCAGAGGTAGAAATAAAGACTTGATAACGAGTATCTTGCATAGGCGAAGCCCCAATTCATTTATCAATAATATCAAGTATGCATCTTGATTTTTATTAACAGCTAACCCCAATAAAATATATAAAACTGGCTCAATTTAGATATGAGAAACACCTAGATCGTCCAAATTTCTAACTTTCCATGTTAATTGTTCTGGTATAAGGTGCTGAAGGACTGATTGCAGTGCGACAGCATTGTTACCACTGACATAACATTCAATACGTGTAATATTATGACGCAATTTGTCACATAATAACCCATTTTTAATTAAAATATAGGTTGTTTGTCGTGCAACCGCTTGTCCAGAATCAATTAATTTTAATTTTTCTGCAAAAATCTGATGAATCGCTTGTTTTAGAAATGGATAGTGCGTGCATCCCAACACTAAATAATCGGCCCCCTGCTCAACCACAGGTTGAAGTATCTGTTGCAAGACATTTAAACACGCCTGACTCATCTCCTGACCGGCTTCTACAAACGGCACCAAGTCTAAATTCGTCACTGTTAAAACATTAACCCCAGCAGGCTCCGCAAATTTAGAGATGACATCTTTAATCAACTGACCGCGAAAGGTTGCAGGTGTTGCCAGTACTGCTACAACTTTTGACTGAGTTTGAATCACTGCGGGTTTCAATGCAGGCACTAAGCCAACAATTGGAAAACGCTCGCCATAATGGTCACGTAAATAATCCAAGCTAAATGCCGAAGCTGTATTACATGCGACAACCGCAATTTTGCAGCCTTGACGATACAACCATTCAATCGCTTGAGCCGTGAGCTGGCGGATTTCCTGATCACTACGTGCCCCATACGGAACATGTGCCGTATCGGCATAGTAGATAATCTGTTCATTGGGTAAATGTCGGGCAATCTCCTGCGCGACCGACAATCCACCTACCCCTGAATCAAAAACACCAATAGGCGCATCTGCTGATGCGTGTGGCATAGGATTGAGTAAAAGAGGCATCGATTGAACAGCTGTCATACACACTTAGGCATTGGTTTATTCGCTCTTTTAAGCTTAAACCTCAGGTGCTCAAATGCAAGACCAAATCACCACTTTTTAGTGTTAAAACCGTCTCGCCCTGCGCATTTTCAGACAAACTGCCGTAGTTCACGAGATGATAAAAACTCTGACGTTGAATCAAGGCATTCATACCAAAGCGAACATGTACATAGGGCCTTAACTCACCTTCATATTCACGCATAAAAATGGGATGTTGCTCATCAACAATCACCACATCCTGATTGATCGTCGTCAGCTGCAAATAGGTTTTACCTTCGATTTCCACCTGATCTGCCTGATTAACGAGCAAAGGCTCATCTTCGACTTCAATTTCAATCTGTTCAACTGGGGTTTTAAGATAGAATTTGCCGTCTTCTTTCCACAAGACTTTACTAAACAGGTCGAGTAGCGCTTGTCGTTTGACCAATTGACCTTCGTGCCACCATTCGCCATTGGCTTTTATGCGTAGATCCATTTTGCCGCAATGCTTTGGATGCCACTGGTCCAATGGGGGAATTGACCTTTTGTGACTTTGCTGTACATCTTTTATGTATTGTGCAATGTCGATTAAGTTTTTATCATCAGAAAACATGATTTTTCCCTGATTTTCTAAAGGGTTTTGTGGAGAATCATTTTCATTTATCATAGTTTATGCCTTGATGACGAGAAAATATGACCGCTCAGCCAATTGGCGAGACCAAGGTTTAAAACTATACTAGCCCAAACGTTTGCGAGCACATACTATCATTTGTGTTCGGCAATTCAGAACACTCATGGCAGCACCGAATCGCAATATTACGGTTGCCACCCTTAAAAATATGAGGAGTCCTACATGGAACACATCGAACGTGAAGCGATGGAGTTTGACGTAGTGATCGTTGGCGCAGGACCTTCGGGTTTATCTGCTGCGATTAAAATTCGTCAATTAGCGATTGAAAACAACCTACCTGATCTTTCTGTATGTGTTGTTGAAAAAGGCTCTGAAGTAGGTGCGCATATCCTTTCTGGTGCTGTACTTGAACCACGTGCCATGAACGAATTATTTCCGAACTGGAAAGAAGAAGGTGCGCCACTGAATGTCCCTGTAACGGGTGACGAAACATATTTCTTACTGTCTGATAGCAAAGCACAAAAAATGCCGCATTGGATGGTGCCTAAATCAATGCACAATGAAGGAAACTATGTGGTTTCTTTAGGTAATGTGGTGCGTTGGTTAGGTCAAAAAGCAGAAGAACTTGAAGTTTCAATCTTCCCAGGCTTTGCTGCTGCTGAAGTGCTTTACCATGAAGATGGTACGGTAAAAGGCATCCAAACAGGTGATATGGGGATTGGCAAAAATGGTGAGCCAACCCATAACTTCACGCCTGGCTATGAGCTGCATGCCAAATACACATTATTTGCTGAAGGCTGCCGCGGTCACCTTGGTAAGCGCCTGATTGCCAAATACAATCTAGATAAAGATGCTGATCCGCAACATTACGGTATCGGGATTAAAGAACTTTGGGAAATTGATCCTGCAAAACACAAACCAGGTTTAGTGATGCATGGCGCTGGTTGGCCTTTGTCTGAAACAGGTTCTACTGGTGGTTGGTGGTTATACCACGCAGAAAACAATCAAGTTACCATGGGCATGATCGTAGATTTATCTTATGAAAATCCACACATGTACCCATTCATGGAAATGCAACGTTGGAAAACACACCCAACTATCAAGCAATTCCTTGAAGGCGGCAAACGTATTTCTTACGGTGCTCGTGCAGTTGTGAAAGGTGGCTTCAATGCTTTACCTAAACTTACCTTCCCAGGCGGTTGCTTGATTGGTGATGATGCTGGTTTCTTGAACTTCTCAAAAATCAAAGGCTCACACACTGCAATGAAATCAGGCATGTTGTGTGGTGAAGCAGTCTTTGAAGCGATTGCGGCGGGTGTTGCCAAAGGTGGCGATCTTGCGATTGCACGTGTGCTTGAAGGCGAAGACCACTTCGATAAAGAATTAACTGCTTACACAGATAAATATAACAATTCTTGGTTAAAAGAAGAGTTATATAGCTCGCGTAACTTTGGTCCAGCGATGCATAAGTTCGGTCAATGGATTGGTGGTGCATTTAACTTTATCGATCAAAACATCTTTAAAGTGCCATTCACTTTGCATGATCTTAAACAAGACTTTGCCGTGCTTAAAACAGTGGATGCTTCTACGTTTAAGCCAAACTATCCAAAACCAGATGGCAAGTTAACTTTTGACCGTTTATCTTCTGTATTCGTATCCAATACCGTACATGAAGAAAACCAGCCTGCTCATTTGAAGTTAACTGATCCTTCAATTCCAGTGAACGTGAACTTACCGAAATGGGATGAGCCAGCTCAACGCTACTGCCCTGCAGGTGTTTACGAAATCATGGAAAATGATGACGGTTCTAAACGCTTCCAGATCAACGCAGCCAACTGTGTCCACTGTAAGACTTGTGATATCAAAGATCCATCACAAAACATTACGTGGGTAACCCCTGAAGGCGGCGGTGGTCCAAACTATCCGAATATGTAATTCAAAATAAAAAATCCGAGTTTAGACTCGGATTTTTTTATGCTTTTGTTTTATTTGGCTGAAATGACAGTTAACCCTTCTGCACCAAATAACGATATTCCGTATTGCTATTTTCATCTTGGCTTTCTTCTTTTAACACCAACTCGTGTCCGAGATGCATACAAAACTTTGGAATATCCCATGATGTAGACGGATCTGTGGCCAATACTTCAACAATATCGCCCGACTTGGCTTTGCGAATGGCTTGATGCAACATCATCACAGGTTCAGGGCAACGTAAACCTCGCGTATTGATTTGAACAGCAGGAAGTTTTGGTTGTTCAGACATCATAAAACTCAAATATTCGAAGATTCACATTTTAGCATAAACCGCTCATATAAAAACCATCAACAGTGTTTTGAAAAACTGTACGTTTTTTACATAGTATTATTGATGCATATCCGCTTTATCTTCGGTATGATGAAAATCATCTAATTGATATAGAGAGTCTTTAGGAAAGATCATGGTCGAGGAATCCAGTCCATCGTGGGGTATGCGTGGCTTAAGAAAATGGTTAGGTACCGCACCTGAAACCCGCGATGAATTACTCAAGTTAGTTCAAGACTCACGTCGCTTTTTAGAGCCAGATACTGTTGCTATGCTTGAGGGTGTTCTCGATCTGCCAGCAACCAAGATTCGAGAAGTCATGACGCCGCGTACAGCGATTATCAGCTTGCAGGAAGATGATCAATTACTTGATATTCTGCATGTGTTGATTGATTCTGCACATTCACGCTTTCCAGTATTCTCTGCGGATCAAACGGATAATGTGGTTGGTATCTTATTAGCAAAAGATCTATTGCCCTTCTTAACCGAGCGCAATGTCAAAGTCGATATTCGTTCATTGATGCGTCAGCCTGTATTTGTACCTGAAAGTGCACGTTCAGACCAAGTGTTACGCATGTTGAAAAATACCCAAACCCATATTGCGATTGTTATCGATGAATATGGCTCGACTTCTGGTTTGGTTACCCTCGAAGATATTCTCGAAGAGATTGTTGGTGAAATTGAAGATGAGCACGATATTGCAGATGAAGAAGCACTGTATATCGTCCCAGACAATGACCCGACCACAGCCAATACTTGGATTGTGCAGGCACTTACACCAATCGAACACTTCAACACTATTTTAGATGCTGATTTTTCTGACGATGAAGTTGAAACTATGGGCGGTTTACTGCTACAAGAGATTGGTTTAGTGAGCGATTTACAAGGTCAAACCATTGAACTTGGCGATTGGCAATTTACCATTATTGAAGCAGATGCACGCACTATCCATCTGATTCGAGCTGTCCGTCAATGAGAACCTATTTTGAGAAGCTGTTAAATCCATCTCAAGCACAAACCCAGCTTCCTTTTATTTTCCCCCTATTGATTGCACTGATTTCAGGTGCAATCTTTAGTTTGGCTTTAGCCCCATATTATTTTTGGTGGCTTGCGATTCTATCGCCTGCACTATTGTATGCCGTATTACGTCAACGTAGCCCACGCCAAGCTTTTGCGTTGGGTTGGGCCTATGGTTTTGGTTTATGGTTTGTCGGCGCATTTTGGCTGTATACCTCAATCCATACCTATGGTGATACCAATGCCTTTCTAAGCATTTTGATGATTGTCTTTATGGCAGCCGCAATGGGCTTATTTACCGCATTTCAAACCTGGTTGTATCGTCGCTTTTTCCCTGAAACACCGCTGACTTTCGCGCCACTCTGGGTGTTGTTTGAGTGGGCCAAAACTTGGGTATTCACAGGTTTCCCATGGTTATTTGCAGGTTATGCCTTCACTGAACGCTTACTCGATGGCTATGCACCTTTATTCGGGGTCTATGCCGTTTCATTTGTCGTGATTGTATTGGCCTGTGCCTTGGTTGAGATTTTAAACCGTCGTTGGTTCTGGGCCATTCCTTCTGCACTTCTCATATTAGGTGCTTGGGGCGCTGGTTTTATTCAATTTGTGCAGCCAAAAGCAGCGAAGCCGCTGAGTGTTTCACTGATTCAAGGGAATATTCCGCAAGATCTGAAATGGCTGACTGAATATCAGATTAAAACTTTAGAAATCTATGCCACTCTGACACGCGCAGAATGGGGCCGTGATCTCATCGTTTGGCCTGAATCATCAATTCCAATGTTCCAGACCGATATTCAAGAGTTCTTAGATGCAATGTCGGCACAAGCCAAGAAAACCGATACCGCTTGGGTCACAGGTATTCCCTACTGGGATCTAGCCAAATCGCAGCAAGTGGGTGAGCCGTTATATTACAACAGTATTATGGCATCGGGTAGCGACTCCTTTGGCTTGTATAAGAAACAACGTTTAGTACCCTTTGGCGAATATATTCCATTGTCAGGCATGCTGAAATGGGTACTGCCTGCGATGCAGAACGATGTCAGCATGAGTGGTTTTTCACGCGGAGAAGCCAATCAAAAACCGCTGACTGTAAAAGGTCATGCACTGGCAGCCGCCATTTGCTATGAAGTAGCCTATCCAAACCTGACTCGTCGTAATGCTGCTAATAGTGACTTCTTAATCACCGTATCGAATGATGCTTGGTTCACGGGGACGGCTGGACCTTGGCAACATCTACAAATGGTACAGATGCGTGCCAAAGAAAATGGTCGTTGGTTTATTCGTGCCACCAATACAGGTGTGACCGCATTTATCGATCAGCATGGTCATATTGTTAAACAGGCGCCAATGGATCAAGAAGCCGTGTTACGTGGCGAATTACCTGCCATGCAAGGGCAAACTCTCTATAATCGTTTAAGTGATTACCCGATCTTGATTTTCTCATTGCTTTTATTAATCGTAGGCTGGATCTATCGTCCACGTAAAGTTGATATTAGCTTCAAATCACGTCGATAAATTACAGTAACTTTGTGCCCAGAGGAACATCAAACTCTGGGACACAAAGCGCGACATCCCCGTCTGCATTATGAAAACCTGTCACCAAACATTCGGACTGAATCGGCCCAATCTGTTTTTTCGGGAAATTCACGACAGCAACCACCAATTTTCCAATCAAATTCTCAGGTTGATACAACTTGGTAATTTGTGCACTGGATTTTCTGATCCCCAGCTCTTCACCAAAATCCACCTGCAAAATATAAGCGGGTTTTCGCGCTTGTTGAAACACTTCCGCTTGAATGATTCTACCCACACGTAATTCAACCTTGGTAAAGTCATTCCATTCGATCTGTTGCATGCTTTTTCCTTTTCTCTCTTTTAAGCCCAGTTGCAGCATAGCGAATCTATCCAACTCAATAAATACGCTTATTTTTATTTTCAATTGAGCAACTTCATGCTAAATTAAATTTGCTGATCATAAAGCCGTAAACGTTTACGTCAATCAACGTGCCAACATATCTCCAACAAAGCTTGGAGCTATTTGATCAAGATATTTTTATCTTTGATCAGGCACTGGCGTTTGTTGGTTTACGGAGTAAAAAATGCAGAGTTCAAAATCTTCTAGTTTTAATTTTCAAAAAATTCCTAATCGTTACGCATCCATTGTTTTACCCTTCTTCTTGTCCATTATTATGACTTTTATTGTGTCTTGTATTAGTACGCTCAGAAGTATGGGTTTTGAGCAGTTCTCTTTTGCAACGTGGATGTCAGCATGGGGAATTTCTTGGCTGATCGCATTTCCTGTGCTGCTCTTGGTCTTGCCTATCGTGCGTAAAATGACAATGCTCTTGGTGCGACCAGTTTAAATTTAGACCAAAAAAACGTAGATCTTGAGTCTACGTTTTTTGAATATCTTCAGCTTAGAAATTAATCGACAATTGCACCGATAAATACGCCACCAGACTCGATAAAAACAGCATCGGAATATATCGATAGGCTTTAAATACAAGCTGCTCATATTTAGAAATCAGCTCATGGTTATCCCAGACACTGGTTTTTAAGGCACTTAAAAAACACAATACAAACCATGCACTCAACATACTCAGTGCAAAAAAGCCGATCATGATTTGACTACTTCCTTCTGAAGCTTGCCACAATGTTAAAGCACCTTCACTAAAGGGTAATAGGCTTAAGATGAGCAATACAGATTTAAGCATCGCCCAATGAAACTGATTCAGTTCATCCAACATAAAGAATGCTTTCATCTGATTTCTCCACATCTTATTTTTCAATGGCTTGAATTTATTATGCAAAGCTTTGATCTAAAGAAATAGTCTATTTTTCTGCATAATTTCTTTTTCTTGTAACTATCAAATATGGGAATAATTCTTATTATAACTCTCACATATTTAATATTTTATTCATTTTATATTTTTCAAATAGTTATGTTATTTTATTGAATTAAGAAACATTATCACTTCACTCTCTATTTATTTAATACAAAAGTGAAGTGATATTTTATTCAAGCATTATGGCTGATAATAAATATCCGCATCATTGCCTTCGCCACCTTCTTTACCATCCGCGCCAAACGAATATAAATCAAATGCACGACCTTCACGACCTGGGATCACATACTGTAAATCATTCTCCCAACTGTCTTTTGGATAGCCACCTTTGACATAACCACCCGGTAACCAGTTCTTTGCAGAAGCAGGTTGATTCACCAACGCATCTAGACCACCATCTTGCATCGATGGGTAACGACCATTGTCCAACTTATATTGATCTAAAGCACCCGCAACACCTTTTAAGGTAATACTGGTGGTATCCACTTTGGCCTTTTCACCACGACCCATCACGTTCGGAACGATCAGTGCAGCCAAAACACCAAGAATTACAATAACAACCATCACTTCAATGAGTGTAAATCCTGAGACCCGATTAAACCGAGCAGCGCTCGGTCGGGTCGTAAGACGAGAAGCTATGCTTCGAGTGGCAGGATTCAAGCTTTGTTCAACATTGTGCTTATTCATTGAATTATTCATATTCATCTCTTACATGTCACTCATTAAATCATATTGTTCATATTAATAATTGGCAACATTACCGCAATCACAATCACCAATACAATTGCTGCCATAAAAATCAGCATCAAGGGTTCGAGTAACGCCAGTAATGTGGAAATAAAGGTAGTGACCTCACGATCTTGCATGGTCGATGCCCGATCCAACATCCGATCCAGCTCACCAGACGCTTCACCACTTCGAATCATTTGTACCATCATTGGTGGAAAATAACCGCAACGCTCCAATTGCGTTGCCAAATTACCACCTTCTGTTACACGCTCCATCGCCACTTCAATCGCATCACGAATCACCCAGTTATTACTGACTTCAGCACCGATACGGAGGGCTTCAACCAAAGGCACCCCTGAACGGGTTAGAATCGATAAGGTACTGGCAAAACGTGCCGCATTTATACCACGCGAAAGTTTACCAAATAGTGGCAGTCTGAGCGTTAATCGGTCAAATGCATAATGTCCTGCCGTGGTTCTTAAAAAACGGGTAAACAAGATCATCGCGATAAAGGCCAGAATAAGCATGCCCAACCAAGTATGTCGAATAAAGGCACTGGCTTTCATCAAGGCAACCGTAATCCAAGGTAAGGCTTCTTTGCTTTGTTCAAAGGTCTTGACGATTTCAGGTACGACATAGGTCATCAAACCCATCACGATCCCGAAAGACATCAGCATCAGTACAATCGGATAGATCATTGCACCCTGCACTTTCTTCTGCATGGCAAAACGATTTTCGGTGTAGTCCGACAACTGATCTAAGATTAAATCAAGATGGCCTGAGCGCTCGCCTGCAGCAACGGTGGCAATATACAGTTCGGGAAAGCGACCCGATTGCTGCATACTTTTCGCCAGTGAATGTCCTTCTAGAACCTTGGACCGTACGGCGATTAATAGGTTTTGCACATGTGATTTTTCACTTTGCTTACTCACTGCACGTAGTGCTTCTTCAAGTGGAATACCTGCAGCAACTAACACAGAAAGCTGTCGGGTCATTAATGCCAAATCATAGGCACTAAAGCTTTTTTTAAACCATGAACGTTGTTGCTGTTTGTCTTTTTGCTCAACGGCATCGACCGCAATGGGTGTCCATGCTTTATCGCGTAACTGTTGACGAATTTGGCGTGCAGAATCCCCTTCCAGCACACCTTTATGTTGCTTTCCTGAGGCATCAAGCGCGGTAAATTGATAAGCAGGCATGGTTCTGTTCTAATTGTCCCAAAATAGTTGTTGTTACCGTTGCATCCGTGTTTGAAGTGAAACCTGAGCGTTTCACAAGAAATTCATCGACATAACACTTCGCACTTTAGCATAATTCCATGACATGCAGTCATGCCATTTTACCCATGAATGAAGCCTATATGCCTAGCCAAAATTCTAACGCTATTCTCTACCGTATTCGAGTCGCGATACCCGTCTATGTGTATGACACCTTTGACTATACAGTCAGTGCTGAGCAATATGCACAGGCACAAATCGGTGCACGCGTTGCCATTTCTTTTGGCCGGCAAAACCTCGTGGGAATTATTACTGAAAAAGTAGATCCTCACGAAGTATTTACAGGACAATTCAAACTTAAGGCCATCACAGAATTACTCGATCAGGAAACGATTCTAGACCAACAAGTTTTAACTTTGTTGACATGGTCAGCACAATATTACCAATTCCCGATTGGTGAAGTAATGCAAAGTGCCCTGCCCAGCTTATTAAGACAAGGGCGTGCCTTAGATATCCTGTTTCATTTATGGAAGATCATTCCCCATGAAGACCCAGCCTCTTTATTAAAACGCTCTCAAAAACAATATGATGCTTATCAGGTTCTTAAACTGCATCCAAACGGCACCACTGAAAATGTGCTCAATCTAAGTGGTGTAGAAACCTCAACCCTCAAAGCCCTAGAAAAGAAAGGCTTGGTTGAATGCTGTCTTGAACCACATGATTTCACCCCAACACCAGTACAACTGGCACAAGTACCTTTGACACCGAACGAAGATCAAAAGAAAGCGATTCAACAGATCCTCAAAGTGCAGCATCAATACCAAGCATTTTTATTGGATGGTTTGACTGGCAGTGGTAAAACTGAAGTCTATTTGCAAGTCATGTATGAGGTATTAAAACAAGGTAAACAGGTGCTGGTACTGGTACCTGAAATTGGCTTAACCCCGCAAACGGTCGCTCGTTTTAAGTCACGCTTTCATTGTGATGTTGCCTTACTACATTCAGGCTTAAATGATTCAAAACGCATGCAGGCGTGGCAACATGCGCAAACGGGCAAAG
The DNA here is from genome assembly GCF_000369525.1 of Acinetobacter higginsii. Lineage (GTDB taxonomy): Bacteria > Pseudomonadota > Gammaproteobacteria > Pseudomonadales > Moraxellaceae > Acinetobacter > Acinetobacter higginsii. Next base: position 131,668 of record NZ_KB850070.1, read on the forward strand.
CCTCGATTATTATTGGTACACGTTCTGCAATTTACACCCCACTCCCTCAGCTGGGTTTAATTATCTTGGATGAGGAACATGATCTCTCTTTTAAGCAGCAAGAAGGTTTTCGCTACCATACCCGTGATGTGGCCCTATATCGTGGACATTTGCAGAATTGCCCCGTCATCCTCGGCTCTGCCACACCGAGTATCGACAGTTATCACTTGGTAGAATCGGGCAAGTTACATTTGCTTGAGTTAAATCAACGGGCGGGCGTGGCGGTACTGCCAAAGATGCATGTCGTAGACTTAAAAATCGCAAAAAAGAAGCACGGACTCAGTCAAACCCTGATTGAACAGATCAAGCATACTTTGGAGCGTAAAGAACAAGTGCTGATCTTTTTAAATCGACGCGGCTATGCACCGATCCTGATGTGTGAAAGCTGTGGTTGGCAAGCCAACTGCCCACATTGTGATGCGCATTTTACTTTGCATTCACAGCCCTATCATTATTTACATTGCCATCACTGCGGCACCATCAATCGCCTGCCTGATCATTGTCCTGCATGTCAGAAACAAAGCTTAAAAACCATTGGTGCAGGCACAGCAAAACTTGAAGAACACTTACAAGAGTTATTCCCACACCATGAAGTGATTCGGGTCGACCGTGACAGTACCAGCAAAGTGGGTAGCTGGCAGAAAATTTATGATCGCATTCAACAAAATAAACCCAATATTTTGTTGGGTACACAGATGCTGGCCAAAGGTCACCATTTCCCACATGTGACGCTCGTTGCGATTTTAGATATTGATGCAGGCTTGCTCAGTGTTGACCCGCGCGCGCCTGAACGTACCGCACAACTGATTGTACAAGTTGCTGGTCGTGCTGGTCGAGGCGAGCATAAAGGTAGTGTCTATTTACAAAGCCTGCGCCCCGATCACCCGATGCTGACCACTTTAATTGAGCATGACTACCGTACTGTCGCCAAACAAATGCTGGCTGATCGTAAAATCGCACTACTTCCACCCTATCGCTATGCGGTATTGGTTCGGGTCGAATCTAAAGATCGAGACTATAGTCAGCAATTCTTAGCGGATATTGCACAACAATTACGGACAATGGCTGGAGATTTAGTCGATATTTGGGGACCGATTCCCGCACCGATGGAACGTAAAGCAGGCCGTTATCGTGCACATATGGTGATTTTGTCTAGCGATCGAGCAAAACTGCATTTTTATTTGCGTCAATGGTGGCAACACGTCGTACACTTACCTCGCCAGCATCTACTGAGGCTATCGATTGATGTTGATCCGCAAGAGTTTAGTTAGAGGCTTAGTCTGAGCGTGTTCAAGTCATTGAACGTTTTCCAATATCATCTTTTTAGATCATATTTTTACAGACGACTCATTTGAGTTAGTCTAGACAAAATAGAAAAATTTGAGGCATTCAATGTCTTTACTGCTACCGATTATTTTTTTACTGGCTGCGGCTTTAATTTTTGTTCCATTAGCAAAACGCTATGCCGCCAATACTGTTCTGGGTTATCTGATTGCAGGACTGTTACTTGGCTCCAGTGTTTCGGGTCTGATTGAAAATCCTCAGTTCATCGAGCAATTGCTACATTTTGGTATGATTGCAATCATGTTATTTGTCGGTTTTGCTTTTCGACCACAACAACTTTGGCTCGAGCGTAGAGGCATTCTAAAAAACAGCGGATTACAACTCCTAATCATTACTCTTGTTGTGATTGGCGCATGTTTTTTACTGTTTAATGATGTGCTAACCAGTCTGATTCTCGGATGTGCTTTAGCGCTATCCGCAGTCGCTTTACCATTACAACTCCTAGAAAAAAAACAGCAACTCAATAACAAATTAGGACAAGCGACTTTAGCAACCTTGCAATTTCAAGCCTTTGTTGCCGTCATCTTGATTGTGTTATTTCCATTACTTGAAGACACTGCTTCTACACGGCATGGCATTGCCTATTTTGCAGCAATCATCGCGACATTTTCAGGATTATTCTTAGCCAGCCGCTATTTAGTTCGTCCGGCATTCCGTTTTTTAGCCCGTAAACACAGTATTCATTTGATTCCTGTCCTCAGTTTACTGGTCTTTCTTTCTGTCATCCTCATCATGGATATTTTAAATATCCATATTCTAATTGGTGCATTTCTGGGAGGCTTATTACTCGCAGAGACAGAATTTAAAAGTGAAGTTGAACGCATTCTTGAACCCTTTAAAGATGCTGCAACAGGTCTATTTTTTCTGGCCATCGGCTTGGGGCTTTCACTGCAACCCCTTATCCAAACACCATTATTGATCATCGCATCAATCTTTGGTTTAGTTGTGATCAAGGCTGCTGTTGTTACAGCAATCAGCTATTACCAACAACGTCATGCCAAGCTCAGTACCCTGTTTGCAATCATCTTGGCTCAAAGTGGTGAACTCAGTTTTATTTTACTCAAACTGGCAGAAAGCGAGAACTTGCTGACCAAAGATCTTCTGCAACCGACCTTACTCATTGTATTTGGTTCAATGCTATTGACCCCACTGCTGTATTGGTTATTTGATTCAAAAGTTTTACCAAAATTGCAGAAGAGGGTGTCAGTACAGATTGACGATGTCCCTCAACACCCGATTCTTATTTTGGGCTTTGGCCGTTTTGGACAAGTCATCGCACGGGCCTTACACGCTCAAAGCAAACAATTCAGTGTCATTGATAGCAATCAACCCGACGCTGATTTTATCGAACAATATGGGCACCGTTTCTTTGATGCCGATGTCACCCAAGTCGAGAACTTACGTGCTGCAGGCATTGAATATTGTAAATTATTGATTATTGCAATTGATGATGTTGAAGACAGTATGAATCTGGCGCGGCATCTACGTTTGAACTATCCAGATTTAACCCTGTTTGTACGAGCACGTGACCGCCATCATGCGCATTTACTCAATGATTTAGGCATACAACATATTTGGCGTGAAACCTATGCTTCATCGTTAAATATGGCACAACAGGCATTGATTGAAACGGGTCTCTCCGTTGAAGATGCACATATTCAAATTGAGCGTTTTAAACAGGAAGATGAAAAGCTGCTCATGCAGCAACATTGGTCCCATGATCAACAAGATATCCTTGAAAACTATCCTAGTGCGATTGCAGAGCTTGAGTATTTGTTTGAAAACACAAAAACTTTAAGATTAGATCGCTTGATCAATGATCAAAACACACAAAGTGATGCAAATTCACTCAATGAAACATCTTGAGTTTTGGCAAACTGACACCATTATTGACTGCATAACCATGCACCTTTTTATAAAGCCTGAAGTGCTTTACAAGGCAAAGCGTTGCTTTGTTTTCCCCTTAGGGGGTACTGGAGAAAAATATGTCTGATTTACGCCAACGCTTTTTTATCGAAGACTGCCCTGTTCGCGGTGAAGTAGTGCATTTAGAAGAAGCGCTTCAAACGATTTTGGCGCAACGTGAATATATGCCTGCGGTACAAAGCCTGTTAGGTGAAATGCTCAGTGCAACAGCCTTACTTGCCAGTACACTCAAGATTCGTGGTCGTATTAGCTTACAGATCCAAGCAAATGGAACATTTAAATGGGCCATGGCTGAGTGCAACCATTTAGGTGAAGTTCGCGCATTGGCGGATTACGAAGAAGATCCTCGTTTCGTTGAAGGTAGCGACAGTCGTACTGTGCTTGCGGCTTTAACCAACCCAGTGCTGTTCATCAACATTGAACCTGAACACGGCGAACGCTATCAAGGGATCGTTCCACTTGATCAACCGACCTTGGCAGGTTGTTTGACACAGTATTACGATTTGTCTGCGCAGATCCCAACCCACATTGTATTGGCAACCAATAACCAACGTTCGGGTGGTCTATTGATTCAATTACTTCCTCGTAATGATGAAGAAGAGCAAAAGTTGGTTGATGAAGATCTATGGCCACGTTTGACCATGCTCACTGAAACCCTTAAGCCGGAAGAGCTGACTGATCTATCAGCAAATGAAATTCTCTATCGCTTGTATAACGAAGAGGAAGTGCGTTTGCCTGAGGTCGAACAGTTAAAATTTGGTTGTACTTGTTCCAAAGAACGTTGTGCCAATGCCTTGATCCAAATTGGTGTTACTGCAGTCCATGAAACACTGGAAGCGCAAAACCCAATCCAAATGGATTGTCAGTTCTGTAATACACGTTATGAATTTACAGCAGAAGAAGCTTTAGGTTTGTTCGGTGAACATTTAAGTTAATTGACTAAATGTTAAAAAATAAAAAAGACGGACTTCCGTCTTTTTTTATTTTGTATTAAGGTCTATGCGCTAAAACAATTTTCAAATCTCCCAATAACATAGACCTAAAATTTGACTTATGAATTACTTCGAATACTTGCTGTTTATCATCAGTGTGGTTGTACTGATTGCTACGCCTGGTCCTGTGATGATTTTGGTCGCCAGTGCTGGCCTTAAGGGTGGCTATAAAAAAGCACTAGAGACAATTTTTGGAACCAACCTCGCCTCTTTAATCCTGATTTTTATTTCCGTACTCATTCTCAAGGGTTTTCTCACCATTGATGAAAACTACCTAAAAGCCATTCGCATATTAGGTTGCCTTTATATTGCCTATCTGGGTTATAGCATTATTAAAGAAGTGCTTCAGGCACCACATCCAACTGCCATCCAAACTGTGTCAGCACAAAGTGGCGGCTTTAAAAAAGGCTTTCTCGTGGGAATTTCCAATCCGAAAGATATTATTTTCTTTTCGGCTTTTTTCCCGCAGTTTATTAACATCTCATCGAATATCAATTTCAGTTTAAGCCTACTGACTGTGACGTGGATTGTCTTGGATTTCCTAACCCTGTCTTTGGTGTATCTGTTCTTTCGTAGCCTATCTCAAAGCAGCATCTATCCGAAGATTCTGGGATTATGTGGTGTTCTACTGATCTTGATTGCCGTTTATGGACTGGTCGATACCTTTATATAAAATCGACATCAAGTCCACATTAAAAACCTTAACGATGTACATTTTTAGCCAAACAGAACAAGTCTTATACAATCGAATCCATTGAAATCTCTTGGATTCGTTTCATAATAAAACAAACACATCATTATATTTATTATAGATCATGGCAAAAAATTATTATGAAGAGCTGGGTGTTTCAAGAGACGCCTCAGCAGATGAAATCAAAAAAGCCTATCGAAAATTGGCACGTAAATATCATCCTGACATTAGCAAAGAAGCCGATGCTGAAGCCAAAATGCAGGCGATTAATGTCGCCTATGACACGTTGAGTGACAGTACCAAAAAAGCTGAATATGACCAGATGCTGGATCATCCACAAGGTTTCTCTAATTTTGGACAAGGCAATCAAAGTGGTTTTGACGGTTCACAATTCTATCGCCAAAGTTCAGGCGATGGTGCTGACTTTAGTGGATTTGAGGACTTATTTGGCCGTTTTGGTTCTGGCTTTGGTGGAGGACAGCAACGCTCTCAGCGTCAACAACGTAGCTATCGTGGTGAAGATCAACATGCCAGCATTCAAGTTGATTTAGATATTGCCTATCACGGTTCAACCCAACAAATTACCCTACAGATTCCGACTTATAACGTTTATGGTGAACCTGAGGTACAACGTAAAACCTTAGAGGTTAAAATTCCAAAAGGCATGAAGGAAGGTCAACAAATTCGCTTAAATGGTCAAGGTCAGAGTGGTATTAATAGCGGCGAAAATGGTGACCTATACATTGAGATCCAATACAAAGACACAGATAGAATTCGTGTCGAAGGTGCCGATGTGTATCAAACCATTGATGTCAGTCCTTGGGAAGCTGGTATAGGGCAAAGCATCGAGCTTAGTACCCCTGCTGGGCAGCTCAAAGTTAACTTACCAAAAAATGCCAAGAATGGGCAACAACTGCGTTTAAAAGACAAAGGCATTCCAAACAAAACTGCGGGACATTTATACCTGATTATTAATATTGTTTTACCACCAGTGCACAATGAGCAAGAGCAACAGGCCTACCAACAATTTGCCGATGCCTTTGCTTCATTCCGACCTCGCGCCTCATAAGGAGTAAGATCATGACAACCATTCAATACAAAGAAATTCAATATGACGGTCATAGCCAAGTTGAAATCATTGATGAACAATTGGCACTTGATCTTGAGCACTTCGCTGAGGCATGCGGTCAAAGTACCGACTGGGTGTTAAAACTGATTGATTACGATATTTTGCAGATTTCTGTGGAACCGCAAAGCTATCAGTTTATTGGTGAAGATGTCAGTCGGGCTAGACGTGCTTACCGTTTACAACGTGACTTCGATGCAAGCTTATCAGCCGTAGCGGTGATGCTGGATTTAATCGATGAAGTGCAACAGCTGCGTAAACAGCTCAAGCATTTTCATTAAGCCATCCTGTAAATGACCAAGCCCATCCCTATTTCAGCTTGGTCATTTTCTCCACTTCTTTCAGCGTTTGCTTAATCGGTTCATAATCCAAAAACCACAACAGATTAAAATTACGCTGCCGATGCTGCTGTGCCAGTAAATCAATCACACTGCGCTCACCGCGCCCAACCAAATGCTGCCGATAAAAATAATACAGTAAAAATACTGTGCTCATCAGCATCACACCCAGCATGATCCAGAAGCCAACAGGTGACTTCAGCCCAGGGATAAACTCAAAGTTCATACCATAGACCCCAGTCAATAAAGTCAGTGGTGCAAAGATGGCGGTAATAATGGCCAAGATGCGCATGTTTTCATTGGTTTGATTGGCAATTGCAGAAAAGTGTAAATCGATAGCCGATTGAATGGCATTTCTTAAGCGCAAGGTATGCTTTTGCACTCGTTCCACATGACTCATCAGATCGTTTAGACGTACCAATAAAATGTCTTGTGCTTTATGCTTATGCTCACCGACCACATGATGATAATTATCGACCAGTTCATCTCTAAATTCCTGCAGGGTTTCGATCTGCTCCTCGCAGAGATTTTCGATTTGCTGAAAGGCCATATCTTCATGGAACAATTGATGCCATTGCTTAAAACGACGATTGCCCTGTAAAAGTTGTTGTTGCCAATATTCAACCCGACGCGTTAACGGCGTGCGTAAATTCAGATAACCATCAATCATGCTATTCAATAAGCGTAGGCATAAATCTGCGGGAGTGCTGGCTAACTTACGTGGTTTATTCTGCTCGGTACTCGGTCGTCCCATAATGGTCTGAATACGCTGAATATAGCTCTCTACCGCCTGATTGCCCTGCTCTCTCACACTCACCAAAACCGTGGGGGTTAAGATAAAACTCATGGGTGTGGTCGCCAAACCAAAAACACTTTCATGCGATTCTGAAGCACTCTCATTTGCCAAAATCTGGTCATCTGGGCTAATCAGTTTGCGAAACACCAACAGGTCATATTCCTCCACCGTATCAAATGCGCAAGGGTGTTCGATATTGAGTAAATCCCGCAAATGGAATTCATTCAGTACCAATCCTGTATGCTCATAAATATTCTTCTGCCAAGCCTCTGTATGATTCACCAGATCCTGCCTAAGACTATCCACCCATAAAAATTCAAGCGTATGTTCTGTTTGTTGTTCCGCACTGATAAAAATCGTATTTTCACTGTTATGACGATAAAAATAATAAAGTTGCATAGGACAATAGAAATTAGAATGGCGATAGAAATGCTGCCACGAAGCCAGATAAAAAGCTACGGCTATTACAGGACTGAAACGACATCCAATAAAAAAGCCTCACATGCACAGCATGGAGGCTTTTCCTAATCATAGGAAGATTACACTTCTTTCTTCTCAACCACACCATATTTAAGGGCTTGGTCAAGTTGCTCTTTGTCCAAGGCATTATCCCATTTTGCCACCACGATTGTCGCACAAGCATTACCCACCAAGTTGGTTAATGCACGGCATTCTGACATGAAACGGTCGATACCCAGAATCAATGCCATACCTGCGACTGGAATTGCAGGAACAACTGACAGGGTTGCAGCCAGAGTAATAAAGCCCGCACCTGTGATGCCTGCTGCACCTTTAGAACTCAGCATCGCGACCAATAGAATGGTGATTTGTTGCGTGAGGGTTAATTCAATATTACAGGCTTGGGCGATGAACAATGCCGCCAATGTCATGTAGATATTGGTACCATCAAGGTTAAATGAATAACCCGTTGGAATCACCAGACCAACCACCGACTTTTCACAGCCTGCTTTTTCCATTTTTGCCATCAAGGACGGTAATGCTGCTTCTGATGAGCTTGTTCCGAGTACCAACCAAAGTTCGTCTTTAATATAACGAATCAGATCAATAATCGAGAAACCATTATAGCGAGCCACTGCGCCCAAAATAATAATCACGAACAGCAAAGCGGTAATGTAGAAGGTCGCAATCAATAACATCAAATTACCGATTGAACTGATCCCATAAGCACCAATGGTAAAGGCCATGGCACCGAATGCACCAATCGGCGCAAACTTCATCAACATACCGACTAAGGTAAATACTGGCGTAGTGAGCTGCTGTAGAAAATCTGTGACTGGACGACCTAAATCACCTGATTTTGCCAAAGCCAAACCAAACAATACCGCGACAAACAGGACTTGAAGAATTTGACCTGATACAAATGGACTGACCAATGTATCTGGAATAATATTCATCAAGAAGCCCGTAATCGTCGACTCATGTGCTTTGGCAGCATATTCATCAACTTTGGTACTGTGCAAGCTACTTGGATCAATATTCAAACCGTGACCTGGCTCAATCACATTCCCGACAATCAATCCTACGATCAAGGCCAAGGTTGAAAACGTCAGGAAGTAGATCATGGCCTTCGCGGTCACCCGACCTACACTGCCGAGGTTTTTCATGCCTGCAATCCCTGTCACAACGGTCAGGAAAATTACAGGAGCAATAATCATTTTAACTAATTTAATGAAGGCTTCGCCGAGTGGCTTCAAGCTTTCACCTAATTCTGGGAAGAAATGACCTAACAATATCCCCGCGACAATCGCGAAGATCACTTGCACATAGAGAATCTGATAAAACTTTGGTTTCTTGGGAGGCTGTTGGTCATCTTGACCTGTGGCGACATGATCGACAAGCATGTGCGATATTCCTTCATATTGAGATGAACAAATAGACTTCCGACTGTCTATCTAAAACCACATAAACGCAGGCAGGCACGGAAATTTGGGGAATTCTACGTTAATTGTGAGGCACACAATTAAAGCATTAGACTAATGTCTAATATCAAGAAATTTTATGTTTATAGTTTCAGTTTTTTATGTTCTTAACAATCATTCACTTAATAAAAAAGCGCATTGTTAAAACAATGCGCTTTTTTTAAGCAAAATGCCTGCTAGCATTAAGCTTGTTCAATGTCTTTCATTGTCAACTTGATACGACCACGGTTGTCGACATCAGCAACTTGTACTTTAACGTCCTGACCTTCTTTTAATACGTCAGTCACATTCGCAATACGCTCATTTGAGATTTGTGAAATGTGAAGCAAACCGTCAGTACCTGGCATGATATTGACGAATGCACCAAATTCAACGATACGAATAACTTTACCCGCATAGATTGTACCTGGTTCAACTTCTGCAGTAAGCGCTTGGATTTTCGCAATCGCAGCTTTCGCAGCCGCTTTAGTTTCACCAAACACGCGTACAGTACCGTTATCTTCGATATCAATCGCTGCTTTAGTCTCTTCCGTAATCGCACGGATGGTTGCACCACCTTTACCAATCACGTCACGGATCTTGTCAGGGTTGATGTTGATCACTTCAAACGTTGGCGCATGTGCATTGATTTCTGAACGTGCACGTGAAATGACTTTGTTCATTTCATTCAGGATGTGCATACGACCAGCAAATGCTTGGTTTAATGCAACTTCCATAATCTCTTCAGTGATCCCTTCGATCTTGATGTCCATTTGAAGTGCGGTAATACCGTTGGCAGAACCTGCGACTTTAAAGTCCATATCACCTAAGTGATCTTCATCACCTAAGATGTCAGAAAGAACGGCAAAACGCTCACCTTCTTTAACCAAGCCCATTGCGATACCCGCAACTGGTGCTTTCAATGGCACACCAGCATCCATAAGTGACAATGAAGCACCACATACAGAAGCCATAGAAGATGAACCATTAGATTCAGTAATATCAGATACGATACGGATCACATACGGGAAACGATCAGCCGCAGGAAGAACGGCTTGAACACCACGACGAGCCAAACGACCATGACCGATTTCACGACGCTTAGGACCTGATTCACGACCCGTTTCACCTACAGAATATGCAGGGAAGTTGTAGTGCAACATAAAGTTGTCAGTTTTGGTACCAGAAAGCGTATCAACCATCAACGCATCACGTGTATTACCCAAAGTCGTTGTAACTAACGCTTGAGTTTCACCGCGTGTGAATAATGCAGAACCGTGCGCACGACCTAATACACCAACCTGAACGTCAATACCACGAACAGTCTTGGTATCACGACCATCGATACGCGGCTTACCAGACAAGATGTTGTCACGTACAGTACGGTATTTAAGATCTTCAAATAATTCGTTTACTTCATCAGCAATACCAGTTTCGTCATTTTCAGGAACGAACTGAGCAACGGCTTCTGCATAAAGTGCATCAAGTGCTGCATAACGATCTTGCTTTACTGCAATCGTATATGCTTCAGAAATTTTCGCTTCAAAAGCAGTTTTTAATTGCTCAAGAAGTGCTTCGTTTTTGCTTGGCGCAACCCAAGTTGATTCAACTGCACCAGCTGCTGCTGCAAACTCTTTAATTGCTTGAATCGCAATTTGCATTTCGTCATGACCGAAAAGAACTGCACCCAACATTTGATCTTCTGAAAGTTCTTTCGCTTCAGATTCAACCATAAGCACAGCAGATTCTGTACCCGCAACCACAAGGTCAAGATCAGATTGTGCAAGTTGTTCAAAGTTCGGGTTAAGTACGTATTCGCCATTGATTAAACCAACACGCGCACCACCAATCGGACCACGGAATGGTGTACCTGCAATCGATAATGCAGCTGAAGTACCTAACATTGCAGCAATATCGGCATCCATCGTCTTATCAGAAGAAACAACTGTTGCTGTCACTTGGATTTCGTTGAAATAACCTTCTGGGAACAACGGACGAATCGGACGGTCAATCAGACGTGAAATTAAAGTTTCAGCTTCAGAAGCACGACCTTCACGCTTGCCATAACCACCTGGGATACGACCAGCAGCATATTGTTTTTCTTGATAGTTAACAGTTAACGGGAAAAAGTCTTGACCCGCTTTTGCTTTAGGCTGAGCCACAACCGCAACGAGCACAGTCACGCCACCCATGGTAACTAAAACTGTATTTGCTTGACGTGCAACACGACCCGTTTCTAAAACAACTTGGTGTTGACCAAATTGGAATTCTTTACGAACGATATTAAACATTGACATGTATTATATTTTCCTAGTTTTATTCTAGTGAGACCCCTAAGGTTTGGCATTCAGACTACAACTGCTGTGTAGATAAATGACAAAGCTTAGAAGCCATCGCACTAGATCAAAATTTTAAATAAATTTAAACACAAAGAAGGAGCGAACAAGCGCCCCTTCTAAAAATCATCTAAGGTAAATTAGATGAAACTCTCTTTTCAACGATAAAGCATTGCAACATGCGAAATAGCGAAAACAAAGTAAAATCGAATTAACGACGTAAACCTAATGCGCCGATCAAAGCAACATAACGACCGTGATCTTTACCGTTTAAGTAGTCAAGTAATTTACGACGTTGGTTAACCATACGGATCAAACCACGACGGCTATGATGGTCGTGTTTGTGTTCTTTAAAGTGACCTTGCAAATCATTGATTTGAGCAGTCAATAAAGCAACTTGTACTTCAGGTGAACCAGTGTCGTTTTCAGCACGAGCAAATTTAGCGATGATCTCTGCGCGATCAGTGTTAGTTAAAGCCATTCGATTTCTCCGAGATGCTTACAAAAATAAAATGATAATGATCAGTTGAAACCAACCGACTGCCGTGCATCACTACAGCAAGGCGCCCATTTTAAGTGATCTATCGCTATATTGCAAAATTGTTTTATATCTGCCGGCAATTCGGCAGCTGACAGCATTGAACAAAATAGGCACACTACCCTTGTTCTGTTTTCAATTTATGACAGAGAAGAAAGAAAACGAAAATATTGCGAGGGAATCGTGAAAATTTTATCAACCAATACCTGTTATGTACCACATGACTTAAATCAAGTGATTCGCAGTAAAGATGAAGTCTCAGCCGAATCGGGTGGTATGACTGAGAGACAGATTCAAAAGATATGGAACAGTGTTAAAGGTCTATATAAAACAGGCAATTATCCACTCATTACTTTATGTTTACGTCGTCAGGGGAAAATTCTTTTAAATCGTAGCATCGGCTATGCGCAAGGCAACTCCCCAGATGGCTTAGCAACCAATGCCAAAATCGGCAGCCCAGATACACCAGTCTGCCTGTTCTCTGCATCCAAAATGGTCACGGCGATGTTGATTCATATGTTGGATGAACGTGGTGAGCTAAATTTACTTGATCCGATTAGTTATTACATTCCGGAATATGGCGTGAATGGTAAACGTCGTGCCACGATTTTCCATCTACTCTCCCATCGTGGTGGTATTCCACGTATCGACACTGAAGTCACACCAGAACTTCTGTTTAACCAAGATGATATTTTAAAACTGCTCTGTGCCGCCAAACCCGTTTCTCCTTCAGGGACTCATCTTGCCTACCATGCTGTTACCGCAGGTTATATTCTGGGTGAAATCGTTCAACGTGTAACAGGTCAAAGCGTTCGAGAGTTTTTGGCTGAAAATATTGAAAAACCAATGGGCTTGGATTATTTCAATTATGGTTTAAAACCTGAATATCGCGCTGATGTTGCCTTGAACTATGCTACAGGTATCCATCCAAGTTTAGGTACAGATCATTATCTCAATCATGTACTCGGTGGCGGTCTACAGCTTGCAGTCGATGTCACCAATGATACCCGTTTCATGGACACCATTTGCCCTGCGGGGAACATCTATACCAGTGCTGAACAAGCAGGACGTTTTTTTGAAATGCTATTAAGTGGCGGAGAATATCAGGGCAAACAAATTATGAGTGCTCAAACTGTATTCCGCTCCACCCTGCCAACCTCTGGTGTTAGCTTAGATCGTACCTTATTAGCTCCAATGCGCTATGCGCTGGGTCCAATGCTCGGCAGTAATCCTGTCGGCTTGTTTGGCCCAATGACAGGACAAGCTTTTGGACATATTGGCTTTTCCAATATTCTATGTTGGGCTGATCCTGAACGGGATATCAGTGTATCGCTCTTAACCACAGGCAAATCTGTGGTCGGTACCCACTTACCTGCCTTGGCAAAAACACTTTATCAAATCTCAACCAACTGTCCAAAGATTCCAAAAAATCAACGTCGCTCATTGTTTGCAACTGACCGTACCGAAGCAGATTTGGTCTAAGAGCTATTCATCCAAATCACACGCACAAAAAAGCCCAAGTTAAACTTGGGCTTTTGCGCTTAGATTTATCATTATTCTTTTTTGTTGTTTTTTATTCTTTTTCCTATACCATTCAGACCCTCTGAATGCTCATTACACATCCTTTTCTTTATTATTTTTTACACATATTGGCTTTCTCTATACCGACTATTCTGTCAGATTCAATTGTGAAGAAAAATAGCATTTTTCTTATCTCTGTGTAAGAAAAAACGTACAAGTCTGTATAACATTTAACTTAATAATAACAAAAAATTGTCAGACAATAAGTTTTATATTTCTTCCTTTTATTTGATCATTTAATTGAAGCGAAATAGACTCATATGCTGAAAAACATGAATTTTCACATATTCTCAGAATACTTTATGAGCGATATGGATTATGTTGATTTTATAGTGAATTTTGACATGAAAATAAAAAAGCCCTGTAGTCTCTCCCAAAACTACAAGGCTTAGCGGCTGTAAGTTTCCTCTTTTATCACTTACTTCACTGTAAGTTCGCTGTCATACGACGTTATTATTATATTTTTGCGATTTACCTAGCTTTCCATGCTAGGCTCTTTGTGTGTACATAATCTCAAAAACCTTGCGCTTGCTCTAGCGACAATATCTCGAATCCTTGTAAGCTTTTACTTACAAAATAGTGAATTCTAAAGAATAAGTTCACAATCTGTTCAAATTGATCTTTTGCACTAAACCGCTACGCCGAACAGTCCGTATCGTCAATGCCTGCTGCAAAGCCTTTGAATCAGCCAAAATACTCACCACTTTTTTAGCACGGGTGACTGCGGTATAGATCAATTCCTGACTCAACAGCTTCTCGGCATGCGCATCTAAAACAATCGCGGTATGGGTAAATTCCGAGCCTTGTGATTTATGAATAGTTAAAGCAAAGGCGGTTTGCATACTGCGTGGCAGTCGATGTGCTGCAATCCACTTATTTAAGCTCGGGAAAAAGACTTCAAATTGCTGTGACTGGGTGCGATGTTTAAAACAGATTCCGATATCACCATTGGAAATTCCAAGCTGATAGTCATTATAGGTCATCATTACAGGACGCCCGATATACCAGTCTCCAACAGCGATTTGTTTGAGTTGCTGATTGAGCCAATGTCCGGCATAACGATTCAGTTGTTCAATCCCCAATGGCCCATGTCGAACTGCAGTCAAGATCCGATAATCATCAAAAGCCTGTATCACCTGCTGAAGATACTCGGCAGGCTCATCCGCATTGATATAAGCGTTCAAAGCATCCACATAGCCCTGAAATCCAGCCATTAACTGATGTTGATAAGATTCAATATCCACATCCTGCTGCTCGGGTAGATATTCCAACTGGATCAGGTCAGGCATATCTTTATTCAAGGAAATGGCTTGCAAAGGTGCAGCCTGAACAATTTCCGTCTCTAGTTTTGATAAGACTAAATCGGGGTCGCTTAGATCTTGTTGCGCCTGAATAAATCGAGCGAATTGCCCAATCTTGGCTTCACCAGAGAAACGACGGCTGGTCTGTAGCTGGACTCGGTTTTCAGCCAATGCCTGTACTTGCTGTAAATCAGCCAAAACCGAGCCGACATCAACCGAAGCCAACTGATTGGCATCACCAAGCAAAATAATTCGGCATTGATCTGGGACTGCCTCGAATAATAGAGTTGCCAAATTCAAATCCAGCATTGAGGCTTCATCAACCACAATCACGTCATAAGGCAAAAGCTGTTTTTGATTAAACCTCGGTATTTGTCGATTGCCCATGCCCAGTAAACGGTGCAAGGTCTGCGTGGTTTGATTACGCAACTCATCTGTAATTAAACCTGATTCCAATAATTTTGGATCATTCAATGAGTTCTGTAATGCTTCCTGCATACGTTGCGCGGCTTTACCTGTCGGTGCAGCCATGGCAATACGAATATCGGGAATAGTCTGGTTGAGGGCTGCAATAATACGTGCCAAGGTATAGGTTTTACCTGTCCCTGGACCGCCGGTAATAATGCTCAGACCTTGTTGCAGCACCATTTTCAGTGCAGCCTGCTGGTGCACGTCACTCAATAAGTCTTGATAATGTTCAGCATCAACCACCTGAATTGTTTGTCGCTTTAATCGACAAATCTGCTGTGCGAGGCGTTGCTCTAGATGCCAATATCGGTATAATGCCAAGCCCTGCTGATCATAGACACATGGGGCAACTTGAGTGATTGCATTTTCACTCGAAATGGCCAAATCGGCCAGTGCTTCAATCTGTGCCGCATCAGCCTCAATACAACTGTCTCCTTGTAAGCTGGCTTCAACCAGTTGTTGTAGTACCTGTGCAGCGTTAACGGTTTGAGTAGATTGAGAAAATGGTGCTTGTGAGAGGTAGTTACTCCACATATTTAACCATGTCATTTGTGCTGACTGATCATCAACTTGTTTGTCCACAGAGTTATCCTCAAACTTACCCACACGCTTGTCCACAAGGTTATAAACAGAGTTATTCACAAGCTAAGCTTTTGTTTAATATAAAATCACGCACTTTATCTACACCATTTTTCCAGCTTTATCCTCAGAAAAATATCCAAGTATTGCATCCAAACGCAAGATAAACTCATCCTCAGGCTTCCAATAGTAACAACCTTGCTGCGCCTGCCCATTCATGCCGCGCAAATACAGATAAGATGCGCCGCCTAAATGCTGCTGCATATCATAATCCTGCAATTTCACCGACAGATAACGATGTAGTGCCACAAGATATAACGCTGCTTGTAACCAATAACTCGACAGCGACATACTTTCTGCAATCTGAGGCTGCTGATAATCCAGTTGCTCCGCTCCCAGATAATTACTCTTATAATCGGCAATATGGTAACGCTGACCATCGAAGTAAACCAAGTCAATAGAGCCATTCAAGTAACGGGCAGATTTAGCCTCAAGTAACTCTGGCATTTCGATGCCATATTCCTCAAACAGCTGCTGTACACGCTGCATCGCCAGCACTCGATCCGATAAAGCCAGATAGAAAGGACATTCAGACAAGTATTGTCCTGCAGCTAATTGCTTTAACTGAAAACCCTGATTGAGTGGCGTGTGTAATACCTCACCAAGCCAATCAGCAATCCATTGATACAGTTGCTGCTCGCTATTTTCTTGTTCAGGAAAATGCAGCTGATATTGCTGCAACAATTCTGACCATAAACTTTGATAGGTATTTTTAAAACGACGGCGAATTTCTTCTACCCACATGTGGGGTTGCTGAAAATCAATCTGCTCAAAAATCTCATGCAAGAAATTGCCAGCCAAAGTCCCTTTCGGGAAATACTGTTTAATCCAGGCAATCGGCTGAGCCGTGGTTTTATTTTCCAATTCAGCAAGATTCAACTCATCTTCAGCTTGCTCAAAATCAGTATCGATATTGGCCAAGCGATCAGCCCGAGTCGCTTTATGCTTTAAATGTTGTGCCAGATAGCTAAAACTGGTTTTTCCGCGTGCATAAAAACGTTGTGTCGGCAGTGTTTGGGCCAACAGTACGCGCTGTTGTTGAGTTTGTTGCATCTGTAAGGCTTGTGGTCGCGCTAAGATCAGCGCAGCATCGGCACTATAGGGATGTTGAAAGTTGTCACCCTGATTCTTCCAAAAAGCCAAACCTGAAAACTTATTTTTATCGCCTTTTTCCGGTTCAAACACGGCGTAAACACGGTGACTGGCACGCGTCAGTGCCACATACCACAACCGGTTTTGTTCCGCTAAAGCGCGTTGCTGATGTTGATCCAGCTCAGTTTGCTGTAAAAAATTTTTATCCGCCACGGCTACCACCCGTTGCGTCCGTATTTGACCCGTCTCAGGCAACTGGATTTCAGTGGTAGAAAAATTCAGTGTTTTCTGTACTTCAGCAAAAGCCTTATTCGCCCCCAGTAAAAAGACGATTTTAAACTCCAAGCCTTTGGACTGGTGAATAGTCATCAGTTGCACACCCGCTTCACTCGACAGCTTGTGTTCAAGCTCCCAATCTCGATCACTTGGCGAATTTAATTGTTTTAAATACCAGTGATACAGGTTTTGCATCCCTTGTACATGTTCACTGTGCTGACTCAACAGATCAGTGAGATGGCGTAGATTCACCACGGCACGTTCATTGTCTTTACTTTGTGTGGCCACCAGTTGTTGCCAAAGACCAAACTGATTTAGGCAACGCTGCCATGCCGATAAAAAGCCCTGATTCAGCCACATTTCACGTATGTCATCAAACTGCTGAATATAATCACTCAAGCCTTCTGCACTTTGTTCTAATGCCAATAGTCGAGCCAGATCAAAGCCAAATAAACGGCTGAGCAAAGCCCGTTTGAGCTTGGCCTCATCATAAGGATGAAGCAACGCCGTGAGTAGGGCCCCCACATCCTGTGCAATGCTGGAATCAAACACACTGCGTTTCGATGGTCGATTGACCCGAATCCCCATACGTTCCAATACATATTGCACTTCATCCAGTTGGCGATGGCTACGCGAAAGAATGGCAATATCATCTTCATCAATCGCAGTCGGGATATCACCCTCTAAGTACAATTGCTTTAAATAGGCTTGGTTGAGTAAGTGCTGAATCTGCCACGCCACCTGTGTGGCCTGCTCATTGCCCTCTTGCAAATGCAACCAGCGTAAAGGCATTGGATTGGGTTGGGCATTTTCAATCAAGGCGGGATGTGGACGTGAACCCGCTTGAATCGGGTCATAGCTGACCTGCTCACCAAAATCGATCTGGCGCTGAAACAGCACATCCACCACTTCCACTAGTTCTTTCACCGAACGGTGGTTATGCACCAACTTATACTCACGCCCCTGTTTGGCCATAATATCCTGATAAGCATTCAGGAAGGTCAGCATATCGCCACCACGGAAACCATAAATCGCCTGCTTACGGTCACCCACCATAATCATGCAACCTTTTTGATAACGTTGCGGATGGCGCCAGATACTGGCCAACATATCATCTTGATCTTGGTTGGTATCCTGAAACTCATCCACCAAAATCAATGGATAGCGTGACTGTACAAATACCGCGAAACGTTGTCCTTGCTCGCCTTTTAAAGCTTCAGACAAAGTCTTGATTTGCTGAGCAAAGGTGGTCTCCCCTTTTTGCTGCAACACTTGAGGCAAACGCTTTTTGACTTCAACACATAAATAGGCTTTTAAATAGACCTGTAACTGCTCAAATTCCTGCTGAGTCTGCTGTACAGCTTGAAACAGCTTTTGCAGTTGCAACACGCATGGATGTTGATAGAAGCCCTCGGCAATTTCCGCAGGACATTTCTTAAAAATTTTTTGTGCTTCGAGTTTGTCTAAAAACTTAAATACCGCATCACGTGCATTGGCAAAATAGGCATCAAAGATCTGTATATTCTCAGAACTGTTGAGTGCAGTTAATAAGGGCGGCAAGGATTCTGTAAATAGTTTATGAAAGGCATTGTTACGGAAAGAAGCGCCATTGATATGTGCATAATAGGCGCCCTCTAACTGAAAGTATTCAGCCAAGCTGCTCAGGTCAATCTGCTGTGCTTGCTGTTGCCACTGCTGCAACTGAGCCAACTCAATTTCAGGCATGGCAGGCAGTTTAAATTGTGCCGAACTAAAATTCAGCGAGCTTTCCACCATCCCGACAAAATGATCGACACTTTTCAGCCCCCCCACACTATACAAGGCATTGATTACTTGCTGTGGTTGGGTCTGAATCCATTCCCGCAACACATCATGAATTAATTGACGGGTATAGCTTTTGGCATCCTCTGTGATTTCAGCGCGTTCGATTTTACCACTTTCAAAGGCAAACTCACGCAATAGCTTTTGGCTAAAGCTATCCAAGGTTCCGACGAACAATTCATCTAACTGATCAATCACCAATTTTAGCCGTTCACAGGCATAGGCAATCCGCGGCGCAAAGTTTTGTAAGACCTGTTGTTTTAATGGATCAGACTCTTGTAATGCCTTGGCCTGAATATCTTGTTCCAATACATCACGGAAAGGCTCTAAAAATTCAAGGATTTCGACCAGACGCAAACGGATACGTGTTTTGAGTTCTGCGGCTGCAGCACGGGTAAAGGTGGTGGCAATCACCTGATTGGGCAAATATTTCTCTAAGAAAATCCGCACCATCAAACTGGATAGCGTATAGGTTTTCCCTGTCCCTGCTGAGGCTTCGATTAAATGCAGCCCTTCAAATTGAATATCACCAATCGGCCGATAAGATACGGGATACTTCGAGTTCATCTCTTACTCCACCCGTAAAAATTCAAAAATCGGTTGATACAACGCATAGGAATAATGATCACAGGCATACTGCAATAAAGCGGTTGCATCTTGTTCCTGCAAAATGAATTGCCAATCACGGTGCAATTTACAAGCTTCATTCTGGGTCATATCAAAACCCGAGAAATCACCCGTATCATTCCAGTCTTTCAATACTTGCTTTTGACTCTCTTCAGTTAACACCTGAGTTGAATCCAGCTCAATCCACACATATTGCTTGCCCTTTTCTAAAGGCTTTAACACTAAGGCAGCAGGCAAGACCACAGGCTGCTGCTGTGCATCGTGCCAAAGCTGTAACCATGCCTTTAAATAATGCTGTGCCTGTTGTGAACTTAAGCCTTCACAAATCACGGTCTGATCGCTAAACACGACAATTCGACGCTTCTCTGTAGCAGCGTCACTATTGATTAGCGCCAACCAAAGCAGATATTCCAGCCAGACTTTGGCAAAGCGCTTGGCACGTGCACTTGACGCCTCCAAACTGACCCAATCTTGGGTTAGTTGTTTCGGGGTCACACAGGCGATTTGTAATTGTTTCGAGACCCGCCAAACCCGTTGCGTGGTTTCAGTCGGTGCTGGGGCATATTGCTGCAAGCGCTCCAACAAGCGTTGCTGCTCTAAGCGACTTTGCTGCCAAGCACTGTGCTGAACTTTGCCAACGGGCAACTGATCTTGCAAAAGACTTGGAGAGAGCTGGTCATCCTGCTGCTGTAAAAAATGTCGAATGGCATATTTACCGAGACCATCGAGTAATAATGGTTCTGCTTGATCAAGCGATGCTTGTGCGGTTAAATTTTCCACACCTAAGGTCTTTAAATACAGCCGCGCAGGGAAACTGATATCTTGAATCCATTGCTGACTCTCCAAAATGATCATTTCATTTTGTTCAACGGGATAGACGGTATTGGCCCACGCCTGTCGCTCACCCTTCACCTGCTGAATCTGTGAAGCGACCTTAAACCATTGGTCTTGAAAGCGCACAGGACGATCCGAAACAAAGCCGAGTGGATCGAACGGTTGTAGACGATGTAAATGATACAACGGATAAAGCTGTGCAGGGACTTGCAAAGCATTCAATCCGGCTAAATCCGCTTCGGATAAAGGAGGACCATCTTCACGGCTCGTCGGTTTTACAATCAAAGCCAAATGCTCGCGGAAACCCTGCAACACACTGGATGGCTCTCTGACTTCGCCATCATTGAGATCAAAGCCATTATAAAACAGCCAAACCTGTTCTTGTGCCAATAAGATGGCATCCAAAAATGCCCCCTGATCATCCTCCAAACGAGAACGATCACCCAATTGCTGACGCAGTGCATCCATCAAATCAAACGGAATATGACTGTCTCGATTTGGAAATTTACCTGTATCCAAATTCAACAGTACAATCAGCCGATAAGGAATCGGACGAATCTGTCCAATCTGACTAAAGGTGATTTGTCCTGTCGGTTCAACTTGCGCAGACTGGCTTTCTAAAGTGCGTTGAATTTCCTCAACAATATAAGGCAAAGGCAAGGAAATTTGACGTAACTGGGTTTCGGTATCTTCATAATAGCTGGCCAAAGTCAGCATACGTTCTTGCTTCTGAATAATTTCACGGATTGCTTTTAAAGCAACCACATCGGCTTGTTCAAACTCTTGCACATCCTGTTTGATCCGTTGTAACCAGACTTCAACAGGCAACCGCTGTCCTTGCTCATGCGCCACCAACCAGTCTCGCCGTGCCGATAGCTCGTGATAAATCTGAATCAAAATCCCAATCAGTTCAAAATCGCTTGGTTGCACCAGCGCATAACTTAAGATGTCTTGCACCATCACATGGGCTGGCACGGCAATCCCAAGCGCCAAACGATCGAGGGCAAATTTAAAACTATAACGGTAGTCTTGATCGTCATCACTGAGCATTTGTTTTAAATGTTCAGCATCCAAACCACGCTTAAAGCCAGCATCATCGAGTAAACTCAGAATCCGTTGTACCTGTGTATAATCCAAGCCATAACGTTGTTGCGTCGCGGAAAGATTGAGCCAATCAGCAAAGTCATCCTGCGTAAAACGACCCTGTGTCAATTGCAAGCGTCCAAGTACAGCACGCCATGCATTTAACGCATCTAACTGCGCCACCCCTGCAATTTTAACGGGTAAAAAGACTTCATGTTCATTTGCAACCGCAGGAAAGACACTGCGAATTAAAGGCTCAAGCTCGGCTAGATTCGGGGTCAAAACCAGCACATCACTTGGGCGACGCGGTGTCGTATCTGCTTGAGATAACCAATACAGCAACTGTTCTTTTAAGACTTCCAACTGTCGCACACTTGAGTGGCAAACATGAATCTGAATTGACTCGTCCTCAGGCGCAAGTTCATATTGCTGAGGCTGAGGTTCAGCTAAATAGAAAATATCAGACTGAATCTTACCTAGTAGTGTTTCAGGAAACTGCTCTACAAAGGCATCGACCCACTTTCCCTCCTCTCCTGTTGCCAGTTGTGATAACAGGGAAAAATGATCACGCGCTTGCTTACCTAACCGTGTCAGTAAGGGATGCCGAGACTCTCGATTTAAGGCATTAAACCCCAGACTAAAACTGTCGAAGAATGCGGTAATGTCTGCATCACTGGCATGGGGATGTTTGGCGATATAGCGCTCTTTCACGCCGAGGTCATAACGCTTTTTCCAGAGTGGATCGACACTGTCGGCCCAATATTCCTGCGATGGGTTATAGTGCAGAATCACCACATCCAGATACTGTCCCAAACGACGTAAAAATTGCAGTTGGCTCGGTGGTAAATCTAAAATCGTAAATACAACCACCTGACTCGGCAATTGTGCCAAAGCTCGTGATCGTGTCTGCTCATTGTCTAGAAGCTGCCAGAAATCAGCATCAATGCTTTGTATTTCAACAAAATCATCATGAAAGTAGTTTTGCCACAACCAACGCTGCCAAGCTTCCAGTTGTTCAGTTTGCTGCAAGCTAAAGGCTGAAGTGGGTTGATCCGTATGCGCAATCAATTGTTCGATATTTAAGGCTTTATTCTGTCCCCAGGTCGCTAACCAATTCCCTGCACAAGTACAATTGCTTTGGCAGCCGCGTTGACAATGACCACGATAAATCATGTAGTTGTTAAACAGTTGTGAAACCTGCTCCGCCACCCAATACAACATGCTCTGTTTTTTAAGTTGTTTTTCAGTGCCTTGTTGCAGTTGATCGGCGCTGTCGTAAATCCGTTGCACAATTGAATATAAAGGGTGCTCATTCGCAACAGTATTCTGTTCGGGTTGAATAAAAGGCTGTAAGGCTTGATGAATACGCCACTTTAAAATCAAACGTGGAATATTGGCTTTACGCACTTGCTCTTTATTTTCCAAAACTTGTTGGTAGGCATACCATTGAAAACCACGAATGCGTTGGTGAAATTGATAGTTGGCGGTCATGCCTTGTTGTTCGGCAACTTTTTGCGTCAGCCATTGTTCTTGTGCGGGGCTCGGGACAATAAAATGCTGGGTTTTAAACACCTGAAAGGGTGAGTTACTCGGCTGAGTGATTGATGCCATCACACCTTGTAATAACACGTCAAGGCGTTGACTTTGAATAACATGAATACCCATGCGTTAATATAACCCCATCAATAAATCACCATTTTGCTCTACCAAAATGTCTATCATCATCACTATACAACTTCAGATCACTATGTCACGCTAAACACACAATCCAATAAAAAAATTGTTTTGAATTTCACCACTCAATACGATTGAATGTACTATCAAGGGATAGACTTTAGGTATAACTTTATGAAAATTGAAAAAATTCCTGATGCAATTGACCCAAGTTTGAACTTGGAACAGATTCGTGATGAATGTTTGGAGCTCGCCAAGAAGCGTGCCTATTGGTCAGCGGGTGCAGCGATTGTACCGATTCCATTTTTTGATGTTGTTGTCGATTTAGGCATGCTGACACAAATCATTCCAGATATTAATGCACGTTTTGGTCTCGCTCCTGAACATATCAGTGTTTATGATCCTGAAACCAAAAAAGTTCACTGGGATGAATTACGTAAACGTGGTTTTGAGTTTTCAGGTTTTGTGGTGGCACGTACTGCCATGAAAAAATCATTTAATGGTTTTTTCACCAAAATCGCCACCAAACAAGTGACTAAATTTATTCCTTTAGGCGGGCAACTTGTTGCAGCCAGTTTAGGCTATTTCATGATGCGTAAAATCACCGAAGCGCATGTACAAGATTGCTATAACCTTGCCAAGCGTATTCAGCAAAAAAGTCGCAGTAGCATTGTGGCTTAAAGTTACAATGGTTCATTCGACCTGCCCTTCTTCTGCATCATTGTAAAATGAAGATGTTTACAGTGATGCAACAGATCCATAAAAAAACCACACAAATACGTTAATATTCACTTAATTTTTTAAGCTTTGATAAAGATTGTATTTTTAACCTCCACATCTCGATGATAAATAGATGATGGAGCGTCATTGTGCAAACCAGCCAATCTCCTTCTCGGGTCCGTTCAATTTTCAACGTGACCAGCGGGAACTTTCTTGAACAATACGACTTCTTCCTGTTCGGACTCTACGCACAAGCCATAGGTGAAACCTTTTTCCATTCAGACAGCAGCTATGCCGCGCTGATGAAAACCTTCCTCGTATTTGCCGTCAGTTTTCTGATGCGGCCAATCGGTGCTCTGGTGCTCGGTCCTTATGTCGATCGTATTGGTCGTCGGCGTGGCCTGATGGTGACCTTGAGCATCATGGCCTTCGGTTCTTTAATTATTGCCTTCACACCGAGTTACGCCAGTATTGGCTTTGCCGCAACCGTGCTGATTTTCGTGGGGCGTCTAGCTCAGGGCTTCTCCGCAGGAGTTGAGCTGGGGGGTGTTTCAGTTTATTTAGCCGAGATTGCGGAACCGCATAACCGTGGCTTTATTACCAGTTGGCAATCAGCAAGTCAGCAAGTTGCCGTCATTTTCGCAGCCGTTTTGGGTTATATCGTCAGTGTGGTGTTTACCAAAGCTCAGGTCGATGCGTGGGCTTGGCGAATTCCATTCTTTGTTGGCTGTGCTATCATCCCCTTTATTTTCTGGCTCCGTAAGTCACTGGTTGAAACAGAAGCCTTCGCCTCTCGTAAAGAGCATCCAACGACACGACAGATTCTGAGTACCTTAGCGGCCAACTGGAAAATTGTGTTGGCGGGTGTGTGCATGGTGGCGACCACGACCACCATGTTTTACTTCATTACCGTCTATACCCCAACCTACGGTAAAGAGGTCTTGAATTTAACCCGTAGCGAAAGTTTGATTGCCACCATTATGGTCGGTTTGAGCAACTTTATTCTGTTACCTATTGGTGGGCATCTCTCCGACAAATTTGGGCGTAAGCCGCTGTTGATCACAACCACGATACTCATCTTTATCAGTGCCTATCCACTCCTCACATGGTTGACACATACCATTAGCCTGTCGCACATGCTGATGGTGTTATTGTGGTTCTCATTACTGTATAGCTTTTATAATGGTGCCTTGGTGGTTTCATTGGCTGAAATGATGCCAAGCTCGGTGCGAATTGCAGGATTCTCGGTTGCCTATAGTTTTGCCACCTCTATTTTTGGTGGGCTCACGCCGATGATTGCGACTTATCTGGTACAAACATCTGGTAATAAAAGCATGCCTGCATTTTGGCTCATGTTTGCAGCGATCACCAGTTTGATTGCCACTTTAATTATTTTCCGCCAACAACAGCGTACAGCGCCACAATTGGCAAATAACAATTAATTTAAATGCAGCAGCAACTCAAGGCAGATTAATCGGCCTTGAGTTGTTTTAGAATCGCTTTTAATACTTCAATTCGTGCTGAATACTTATCATCGGTTGCAATCACATACCACGGTGCATAATCCGTATTGGTTCGTTTAAACATATCTGCTGCGGCATTAAGATAATCATCCCATTTGTCACGGTTACGCCAATCTTCTTCAGTAATTTTAAAACGTTTATGTGGTGTTTGTTCACGTGCTTTAAAACGCAGCGCTTGCTCATCTTTACTAATTGCCAGCCAAATTTTAACAATCACCGTTTGGCTATCGACTAAGTTTTCTTCAAAGCGGTTAATTTCGTTATAAGCACGTTGCCACTCAACTGTAGAAGCAAAACCTTCAATCCGCTCAACCAATACTCGACCATACCAAGTACGGTCAAAGATGGTGATCTTGCCGCCATCATTCAACTTGCTCCAGAAACGCCACAAATAAGGACGGCGCAACTCATAACGCTCAGGGGCTGCAATGGTATGAATTTCATATTCTCTAGGGTCGAGTTTTTTCACGATGCGCTTAATCGCACCACCTTTACCCGCCGCATCCATCCCTTCAAAGGCGATCACCACTTTACGCTCGTCATAACGCAAGGTATCTGCCACTTTTTTGGTGAGCTTACTTAGCTCTTCTTTATAGTCATCTTTTTCTAAACTGGCTTGTTCAGGTTCAAGTAAGGCCTTGGGGATCGTAGCTTGCTGCCATTTCTGCGTGACTTTGGTTTGATGCTCAGGCAGCTCTTGCAAAGTCTGTAGTAAATACTGAGCAAAACATTGATCACGGTATTTTTCATCTTCACCATCGACAATATACCAATCATCGGTAAAGCGCTGACTCAAACCTTGTAAGGTGTCGTACTGCTTTTTGTTGCGCCAATCCAAACCATGCAGTTTATGCCAACGCTGCTCAGAAGCGTCTATCTGATCCAAACGCTTTTGTAGCGATTTCCAAGATAAATCAAACCAGACTTTGACGATATGGACGTGGTTATTTTGCAAATCATGTTCAAATGCTCGCATCTGCTCAACATAAGCATCAAATAAATTTTCATCCAAAGGGTTGGACACATGCATCGCGGTAGTTAAAAGGTCGCTATACCAGTTACCAAACATCACCACGATTTGCCCTTCCGCAGGAATAAAACGGGTATAGGACTGCCAGAAGGTTTGATTATTTGATAAGAGCTGAGGAGCATCCGCTTTCACACGTAAATAGCGAGGATCTAACCATTCTCGTAATTGTTTAACCGCCTCACCTTTACCAGCCAGCTCAATTCCACTCACTAAAACCAATACACTTTTAGCATTTTTCTTATCACGGCTATTTTTTAAGGCGTATTGTGCTTCAATCAATTCTAAAGAAAGTTCGTCTTCATCACGCAATTCAAATACTGGCTGTTGTTTACTCATATATTGCTCTAAGCGGCTCATTATTAATATTAAAAATGAGTATAGCCAAAACTAAGTTGATCCCAGAAAAACCCTTGTACAGTTTCTGTAGATTCATTTAGGTGTACTGTTATAGTGACCAATTGTTAAACATTTAGAGTTTATGCTGTCATGGTTCTCCGTTATGATGCAGCCTATGATTTTACTGTTTCATTTTAATTAAGTTTATATATGTCAAAACTCTCTGCCTTTGATGATCTATTACTCCAATACAAAGCTTTTAATTATCATAATGATGCTGTGCTTGAACAACGTTTACATGAAGTTCAAACCTGGATGAAAGAGCGTATTGCGCATACTCACCAAGAATTTTTTGCTCGCCCTGAAAATCAATTGATGGCCCAATATTTTCTCAAACGTCTTTATGGTGGACCCGACTTTGATGCTCTGGCACAACAGATTGAGCGATTACTTAAATTTGCGCATAAAGTCGAAAAGTTTGTTCCTGAAAATGGGATTAAGACAGGAACCAAATCCGTTAGTCTGGCTGTGTTGGCAACTCAATTAGATGAACAGGTTGCACAGCAGTTATTAGCTGACTATCCTGCCGATACGCCACTCACCGATGAAATCATGCGCGATACGTTGGTTAAACTTGATCAAGGTGACGCACGTTATGAACAATTGCGTTTACTCGATGAGTTGGGTGTAACACTCGATAAATATATGCGTTCAACCATGATGTATGCGACCTTTAAAATGTGTAAAGGCTTGGCACATAAATACCACTTTGATGGCATGTATGAGTTTATTCAAGAAGGTTTTGCGGCAATGAAACCAATGAAATCTGCAGCGACGTTCATTCAAACCTTTACTGAAAAAGAGCGTGAGATCATTGATCGCGTTCATGCAGGACACCCAAATCCATTCCGCAATTAATCCATGTCTTGTGTTCTGAGCTATTCTCAAGTAGCTCAGAGCACGCTATTTTTCAAATCAACAACGCGATTAAAAACACTTTTGAGAAAGTGACTTTCTGTATATTATTCATAACAATTACATGCGAAAGCCTGTAAAAAAATACAAAATCTGTCATCATGCTTGCTGATTCGTGCCGCTAGAGCGAAAGTTTAGGAGAAAACTATGTCTAACGAAAACCAACAGCCTACCCCAGAAGTTGAGCAAAACCCAAGTTCAGACAAAGTCAGCCCTTTCTTAAACACGCCCCTTCCACAAGGCACACCACAAGGTCAGCAGCAACCGATCCAACAAGGTGCAGCACAGACCTCAACAGCTTCTATCCCAAAATATAACTTACCGCGTGGTGCCAATACTGGTAATGTAGGTGCAACCACACACTTTGGTTACCAAACCGTAAATAGTGATGATAAAGCACAGAAAGTTGCAGAAGTGTTCCACTCGGTTGCTAGCAAATACGACATCATGAATGACTTGATGTCATTTGGTATTCACCGTCTTTGGAAACGTTTTGCCATTAATATGTCTGGCGTTCGTCGTGGTCAACACGTGCTGGATATTGCAGGTGGTACAGGCGATTTAGCGAAAGTATTTAGCCGTGAAGTCGGTCCACAAGGTCATGTGGTTCTTTCAGATATTAACGAATCAATGTTGAATGTGGGCCGTGATCGTCTTATTGATGCAGGCTGTACCAATGTTGATTTCGTACTGGCCAATGCTGAAACGCTTGAACCATTTGCAGACAACAGCTTTGACTTATTAACCATCAGTTTTGGTTTACGTAATGTGACCGATAAAGATGCAGCACTCCAAGCCATGTACCGTGTCTTGAAGCCAGGTGGTCGTTTACTCATTCTCGAATTCTCTAAACCTGTATTTGAACCATTTTCAAAGCTCTACGATCTTTATTCATTCACCGCATTACCAATTATGGGCAAATTAGTTGCCAATGATGCTGAAAGCTATAAATATCTTGCTGAATCAATTCGTATGCATCCAGACCAACGTACCCTCAAAGGTATGATGGAAAATGCGGGCTTCCAAAGCTGTGATTACCATAACTTAACTGGTGGTATCGTTGCTGTTCACCGCGGATTCAAACTTTAAGGTTTAAGATATGTGGTCGATTTTAGCACTCGGTGCAGTCGAACGTATCATTCATCATGTGATTGATTTGGATGCGATTACTCGTATTCAAATCAATCAATTACAAGGTCAATTATTACGTGTTGTGATCGATAGCCCACAACTCTCGGTTGATGTGTTTTTTGATGAAAATAGAGTTCGCCTAGAACCGACCGTGACGGGACAGAGTCAAACTTCTTCTATTTTTGAACAGCGCCCGTTTGATCCTCAAGATAAAATCACGGATGCAACTGCAACACTCCATGTTGAAAATGTGGTTGAGCTGGTTAAATTATTGCTCAGTGATATGGATCAAATTGGTAATATTCCACTGCAAGGTGACTATCACTTATTGCAAGATATTCAAAAAATTATGCAGCAAGCTGAGCCCGATCTCGCAGCGCATTTATCGCCTTGGATTGGCCCTCAATTGGCACATGAGTTGGGTAAAATTCAACTTGTACCGAAGCAATTGAAACGTTCATTACAAAGCCATTTATTTTTTGTTGAAGATGCATTAAAAGAAGATAGCGGTTTATTTGCCCCACGTTGGCAGATGGATGATCTCAATCGCGAGACACGTCAACTCAATCAGGAAATTGATCGTTTGGAAGCCAAGCTTCAACAACTCAATGCTCAATTCAATCCAGCCAAACAACCCACACAAGACTAGGTAAGAATTTATATGATTCCGCATGTTACACGGTTACTCGAACTCTGGCGTATTGCAGCACACTATCGCCTTGATACCTTGTTCCCTGCGGAAGAATTACCAGTAAAAGCTCGTCATGCATTAAGTCTGATTAAAATACATCCTGCAGCTTGGTCAAGTCGTGAGAAAAAGAATCCGCTTAAGCTGAAAGAAGCCCTAGAGGATATGGGCCCCTTAGCGATTAAGCTCGGCCAATTGCTGTCTACGCGTCGTGATTTGATTCCACCTGAAGTATTATCACAACTGGTGTTATTGCAAGATCGCGTCAAACCCTATGACACTCAGCTAGCCAAACAGCGCATTCAAGAATCACTCAAAGCAGATGTATCAACCTTATTCTCACGCTTCGATGAGCAACCGCTTGCCGCAGCTTCGATTGCTCAAGTGCATACAGCGGCTTTGCATGATGGTCGTGAAGTTGTCGTTAAAGTCACTCGCCCCGATATTCGCAGTCAAATTTTACAAGATTTTGAGATTCTGGCTTGGCTTGGCGATTGGTTGGAAAATCGTTTAGAAGCAGCGCGTGCCCTACATTTATCAGAAATTATTCAAGATTATCGTCAAATCATCTTAAATGAGCTTGATTTAAGTCTGGAAGCAGACAACACCCGCCGTATGCGTCACTATTTTACTGGCTCAAGCATGATGTACGTGCCAGAAGTCTATATGGACAGTAAAGACGTGATGGTGGCTGAACGCATCACCGGTGTCCCGATTTCGGATATTGCTACCTTTGATCGTTTAGGTATGGATCGTGCGGATCTTGCGGAAAAAGGCTTAACCATTTTCTTCACCCAAGTGTTCCGTGACAACTTCTTCCATGCGGATATGCATCCAGGCAATGTCTTTGTCGAAACCATTAACCCTAGCAATCCACGCTTTATCGCGTTGGACTGTGCCATTATGGGTGAGTTGTCTAAGCACGATCAAATGACGATTGCTCGTATGCTACTGGCGGTGATGAACAGTAACTTCATGCAATTGATTCAAATTGTGCATCAAGCAGGTTGGATTCCACCAGGTACCGATCAAGATGCATTATCACGCGAAATGCGCCGTACCGTTGGCCCAATGGTATCCAAACCAATGGATCAACTCGATTTTGCAGGCATTTTGATCCAAGTGATGGATATTGCTCGTCGCTTCCATTTGGAAATTCCACCACAGTTGATGTTATTGCTGAAAACACTGGTACATGTTGAAGGTCTAGGGACTGATCTCTACCCTCAACTGGATATCTGGAAACTGGCAAAGCCGATTCTAACCGAATGGGTCAAAGCCAATATGAACCCCGTCAAAAACGTAAAAGAACTGGGGCAGCAGATTCCAGACCTGTTACTCGGCGCCCAAGATATTCCAGGTTTATTGATTGACAGCTTAAATGGTCTAAAAAACCAATCAGCTTGGCATGACAAACAACTGCGTGAAATTCAACAAATGCGCTTACAAATGCAACAACAGCAACGTCGTAGCTGGATATTTGGTAGCACGATGCTGATTTTGTTAACCATCGCGATTATTAGCCCATGGTTTATCTCAGTTATTCTGATAGTACTGAGTAGCTTGATTGCACTGTGGCGCATTGCCAAATAACTAGATATACACAGCAAAGGCCGTATCCATCGATACGGCCTTTGCTTTTATGCAACTGCAACATTTTTAGCTCCCCCTTTTGCCCATTTAAACACTTTCTGAAATTTCGGCAGAACCATCACATTTTAGGCAAGACTTCCATCCATCTCGGGCAAAGGCTTTTCATCCTTTAGTAGATAGACGATCATCGACCTAACATTGAGGTGCATCAACACAGATTTTAAAGGAAGAGAAGCGTGAGTTTAAGAAATAGCATCAATAACTATGGTTCGATTGCGAAATGGCTGCACTGGTCAACCGCAATCCTGTTTTTACTTGCTTACTGTAGTGTTTACTACCGCCAGTGGTTTACCGAAAAAGGCACACCTGAGAACTGGACGGCTTTACAACTTCACCTTTCCGTCGGTATCAGCATTGCCGTGATTATTAGCCTGCGCATTCTCTGGCGTTTGAGCAATCCACAGCCCCATTTAGAACCTGCCAGCTCTTTGGCAAACTTTGCGGCACATGCAGGACATTTTGCCCTGTATGCCATCATGATCATTGCCCCGCTCACAGGCTATTTAGGCACAGGCGTCAATACTGAGTTTTTCTTCTTGTTTGAGATTCCGAAATTTGAACATACCGCCCTGTTCCAGAGCTGGGTGGCACAAGGCATGGGGCTCAGTTTTGAACAGTTCGAAAAACCAATTGATTTTATTCATAAGCAAGTTCTTGGAAAATGGCTGATTTGGATACTGATTTTAGGGCATGCAGGTGCGGCACTTTATCATCACTATATTAAGAAAGATCGCACCCTGATCAAGATGACCACAGGCAAAGATCAGTTTAAATAATCCGATTTGAGATTCATTCAATACCGGCAGGATGATCATGGACCTTGTAGCAGGATAGATTTTATTTAAAAAAATCACCGAGATCAGTTAAGATCATGATTGACTGATCTATAAGCACTTTAAAAGAACAAATAATGAAAACACCTCATTTCGCCATTGTTGGCGCTGGCACAGCAGGCTTGGCAACCGCAATCCTGCTTGCACGTGCAGGCAATCATGTCACTATTTTTGAACAAACGGATCAACTTTCTCCCGTCGGTGCAGGTTTATTATTACAGCCTGCAGGCTTGGCCGTGTTTGAACATCTTGGTGTGCTTGAGCATGCTTTAAAGCTGGGTGCCAAAGTCACAGGATTGGAAGGCCAACTTCCGAATAAACGTCTATTGGTGAATAGTCACTATCATCAAGCAGGCCATAATCTCTATGGTCTCGGTATTCATCGAGCGACCTTATGTCATGTGCTGACCCACAAACTGGCTGAATATTCCAGTCATGTGACATGGCGAATGGGTCATAGCATTGAACGTATTCAAGAACAGCAAAATGAAGTTCGTCTCTTCGGTTCTCAGCAGCAACAAAGTTTTGATGCCTGCTTCGATGCTGTGCTGATTGCCAATGGTGCACGCAGTCAATTACGCCCTCAAGCATGGGTGAAAGTTGATCAGGCTTATCCATGGGGAGCAGCTTGGAGTATCGTGCCTGAATGTCCGACACTCGATCCTGCAATTCTGCATCAGTTTTATGATCGCTCCAAAATTATGATGGGCGTGTTGCCTACGGGTGCCATCCCAACTGCACCTCAGCAACGACTTTCTAGCGTGTTTTGGAGTTTGCCAACTTCACAACTACAATCATTCTTAAAAGATGAGTCAGCTAAACAACAATGGTTAAAACAGGTGGCCGATCGTTGGCCCGATGTGGCAGAATGGCTCACACAACTGTTGTCGAATCAACAACATCAGCCGCAATGGTTATCTGCGCAATATCGCGATGTGGTGATGTCTCAATTTGGACAAGGTCGAATTGGAGTGATCGGTGATGCCGCCCATGCCATGAGTCCACAATTGGGACAAGGCGCCAATATGGCTTTGTTGGATGCTTGGGCCTTTTCTCAGTCACTACACGCAGCAAAACAAAATCAGCAAATGGATTGGTCAGCGCTGTGGCAGCACTATCATCAATATCGTGGTTCCTCGACCCAGTTCTATCAATTTTTAAGTCGTCTACTCACCCCACTGTATCAATCTAATCATTGGTGGGCAGGTGGCTTACGTGACTTGACCTTCCCATGGATGTATCAAATCCCCTATTTTCGTAAAGAAATGGCAATCACCATTTCAGGCTTAAAAACAGGACTGTTTCAGCAACTTGATTATCAACAAGTGGCGCAATATGCTGGGAAAGATCATGTTTTCAATGCTAAAACTGAATCACTACCTGAATATGAATGAGCACAGTGAAATATGAAAATTAGTCATCTAGATCATTTGGTGTTAACTGTCGCCGACATTGAAATCACCTGTCAGTTTTATCAATCTGCCCTGAATTTTGAAGTGATTACTTTTGCTGAAAACCGCAAAGCACTGCAATTTGGCAATCAAAAAATCAACCTGCATCAAGTGGGTAAAGAGTTTGAACCCAAAGCACTTCGCCCGACTTCAGGTTCGGCAGATCTGTGTTTTATTGCGGAAACGCCACTGAATGAAGTGATTGCACATCTTCAAGCACAGCAAATTGAAATCATTGAAGGTCCAATCGAAAGAACGGGTGCGATGGGGAAAATTTTATCGGTTTATTTAAGAGATCCCGATCAGAACCTGATTGAAATCTCGAATTATCTTTAATGTTCTATCCTTGATTTTTTACCCAACAAGCATAGCCAACCTTTGCCACAACCGCTACACTAGCTGCTCTCCACTCAATGGATTTTCACTCATGTCAAACTGGTTAGATGAAGTTAAATTTGATTCCAATGGTCTTGTTCCTGCCATTGCACAACATCATCAAACTGGTCGAGTGTTAATGGTTGCGTGGATGAATCGTGAGGCATTACAACTGACGGCTGAAAAAAATCAGGCAGTGTATTACTCACGTTCACGTCAAAAACTCTGGCATAAGGGCGAAGAATCAGGACACTTTCAAACCGTGCATGAAATTCGTCTGGATTGCGATGCCGACGTGATTATTTTACAAATTGAACAACATGGCGGCATTGCCTGCCATACTGGCCGTGAGTCTTGCTTCTATCGCAAACTCACGCCACAAGGCTGGGAAATTGTTGATGCTCAGCTCAAAGATCCAACCGCTATTTATGGTGCAGCAGCAAAAACCGAAGCACATGATCATGGTCAAAGTGAACAAGTCGATGTACTCAGCTATTTAGGTCGCTTAATGCAAGAGCGTAAAACAGCTGAATCTGATAGTTCTTATATCGCCAGTCTGTACAAAAAAGGCATCAATAAAATTTCAGAAAAAGTCGGCGAAGAAAGTATTGAAAGTATCATCGCTGCCAAAGATTATGCCGTCCTAGCTTCACTGGAAAATAAACACGATCTGATTTATGAAGTGGCTGACTTATGGTTCCATAGTATTGTGATGTTGGGTTACTTCGATCTTGAGCCACAAGTGGTTCTCGATGAACTCGCACGTCGTCAAGGTTTATCAGGTTTAGTTGAAAAAGCTAACCGTAGCAAAGAAGCGTAATCAGAGCCTGTGTCAAATATAGAAAAACCCAAAGCCACTTATGAGCAAGCCATTGCGATAGACAATGCCCGTCTCGGTCAATCCTTTAAAGTGATTGCCTATGCTGGCACAGGTAAAACCACAACACTGCAAATGATCAGCGATGCCATGCCTGAACGGCGTGGCATGTACTTGGCATTTAACAAAGCCATCGCTTCAGAAGCACAAAATAAATTTCACGGCAATGTAAACTGTCGAACCTTTCACTCGCTTGCATTTCGCAGTGCACCGCGTGGCGTGACCGACAAATTACGCTTACCACGATTAAGCCCAAGCTTCATTGCCAAAGAATACCGTCTAGAGCCAATTACGCTACGTCGCCTCATAGGTGGGCGTTACGAAAAATACGTGTTGATGCCAAGTCGTTTGGCCAGCTTAGTTGCCAATGCCGTGAGCTACTTCTGCTCAACCAGTTCACAGTATCCAGCTCCTCGGCATATTCAAGCACCGAGCTGGTTACATCTAGACGATATCGAAGCCTTACAACAACATCTCTACCCGGCGGTGGAACGACGTTGGCTCGAATCAATTGATCCCAATCATCAAGCAGGTATTGGGCACGATATCTACTTAAAGCTTTGGGCTTTATCAGAACCGAATATTCCTGCGGATTATGTGTTGTTTGATGAAGCACAAGATGCCGATCCACTGATGCTCGGTATTTTACTGCGTCAGAAAAGCACCCAAGTCATTTATGTTGGTGATGCACACCAGCAAATTTACGCATGGCGTGGAGCAATCAATGCCATGCAACAAATGCCATTGCCTGAAAGTCGTTTAACCACCTCTTTTCGTTTTGGCGATGCCATTGCAGATGTCGCCAACAGCTTGCTTGGCGCATTAAATGAAACCGTGCCCCTACTTGGTAATCCAAACCAAAAATCAAGTGTGGTGAATAAGCCACATACCAAGATGCGCGATGCGATTCTATGTCGGACTAATGCCCGTGCAATGGAGCTATTACTCTCTGGTCTCGTTAATGGCGATAAAGTCGGCTTACAAGCGGACCAGCAGAAACTGAGTCGTTTTGTCGATGCAGCAAGTTTATTGAAACAAGGCAAACGAATTACCGATGTTCCTGAGCTGGCTTGGTTTAACTCTTGGCATGATGTACACGAATATTGTGAAACCAATGATGGCAGTGATATCAAGCCTTTAGTCAAGCTAGTTGATGATCATGGCACTGATCCACTTAAGAAGGCACTGGCAAAAATCACCCCGATTGAACAGGCCGATTATGTGATTTCAACGGCACATAAAGCCAAAGGTTTGGAATGGAATCGTGTGCATATCGAAGACGATTACCAATTTAAAATAAATGGACTAGAACATAAAATTACAGATGAAGAGTTAAGATTACTTTACGTAGCCTGCACGCGTGCTAAAGTAAGTTTAAATATTCATCATTTATACGACTTAATACAACAATTAAAACGGTGCGCCCCCTCAAGTCTTCGTCAGTCCGCAGGTTAAAGCGCTTATGATTGAGGTCAGCTTATGCAGCTTGAATCGGTTCAATTCAAACACATCGGGATGTTTCGGGAGTTAAATCTCGAATTTCAACCTGAGCGCTCTCCTATTACCCTGATTTTGGGTGATCAAGCCACAGGCAAAAGTACGATTTTAAAAAACATCTATCAAAGCCTGACTTGGTTTTCTGCGCGCTATAAGGATATTCGTACTGCAGGTGTGGTCATTGCTGATCAAGATATTATGCTGAATCGCTTACAGGCAAAAATTCAAATTCTAGTCCGAATGAGCAGTGAACTGAGTGGCTCTTTGGCTGAAAGTAGCTCATCACAACAGACCGACACGCAAACTTGTGCATGGAAACTCTATAAAACATTTAATAGTCAAGGCGTTGGGATTAGCCAAGTGGAGACCCAACAGCTTGATCAAATGGTCACGCTCTATCAGAAAACAGGACTGCAAGATCCTTTATTCGGGCTTCCACTGATTGCCTATTATCCTGCCGAACGATTTGTCCAAGACATTAATTTGCAAAGCAAAAATACTCCAGGGACATTACAGGAAATTTCGGCCTACGATTTAACTGCTGTACCCTATACGACCTTTGCCCGTTTTTTTGAGTGGCTACGTGAAATCAGCGATGTCGAAAATGCACATTCAGCCCATATCGTTAGGCGCTTGATGGGCAATGATTTTAATCAACAAAATCAATCAGAAATACTGCAAGAATTACAACAAGAACTGATTAATCATCCGAAGCAACTCTCTGCGCCCAATCTTTATGCTTTGAAAAACAGCTTACATACTGTTTTCCCTGAATTAAGCGATATTTATATTCAGTATGTACCAAAGTTACAATTAATGGTGCGTTATCACGATCAGTTGATTCCTTTTCAACAACTGTCTGCTTCACTCAAAACTTGGATTGCATTAGTTGGAGACATTAGTCGTCGGCTTTGCTTGCTGAATCAGCATTGTTTTAATCCTTGCTTAGAAGGTGAAGGGATTCTATTGATTGATCAAATTGACCATCAACTCGATCAGAATCACTGTGCGGAAATTTTGGAGCGTCTCCATCAAGCGTTTCCACGTCTACAAATCATCGTCACAGGCAATCGAGATGCCTTGCTTGAACATGCATTACATTACCAGTGCTTAAAATTAGATCAAAAAGGTGTATACCAACTCAATTTAGAAGCATCTCAACAGCAGCTTTCAAATTTATATCAAGGTCTCACCCAGACCGAAACAGCACATTCCGTGCAAGCCCAAACCTTGCTGCAAGCCGATCCACTGACCAGCAAAGTCGATGATTTATTCCAACAAATTCAGGATTTAAACGAACAAGAAAAGAACAATTTACTCAACCTGCTCAAGATAGATGATACACCGCAAGAAACGCCATTATAAAGACGTATCAAAAGACAGAAATTGAAATATTATCAATCAAATGATGTTGTTTGTTTCATGTAATAACATCAGATTTTTGCTGATTTTTTATAGTAAAATAAATCGTATTTTTTATTTTCAAGTTGTGCAATACAACTTGCTGCCTCCGTTAACTTGATTGGGCTTCAAGATTTAAAGTTTTTGGTATTCTCTTTGAGTGCCTGTAAGTCTTGAAAGAAAATTCACCCCTTAGGTCTTCGACCTAAATCATCGACATGGATACCAGTGTGCTACCGATTATTATCTTATTACCGCTCATACTCGGCACCACCCTTGTCTCACAATTACAGCGTATTTCGCGTGGCGTGACGGCACTTGGGGCGATTGGCATCAGCCTTAGTTGTTTTATTTTACTTTTAACTCAGGCAGAAACGGTTCTTCAGGGCAATACCCTGCAACAAAGTTGGGACTGGCTTCCTCAGCTCGGAATTAATCTGAGTTTTCGCCTAGATGCATTAGGTTTATTGTTTGGTCTGCTGATTAGCGGTATCGGCACCCTGATTTATATTTATGCCTATTACTATCTCAGCCCTAAGAATTCTCTCAGTAAACTCTATCAATTATTGATGCTGTTTATGGCAGCCATGCTGGGGATTTCACTCTCAAATAACCTGATTATCTTATTGGTATTCTGGGAGCTGACCAGTATCTCCTCTTTCCTATTGGTGGGTTACTGGAGTCAATACGAGGCAGCGCAACGTGGCGCCCGTATGGCCCTCACCATCACAGGCATGGGCGGTTTGGCCATGCTGGGTGGCTTTGTCCTGATTGGACAAATCACCGGCACTTATCAGATTGATGAATTGGTGTTGATGAAGGATACCATTCAGCAACATGCACTATTTGTTCCTGCATTATTGCTGATCCTGTTAGGTGCATTCACCAAAAGTGCTCAGTTCCCCTTCCATTTTTGGTTACCGAATGCGATGGCAGCGCCGACTCCTGTGTCAGCCTATCTACATTCTGCAACCATGGTCAAAGCAGGGATTTTCTTATTGGCGCGTTTAGCTCCTATTTTTATTGGTGCTGCGCTGTATCACAATATCGTGACTTTTGTCGGTCTATTCACCTTGTGTATGGCCGCAGGTTTTGCAATTTTCAAAGAAGACCTGAAAGGACTTTTGGCCTATTCAACCATTAGTCATTTGGGCTTAATCGTGTGTTTACTCGGTATTGGCTCGCCATTGGCGGTTGCTGCCGCAATTTTCCACATCATCAACCATGCCACCTTTAAAGCGGCATTGTTTATGATTGCTGGGATTATTGACCATGAAACTGGCACACGCGATTTACGCAAGCTCAGTGGCATCTGGCAACTGCTTCCATTTACAGGCACTCTCACCATGATCACCGCTGCCTCAATGGCGGGTGTACCACTGACCAATGGCTTTATCTCGAAAGAAATGTTCTTTACTGAGCTATTGGCCAACTTATCTGGTCCAGTGATGGTGATTTCAGCCATCGTCGCAACGTTTGCTGGTATTTTCGCAGTCAGTTATTCAATTCGTCTCGTTCATGGGGTGTTTTTTGATGGCCCGATTGGCAAACACGTACCGAATAAAGATGCACACGAACCACATTTAGGCATGCGCTTACCTGCCATTATTTTGGCAACACTCTGTATTTTGGTCGGTATCCTCCCTGCCCTATTTGCAGGGACAATGGTCAACAGCGTCACTCGTGCAAGTTTGGCGCAGCCTGAATTTGAAGGCGTTCATCTTGCGATTTGGCATGGCATTAACGCACCACTCATTATGAGTTTGATTGCACTGATTGGCGGATCGATTTTCTATTTTGTATTGGCAAAAGACGGACGCATTCGTAAAATCGACTTAGATCCTTATCTTGGAAAATTCCAAGGCAAGATTCTGTTTGATCTATTCTTAAAAAATTTATTACTGATCAGCCGCAAGATTAAGCAAAAGACCGAAAATGGTTCTTTGCAAAGCTATATCCTGTGGATTGTGTTGTTTAGCATCATCATGGTCGGCTTACCACTATTCAACCAAGGCTTAACCACAGGCACACGTGAACTGACCCATGCACCTTGGGTGGCAATTGTACTCTGGCTGACCCTATTCTCAGGTTGCTGGATGATGCTATGGTTCCATCATGAACGTATCAAAGCCGTTCTGATCAGTGGTGCAGTCGGTTTGGTGGTCACCATGGTTTTTGTGACCCTCTCTGCACCTGACTTGGCATTGACACAGATTACAGTTGATGTGGTAACCACTGTTTTATTACTGATGAGTTTGTCTTTACTACCACAACTCACCCCGTATGAATCAAGCCGTTCACGCCGTTGGCGAGATGCCAGCCTTGCCATCGCAGGTGGTTTAGGTATTGGTTGGATTACCTGGTTGCTGTTAACCCGCGATCACAATTCAATTTCATGGTTCTTTTTACAACAGGCGATTCCGCTGGGCGGTGGTTCAAACGTGGTCAATGTAATCTTGGTTGACTTCCGTGGTTTCGATACCTTCGGTGAAATTACCGTACTCGGCATTGCCGCCATTGGTGCGCTGTGTCTGATGGATGGTATGCGTGCACACGGGACCACCATGACCCAAGGCTTAACCTATCGTTTTAACCCTTCACCGTTGATGTTCCGTATCACGGCGTCATGGATCTTGCCACTGGCCTTGGTGGTTAGTGTCTATATCTTTATGCGTGGGCATAATCTTCCAGGCGGTGGCTTTATTGCAGGTTTGATTACCTCAATGGCACTGATTATTCAGTACATCGTATTGGGGCAAGATCAAACCGAACAGATGATCAAAGCCAAATCAGGTCGTCTTTATGAGTTATGGATTGGTGCGGGTTTAACCATTGCAGGTCTCACCGGTATTATCGCGTGGTTGTGGGCTCGCCCCTTCCTCACCAGTGCCCATATTTATGTAGAAGCGCCATTGCTTGGAAAAATGCATCTTGCCTCTGCAGTCGCATTTGATACAGGGGTCTACATTACCGTTGTGGGTGCTGCCATGTTGTTGATCTCCGTTCTTGGAGACTCTCGTCACTCTAGTATGGCTGGTCCGATCCCAGGTGGAGATAATCAAAATGATTAGTATTGAATTTTTACTCGCGTCAGGGATTGGCTTACTCACCGCAACAGGTATTTATTTGATTCTGCGTGCCAGAACATTTCCAGTGGTCCTTGGTTTGGCCATGATTGGCTATGCCGTGAACTTATTCCTGTTTGCCATGGGCCGCCTGCAAATCAATGCACCTGCGGTGTTGACTCAGGCCACCAAAGTGACCGATCCACTCCCTCAAGCATTGGTATTAACAGCAATTGTGATTGGTTTTGCCACCACCGCCTTTATCGTGCAACTTGCCTTACGCAGTCGTTATGAATCTGGTACAGACCATGTCGACTCGAAAGAAGAACCCACCTTGACTTATGACCCACGTGAGGATGAGCCATAATGTTTGATTTTTACAGTTTCTGGCACGCTCACGCTCCAATTATTAGTATCTTAATTCCAGCATTTACCAGTTTTATTCTGGTGTTATTGGGCAATCCAGGTTCAGGTTCTT
Source organism: Acinetobacter higginsii (assembly GCF_000369525.1). GTDB lineage: Bacteria > Pseudomonadota > Gammaproteobacteria > Pseudomonadales > Moraxellaceae > Acinetobacter > Acinetobacter higginsii. The sequence goes on from NZ_KB850070.1 coordinate 173,142, forward strand.
TAAAGCAAGATTGGCGTCAACCTTGGCGTCGCGGAATTAGTATTGCTTCGGCAGTTTTGGGCTTAATCACAGCAATCAGCTATCTGAGTATTGCCAGCACAGGCCAAATTACAGTTTATCAGCTCAGTGAATGGTCGGCGCCATTCGGGATTGTCTTAGTCCTTGATCGCCTATCTGCCTTTATGTTGGTCCTAACCTATATTCTTGCAGTGCCTGTGATTTGGTATGCCAGTGAGAACTGGGATACCCGTGGGCGCTATTTCCATACCATGGTGCATTTCCTGCTCATGGGAATCACAGGTGCATTCCTGACAGGCGACTTATTCAACTTATTCGTCTTCTTCGAAATCCTGCTGATGGCTTCTTATGTGCTGTTATTGCACGGTCAAGGTCGTCCACGTTTCCAGCTTGGGGTGCATTATGTCACCATTAACTTGCTGGCCTCTGCCCTGTTTCTGATTGGTCTAGGCATGATTTATGGCAGTGTCGGCAGCTTGAATATGGCTGATGTCGGTCGTCTGGTATCAAGCTTAGATGGCGATCAGCACAAACTTGCCGTTGCAGGTGGACTACTGCTGTTTGTGGTGTTTGGTATTAAAGCTGCGATGTTGCCTGTTGGCTTCTGGTTGCCGAAAACCTATGCGGTTGCAAGCACACCGGTCGCTGCGATTTTTACCATTATGACCAAAGTGGGTATTTATGCCATTTTACGTGTCAATGGCACTGTGTTTGATGATGCCATGGCACAAAGCATTTTCAAGAACTGCTTATTGATCATTGGTTTGGTGACTTCCCTTTATGGTGTGATTGGTGCAATTGGTGCTGAACGCTTACGCCGTTTTGTTGGCTTCATGGTGCTGTCATCGATTGGTACACTGCTGATTTCAATTGCCATGTTCAATACACAGGCATGGGCCGCAGCGCTGTACTATTTAGTTCACAGTACCTTGATTGCAGCAGCTTTCTATTTATTCTGTGGCTGGATGACCTCGCAGCGTGGCGCTTTTAAAGATCATTTAAAAGTTGCACCACGAATCAAACAGGAAAAAGCGGCTGCTTTTACTTACTTTACCATCGCCTTGATGATGGCAGGGTTACCCCCATTCAGTGGATTTTTGGGTAAAGTTTTCATCTTACAAGCCACTGCTGAGACACCGTATCAAGGCTGGATCATCGCAGTGATTCTAATTGTGAGCTTGCTCAGCATTATTGCCATGACACGCGTTGGCTTTATTTTGTTCTGGCGTGCAACACCACCTGAAGAAGATCAGAAAGAAGCGGCTTATGCTGAGTATCAAGCCCTACCCGAGCTTGCACCAAAGCGAAATGATACTGCGATCTATATTTTACTTAGTGCATTAATGCTTTATGTGGTTTGTGCAGCGCCGATTCAGAACTATACGCTTGCAACAGCACAGCAAATTCAGAATCACGCGCTTTATAACCAGACCATTCTGAAACATGATGCACAAGGTCGCCCGATCAGCGTACAGCCTTATGATCCAAGCTACTTACCTGAAACCAAATATGGCGGTGAGGTTGAAGATCCGAACGCCTTGCTGATTCCAGATATTATTTCTAAGCCAACCCTACAAGGCGAACATATTTCTGAATATAAGCAGCGTCAAATTGCGGAGCAAGTCCTCGAAGCACCGACCATTCCGAATAGCACACAGTTAAAGCCAATGGAGGATCACTAATGCAAAAATTATCTTTGCTTGAGCGTTGGTTCCCACATCCATTTGTGTCGGTGCTGATTTTCTTGAGCTGGTTGATGCTGGCGCATAGTCTGGATCTGACCGATATTTTAATGGCGTTGATTCTCGCTGTGGCGATTGCACGGCTGGTCAGTCCATTTATTGCAAGAACACCGCATATTCATTGGCTTCCTGCGATTAAACTGTTTTTTGTAGTGCTGTGGGATATTGTCATTTCCAACTTCCGTGTTGCCAAAATGGTGCTTGGTCCAATGGATCAATTACACCCTAAATGGTATCGCGTTCCATTAGAAACTGAACATGAACAAGTGAATACTTTGCTGGCGATGATTATCACCACCACACCTGGTACGGTTTCAGCCGGAATTGATCAGGAACGCGGGGATATTCTGGTACATGCACTCAGTTCAGATAATACCGAACTGGATATTCAAGACATTAAAAAACGCTATGAAACGCCTTTAATCGAAATCTTTGATGTCAAGATTACAGAAGGAGCAAATAAATGACCATTTTGCCTTATGCATTGGGTATCGGTTTAATTGCCATTACCATCTCTATGTTTCTGTGCTTGATTCGCTTGATTGCGGGCCCTTCAGTGATTGATCGACTCTTGGCACTCGATACTTTATTTCTAAATGCAACTTGTCTGATCGTGGTTTTAGGCATTTATTGGGTCAGCACTAATCTATTCGAAGGTGCGCTATTGGTTGCAATGCTCGGCTTTGTTTCTACTGCCGCGCTTGCTCGTTACTTCACTACGGGTCATGTAATTGACTAAGGAGCAATGCCATGCAACTAATTCTTGAGATTGTGGTTTCATTTTTTGTGGTGTTTGGTGCGTTCTTTATGCTGATCGGTTCGATCGGCATGATTCGCCTACCCGACTTATTTATGCGTCTACATGCACCGACCAAATCCAGTACTTTAGGCCTTGGTAGCTTTCTGATCGCTGCCATGATTTTCGCTGCAATGCATGGTCGTTTTGGGTTTGCTGAGCTTTTAATTACTCTATTTGCATTTATCACTGCCCCCGTATCGGCAAATTTGATGGCACAAGCAGCCATTCACTTACGCTTACGCTCAACCAGTGGTGAGGTACCAGAAGCCTTAAATCGCCCATTGCCTTGGCAACGTTATCGTCGCCACCCATTGAAAAAAGATTAATCCCATCAAGCCATAAAAAAAGCCACCCGAAGGTGGCTTTTTTTATATCGATTTACTTTTGTTCATCTTGCTCTTGTTCAGGCAAATCCTTAACCGCTTCAGCAATCAGACCAAACATATAGTTACCATAGGCATTGGTCTTATCGTAATGGAAACGCAATCTTGGCGTAATACGTGTTTTGATACGACGACTCAATTCATGACGCAAGAAGCCAGACGCTTTATTCAAGACATCTAAAGTTTCTTTATTTGCTGCTTCACTTTGATCATCACCCAGTTCACGGCCCATTACAGTGACATATACTTCAGCATATCCCATATCTGCACTGACTTTCACGGCTGAGATGGTCACAAGACCACCCAGACGTGGATCTTTAAGCTCCTGACGGATAAGCTCAGACAACTCGCGTTGTACTGAATCCGCCATGCGCTTTAAGCGTTGGCTACCCGCCATTAAAGACTCCGTTTAATCAATTGAACATCATACACTTCGATCTTATCTTGTGCTTTGATGTCTTTATAACCCTTAACTGCAAGACCACATTCCATACCAGCACGAACTTCTTCAACCACTTCTTTGTAGCGACGAAGAGATTCAAGCTCGCCTTGGAACACAACCACATCATCACGTAATACGCGAATTGGCTTGTTACGATGCAATACACCTTCAAGTACCATACAGCCCGCTGCTGCACCAAATTTACTTGAGTGGAATACTTCACGTACTTCAGCCACACCCAAGATCGTCTCACGATGTTCTGGTGCAAGCTTACCGCTCATTGCAGCTTTAACATCATCAATCAAATGATAAATGACGCTGTAGTAACGAATATCGATACCATCTTGATCAGATTTTTGACGAGCAGAGTTATCCGCACGTACGTTAAAACCTAACAAGACTGCTTCTGAAGACTCAGCTAAAGTAACATCTGACTCAGTGATCGCACCCACACCAGAACCGATTACACGGACTTTAACTTCATCAGTAGAAAGTTCATCAAGCGCAACATGTAATGCTTCCAACGTACCACGAACATCAGTTTTGAGTACAACATTCACATAAGGAATATCTTTTTTACCCATAGATGCCATGATGTTTTCAAGACGCATTGCACTTGCACGCTCTAAACGCTTATGACGTTCACGGTCAGAACGAGCATCAGCAACTTCACGTGCTTTCTTCTCATCATTCACCACAAGAACTTCATCACCCGCCATTGGCGCATCAGGTAAACCTAGAATCTCAACTGGAATTGAAGGACCTGCAGAAGTAATACGTTGACCATTTTCATCAACCATCGCACGAACACGGCCATAAGATGAACCAGCAAGTACCAAGTCACCAATGTTCAATGTACCGTTTTGTACAAGAATCGACGTTACTGCACCGCGACCTTTATCAACACGTGCTTCGATTACAACACCTTGTGCCGCACCTTCAGCTGAAGCTTTAAGCTCCATCAATTCAGCTTGGATCAAGATTAAATCAAGTAAGCCATCGATACCTGCACCAGAGTGTGCTGATACTTTAGCAATTGGAACATCACCGCCCCACTCTTCAGGTACGATACCTTTGGTGGTCAATTCGTTTAATACGCGGTCTACATCAGCCGATTCTTTATCCATCTTGTTGATGGCAACAATAATCGGTGTTCCTGCAGCACGTGCATGGTCAATTGCTTCAGCTGTTTGCGGCATAACACCGTCATCAGCAGCAACAACAAGAACCACGATATCAGTCGCTTTTGCACCACGTGAACGCATAGAGGTAAATGCTGCGTGTCCCGGTGTATCGAGGAAGGTAATAATCCCTTTCTCAGTTTCAACGTGATAAGCACCGATATGCTGAGTAATACCACCCGCTTCACCCGCAGCCACTTTAGAGCGACGGATACGATCCAGTAATGACGTTTTACCATGGTCAACGTGCCCCATGATCGTTACCACTGGCGGACGAGTTGTTTGCTCACCACGTGCTTCTTCAGCAGCAACCAATAAGTTATCTTCTGCTTGCGTATCCGAAACTAAAACTGGATTGTGGCCCAATTCTTCAACTACAAGTACAGCAGTATCTTGATCAATGGCTTGGTTCTGAGTTACAAGCTCACCCATTTTCATGAGGGTCTTGATCACTTCACGAACTTTAACCGCCATTTTTTGTGCTAGATCAGCAACGATGATTTTCTCACCGATCTCAACATCATAAATTTGCTTTTTAACTGGTTTTTCAAAACCATGTTTATTGGCTTGGCTGGTTTTTAAGCCGCGCTTATGATGGCTTTTGCTGAAGCTTTGCTCAGATTGAGCATCGCCACCACGACCGCCTTTCTTACCAGCACGTGGATTTGCAGTTGCACCACCACGTTTGATTTCACGGTCTTCCTTATTAAAGGAATCTTCATACGCTTGGCCAACAAGACCAGCAGCCAACGGTGAATCATCAATCACACGAATCGTTGCAGTTGCATCATCATTTGAATATTTTGATGCCATCTGACGCATTTGCTCAAGTGTACGTTGCTGCGCTTCTTCAGCTGCTTTACGACGTACTGCTTCTTCAGTCGCTTTCAACTGAGCAGTTTGCTCTTCACGTGCTCTTTTTTGCTCTGGTGTTTCTGTCGGGCGAATAACAGGGGCTTTAATTACCTTGTCGCTATTACGCTTTTTCACCACAACCGCTGTTTTTGCTGGTGCTTGAGCCGCATTATCAGAAGTATGCGCTGCACGCATGGCTTCTAAAGTTGCATTGGCTTTTTGTTCAGCCGTATGACGTGCAGTTTGCTCAGCATCATTACGTACTTTTTGCTCGGCACGTACTTTTGCATCCGCTTCTACACGCGCTTTTGCTTCAGCTGCAAGTAATTCTGGATTTGGTTTAGCAAAAACTTGTTTCTTGCGAACTTCAACATTAATGCTTTTCGCTTTACCTGAAGTACTTGTAACTTTAGCAGTACTCGTTGTTTTACGTTTCAACGCAATTTTTCCTGTGTTACCACTTTCCTGACCATGTACTTTTTTCAAGTGATTGACCAAAGTATCTTGCTGTTCAGTGGTAATAATGTCATCTGCTTTACGCTGTGGTAGACCTGCTTCGCGAACCTGCTCTAGGAGTTTCTCTACAGGACGTTCTACGCTGAGCGCTAACTCTTGAATCGACTTGTCCGTCATCTATTATCTCCTAGTTAAACCATGATTCACGTGCTTTCATGATTAACTGACCCGCTTTGTCATGACCTAAACCTTCGATATCAGAGATATCATCAGTTGCTTGGTCTGCCAAATCATCAACAGTAACCACACCACGCGCCGCCAATGCATACGCAATCTCAGTCGTTATACCTTCCATACCGAGAAGTTCTGCACTTGGCTCTTGAATATTTTCTTGCTGTTTCAATGCATCCGTCAAAGCAGCTTCTTTCGCACGACTTTGTAACAGTTCAACTAAATCTGCTTCAAGCTCGATTTCGTCGAATGTTTCAGCTGGTACATAAGCAATCTCTTCGAGTGAAGTAAAGCCCATTTCTACCAATGCCATTGCCAAGTCTTCTTCAATATCCAGACGTGTAACAAACATATCTAAATATTGTTGTGCTTCATTTTGCTGACGAGCACGATACTCTTCTTCTAACATCATGTCGAGTTTATAACCCGTCAATTCCGATGCTAAACGAACATTTTGTCCTTGCGAACCAATTGCACGCGCTAACTGATCATTGGTTGCAAAGATAATATCTGCACTACGTGCATCTTCATCTAAAACAATACCTGATACATCAGCTGGCTCTAATGCACTTGCAATATATTGTGCTGGGTCATCAGACCACACCACCACATCAATACGCTCACCATTCAACTCTTGTTGCACTGCTTGGATACGTGTACCACGCATACCAATACATGCACCCACTGGGTCGATACGATGATCATTGGTTTTCACTGCAATTTTAGCACGAACACCTGGTTGACGAGCAGCCGCTTTAATTTCAATGATTTCTTCAGAAATTTCTGGAATTTCTTTTTTCATCAATGCAATCAGCATTTCAGGACGCGCACGAGACAATAATAATTGTGCACCACGGCCTTCACGATTCACGTTATACAAAATCGCATTGATACGTTGTTTAGGACGTAAAATTTCTTTATGGATGGTTTCTTCACGCGCTAAATAAGCTTCAGCGTTGTCACCAAGATCAATGATAAAGCCATCTTTAGTTTGCTTTTTCACTTCACCGTAGATCAACTCACCCACTTTAGACTCATAGGCATCCGCAACTAGTGCGCGTTCTGCTTCACGAATCTTTTGTACGATGACTTGTTTTGCAATTTGTGCTGCAATACGACCGAATTCAATTGATTCAACTTCCAACTCACGCACATCACCGATTGACCACTGAGCAGGGTCTAAATCAGAAATCGCGTCTTGGCATGCTGGCATTTCGTGATCTTCATCCGCAACCACAGTCCATTGACGGAAAGTACGGTAATCACCCGTTTTACGATCAATCTCAACACGAAGTTGAGCTTCTTCTGAACGTGTGCCTTCGTAAAACTTTTTCTTCGTTGCCGCAACAAGTGCTTGCTCTAACGCTTGGAAGATCGCTTCACGACTAACACCTTTTTCATTACTAACCGTTTCTGCAACGGTAAGAATTTCGCGGCCCATAAGTCACCTACCGATTTCTTATAAAATTAAGTTAATATTAGTCTTGATAGATTAAATTTGCTTTATCAATATTATTACTATCAATTTCAAGCACATGATTACCTTCAACTTCAACTTGAATCATTTCATTTTCTAAGTCTACAGAAAGTAATTTGGCTTGGAATTTACGACGGTTCTCGACAGCAGCAATTAATCGTAAAGCCACTTGTTGCCCGATATATGCAGGCAGTTGGTTCAATTGGAAAAATGGACGATCCCAACCTGGTGAAGAAACTTCTAAAGCATATTCACCCGAAATTGGATCATGAACATCAAGCATTGCACCCACTTGTTGTGTTACGAGAACACAATCTTGAACGCCAATACCACGCCCGAGTTCAACTTCACCATCTTCTGTTAAGACAGGTTCAACATTCTCATCGACCGCTTTATCAATATAAATGCGTAATAAAGAACGTTTCCCTTGTGGGAGGAATTCAATTCCCCACAAATCTACACCACACGCAGCTACAGCTGGTGCAATTAGATCATGCAATGCTTGAGATTTATTTGATAATTTCATTTACTCTCGTCGCTCTCATACGAGCCAATCAATCTTAACCGTATAGTGAAGCACGACTATTTGACCAATTGATGTCGAACAACTACACGATATAGCTAAACAACCAATAAAAAAGGGCGTAAATCGCCCCTATGTTACACAGAAAAGCAATGCCCACTGTGCAAAAAGGCCCACCTTATTGTGAGCCTCTTTTTAGAAACTTGGTAGCGGGAGCTGGATTTGAACCAACGACCTTCGGGTTATGAGCCCGACGAGCTACCAGACTGCTCCATCCCGCATCAACGTGCAAAAATTATATACAAATATGAAAAAAAGTCAATTTAAGTTTTTTCATATTTGCTTGACTAAGTTGCACCTTAATCAAATGGTAGCGGGAGCTGGATTTGAACCAACGACCTTCGGGTTATGAGCCCGACGAGCTACCAGACTGCTCCATCCCGCAACAATACAAACACTGCACACACCAAACTTACTGGTTATTAAGCTTGGTGCGGAAGGGGGGACTTGAACCCCCACGCCCGAAAGCACTACCACCTCAAGGTAGCGTGTCTACCAATTCCACCACCACCGCAGTATTGTGGGACGCATTCTATTCCCTTAAACGCAAAAAGGAAAGCGCTAATTCAACTTATTCAGTTGTTTTTGGTGCAGTTGGTGAAGTTTCAGGCGATGTCGCTGGGGCAGATGTCGACGTTTGAACAGTTTTTAAACTATATGCATCTGTCGTCTGTTTTTTAGCAAATACAGCAAGCGTTAAACTAGTGACAAAAAACAATGCGGTAAAAATCGCAGTTAAACGAGTTAAAAAGTTACCTGCACCTGAGGCACCAAAAACAGTAGCAGCACCGCCACCACCAAATGATGCTCCTGCTTCCGCACCTTTACCTTGTTGTACCAGAACCAAAGCAATAATTAAAATTGCTAAAATGATATGTACAACGAGTATAAAACTATACATTTCAATTCCTCGTTATTTGCTTTGTGCAAATGCTTTTGCGATTTGGTAAAACGATTGTGCATTTAAAGACGCACCACCCACCAAAGCACCATTAATATCTGGACATGCTGCCAATTCAACTGCATTTTCAGCTTTTACACTGCCGCCATAAAGAATCGCCATCTCAGCACCAAATGCCGTGATTTGCTTTAGACCTTCACGAATTTTTGCATGCATGGCTTGAGCATCCGCAGGTGAAGCCGTCTTCCCTGTTCCGATTGCCCAAATAGGCTCATACGCTATCACAATATTTTGCCATTGTTCAGTTTTTACTACAGCGGCCATATCACAGATTTGTTGTAATACCACTTGTTCTGCTGCACCCTGTTCACGTTGCTCTAAGCTTTCGCCCACGCAATAAATGACAGTCAAACCAGCAGTTAATGCATTTTGTAATTTAGCTTTTAAAATTTCGACATCATCGCCAAATAATTCACGACGTTCAGAATGCCCAATTAAAACAAATTCAATACCACTGTCTTTTAACAGTTCGGCGCTTACTTCACCTGTATAGGCACCTGTACCTGCGACACGAGAAACATCTTGCGCAACCGTATAAATCGTTCTCGCTGCATCTTTAAATTGTGTCTGAATGCCGCTTAATGCAATTGCAATTGGTGCAACACCAATATGACATTGCCCAGCTGCAATATCTTCCTGTTGTAATAACTGTTTAAATTCTTCTACTAATTGGAAAGCATTCGCATGCATTGGATTCATTTTCCAATTGCCAACAACCCAAGGAGTAATGCTCGAGTTCGACATACTTCGCCCACCCACTGTTAATTTCTCAAAAATGCTGCATATTTTACACGGATTTTTATAAAATTCAGTTTTTTCTTTTACTGCGGTATAAATGACTAAAAATCATGAAGATCAGTAAAAGCTGCTATTCTACCGTCATAATATTATGGTGTTTCAGTGTAAAATTTAAAGCTTGCCACAATTGAATTGATTTGATTATGGACAAGATTTAATTCAATGAAAGAAAATTAATTTGCAAAAAACTCGATCAGTTCAAAGTTTTCGCTATGAATCAAGGCAAAAACAACACTTTCTGTAGTAGTATTTTTGCATAACAAAAGTATAATTTTTAGAATACATATTATAAACATTTATTGTCATAAGGCGGACAGATGTCAGGATTACATACGTCTCCAAAGTTTTCGGGGTTTATTCGACGGTTGGTTGAAGATGGACACATGTCCACCACAAGCATGCAAATCGCAATTGATTCGGCTAAAAAAGCACAACAAGACATCGTTGCACATCTGATTGAACAGCATCGTTTATCTCCCCTAACCATTGCTGAAACGATTGCAGCCGAATTCGGTGAACCACTTTTCGATCTGTCTGTATACGATACGGCTTTGCTACCTCGCGATCTGGCAGATAACAAACTCATTCAGAAACATAAAGTTGCACCGTTACTACAACGTGGGCAAATTTTATATGTCGCGACCAGCAATCCGACCAATATTGAAGCATTAGATGCCATTCGCTTTAATACCAAACTCAATATTGAGCCCATCATTGTTGAGCACACAAAACTTGAAAAACTGATTGAACAACAGTTTGGCGATTCTGGCAGTTTCGATTTTGGTGAAAGTGAAGACTTTGATCTCGATATTGATGTTAACCAAGACCCCTCTAGAGAAGAGGATGAGGCCCCACAAGGCGATGAGTCTCCAATTGTCAAATACATCAATAAACTGTTGATTGATGCGATTCGTATGGGGGCATCCGATTTACATTTCGAACCTTATGAAAAGATGTACCGTGTTCGCTATCGTGTCGATGGCGTACTCCGTCAAATTACCAATCCGCCTTTACAAATGGCCACTCGTCTCGCCTCTCGTTTAAAAGTCATGTCACAAATGGACATTTCTGAAAAACGAATGCCTCAAGATGGACGTATTAAACTTAAACTGTCCAAGACCAAAGCCATCGATTTCCGTGTCAACTCACTACCAACACTGTTTGGCGAAAAGTTGGTACTGCGTATTCTGGACCCTTCCAGTGCCATGTTGGGGATTGAAGCACTCGGTTATGAGGATGAGCAAAAAGCCTTATTTATGGATGCACTGGATAAGCCCCAAGGCATGTTACTGATTACAGGCCCAACAGGTTCAGGTAAAACCGTGTCTTTGTATACCGGTTTAAACATCCTCAATACCGAAGACACCAATATTTCGACCGCCGAAGATCCAGTTGAAATTAACTTGGAAGGAATTAATCAGGTTAACGTCAATCCGAAAACAGGACTCACCTTCTCTGCTGCGCTGAAAGCCTTTTTACGTCAAGATCCAGACGTGATCATGGTCGGGGAGATCCGTGATCTGGAAACTGCCGAAATTGCCATTAAAGCCGCACAAACAGGTCATATGGTGATGTCAACCCTACATACCAACAGTGCACCAGAAACCCTAACCCGTTTACGCAATATGGGGGTCCCTTCTTTCAACATTGCAACTTCTGTCAATCTGGTGATTGCGCAACGCTTAGCACGACGTTTATGTAATCAATGTAAAGAAGCCATCGAGGTCCCCAAACAAAGCCTATTAGAACTTGGTTTTACCGAACAGGATTTAAATCATCCAGAATTCCAAATTTTTCAACCCATCGGTTGTGCTGAGTGCCGTGAAGGCTATAAAGGTCGTGTGGGGATTTACGAAGTCATGAAGGTCACGCCAGAAATTTCTAGACTGATTATGGAAGATGGCAATGCCTTACAAATTGCGGCTGCATCAGAGCAAGCAGGGTTTAATAATCTCCGCCGTTCAGGTTTGAAAAAAGTCATGCAGGGAATTACCTCTTTGCAAGAAATCAATCGAGTAACAAGTGAATAAAATCAATAAAAAGGATTAACAATCATGGCAGCTAAAAAAGCGCAAATGATGCCAACTTTTGCTTATGAAGGGGTCGACCGGAAAGGGGCAAAAATTAAAGGGGAATTACCAGCACGTAATATGGCTTTGGCTAAAGTTACATTACGTAAACAAGGGGTAACGATTAAAAATATTCGAGAAAAACGTAAAAATATTCTCGAAGGTTTTATGAAGAAAAAAGTTACAACTTTGGATATCACCATCTTTACCCGTCAATTAGCGACCATGATGAAAGCTGGGGTACCATTAGTTCAAGGCTTTGAAATTGTCGCGGAGGGATTAGAAAATCCATCTATGCGTGAGGTGGTACTCGGAATCAAAGGCGAAGTCGAAGGGGGTAATACCTTTGCTGGCGCACTCAAAAAATACCCTCAATACTTTGATAATTTATTTTGTTCTTTGGTTGAGTCAGGTGAACAGTCAGGTGCGCTTGAAACCATGCTTGATCGCGTTGCGATCTATAAAGAAAAGAGTGAGTTACTGAAACAAAAAATTAAAAAAGCCATGAAATATCCTATCTCGGTCATTGTGGTTGCTGTGATTGTGACGATTATCTTGATGGTCAAAGTGGTACCAGTTTTCCAAGACTTATTTAGCTCTTTTGGTGCCGACCTTCCTGCCTTTACCAAAATGGTCGTGAATATGTCCAAGTGGATGCAAGAATACTGGTTTATTCTGATTATCGTGATTGGTGCGATCATTGCTGCATTTATGGAGGCAAAAAAACGGAGTAAAAAATTCCGCGACTTATTGGACAAAATGGCACTCAGAGCACCTATCTTTGGGGATTTGGTCTACAAAGCCATTATTGCCCGTTATAGCCGTACGCTTGCGACGACATTTGCCGCTGGGGTTCCGTTGATTGATGCACTTGAATCTACTGCGGGAGCCACCAATAACGTCGTTTATGAAGAAGCCGTCATGAAAATTCGTGAAGATGTGGCAACAGGCCAACAATTACAATTTGCGATGCGTGTTTCTAACCGTTTTCCGTCGATGGCGATTCAAATGGTCGCAATTGGCGAAGAGTCTGGTGCCCTAGACAGCATGTTGGACAAAGTCGCGACACATTATGAAAATGAAGTCGACAATGCGGTGGATGGCTTAACTTCAATGATGGAGCCTTTAATCATGGCGATTCTTGGTGTACTAGTGGGTGGTCTGGTCATTGCCATGTACTTGCCAATCTTCCAAATGGGCTCAGTTGTCGGATAATTTGGTACTTAAATGCAATCTTTATTTTCTTATTTTCTCGAGAACCTAACTGCACTTTATATTGCAGTTGGGATTTTCAGCTTATGTATTGGCAGTTTTTTAAATGTTGTCATTTTTCGTACTCCCCGCATGATGGAGCAGGAGTGGCAGCAAGAATGTCAAATGCTGTTACACCCAGAACAACCCATCATTGATCAAAGTAAACTGACTTTAAGCCAACCAGCCTCAACCTGTCCGAAATGTGACTCGCCTATTCGTTGGTATCAAAATATCCCAGTGATTAGTTGGTTAGCTCTTCGTGGTAAATGTGGGACGTGCCAGAATCCGATCAGTATCCGTTATCCACTGATTGAATTACTCACGATGATCTGTTCTTTGGTTGTAGTTGCAGTCTTCGGTGCAACCATCCAAATGCTGTTTGGTCTAATCTTAACTTGGGTACTGATTGCCTTAACGTTTATTGATTTTGACACCCAACTGCTGCCTGATCGTTTTACCCTACCCTTAGCTGCTTTAGGTTTGGGAACAAATAGCTATGCGATTTACACGACAGCGACCGCCGCAATTTGGGGTTATTTAATTGGTTTCCTGTGCCTTTGGATTGTTTATTATATTTTTAAACTGATTACAGGCAAGGAAGGTATGGGCTACGGTGACTTCAAACTCCTTGCAGCCTTAGGCGCTTGGATGGGGCCAATGCTGCTGCCTTTAATTGTGTTACTCTCTTCAATGCTTGGCGCAATTATTGGTATTATCTTGATAAAAGTGCGCGGTGAAAATCAACCTTTTGCATTTGGTCCTTATATTGCGATTGCAGGTTGGATTGCATTTTTATGGGGTGATCAGATTATGAAAGTTTATCTAGGTGGTTAATATGCGTTTTATCTTGGGTATTACAGGCGGTATTGGTAGTGGTAAGTCAGCAGCCACTCAATGGTTTGAATCCCAAGGAATTAGCGTAGTCGATGCTGATATCGTGGCACGGGAAGTGGTTGAACCTGGCCAACCGGCCTTGAAGTCAATTCAAGATGCTTTTGGGGATTGGGTCTTATTGGAAGATGGTAGTCTTGATCGGCGTGCACTCCGTGAACATATCTTCCAATTTCCAGAAGCACGCCAAAACTTAGAAAACATTACCCATCCGGCCATTCGTCAGTCGATTATTCAGCAATTACAACAAGCTGAAAGCCCATATGTGATTTTAGTTTCACCACTCTTATTTGAAACCAATCAACATGAACTGGTCCAGCATACTTTACTGGTCGATGCTGATGAACAAACACAACTACAACGTGCCAGCCAACGGGATGGGCAAAGCGAAGAGCAAATCCGAAAGATTATTGCAGCACAAATGTCGCGTACTCAAAAACAGCAATTAGCAGATGATATTGTCCTCAATGATGGTCTATTAGAACATTTACACCAACAACTCAAACCACTGCATTTCAGCTACTTACAGCGTGCAGAACACGCTTTTTAGCCTTGCTTCTGTTTGGCGAGTTGAGTCGCTAAAGTGTCTTTACGCAGCCATCGCCATGGCTGTAAAGCACCAATCCCCATCCCGATCAAGCCACACACAATCGCAGCATTCAGCGGCTCGTTCAACAATGGGACTGCCACAACAGCAGCAATAAATGGTGCCAAAGTGACAATACTGCCAGTCTTAAATGCACCCAAACGCTCAATCGCAGCTACATACGTCAACGTTGCCACGATCACCACCAAGACACCATGAAACAGCCCTTGAATCAATAAATGTACAGGTGCTGCATCTTGAAAATGCTTAGGAATAAATAAAATATAAATCGGTAAATAAATAATCGCCGACCAAATCACCACGCCAGCGGTTGCATGCCAAGCAGATAATTTCCATTGTTTCAGCAATACCGTAAAAATCCCCCACCACACTGCACTGATAAAAAGTAGTAAATCTCCTACTCCCAATGCCAAAGCTTGATCATGCAGCATCAGATAACTCATCAGTATCAGAGCTGCCATCATAATCATCAAACTGAACCAAGTGTGCTTATCAAAAGGCTGTCTAAATAATACATAAGCAGCCACAGCGGTACACAAGGGAATACAACCATTGAGAAAGATAGCGGCATGTGCTGCTGGCGCATGTAAAAAAGCGTTATAGACGGTGAGACAATAAACCAAGCCACCGATCAGTGCCAAAATGATTGGACGTGGATGCCACAAAAAAGCGAAATCTTTTTTATAGATTAAGACTGGGAGCAGAATCAAAGAAGCAATCGCAAAGCGCATTGCCACCAGATCCCAGACACTGACATGCCAATGTGCATTGAGACGGGAAAAAATGGTAAATCCGCCCCAAATACACATGGTAATAAAGACAAAGAAATAGCCTTGCGTACGGATGGTCATCTGAGTTTACATTGCCAACATTTGGCTAAATTATACAGCACTACGCTGACGACACGCCTCATAAAGTGCCATACCTGTTGCCACACTGACATTCAGACTTTGTAGATCACCAGACATTGGAATATAAACGGTATGATCACATTGTGACTGAGTAATTGGACGAAGTCCCGTATCTTCCGCACCCATCACAATCACTACAGGACCTTTGAAATCACATTGTTGTATCGGCAATGCTTTCTCATCCAGCATCGTCCCGATCACACGGGTATGAGTGGTGTCTTTTAAATGCGCTAGGGTTCGAGCGAGGTTAGTGACTTGAATAAATTTCACTTTTTCAGCGCCGCCTGCTGCAACTTTACGTGCTGTCGGGGTTAAACTGGCTGAACGATCACGGGGAACAATCACCGCCTGAACACCCATCGCAGCCGCAGTACGAATACATGCGCCCAGATTATGCGGATCAGTCACTTGGTCAAGCGCCAATAACAATGCATCTGGCGACTGTTGCATGATTTCGTCCAAATCTTTTTCATTTAAGGTTGGATGTGGACGCACAGCGGCCACTACACCTTGATGAAATGGTAGCCCTGCAAGCTTTTCTAAGCTATCACGACTGGCTTTTTGTACACTGATACCAAAAGGCTCTGCTAACTGCAAAATTTTTTGCAAACGCTGATCATCACGACCTTTCAATGTAAATAAAGTCAAAACGCGTTCAGGCTCCAACTCCAACAATGACTCCACTGAATGAACGCCATAATAATATTCGGGTTTTGCCATGAACGACCTCGTTTAGAAGCTCCTCTTTTATCAAGAGGGTATTAGGGAATTTTAAAAAAATAAAAATCCTGCAAAGGAACTTTACAGGATTTTCTTTGAGCGTAGTGTACTCGATTTAAGAAGGAATAGGTTAACCTTCTAAATGGCAGACATAATCGAGTACTTCATCTGCTTCAATGTGAAACATGCTATTTCCAGGTACATAAAAAGACTGACCTGCACGGAATAATTCACTTTCAGTGCTATCTGCGATTTTGACACGACATTCACCAGAAATAATTTCCATACGCTCTGGCACATGTGTTTCGAACGTTAACGCTTGTTCAGTAGGTAAAATAACACCTAAAGTCTTTTTTGTACCATCTTCAAATTGTACAGTATGGCTAATACACGCCCCACCAAAATACACATTCGATTTCTTAATGACCGTTACATGATCAAATTGCACTGAACTCATGCGTACTCTCCAAATAATGCCGCATTTATATTAGATTATGCTGGACGTAGTTTAATTGTGCCGTGACAACTAATCAATCCATTTTCTAGGCTAAACATAGCAATTTTCATACCTGAGCGAGGATTAACAAAGCAACGCTTTGTCCGAGCGCAAGACGAGTAGCTATGCTACGAGTGACGAGAAAAAACAAAGCAACGCTTTGTCTGGGCGCAAGACCTTGCGCCATAGATGGCTCATATGCTGTGAGTGGTGCGGATTAACAAAGCGAAGCTTTGTCCTGAGGAACGTTCAAGTTCCGCAAGAAGACGAGCAGCTATACTACGAATGAAGAGGATTAATAAAGCTAAGCATTACCCACGCGCAAGACAAACAACTTTTTACTGATCGCAAGAGCTAAGCATAAGACCTACCGCTTTTCTAACCATGACTCAGAAATACAAAGTGAAACGTTCTCTTAAACTTACAAACAATCAGCAATTCCTCAGTAAATCAGGAAAATCCTGTATTCCGCTCTTGTCGTCACTTTAAAACTTCTCTATCTTTAAGCAAAAGATTCCGTGCATTGGATGCGTTTATGCTCACCCATTTAACTTTAATTAATTTTGCACTCGCCGACCATCTGGCTTTAGACATTGAACAAGGCTTCAATGTGTTGACTGGTGAAACTGGTGCGGGCAAATCATTACTGTTAGATGCACTTTCAGCATGCTTAGGTGAACGCACTGATACCAATTATGTGCGTTATGGTGCAGACAAAGCCGATGTTACCGCTGTGTTTAGTTATCAGCCCCAAAGTGCGGAAGCACATTGGCTCACCGAACATGAATTGGATGATGATTCAGGTGAAATCCATTTAAGACGTGTGATTTTCGCCACAGGCCGCAGCAAAGCGTGGATTAATGGACGTCCGAGCAGCTTAGCAGAACTCAAAGAAATTGGACGTTTACTGGTTCAACTCTATAGCCAACACAGCCAGCAACAATTACTCGAACCACCCTATCCAAAACATTGGCTCGATCGTTATCATAATTTTGCCGAACCTTCCCAAGCAGTACGTGAAGCGTATAGCACATGGCAACGAAATATTCGGCAACATCAAGCTGCTTTAGATGCACAAGCGACACGTATTCAAAAAATACAAAGCCTAGAGTCTCAAATAGAAGAGCTTGAAGAGGTTGTTCAAACCGATTATCGCGAAACAGAACAAGAATTTGATCGTCTCAGCCATCATGAACATATCATGCAGGACTGTAGTTATAGCCTCAATGTCTTGGATGAAGCGGAACAAAATATCACCCAAGAAGTTGCCTCAATCATTCGTCGCTTAGAATCGCATGCGGGTCGTAGCGAACAGTTAGCCAATATTTATAACTCTTTATTAAATGCACAAAGCGAAATAGACGATGCAACCGCAAGTTTGCGTCAGTTTATTGATCGTCAAAGCTTTGACCCTGAACGCATGGAACAGTTGAATGCGACCCTCGAAGTCTTCCATCGTCTGGCACGTAAACATCGCACTCAACCGGAATTACTGAAACAAGAATATGAAACTTGGCAGCAAGAATTAGAGCAACTGCATCAACTTGAAGATCCTGAAACCTTGGCTGAGCAAGTTGAAGTGTCTTATCAGGCCTTTCTAGATGCAGCACAGCATTTGGATGACATCCGTCGTGCGGCCGCAATTCCCTTGGCAAAACAACTGACCGAGCAAGTCAAGCCACTGGCCCTGCCCGAAGCACATTTTGAATTTAAATTTGAACCACAGGAACCGAATGCCGAAGGTCTGAGCTTTATTCAGCTATTATTTACCGCAAATAAAGGGATTCCACCGCAGCCACTGGCACGGGTTGCCTCGGGTGGTGAGTTATCCCGTATCGCCTTAGTGATGCAAGTGATGAATGCGGAGAAAACCGAATCTGAAGTGTTGGTGTTCGATGAAATTGATGTCGGCATCAGTGGTGGCACCGCTGAAGTGGTGGGCCGATTACTGGCTGATCTGGCTCAACATGTACAACTCCTCTGTATTACCCACCAAGCCCAAGTTGCTGGACAATCCGACCAACATTTATTGGTGAAAAAACAGCAAAGCGATCCTGCCAGCAGTACCATCATCGAACTGGATGAAGAACAACGCATTCTAGAATTGGCACGTATGTCTGGTGGGGTTGAAATTAGTGAAACCACTTTGCAGCATGCACGTCAACTACGTCAGCTTAAGTTCCAAACGGCCTAATTAAAGCGATAAAATTTCAGAAAAAGATTGGCGAAATCCGATTAACTCTTGTATGTTGATAAAAAGAACCTATCTAACTAGATCAGCACAATACATTGATGGAGAATCGCCTAGGTGACGAAACAATACTTAACTCACCGTTGTCTCATCGCTCCACCAGACATGGCAGATGACTTTTTTGCCAACACAGTCATCTATATTGCTCGCCATGACGAAGATGGCGCTCAGGGCATTATTATCAACCGTCCTTCAGATTTACAAATCAAAGAATTACTTAATGATTTAGAAATTGATGCCGACAATGTCCATCCCCATGCAGTGTTGCAAGGTGGCCCATTACGTCCAGAAGCAGGCTTTGTATTGCATACAGGTCAGCCGACTTGGCACTCATCCATTGCCGTTGGTGAAAATGTCTGTATTACCACCAGTAAAGATATTTTGGATGCAATTGCACATAATGAAGGTGTTGGACGTTATCAAATTGCTTTGGGTTATGCTAGCTGGAGTAAGAATCAGCTCGAAGAAGAAATGATCCGAGGAGATTGGCTGATCTGTGAGTCGGATATGGATTTAATTTTTAATTTGCCTTATCACGATCGCTGGGATGCTGCTTACAAGAAAATTGGGGTAGACCGCACGTGGTTTGCTTCTGAGATTGGCCATGCCTGATATGCAAACACCTCAATCCATCATGGCTTTTGACTTTGGTACCCAAAAAATGGGGATGGCGATGGGTCAATCCAGTATTGAAAGTAGCAATCCCCTACCATTATTTCCAATGAAAGATGGTATTCCAGACTGGGATAAATTATTAAAGATTGTCAAAGAATGGCAACCCAATTTATTTATCGTGGGCTTACCACTAAATATGGATGATAGTGAATCTGAATTGTCTGCTCGGGCGCGAAAATTCGCCCGCCGTTTACGCCACCAAACCAATATTGAAACATGGATGGTGGACGAGCGCCTAACCACACGGGAGGCTAGAGAAGAACTCGAATTTTATCAAAGCAAAGGTCAGGCAAAACGTTTATCTGCTGATAGCTTTGCAGCGGCGCTATTGATTCAGAGCTGGTATCGCGACCCAGTTGGAATTACACCTTAAAAATATCCCATAAGATTCAATCGCCTAGTACCATGAATACCACTAGGCGATTATGTAAAACTCAAAACACGTTTCACGAATAAAATAAGATTTTTAACCTTAATTGAATTACTTCTCGATAATTCTCACTGTTGCCGTCCGCCCAGAAACAAAGGCCAATGGATTTTTCGGCTGCTCATCCAATACAATTTTCACTGGTACACGCTGTGCCAAACGCACCCAACTAAAGGTTGGATTCACATTGGCCAATAAATTCGAGCTGCCAGAACGCTCACGATCTTCAATCCCGCTAGCAATACCTTGCACATGACCGCGAATTCTTTGCTTATCACCCATTAACTGTACGGTTGCAGCATCACCGACATGGATACGGTTCAGTTTGGTCTCTTCAAAATAACCGACGACGTAGAGCTGATGACGGTCTAATAAAGCAGCAACCGCTTGCCCCACCTTCACATAATTACCCACCCGTAAGTCAAAGTTCGACAAGGTGCCATCCGCAGGTGCAACCACTTCAGAACGATTAAGATTCAACTCAGCCAAATGTAGGCTGCTGGTTGCTACTTCGATTAATGCTTGCTGCTGTTGAATGGCTGCATTGGCTTGCTCAATACTGGCCGTGAGCTGCTCACGCTCAGCAACAGCTTGATCACGAGTCGCAAAAACCTGATCTTGCTCTTGTTTAGAAATCGCACCATCCATCAAGCTGGCATAACGTGCTGCATTTTTCTCAGCCAGTTTCATATTGGCCTCAGTTTTCACTAAACTCGCTTTCGAACCTGCTAAATTTGCATGTGCTTGTGCTAAACCTGCTTTGGCTTTGGCAAGATCTGATTTGGCTTGTTCAACATCCAAAGCCTGACGTGCCACATCAATCTTGAACAGAACCTGCCCTTTTTTTACCGTCTGGTTGTCTTGTACCAAGACTTCAGTCACCAAACCATTTACATCAGAAGCAACCTGAATCACATCACCACGTACACGCCCATCGCGTGTCCACGGTGCTGCATTGTAGTAATTCCATAAATGCACGATGGTGTAAACGGCAATCACAACTGCAACCAGCAATACAATTGGACGTATAACTTTTCTTACATCAAATGCACTCATGTTTATTACCTCTACCACCTTTCTTTACATCATTAAATTTTAGAATGAGCATTTCGTCCAAGACCTCAGGCCCATAGCCAAACAAACAGACAATGCACCAGTAGCATCAAACCCAAGTAAAAGCACAAATTGAAAATACTGGGCAATGCAATCCAGCCTTTGATGACCAAACGATCAATCAAGGGGCTGAGTAGCTTAAACAGCACATAAGCAACAATGGCTTGTACCAAAAGGATTGGGATATAAACCCCATAAAGATTCATTTCACCCATGAGATACCCCTAAACCATATCTGTCCGAATACATCTGTTCGATTGAGACATGACCAATACTTTCACAAATATTATTCAGTGAAATGAGCAGCCGTTGACGCAACTGTACATCTTCAATCTGTTGAGAGATGTCTTGTAAACGTTCTATTTGTTGCACAATCTGAATCGGAAAATGATGAATTGAAAGTTGCTTTTCCTGGCTTTGAAAATAATCTGCCAACTGCTGTTGTAACTGGTTCAAGCCATTTTGTAGTTCCAACAATTGTGGCAATTTTTGGCTAATTTCTTGCAAACGGACTAAATCAACAATCGAACTACTTTCAACCAATGCATTTTGAATCGCTGTTTTTACCTCAGGGTTCTGCACCATCTTGGTATTTAATACCCCGACACGGTCCAGCATACTGCGTAAATGAATTTTAAAATCACTGCCATAAGACAAATGCAAGGCTTGGCGCATTGCCTGATAATGCAAAGCTAAAATTCGCGTCGCACTGGTATCTGGTGAAACTGCTCGCACCAAATCAATCACAATCAGGGACACCAACACGCCTAACACCATCGCAAAGGAACTATCCAGATAAGAGACAGCATCCATGGTGTATTTGTTGTGTAGGTTCAACCCCATCATGGTATTAATCCCCAGCACCATCCCAACAGGCATCAGCATTTGATTGGCCATCATGGTGACCGCAACCAGAAATACCGGAAATAGTACCAATGCCAATTGCCAGAAATGAGTGATATGCGGGAAGATCCCAAAAGCATAGATAAAAACTAAACCCGCCGAGACAATACTGCCCCAAATAAAAATACGTAATACAGGTACAGGATTATCCAATGCCGTTAAGATACAGGCCGTAATCGCCCCCATTTGAGCCATCATAAAACCCGCTTTCCAACCCGAAAGAATCCATGCTGCTGTCACAATAAAGGTGATCAACACTGCACTGATACCGCCACGAACGGCAATGCCATGATCCCGATGTAAACTCGGATACTTGGTGGTGATTGCAGTAATTTCAGTTGGAATCTCTTTATTGCCTTGCTGAATCTGCTGCCAAATCAATTTCACTGCCAGCATATTGGCAATAAAGTGGCGAACGTCCATCTTTAGGGCACCCAATACAATTTGCTGTTCAGCTGTTGCTTGAGCAATCAGCTCGGCAAAATCTTCTTCGAATCTAGTGGGTAAACCCTGCAAATCACTGGGTTGAACAATGTGCTCTTGCTTTAAAAAAGCCAATGTAACTTGGCGAATACGGTTTAAATGTGGTCTAAGATTGCTCAATTGCATTTGTTCAAGTTGTTTCACCCGTTGCGATAAAGCCACCAGATTGGCCACCACCAAAGACACCTGATGCAGCATTTCCTGCAAGGTTTTGGTCATGCCCTTTAACTCGCCTTTTTCATAAGCCAGATGTACGGCTAAAGCATGAATATCAGCTGTATCACGGGTAATCACCGACAAAATTTGCGTATAGTTTTCTGGTGTTTCTTGAACAGTAATCAGTTTCTCAAAGGTACTTTCCAGATCATTCAGAGTTTTATTAACCCGCTGTTTAATCATTGCACCGACATGCACAGGGAAAAAGGTTGCTGAAACCACGGCGGTTGAAATCACCCCCACAGAAATTTCAAGCACACGAGCCAAGGCAATATCAAAAATATTATAGGTATCAATATAGGTAATCGCGTTATACACAATCATGGCGGTTGAATAACCCGCTAACATGAATACATAACTACGTGGTGTACGGTCGAGTAAAGAGACGTAGAGTGCAAAGCCCACCCATAAGGACAAAATAATGGTAAATAACCAAGGCGTATTAATAAAATGGGGGGTCAAAAACAAGGCAATCATGGCCCCTGCGACCGTTCCGACCAAGCGATAGACACATTTTGAAGACACCATACCCGAATAGGGACTGGCAATAATCAGCACCGTACCAATCGACCACATCGGATTAATCAAATCCAATTCAAATGAAATAAACAGTGCCAGCATGCCTGCTACAAAGGTTTTGCAGGCAAAGATGAGGTCAAGTCGACTCGGTCTAAAAGCCAACAGCTGTTTAAATAGCATGAATATGTCTCAGTTCAGCGTCAGTTTAATCATGCATGCCATCACTAAAAAAGTGACAAGCTCTCCAGACTGATTTGAAAGCATTCAGATCAGGGCAAGTGCGATGAGTGAAACTGTATATAAGGAGTGATCTGCAATACTTAGCATTTTTAGGCGTTTTCACCTAAAAATAATTATCCACATAAGACACTGCATAGCTTATTTTTTCAAAATCGAGTAAATTAGTCAACATAAATTATCACCATTTGATAATTTTTCATTTTAATTTAAAATAATCACAATAAAATTTATCATTTTTCTCAGTATTCACCCTAAATGATTGATCTCGGATGATCAGATTTAAAAGTAAATACACGACCTTTCGCTTTTCTGTTATAAAGCAATAAAAGTTCGGTTTTCACGTTATTTTGTAAGGAGTAGGCGTCCCATCATGGCAATTTCGAGTTTTGGTAAAATTCTTACTGTGCTGGATTTATTTTCAGTTTCACGTCCGATTATCAATGTCGATATCATTTGTGATGAGCTTGCGCTATCCAAACCTACCGCCTATCGTTATCTCAAAGAACTGGTTTCGACGGACATCTTAAAACGGATTAGTGGCACATCAGGTGACTATACACTTGGCTCTAAAATTGCGGTTTTAGATTATATTTCCCACAGCACTGACCCACTGATTCAAATCAGCATTCCCTTTATGCGCGATATCGTGGAACGTACCGAACTGTGCTGCTTATTAACCTATTTAAATCATGATTATTGTATCGACCTACATCATGAGACCTTTAAAGATGCCGAATTACTCTCTTTTGGCCGAGGTTGTCCACGACCCGTCTATGTCGGTGCTTCGCCCAAGATCGTGATTGCGCACTTAACCAAACAACGCATTCAAGCCTATTATCAGCAGTTTTCAAAAGAATTGGCACAAGTTGGATTTGCGCAGACTCAGGATGAATTCATCCAGCACATGCGGAAAATCAAAAAACAGGGCTTCTACTTATCCCAAGGTGAAATCGATCCTCAACTTTGTAGTTTGTCTGTGCCGATCCGTTTCTCCAACAAAGAAGCGCCGATTGCGCTCACATTAGTGGCTTCAAAGAATCGTTTTGACTTCATCAACATTCAAAAGTTAATTGAAATTTTGCAAAATAATGCGGCTCAAATTGAACATAAATTTGCAACACTGTCTGAGAACCAAGGCAACCCGATTTGAGAATATTAAAAAACATTTACATTTTACACGGTTGTAAATCTCAGCAAATTCTCATATGATGATTATGTTCTTCAGCATACTCTCCCAAAAGAGCATGGCTTTCCTCAGAGAACTAAGCTCATCGTTGTATGGGCTTTTTTCTTGTCTAGCCATTCATCAGACAATAAAAAAGCCCTCTGTATAGAAGGCTTTTAAATATTAGCTTTGTAATACGATTAAGGCTGTTTTAGGTACGGCCATGCTGCTTTCAAATAAATAAACATCGACCATAGGGTGAGAATCACAGCAGCGTACAGTAAGGCATAGGCCCATATTTCCAAAGGTTTCCAGTTCAATAAGAACACACTAATCGCAATCATTTGGAAAGCTGTTTTGTATTTTCCAACAGTCGACACCGCAACACTGGTACGAGCGCCTAACTCTGCCATCCACTCACGTAGCGCAGAAACGGTAATCTCTCGCGAAATAATTACAATCGCAGCAAAAGCCATTGAAATATTCGGCTGCCATTGCACCAATACAATCAGTGCTGCTGCAACCATCAACTTATCTGCGACTGGATCAAGGAACCGCCCAAAAGCAGAGCTTTGATTTAAAGTTCGTGCCAAATAGCCATCCAACCAATCTGTTACCGCAGCAAGTACAAATACCGCTGTCAGTATCAGATGACGCATCATTCCCCCATGATGCTCAGCAATTCCAATTGCGGGTGGCCAATAAGCAATCACCAAGAAAACAGGAATTAGGGCAATACGTGCCAAAGTTAAAATATTAGGAATGTTCAGGATTTGCCCTGTACTCATAAACACCGCCATGTTGTTCGCATCAAATATGCATGTCGCACAAAGGATGTGCCGAGATTATCCATGTGTAAGCAACTTTATACGAAATGCACCGCAGTGTCGACTAGGCAAAAACGGCAACTGTCTGTCTAAGTACCGCAATTAAGCGGTTTTCACGATCCCAGATATACGCATATTCCGTTGAATAACCATGTTCTGCATATTCAGTCACGACTTTGTATTTAAACCAATCTTGAATTTGATCCACAATCGGCTGCAAATACGTAATCTGCCAAGTCAAGGAGCTGGCTGGTGCAGGCGTTTTAAACATAGGTAAAACCCCAGGTGGCCAGACATCCATGAGTGCAAACAGATCTGCCAATTGCATGTTACGGTTTGGATGCAAACTAGGTGCAAACCGCCCCCAGCCACCAAAATCAGGCACCTTACTGCCTGCCATCGGATAACTCCCTTCTGCCCAACACAATTCAAATTGCTGTAAACATTCGGGCATTAACCCCTCAATATAGAAGGTTTTATCCAGTTGTTCGGCCGTTGGATAGTCAGGAACAGTAGGTAAGTTTTGCACATGAATCCGCGATTCACGTTGTAGGCCAAAACTGGCCACCAAAATACTTTGTACCGCATCATCCTGCCAGAGTCGGATTTCTAAAGATGTGACTGATTTTCCTTCACGTAATATTTCAGCACTGAGTCTGGCTCGCCCTTGTTGCACAGGGCCGACAAAAGTGATGTTACAGCTTAACAGTTGTTTTGCTGCATCTTGTACCGTACTCAGCGCCTTTTGGATCATCAGTCCGGCAATCAACCCGCCAAACACTGTCCGGCCTTGTAGCCAACCTGATGGAATATCGATCCATTCTTGTTGTTCAACCTGTTGATAGAGCGGAAGCAAGGACATCATTTTTCCTTCATCATCGAAATACACTATCTTTGAATGTTTTTCGCCATTTGTGAATGATCGTTTACACCGCAATATTGGGAAGATTGTGTCAATCGGTCAAATTACTCATGTAAGATTTTATAAATCGTCCGTGCCAGAACCTCACCTAACCCCGGGACTAACATCAACTCTTTTTCCGATGCTCTGAGTACCCCTTGTATCCCCCCAAAATGCGTCAATAAATCACGACGACGCTTTGGTCCAAGTCCGGGAATGGCTTCTAAGACAGAGCTACTGCGACGTTTATCTCGTTTGGCACGGTGTTTGGTGATCGCAAAGCGATGCGCTTCATCACGCACCTGTTGAATGAGGTGTAGCGCTTTATGATCTTCTGGAAGCTGAATCTTGGTGCCATCGGTAAAATGTAGTGTTTCCAATCCTGGCTTACGACCTTCACCTTTAGATACCCCGATCATAAAGGCATCCAGCTCTAGCTCTTGCATCACCTCCATCGCCATATGTAATTGCCCTTTACCTCCATCAATGAGCAGAAGATCAGGCAACATATTCTTTTTATAGCGACGGATCAG
Organism: Acinetobacter higginsii; assembly: GCF_000369525.1. Lineage (GTDB taxonomy): Bacteria > Pseudomonadota > Gammaproteobacteria > Pseudomonadales > Moraxellaceae > Acinetobacter > Acinetobacter higginsii. Next base: position 200,269 of record NZ_KB850070.1, read on the forward strand.
GGCTTGCCGCATTGCAGCATAATCATCGCCACCCGTAATATCCTGAATGGCAAATTGACGATAGTCCCTCTTTCGTGACCCACCTTGATCGAACACCACACAGGAAGCAATTGGTGCTTCGCCCATGGTATGACTAATATCAAAGCATTCAATCCGATCAATCGGTCGGCCCACCACCTGTTCAAGCTGATGAAATCGTTCAGTTAACTCTAAATGATTACTGAGCTTACCTTTAATCGCATGCTGTACATTCATTTGAGCCAACTCTAACCATTCGGCTCGAGTCTCACGGACTTTATGCTTGATCTGTACCTTTTTATTAAAAGTTTGCTGTAACGCTTCTTCCAGTTGCTGTTGATCTGGCACATCAACATTCACAATCAACTCTGTCGGCACTTCATCGGCAACTTGGAAGTAAAAGTTCGCCATAAAGTCACTGAGCATCTGTCCCAAATCATCACTTAGCATATCGGGGAAATAGCTTTTCCCGCCGAGCATGCGTCCATTACGCACATACATAATCTGGACGCAGGTTACGCCTGCTTGGTAGGCAATTGCCAGAATATCGGCTTCACCTTTGATCTTGAATACCGCTTGCTGTGCCTGTACTTCGCGAAGTAAAGACAAACGATCTCGATAAAACACCGCTTTTTCAAACTCAAGTGCTTCAGCTGCCTGTTCCATTTTCCCAATCAGCTCTTGATTTAGCTCTTTGGTATCTCCTTGCAGAAAACGGATGGAGTTGTCGACATCTTCTTTATAGTCTTCAGGACTAATCAAGCCGACACAAGGCGCGGTACAGCGTTTAATCTGATATTGCAGACACGGACGTTTGCGCTGTGAAAAATAGCTGTTCTCACATTGGCGAACATTGAACAGCTTCTGTAACACCAATAATGTGTCACGCGCGCTATAAGCACTTGGGTACGGCCCAAAAAACTTACCAATTTGATGCTTGCCCTTACCTCGTCCACTGGCGATGCGCGGATAGGGCTTGTCTGAAGAAACAAAGATATAGACATAGGATTTGTCATCCCGCAACATAATGTTATAAGGCGGACGGTGCAGCTTAATCAGGTTTTGCTCAAGCAATAGCGCTTCTGTTTCGGAACGCACCACCAAGCTTTCAATATCATAAATACGGGCAACCAAGGCCTGTGTTTTTGGATGCTCAATGGTTTTTACAAAATAGCTCGACACACGATTCTTTAGATTTTTGGCTTTACCCACATATAGTAATTCCCCATCTTTACCTAGCATTTTATAAACGCCAGGCAACTGAGTCATATGCGCCAGTATTTTTTCAATGTGTTCTCGAGCGTTTGGGTTCACAACATGCCTATTCTCTTTATTTACATCACATGATGTGATGTTTGCTCAATTTTTTTCAAGCCTTAAATGTGAATATCGTGTAAGCGCCACGTTTATAAGTGATTTAATGCTTAGAAAAGGTTTGATTTAAGGCCTTGCAAAACCTCTCTTTATCTTTAGGCGAAATCAAAATATGACTTGTAATTCCATCTTTCTGATAATCAATACGCAAACGATCCAAAGATAAAGCAGGAGATGAAATTAAATTATGGCTCGAGGATATTTTAATAATGTCAGATTTATTGATCTGCCACTTGAAGAACATCGAACGAATCGTTAAATGTTGTTCTGTCACAATATAACGCGTATTAAAAATCGGCCACCATAATAGAGCGATCGTCAGAAAATATAGGACGGCATGTTCAGGATACTCCTGCATGGTGCCTTTCATATACATGGTCCATAAAAATTGCAGTAACAAGCCTGTCGTTGCAATCACTACACCCCAGAACCACCAATCAATTTTAGAACGAAACGTTTGCATAGATTTTCAAAGTGAATTGTTATGAACTAAAAATATTCTAAGCCAAATCCCATAAAAAAACGCCCTTTCGGGCGTTGATGTTATTCAAACTTAAAAAACATAAGGACGAATAAAAATGAGGAAGAATAGACCGAGCATGATGAACCACTTCAAAAAGTAATACAGGGAACGGTTCGATTTCTTCAAAGCTTTGGCTTTAATACGAATCTGGTAAATATAGCCAAATGCTTTGTTTAAACCACCTGTTTGATCACCCGCTTCATTGGGTGAACTGGCAGCCGTCATCACACTTTTACCAAACCAGTGATTAAACTTCTCCATAAAGCGAGTCTTTAATGGACGCTCTACATCTGCGAAGAAAATAATGCGGTTTTGGTCAGTCGTATTTTCAGCATAGTGAATATAGGTTTCATCAAAAACCACACTCTCACCATCACGCCAAGAATAGCGCTCACCATCGACATCGATAAAGCAGCGATCATCATTCGGTGTGATTAAACCTAAGTGATAACGTAATGAACCTGCATATGGGTCACGGTGACGAACCAAACGGCTATCGGGTGCTAGCTCAGTAAACATCGCTGCTTTAATCGTTGGCAAGGTCTTTAACAATGCGGTTGTTTTTGGACAAAGCTCAGCTGCTGATGGATGTGCAGAGTCGTACCATTTCAGATAGAACCGTTTCCAGCCTGTTTTAAAGAATGAGTTAAAGCCTAGGTCATCATAGCTACTTGAAGCTTTAATACCACCTTTGTCGTACAAAGCTTGAGCTTCATCACGAATCATTTCCCAATTTTCATCCAGCACTTTTAAGTCCTGAAAATGCTGAGTGTCGATATACGGTTGATTCGGCACTTTGGAAAACATGTACATTAAAAAGTTAATGGGTGCGAGAATCGTAGAATGGTCAAAAAACTGACGATAAAACGAATGCTTTACTTTACCACGGCGCTGAATATACAAAGCCGAAATGATAAAAATCGCTAATATGATCCACTTAATCATAGATTACTCTATCTTCTTAGCTGAAAACCAAATGCTCAGTTTGATGAATCAAATCTCAAAATCGCACTCAAAATAAGCTTGCTATTCTAGCAAATTTGTCGACTTAAATACCAATGAGCTTACCTAAATCGGACAAAAGCACTTTTAAAATTTCTCATCACAATCAAAGAGTAAACGCTCTATTTTAGTCGAAAAATTTATTTTTATTCATGATTTAGCAGTTCAAGTCCAAGATTACAATAAATTGATGACCCTAGCGTCACGGCTTGATACAACTTGTTATGTCCTTTTTGGATATAGTTATCGTAAGATTAGCGAAGCTTTTTTGTGTGCTGAAGCGCACACACGCTTTATGACATCCACTCAGAATCCTCCACAACAAGGGAGATCAGGCATGATCCACGCTGGCAATGCCATTACCGTCCAAATGCTTGCGGACGGAATTGCAGAATTCCGCTTTGACTTACAAGGTGAGTCGGTTAATAAATTTAACCGTGCAACCATCGAAGACTTCCAAGCAGCGATTGCTGCAGTGAAAGCCAATAACGATATTAAAGGCTTAGTTGTTACCTCTGGCAAATCAACATTCATCGTTGGTGCTGATATCACTGAATTCGGGCAAAACTTCGCTGCGGGTGAACAAGCGATTGTTGATTGGCTTATGCCTGTACACGAGATCTTCAACAGTTTTGAAGATTTAGATCTACCGAAAGTTGCTGCGATCAATGGTACAGCGCTGGGTGGTGGTTTTGAAATGTGCTTGGTGTGTGACTATCGTGTGATGTCAGAACAAGCACAAGTGGGCTTACCAGAAATCAAATTGGGGATCTATCCTGGTTTTGGTGGTAGCGTACGTTTAAGCCGTTTAATCGGTATCGACAATGCCGTTGAATGGATGGCAATGGCGAACCCGAAAAAACCAGCTGCTGCACTAAAAGATGGTGCTGTAGATGCGGTTGTTGCTGCGGACAAATTACAAGAAGCTGCTGTTGACTTGGTTAAACAAGCAATTGCTGGTCGTTTGAACTGGAAAGCAAAGCGTCAAGAAAAATTAGACGCAATCAAATTGAACCCACTTGAACAAATGATGGCGTTCAATACGGCGAAAGGTGCGGTCCTTGCGAAAGCAAACCCTGCTCAATACCCTGCGCCAAAATTATTGCTTGATTCTTTACAAGCTGGTGCAAGCTCAACACGTGATGACGCGTTAAAAGCAGAAGCACAAGGTTTTGCAAAAGCAGCGATTACACCACAAGCAGGTGCATTGATTGGTTTATTCATCAATGACCAAGTCGTGAAGAAAACTGCGAAAAAATATGAGAAAGGTGCTCACCCTGTTAACCAAGCAGCTGTATTAGGTGCGGGTATCATGGGTGGTGGTATTGCTTACCAAGCGGCAAGCAAAGGCACACCAATCATCATGAAAGACATTGGTAACCCACAACTTGCACTTGGTATGAAAGAAGCGAATGGCTTGCTCACTAAGCAAGTTGAACGCAAGAAAATGAAACCTGCGCAAATGGGTGAAACACTGGCTCGCATCCGTCCAACTTTAAGCTATGACGAGTTTAAAGAAGTGGATATCGTGATCGAAGCCGTGACTGAAAATCCAAAAGTAAAAGAAATCGTGCTTGCTGATACTGAAAAGCATGTTCGTGAAAATACGATCATTGCATCGAATACATCAACGATTTCAATTACACGTTTAGCAAAAGCATTACAACGTCCTGAAAACTTCGTTGGTATGCACTTCTTCAACCCAGTACACATGATGCCACTTGTAGAAGTGATTCGTGGTGAAAAGACGTCTGAAGAAGCGATCGCAACAACTGTGGTTCTTGCTCAAAAAATGGGTAAAACACCAATCGTTGTTAACGACTGCCCAGGTTTCTTGGTTAACCGTGTATTGTTCCCTTACTTTGGTGCATTTGACCTGCTTGTAAAAGACGGTGCAGATTTCCAACAAGTGGATAATGTGATGGCGAAATTCGGCTGGCCTATGGGTCCTGCATACTTGATCGATGTTGTTGGTATCGATACAGGTGTTCATGGCGCAGAAGTAATGGCTGAAGGTTTCCCTGACCGTATGAAGCCAGACTACAAAGGTTCGATCGAAGCGATGTACGAAGCAAAACGTCTTGGTCAAAAGAATGACGTTGGTTTCTACAAATACGTGTTAGACAAGAAAGGCAAGAAAGCGAAAACTGTTGATCCAACAGCATACGAAATTATTGCACCTTTCGTGACTGGCGAAAAACGCGAATTTGACAACCAAGAAATCATTGACCGTATGATGCTTGCATTCTGTAACGAAACAGTTCGTTGCTTAGAAGACAACATCGTTGCCACTGCGTCTGAAGCAGATATGGCGATGATCATGGGTGTAGGTTTCCCTCCATTCCGTGGTGGTCCATGCCGTTACATCGACCAAACAGGTGTTGCTGAATACGTTGCGCTTTGCGACAAATATGCACACTTAGGTAAGGCTTATGAAGCGCCACAAATGTTGCGTGACATGGCTGCTAACAACACAAAATTCTACGGTTAAGGAGCGACGTGAATGGCTACTTTAAATCCACGTGACGTTGTGATTGTTGATGGCGTTCGTTCTGCCATGGGCAAATCACGTAACGGTATGTTCCGCAATGTACGTGCCGACAGTTTATCTGCTGAATTAGTACGTGCACTTGTTGCTCGTAACCAGTTTGATACCAACGAAGTTGAAGATGTAATCTGGGGCTGTGTCAACCAAACTTTAGAGCAAGGTATGAACATTGCTCGTAATATTGGTTTATTGGCTGACATTCCAAAAACTGCTGGCGGTCAAACAGTAAACCGTCTTTGTGGTTCTTCAATGCAAGCAATCCACACGGCGGCTGCACAGATTGCAACCAACCAAGGTGATGTATTCATCATTGGTGGTGTTGAGCACATGGGCCACGTTGGTATGATGCACGGCATCGACCTTAACCCAGAAGCATCTAAACACTATGCGAAAGCATCGAACATGATGGGCTTAACTGCTGAAATGTTAGGTCGCATGAATGGTATTAGCCGTGAAGAACAAGATGCTTTCGGTGTTGAATCTCACCGTCGTGCTTGGGCTGCAACTCAAGAAGGTCGTTTCAAAAACGAAATCGTTGGTGTTGAAGGTCATGATGCCAATGGCTTCAAAATTCTTTGCGACATCGACGAAGTGATTCGTGCTGATGCCAACCTTGAAGCATTCAAAGCATTGAAACCAGTGTTTGATCCTAAAGGTGGTTCAGTCACAGCAGCAACGTCTTCTGCTCTTTCTGACGGTGCATCTGCAATGTTGCTTATGTCTGCTGAACGTGCTCAAGCATTGGGTTTAAAACCACGTGCTGTGATTCGTTCAATGGCAATTGCAGGCTGTGATGCTGCGATCATGGGTTATGGTCCAGTACCAGCAACTCAAAAAGCACTTAAGCGTGCTGGTTTAACGATGGCGGATATCCAAACCATCGAATTAAACGAAGCATTTGCTGCTCAAGGCTTATCAGTCATGAAAGGCTTAGGCGTTTATGACAAACAAGACATCATCAACTTGAATGGTGGCGCGATTGCATTGGGTCACCCATTGGGCTGTTCTGGTGCGCGTATCACAACAACCTTGTTAAACGTGATGGAACAACAAGATACACAAATCGGTCTTGCGACCATGTGTATCGGTCTTGGTCAAGGTATCGCGACCATTATCGAACGTGTTTAATCGACACTGAGATAAACGAAAAATCCCCGTGCTAAGCGGGGATTTTTTTATGCGATCAAAATTCGTTTCATGGTTGTATAGAATTCTTAAAATACAAATGCCCACTGTAGACAGAACAATACACGGCAAATTATGATCGCTATTCCAACAAATAATAAGGTTCTAACAATGTTTAAAAATATGGCAGCCGATCTAATGGGAACCAGTGATATCGGTAAGATTATTGAACCTCAAGATTATGATAAAACTGATATTGATGACTATATTTTCCATGAAGACAATGAAAAAATCTTCTTCCTCATCAAAGCAAAAACGGATGAATACTGCTTTACCAACACCGCATTTATCCATCTAGACGGTACCAGTGCTGTCAGCAAGAAAAGAACCCTAAACCGTTATCCCTACAAACACTATCAAATCAGCCGAGTGCTACTTGAAACCGCAGGAACCATTGATCGCGATGTTGAAATCAAGTTCCAGTTGGGTGGTGCTGCCTATTCGATTGATATTGAGAAAGCTCAAATCGAGAAAGTGCGCGATTTATATAAAGCGTTGTTTAGTATTGGTGAAGCTTGCAAAGAAATTGAACGCCAATACACCACTCTGGTTCAAACACAGCAAGCCGTAAACAGTATGTTCTCGCTGCGTGAGTTGCCAGAACAGGTGTTACTGAATCTACCTGATATTATTTCGCAAACGACCCTGCAAGTTGAAAACAAGTTTACCGAGCGCCGCAAACAAATTGAGGACTATGATTTCTCTGCTATTTTTGAACGCTATCTAAAGCAATAATATAAAAATCCCCGTAATGTGCGGGGATTTTTCTTTATTCAATCAGATAATTTAATATGGCTGTTTAAAACCTCTAAGCCCATCTTGAATTTGTTGTTGTAATCGCAAAATATCATCGGCATTCAGCTTAATCGTACCATTACGAATCCCATCAATATTGTTTCGATTAATATTCAATGGTTCTAGCATTTTAAAAATGCCATTGGTTGGGTCTGAAGACTGTAAACCTGACGCAACAGCAAGAATGTATTGCTGCAAAACCGGCGAATATTGAGATAGATCTGGCTGTGCTGCTGCAGGCTGATAATTAACACTCACAGGGTTTTCACTGACACCCGCATTCTGCATGTCATTATGCATTTTATAGACATAATGCTGTAGCGCCTGACGAACCTGCTTGTCTTCTTGAAAGGGCACAAATCCCACTTCTTCACGTAGCTCAGATTCAGCCATGACCCGAATGGTCGGCAATGAAGTCACTTCATCATTTGCCTGTACGACAGGCATGCCCATAAAAGCCAATGCAGTGATCAGGACGGATTGTTTTAGAAAATTCATCGTTTGCTCCAAACATCCCTCATCCATAAGAAGATAATGAGTTAAATAAAAGCATCTGATAAATAGGCTACAGCAAAGTGATGTTTGATTCAGTAGAGGTCAGATAAACGGTAAATATCACTCGAATTTACAGATTATTTTGCTATGTTCTTATTTTTACTATCTTCCAAGACGACTTATGAGAACAAGGAATTAAACAAAAATACCCTACCACATTCATCAAAATCTTATAGATGTTAACACCAGCTTCTGAAAAATGAATGGAGTCATACTATTGGGATTATTAAAATTTGCTCTCTAAGAAACAGATTAATGATCAGCGCAAAGGGGTTTAATTTCTTTTACCTTAATATCATGCAAATTCAAGGCAGATAGCGAACTGCTATCCAAACTTTCTTGGAGTATCATCTCTGTATCAGTTAACTTAATAATTTTTAAATTAATGGTAGGTTGCGAACCCAAAGATATCTTTATCAAATCATTCGCTAATACGTATCGACCTTCCCTCTTTGGCTCAGCTTTAAACCTTTTATTCTTAAAGTCACATTCAAATGGGTAAAGTGTTGTATTGCCTTGATCATCAAAAGTGGCAACATTCGCAACACCATTTTTTAACGGGATCATTGCCCAATTACCAATTAATTGTGCCTGCTCATAGGCTTGAGCAGTGCCCAAAGTACTAAAATAAATTAAACAGATAGAAAAGAATTTAACGGTTATATATCTATTCATAATAAACTTCTTGTTTTCTCTCGCTATGCTTCTCTTGTTTACAGTACCCTGACGCAAATCTGTTTTCATTTCAGACAGCTTCATCATAGTTCAAGAAATACACCGAATCAATACACCCTACATCATCATACCCCCATAACCGCACTATCATCTCGTGCGGTCCTCACATCCCTCACTGAGTAAATCAATTTATCCTCATCGAAGAGCTCTTCGCCATCATCTCGTATGATGGAAAAGATAACAGAGTGCCGTCTTGCTATGATCAACCCTCAAACATATAAAAATGAATAAAATAGCCAAGATACTAGCTTTTTTCCCAGTCTTTTATTACTTTCATATAAAACCCAATATTTTTTAATTTAAGAACCAAGATATTATAGGCATACACGGATGTTGATATCACAAACCAAAACTCTCCTCAGCTTAGCAATAGTGACAGCCCTCACGACAGGCTGTGCCACTTCAACCCTGATCAAAAAAGACAACCGCTCCTATACCCGTACCGCCAAAGTCACACTGATTGAGGACAATGTGGTGGCTTTTGGCCGTCCTGCTCAAGCAGCTGCCGATTTGCCGAAAGACAGTATCGTGATTGCAGGGCAAAAGAACAGCTATATCCTGACCCAAGGCGGCGCTCAGTTCGTCACTTTAATTGGCAAGCTGGATCCGAAAAATATTCAGATCACGCGTGACCTCAATTTCTATTCAGAAAAGAATGATGGTCATTTTTCAGGAACCTTGCCACTTTCCTATGTGAAGCTGAAAGAAGATTTAAGCAAGAAAGATCTGGAGTTTTTCATTGAAAATGGTGCCAAAGAGTGTTCATCCTCAAGTGATGAGCGCATGCAGGCGCAACGTTTCTGTTTTGATCTTAAATTGAAAGGTGTGGTCTATCCTGCAGCAAACAATCTCAGCTCGTTGAAACCGTTAAGCAAAGCTTATCAAGTCACCATTTATACCCAGAAAGAAGAAAGTTATAAATCTAAATCAGGCTTAAATCCTTTGGAAAAACTGGTGCTTCTGCCGTTTGCTGTGGCGATTGATGTGGTGAGTCTGCCGTTCCAAGCCGCAGACAAAATTTTTGATTAACTTTACAAAATAAAGCCTTCTCTTACAGGATGATGAAGTGACTAACTATGTGTTTCCTCTTCATCATCCCCTTCAAAGGTCTTGGAAATCTTTTCAATATTAAGACTCTTCGCCATCGCATCAAAGATGTTCTTATACACCCCTTGTTGCTGATAGAGTTGATGATGCTCACCATGTTCCACGATCATGCCATCCTGCATCACATAGGTATAATCCGCATCAATAATCTGTGACAGACTATGTGAAATGATGATCACGGTACGCCCCTGCTTGATCTCATCCAGACTATGTTTGATCTGCTCGGTTGCAATGGCATCTAGACTTGCAGTCGGTTCATCCAGAAAAATAATCGGTGGATTTTTCAAGAACATGCGAGCAATGGCGATACGTTGTTGCTGGCCGCCTGAAAGCAATAAGGCATCGGATTGATAGGCCAGTGGTAACTTGAGAATCTGCTCATGAATCGAGGCTTTCTTTGCCGCAAGGATGATTTCATCCTGCGTCGCATCCATCTTGCCATAACGGATATTTTCCTCAATCGTACCCTGAAAAATATGATTTTTTTGCAGGACTAAACCAATATGATCACGTAGATATTGGGTATCGATCTCGGTCAATGCGCTTCCATTCAGTAAAATTTCACCTGACTGCGGTAAATAGAATTTGTCCAGCAAGCTGATCAAAGTTGATTTACCCGCACCAGACAAGCCCACCAAAGCTGTGATTTTATTGGGTTGTATGGTGAGGTTGATGTCTTTCAGCGCATGATAACCATTGGGATAGAAAAAATTCACCTGTTTTAATTCAAACTTACCTGTCAGTGGCTGAGGTCTCAATTCTCCAGAAGTCTCAATTTCATCATCTGCTTCTAAAATTTTGAAAAAGCTTTCTGCATAAATCATCGCATCATTCACTTCATCATAGATGCGATGTAGCGAGCGAATCGGTGCTGAGACATTGTTGAATAACAGAATATGAAACATGATCATACCGATGCTCATATCACCGACCAGAACAAAATAGGCGGTTAAAATGATAATAAAGACCACGCCAATCTGTTCAATAAAGGTTTTTAAGCCATCAAATAGAAAACTGAGTTGGCGGGTTCGCATCTGATCATCGGTCAGTTGTTTTTGCAAAGTCAGCTGTTTTTCCGCCTCAATTTGCTCACGGTTAAAGGACTTAATCACTGTAATCGACTGAATGATACTTAAAGTCCCCTGACTTTTGCGCTCCCGACCATCACGTAAATTACGTCGTGTCCCGCTGAGTTTCTGCGCCTGCTTAAAGGTAATCCAGAAATAAATTGGCACAATGCTTAACGCCACCAAACCAATCCAGAAATTGGCATAGAACATCAGACACAGGGCAATGATAGCACTGCTAAACAAGGGAAAAATATCAATAAAGAAGATTTGTACCAGTCGGGTAATCGAACCAATCCCCCGATCAATCCGGGTCTGTAATTTCCCTGCTTGGTTATCATCTTGGGTAAAAAAGGCCAGACGGTATTGTAGAAACTTCACAATGATCGACTGCGCCACATCTTGTGAAATCAAAATCCGTAATTTCTCGCCAAAGAACTTTTGTCCAAACTGAAGAAAAATATTCAGCACTTCTTTGCTCAATAAAATCACACTGATAGTGAGCAGAATATGCCAGCCTGCATTTAAGCCCTGCCCTGACTCCACCACCGCATTGATCTGATCGACTGCATACTGCAAGGTGAGCGCATTGACCTGTGCGGTTAATGCACCAATCAAAGTCAATACTAGTGTCACTGCAACCAGCCACTTATAGGGAAGCACAAATGGTTTTACTTTATGAAACAGCTGCCATAAATTCATATTCTTGAGGTCTACCTCTTCATTACGTCTAGGCTGAAAGCTACCTGATCGATCTTAATTACAGTTCTTCTTCTAAAACCTCAGCATTATTTTGTTTAATCTTCTCCATCTTGGCATTCAGCTTTAACACATCTTGATAGAGTGTATTGAATTTTTTCACTTGAGCGGTCTCGCGGAACAAGATCATTTTATCCTTCCTTTGCCACTGATATGTCTTCAGCATATCGAACATGGCCTGTGCCTTTTCAATGATTTGCTGCTCGATTGGGAAAATATCATGGGCTTTATCGGCTTTCAGATTATTCTCCAATTTGGCTTGGAGCGAACTTCTCATTTCATTCTGGATTGCCAGACTTTTTGCCTGCTGCATTGAACTGGTCTGAATCTGTTGCCGTGCTTGTTCATACTCCGCTGATGCTTTGCGGACATTCACAAACATCTGTTCAGTGTCCTTATAGTTCTGCTTGCGGTCCTGATCCAGACGCTCAACATCTAAAAAGGTATCCCAATTGGCGGCTTTGAGTTCACGTAAATAATGATTACGGGCTTCTACATTTTGCATCCAGTAGTTCAGAAGAAACTCAGACATCAATTTATAATCGCCAGATAAGCGATCATCATGAATATTCAGTTGCACTGGGGTCGACCAGTCTTGTGCCTGATCATAAAGTTCGCGCATTTTCTCAGACATCACCACCTCAAACATCTGCTGATTATTGATGGCACGCTGTTTCAGGCTATGCTGATAAAAGAAAAATGAACCAATACAAAGGACTACAATAGTCACAAAGATTAAAAAACGGCGCATATTGCCTCCAAGTATCATTATATTTTTTATGTTCTGAATCTGAGTTTAATTGATAAAACACATGCAGTTATAGTCCTTTTTATTTCACTTCTCGTAACGGAGCATTACATTTTCATCGCTTTAAATTCTACACGTTCGCCCCTATTATCTGTTTAACGAGAATTGAAGAGATCCACCATGCGTGTAGATATTTGGTCAGATGTGGTCTGTCCGTTTTGTTATATCGGTAAAAAACGTCTTGAACATGTTGCCCAAGAAGCGGGTATTGAATTAGACATTCACTGGCATAGCTTTGAACTGGATCCAAATGCACCTGCTAAACACGACACCTCAAATACTGAACGCTTAGCGAAAAAGTATGGTCGTAGTTATGCGGAAATGGAAGAAATGGAACGTAATGTTGCAGCCATGGCCGCAGTAGAAGGTATCGACTTTCAATGGCAGAAAGCCAATTCAGGCAATAGCTTCAATGCGCACCGCATTATTCACCTTGCACAAAGTAAGGGTTTGGGAAATGAAGCGGAAGAAGCATTCTTCCATGCTTATATGACTGAAGGTCTTGCGATTGGTGAGCGTGAAGTGGTTGAAGAAATTGCCTCACGTATTGGTCTAGACAATGCCGAAGTGGAATATGTACTAGACTCGGATGAACTTGCAGATTTTGTGCGTCATGATGAGCAAATTGCCCATGAACAACTCAAAGTGACTGGCGTACCATTCTTTGTCTTTGATCAAAAACTGGCACTTTCAGGTGCGCAACCTCGTGAGATTTTCTTACAGGCGATGCAGCAAGCACAGTCAGAATCAACTGAAGAAATTGAGCAAACCGATGCAGCTCAATGTAATGATGATCAATGCGAAATTAAGCCTTAAGCTTGATTAAGCATAAAACCGTTTTCACCTCCGTATGAAAGCGGTTTTTTAATCTTTAAATTTTTACATTCCCCTTTTGTTTCAGTCTTTTATCTTTGGATAAATACCGTTTATCGACAGTCATAATTATTTCAATAATGACATATTTTTATTTGCTGAGCTTTTCACCAAGAGATATGTGAAAGTGATCACAACTCATCCATAAATTTATAGATAATTTTTTATCTTATGATCTATTTATTCGATTCATTATTTTAAAATGTTTTTATTTTCAAAGAGAAACTATGATCTATATCTCGATTTAGAATACGTAAATGAGATTTTATACTAACTTGACCGCTATAGATTTTACCTCCTTTTCTTCTATAATCGTCATAAAGTGACAATCTTTTGTGATGAAAATGTTGAGTGGTGATCTCTTTTAACACAGATCAAATTACAAATAGATCCGAAGATCAACGCACTTGTCACACGTATAAGACAGCATACTTTATCAACTATAACTGATTACAACCTGTTTGAAATTGCTGTCACTTTGTCCTAATTCATGATTTAAAAACAGGCTCAAGCCTATCTCTAAGGAAACAATCGATGGACGTATTAGAGAAAGCACTCTTGGTTGATGAGCTCAAAACCCTCGTCGACGGGCTGAATGATGATAAAACATCACTTTTTGAAATTGCTAAGTCAAAACAACGCATCAAAGACATTTGCGCATCTTGCGACGATCCTCACTTTCAGGATCAGCTCAGCCCATTTAAAGAATTTATTCTGAATGAAGAATTCTCTGCCGATGACTTAGCGCTTTATGGCTATACCTTGACTTACCGCGGTACTTATAACTTTATGGGACGCGTAGAAAATGCTTTGTTTGCTTCGGCAGATATGGGCTGGGCCGCATTACGTCAAGCACAGCATTGGCAAGTTTGGGTGATTCGCCCTGCACTTTCATTCCTGAAAAGCCCTTGGCTCAACTCATCTAAAGATGCCTTACAATGGTTACAGAGCCATGCCAGTGAGTATGTTAAAACAGACTACGAATTACAGAATTTAATCCCGATATTAGAACCCATTCAAGCTGATGATGCTGAAAAAGCTGCAAATAAAGATAGCCTATCCATTATTAAGGAACAAACAGCTCAGTTTAAGTCACAACTCGATGCTATTATTCAAGAAAAAATTCAACCGGCTCAAATCACACCTTCTGCTCAAGCCACAGCACGTGTCAAACCGAGTTTTAGACAAAGTTCTGTTGCTTCTGCAAATCTTAACAAGGCCAAACCCTTGGCATTGAATGATTTTAGTTTAGATGGCTTAATCTGTAGATTGGAGCGGATTGACGCACGCACTTTTCCATCGCTATATCGAGTCGATCTGCATAACGAGATCGATCAGAATATAAAAATTGATTGGCTCTATCTCAAAGCAGAGAATGAAGCCCAACCCCTGTGGGGATCAGCACAAATTTTTATTGCTGAGCAACTTTATGCACAAGGCCAATTTTCCCATTATGTGGTGTTGGTTGGAACTCATAGTGTTGAATATGCAACCACGATTTTACAGGCCTATACCGATCAACGTCATACGCGAACCAGTTCTATTCATCAGACCAGCTGGAATAATTTTAAACGACATTATCATCAACATGAGACTTTGTTTAATGAGTGCATTATGAATGGCACTTTGGTCTGGCAGCGTGATCAACGTGTCTATCCATATATTCCGGCATCATTTATCAACACGCAGAAATTCATTCCCTTTGATGAGACTGCTGCGACCTTCTTTACGCCCGTGATTTTGCTACGAGAGCGTCAAAAAATACGTGTCATCCATGGCTTAGAGCGTGTGAAGTTATCCAATGAAGATCAAGCCTATCCATATCTATTACTCGATCGTACCGATGGCTATACATGGCAGCTGATTCGTCAAGTCATTAGCCGTTTACCGCAACCCATTTCGGTACATGATCTTTATCAGGCACTCGAAAATAGCGCTCTGTCTGAATCATCTTAAACAAGGCATAGCGATACTTTTTAATTCAGGCAGTCTTATGCTGTGACTCGACTATTGGCTGTTTTTTCCAAAAGGATTTGGATCAGCTAGTCTACTTTTATTTCACTAAGCCCTTATGATTTCTAGCATTTTTATACAGCTAAATTGCTGTTTTTTGTTTCTAATACTTGATTTTATTGCCTCAATCATCAAAAGTTAACACAAGAACAATATATAAGCCTTCATTATGAATAATTTACAGCAAATGGTACCGACACGTATCTTTTTTGCTTTGCTAACACTTTCACTGGGTACGTTGAGTGTTACCAACGCAGAAACCAACGCTCAAAACCAGCAGCCGAATTCTGCTACGAATGCGACCACAGTAAATAGCGATGAGAATGCATTGGACTATATTCCACGCTGGGTTGATGCCACGCCAACGATCTTTCCTGCACAATCCAATCAATCCACAGTCCCTACGACTGCCGAAACTGAAAACAGAACTTGGGCGGATAAAAAACAACGCAGTATCCGTGAATGGGCGGATCGTACCTCGGTCAAAATTGATGATTGGTTTGGCGATGTCGATCCTGAAAATCCAGCCTCAGCCACTATCCGAGTGATGCTGGATAACTACTGGAACGAACATGATGGTTATGAAATCAAGCCACGTATTCGCGGTAAAATTAAATTACCAACCTTAGAAAAAAAAGTCAGTGTGGTGTTTGGTGATGACTCTTTAGACGACGAGTTTAAAAATAATGTTGCCAATACCAATAACCAGCCCAATTCAGATCCGGATAAAAAGTTTGACTCCAAACAAACCCGAGACAGTAACGGATCCTTAGCCTTACGTTGGTCAAATTTTTCCAAGAAGCTGCCTTTTGAAACAGATGCTGACCTTGGTATCCGTTCAGGCAGTGATATTTATGCCCGCCTAAGAGCGGAAAAACATTGGGATCTACGCAATGATTTCCGCTTTAATGCAGAACAAATTTATCGCTATGGCAGCAAAAGTGAAAATTATCTGCGCACCAATTTAGAGTTGATCCACGCGCGTCCGAATCAACCCTTTATCTCCAATCAGTTCAGTTTGACCTACGCGGACAAGCAGGATGATGATCTATGGTGGGATAACCGTCTTTTCCGTCAACACCAGTTCTTTGCGCATAACAACTTCAATTATGGCATTTATACTGGTGGCTACTACAACAAAGATGAACTCCGTTTAAATAGTTGGGGACCTTTTGTGTCCTGGCGACAACCGCTTTGGCGTGAATGGTTCTATGTACAAGGCGATCTGAATTATTTTAATGATCATCGAGAAGACCGTAATCATTTTGTCAGTACTTTCGTCCGACTCGAGACTTTATTCTAGTACTGAAATGATCTGTCTTGATGCCCAGTTGGAATTCCGATTGGGCATTTTTATTTAAAAAAAAATGAAGTCCAGTAAATAAATGATTAAGCTTAAACTGCTATGCTTGTTTTCTTTTATTTTTCTTCACGTTAACATGGATCAACGATACGCTTTGGCTGTGTATTTATTGATTGTAGGCAACCTTTGCCTCGGTGAGCTACTTACACCCTTCTTTCCAATGTTCTTACCGCTCAGCCGGCATTTCACCCGCGCATCACATATATTTTTAGATCAAAAGACTCGGCATCCTCACACTCAGAAACAAGCCACAAAAACGCTTGCTTGCGATGTGGCAACAGAAAGGCCTGAAGATCAGCTCAGTGATGCACAACTAAGTCAGGAATTGATGGCCGTTTTTGGTGAAGACTCATTATGGCAACGTGCACAACAGCCGCCACTCCTAAAAAAGCTTGGTAAAACCAGCAAGCATCCACCGCATAAAAATATCAATACGCCCAATCCCGTCAGCGCGAGCTGGAGTACGATTTCAAGCTGGTTACCCTTTAACAATGATCTGGACTTAGGTTCGAACTCCAATACTGATATTTATGTGCAATTTCTTGCCAAGAAGCAATGGAACTTACATTCAGGACTGAATCTGGATACGGCACAAATCTTTCGTTATGGCTCAAGCAGTAAAAACTATGCCGAAACCAACCTAAATTTAACCCAGAAGTTTCAGCAACAGGCACTATTGTCGACTCAATTCAATCTGTCGAAGACCCAAGATGAAGACTACACTTGGCGAAATCGGACTTTCCAAAAATTGCATTTGCTCTCCAACGATAACCTCAGCTATGGCATTGTTAGTGAAGGTGATTATGAAAAGAAAGAACTCCGAGTCAATCAATGGGGACCTTATTTTTCTTGGAAACGTCCGATTTGGCGTAACTGGCTGTATATGCAAAATGATTTGAATTATTTAAATGTTCCGGCCGATAAACAGGACAATCATTTCAGCTATCAAATGAGCTTTGAAGCTCACTTCTGATGAAAATAACAACACCACTGTGGATAACTTTAAAGTTATCCATACATATAAAAAAACCTCCGCCGAAGCAGAGGTTTTTTGTGATCAGAATACTTATTTCAATAACAAGCTATTAATACGTTTAACATAAGCTGCTGGATCTTCTGGTAAGCCACCTTCTGCAATCACAGCCTGATCAAAGATCACATTGGCTAAATCGTCAAACTGCGCTGAGTTCTCTAATTTTTTCACCAAAGGATGCTCAGGGTTGATTTCCAAAGTAGGCTTAATTTCAGGAACAGCTTGCCCTGCTTGTTTCAACATACGAATCAGCTGTGGTGAAAGCTCCCCTTCACTGGTGACTAAGCATGCAGGAGAATCCACCAAACGCGTCGTCACACGGACTTCTTTGGTTTTATCTTTTAACGAGCTACTTAAACGATCCACCACTGGCTTAAACTGTTCAGCCGCTTGCTCTAAGGCCTTTTTCTCTTCAGCATCTTGTAGATCACCGAGATCGACTGCACCTTTAGACACGTTCTGCAATGGCGTACCATCGAACTCAAATACAAAGTTCATGGCCCACTCGTCAACACGGTCCGCCATCAATAACACTTCAATGCCTTTTTTCTTGAACACTTCAAGTTGTGGCGAATTTTTCGCAGCGGTTAAACTATCTGCAGTCACGTAATAAATCGCTTTCTGCCCTTCTTTCATGCGTGACTTATAATCAGCAAAAGAAGTACTTATCTCATCATGATTTGAAGTTGCATAACGCAATAATTTTAAGATACGTTCACGATTGCCCGTGTCTTCACCTAAACCTTCTTTCAATACTGAGCCAAATTCAGTGTAGAAGGTTTTAAATTTTTCTTGGTCTTTCTCATCTTCAGATTTTGCCAAACCATCCAGTAAGGTCAATACACGGCGCGCATTACCTTCACGAATGGTTTTTACATCACGGCTTTCTTGTAAAAGTTCACGGCTGACGTTCAGCGGTAAATCCGCACTGTCGACCACACCTTGTACGAAACGTAAGTAGTTTGGAATCAGGTTATCTGCTTCATCCAAGATAAATACGCGTTTTACATACAGCTTGATGCCTGCTTTTGCTTCGCGAGTAAACAAATCCTGTTTGGCCTGACTTGGGATATACAGCAACTGAGTATATTCAGTGCTACCTTCGACACGGTTATGTGCCCATGCCAAAGGTTCTGCAAAATCGTGGCTCAGGTTTTTATAAAACTCGATGTATTGTTCATCAGTGATTTCACTCTTGTTACGCGTCCATAACGCACTGGCTGAGTTAATCGCTTCCCATTCATCCGTCTTCACCATTTGGCCGCCTTTCGGTTCTTCACCTTCAGCGACCTCTTCCTCTTGCCAAACTTCTTTTTGCATTTCGATTGGCAAGCTGATGTGGTCAGAATATTTATTGATGATTTGTTTAACTTTCCACGACTCTAAATAATCCAGTGCATCATCACGTAAATGCAAGATGATATCCGTACCACGCGTTGCTTTCTCAATCGTTTGAACTTCAAATTCACCCGTACCACCACTGATCCAACGCACGGCTTCAGCTGCATCCAGCCCTGCACGACGCGATTCAACGGTAATTTTATCGGCAACAATAAAACCTGAATAGAAACCAACACCAAACTGACCAATCAACTGGGCATCTGACTTTTGGTCACCTGTCAGTTTAGACATAAAGTCTTTAGTACCTGACTTTGCAATGGTCCCTAGGTTATCAATGGCTTCTTGCTGGCTCAGACCAATCCCGTTATCTGAAATCGTTAAGGTTTTATTATCTTTATCCAAGCTGACGCGAACACGTAAATCTGGATCATTTTCATAATATTCAGGGTGATTAATCCCTTCAAAACGTAACTTATCGCAAGCATCCGATGCATTTGAAATCAATTCACGTAAGAAAATTTCAGGGTTGGAATACAGTGAATGGGTCACTAAATGCAATAACTGAGCAACCTCAGCTTGGAAACTATAATTCTGTGCGACTTGCTCACTCATAAATCACTCCTTATCTGTGCTTATATCTTGGAATGATTTATGAATGGTGCATATCTTGGATTTTTCAATCCTTGATGCTTATTTTTAAGCTAAAAATCGCACAAAAGTTACAATTAGAATGGGCCTTGGCTCAAGACACGTGTTTGTAGAAGTTGATCTAACTGTTGCTGTCTTTGTGCATAAGCACGCTTCAGACAAGGACTATTGGCAGCACAGGAATTACGTTGTTTTAGCCATTTAAATTGTTGATCTTTCTCTGCATCACGCCCACCCATCGGTAAAGCATGCAGAATAATTTGGTAGGTGGTTGCGAGTTTGACATCAGCATCATTTAAACTGCGGTCATTGCAGATCTGTTGCTCAGCTTTTAGCTTCGCAGCTTTACAAGAGAAACTGGCTGCCTGAGCTTGGGATAAAAAAAATAAGGGTGTCAGTAATAATGCTGTCGTTATCAATTTTTTCATCATGGATCATTCACTTTTATTTAAGCTTATGTCTCAGCATACAAAACTCAAGTGTTGAGGCCTGTATCGGTTTTATATTCAAATTGCAAAAATAAAAAACCTCACACAAGGTGAGGTTCTTCAATCATTCACTGACTTAGAATTTGTAGCTATAACCTAATGTATACACCACTGGATTGAGATCTAAATCAAATTTAGTCCCATCAACCAATGTCACTTCTGGGCTAATATCTGCGTAACGTACATCGACATAAACACCCCAGTTTTTAGCATCTGCAGGTTGGAAGTTAAAACCCAGCTGACCAGCAAAGCCAAATGCTTCTTTCACATCTTTCGCTACGCCCTTTTCATTCCAAGGGATGAAGGCTGTACCACCCACACCGATGTAAGGTGTAAAGCGAGTTGAGTTTTTGAAATTATATTTTGCTGTAATCGTTGGTGGTAATTGACGAACACTAGCAACTTTTTCACCATTTAATAATACGTCATGGTTAATTGGAGTTGCTAATAATAATTCCGCTGAGAACGGTGTTTCACCAAAAAAATATTCAACTGACGGTGTAAATGCAAACTCATCATCACCTTTAACCGTTGCACCTGGGGCCAACGTTGTATCCGCAGTTGGGTTAATAACACTCGCACCCACTTTAACTTGAAAGCCCCCTGCAAATGCAGTTGAAGATAACCCCAATAATGCGACAACCAATGCTTTCTTTAACATTAAAACAACCTCTTTAACAATTTATGTTCTTGTTCAACATAATAGGCACGGGTTTTTACATTATGCAATACTTATTAATTCCGACTATTTAAATACATTTTGTAATATATTGAATATTAATAAAATATAATTGTTAAAATATGTAATATTTATTAATTCAGACTATTTTAGTCCACTTAAACCACTATAAAACCTAGTATTTTGATCAGAATACCACAATTCATAATATTAAATAAAGTTTTTAGAAAAATTCTATTTAGATGAATTTAAAAATATAATTACGCAAAACTTAATATTAAAAATACATTATAAAATTAGATTAAAAAAGAGACAAAAAATGTCAAATACTGGTATTTTTTATATTTTAATTACTAAAATAATTATGCATAAAAAATGGCTCTTAACGAGCCATTTGCATTATAAAATCATTGCGGCAATCCAGCCAAAAATAAGCAACGGGATATTAAAATGTATAAAAGTCGGCACAACTGTATCCCAAATGTGATCATGTTGACCATCTACACCTAAACCAGCTGTTGGTCCTAAGGTCGAATCAGATGCAGGTGAACCCGCATCACCTAATGCCGCAGCGGTGCCAATGAGTGCAATCGTTGCCAATGGTGAGAAGCCAAACTGTACGCACAAAGGCACGTAAATCACCGCCAGCACAGGCACACTTGAGAACGATGAACCAATACCAATCGTCACGAATAAACCGATAAAGAGCATCAGGAACGCAGCTAATGCATGGTTATCACCAATGATATGCACCACGCCATTGACCAGATGCGTGATATCGCCTGTATGGGTCATCACTGAGGCAAAACCTGCCGCAGAGATCATGATAAAGCCCACCAGCGCCATCATACGCATGCCTTGTACAAATACGTCATCAGCATCTTGCCATTTAAAAATTCCAGAAGCAGATAACACAGCAAAGCCGACTAAACCACCAAGAATCATCGAACCTGAGTACAGCTGTGCAACCAGAGTTAAACCGATCGCCAGCACCGCCATAAACATGGTTTTCTTGGAGATATAAGGTACATTCTCAGCTTCTTGTTTGAGTTCTTCAGCATCAGCTTTGAGATCATATTCTGCTTGTGTGGTGACTTTCAGTGGCTTGTCTAGGTCAATGGTTTTGACAGGCGTAATTGAACGATCCACATAAATACGTGGCTTACGATAGCTAATAAATACCGCAACTAAAGTACCGATTACCATTCCTAAAACTGGAATCGCCATACCGATTGGCATCATGCCCCGTTCAACATGCAAGCCGTAAGCCGCGCCAATCTTGTTGATATTGCCCATCAGAATCTGTTCAAGAAAAATCGCACCAAAGCCAACTGGCAGGAAAATATAGGTCCCGACTAGACCTAATGTCATCACACATGCTGCCGCTCGACGATCCAGCTTTAAATGATTCATCACTTTTAATAAAGGTGGAACCAAGACTGGAATAAACGCGATATGCACAGGAATCAGGTTTTGAGAGAAGATTGCAGCAATCAGCAGAATGGTTAATAACAGATATTTCACCTTTTTCTGTTGATTTTTACCTGCTTCCATCCCCAATAAACCAATCAGTTTATGTGCAAGTAAATCGGGCAATCCAGACTTTGAAAGTGCTAATGCAAATGCACCTAATACCGCATAAGCCAAAGCAACTTCAGCACCATCGCCTAAGCCAGCATTAAATGCTTCTACAGTTTGAGAAAGACTTAGACCAGCGACCAAGCCTCCAATAATGGCTGAAATCACCAAAGTGAGAACAACAGAAACTCGTGCCAGTGACAAGATAAACATCACGGCAATCGCAATTACGACAGCATTCATGAACAAATTCAGGAGCAAAGAAAAGGCGACATTCTAGCAGATTCATGATCATGAAGCTGAAAATATCGCCGAATTGTGCTGCATCTCAAGTGATTTTTAGCTTAATAAATCCACTAAAGCATTAAGCAGCTTGGCGTTGCACGAATTGACGGATCAGTTCAGCAATTTTTTCTGGCTGACTCAATACTGCCCAATGGTTGGCATCGAGTTCAACATACTCAAATTTTTCTACCCATTTTGGCATCGATTCAGTAATGTACTCTGGACTGACAAACGCATCGCGTTTTAACACAATCGCCTGTACAGGACATTGTGCATAGCGTTGACGTGGTTGAGTCAACGAAGGAATAAAGTTGGCGCGATACAGGTTAATCCCATATTTACCATCCGCCACAATATTGGCATTCAATGGTAAATCCTTCTTCTTCTCTAAACCACTCAAAATCTTGCCCCATTTCTCAGGACTAAAGAAAGTCCATACTGTTGGTGCCACAAGGGGTAAGTGGAATGCACCGATATACCAAGATTTGGTCAGAATTTTTAATACATTGCTTGGCGCAGATTTAAATTTCTCACGTAAATACAAAGAAGCATGATCCAAACAAGGACCTGAAATGGTGGTATAAGACAATAAGCGGCCTTTTAATTTTGGTTCTGTTGCAGATTCCCAAGACTGTAATGAACCCCAATCATGTGCTGCCATATGGAAATTACGATTTGGAAGAACGTGATCCACCACCTCTTGCAAGTCTAATGATAAACGCGGCAAACGGTAATCTTTAATACGCTTAGGAATCGAAGACAGACCTGCACCACGCACATCATAAGTCACCACTTAATAATCATTGACCAGTTTTTCAATGATCGGCTCCCAAACTTCTTGATTATCTGGATAGCCATGCACTAAAACCAAAGGCGTTTTTTTCTCATCACCCCATGTTTTAACACAAAGCGTTTGCTGATCAGATGTTGTTACTGTTTTGACTTGTGCTTGCATAATTCTTTCCCATTTTGTTTTCTATCGGCTGTTCATAAAACAGCCATTGCCAGCGATGCAATAAAAATGATACTTATGGAGTATGAATAGAGTTGCAAGAAAAAAAATTGACCATGAAAGACTTTTTCAAAAGAATTCGAACCATTCCCGCAATATCCAAATTTATGCTGAATCACTACTCACCTTATCGCGGTGCAGGTATTGAGATTGAAACCATTGATCTAGATGATTATTACATTCGTGTCAAAATGCCACTGACTCGGCGTAATCGAAATATTGTCGGGACGCATTTTGGCGGTAGTCTATACTCCATGGTTGACCCCTTTTATATGCTGATTCTAATTCACCATTTGGGACATAAATATATTGTCTGGGATAAAAGTGCCACCATTAATTTTCTTTCACCAGGCCGAAACACGGTTTATGCCGAGATTCAACTGAGTCGCGATGAAATCACTGAAATCAAAAAACTGGCAGAGAATCATGAGCCCGTTTTACGTCATTACACCCTAAATATTGTAGATGATGCAGGAACACGAATCGCAGAAGTCGAAAAAGTGCTTTATATCCGTCGTAAAAAACCCAAAGCCAGTGCTTAGCGCCATTCACATAAAAATGCCTGCAATCGTTTGCAGGCATTTTTGAATCTGATGATCAGAAATTATCTCTTTTTCTCTTGGATTGCGGCACCAGCACCACCACCGATTGCACCACCAATTGCAGCGCCTGAGTCACCACCAAAGATTGCTTTACCCACTACTGAACCGATACCAGCGCCAATCGCGCTACTGGTGGTAGAGCTACTATTCGCACCCTTCGCATTGGCACCTACACCTGCACCCGCAGCGGCACCAACACCCGCACCTAATCCGCCACCAACATGGTTACCTAGCCCACCACCGACCGCACCACCAAGGGCTGCTGTACCAATACGCTGATCAGCAGCACTCATATTTTGACAGCCCGTGAACATTACCGCCGATAACACTAAAGTTGAAACCAAACCAATTGTTTTTTTCATGACTATACTCACTTCTATACGTTCTATAGAAAAGCATAATCTTCTTTTATGGGGAATTTGATCACATTGTGTTATCACTATGTCCCAATCGATTGATATTTTGTAAAGGTAGATGGTCGGCTCAAGCCAGCTAATGCAGCTTATGAGCTGGGAAATACATAAATTAAAAATAATAGGGATATGCTGAATTAAAATTTGATGTTATTCAAAATGTTTAAAACAAATAGCAAATAGGCTAAATAAATAATAGATATTCATATTAAAGCTCTCTCAGCAATCATAGTGTTATCGCTGAGAGAGGCTCTTTAAAATGACAGAGATAGAAATAACCTGATTTAAATAGTTAAATCAGCACCACTGTCATCAGCAAGTTTAAGCTCAGGCTTAGTACTTGCCTTTTTTCTCACCATAAGCAGATCCAGCACTACCACCAAGTGCACCACCTACCGCAGCACCAGAGTCACCACCCAATACTGCACCACCAATCACCGCACCTAAGCCAGCACCGATCGCACTGTTTCTGGTATTTTTACTATTTGAACCTTTGGCATTCGCAGCAACACCCGCGCCAATTGCAGCACCAAGACCAGCACCCAAATTACCACCAACGTGCTTACCTACCGCACCGCCTGCACCACCACCAATTGCAGCAGAACCAATACGTTTGCTTTCTGGGCTCGCATTCTGGCAACCCACAAATAGCGTGCTTGACATTAAAGCGACACCTGCAATCATCATCATTTTTTTCATTAGAACTATTCCTCTCCTCAGATGTGCATAGGATAGTATTGTTTAATGAACTGTTTATTTTGATTAAGTAATCAAATACTGATGCTGTAAGGTGTTTTTGTAACAACTGCTTTATTTTTCCACAAAAAAAGGCACCCGAAGGTGCCTTTTTAATTCGTTAAGACTTAGAACTGGTCTGAGTTCAACGCTTGACTAAATGCTTGATCAACTTCACTGAAATCGTTATGAAGTTCAAATTCAGCAGCTTCTGATTCTTGACGACGACGCTCTAAGTGATACGCAAGACCTGTACCCGCTGGGATCAAACGACCCACAACAACGTTTTCTTTCAAGCCACGTAAATCATCTTCTTTACCTGTTACAGCAGCTTCAGTTAACACACGTGTTGTTTCCTGGAACGATGCAGCAGAAATGAACGAGTCTGTAGAAAGCGATGCTTTGGTAATACCCATAAGCAGACGTTCAAACTTCGCAGGGAACTTGTTCTGAGCCAAGACAGCTTGGTTCTCTTGAACAACGCGGATGTAATCCACTTGCTCACCCTTGATGAAGCTTGTATCGCCGCCATCAGTGATATCAACTTTACGCAACATTTGACGTACAACAACTTCAATATGCTTATCGTTGATTTTTACCCCTTGGAGACGGTAAACGTCTTGAACTTCATTCACGATATAGTTCGTTAACGCAACTTCGCCTTTCAAACGTAAGATGTCATGTGGGTTTTGTGGACCATCAGAAATAGTCTCACCACGGTTCACATGCTCACCTTCGAACACGTTGATCGTACGCCATTTTGGAATTAACTCTTCATAAATCTCAGAGCCATCATCCGGACTGATCACTAAACGGTTCTTACCTTTGGTCTCTTTACCGAAGCTCACAATACCAGACACTTCTGCCAAGATTGCATGTTCTTTCGGCTTACGCGCTTCGAACAAATCAGCTACGCGTGGAAGACCACCGGTAATATCACGAGTACGTGAAGATTCTTGTGGTACACGACCAAGTACATCACCTACACCAATCGTTGCGCCATCGCGAACGGTTACGATCGTGTTTTGTGGTAAGAAGTAGAACTGTTCGCCGCCATCTGTTGTATCCAACACAATTGCAGGACGTAAATCTTTACCAGAAGCAGGACGAGCTGTTACAGGTAAAATTTCAACAGTGGTCATACCTGTTGCATCATCTGTCTTAGAAGTAGCAGTTACACCATCAGCGATTTGGCTGAAACGCGCTTTACCCGCAACTTCGGTAACAAGTGGATGTGTATGTGGATCCCAAGTCGCCACGATACCACCAGCTTCTACAGCTTCACCATCTTTCAACAAGATGCTTGCACCGTAAGGAAGTTTATAGCGCTCACGCTCACGACCTAAATCATCCGCAATACCAATTTCACCTGAACGTGAAACTGACACCAAGTGACCTTTAGCATGTTGTACAGTTTTCACGTTGTGGAAACGTACAGTACCTTTGTTACGTACTTGAACACTGTTTGCAGCAGAAGTTCGGCTTGCAGCACCACCAACGTGGAAGGTACGCATCGTTAACTGTGTACCAGGTTCACCAATTGACTGTGCAGCCATTACACCAACAGATTCACCTGGGTTTACCAAGTGGCCACGTGCTAGATCACGACCATAACATTTCGCACATACGCCGAATGCAGATTCACATGCAATTACTGAACGTACTTTAACTTCATCGACACCCGACTCTTCAAGCTGAGCAGCAATTTTCTCGTCAATTAACGTACCACGTGGAAGTACCACTTCATCATCAGATGCACGACGTACGTCTTCAGCAGTTACACGACCCAATACGCGATCGCGTAATGGTTCGATCACGTCACCACCTTGGATGAATGGTGTCATGACTAGGCCACCAGCTGTACCACAATCAGATTCAGTAATAACTAAATCTTGTGCTACGTCGACAAGACGACGAGTCAAGTAACCAGAGTTCGCAGTTTTCAATGCGGTATCGGCCAAACCTTTACGCGCACCGTGTGTTGAGATGAAGTACTGAAGTACGGTCAAACCTTCACGGAAGTTTGCTTTAATTGGGGTCTCAATGATCGAGCCATCCGGCTTCGCCATCAAACCACGCATACCAGCAAGCTGACGGATTTGCGCCGCACTACCACGGGCACCCGAGTCAGACATCATATAAATTGAGTTGAATGACTTCTGTTTCTCGTCTTCACCTTGCTTGTTTTTCACAAGTGTATAAGACAAGTTGTCCATCATCGCTTTTGCAACTTGGTCATTGGTACGTGCCCAAATATCGACCACTTTGTTATAGCGCTCACCCGCAGTTACGAAGCCTTGTTCAAACTGTTGTTCGATTTCACGAACTTCAGTTTCAGCTTTGTCAATAATAGTGTGCTTATTAGGTGGAATAAGCATGTCTTCCATACCTACAGATACACCTGAACGCGTCGCTTGACGGAAGCCCAAATACATCAATTGGTCAGCGAAGATTACAGTATCTTTCAAACCAAGTTTACGGTAGCAAGAGTTGATTAACTTAGAGATGTTTTTCTTGGTCATCTCAAGGTTGATCGATTCAAAGCTTAAACCTTGTGGAACCACTTCCCACAATAAGCAACGACCTGGTGTTGTATCAACAATAATGGTTTGCTTTTCGCGCTGACCATTTTCATCGATTACAGTTTGGTGTACACGTACTTTAACGCGTGCATGGATCGCAACTTTACCCGTCGCTAAGGCACGGTTAACTTCGTGTGTATCCGCAAACACCATGCCTTCACCTTTGGCATTTACCGCATCACGTGTGATGTAGTAAAGACCCAAGACAACGTCCTGAGAAGGAACGATGATTGGCTCACCGTTTGCAGGTGACAAGATGTTGTTGGTTGACATCATCAACGCACGCGCTTCTAACTGTGCTTCAAGTGTCAATGGAACGTGTACCGCCATTTGGTCACCATCGAAGTCGGCGTTAAACGCAGCACAGACGAGTGGGTGAAGACGGATCGCTTTACCTTCAATCAGAATAGGTTCAAATGCTTGAAGACCTAAACGGTGAAGTGTTGGCGCACGGTTCAACATGACTGGATGTTGACGAATCACAGATGCAAGAACGTCCCAAACTTCTGGCGTCTCACGCTCAACCATTTTCTTCGCAGCTTTAATGGTTGTTGCTTGGCCAGATGCTTGTAGTTTCGCGAAAATAAATGGCTTGAATAGTTCAAGTGCCATCTTCTTCGGAAGACCACATTGGTGAAGACGTAAAGTAGGACCAACGGTAATTACCGAACGACCAGAATAGTCAACACGCTTACCAAGTAAGTTTTGACGGAAACGACCTTGTTTACCTTTGATCATATCTGCCAAAGATTTCAATGGACGTTTGTTCGAACCTGTAATCGCACGACCACGACGACCGTTATCAAGCAAGGCATCTACAGACTCTTGTAACATACGTTTTTCGTTACGTACGATAATGTCTGGTGCAGCAAGGTCAAGAAGACGCTTCAAACGGTTGTTACGGTTAATCACACGACGATATAAATCGTTCAAGTCAGAAGTCGCGAAACGACCACCTTCAAGTGGTACAAGCGGACGTAAGTCTGGTGGAAGTACTGGAAGTACATTCATCACCATCCATTCTGGCTTGTTGTTCGAATCGTTAAAAGCTTCCATCAATTTCAAACGCTTAGACGATTTTTTAAGTTTCGTCTCAGAGGTTGTTTGAGGAATTTCTTCACGTAAACGCGTAATCTCTGCTTCAAGATCGATATCTTTCAATAGATCTTGAATTGCCTCTGCACCCATTTTCGCAGCGAATTCATCGCCGTGTTCTTCAAGTGCATTGTAGTATTCTTCGTCTGTTAAAAGTTGGTACTTTTCAAACGGAGTCATACCAGGATCGGTAACAACATAAGATTCGAAATACAATACACGCTCGATATCACGTAATGTCATATCAAGTAATAAACCAATACGGCTCGGTAATGATTTCAAGAACCAGATGTGTGCAACTGGAGACGCAAGCTCGATGTGACCCATACGTTCACGACGAACTTTCGCAGTTGTTACTTCAACGCCACATTTTTCACAAATGACGCCTTTGTATTTCATACGCTTGTATTTACCACACAAGCATTCGTAATCTTTTACTGGACCAAAAATTTTGGCACAGAACAAACCGTCACGTTCAGGTTTAAAAGTACGGTAGTTAATGGTTTCAGGCTTTTTAACTTCACCGTGAGACCATGACTTAATCATCTCTGGCGACGCAAGACCAATACGGATACGGTCAAATTCAACAGGTGCATGACCTTCTGAATCCGTTTTCTTACGCATGATATCGAGCAAGTCTTTCAATTTTTTTCTCCGTGTGTCGGGAAGCTAAGCTCACCCGACTGGGTCACAAATATTGTTTTTACTGAAATTTGGGA
Organism: Acinetobacter higginsii; assembly: GCF_000369525.1. Taxonomy (GTDB): domain Bacteria; phylum Pseudomonadota; class Gammaproteobacteria; order Pseudomonadales; family Moraxellaceae; genus Acinetobacter; species Acinetobacter higginsii. The sequence goes on from NZ_KB850070.1 coordinate 230,204, forward strand.
ATCTATAATCCCCCCTAAATCCCCCTTTACAAAGGAGGACTTTCTCCCCTCTTTCTTAAAGAGGGGTTGGGGGAGATTTTTTAGTCACCATTTTTCAGTTCAATGTTGATACCTAAAGAACGGATCTCTTTGGTCAATACGTTGAACGATTCAGGCATACCCGGATCCATATAATGGTTACCATCTACAATATTCTTATAGATGCGTGTACGACCTTCGACGTCATCCGACTTCACAGTGAGCATTTCTTGGAGTGTATATGCTGCACCGTATGCTTCAAGTGCCCATACTTCCATCTCACCGAAACGCTGACCACCGAATTGTGCTTTACCACCAAGCGGCTGTTGTGTAACAAGTGAGTAAGAACCTGTTGAACGCGCATGCATCTTGTCATCAACCAAGTGGTTCAATTTGAGCATGTACATGTAACCTACAGTTACAGGACGATCAAACTGCTCACCTGTACGTCCGTCAAACAATACCGTTTGACCTGTACGTGAGATGTCTGCTAATTCAAGTAAGTCTTTGATCTGGCTTTCTTCAGCACCATCAAATACAGGTGTTGCTAATGGAACACCAGCACGTAAGTTACCTGAAAGCGCCAAGATTTCGGCATCAGTTAAGCTATCAAGCTCTTCTTGCTCACCACCGACCTTGTTATAAATCTTGTCTAAGAAGTCACGTAGTTCTAACACTGTACGTTGTTCTTTCAACATTTTTTCAAGTTTATCGCCAAGACCTTTGGCCGCCATACCTAAGTGAGTCTCAAGAATCTGACCCACGTTCATACGTGACGGTACACCCAATGGGTTCAATACGATATCGACTGGTACACCATTCGCATCGTGTGGCATGTCTTCAACAGGCAAGATGTTTGACACAACACCTTTGTTACCGTGACGACCCGCCATTTTATCACCAGGCTGGATACGACGTTTAACCGCAAGGTAAACCTTAACAACTTTCAATACGCCAGTGGTTAATTCATCACCTGTAGAAAGTTTACGCTTCTTCTCTGCAAACTTCTCATCAATTTCATAGCTCTTCTCTTTCAAGAACACTTGAATTTGAGTTAGACGCTCTGCAATTGCCTCATCAGTCGGTTGGATTTCAAGTAAATCAACAAGCTCTAAACCAGACAATACGTCTTCAGCAAGTTTATCACCGCGTTTAGTTGAACCGCCACCGTTAGACTCTTGACCTTTCAACAAACGAACAATACGTTCACGTGCTGCTTCTTCGAAGATTTTGTACTCTTCTTTCAAGTCTTTACGGTATGCATCAAGCTGAGCTTTCTCAATTGCTTGAGCACGTTCATCTTTTTCCAAACCATCACGTGTGAAGACTTGAACGTCAATCACAGTACCTTTAGTGCCAGATGGAACACGTAAAGAAGAGTCTTTAACATCAGCAGCTTTTTCACCAAAGATTGCGCGAAGTAGTTTTTCTTCAGGTGTTAACTGAGTTTCACCTTTAGGCGTTACCTTACCAACAAGGATGTCACCAGCAGTTACTTCAGCACCGATATAAACAATACCAGACTCATCCAACTTAGACAGTGCAGCCTCACCAACGTTAGGAATATCGGCAGTAATTTCTTCTGCACCTAACTTAGTATCACGCGCTACACATGACAATTCTTGAATGTGAATCGAGGTTAAACGGTCTTCTTGAAGTACACGCTCAGAAAGTAAGATCGAGTCTTCGTAGTTATAACCGTTCCATGTCATGAACGCGACGCGCATGTTTTGACCAAGCGCAAGTTCACCCATATCAGTCGATGGACCATCAGCCAAGATATCGCCACGAGCAACTTTGTCACCCAAGTTTACGATAACGTTTTGGTTGATACATGTATTTTGGTTTGAACGTGTGTATTTGATCAGGTTGTAGATATCTACACCCGCTTCACCCGCGATCATTTCATCTTCGTTTACACGAATCACGATACGAGATGCATCTACATATTCAATCGCACCACCACGGTCAGCAATCACACACACGCCAGAGTCACGTGCTACGTTTGCTTCCATACCCGTACCAACAAGCGGCTTGTCAGCACGTAAGGTAGGAACAGCCTGACGTTGCATGTTCGAACCCATCAATGCACGGTTCGCATCATCGTGTTCAAGGAATGGAATCAATGATGCTGCAACAGAAACAACCTGCTGTGCAGAAACGTCCATATGTGTTACGCGCTCAGGCGACATACGTACGAATTCACCTTGATGACGTACAGAAACCATTTCTTCAGTCAGGTGACCATCTTTATCAACAGCAGAATCGGCCTGTGCAATGACAGTCCCTACTTCTTCAATTGCAGATAAATATTCAACATCATCAGTTACACGGCCATCAACAACTTTACGGTAAGGTGTTTCCAAGAAACCGAAATCGTTTGCTTTTGCATAAACAGAAAGCGAGTTGATCAAACCAATGTTTGGACCTTCAGGCGTTTCAATTGGACAAACACGACCATAGTGAGTTTGATGTACGTCACGTACTTCAAAGCCCGCACGTTCACGTGTCAAACCACCAGGACCAAGCGCAGATACACGACGTTTATGTGTAATCTCAGACAATGGGTTGTTTTGATCCATGAACTGAGACAACTGGCTTGAACCAAAGAATTCTTTGATTGCAGCAGCAACTGGTTTTGCATTGATCAAATCTTGCGGAGACAAGTTATCTGTTTCTGCTTGGCTTAAACGCTCTTTAACAGCACGTTCAACACGGACTAAACCAACACGGAATTGGTTTTCTGTCATTTCACCAACAGAACGTACACGACGGTTACCCAAGTGATCGATATCATCGACTTCACCTTTACCGTTACGGATTTCAACCAATGTACGCAGTACATCAATAATATCTTCGTGCGATAAAATACCTTCAACTTCACGCGACTTCTGATCTGTACCCACTTCGTAAGGACGACCCAAACGACGGTTGAACTTCATACGACCCACTGGAGAAAGGTCATAACGCTCAGAAGAGAAGAACAAGTTGTTGAATAAGTTTTCAGCAGCTTCTTTTGTTGGTGGCTCGCCTGGACGCATTACTTTATAGATTTCAACAAGCGCTTCTTCACGGCCTGTTGTCGTATCTGCACGTAATGTATCTGCAACGAAAGAACCACGGTCGATGTCATTGGTGAACAGGATGTTAAATTGTTTAACACCACCTTCAGCCAATTTCACCAAGATTTCATGGCTAAGCACTGTATTCGCAGCAATCACATCGCCATTTTTCAATGGAATGTCTTCAGCTGTAATACGCTCATATAAATATTCATCAGGTACAGAAAGCTTCGCTAAGTTAGCAGCTTCCATTTGACGTACGTGACGTGCATTAATACGCTTACCTTGTTCAACGATCGCTTTACCATCATTGTCCAAGATATCAAATTGCGCCATTTCACCACGTAAGCGATCTGGAACAAGGTCAATCTGATAGCTACCCATATCAAGATATACAGGCACTTTTTCGTAGAACAAATTCAAGATCTGTTCATTGCTGTAATTTAAGGCACGTAAAACCACCGTTGCCAATAATTTACGACGACGGTCAATACGTACAAAGACTAAATCTTTAGCATCAAATTCAAAGTCTAACCATGAACCACGGTAAGGAATAATACGTGCTGAATACAACACTTTACCGCTTGAGTGGGTTTTACCCTTATCATGGTCAAAGAATACGCCTGGTGAACGGTGTAATTGAGATACGATTACACGCTCTGTACCGTTGATAACGAAAGTACCGTTATCGGTCATGAGTGGCATTTCACCCATGTAAACTTCTTGTTCACGAACGTCTTTAATTGATTTCGTTTCACGATCTTTAATGATCAAACGAATTTTTACGCGCATTGGTGCTGCATAAGTTGAACCACGTAAAATACATTCACGTACGTCAAACTCAGGCTTACCAAGACTATACTCAACAAATTCTAAAGCAGCATTGCCAGAATAACTTTCAATAGGAAAAACTGAACGAAATGCGGCTTGGAGACCGATATCTTCGCGATTTTTTGGAGTTTTACCGCCTTGTAAGAATGTACGGTACGAATCGACCTGAATCGAAAGTAAGTACGGTGCTTCCATTACGTGGGGCAATTTACCAAAATTCTTACGGATCCGTTTCTTTTCGGTATATGAGTATGCCATCTGGAGTCCTCGGAAAGTAAACTAAACCCGCCTGCAGAACGGGTCTAGAAGGAATTACGCAGGCCGATATGGCCACCACTGTTTACAAATGCTGCAATTTTTAGTGGTATTAAAACGCTTAACAATATTTTTATAAGCAAAAAAATATTGGTAAGCGTTTGATTTCATGTATTTTGTTCAAATAATACGCACGCTAAACGTAAAACTAACAAAAAGCGAGCCGATTATTGTAACGCAAAAAGGCTGATGACCCAAGAGCCATCAGCCATTTTTTGGAGCCGATTTTCAAAAAATCGACTCCCTACAGCATTACTTAAGTGTAACTGTAGCACCAGCTTCTTCAAGCTTCTTCTTAAGTTCTTCGCCTTCTTCTTTAGAAACGCCTTCTTTAAGAACTGCAGGAGCGCCTTCAACAAGATCTTTAGCTTCTTTAAGACCAAGACCAGTAGCTTCACGAACTGCTTTAATTACAGCAACTTTGTTAGCACCGAAAGAAGTCAACTCAACGTTGAATTCAGTTTGTTCTTCAGCAGCAGCAGCAGCGCCTGGAGCAGCAGCTACAGCAACAGCAGCAGCAGATACGTTAAATTTCTCTTCGAAAGCAGAGATTAATTCAACAAGTTCAAGAACAGTTTTTTCAGCAACTGCGTTTAAGATTTCTTCGTTTGTTAAAGCCATGAGAATAACTCCAAATGGATATTGAATGGTGTGAAAGTAGGATTAAGCCGCTTCTGACTCGTTTTTCTCTTTGAGTGCCGTAATAAGGCGACCCAATTTCGAAATAGGAGCTTGAAGGACAGAGGCAAGCATAGTAAGCGCTTTTTCTTGGTTCGGAAGATTTGCAATTACACTAACTTCAGCACCTTGATAAACTTTGCCATCAAATGCAGCAGCTTTAAGTTCAAAAGCTTTGTTAGTTTTCGCAAATTCTTCGAACAAGCGTGCAGCTGCACCCATGTCATCTTCAGAAGTTGAGAAACCGAGAATGGTTGGGCCAACAAGGTCGTCATTCAAGATATCAAATTGAGTACCTTCAAATGAACGCTTAGCTAATGTATTACGCACGATACGTGTAGTAACACCTAGCTTACGAGCTTCAACACGAAGTTGTGTTAATTGCTCTACGCTTGAACCTTGATAGTTAGCCACAACAACAGAAAACGCTTTAGAAGCAACTTCGCTTACTTCTGCAACGATCTGTTTTTTGTCTTCAATAAGAAGAGCCATTGTAAAACCTCCTAACGGTGATTTATGCACCCATAGAGATGCACTCCCAATTCGTAAGCCTTTTCAGACTTACACGCGGAGGAGGAATAAATCACACCACCGCGTCTACTCAGACTGGATGATTAAGAAAAATATTCGAAAATATTTCTCGCCTGAGGTCTTTGACGCTGATAAATATTCATTTATCAATTCAAAGTTTGCCTAAAAACCCCTTCTCCCTCAGGGAGAAGGTAAGGATGAGGGTATAAAACCTCTCCCAACCCTCTCCTATAAAGAGAGGGAGCTTTTCAGGGCTTTAAAATTCTTACTAATTACTTAGAAACGTTGCTTACGTCAACGATCAAACCAGGACCCATAGTTGAGCTCAAAGTGATCTTTTTAACGTATACGCCTTTAGAAGTTGCAGGCTTTAATTTTTTCAAGTCTGCAATTAAAGTTTCAACGTTTTGACGCACAGCTTCTTCGCTAAAGCCAAGTTGACCGATAGCAGCGTGGATGATACCCGCTTTGTCTACACGGTAACGTGCTTGACCAGATTTAGCATTCTTAACCGCGTTAGCAACGTCAGGCGTTACTGTACCCACTTTAGGGTTTGGCATTAAGCCACGTGGACCAAGAATCGTACCCAACTTACCAACAACGCGCATTGCATCAGGAGCAGCAATAACGACGTCGAAATCAAGGTTTCCACCTTGAATGCTTTCAGCAAGGTCATCAAAACCAACGACATCAGCACCAGCAGCTTTCGCAGCTTCAGCAGCAGCACCTTGAGCAAATACTGCAACACGTACAGTTTTACCAGTACCCGCAGGTAAAGTTGTAGCACCACGAACAACCTGATCAGATTTACGTGGATCTACACCAAGGTTTACAGCGATATCTAAAGATTCTTTGAACTTCGCAGCTGGAAGGCTGTTAAGAACTTGTACTGCTTCTTCCAAAGTGTAAACTTTGTTTGCTTCTACAGCAGCAGCAATGGCTTTTTGACGTTTAGTTAACTTTGCCATGTCTTATAGCTCCACTTCCAAGCCCATAGAACGTGCAGAACCAGCAATGGTACGCACACGAGCGTCTAAATCAGCACCAGTTAAATCTGGTTCTTTAGTAGTCGCGATTTCTTCTAACTGAGCACGAGTCAACTTACCAACTTTAGTTTTGTTAGGTACAGAAGAACCCTTTTGAATACCAGCAGCTTTCTTAAGAAGAATAGATGCAGGTGGAGTTTTCATGATGAAAGTGAACGACTTATCGTTGTACACAGTAATCACGACAGGAATTGGCAAACCAACTTCAAGTTTTTGTGTAGCAGCATTGAATTCTTTACAGAATGCCATGATGTTTACACCACGTTGACCTAAAGCAGGACCAATTGGTGGAGATGGATTCGCTTTACCAGCTGGAACTTGCAGCTTGATATAGCCGTCAATCTTCTTAGCCATTGAAAATTACCTCTGGGTACAGACGCCGTTAGGCTCCCCAAAAAATTAAACAACACCGAAGTGTTAGAACAACAATGCCCGATCAGATCGGGCGCTTCTCAACCGACGCAGATTAAATCGTTTTTTCGACTTGACGAAACTCGAGTTCAACCTGAGTTGGTCGATTAAATACATTAATCGTCAACGTTAAACGTGACTTTTCGTATTGAACTTCCTCCACGACCCCTTTAAAGTCAGTGAACGGACCGTCAACAACGAGCAATTCTTCACCAGGTTCAAACATCGTCTTAGGACGAGGTGCTTCACCTGTATTACGCACACGAGCAAGGATCGCATCAGCTTCACGTTGTGAAATCGGCGCTGGTTTCTCTGGTGTACCACCAATAAAACCAAGAACTTTTGGACACTCTTTAACAATGTGCCAAGTATCATCATTCATTTCCATTTCGACCAATACATAGCCAGGAAAGAATTTACGCTCAGACTTACGCTTCTTACCATCCTTCATTTCCACTACTTCTTCAGTAGGGACAAGGACTTCACCAAAGCTTTCAGCAACAGTACTACGCTGAATTCGATCATTAAGCGAACGCATCACTTGTTTTTCAAAGCCTGAATAGGCATGAATAATATACCAACGTTTCATCGCGTTCTTACCCAATAATTAACTTAATAAACCAACCTAACCCGTAGTCGAAACACCATAAAACCAATGATGCAACAAGTACAACTAAGAGAACTTGCCACGATGTCGTGATCGTCTCTTGTTTTGTTGGCCAGGTCACTCGACGCAGTTCAATTCGCGCATCTTGCAATAAACGCACAAAGCCTTTGCCTTGATGGGTGGCGTATAATAAACCTAAAGCGACTACGACACAAGCCAAAATCACCCCAACACGCACCCAAATATCATTTGCTGGTGCCCAATAGGCAGGTAAATGCTGATTTACCAATGCTGAACCGACTAATAAAGCTATAGCAATCAACCACAAGACAACATCTAACGGTGAGCCAGAACTTACAACTTCTGCAACATTATTTCTTTGAGGGATTGGCGCGTCGCTTAATGCGTCACGCGATTTATCATTCGACATTTTTTTACTCGTCGTAGAATTCGCGACTTATTATATGACAACTCAGCCAGAATTAAGCTTTTTTATTTAAAAAAAGTGGCAGGCCAGGAGGGACTCGAACCCCCAACATTCGGTTTTGGAGACCGACGCTCTACCAATTGAACTACTGACCTAACGTGCAAATCGAAAGCCGGAGCTTTCGATTTGAGTGTAACACATGGTATTGGGCTTATGCAGTTACTTTAGCAACAACACCCGCGCCTACAGTACGACCACCTTCACGGATCGCAAAACGTAGACCTGGGTCCATTGCGATCGGGTGGATTAACTCTACTGACATCTCAACGTTGTCACCAGGCATTACCATTTCTACGCCATCTTGTAATTTGATCGCGCCAGTTACATCAGTTGTACGGAAGTAGAACTGTGGACGGTAACCATTAAGGAATGGAGTATGACGACCACCTTCTTCTTTAGAAAGTACGTATACTTCTGCATCGAATTTAGTGTGCGGCTTGATTGTACCTGGCTTAGCAAGTACTTGACCACGTTGTACGTCTTCACGCTTAGTACCACGAAGAAGAACACCACAGTTCTCGCCTGCACGACCTTCGTCAAGCAATTTACGGAACATTTCTACGCCAGTTACAGTAGTCTTAACCGTATCTTTGATACCTACGATTTCAACTTCTTCACCAACTTTTACGATACCAGCTTCTACACGACCAGTTACAACTGTACCACGGCCTGAGATAGAGAATACGTCTTCAATTGGCATCAAGAATGCTTTATCGATCGCACGTTCTGGCTCTGGGATGTAAGAGTCAAGTGCAGCAACTAAGTCGATTACAGCTTTCTCGCCATAAGGACCATCGTTACCGTTTAATGCTTGAAGCGCTGAACCACGGATGATTGGAGTGTCATCACCTGGGAAGTCATAAGTAGAAAGAAGTTCACGAACTTCCATTTCTACTAATTCAAGTAATTCTTCATCATCAACAAGGTCACACTTGTTCAAGAATACGATGATGTAAGGTACACCAACCTGACGTGAAAGAAGGATGTGTTCACGAGTTTGTGGCATTGGACCATCAGTCGCAGCACATACAAGGATCGCGCCGTCCATCTGAGCAGCACCAGTAATCATGTTTTTAACATAATCGGCGTGGCCCGGGCAGTCTACGTGAGCGTAGTGACGGATTGGAGAATCGTATTCTACGTGTGAAGTATTAATTGTAATACCACGTGCTTTTTCTTCAGGAGCTGAGTCGATTTGTGAGTAATCTTTCGCTTCACCGCCGTAAGTTTTTGCACAGATAGTTGCAATCGCAGCAGTTAAAGTTGTTTTACCATGGTCAACGTGACCAATTGTACCCACGTTTACGTGTGGTTTATTACGTTCAAACTTAGCCTTAGCCATTTTGATTTTCCTCGTTTACGTCGACACCAGTTTAGAGAAAAACAACCCTGAAAAACCTTCTTTATCGACATTCGCCTAAAAAACTAGACACCTAATACTTGAAAAGCAGACTATAATAGCCTGCTTCTTTAAAAACTTGTGGAATAACCACTAAACTGTATATCTGGAGCTCTTATCGAGATTTGAACTCGAGACCTCTCCCTTACCAAGGGAGTGCTCTACCACTGAGCTATAAGAGCGACATCTTCGATGGAGCGGGAGACGAGGATCGAACTCGCGACATGCAGCTTGGAAGGCTGCCACTCTACCAACTGAGTTACTCCCGCATGTTGGTACTGACCACTTCAATCGAAGTTAGATGGTGGTGAGAGAAGGATTCGAACCTTCGAAACTTTCGTAGCAGAGTTACAGTCTGCCCCCTTTGGCCGCTCGGGAATCTCACCATATCACACTTACACAGTGCTGTTCTTTCACTTTATACTACCACACTTTTAAGATGGTGCCGGCACACGGATTCGAACTGTGGACCTACTGATTACAAGTCAGTTGCTCTACCAACTGAGCTATGCCGGCTCTTTCTTAGTGTTTCGTACGTTTCGTATCGGAACGGTGTGCAGTTTAGCAAAACTCTGAATCGATGCAAGTGCTTTTTTCAAAAAAATCGCTAAAAACTCATAAAATCAATCCGTTTGACGATAATTCAACCGCTTTGATCACTGCGCGAGCTTTTATTTGGGTTTCATTCCATTCAGATTCAGGATTTGAGTCCGCAACCAGCCCTGCTCCTGCTTGCACATAGACCTTTTTATCACGAATGACACAAGTACGAATCGCAATCGACATGTCCATTTCACCATGCCAGCCTAAATATCCAACAGCGCCGCCAAATACACCACGTTTCACAGGCTCAACTTCGTCAATGATTTCCATGGCACGAATTTTTGGCGCACCTGAAAGTGTCCCCGCTGGAAATGTTGCTTTAAACACATCCAAAGCATCTACATCATCACGGACTTCACCCTGTACATTAGAGACAATATGCATAACATGTGAATAACGTTCGATCACCATACGATCCGTGACTTGCACTTTCCCAATTTTAGAAACACGTCCCACATCATTACGACCCAGGTCAATCAACATCAGATGTTCTGCAATTTCTTTTTCATCCGCCAATAGATCTTGCTCCAAAGCAAGATCCTCTTCTTTGGTTTTACCTCGCGGGCGTGTGCCCGCCAAAGGGCGTACGGTTGCGATGCCATTTTCTAAGCGAGAAAGAATTTCCGGTGACGAACCCACAATATGGAACGGCTTTTGATCCGTTAAGGTTTGTCCTTGTACCAAGAATAAATACGGCGATGGATTTAAATGGCGTAATGCACGATACACCTGCAAGGCTTCACCATCAAAATCAGACACCATACGTTGTCCAGGCACTACCTGCATCACATCTCCAGCACGAATATATTCTTTGACCTTTTCAACCGTCTCAAGGAATTTTGCTTTGCCTGTGATCGATTCAAAATGCGGTGCAGTATGTGGTTTTGCCTGCAAGCTGACGGGTATTGCGAGTAACTGCTCAAGCTGATCCAGCTTTTGCTGAGCTTGAGCATAAGCATCAGGCTGATTCACATCGGCATGATGAATTAAAAATAGGGTATCTTTTAAATTATCAAACACAATCACGGTTTGGGAGAGCATCAACCAAAGGTCGGGTAGTGTTACAGGATCAGCAGCAGGTACGTTTTTCAGTTTTGGTTCAATATAACGTACAGCGTCATAGCCTAAATAGCCCACCAATCCTCCAGTAAAGCTTGGTAGATCAGGTAATTCAACTTGAGTCGGAACTTTAAACTGGCTTTGAAACTCACGTATATAGTCAAAGGGATCAACACAAGCTTGCTGTTTAACCGTACCATCTGCCTGTTGAATGGTGAGTACACCTGCATTGCATGAAAAAACAGTCGACTCACCTAGGCCGATCATCGAATATCGCGCCCAGTTTTCCCCACCTTCGACAGACTCAAATAGATAAGCTTGTTTTTGTTGTTTAAAACGTGCAAAAACAGAAAGTGGCGTTTCAGTATCCGCTAAACGTTGGCGGTAAACAGGAATGGTGTTATAGCCGGCTGCTTTTAATTGTTCAAATTGTACGAATGTGGTCATGAATCTTCTCTATGGTTTTAATTTCTGTGCGTTGTTTCTTTAGTGCTATCTCAAGCCCGCCATCGAAAAACCATAACCATCTTCACCTATCTCCTTATTCAATCTGCTTAAACCAATTCCACCAAACGATCGACCACTTGTTGTGGCTGGCAGTCATAGATACTCTCTCCATGATTATAGCCATAGCTGACCACAATACAATCAATACCTGCACGTCTTGCCGCTTCAACATCATTACTTGAATCACCAATCATCAATGTCGCTGACGTTGTCGTATTCTGAGCTTGCACGCAATGCAACAATGGCAAGGGATGTGGTTTACGTTCAGCTAAACTATCACCACCAACAACCATTTTAAAATAAGGACTCAATTGCAGAATATCCAAAATGCCTTTCGCTAAATGTTCAGGCTTATTGGTGACACATGCCATGGCAATATCATGATTTTGACAATAGTCTAAAAAAGGCAGAACCCCTTCATAGACTTGAGTATTTACACAGAGTTCCTGAGCATAGACGTCAACAAATGTACTGAGGAGTTGTTCTTGCTGTTGCGCACTAACGTGTCCAAACAAATGCTCCAACACAGCCTCACACAGTTTAGCTGCACCCTTTCCGACCCAAACACGAACTTGCGCTTCAGTCACTGTCGCGAAGCCCAGTTTTTCTAAACTCAAATTCATCGCTCGATATAGATCAGCGGCGGAATCTACCAGTGTCCCATCCAGATCAAATAAAACTAAATTACGGCTTTGTAACTGAGCAACAGACATATATTTCGACCCAAGAAATGAAAAAGGCATACCAACGTGGGCATGCCTTGATTGTAGAAGCTTCGCCCGATTATTTAAAGAACAGCCAAGCAATCACTGCTAAAATGATCAGTACAACAATCGAAATCAAACCTACCGAAGCATTTTTTTGTTGCTCTTTTTCCTGAGCAACGCGTGAAACAGGCTCATCGATTACAACAGGCTGTGGCTCAGGAACCGCCTGAACACTCACACCTTCTGGAATTGGAGCAGGTTTTGGAATACCAACCTGTTGTGGCATACCATCACGACTGATCGGTGTTTCAACTGCTCGCTCAGCAATGCTTGGCATACCTTGATCATGTGATGCAGCCGTTACAGGCTCAATCTCAATTTCAGGTAATTCAATTTCAGCTGTCGCTGGCGCAAGTACAGAGAATACAAAGCTGGCAAATTGCACGATATCGCCATCATGTAATTCGGTTTCCTGCTCAACACGCACATCGTTGATAAATGTACCATTTGACGAATTGAGATCTTGTACCCAAAGCTGCTTATCTTTTAACACTAAAGCTGCATGACGACGCGAGATATCCGCTGATTGCAACAAAATATCGGCATCTTGGTGTCGCCCCACCAACATGTCACGTTCGACATTCAGTTCTTGCCCCGTAAATTCACCTGTAATGGCTTGCAATTTCCAAGTCATAGATGCATATCCTTATATAATTTCTTGCAATCATAACATTGTGACATAAGCGCTTCTGTGCATCTACTGTGAAGACGCTGGACGGATTGTCGTAGTGGTCACTGTGTTTTTACTACGCTCTGTTTCCTTGACTGGAAGTTGCACCGTTTTCTGCTGTACTGAAGGTTCTTCAATCGCAACTGGTGTTGTCACTACCACTGTTTTTTTAGCTTGAGTCGCGGTTGGAACTTTTTGATAAGGTGAATTCACTATTGCGGGTTGCGGATTATAAATATCCGTAACATTTTCTGGCAACTTAGCAAAATTACCATTCTTATCCATTGCTAATTGCAAACTATACAATTGATTATAGCGCTGTTGAGATAAACGTCTCACATCATCCGAATCTCCAACAATGGTTGGATGGATAAAGACCAGCAGGTTACGTTTTTCTTTACTCTTTGAATCCGCGCGAAATAAACGCCCGACATAAGGAATATCACTGAGGATCGGTAAACCTTGGCGTCCCATCGTTGCATTATCAACGACCAAGCCACCCAATACCACTGTCTGCCCATGATCTGCCAATACGGAGGTCTTAATTGCCCGCTTGTTGGTAATTAAATCCGCGGCCTGACCTTTCCCTTCCACATTGGAAACTTCCTGTTCGACTTCCAAACGGACTGAACCACCCTCGCCAATATGCGGAACAACTTTCAGGGTTACACCAACATCTTTACGCTCAACCGTTGTATATGGGTTCACAGTACTATTGCCAGTCGTTGCCACAGAGCCCGTGACAAAAGGAACGTTTTGCCCCACAACAATATAAGCTTCTTCATTATCCATCGTTACGATGGATGGTGTAGAAAGAAGATTCGATTGGGTATTTTCTTTTAATGCTTGAATCAGTGCACCATAGAGTTGACGAGAACCATTGCTGCCTTCTTTATACTTGCCTAAACCAATTGCAGCACCAGTACCCAGAGCAGCACCAGCACCAGCTGCGCCACCCGTTAAATAACCAGCCGCAATTTTAGATAAACTTGATCCAACATTGGAAAAGTTGATTAGCCCAACACCACTATTTAAATCACCCATTGCCCATTGCACACCCAATTGGTCTGCATCAGTTCCAACCACTTCAATAATCGCAGCCTCAATTAACACCTGCTGACGACGTGTATCCAATTGCTGAATCGCTGCATCAATTTCACGCATCAACTGAGGATCAGCTTTCACCACCAACGCGTTTTGTGTTGGATCGGCAATAATACTGACACCGCCCTGATTAAAACTGGTGATACCTGAGTTCTGACTATTATTCGAATTGCTATTTAAATTAATTGAAGGTGTCGAAACAGAAGAACCTGTTGATGAACTTGAGTTCTGATTGTTCGAGATCAGGTTATTAATCGAGTTAGATCGGTTATTACTATTTGACGAGGACGATGATGATGACGCAGATTGCCCTGTTACCAGACCCTGTAAAATCTCAGCCAAGTTCTTGGCGCTGGCATATTTCAAACGAAAGACCTTAAGCCCCCCCAAACGATCTGCTGACGGTACATCCAACATTTCAATCATCTGACGTAAGCGTTTACGTGAATCTGGATCACCCTTAATCAAAATCCGATTGGTGCGATTATCCGCAATAATACGTACACGTGAACCAATAAAGTCCTTCGATGCACCTGTTGCACTCATTGTCTCCAACAAGCCAATGATTTCTTCAGCTTGGCTTGATTGTAAGCTAATCGCCTCAATATCATTTTGCCCTGTACCATCCAAATTACGCACAATATTTTCGAGCTGATAAATATTGGTTGCACGATCAGAAACAATTAAAGCATTGGTGCCAGCAACTGCCGCCAAATGTGCGAATTGTGGCATTAACGGGCGTAATGCAGGAATCAAATCATTCGGATTGGTATTTTGCAACCAAATCACACGCGTTACAATCTGATCACCCCCTGCGCGACTACGTGCGTCATAAGGAATCCCAGAGTTTTTCGCATTGCTATCTGGTACAAGCTTAACCGTATTCCCAGATGGAAGTGCCACAACACCATTAACGTTGAGTACACCTAAAAATAGGTCATATACTTCATCTTTATTGAGAGGCTTATTGGAAATAACCGTCACATTACCGCGCACACGAGGATCAACAGCAAAGTTCTTCCCAGTAATATCTGCAACTTCATTAATAAATGCGGTTAAGTCTGCATCACGTAGATTAATCTTCCATGTTTGTGCTTGCACATTGGTACTGATTGTCGCAACCAAAGGTGCTGCGGCAAGTAATGCCCAAAGTGGACGTTGATGATTTAAAAAAGCCATAACCTGCACTTATTCCTAACTGATGTGTGACGTGTGATCACTAAAAACTTTGTTGTATGGTCATCACTTGATCACCACGTTTTATTTCTATTTTGGCATGCCCTTCACGACGTACTTGCTCTAATAATTGTACTTCGTTGAGTCCCTGCCCGACGCTTTGACCATTGATCGATAGAATACGATCACCAGAACGCAAACCCAAGGTATTTTTTAAATTCGATGGCGTCTTATCCGATATTTCATAACCATCTGTGCCACCCCCGCTCACTCCCATATTTTTCAGATATTGATCGCGATTGTCCTGCATTTGTTGAATTGCCTGACCTAAAGCGGATTGTGGTGTGTTCTGTGTCGGTGCAACAGTTGGAGGCTGAACATTATTGGCACTATTAAGTACGGGTGCAATGGGTTGATATAAACCTTTATCCAATCCCTTAAATTTAACTTCTCGGGTAGCACCATTGCCTTGTTTCAAGATCACATGATCCCAATACACTTCTGCCAGTTGATATGACGTTGATCCCACCGTTTCACCAACACGATAACGTTCAGCAGTATCATTCAATTTAATCACAGCAGAAGACAAGTAATTGGGTTGACCTAACAATACACCTTGCAATTCCAAATTAACATTATCATCTGCCGAGGTCGCTGCCGGCTCATTAAATAGCGCAAAGGAGCTAATATTAGGGACTTGAGCTTGTTGTGAGCCTAGATCAACCCGATCAAATTGCATCGGTTGTGGCGGCGCAACTACCCACCAAAATAAAGAAGCCAGTTTCCAACATAACCACAAGATGAGTAGTGCTAAAATCAGACCACTGAGCTTGTCCAGCTTTTGCCAACGCAGTTGTTGCATTTTTTGAGTGATTGCTTTCATTAGAAACCACCTTGCAGCAGTGGCTGACGCGAACTGATCACATAAGTATCTAGCCCAGCCTTACCTTGGTAAGATGGAATATTCAACAGCATCCTTTGTGTTAGCTGCACATCCAACATCAAATTTGTATCTAGGCTTAAATTTGCCATTTTCTGCTGACGTTGATCGCGGACATCAATTTTTAACTGCCCATTTTCATCTTTCAGATCAGCCACTAAAGATGGCATATTCATACGGTCCTGACGCTGACCAAAAGTATAGCTCAACGCGCCACCACCCCAATTCAATTGACCTTCTGTCGCACTAAAGCCTTTTTCTTTTTGATAATTCAATTGTACGTCTTTCAGTTGAATTGAATTTTCAGGCCACTGCCAGTTGGCAAAATATTTTAATGTTTCAGGTGAAATTTTACCCTGCAGGTCTTTGATCATCATTTTTTGACCTAAACCATAGGCAAAAATTCCATTGAACTGGGTATTACCACTATGAATATCGAGATCTGCGCCAACGCGTAGTAACAGCAAATCGAGGGGACGGGTTTTCCAATGCACCGATCCACGCAATTGACCGCGCTGCCAATCTGCTTGCCCCTGCCAGATATTGCCACTAACATTGTGTAATAATTGATTATCTTTTGAAAATTTCGCAATTAACCATGTTGCTGGAATTTGTAAAATAATAAAAATTAAAAATGCAAAAATGGCGAAAAGCCACCATCTCCATTGCTTGGTTTTTTTCTTCATTCCACCCTTACCAACATGCAAATATCATCCTTTTTGAGACAATCGCCCCCTGAATGACATTATGCATACTTTTTCAACATCGCCAATTCTCTCATATAAAAAAACCAAGCTTTTTAAGCCTGGCTTTTAATAAAGGATAAAGTCATCGTATGACAGAACGATGACTTTTAAACTTGTTTAGATTAAGAAATCTTCAAGTTTTGCGCCTTTCTCTAACTCAGCAACTAACCAGCGTGGCTGTTTACCACGACCAGTCCAAGTTTCTTCAGCATTGCTTTTATTACGGTAGCGTGGCTCTACTGCTTTACGCGTTGTTTTCTTACGCTTTTGCTCGCCCACTTCCAATAATTCTTCAACACTGAAGCCAATCGCATCTGCAATTGCAATAATTTGATTATATGCATCTTCAATTGCTTGATCTTTTTTACTCGCAATTAAAGCTTCAGCTTCAGCTTGTAAACGTTTTAAATCTTCTACAGATAACTCGCTAATATCTGGTTTCATTAGAACCACTCCGACTTAATAGGGGAAATATATCACTCAAAAAATAAAATGAATTTCAAATTCGATTCAATATTAATTTATAAATGATTAAATAATCAATATAAGATTACCCCACTTAATCATATATCAAGCACTAAATCGCATTTTATTTACAATAAACCCCAAAAAAGCAGCCGTGTTATATAAAAACATATTTTATAAAAGTGAATAGCAGACTAGTAGCAATACGATTTATATTAATTTACTCTTAATTTTATCTAAAAAATTCTAATTTTATTGGGCTTATCAAGGTTCAAATACACCAATTTTTCAGAAGCAGCGTACTTGAACCTTATTATATGAATTTACTATATAATCAAACAAAAATAGACATAATCGTCTTTATAATAATTAATGAGATATTAAAGAGTGATCCACGCTTTGCTCGAGTTGAATTATCTTTTGCCTAATCGTATCTGGGATATTTAATTTTTTTGAAGTTAGCTTATCAACACAGACCATAACCGCCTCACCAGTCGCGACCACTTGATTCTGTGTTGCACTCCATAACACATAATGCATACGAAAAGCGCTATTTCTTAACTCTTCAATCCTCGCACCAATATGTAGCACATCAGGGTAGAATACCGGGCTTAAATATTTACATTGGCTTGATGCAACGACTGTCAATATATCCTGATCAAAGATATTCAACGCCATTAAATAAGCAATGCGTGCACTCTCGATATAACGATAATACTGCACATTATTTACATGACCAAAAGCATCCATATCTCCCCAAGCAACCGTTTGCTTAAGCACAACCGGATAGACAGACAGTTCCTTCATATTTTCACTCATATCTTAAAATTAAGAAAATTCACATCATTTTCAAATATTAAATTTAACTGCCTGATTAAATCAGGATTATCACCCAAAGTAGATTTAATCCTTAAATAGCTCATTAAAATATTATCTGGATATAAAGTTAATAATTGCTCTGCTTCTGCCTGTCGTTGTGTTGCCACATAAATATGCCATTTTGCAAAGCTAAGCATCGGCACACTGGTATAACGCTGTTCAAGCTGCATAATGCGCTGCTCGACATAGGCATAATCTGGAGTCTGCTTCAATAATTGTTGCTGGAACCACAGATAAAATACTTCTGGATCAAACTGATCTTGCAATAAATGCAAAGCCAGATCTTCATGCTGCAAACTCATTTCTGGCATACGTGCCAATAATTTCAACCAGAGGACTTTACTACTGTATGGACGAGTTTGAATCTCATCCTGTAAAACCAGATAACGTTGCTGTAATGCAGCAAGATCATCCACAGAAGCCTGATCAAATCGTATAAGTAACTGCTGTAACCATAAGTCACGATGTTCTGCATCTAACAAACCGTATTGGGTTGTTTGCAAGAATAACCACGGCTCTTGTAAGGCAAGCTTCCCCCATAATGCAGTAATACGTTGCTGATAAGCTGTTTCAATCTCATTCAACCACGGAGAAAGCTGATGTTGAGCAAGAAACTCTAGATGGGTCAGCGCTTTCTGTGTTTCCTGCCGCTCAAGATAAATATCTATGCGTTGTAATTCAGCTAGCTCAAATGCCATCGGTGCAGATTTTTCCAAACTCTGCAAGGCAGTTTCATAATCACCATTCTTATAATCAAATTGCGCATCAATAATATGATTAAGCAATCCTGACTGAGTATAAACCCGCTCAATAAACACTTGCTGATCTTTCGCCGCTTCCAACAACCAAACAATGCCAAGCTGCTCATAAGGATGCAAATCTTTAAAGTGAAGGATCGTTTCTTTTTTTCGCTGCTCGCGGGCAAGATAACGTTTACCGAATAACCAAGTTAATTGTGCCAATAAACTGATCAGAATAAATAGTCCAATGAGTCCTAAAACACCCGTTTGAAATTGCCAATCTCGCCAATAGATATAGACATAGCCATTTCCATAGCCATAACTCAATACAGAAAACAGTGCGAATAGCACCAAACTTGCAAGCACATAAATCAACAGTAAACGTTTCATAATGCCTTATCCCAACAAACCCAGTGTGGTTAATTTCGGTGTTGGTACTACAGGTAGATTTGAAATTTTCTCTAAGCGTAATTTCATTTGTTGGCTATTTTGATCTGGAAATTCAGCAAGTAATTGCATCACTTCCAGAATAGATTTTCGATATTCTGTTCGTTGCCCTTGTTTTAAGGCTTGAGAAGCGAGTAACAAACGTAATTGTGCTTCTTTCAAGCTAATATTACGATTCATCAAGTCAGGTGAGTTGCGCTGTACTTTTTCTAATTTGAACCACTGCCACCACGATGCCGTTTCATTTTTGGTCATAGACACTTTCGGATTTCGGAGTTCGTGTTGAATCTTTTGATCTAGTTGCTGCAACAAATTATCCAGTTGTTGTTGCTGCTGTGTCTGACTCAATACATATTGTTGAATGGCTTGTTTATCCTGCTCAATCGACTTAACCAAGCTATGTTGTAACGCAGGAGATACTGCATATTGCACAACATGCTGTTGCACTTGATTGAGTTGATCCAACGCATAGATAAACTGTTGTTGATCCAATGCAAATTGAACCAATTGCATTTGCTGCTTAATCAAAATAACTGGTGCAATCCCTGTCACCGTAGTCGGGATGGAGACACTATCTGTAGGCTCTACCGAGCTGGTATTTTGCAACTGGCGTTGTACTGCAACAAATTGATCATTCAATAAAGCATAACGCTGCTCGGTTTGATCTAATTGCTGTTGTAACTGCGGTACAGTTTGAGAATATTGCGCAACATCGTAACTGAGTTTAGCTAACCACAATAAACTCAATCCTAATATTAGATAACCAATTTTTCTCATACATGTCCTTGCCAATCACTCATGCGTTGAATGATCTCTGATGCAGATAAATTTTCAAGCTGAATAATGTTAAATCCTTGAGCCGTCTGGTCCCGTACCTGTCTCAGAATCTGAGCCAGACGTGAGCCTAAAACCAAATAAACCCACGCTGCCGCACATGCATGCTGAGCACATAGCTGCTGCCAATAATTCCAGCTTGCTTCACTACTAATCAATACCGCAACAGGCTGATTTAAACTTATTGTTTTTACAATTTCAGGAAATTTGGTAAAACTTTGTTCTGGGCATTGGCGGCGATAGAGCACAAAATTCAGAATCTCAACACCTTGTTGCTGCAATTGCTGCATCATAAACTGCCGCCCTCCCAAACCACGCCAAAATGCAATTTTGTTTAAATGCATCTGCTGTTTTAGGAGGGGAAGCTCCAGCATTCCCTCGGAAGTTTCTACCTCAGGAACAACACTTGCTATTTTAAATTGGGCTAAAGCCTTTGCTGTAGCTTGCCCCACTGCGACCCATTGGATATGTTTAAGCTGATCAAGGTGTAATCCCGCTTGCTGCAAATAGCGCACCCCAATCTCAACAGCAGTCGGACTAACCACCACAATCACTTGAGTCTCAGCCAAGGCGAAGTAAAGTTGTTGCAAAGCTTCAGAAAAAGGCTCTGCAACCAATTCAAGCAAAGGTAATGCTTCAACCTGATAACCCGCCTCGCTCAATGCTTGAGTTAAAACAGAAGCACGGTCATCAGGACGTGTATTAATAAACAGCATTAATACAACGCTTTGAGCAATTCACCCGCACCCTGCGCTAGCAATCGCTGAGCGAGCTGTTCCCCCAGTTGCTCAGCATCGACTGTTGCACCAACCAATTGCTCTTTCAGCAAAGTCTTGCCGTCGACACTACCAACACGCCCTTCAATGTGTAATTGATCATTGGCCAAGATTGCATAACCTGCAATCGGCACTTGGCAACCGCCTTCAAGATAGGCATTAAAGGCACGTTCTGCACGCACACAAATCGAGGTTTCTTCATGCTGCAAGGGTTGGATCAATTTTAATAATTCCACATCATCCGTGCGACACTCTAAACCAAGTGCACCTTGACCCACCGCAGGCAAACTTACAACTGGTGTTAAGCAATGACGAATTCGATCCGCGAGACCTAAACGTTTTAAACCAGCGCTGGCCAAGATGATCGCATCATACAAACCATCATCCAGCTTAGCTAAACGTGTCCCCACATTTCCACGTAAATCGATAATCTCTAAATCAGGGCGGAGCTGTAAAATTTGACACTTACGGCGTAGGCTCGATGTACCTACCTTCGCACCTTGTGGCAACTCCTCAAAATGTGAGTATTGGTTTGAGACAAATGCATCTAAAGGATCTTCACGTTCACAGATCACCGCCAAGCTTAAACCTTCTGGTAAATGCATCGGTACATCTTTCATTGAATGTACAGCCAAATCCGCACGACCATCCAGCAATGCCGCTTCCAGCTCTTTTACGAATAAACCTTTACCACCAATTTTAGCTAACGGTGTATCTAAAATCTTGTCGCCTTGGGTGACAAACTTAACCAATTCAACCGTTAAATCCGGATAAAGCGCATTTAAACGAGAACGAATATGTTCCGCCTGCCAAAGTGCAAGAGGGCTTTGTCGAGTCGCAATTTTTAAGGTTTTCATAAATTCAAGTTAAGTATTGATCAAAGCAATTGTTCCAAACTTAACTTGATCACCTGAAATTGCAAGTAAAAATTCATAAAGTGATCAATCATTCAGCTGAAAAGTGGGGTTTTATAATTGATGCATACACTCTCTTAAACTCGGCAAGTGGCGACGGCTGACCGACAATCGCTCCTCCAACTCACGCAAACGCACCTGATATTGCCCAGCGGCCACCAACTCCAGCCCTTCGAGATAGTCGAGCGAAACTAAGGCATTACGATGAATGCGGATAAAGCGGTCTGCAAATTCTAATTCCAAGTCTTTCAATGTTTCATCAATCAGCACACTGCCATTTTTATGGCGAACAGTGACATATTTCTGATCTGCTAAAAAATAATAAACATTTTCCAATGGAATCAGTTCTACCCCGCGATAGGTTTTCGCAGCAATTTGATGGCGTTGTGTTTTGGTATCGTACATATCGTCTTGTTGTTTTAAACCAGTCATTTGTGCTTGTGTAAGGTGAGTTAAATGATTAAACACCTGTTGTAAATCTTGTTGTGCAACAGGTTTAAGTAAATATCCTTGTGCTTGAAATTTAAATGCTTCCAATGCATGTTGATCATATGCCGTACAAAAAATAATCGCAGGTCTAGGATTGAGCTGATTGAGTTGTTCAGCACATTCCAAACCATTCATTCCTGGCATTTGAATATCTAATAAAACGACATCAGGTGAGTCGTTTTCAATATGATTTAACACATCCTGACCATGATGCGCCGTCGCAATGACTTCGTGCCCCATCTGGGTCACTAAACGTGACAAACGCTCTACTGCGAGAGGCTCATCATCAGCAATCAGAACTCTCATCCTCTCCTCCTTGTCACCGTTAACTTCATCCATATTTTTTATGGTTAACTTGACTTATTATTTTACTCGATAGTGGTAGCTCACCACCGTCGTATATAACGACGTTCCCCCATAAATCTGAAACTTAACCGTTTGCCCATAATAAGCTTTCAGGCGCTGCTTCACATTGTCTATCGCAATACCATTTCCCTTTCTCGATTTTATTGTATCGTGAGAATAAGGGTTAGTAATGACTATACTGACTTGATTTTGCAATATTTCAACCAATACGCTAACGGTCGAAGGTTGCAAAACTTTCTCCACCCCATGAAAAATACTATTCTCAAGCAAAGGTTGCAACGTTAATAACGGAATCGTCACTCGTTTTAATTCAATGGGTGTCGCCTGTATGTTCCATTCTACATTCAAACGGGCACCTAAACGCATCTTTTCTATACTTAAATATTGCTGACATAAGTCAATTTCCTCAGCCAAGCTCACCAACTTCAGTTCTTGAAAACTCGCTCGAAATAAACGCGACAAATTAATCAACATATTTTCAGCTTTTTCAGGGTCAATCGCAATTAAGCTCACCACACTATTCATACTATTAAATAAGAAATGAGGGTGAATGCGTGCCTGCATCGCCTGAATTCGTGCATTCAATTCACTATATTGCTGATTCATCCATTGCTCACGCATATACAAGTAACGCAAACAGAAAGCGCCTAACAAAACCCCATAGCTTAAATGTAAACTGCTCCCATGAAATAAGATCTCCTCTGAAAATGAACCTGAACGTGCAGCCCAATATTGAATAATATTGATCGCACAGGTGGTCAACAGTACAATCAGTTGCAACAGTACAAAGCCCATTATCAAGGCGACTTTCTGACTAAACTTAGCAAAAAAATCCTTAAAATAATCAACTAGTGTTGCGAAAGACAAAATCACCCAATTAATAAAAACCATATATTGCAGTACACGGAAGCCCTCTAAGGCTTGCCATGAGCGAGCTTCAGCCAAAGCCAACACCATCGCCAAGACATTACTTGCAACAATTAATTCTAATAAGTATTGCCATTGCCCAATTTTCGTAAAAAAATAGGAGCCTGATGGATTCCCCTGACGAGTTTGCGATAACTTCTTACGTCGAGTTTCGGCAACTGTGTTTGGATTTGCTATACTCTTTTTTATTTTGCTGAGCCGCCATGACCACATATTCTCAATCCTCTTCTGCAGCAAGCCCAAATCAAACCTCTGGAATGTGGGGTGGTCGCTTCTCTGAAGCAACTGATGCTTTTGTTGCAGAATTTACCGCATCTGTGCAATTTGACCAACGTTTTTATAAACAAGATATTGCAGGTTCAATCGCACATGCAACCATGCTTGCCAAAGTTGGCGTCCTCACTGAAGCTGAACGTGATGACATTATCCAAGGCTTAAGCACTATTCAAGCTGAAATCGAAGCTGGCAACTTTGAATGGCGTATTGATTTAGAAGATGTACATATGAACATTGAGTCTCGTTTGACTCAACGTATCGGCATTACAGGTAAAAAATTACATACAGGCCGTAGCCGTAATGACCAAGTTGCAACTGACATCCGCTTATATTTGCGTGATGAAATTGATGACATCTTAGGTTTATTACTGCGTTTACAAAAAGGCTTACTCAGTCTGGCAAGTAAAAATACCAACACGATTATGCCAGGTTTCACTCATCTACAAACGGCTCAACCAGTGACCTTTGGTCATCACCTATTAGCATGGTTTGAGATGCTAGTCCGTGATACAGAGCGTCTACAAGACTGTCGTAAACGTGTGAATCGTATGCCACTTGGTTCAGCAGCGTTAGCTGGAACAACCTATCCGATTGATCGTGCTTACACAGCTGAACTTCTTGGCTTTGAAGCAGTTTCAGAAAACTCATTAGATGCAGTTTCTGATCGTGACTTTGCCATTGAATTTAATGCAGCCGCATCTTTGATCATGATGCATTTATCACGTATGTCTGAAGAACTTATTTTATGGACTTCGGCACAATTCAAGTTCGTGAATATTCCTGATCGCTTCTGCACAGGCTCATCCATCATGCCACAGAAGAAAAACCCAGATGTACCTGAACTAGTACGTGGTAAGTCAGGTCGTGTTTTTGGTGACTTAATTAGCCTATTAACTTTAATGAAAGGCCAACCATTGGCTTATAACAAAGACAACCAAGAAGACAAAGAACCATTGTTTGATGCAATTGATACCGTGCGTGGTTCATTGATGGCATTTGCCGATATGGTTCCAGCCTTAGTGCCAAATATCGAAATTATGCGTGAAGCCGCTTTACGTGGTTTCTCAACTGCAACCGATCTTGCAGACTACCTCGTTAAAAAAGGTGTTGCTTTCCGTGATGCCCATGAAATTGTTGGTAAAGCCGTGGCTTTAGGCGTTGCAGAAGAAAAAGATTTATCTGAATTGACACTGGAACAACTGCAACAGTTCTCTGATTTGATCACAGCAGATGTATTTGACAAAGCATTGACGCTAGAAGCTTCTGTGAATGCACGTGATCACATTGGTGGAACGTCTCCAAAACAAGTTGAAGCTGCGATTGCCCGTGCGCACACTCGCCTAGAACAGTTATACGCTTAAGGATTTATGATGACTAGACAAGTACTTTGCCGCAAATACAAACAAGAGCTTGAAGGTTTAGACTTTGCGCCATTTCCAGGCGCCAAAGGCCAAGAGTTCTTTGAAACAGTTTCAAAACAGGCATGGCAAGAATGGTTAAAACATCAAACCACGCTGATTAATGAAAAACGTTTGAATGTATTTGAACCCGATGCCAAAAAGTTCCTCGAAGAACAACGTGAGAAGTTCTTTAATAACGATGAAAGCGTAGAAAAAGCGGAAGGTTGGACTGAACAAAAATAAGTCGTTTTGTCTCATCCTACTGTAAAAAGAGAGCTGTATTTCAGCTCTCTTTTACATGATATTTACATAAGTAATAAAGCCTTACAGAGTATACACACTTGTCTACATGACTCTTTCGGGTAGCGTGTTTATAGTTATATTCAGAAGGACAAAGAGATACATTGATATCTCACGTAACGCATGATATTTCTCTCCCAGACTTTCCCCCGAAGTCTGGGATTTTTTTATTACACCTCTCTCAAAATTAAAAAACCGCTCTAGTTAGAGCGGTCAGTGATTATTTTACTTTTACCATTATTTTTGATGCACTTTCTGTTCAATTTCTTCAATACTGGTATGACGTACATCAGTACCTTTCGCCATATAAATGACTTGTTCTGAAATATTACGTGCGTGATCACCGATGCGCTCTAATGATCGCAGTACCCACATCACATTAATGACACGTGAAATATGACGCGGATCTTCAATCATATAGGTCATTAAGGTACGAGTTGCAGATTGATATTCACGGTCAATATCGACATCCGCCATCACCACTTTCAAGGCTTGTTCTACATCTAAACGCGCAAAAGCATCCAATGCATCATGAATCATGACACGTACTTGGTTTCCAATATGACGTGTTTCCATATAACCACGAGGAGACTCACCTTCTTCACACAGGTTTTGCGCAATGCGTGCAATTTTTGCAGCTTCATCACCAATACGCTCTAAATCGGTATTAGCTTTACTCATTGCAATCACCATACGCAAATCAATTGCTGCAGGGTGACGACGTGCGAGAATTAAGGTTAAGCCTTCATCAATATCACGTTCAAATTGGTTCACTGCATTGTCTTTAAACTGCACATCAATGGCTAAGTTCGCATCTGTGTCTAATAAAGCATGAATTGAGTTAGCAACTTGTTGCTCCACTAATCCACCCATGGTCATAAACTTGGTGTGAACATCTTGCAAGTCTTCATTAAATTGTGAAGAAATATGATGACTTAACACAGGATTGCTTGGGCTCACAGTATGCCTCCACTAGACACATGGAAAAAATGATTGGTGATTAAAACATAGAAATGATGAAACTTTTATGACAATAGCACGGATTCGGCCCCAGTTGATTGGTGTGAATTGATACAACAAAAATAAAAAATCTGTTAGTCTAAATGCCTAGCTTGACGGAGCGCAGTTAACAAACTGCTGAGATTATCTTAATTACGCAATTTAAAGATAAGTACCGTTGAACCTGATCAGGTTAACACCTGCGTAGGAATCAAGCCCAACAAAAACTTCGCCTGCATTTATCTCATTCACGAGGTGAATCCGCCATGGTTTTTGGTCGTGCTTGATTCGTTAATGCCATACATAAGGATCATGCCATGAACCAATTAACGAATCTTTCCCCTGCTGATATTTCTGCTCAACATGAGCAAGCTGCAAAAGATTTAACCCGAATATTACCTGCATCTCGAAAAGTCTATGTTGAAGGTTCTCGCCCTGATATCCAAGTTCCCTTCCGCGAAATTAGCTTAACCGAAACGCCGACTGGCTTAGGTGGTGAACACAATCCACCCGTCATGGTCTATGACACTTCAGGCGTATATACCGATCCAAATGTACAAATCGACCTGAACAAAGGCTTACCTTTAGTGCGTCAAACATGGATTGAAGAACGCCAAGATACCGATGTACTTTCTGGTCTTAGCTCTGAGTTTGGTCAAGCACGTTTAAAAGATATTCGTACAGCTGAAATCCGTTTTGCCCACATTCAAAACCCACGTCGCGCACAATCAGGCAAAAATGTCACGCAAATGCACTATGCAAAGCAAGGTGTTATTACCCCTGAAATGGAATATATCGCCATTCGTGAGAACCAGCGCCAACGTGAAAATGTGGATATGCGTCAGCATCCAGGGCAAAACTTTGGTGCACAAAACTTAAGAGAGATTACACCTGAGTTTGTCCGTCAGGAAATTGCTGCAGGTCGTGCCATTATTCCAGCCAATATTAATCACCCAGAATGCGAACCGATGATCATTGGTCGTAACTTTTTGGTGAAGATTAATGCCAATATTGGGAACTCTGCACTTGGTTCATCTATTGATGAAGAAGTCGCGAAGATGACGTGGGCAACCCGCTGGGGTGCCGACACCATCATGGATTTATCGACAGGTAAAAATATTCATGAAACCCGTGAGTGGATTATCCGTAACTCACCTGTTCCAATCGGAACTGTACCGATCTATCAAGCACTCGAAAAAGTCGATGGTGTAGCTGAAGACCTAACCTGGGAAATCTTTAAAGACACCTTGATTGAACAAGCCGAACAAGGCGTTGACTACTTCACCATTCACGCAGGCGTATTACTGCGGTATGTACCCATGACTGCAAATCGTCTCACGGGCATAGTGTCTCGTGGTGGTTCGATTATGGCGCAATGGTGCTTAGCCCATCATGAAGAAAACTTCTTGTACACGCATTTTGATGAAATCTGCGAAATCATGAAGGCCTATGATGTGTCCTTCAGTTTAGGTGATGGTCTACGTCCAGGCTGTATTCAGGATGCCAATGATGAAGCACAGTTTAGTGAACTAAAAACACTGGGTGAATTGACCCATCGTGCTTGGGAACATGATGTACAAGTCATGATCGAAGGGCCTGGTCATGTGCCAATGCATATGATTAAAGAAAATATGGATCTTCAACTCGAAGTCTGTAAAGAAGCGCCTTTCTACACCCTTGGCCCACTCACCACGGATATCGCACCGGGTTATGACCATATTACCTCGGCGATTGGTGCTGCGATGATTGGTTGGTACGGTACGGCGATGCTGTGCTATGTCACACCAAAAGAACACTTAGGTTTACCGAACAAGAAAGATGTCAAAGACGGTATTATCACCTACAAAATTGCAGCACATGCGGCTGACTTGGCCAAAGGCCATCCAGGCGCACAAGTCCGCGATAATGCCTTATCTAAAGCACGCTTTGAATTCCGTTGGGATGACCAATTCAATTTAAGCTTAGATCCAGACACAGCACGCAGCATGCATGATGAAACGCTTCCCAAAGAAGCGCATAAATCTGCACACTTCTGTTCGATGTGTGGACCAAAATTCTGTTCGATGAAAATCACCCAGAATGTGCGAGATTACGCGCAAAATCAACACAATGCCAAGCAGTCAAATGATGCCGAAACAGAAGTTGAAGCAGGTCTCAATGCGATGAAAACCGCTTATCAGGAACATGGTCAAAAATTGTACCACAAGGTGTAAATCAACTAAAAAAAGATTTTCCTGCGAATCATTCTCGGTTAGGATGAGATATGTACAATCTCATCCTGATTGAAGATGACTATTCTTGACCACGCCAGCTATTCAGCAACCGACGTTACGATAGAATCTCGAGAGCCTTTGTTTCGAGGATTCATTCAAGTTGAGAAAGTGAGTTTAAAACATCGGTTATTTCACCGAGAAGATTTTTCACCTTTAATTCAACGTGAATTGGTTCATCGTCCAGAAGCCGCTGGCGTTTTACTATATAATGACCAACAACAACGCTTTGCACTGATTGAACAATTTCGTGTCGGTGCATTGAGTGATCCAGTGTCGCCATGGCAACTCGAAGTCATCGCGGGGGTACTTGATGGAGATGAATCGCCTGAAAGCTGTATCCGCCGTGAAAGCCTAGAGGAATCTGGCTGTGAGATCACCACATTAAAACATTTATTTAGCTTCTACCCTTCTGCTGGCGCATGTTCTGAATTTTTTCATTTATATGTAGCAGAAGTTGATTTGCCAAAGGACGGGGGCATTTTTGGGATGCCAGATGAAGGGGAAAATATTCAACTTCATCTATTTGATTATTCCGCATTAGAAGCATTATTAAATAACGGGCGGTTGAGAAACGCACCTGTAATCATGGCATTGCAGTGGCTGTCTCAACATATACAACTACAACAAAGATAAAAATCTGAAGGGGCTAACGACGGTGACTTTCCAAGTCTCATCATTATCGCAACAAGATTTTGTGATGATACAGATTACTGATACACATTTATTAGAGTATCCACATTTAGAATTTGTCGGGATGCAGCCCGAACAAAGTTTTCATGCTGTAATCGACTTGATGCGCCAGCAACATCCTCATATTGACCTCATTGTGCACACCGGTGATTTGGCACAATCGCCAACACCATTGACATATAAACGCTATGTACAACATATGCAAAGCGTGGGAATTCCCTTTTTCCATACGCCGGGCAACCATGACGATGTGGCGCATTTTCCATTTCATGAAACAGATCCAACTCAGCCAACGGTGATTGAGCTGGGTCAATGGTGCATTATTTTATTAAATAGCGCACAACCAAAACGTATTGATGGAAAAATTGCTGACGCACAATTGCAGCAACTTACCCAATTACTTGCAAAACACCATGATCGTCATGTGCTGATTGCTTGTCATCATCATCCTTTTGCGATGCAATCGGCATGGATTGACCAACATAAGCTCAAAAACTCCTCAGACCTGTTGGAAACAATCCAACCATTCTCCAATGTCAAAGCCATTGTCTGTGGTCATGTGCATCAAGATTCGATCAATACATGGCAAGGTGTTGAATTTTTATCTACCCCTTCAACTTGTATCCAATTCAAACCAAGAAGCGATAAATTTGCACTCGATGAAGAGCATCCTGGTTACCGCTATATCTGCCTTAAAGCGAACGGTGAACTGGAAACTCAGGTCTATCGTTTACCGACATCGCAACGAATGAGTAGTTCTGAAGTTTTAGGATATGATTAAACTTTTGATTACAAATTACATTGTCAATTTCAGACAAAATCTGGACGGGAATGACTACCATCTTGCTCAAAAACTCTATATGATGTCGACCCTTGATGGGAAAAACCATCTCAGGTTTCTATAAAAACACTTGCATATCACCATATTTTTTGCGTATAGATAGTACGTGTAAGATGAGGAATGCCCTATATGGCGAATGACAACCAAAATCAAGTCTTGGACGAACAAACAGACGTGATCGACGATCAAAAATTGGCTGTGAAACGTACACGTAAAACCAAACCTAAAGCTTCAGAAGGTGGTACGACTGCAAGCTTATTTGGAATTGCGCCTTATCAGCCAAAGAAAAATGAAGAATATATGTCTGAAGGACAACTTGAGCATTTCCGCCAAATTTTAAATGCATGGAAAGCAGAGTTAATGTCTGAAGTTGATCGTACTTTAAATACGATGCAAGACGAATCTAGTGCACTTCCTGACGTCAATGACCGCGCGACGCAAGAAGAAGAATTTGCGATTGAATTACGCACACGTGATCGTGAACGCAAACTCATTCGCAAAATCGAACAATCGATTGAAGCGATTCAAAACGAAGACTACGGTTTCTGTGAAACTTGTGGTATCGAGATTGGCTTACGTCGTTTAGAAGCTCGCCCAACTGCGACTTTATGTATCGATTGCAAAACTTTGGCTGAAATCAAAGAAAAGCAAAATAACGGTTAATTTTGAAAACCGTGTTGAGCCATGAAGTTAAGCAAAGTAATGCTTTGCTTGATCTCCGCTCATATGTGGGTCGGTTTGCGCCATCGCCAACCGGCCCATTGCATTTTGGCTCCCTGCTCACCGCAGTTGCCAGTTATTGCGACGCAAAAGCCAATCAAGGCCAATGGCTGGTTCGGATTGAAGATACCGATATCCCTCGCATTTATCCCAATAGTGAAGCACACATTCTCTCTTGCATTGATGCCTTTCAATTTGAACCCGATGCAGAAATTATTTTTCAAAAAGATCGTTTCGAGATCTATGAGCAGGTGCTTGAGCAACTCAAGCAATTCAATGCGATTTATGCCTGCCAATGTACCCGTAAAATGCTGGGTTCCAATCATATCTATGCTGGAACCTGCCGAGATTTAAATTTAGCGTTTGCTGATCAAGCGATTCGCTTAAAGGTTACGGATCAACAGATTTGTTTTCAAGACCGCTTACAAGGCCAGCAGTGTTCTAACTTACAGCATGATCTGGGTGATTTTGTATTAAAGCGTCGTGATGGCATTATCAGCTATCAATTGGCAGTAGTGGTCGATGATTATCTGCAAGGCATCACGCATGTTGTACGCGGTGCGGACTTACTTGATAACACCGCTCGACAAATCTGGTTAGGTTCTTTACTGGGTTATCCAAGTTTAAGCTATATGCATTTACCACTTGCCATGAACGATCAAGGGCAAAAACTGTCTAAACAGAATCTGGCACAAGCACTGGATATCACTCAAGCCCCCAAACTGTTACAGCAAGCGATCTTGGCTTTAGGCCAACCTGCGGTGGAACTGAATCAACCGCGGATTATGCTACAACAAGCCGTGCAGCAATGGGATGTCAAGCTGATTCCAAAAGGTGAGCATTTAACTGGAATCTATTTATAAAAACAATTAACTAAAATAAAATCAATCACCAAAATAAAAAGCTTTCATCACATTAAAAATTTGAGACAACAAATTAAAGGGGAAACATATGTCTTTAGGTGCAATTTATTTATGGGAACCTGAAATTTTTACAGCCGAGATTCCTTCGCTGAATGATTCTGAGCGTGCAGCTTATGATTTATATCAACAGCACCGAGATACGGTGAGTCAAGGCAAGACACTACAGGCATGGATTAATTATATTGTTATAAAAGTAACCGATCCAAAATATAGCGAGTTCTTTTCTAATGAAATACAGGACTGGGTTATAGGTTTACAGCACGGTCTAACAACGGCACCGTGTGCGATATTAGAATTAGAACATTTCGATATTTTGGCGCAAGGTGATGCGTTATACAGAGTATTTTATGAAGCTGTTCGGGCTTCAGGAGTCGGTTTTTATGAACCACGCTTTGTGGCATGGGGAGTAAGCGTTCTCCAAGTCCCAACCAATGCGGTCTCAGCAATTCTTAAATCTTTTCTTAAACCCTTAAGCACTGAACAACAGGTCTTTGATCTGGACAATATTCAGGCGCCACGAAATATAAAAAAAGCTGAAGAATTGTTTAAGCTATGGTGTTTACATCACCCCGTTTTAAAAAAGCTAGAGTTACATCGGTTTTATCGAAATTATGATTTTATTGACCCCCAATGGAATCGCCCTGACGCTGAAACTAATATGAATAGTGGAATGAGACATTTCATACTTATTAGCGATAGAAAAAGTATTTTTTATCAACTCAAAGTTATCTTGTGGAGTTTAACCCAATCTCCAGACATTGATCTAACTTTGGATTTGACAAATCATTTCTTAACAGAAGAGATGAAAAGTAAATTTACCAAGAAACTTAAAGTTAGAGTCGACATACCAGATATTAGAGATACAACAAAAAGAGTATCTGGAGCTGAACAATTTTATGCATTAAATTTTAATTTAAACTCAAGATGGGAAAGTAACTATGGCATCCAAATTTTTTTCCCAGAGTTTGATCGACTTGTAAATTTTTTGCATCAGCATTTCGCAAACGGCAATCTCAAAAGTCTACAAACATGGGCATATGGAGATGCGATTGATCATATTCTAGTGCAAATGCATTGGTCACAGGAACTCATGATTATTGCGCTTGGGTTAGATAAGGATTATTTAGAAAAACGTTATCAATATCATGCTGAAATTCTTCGTCATGAAAAAAAAGACGCTGAACTTAATTACTTAAATGATAGCTATGCAGAATATAAAATATTAATGAATTTGGTTGAAGAGGCTGGTACCGCATTACCGCCATATCAAAAAATACAATAAATACAGATTCCCCTCTTCCTTTATCTCACATCATATTTGGATAAAGAAAGAGGGAGAGACGTCTATCAGAAATTTGATTCTTCTTTTACAGGATTCAACTCTTGCGTTGACGCATCAATTTTTAGAATCAAGCTAATCATCGCCGCACACATCATGAGTGATGTACCGCCATAACTAATGAAAGGCAGAGTCAAACCTTTGGTTGGCATCAAGCCCATATTCATGCCTGCATTGACCAAAATCTGCATCAGGAAGATGATACTAATCCCGTAGGCCAGATAACCTGCACGTAAGTAATTATGCTGTAAGGCACGGTGACCAATACGGATACAACACGCCAGCATAGTAAACGACAGCACCATCACGATCGACACGCCAAAGAAACCAAACTCCTCACCTAACACCGCCAACATAAAGTCGGTATGTGCTTCAGGTAGATATGAGAGCTTCTGCACACTGTGCCCTAAGCCCGTACCAAACCACTCACCACGACCAAAGGCCATCAAAGCATTGGAGAGCTGATACCCCACACCCAATGGATCTGCCCAAGGGTTAGTAAACGAAATCAAGCGTTGGAAGCGGAATGGTTCGAAAATAATTAATGCACTGACACCTGCAAAGATTGCACCCAGCATAATCAAGAACTGCGTTGCAGGTGCACCCGCCAAGAAGAATACACCCACCATCATTAACACGATAACGACAGTTGCGCCCAAGTCAGGCTCAGCAACAATAAAACCAACCGTTAAAGCCATCACCCCACTTAAACGCAATAAACCTTTCCAGTGGGTACGGACTTCTTTGGCTCGACGCACCACATAATCAGCAGTAAAAATTGCCATCACAATTTTGGCAATCTCGGTTGGCTGCAAAGTAAAACCACCGACCTTAATCCAGCGATGGGCACCATTCACTTCAGAACCCACCACCAGCACCGCCAACAGCAATACGATGGTAATGAGCCATAAAGGAAAGGCATTTTTAAACCACAGATTTAATGACACCCGATAAGTCAGAAACGCCACCAGCGCAGCCACGACAATTGAGATACCATGACGAATCAAGAAATAAAATGGGCTTTCATGGATATATTCTGCATATGGCATCGAAGCAGATGCCACCATAACCGAACCGAAACACAGTAAAGAAATCACACAAAAAATCAGGATATTCCGCGCTGTCATTTCTGCTGGAAGCTTGGGTAAACGATTCAGCAACTGCGAAATCTTTTGCACCGTATTTTGGGCTAAATCAGCCATAGTCTTGTTCCTAGTTCTTCTTTTCGTTCAAGGCATTTACACATGCCACGAATTGATGCCCACGATCATTGTAGCTTTTAAACATATCAAAGCTTGCACAAGCTGGTGAAAGTAAAACGACATCTTCCGCTTGTGTGGCTTTTTGAGCCAGTTCGACCGCTTCTTTTAAGCTATTTGCATGCTGAATAACTGTTGTACCTTTAATCGCCTGTTCAATCACCGCAGCATCTTCACCAATGAGAATCACCGATTTCACATATTTTTGAATCGCATCACGGAGAGGCTTGAAATCCTGCCCCTTGCCTTGCCCACCTAAGATCAAGGCTAACTTCCCTTTGTTCACTTCAATTGCAGCACCAAGGCCATCAATTGCAGCTAGCGTCGCACCGACATTGGTGCCTTTAGAATCATTGTAATAGCGTACACCATCAATCGTTTCGACATACTCACAACGATGTTCCAAGCCCTTAAAATGCTTAAGCGTTTCAAACATCGAATCTGTAGGCAAACCAATCGCCTCACCCAATGCCAAACACGCCAACGCATTAGCAACGTTGTGCATGCCTTGAATGTACATCTCAGAGGTTCTCAGCAAACGCTCTCTTCCACGTGCTAACCACATGCTGCCATCGGCATCACGCAACACACCATATTGATTTAAATCAGGTGCATTCAGACCAAAACTTTGCATTGGGGTAACATCTGGAACCAATGGACGGCTTAGATTGTCATCACGGTTATAAACGACTTTTTTCACACCCTGAAAAATACGATGTTTGGCTTTGTGATAACCCAGCATATCACCATGACGATCTAAATGATCTTCACTCATATTCAACACCACAGCAACTTCTGCATTTAAATGTGATGTGGTTTCAAGTTGAAAGCTCGATAACTCTAAAATAATCAAATCAGGTTTATCTTTTAATAAATCTAATGCAGGGCGACCTAAATTGCCACCGACAGCCACATTTTTGCCAGCATCTTGTGCCATCAAGCCGATTAATGTGGTCACGGTACTTTTTGCATTTGATCCTGTAATCGCAATAATTGGCACCTCAGTCGCACGGCGTAATAATTGAATATCACCAACCACTGGGATACCTTTTTCAACGGCCTGTTGAATTTCTGGAAGTTGAGGTGCAAGCCCTGGACTAAGAATAATTTCTTCTGCTTGTAATAAAAGCTCGGTATCGAGTTGACCAAAACTGGTACGAACACCTGCTGGAATCTGATCATGTCCAGGTGGGGTTGCTCGTGAGTCTGTTACTGCAACTTGGTAGCCCTGTTCATGTAGAAAGTTGACTGCTGACACACCCGAAATACCCAAGCCAGCCACAACTTTTAATCCACCACGTTGTATTAACATTTTCGCCCCATTTTTTGCAGATTACAGAATGGCAAAAATGTTAGCACTTTACTGTTTTAAATGCTTTTTCAGTTTTGGTTTTATTCAATCTTTTTTGTGTCAGTGCGTAAAAGCTTAGGCAGGTATAAAAAAGCCAATCCCCAATAAAACTAGGATCACAACCCCCAGCCAATCTACAGATTTAAATACATAGTGCTTGAATTTAAGTTCAATCAATTCGGGTTTTAACCATAGATACGTCAAGATGGAACATGAAAGTAGCCATAAAACTGTTTCTTTATAAATATTCAGATTTTTTGACAAAGCAGAGAGATAAAGCAAAGTCATCAATAGCACAAAACCCAATAAAATCCATTTATGTTTTAAGCTTAACGATGTCTTCTCACTCATATCCGTATGATTCATTTTTTCTTTTCCAAAAAAAATTGCCCATCTTAAGATGGGCAATTTTAAGATTGC
Source organism: Acinetobacter higginsii (assembly GCF_000369525.1). Taxonomy (GTDB): domain Bacteria; phylum Pseudomonadota; class Gammaproteobacteria; order Pseudomonadales; family Moraxellaceae; genus Acinetobacter; species Acinetobacter higginsii. Next base: position 266,789 of record NZ_KB850070.1, read on the forward strand.
GCTTAACGCCATTTCACTGTTTGAACAGGCTCTGCTTTTTTGTTCTCCGCTTCATCCGTAGAACAACCACAATTTCCGCCACAACCAGCTGCCATTTTCGGTTTTAACCATGTCGCCAAACGTTGCCAACCTAGTCGCTGACAAAGATTTGACAGACTCAGAAATGCTGAACTTGCTGTTTGAGGAAGCACCTTCTTAAACACTACAACAGCACTCCACAGCACCAATACAGCAACAATCAAGTACTCAAACATAAGCGTCTCTCCAATGATTCCCTCCCTTTTTAAAGGGAGGCGAGGTGGGATTTCTTAACCCCAAATGCGTGATGCAATTTGGTAGGTGAAGAACGACATTAAATAAGCTAAACCAAATAGATAAACCGTCATGACCGCTACATGTTTCCATGAGCCTGTTTCACGGCGTACCGTTGCTAAAGTGGCTAAACAATGTGGTGCATAGATAAACCAGACCAATAATGACAAGCCAGTTGCTAATGACCAACCCGAACCATCAGCACTGATCAGATGAGTCAAACCTTGTGCAACTGCATCATCATCTGCCCCAGATAAGGCATACACGGTACCCAAAGCAGCAACCACAACTTCACGTGCCGCCATAGCTGGAATAAGTGCAACGACAATCTGCCAGTTAAAACCTAAAGGCGCAAAAATTGGATGTAATAAATGCCCAAGCATACCCGCCAAGCTATAATCAATCGCAGGTTGCGTCGCACCTTCAGGAGCTTGTGGGAAAGTACACAAGAACCAAAGAATTACGGTCAAGGCAACAATGATTCCACCAACACGACGCAAGAAGATTTTTGCACGCTCTAGTAAACCGATTGCCACACTTCTCATATCAGGAAAACGATAGCTTGGTAATTCCATCAACAACGCATGCTGGGTTTTGTCCTTTTGCAAAAATTTCATCACAAATGCAACACAGAGCGCACTTACAATGCCACCCATATATAAACCGAACAGCACCAGACCTTGCAAATTAAAGATCCCCAATACCGTTTCACTTGGAATAAATGCACCAATCAACAAGGCATAAACAGGCAAGCGTGCAGAACAGGTCATTAACGGCGCAACCATGATCGTGGTAAAACGATCACGTGGATCACTAATACTGCGGGTTGCCATAATGCCTGGAATTGCACAAGCAAAACTCGATAACAACGGGATAAAAGAGCGCCCACTCAAACCCGCTTTGAACATCAATTTGTCAAGCAAAAATGCGGCACGTGGTAGATAACCCGACTCTTCCAATACAAGAATGAAGAAGAATAGGATTAAAATTTGCGGTAAGAATGCAACCACAGTCCCCGCACCAGCAAGCACACCATCAACCAACAAGCTTTGCAGCACAGGATGACTAATTGTTTCCGTCAACCACTCTCCCAACCATGGCACTACACCATCTTCGATTGCGCCCTTAAATGGTTCAGCCCATGAAAAAACAGCTTGGAAAACGATGAACATCATGATTGCAAGGCTCAGTAGGCCAAGCACTGGATGTAAGAAAATCTTATCTAGAAAATCAGTACGCTTATCTTCCTGATCAACAAAGTTCACCACATCTTTGAAAATCACTTCAATTTTTTGATGTGGCGTGCCTGCCAGACCACTGAGCTCAGTCTGAGGAACAGAGTACTTTCCTTGATCCAATGCGTGCAATAAGTTTTCAATGCCCGAGCTACGTACTGCAACCGTTTCAACCACAGGTACACCGAGACGCTCAGAAAGTTTTTGTGTATTGATCTGGATACCGCGACGACGCGCTTCATCCATCATATTCAACACCACAAGGATAGGACGACCCAACTCAATAATTTCTAACACCAAACCAAGATGTAGCTTTAAGTTGGTTGCATCCACCACACACAAGAAGGCATCTTGTTGCCCTTCTTCCGCAATTTTACCTTGGCAGACATCACGGGTAATTTCTTCATCTGGGCTGGTCGCCTGTAAACTATAGGTTCCTGGCAAATCCAGAACACGCACCGCTTTCCCCGAAGGAAGCTGAAAGTGCCCGACTTTACGTTCAACCGTCACACCCGCATAGTTGGCAACTTTTTGGCGTGTACCAGTCAAATGGTTAAATAAAGATGTCTTACCACAGTTTGGATTTCCCACAAGGGCAACACGTAACGCATCACTCATGCAGGTGCTCCTTCAAGTTGAATTTCAATTTTATCCGCTTCCGCTTTTCGTAACGCAAAACGCGTAAAACCGAGCTGGATTAGAATCGGATCCCCACCAAAGATGCCTTTGGTAATCACCTGTACTTGTGTACCTGGCACAAAGCCTAAACTTTCTAAACGAACTGCAACTAAATCTGGCTGTTCTGTCTCATCGACCACGCGATTTACTTTCGTAATCATCGCTGTTTGCTTGACTTTTAATGCTGACAATCGCACCGCTTCTAACCCTTAACCCTTTTTTGCTAGTATACAAGCAAATGAGAATAATTACCAAAACCAATCTCAGTGGCATTTGCTTCTGTGACAGATCGACAACAATTCATTTTTCTTTTACAGTGCAATTCAACTAAACATAAATCAGGGCAGCGTTCTCCCTAAAATACCCGCCCCTCTTTCACTGAGAAATATCTTCAACGCCTTATGTTAAATAAAAAGCCTCGTATTCCCGCTGCAGTTAACATCCCCGAAAATTTGAGTTTTTTACAGGGTTTTCGGGATTATCTAGTGGCTCAAACCGTGAGCCCACATACCCGTAACGCCTATTTATCCGACCTGATTCAATGTGCTGAATTACATCAAACCGCCGCATTACCACAATGGTCTAGTGATGACATTGCGGATGTTCTGATCGCCCTCACCAAAGCAGGGAAAAGCCCTCGTTCGATTGCACGTTGTCTCTCTGCTTTAAGGCAGTTTTATAAGTTTTTAAGAGAACAAAAATTACTGGACGATAATCCTGTTGCCACCCACCATTCCCCTAAAATTGGTCGTGCCTTGCCCAAGGATTTATCTGAACAAAATGTAGAAGCATTAATCAATGCACCTGACATCAATACAGCATTAGGCCTACGTGATCGTGCCATGTTCGAAGTCCTGTACGCCTGTGGTCTACGTGTTTCAGAATTACTAAATTTACGTTTAGAACTGATCAACTTAAAACAGGGCTTTGTTCGAATCACAGGTAAGGGCAATAAAGAACGTCTCGTTCCGCTGGGTCAATTTGCCTGTGATTGGATCGAAAGATATTTGGCTGAGTCACGTCCACAGCTGTATAAAAGCAGCACGGACTATCTGTTTCTCACTCAACATGGCGGTATCATGAGTCGACAGAATTTTTGGTATGCGATTAAGCGTTATGCCGTACAAGCTAATATTCAAGCGGAATTGTCTCCCCATACCTTACGCCATGCTTTCGCAACTCATCTACTCAATCACGGCGCAGATTTACGTGTGGTACAAATGCTACTTGGACATAGTGACCTATCTACTACGCAAATTTACACCCATGTCGCGCAACAGCGAATGCAAGAATTACATGGTAAATACCATCCACGGGGCTAAAACCACCATTTATCTAGGATTCAAGCAAAACTTGATGCTGTTCACAGAGCCTATGCAAGATTTAACGAAGTGATTCATTTTTTTTGTTATGCTAGGCCCCTTATACAAATGAATTCGTACAAAAAAGGTTCTATATGTTGTTTACTCGGTCTCAGCTTGTAATTGCTTGTACATTAGCATCAACATTATTAGTCAGTGCTTGCTCAAAAGAAAACTCAGCACAAAAACAAGATGCGCTCACAGCAAGTGCACCAGCGACAGGTGAAGCATCAACATTAAACGAACGCAATGCACAACAGCGTTTGGTCTCGACCTTAGAAAAAAACTTTAAAACAGCCAATATCAACGCGAAAATCCTGAGCATCAAAAAAACTGAAGTTCCAAACCTTTATTGGGTGAGTCTGGAAGGGATGGGTTCAGTCTATGCCACTGCTGATGGTCAATACATTATTCAAGGTGATGTGGTGCGTTTAGGTGATAAACAACTGCACAATGTCAGCGATGCCTTACAAGCAACCGAAAATAAAAAACATTTAGCCTCACTCAAAACTGAAGACTTAATCGTTTATCCTGCACAAGGTGGCAAAGCTAAACATGTGATTTATGTGTTTACAGATTCAAGCTGCCCTTATTGCCATAAACTGCATGAACACTTAGCAGAGATTAATGCCAAAGGAATCGAAGTTCGTTACATCGCCTGGCCACGTGGCGAACAGTTCATGCCAACCATGCAAGCGATCTGGTGTAGTGAAGACCGTAAGGCTGCCTTCGATCAAGCTGCCAAAGGCTTACCAGTTTCGGCTGCTGAATGTAAGAACCCTGTTCGTGACCAGTATCAACTGGGTTTAAATATGGGCGTGAATGGTACACCAGCCATTTATAACGTCGATGGCGAATATTTAGGGGGTTATATGACGCCTGAAGAAATCGTACAACGCTTAAACAAATAAGTTCAAACTACACCACACATTCACAAAGACTCGGGCGACAGATTAAAGATGATCTTAGCCCTAGTGTCTGCGCATTTTTTTAGCTATGATCAAGCTTCATTAAAATGATTGAATATAATGGAGTGTAACGTGAAACCAGTTCGTCTGGCGATACTCGGTCTTGGTACTGTAGGTGGTGGAGCCCTTAAATTACTACAAGAAAATGCTGCGGAAATTAAACGCCGTACCGGTCGAGAAATTCAAATTACACACGTAGGCACACGCCGTCCACGTCCAGATTTACAACTCGAAGGCATTAAACAAAGCGATGACTTGATGGAGATCGTCCGTCAACCAGATGTTGATATGGTGGTCGAAGTCATGGGTGGCATTCATCCTGCTTATGAAGTCATCATGGAAGCCATTAAACATGGCAAACAGGTTGTGACTGCAAACAAAGCTTTACTGGCTGAACATGGTAATGAACTGTTTAAAGCAGCAGAAGACAATGCTGTTCAGATTGCCTATGAAGCAGCTGTTGCGGGTGGTATCCCAATCATTAAAGTGATCCGTGAAGGTCTCGCAGCGAACCATATCGAATGGCTTGCAGGCATCATTAATGGTACAGGCAACTTCATTCTGACTGAAATGCGTGAAAAAGGCCGTGCCTTTGAAGACGTTTTAAAAGAAGCGCAAGAACTTGGCTACGCTGAAGCTGACCCAACCTTTGATGTTGAAGGCATTGATGCTGCACATAAGCTCACGATTTTGGCGTCATGTGCTTTTGGTATCCCATTGCAATTTAATAAGGTCTATACCGAAGGCATCAGCAAAATCACTGCGCAAGATGTGAAATATGCAGAGGAACTTGGTTTCCGTATCAAGCACTTAGGTATCGCACGTCGTGCAGATAAAGGCATTGAGTTACGTGTACATCCAACTTTAATTCCTGCTGAAGAATTGATTGCTAACGTCAATGGCGTTAAAAATGCAGTCTTGGTACAGGCCAATGCAGTTGGTCCTACTTTGTATTACGGTGCTGGTGCAGGCGCAGGTCCAACCGCTTCTGCTGTGGTTGCTGACGTGATTGATATCGTTCGTGATATTTCATATACCGAAGACGGTGCAGGTACCATTCCTCAACTTGCTTTTGAAGCATTGACTAACGTGCCAATCTTGAGCCGTGAAGAAATGACCACTGGTTATTACATCCGTCTCAATGCTGAAGACCAAACTGGCGTATTGGCTGATGTCACGACGATTCTCAGCCGTGCAGGCATTAGTATTGATGCCATCATGCAGCAATCACGCTTAAAAGACTTGATTCCTATTGTGATTTTAACGGATCCGATCGTTGAATCAAAAATGGATGAAGCACTAGCACAAATTCAAGCATTACCTGCAATTCGTGGCGAAATCGTAAGAATTCGTTTAGAATCGCTCGATAGTTAATCAGGTTGAGGGAAAATGACTTCCCTCACCCCGCTCTACCTCATATTGGAACACCATCATGTCGAATGCCAATCGTTATACTGGTCTTGTAGATCGTTATCGTGACCGTTTACCTGTGTCTGCAACTACACGCGCAATTTCTTTAGGTGAAGGGAATACCCCACTGATTAAACTAGAGAACATTCCACGTATTATTGGCAAAAACGTAGAAATCTATGTGAAATACGAAGGTCTGAACCCGACCGGTTCATTTAAAGACCGTGGTATGACCATGGCGGTGACCAAAGCAGTTGAAGAAGGCTCGAAAGCGATTATCTGTGCATCTACAGGTAATACTTCAGCAGCCGCAGCAGCGTATGCAGCACGTGCAGGTATTAAAGCGTTCGTATTAATCCCAGAAGGCAAAATTGCCATGGGTAAAATGGCGCAGGCAATGATGTACGGCGCGATCACTATGCAAATCCGTGGTAACTTCGATGACGGCATGCGTCTGGTCAAAGAAGTTGCAGATCAAGCACCTGTAACGATTGTAAACTCAATCAACCCATACCGTCTGCAAGGTCAAAAAACCATTGCTTATGAAATCGTAGAAGCATTGGGCCGTGCTCCTGATTATCACTGCTTACCAGTCGGTAATGCTGGTAACATCACAGCACACTGGATGGGTTATACCGAAGCGGTTGCAAACCAACCTGCAGATCAGTTTGAGCAAGTGATTTACGATGCTGCAACAGATCAATTCACTGGTCCTAAACCAGAAGGCTTACCAACAATGGTTGGTTATCAAGCTTCTGGTGCTGCCCCATTCTTACGTGGTGCACCTGTAGAGAACCCAGAAACGGTTGCAACAGCAATTCGTATCGGTAATCCACAAAGCTGGAACCATGCTAAAGCAGTGGTACGTGATTCTAAAGGTTGGTTTGATGAACTGACTGATGCTGAAATTCTAGAAGCACAACGTTTGCTTTCAATGTATGAAGGTGTGTTTGTTGAACCTGCTTCAGCAGCATCTATCGGTGGTGCGATCCGTGACCTGAAAGCAGGTAAAATTGCTGAAGGTTCTGTGATTGTATGTACTGTTACAGGCAATGGCTTAAAAGATCCTGACACTGCAATCAAACAATGTGCTGATGCCGTGATGTTGTCAATTGACGCGACGATGGATCAAGTGAAAGATTCAATTCTTTCAAATATGTAAGCATACATACTGAAATAAAAAAACCAGTTGCCTGCAACTGGTTTTTTTATGGGCTAAAGATAAGCCTTATTCTTCTTCGTATTCATAATCTTCATCGTAACTATATTGCTTAGCCAATTCTTTTTCGATCCTTTGAATTTCTTCAAGCTCAATTTCTTTGATTTCAAATAATGGTTGTTTGAGTAAAGGATTAACCGCATACAAAGCTTCTTCTTCCCAACCCTGCATAATTGTTAAAATTTGGCTTTTCTGGTCGTATTTCAAACCCGATTGCGTTGTGATCATTGCCTGTAAGAGTACAGGCTGATCAGACAAATCATCAAGTGAGCCTTTAAGCTGAATATCACCATAGTCATAATCTGCAAAAATAGTTCCAACATTGGTTTTTAATTGCTCAGGTTGATCTGCATAAGCCAAACTGGCAAAAAACTCATCATGCTCTTCCACCCATTTCTGTTTTTTGACTGACCAAAGCGCATAAAACCGAGCCTCATGTTCAAACTGTACCAGTTGAAATTTTTGCATTCCTGCCAATTGAATAAATTCAAAGGTATCTTCATCGCTTAAGCTTTCAGGTAATACATCATCTGAAATATCCCCATCTTCACAGACATGCTCACCACAACGTGAAAACACAAAATCATCCAGTTGTTTTAGCAATACTTCATCTGCATCAAACAGGGATTCCACTTCATACAGGGCAAAATCTCTCGCCCCATCAATTTCAAGCTTTTTATATGCAGCTTCGGCTTGGGCTTTATCCTCAAAAACATTGGCAATACGATTGCCTGCCACATAAAACACTTCATCGTTATAACCAAAGTATTTGGCACGAATTACGTAAGTCGTCATGGTGTTCCCCTTAATTCATTTATGATTGAGTTGTTTGTTTTATTTGATGTAATGCTTGAGCACTTGCAGGGATTGCCATGCCATTATCCATCCATAATTCAAAATGCATGGCATTAAAAAAATCAGCGGGGCTATACACAATATTGTCCAGTTTCAGCTGTTGCCCAATCCTTGGCAAAATATCGTAGATAAACCAACTATTATGAGTGAGCAACAGCGAATATAATTTTCCTGTTAGTGCTAAAGGCGATAACATTAATTGTGAAAGTGTTTTGTCCTGCACATAATCATGATGTAATTGTTCTAAATGCTGTTCAAAGTTCTTAGGCAATTGTCTTGCGTCTATCGCATTTACAAAATCATTGAGTGTCGGAATAAAACGTTGTTGGTAATCCACCAATAAATGATCACGTTCGCACAAATCTTTAATATCAATTGATTTGCCTGCACTATTTTGAAGGCTATGCCCAAACACAGGAACCACAACCGAATTTACGCCCCACAAGGTATGCAAAATTCGATGTCGTGCATCACTACATAGGCTTTTGGTACTGTCTATAAACGCATGTAATTCATAGTAGTCTTCGGGTTCCCCACCCCAGCGTTTTGCAGAAATCCGTGCGTGTTGCATCGCATTCATAATGGTGTGTCATCATTTTTTGTTGTATGCACACATTAGCCGATTCTGGCCCAAAAAACGAACATAATTTATTGAAATAAGACAAGTTGTGTCGCATTATTCAGGCATAAAAAAACTCCCCATAAAGAGGAGTTTTTTGACTTAAGAGAACTAAACGCGTTTTGGCAAAGTGCTTAACCAGCTTAATAAATTCGTTGCATCGCTATTACGTGCTTGCGAACTTGGCGCACCTAATAACACCACAACCGCTGGACGTGAATTCACAGTGGTATGCATCACTACACAACGACCTGCTTCATTGATATAACCTGTTTTTGACAAATTAATGTTCCAACCGCCATTACGTACCAACGCATTGGTATTATTGGATTTCAGCACACGATAACCTAAATTAAAGTCGTAGGTCGGTGTGGTAGAGAATTGACGAATCAAGCCGTATTGTGAAGCGGTACTCACCAGAATACCCAAATCACGTGCTGAAGAAACATTATGTGGATCTAAACCTGTAGATTCAGCATAACGCGTAGATGTCATACCCAATTGCCTCGCTTTTGCATTCATTGCCGCAATAAATGCAGAACGACCACCTGGATAGGTACGTGCTAATGCAGCTGCAGCTGGATTCTCAGACTTCATTAATGCAAACAAAAGTGCTTCTGCGCGATTCATGGTATCGCCTGCACGTAGGGTTGAACTTGAGTTCTTACCGCCTGCACCAGCAAAATCGATTGACTCTAGCGTAATTTCTTCTGACATGTTTAAACGTGCATCTGCCGTGACGACAGCCGTCATCAACTTAGTAATCGATGCAATGGGTACCGACATATTACTGTTTTTACTGTACAGTACTTCACCCGTTTGCGCGTCCATCACCAAAGCAGCACGTGCATTGACTGAAGGCTGACTGCTATACCCAAAGGTATCGCGAATCTGTGTCGACGACTGTGGCGCCGTTGAAGATGTAATTGTTGCTGAACCGCCATTACGCAATGTCGTGGTAACAGAGGTTGAACCTTGTGGGCTAATTTCTACTGGATCATCATCTTCCATCAACTGACTTGCATCAGTTGCAGACCAATTCATCGAAGCTGAACCGCTCACACGCGAAGAAGCTGGATTGTTATTCACAACTAGTTCAGCAAAACTTGTTGAACTCCAGGCCAACAAGATAGACATGCTTAAAACATGCATGATAGATTTTTTAGAATTTTTCACGACACAATACTCAACTCAGGACGCTGCACATTTGCGCTTAATACCATTATGCCTTACATTTAAACAAATCGGGTAAAGCTTTTATAGACACAATTGTGTACAACTATTCGCTAAAAACGAAGAATAGGATTGCTAATTTTGTCGTTTCATTGCAAGCTAATTTTGCTTTATGTAACAAAAAACCAGTTTTTTTGAAAAAAGGAGGTCTTCTTGATCACTGTTCTCGTTGTTGATGATCATGAACTCGTACGTACAGGAATTTGTCGTATGTTGGAAGACCACCCTGATGTAGAGGTCATTGGGCAAGCTGAATCAGGTGAAGAAGCCATTGCCTTAGTCCGTCAGAAACACCCGCAAGTGGTGTTGTTAGATGTGAATATGCCAGGTATTGGTGGAGTGGAAACTACTCGGCGCTTATTACAAAGCGCACCTGAAACCAAAGTGATTGCCGTCAGCGGTCTTGCTGAAGAACCCTATCCATCCCTGTTATTAAAAGCAGGAGCGAAAGGCTATATCACCAAAGGTGCACCGATTTCTGAAATGGTTCGTGCTATCAACAAAGTCATGCAAGGCGGAAAATACTTTAGTGCAGATATTGCTGAACAATTGGCCAGCTCCTATCTTTCAGATACACAACAATCTCCTTTTGATGCACTATCAGAACGTGAGATGCAAGTTGCCATGATGGTGGTGAATTGTATTAGTGCTCAAGAAATCGCTGACAAATTATTCGTAAGCGTCAAAACTGTAAATACCTATCGTTATCGTATTTTTGAAAAATTGAGCATTGATAGTGATGTCAAACTCACCCATCTTGCGATTCGTTATGGACTCATTAAACCTTAAAATAACAGTAAGCGCCTATGTTAGGGAAAATTGCGTCGTCAGTCTCACAAACTGTCTATCGGCTTGGGGTTTGGTATAGTGGCTATCGGCTAATCATTTCGATTAGCCTGCTGTTAATTTATTTACTCACTGCTGAACAACTTTCCAGCAACTATGTTTATCCCTTCTTATATTTTTATACCTTGATTTGCTATATCGCATTCAATATTTTTCAACTGTTTTTACTACATCTTGTCCCGATACAGACCTCAAAGCAGTTGATTTTTATCTTTCTGATTGATGTCATTTGCCTAAGCTTAATCACATTCTCTGCAGGTGGTCCAAATCTGCAACTCAGCTTGCTTTACGTCATTATTATTTTTTCTTCTGCGATATTATTAAACGCTCACCTGTCGCTGATTATTACTTTATTTGCCGTCATTATGGTGGTTTACCAACGTTTTTTAGGTGACTTTTTTGAGGCCAATAATTTAAATCACCTCGGAAATAGCGTTTTTCTGGCGTTTTTATTTTTTGTAGTTCATGCCATTGGTCGTATTGCAGTACAGCGTTTTAAAATTCTAGAAACCTTAACCTTTCATCAATCCATTGAAATCCATCAACTACAGAATATTAACCGCTATATCTTAGAACAAATCGAAGATGGCTATTTAGTACTGGATGAAAGTAACCATATCGTATTAACCAATCCTGCAGCCAATGCGCTATTAGGTATCCATTTACCGATTTCCTTAGAAAAAACGCCACTGATCAAATTACAACCCGACTTATTTGAACTGGTTCAGTTTAGTGACTTAGAAGATGGCGAAGAATTCAGTTTTGAATCACAGCAAAGTTCATACACCATCAACGTTCGGGTTAAGCATCTAATTGTTCCTGAACAAGCCTTAGTGTTATTGATCTTAAAAGATGCACAGAAACTGACTCAGCAAGTTCAGCAATTGAAACTCGCCGCACTTGGTCAGCTGTCAGCCAGTATTGCCCATGAAATTCGCAATCCTTTGGCTGCTATTGTGCAAGCCAATGAATTATTCAAAGACAGTGATACCCACCAACAAGAAATGCTGTCGCGCATGATTAGCAAACAAGCCAAACGGATTGATAGCATCGTGCAAGACACCTTAGCAATGGCACGAAATAAACCGACAGAAGCACAAGAAATTGATCTGAGCTCCTTCTTTGAAAGTTTACTCAATGAAGATCTTGCAGATGCTAAACAACAAATTCAAATTAAACTCACAGAGCAAACCAACATCTTATTTGATGAAAAACAATTACGCCAAGTGCTGATTAATTTAATTAGAAATGCGTTAAGACATAATGCAACTGACGCGCCTTATATTGAAGTCGAGGTGCACGAAAAAGACGGACGAACTTGCATTGATGTCATCGATTTTGGGACGGGTGTCTCAAAACGGGATATTTCTCAACTGTTCAAACCATTTTTTAGTACCGAAATTAAAGGAACTGGTTTAGGATTGTATTTGTCTCATACTTTTTGTGAGGCAAATCATGCAAAGCTCACTTATATAGAGCGACAACAAGGAGCATGCTTCAGGATTGAATGCTCAAAAACTCATTGATTTATAGATTAGGTTTCTCGGGGAAATGGCAACAAAACAACCACTCGTCTTATTGGTAGACGACGAAGAAGATTTATGTCTTTTAATGCAGATGACGCTGGCGCGTATGGGCATCAAGACACATCTCGCCTATCGGGTCGAACAGGCAAAAAAGTTCTTTACTGAATTCCAGTACGATGCTTGCTTAACAGATTTAAATCTTCCAGATGGCAATGGTTTGGATCTGGTCAAACACGTGACACAGAACTATCCCAATACACCTATTGCGGTACTGACTGCCTACGGCAATATGGATATTGCCATTTCAGCCTTAAAAGCAGGTGCATTTGACTTTGTCAGTAAACCTGTCAACCAGATGCATTTGGATCAATTGATTCAGAAAGCATTGAACCGTCCACAGCCTGAACAAGAGGCAGCCGAAACAGCTTTAGAGAATAAGCTATTAATTGGACGTTCTGCACCCATTCAACAGCTCCGCATTGCCTTAAAGAAAATTGCACGTTCCCAGGCCCCAGTATTCATTACAGGTGAATCAGGAACAGGCAAAGAAGTGGTTGCGAATCTGGTCCACCGTTTAAGTAATCGCAGCGAAGGCCCTTTTATTGCGATTAACTGTGGGGCGATTCCAACTGAATTGATGGAAAGTGAACTATTCGGGCATAAAAAAGGCAGTTTTACTGGCGCAACTCAGGACAAGCAAGGCTTAATTCTGTCTGCACACGGCGGGAGTTTGTTCTTGGATGAAATTGCCGAACTACCTTTAAATATGCAGGTCAAATTGCTGCGTGCCGTACAGGAAAAGAAAATTCGTCCCGTTGGTTCAGATCAAGAGATTGATGTGGATTTTCGTGTGATTAGTGCCAGTCACCAAGATTTGGAACTGTTGGTACAGCAAGGTCGTTTCCGTCAGGATTTGTTCTTCCGTATTCATGTGATGGATATCGTACTGCCACCTTTACGTGAACGTGGACAGGATATTTTGTTATTGGCCAATCACTTTATTCAAAAGATTAGTCAAGAATGGGACCTCACTGCAAAATCGTTATCTTCACGTGCAGAGCAGTTCTTATTACAGCAATATTTCCCAGGTAATGTGCGCGAATTACGCAATATTATTGAACGTGCGATTACGCTGAGTGACGATGACAATATTGATTTGGCACATCTCCAAACTGCACCTTTACGTAGTTCATTGGCAAACCCAGCACCCTCATTTTCCAATACGACAACTGAAGAAGTTGAAACACCGCAATATTCTGCAAGTCCAAACATGAGTTCAAAGAAGCTTCCACCCGAAGGTTTGGAGCGCTATTTGGAGAATATTGAAAAAGAAATTCTTCTGAATGCATTAAATCTCACCCATTGGAATCGAACCTTAGCCGCGAAGAAGTTGGGAATGACTTTCCGTTCGTTACGCTACCGTTTGAAAAAATTCGGTTTAGATACTGAAGATGATGAATAATCAATATTAAAAAAAGCCCCTCAACTGAGGGGCTTTTTTTAATATCTACTTTTTAAAACCAGATCTGTGACATGCTCAAGATAATTATCTTCTTTCATCTCGGCAGACAAAGCATAGGTCTGATTTGGCTGAATACCTTGACCTTCAATCATATTGCCATTGGGAGTGTAATAATGCGATACCGTCATCTGCAATGCAGCGCCACTTGGTAAGGGGAATAACTTTTGTACCACACCTTTGCCATAACTATTTTCGCCAACCACCCATGCACGCTTATGCTCTTTTAATGCCGCTGTAAAAACTTCAGCAGCAGAAGCAGAACGGCGGTTGATTAAAATGCCTAATTTCATATTTTGAAATTCATTAGAAGGAAGTGCTTGGAATTGCTGATCACCTTCAGAACGGCTTTTAGTCGTGACAATTAAACCCTGATTTAGAAATAGATCAGCCGCTTCGACTGAGGCCGAAAGCAAGCCCCCTGGATTATTACGTAAATCGAATACCACGGCCTTAAGTTTGGTCGAACTATATTCTTCTATCAAACGTTTAATCTCATTCGCCGTATCTTGCTGAAAAACACGTATTTTCAGCACCAATACCTGATTGTGCAATAAAACGGGTTCAATATCAGTTTCGACTTTCTTGTTTCTCACCAAAATGGTCGTACTATTATTCTCTGTTTGTATCTGGACAGTACTTCCAATCGAGCCATAGAGCAGACCTTGTACTTGGTCTTGATTTAAGCTTTTCAGTTCTTGGTTATCCACTTTTAGGATAACTTGTCCATTGCGTAAACCGAGCTTACTCGAATCCGAACCGGACTTAAGATCCTGAATCTGCCACGTTTTCGAATGTGCATCATAATTTAAATTGAAATCGACAGAAGCTAAATCACCCTCTGTATATTGAATCAGTTGACGATATTCTTCCGCAGATAAATAACGGGAGTAACGATCTAGACCACTGACCAAGCCCTTAATCGACTGTTGGAATAAAGCATCATCCGACTTTTTATCGACATAGTTATCTTTGACGATGCCGTAAATCTGTACAAATTGTTGAATAGATTCAATCGGGACTTCAGCATTACCAGACTTGGAGTCTTCATTCGACCACCCAGAAGAATGGGTGATTGGTGCGGCTGAGAGACTATGTCCCCAACACATCAACACACTTGCACATAACGCTCGGTAAATGTTGTTGTGCTGGGTCATTGATTCACCTTATTTTAAAGTAATTAAGTTCTTGCCTTGCATTTCAGGCGGCACAGGAATGTCCATCAAATGCAAGAGTGTTGGTGCTACATCCGCCAGTACGCCATCTTCAGCAATCGTTGCTTGTGTTGGACCAACATAAATAAATGGAACCAACTCTGTGGTATGTTGGGTATGAACCTGTCCACTATCATAGTCTTGCATTTGCTCTACATTACCATGATCCGCTGTAATTAACATATGCCCTTTGTTTGCCATCACTGCATCGTAAACACGGCCTAGACAGCTATCGACGGTTTCAACGGCTTTCACCGCAGCATCAAACACACCCGTATGCCCAACCATATCACCATTGGCATAGTTCACGACTAAAAGGTCAAACTCACCAGAATTGATTGCATTGACTAACTCATCAGTTACTTCATAAGCACTCATTTCTGGTTTTAAATCGTAGGTTGCAACATTCGGCGAAGGAATGAGAATACGTTTTTCACCTTCATATTCATCTTCACGACCACCACTGAAGAAGAAAGTGACGTGTGCATACTTCTCAGTTTCAGCAATACGCAATTGGGTCTTACCCAAACTTGACAGATATTCACCAATCGAGTTTTTAAGTCCTTCTGGCATATACGCCACAGGTGCATCAATACTCGCTTGATAACGAGTCAACATGACAAACTTAGACAGGTTTGGAACGACTTTACGGGTAAATCCAGCAAAATCTTTTTCAACAAAAGCACGCGTAATCTCACGCGCACGATCGGCACGGAAGTTCATAAAAACAACACTATCACCATCTTGCACTTTGGCAATTTCACCAATACGTGTTGCTTTAACAAACTCATCATTTTCATTCGCAGCATAAGCAAGCTCTAAGCCTTCAACTGCTGAGTTGGCGACACGTACTGCCTCACCTTCAGTCATAAGGCGATAGGCTTGTTCAACACGATCCCAACGATTATCACGGTCCATCGCAAAGTAACGACCAATCATCGAAACGATACGACCCTGATTTGGATATTGTGCAAATAAAGCATCTAGTTTTTCTAATGACGGCTTTGCACTTCGTGGTGGAGTGTCACGTCCATCTAGGAAGGCATGTAGATATACTGTCGCACCACGTTTTAATGCCAGCTCACACATTGCCACAATATGGTCTTCATGTGAATGAACACCACCTTGAGACAGCAGGCCCATCACATGCACAGCACCCTTTGCTAGTTTGGCTTTTTCTACAGCATCAACTAAAACTTCATGCTCAAAAAAAGCACCAGTGCGGATATCTTTAGTAATTCGAGTGAAATCTTGGTACAGCACACGACCTGCACCTAAATTCATATGACCGACTTCAGAGTTGCCCATTTGACCATCAGGCAAGCCGACATCTTCGCCTGAACCTGAGATTAAACTATTTGGATGCTTGGCCTTCATCGCAGTGAGGTTTGGCGTTTTTGCCGCTAAAAAAGCATTATCTTCAACTGCTTCACGATGTCCTACGCCATCCATAATCACCAGAACGTGAGGAATTTTGCCAGCATTTGCATCCGTCATAATGGACTCTCTGTTTGTCATTTGATCGGTCTATTTTACCGAAATTTAATCGAATTCTCCATGACCTGACTGATGGCTTTCATCAATCCTGATCATAGAACCTCGCCATCAAGCTTAGCGTGCTCGATAGAGCAGATAGCTTCCCACCATAAAGATCAGCACCACTGGCATCAGCACAAACCATGCAGGTGAAGGTGCATACACTAAGCTTGCATAGCCCAAGAAATCTTGAAGATAGAAGAAACCTAAGCCTGTGAACAGTGAAATCACCAAACGGAAACCCATTGACTGTTGACGTAATGGTCCAAAAATGAAGGAACAAGCAATCAACACCAAGGTAATTAAAGAAAATGGTGAGGTCACTTTCTGCCAGAAGGCCAATTCATAGGTCTTCGGAACCTGGCTATATTCATCCATATAGCGCATGAAACTAATCAATTGGCTTGGAGATAAATCTTCAGGGTCCAAGGTCACCATATGTACATATTTCGGCTGTAATGCTAAACCAAGCGATTGCTGCTCATGATCCGTTTTAATGGCATTGCCTTGCGCCAGTAAATCCACTTGATGTGATTGGGACAACTGCCATTCACCATCTTTAATAAACTGTCCTTTTTCAGCGGTCACAAAAGACTGCAAGCGATGGTCCTGATCAAAATCAATGGTTTGAATATTGCGTAACTGACCTTGTGAGTTGGCATAATCAATATAGATAAAGCGCTGCCCTTCACGTGACCAATAGCCTTTGACTTCGCCCAAAGCTGCTACACTGCGTTGTTTTTTAATACTTTGAGCTTGTTCGTTGGTATAAGGAATCACCCATTCACTCAACACAAAAGACAGTACGATCAATAACAGCGCTGAACGCATGACCCAACCAACAATTCGCCATAAACTGATACCAACAGAACGCATTACGATCAGTTCACTATTCGAAGCAAGTGCGCCCAGTCCTAAAACAGAGCCAATCAATGCAGCAACAGGCAGGATTTCATATAAATAACGCGGCGCACCCCACATCACAAACAGAAAAGCCTGCCACGCATTATAGTTAGGTTTCAGCGAACCCAATTCACCAAGGTACGTAAATAATACTTGTAGGAAAGATAACACCAGCGTTGTTCCGAGCATGGCTAGAACCGTGGTTTTTGTCACATGTTTGGCGACTATTCGACGTGCTAACATCACAACCCCACTCGCTGCATACTTTTCTTAATTTTAGGCGCTAATTTTTGTTTACGTGCAAAAATTGCGGCTGCAATGCCATAAACCAAAATCACAGCTGGATAAGCCCAAATGTCCAACTCATCTTTACTGATTCGAGTCTTAATCGCGATCAATACCACAATTAAGCTGGCAAAAATAAAGATCGCAGGAATCAAACGATAATAACGCCCTTGACGCGGACTCACTTCAGACAATGCGACAGCAAGCATCAAACCCACAATAATGATAAATGGCCCAAAGATACGCCAGCCCAACTCACTCCGCACCACGGAGTCATCCCGTTTCTGCCAAAGTTTGGACATTGACAATGCTTCTACATCATCACTTTCAAATTTCACATCTTTATCATTTTCTAAACGTAAGCGGTAAGATTGAAATTCTGCCTGAAGATAACGTGGCTGATTAGGATAAATCTCGTAACGGCGGCCTTGAACCAAGTCCACGACATTCGCCGTATCATTAGCAACTTCGACACGAGTGGCTTCTTTCGCTAAAATCATGATGTCTGGTTTATCTTCTTGGTTGGATTTTTGATAGAAGAAAATCTCTTTTAAATTCTTACGATCTTCAGATAATGAGTCTGCATAAATCGTAAAAGGCCCTGAAGAAATAAACTCCTTGGGACGAACCAAGTCAAAGCCCGTGCGTACCGCTTGTGTGCTGGTCAGTTTTTCAAACTCACGTAAGCCCCATGGTCCCATCCAAATCATTAAACAGGTTTGCACCACCAGATAGACCAACGTCATCGGTAACAACATACGTGCCAACTGGTTACGACTCACACCACTGCCATTTAACACCGCCATTTCATGGTCAACATAAAGACGACCAAACACCAGCATCAAGGCAATGAAGAAACCCAAAGGAAGAATCAGCGTTAAAAACTCGGGCAAACGATAGCCGATGATGCTAAATAAAATGCCTGCATCTAAACGGCCTTGAGCTGCCACGCCAAAATATTTGATTAAACGACCACCCATCATAATCAGGGTTAATAAACCTATGACGACGAGAGATGTCGAAACCACTTGTTTGACGAGATAACGCCGAATAATCAAAGTAATACTTCCAAAAAGCCCAATTGAAGGTAACGCTAGTTTACCCGAATGTTAAAAATATAAAACCTATCGCTTGTTGCGGATTGCAACCTCATATCTGAAAGTGTTTAATGGACTTATCTTTATTTTTCACTCATCAGGTTCCATACAAACAATGAAATTTACCCTTCATAACGCATTCCCAACTCAGGCGTCTAGCGAATCTTTGTGGATTTTGGTTGATTCAGAACAATTACAACAGAACTTAAATACATATCAAATCAATCACCTAGAAGAAGTGCTTAACGCAACACAATTCAAAGCAGGTTTTAACGAAAGCTTAGCCTTAATTGCCAATATTTCCGCACAAGCCAATGCTCACCTGCTCGGACTCGGAAAAAGTGCCGAGTTAAAAGCCACAAAATTAGCAAAACTCGCACAAACTATTATCAAATCATCACAAAATAAATTTAAACAAATTAGTGTCGACCTGTCAGCGCTTCCAACCGATTTACATTCACTATTTGTCTTGAGCCTGACTCAAGCAGCCTATGGTTATGATGAATTTAAATCGAAAAAAAATGAATTTGTATTAGAAACAATCCATCTTGTTGCCAACCAAACTACTTTAGATGATGCACAACTGAATCTAATTCATGCAGTGCAATCAGGTCAAAACTACGCACGTGATCTCGGCAACCGTCCAGGTAATATTTGCTTCCCTGAATATTTGGCAGATCAAGCAATTGCACTTGCAGCACAATATCCAGCGCTTTTAAAAGTCACAGTGCTTGATGAGCAGCAAATGGCGGACTTGGGGATGTATGCCTTCCTTGCAGTCAGCAAAGGCTCTGACCGCCCGGGTCGCATTATTACACTCGAATACAATGCCAAAGTAGATCAAGCCCCTGTCGTGCTTGTCGGTAAAGGTGTGACCTTTGATACAGGTGGTATTTCATTAAAACCAGGCCTAGGCATGGATGAAATGAAATTTGATATGTGCGGTGCAGCTTCTGTGCTTGGAACCATTCAAGCACTATGCGAAGCACAATTGCCAATTCATGTGGTCGGTGCGATTGCAGCAGCAGAAAATATGCCTTCTGGCCATGCCACTCGTCCGGGTGATATTGTGACCAGCATGAGCGGTCAGACTATTGAAATCCTGAATACCGATGCAGAAGGCCGTCTGGTTCTCTGTGATACCTTAACGTATATCAAGCGCTTTAACCCTGTGCTGGTGATTGATATTGCAACCCTCACAGGTGCCTGTGTGGTTGCGCTAGGTAAAGTGGTAAGTGGCTTATTTACGCCAGATGATGAACTTGCCCAAGACCTACAACAGGCAGGCGAACAGTCACTAGACCGAGTATGGCGTATGCCAGTGATGGAAGAGTATCAAGAATTACTCGACTCTCCTTTTGCTGATATTGCCAACATCGGCGGTCCATATGGTGGCGCAATTACTGCTGCGTGTTTCCTCGAACGTTTCACTCGTGATTATCGTTGGGCACATCTTGATGTCGCAGGTACAGCGTGGTTATCGGGTGCAGCTAAAGGTGCTACAGGTCGTCCAGTGCCATTACTGATGCAGTTTTTAGCAAATCGTGTTGCAACGAAAAACTAAAACATGCCACAAATCAGCTTTTATCTATTTGAAAATAGTAAAGAACGGCAAGTCGAAAGTGCTTGCCGTTTATGCCGTAAGATTCTGAATCAGCATCCACACATCTGGTGGTATTGCGCTGATTCAGAGCAGCAAACGGAGTTAGATGAGAAACTTTGGAACTTTGATCCACTCAGCTTTATTCCACATGGCATTGATCAGCCGCATAGTCCTGTGTGTATTTCAGCGGAATTACCCCCGTCGAATGATTGGATCGTGTTTAATTTTAACAATCATGCACTTGAACAAACTCAAGATTTTCGCCACATTATCGAAATTATTGAAAATAATGAAACGGCAAAACAGATCGGGCGGGAAAAATTTAAAATGTATCGTCGTTTAGGTATTGAACCTCGAACCTTTAAATTATAAATCGGCAATAAACAGCATCATTTGAGGAGTGTCTTGTGGCATTAAATGTAGGTCAGGACTTTAAAAAACGTTGGTTAAATGCACCTGAGGCTGTCCGCCAGACCTATCAGGATGATTTAGCACGTATTTGTGATCTACTGTTACCACAAACACTGACTCAGACATGGACACAACATGAGGAAAATGCGCAGCAACTTTCTCAGCAGCGCATTGATCAAGCCTATGCCGACTTAAAAGCAGACTTGATTGAACAAGCACGTATTCGTAAACAACTGGCTTTGGAAAAGGCATTGGAAGAAAAGCGTGCAGCTGAAGCCGCCTATGCCGCACAACTGCAAGCCGATGAAGCCCGTCAATTTGAACAACAGACTGAAAGCCTGCTTGCCTTACGTGGTCATATTGATCAGGAAATTGCACAGCAAACTGAACGCTATCAAAGTAATCCTGAACAGCCAAGTATCGATTATTCAAAGGCTCAACGTGTGGTGATCGATGATCAGCAAATTCTGTCAGAGTTAGAAAGTGTCCGTGTACGACTTGAATTAGAAGCCGAAGGTTTAATTGAGCAAGCGGTAACTGTATTCCGCGCTAAGTTACATGCCCTCGCGCAAGATGAAATTGACTATATCTTGAAAAATAGTGAATTTTCAGACGAAAAATAATAAAAAAGCCCAGTTTGAACTGGGCTTTTTTATACTTCATCTTTTATTTTAAAAAACCGTTTTCAGCTAAAAAAGCCATACTGATATTCGATTCAGTTTTCTGTTCCGCAGCCTTATCACCTAGCAATAAACGCTCAATGTAGCGTGCCAAGACATCCACTTCCAAGTTGACTTTGCTGCCAACCTGCCAAGTGCCAATATTGGTACGTTCTGCGGTATGTGGGATCAAATTCAAACTTAAAATATTGCCGCGTAAATGGTTAATGGTCAGACTGATCCCATCGACAGTAACTGAACCTTTTTCAGCTAAATATTTAGCTAACTCAACAGGCGCTGTCACTTCAAAATACAGTGAACGTGCATCATGTCGCACTAAGGTAATTTCACCTAAACCATCCACATGTCCACTGACAATATGCCCACCAAAACGTGTGGTTGGCAGCATTGCTTTCTCAACGTTGACGGCTTGACCGACTTTCCATTGGCCTAATGTGGTACGGTTTAAACTCTCTCGCGAAACATCAGCTGCATACCAGTTTTCACCCCATTCAATCACAGTCAGGCAGATCCCATTGGTGGCAATTGAATCCCCCAAATGTACATCAGACATATCCAAATCAGTTTGAATACGCAAACGAACGTCGCCACCTACACTCTGTAGGCTCTCAACCTTACCTAAACTTTCAATAATGCCTGTAAACATGGGAGTTTCAACCTATCTTTATTGCAGTATGTACCACTGTAAAGAAGATACCTTAAAGCAAAGAACTAGAGATAACAAGGCATGTACAGTCCAAATACAGGCAAATAAAAAGGGCAATCCGTTGACTGCCCTTCAGATTCTTGATCTGGTCTTTATTACATTTCAGACACTTGCTTTTCAGCAATTTCTTTTTCTTTTACTACAACAGGATTGTTGACTAAAAAATGACTAAAAAACAGCTTATAACCAAGTACGCCCAAACAAGCCCCTACGATTGGTGCAATAATCGGGACGATGAAATATGGAATATCGCGTCCACCGGTAAATGCAACAGGTCCCCAGCCAGAGAAATAAGCCACAATTTTCGGGCCAAAATCACGGGCAGGATTCATAGCAAAGCCAGTCAATGGGCCAAAAGATGCACCAATCACGGCAACCAATAAACCGACTAAGATCGGTGCCAAAGCACCACGCGGTAAACCATTGCTATCATCACCAATCGCCATAATCAGCCAAAGCAATAACATGGTGATAAACATTTCTACCATAAAGGCCTGACCAAGCGAGAGCAGATGATGTGGATAGGTTGAGAAAATCCCCGCTAGCTCTAAACTTTCTACACTGCCCCGCACCATATGATGGGTTTGCTCATAGTCCACAAATAAATTGCTATACAGACCATAAACCAGAAGTGCACCCACAGCTGCACCAGCAACTTGTGAAATGATATAGAAAGGTACTTTACGTTTTTCAAAACCAGCAAACAATGCCAAAGCGATAGTCACTGCGGGATTAAGATGTGCCCCAGAAATGCCAGCAGATAAATACACTGCCAATGCAACAGCCAAGCCCCATACAATACTAATTTCCCACAAGCCTAAACTCGCTCCCGCAAGCTTAAGTGCAGCCACCACACCAATACCGAATGATAAAAAAATTGCGGTAGCAAAAAATTCAGCTACACATTGCCCCAATAAGGTGGGCTCCGAGCGACTCATAACAACCTCTCTTGGTCATCGCTGCAAATAGGCAAGACCCTAAATTAAGCTCGGCAAACTATAGTTATTTTTAGATATGGTCAATATCATTTGGTAAAAATTTGAACGATTGGTTAAAGTATTTCCAGCCTTATATTAAGTGAACAGGACGATAAAAACTAAAGACAAAACCATTCCATGTATTTGTTTTAAATCATTATTTATTAATTATAATTTTCTAAGTTCTAATTTAAATGTATGATTTCGCATGTATAAACCAGCTCAAAATTGGTAGATATTTACTATAAAAACATAGGCTTATCTTACAAATCGATCACAACAATCTAATTAACCGATACTCAGCAAATACTGGATACAAAAACACCACTTTGTTGCCAAAATGGTGTGTTTTTTCTTTTACCAAAGTGCCAGTTGGGTACTGTTACCTGTGGTATCTACACCACCCAATTCAGCGAAATGGTACAACTGCCCCAAGAGCTGCCGTAATGGTGGTCCAGACTTGGCATGGGTGTCCGTGATTACAATAAACTCAAGAACGCGAGCACGTTCAGACTGGCGTTGTTTACTGACCCGATAACGTGGAACATCTTGGGTCAATAAAGTCACTTTACCGCGCTTCAAATTGGCAGTCAGTAAGTCTTTCGGCTCAATATTTCCATCTGTCGAATAACTGGTCAAAATATAACGCGCATTAATCGTTTCCAATAACTTTTCATAGGCCTCTTTGGCATATTTAGAAGAGTTATAAGGACTTGGACGTTCTTTACGCCAAGCTCGATCAATACCACTTTTAAAACCTTTGGTGTCTGGGGATGGCAAGTCAACTTGATCCCATAAAGTCAGTGCATTCAGAACATGATAGTTACTGCTATAGGCATGCTGATTATAGGGTGGATCTAGATAGGCGACATCAACCTCAAAACTACTCATTTGATTGGCCAGATGCTGTGCATCGACACACCACATTTCAGCAGCAGGACGCTTAGGATCACCAATCTCACAGAAGCGACTTGGTGTCAGCCACAATAAAGATTCAATCCGCTCCAAGGCAGTTTGGGTACGTCCGCCCCAGCCCTGATGGAAACTTTTAAAGACACCACTGGTGTTACTGACGAAACTTGCTGAATACAGTAGCGGTGCCAATAAAGCACTCATTTCTACATCATTAATTGCACCTTGCGCTTGCCACGTTGCAATCTGCTGACGAATCGCATCAATCCGCATACCGTTACGGCGTTTGAAGAACAAACGATCACGGGCAGGATCATACACATCATCATTACGCGGACATAAATTATGCGTGACCCAGCCTTTGACCTCAGGTAAGCGATTCAGATAATCAATGGCTTTCTGATAGCCACCTAACTCTTTAAAAGCAGGTGCATCAACACAAGCTAAAATGGCATTGTTCAAGGCATGACTATACGGTTCCCAGTCATTGGCAATCACGCGATAGCCATTTTGACGGGCTAACCGCGAAACAACCCCACTCCCCGCAAAGAAATCAGCAAAAATCGGTGGATTCTTTTTCTTGCTATTCAATGTACCTGTAATCTCAAGTGCTTCTAAAATGAGGTGAAGCAGTCGACGCTTATTACCGAGATAAGGCACTAACTGATGAAAAAGATATTCGTCAGTCGTACGGGCAGCATGACGACGTTTGTGATAAACCGATGGTTCTGGATTCATATCATCTCTTGGATAGGGAGCAATCTTAGGCGAATGTCTTGCCCAAGTTGGGTTACATCGACCAACTCAAAACGGAGCTGCTCTGCCATTTTGCTAAATTCAGCATTAAACATAGCCCGAGCAGATTGACCAAGTAAAGTTGGCGCAACATAACTAATCATTTCATCAACCAATCCTTGTTGTAAAAAGGCCGTTGATAAAGTCGCACCTGCCTCAACCAAAACATCATAAATTTGATATTGTTGAGACAAAGTCTGCAATAACTGGTTTAAAGGTTGCGGTGGCAATTGTATCACGCCTAAATCAGCAAGTTCTTGACGAAATGGTGTCATCACCATCACCGTTTCAGATTGCTGTAGAATTTTCGTAGAAAGTGGTAATTGCCCTTGTCGATCTAAAACGATCCGTTTTGGTTGCACCACTGTTGTCAGATCAACGCCTTCTAATGCACGCACATTCAGTTCGCAATCATCGGCCAAAACCGTTTGAATACCAGTGATGACCGCACCCGAAATTGCCCGCCAATGTTGTACGTCTTGTCGGGCTGCTGTGCCAGTAATCCACTTTGATTCACCCGAGGCCATGGCAGTACGGCCATCCAGACTTGATGCTATCTTTAAACGTACATAAGGCAGGCCAGTTGACATGGCCTTCAAGAAACCCAAGTTGAGCGTTTTTGCACTTTCCGTACAAATCCCTGTTTCGACCTCAATACCTGCATCTTGTAAAATCTTAACACCTTTACCTGCGACCAGTGGATTTGGATCAGAACAGGCAATGACGACTTTTTTCACTTGAGCTTTGACCAAAGCCTCTGCACAAGGCGGTGTTCGACCGTAATGTGCACAAGGTTCTAAAGTGACATATGCAGTTGCATCTTTGGCATTCTCAGCTGCTTGACGCAGGGCAAAAACTTCCGCATGCGGCTGGCCAGCTTTAGGGTGATAGCCTTCCCCAATCAATTGACCGTCTTTGACAATCACACAACCTACATTGGGATTCGGCTTCGTCGAATATTGACCACGTCGAGCTAAGGCAATGGCTTGTTGCATCCAGTGCTGATGTTCAGATAAATGATCTTGGGTTAACTCAGACATGATCTCTCGAATTTAAGCTTCATTTTCACGTTGTTGCATTTGCTCAATTTGATGGCGAAATGCTTCTACATCTTGGAAATCTTGGTACACAGAAGCAAATCGAACATAAGCAACATGATCCAATGCAAATAATGCCTGCATCACGATTTCACCAATGGTTCTGGATTTGACATCCCGTTCGCCTAGACGGCGAATCTGCGATTGAATATCGCTGAGTACGGTTTCAATTTGTTCCTGAGTGACAGGACGTTTTTGTAAGGCATGCATTAAAGAACGGCGTAGTTTGGCCTCATCAAAAGGTTCATTTTTACCGTCTGATTTGATCACACGAGGCATGACCACATCATAACTTTCAAAGGTGGTAAAACGCTCCCCACAAATGACACACTCACGACGACGACGAATCTGGCAGCCTTCGGCAGCCAAACGGGAGTCTATGACTTTACTATCAGCAGCGTTACAAAATGGACAATGCATAGTTGCGCGATTATTTACTCACTTTGCTTAAGTGTAGCAAAGTTTCTTCAATTGCAGAACTAGCACCCTAAAGCCATAAAAAAACAGCCCCATAAGGCTGTTTTTTTAATCACATCTTGCACTGATTATTCGATACGTTCGCCATGTTGGCTAAGGTCAAGCCCCATACGCTCATCATCAGCACTTACACGGATACCAATCACCAGATCAATTACTTTCAGGATAATGAAGGTCACAATTGCGCTATAAGCGATTGTCGCTAACACACCTTCAATTTGTACCCACAATTGACCGATAAAGGTCGGTGCAAGTGCAACATTTGCCGCTTTGATGATTTCATCACTGTAGAACACACCAGTAAGAATCGCACCAACGATACCACCCACAGCATGTAAACCAAACGCATCCAGAGCATCATCCGCTTTAAGCAGGCGTTTCAGTGCAGTAATCCCCCAGAAGCACACCACACCACCAATTAAGCCCATGATTAATGCGCCACCTACACCAACGAAACCAGCAGCAGGCGTAATCACCACTAAACCAGCAACCGCACCTGATGCACCACCAAGAACTGATGCTTTACCACGAACAAGACGTTCAACAATGAGCCATGAGAATGCAGCAGCGGCAGCAGCGACTTGAGTTACAAGAATCGCCATACTTGCACGCGCACCCGCACCTAAAGCACTACCACCGTTAAAGCCGAACCAACCTACCCAAATCAAGCTTGCGCCAATGACAGTTAAAGTTAAGTTATGCGGTGCCATCGATTCACGGCCAAGGCCTGTACGTTTCCCTAACATGTATGCTGCAACCAAACCTGCAACACCTGCGTTAATATGAACAACCGTACCACCAGCAAAATCTAATGCGCCTGCTTTGAATAACCAGCCATCAGCCGCCCATACCCAGTGAGTGATTGGTGCATAAACCAAAATTACCCATACTGCGATAAATGCCATAAATGCTGAATATTTCATACGATCAGCAATCGAACCACTGATAATCGCAACAGTGATGATCGCAAACGTCATTTGGAAAATAACAAATAAGCTTTCAGGAATTGTTCCACTTAAGGCATCAAATGCAACGCCATTCAGCATCGCCTTGCCCAAGTCACCCACATAAGCACCTGAACCAGAGAAAGCCAATGAGTAACCGGCAATTACCCAGATTAAACTCACTAAGATCGCCGCAGAAAGGCTGAACATCATGGTGCTGAGTACGTTTTTCTTACGCACCATACCACCATAGAACAGAGCCAAACCAGGAATAGTCATCAACAGAACCAATGCTGTTGAAACAAGAACCCAAGCTGTATCACCTGTATCCACTGTTGCTACAGCAGCAGGAGCAGCCTCTTCAGGAGCTGGAGCTTCAACGGCTACAATTTCAGTTGTTGCAGCACCCGTATCAGCAACGGCTACAGTTTGTTCAGTTACTGGTGTTGATGCAGCATCTTCTGCCCAAACCACCGCTGAACCACCTAAGAGTGCGCCAGATAGACTGAGCGCCATAAGCATTTTTTTCATTCGTGTCCCCCAACCTTATTTTGTGAGCTATTTCTCTTATTTCTAACTCAGCAAAGTTTGTGCCAATTTAGACAGCATCTGGCCCAGTTTCACCCGTACGGATACGGATTACTTGCTCTAAATTCGTGACAAAAATTTTGCCGTCACCAATTTTGCCTGTGCTTGCGACACGAGTGATTGATTCAATGACTGCGTCCACCATTTCATCACTAATTGCAATTTCAATCTTCACTTTCGGTAAGAAATCAACCACATACTCTGCACCACGATACAGTTCTGTATGACCTTTTTGACGTCCGAAACCTTTGACTTCAGTTACGGTAATCCCTTGAACACCAATCTCAGAGAGTGCTTCACGCACATCATCTAATTTAAATGGTTTTACAATTGCAGTTACAAGCTTCATGTTTGTTTTCCTTCGGCTTATTTTCACCAGTAAGGTTTTATGTTCAATTTTCATGCCAATATTTAAAGGTTGGGGGTTTTTAAATATTGGGCACAAGCTTTCTTTATAACCTATTTAGGCTTGAAGATGTAGATAGTGCATCGAAAATAAGTTTCATTTCGCTATATTGAATGAAATCAACCAGTCACTCATCCTTCTGTCCCGAAGTGTGCTAGAGGAATATAGCCAGCAGTGATACACTGAGCAGCAAATATACATAACCTATTGAGCACTTTATGATTGAGACTCTTTTACAGGCAATTTTGCAACAAGTTGACCAACCTAAAAAAGACCTAGAAAAAAACTTACGTGCGTTACTCAGTGAAAGCATCGAAAAGTTAGACCTTGTCTCTAAACAAGAGCTTGATCGCCAACGAACTGCTCTCAATACGGCCAATCAACGCCTCACTGAGCTGCAACAGCAAATGAAAATACTTGAAGAAATCGTTCAGAATAAAAAATAAGCACCAATTCGGTGCGAATAGCACCGAAAAATGATTAAAAATAAAGCACCACAATGGAACAATAATAAGATGTCTTTTGCCAAAATTTATACGAGAGGCTTATTGGGTCTACACGCCCCACAAATTGAAGTTGAAGTCCACATCAGTTCAGGCTTGCCTTCACTCACAATTGTAGGTCTACCTGAAGCTGCAGTACGTGAAAGTAAAGATCGTGTCCGCTCAGCCATTATTAATAGCGGTTTTCAGTTTCCAACCAAGCGCTTAACCATCAATTTAGCCCCAGCAGATCTCCCTAAAGATGGTTCTAGACTTGATTTACCCATTGCTCTTGGCATCTTGATTGCTTCAGGACAATTACCAGAAAATAGCACTGAAGGCTTTGAATTTATTGGTGAACTGGCATTAGATGGACATTTACGCCCGATTTCAGGCGCATTGACCATCGCGATGGCCTGCCAACAAGCGCAGCACCGTCTGTTACTGCCTAATGGCAATTTAGAAGAGGCCAACCAACTCCCCAATTTTGAGGTATATGCGGCCAATCACCTACAGGATGTCTGTGCACATTTTTCGGGCAATTCTCAAATTACGGCTGCACCACAAAGATCAATTCATGGTTTAACCTCTTATCAACTCGACCTCGCAGATGTTAAAGGACAATTACGACCACGTCGTGCCTTAGAGATTGCAGCAGCTGGTGGGCATTCGCTCTTATTTAAAGGTCCTCCTGGTACAGGTAAAACCTTACTCGCCTCTCGCCTTCCTTCCATTTTACCGCCACTCAATGCACAGGAAAATTTAGAGGTCGCCAGTATTTATTCAGTTGCCAATGCACAACATAGCTTTGGACAACGGCCCTTTCGCGCACCACACCATACTGCATCTGCGATTGCCTTGGTCGGTGGTGGCTCACAACCCAAACCTGGTGAAATTACCTTGGCACATTTGGGTGTATTATTTCTGGATGAATTACCCGAATTTGACCGCAAAGTCATCGAAGTCTTGCGTCAACCGCTAGAGTCCAAAGAAATTGTGATTTCTCGTGCAGCAAGGCAAATGACTTTTCCTGCAAATTTTCAATTTATTGCAGCAATGAACCCCTGCCCATGTGGTTATGCCTTTAATCAGGATAGTCGTTGCCAATGTTCTCTGGATAGTATCCAACGCTATCAAAATCGAATTTCAGGCCCGCTATTAGATCGGATTGATTTACATATTGATGTTCCACCTTTACAGGCACAAGAATTACAGGATCGTACCCCAACCGAAAACTCTGACACGGTACGACAGCGCGTCATCAATGCTTATGAAAAACAGATCCAAAGACAACATTGTTTAAATCAAGCGCTCTCTCCAAAATTATTGGAACAGCATGCCTTATTAGATGACAGCTCAATAAAAATTATTGAAATGGCACAACAGCGGCTCAACCTTTCTGCTCGTGCCTATCATCGGGTGTTAAGAGTGGCTCGAACCATTGCAGATCTAGCAGAAAGTGAATTCATCAGTAGTGGCCATATCACTGAAGCCTTGTCCTACCGCGGTCAGCAAAGCTAAAAAAGCGACCTTGAGGTCGCTTTTTTATGGATCAGACTCAATTAGAAGGCATAACCTAAAGCTAATACCACTTTATTCTTTTGTTTGGTTTCATCACGGGTATAGCCGCCAAAAATATAATCCAGACTCCACGTTGCGCCGGTATTACCCAAAGGATGTGATAAACCCAGTGTTGCATGACGGAAAGCAAAATCCGTTTTAGTTACATCGCCAGCTTTGGCTTGATAAGCCAGATACTCGTCGTCATCACCATAATAATAGGCTGCAACTTGCGCTTTACCTGTAAATCCACCTGCAAGTTTTGGCGCATAGGTCGCTAAGAAATAAGTATCGCCTTTGTTTCCGAAGGTGACATTATTCAACAAAGTCTGCGCGGTAATGCTGAAATCTTTATAGCTCAAACCCAAGATGGTTTCATAACCTGTCGATTCCCAACCCGGATAATAGTAATAAACCGTTCCCCCAATTTGATAACCAAGATCCTCGGTAATTTTGCCTTTATAGCCCGCGTAAAAATCGTTTTCGAAGGATTTTTTCTCTTCCTTCACATCAGTAGGCGAAGTATTAAAATCAGCATAGGCAGCCGTTAAAGTCGAAAACCAATAACCCAAATAAAAACCACTGTCATGTGTATAATCCAGCCCCCCTTGCACTGCTGGTGTATCACTTTCTGGTGAGTTGGTCATACCACGTAAATTATAGCTCGATACCACATTCACATTACCTGTGATCGTTCCTGAAAATGGCAGTTTTGTTTCCTCAGCCAAGCTCAAAGTTGATACTGTAGTCATCATTCCCAGTACAGCAGCCTTGCATGCAAATTTCATCATATTGGTCTCCCCCTATATTTTAGATACTCAATTGATTTTTAAGCTTTAAATTGCATCACCAGCTAATTAGCAATTGCTGTGCCAAATCACAAAAATAAAAAAAAGACAAATAAAATCAAACACTAATAAAAATTAACTCAATATTTTCTCATTTTTAAAGCAACATATTTCTAATCATGCAACTGAAATGAGCGACTCCTATCCTTCATAGCGCATAAAAAGCACCTTTTTAGCCAAGCAAATCATTTATATTCATTCAAAACCTTAATTACTGAGCAGCATAAAAAAACAGCAAGCTCACAAGAAACGATGTTTAATAATGATCTAACAAGATTCGCATGCTGTTCTTTCAAAAGTGCGAACAACATAAAAAATTCTAAGACTGGCTGATATGATAAATGATGAAACCGTCCTACTGACTTTAGGGTTCTTTGCTTTCTGTGGCGGTCTGATTGATGCAGCAGTTGGCGGTGGTGGTTTAGTACAAATACCTGCCTTATTACATGCTTTGTCACAACACAGTATTGCGACCGTTTTTGGTACAAATAAGTTAGCTGTTTGGGCGGGAACGGCATCTTCTATTTTTAAATTTGTTCATAAAATCAATTTTGTGTGGAAACTTCTGATTCCTACAATGCTTGCAGCATTTATATTTGCATTTATTGGGGCGATGACCACTGCCTATATTCCCAAGCAATTGATGACGTATGTCATTTTTTGTTTACTCATCATGATGGCTGTCTATACATTTTTGAAGAAGGATTTAGGTGCACGAAGTACTTATCTCAAATGCGGACATAAAGAAATCTTGCTCGGAATCCTTTTTGGTGGATTGATCGGCTTCTATGATGGTGTTTTTGGGCCTGGTAGCGGAAGTTTTCTGCTTTTCCTGTTTGTCAAAGTTTTCGGTTTTGATTTCCTCAATGCTTCTGCATCTGCAAAGGTTGTTAACCTTGGGACATTTAGCGCAGCACTTTTATTTTTTATTCCTACAGGTCATGTCTTGTGGGCAATCGGATTAACGATCGCCGTCTGTAATATTATGGGTTCTTTAGTGGGTGTTTTTTTAGCGCTACGCTATGGCAGTCAATTTATCAGATTATTTTTTCTTATTCTTTTGGTCTTTCTGATTATCAGAATGGGCCTATCTATATTTTAATCAGGCTTAATATCTCAATGCTCAAATCAATAAAAAGCCAGCAACAGTGCTAGCTTTTTATTTACTTAAAGAAACTTAGAATGCTTTGGTTAAAGTAAACACTGCACCTGTCTCAACACCACGTTTATAAGGTTGAGTCTGCGCATCGATATTAGTCCCTACCGCTGCGAGTTCAGCCGTTAAACCCGATACTGATTTAACGCTATAAGTCACACCTGCTTTCCAGTCTACATAATTATCTTTAGCATCTTTTTGACCAAAAGCTTCATCAAGATCTACTTTGGTATAGCCAATGCTTGCAACACCACCGAAGCCGGTATCAGCGAAAGGAACATTATAAGTCGCATTTACATACCAACCATTCTCATCTGTACCTGCAAAATCATTGGTATAGTTCAAACTACCCAATAAGCTGTCGCCAGATGCCAAGACATTTTTAAAGCCTAATTTTGCATATAATTCTAACCAGTTCAGATCAGATGCACTTGGATAGCCGTAATACCATAAACCCACATCTAAAGTCGGTTTACCCGCAAATGGAAGTTCAGTCGCATAGCCCACATATGGATCTAACTCCAAATGTGGATCTGGAGCGCCAAAATTAACATTCGAACCCCACACACCTGCATATAAACCAGATGAATGTGTCAATGTAAAACCACCTTGCACCGCAGGATCACTTTCAGTTTGAGTAATACCACGATAACGATAATCTGTCGTTAAAGCAGCGGTTCCAGAAAAGCTAAGGCCGTATTGAGATAATGTATTTGTTTCTTCCGCCATAGCAAAAGTCGAAGTCACTGCACAAATACTCAACGCGATTGCTTTACATGCAAATTTCATCATATTGATCTCCCCCATGATGGATATTCGACTGATTTATGTTTTAAATTGCATCGAAAAGTAATTAGCAATTGCTGTGCCAACTCTATAAAAACTGCATTAAATCTCGATTTTGTCCCATAAAAGTGCTGAGCTTCTGTCATTTGTGCCTTGGAATTGATCTTTATCAAAAACAGATCTGTTTTTTTGAACTATTTAGAAGCGCTATAAAAATAAAGACTATTTATTGCACAAAAAAGAGGCATACCTGCAAAGTAAAAAAGCAACAAAGCGTTTAAAATATAAGCATTGTGTAGAAAAAGCAGGCGGTGTTCCATAAAAGTGCATCGGCAAAAAACTTAAATTCGCCTGAACGTCTGTAACTTTTAGATTGATGAGTCACTGTCATTCGTCGGGATGGTATTTTTTGCAAACCGATACGCTTATTTTTTAAACAAAGAAAAAATAACTCATTAAATAAAAAGAAAAAATAATGCAATAAATCACATATTTTTATAAAAATAAATCAAAAAATATACAGCTTATTTTACAACCAAATTAAATTAAATTAGATATAAAAATCATTATCTTAAATTTAATTTGATGGTTTTTTAAACGAGAAACAAATCATAAAATTATATAAGTATTTTATTTAATATTAATTAAATTATTTTAATAAAAATCTATCTTTTTTATGCATAACTTATACAATTGGTCAAAATTTCGGTTCTATCCCAAATTTATTTTTTTTAATGAGGCGAGCTATGCCAAAGGCAAATAAACTTACTTTAGCGGTTTTGATTAATGCCGCGTTAATTACCTCAACATATGCAAGCGAACAAAGCGAAGCAAAAGGACTTGTTGAAGATGCCAAAGGGGATATTTTATTCCGTACTGGTTATTTAAATCGTGACAAAAAGAATGGTGTCAAAGACACAAGCTCATATGCTCAAACGGCAATGGTGAAACTGGAAACTGGTTTTACTCAAGGTTTAGTCGGTTTTGGTGCTGGTGTGATTGGTGACGGCTCTTTTAAATTAGGCTCAAACAATAATGCTGGTAACGGCATGATTCCACGCGAACGCTTAAATGGTAAAGACAATACTGGCGATACCTATGATCACTGGGCGCGCGGTGGCGGTTTTGTAAAAGCACGTATCTCGAATACTACGGTCACTTACGGTACACAAATCTTAGATATCCCTGTTCTGGCAAGCAATACAACACGTTTAGTACCTGAATACTTTGAAGGTATTTTGGCAACAAGCCGTGAAATTGATGGCTTAGAGTTAACTGCCGGTAAATTCACTAAAGATCAGTACTCTGACCAAATCAATACTGATGGCCGTCGTTTAGATCGTGCTGTTGTTTGGGGCGCAAAATACAAATTTGATGACAACTTAAATGCCGCTTACTTTGGCTTAGACAGCAAAGATAAGTTGGATCGTCATTATATCAATGTGAACTACAAACAAGCGTTAGATAAAAACAGTGGTTTGACTTACGATTTGAGCGCATATCACACCAAGTGGGATGAAAAAGCGAGCACTTACTCAAGTACGACAGATGATTTGTCTAATCGTAAAAACACCATTTGGGCACTTTCTACAACCTATAACACGGGTCCTCACAGCGTGATGTTGGCTTACCAACAAAACAATGGCAATACTGGTTATGACTATGGTGAGAATGCTGATGGTGCACAAAGTATCTATTTGCCAAACTCTTACTTGTCTGACTTCATTGGTAACAGTGAAAAATCTGCACAACTTCAATATAACGTAGACTTTGGTGGTTATGGTGTTCCTGGTTTAAGCTGGACTACTGCATTCGTTTACGGTTGGGACATTAAAGTTAAGAACCTGACTGACAATGCCAAAGAACGTGAATTCTTTAACCAAGTGAAATACACCGTTCAATCTGGTTTTGCCAAAGATGCAAGCTTACGCTTACGTCACTCATACTACCGTGCGAGTGATGACTACCAAACAAATGCCTACATTGGTGATACCAACGAATGGCGTATCTGGCTTGATATTCCTGTGAAATTATTCTAATTCACAGTTGATCAAGCAATAAAAAAACTCCATTCATTCGAATGGAGTTTTTTTATGATCAAGCTTTAAAAATTCCAAGCTTGGGTCAGCATTTCAAAGTTACTTTTTAGCCGCTTCGATTGCTTTAAGTACTTCTGCTTTCGCAACGTCAGCACCTTCCCAACCACTGATTTTTACCCACTTACCAGGCTCTAAATCTTTATAGTGAGCAAAGAAATGCTCAACTTGGCTGATCAATAACGGCGGAAGATCTGTATATTCTTGAACATCTTTATAAAGTGGAGATAATTTTTCGTGTGGAACAGCGATCAGTTTCGCATCGATACCACCATCATCTTCCATTTTTAATTTACCTACTGGGCGGCAACGAATCACAGAACCAGCAGCAACAGGATGTGGAGTTACAACAAGTACGTCTAATGGGTCACCATCTTCAGACAAAGTATTTGGTACATAACCGTAGTTTGCTGGGTAGAACATTGCTGTACCCATGAAACGGTCTACAAATAACGCATCTGAATCTTTATCGATTTCATATTTGATTGGCGCTGCATTTGCAGGAATTTCGATGATGACATAGATGTCATTAGGTGCGTCTTTACCCGCAGGAATATTGCTATAACTCATATCAACACTCGTTTAATATTGTGAAGTCAGATGTAAATCGGACAGATTATAACGTGAATACAATGAAAATGATGCTAGATATGCAAACAGCTGGAGAATTTTCTATCCAGCTGCGCTTAAGTCATTTTAATAGTAATCACGAACAGTAAAATTGGACAAAGCAGAGAGAAAAACCAAATGATTGAACGCAAAGTTGCCAAATTGGCTAGATAACAGATGCCATAAATCACACGGAATACGATGTAAGCCCAACCCAACGTAAGAATAAAGCGTTCTGGCACAACCATATATTCTGCCATCAAAATCGCAGCAATGAACAAAGGTAAACTTTCAAAGCTATTTTGTTGCACGGCATTGGCGCGTGCAGACAACCCTGTTGTTTTAGCTAAAAACTCGCGCGGGTTTTGATTATCTTTTGCTTGAAAACCACCTTTTGATTTTGCAATCAAGGTAAACACATACGGCAACAAACATGCGACTATAATCATCAATATAATGCCGCTAATACCTTGCATGCTGAGATCCATCATTTGAAGTTCTTCTGATCATGCTATCATAATCTATAATTTATTGAACTTTCATTTGTGCTTGTTCTACAAGCGTTTCTTTTACACCACGTTTGTGTGTAAAAGTTGTGTTTTTTCATACAGTTTTAAGGTCAAACTATGCAGCAGCAAGATCAAAAAGAAATGTTTGATGTTTTGGCACAGCAACGACAGCATCAACTCTTAGTTGATCGTGTATTGAAAGTCGTACTCCCAATCATGGCATTTTTACTCAGTGTGATTTGTGCAAATCTGAATTGGCAGTCAACTCTAGGTACTTTTGTGATCCTCAGCATTGCCTTTTATGCGGTCGGGATTTATCGCTTAACACTCTGGCATTGGTTGGCGGTCATTGTAATTTATGCTCTTGCTGATAATTATTTTAGCTTTAATGGCATTGATCCAACCCGTTTACGTTTCCAACTGGCAACCATGGTGGTTTTTGTCGGCATTGTCGGTATTGGACGACCGTATATCGATCGTTGGCTCATGAAATCAAATAGTACTAAATAAATCCAAATAAAAAAACGCCGCGATTGCGGCGCTTTTTTTAGCTTTATTCTTAAGCTGGTTTACGTAAGTCTTTACGTAAGATTTTACCTACATTTGACTTCGGTAATTCTTCCATAAACTCAACATAACGTGGGCACTTATAACCTGTTAGGTTTTGTTTTGCATAAGCAATAATTTCTTCAGTCGTTAAAGAAGGATCTTTTTTCACGATGAATAATTTTGGCACTTCACCTGATTTTTCATCTGGAACACCAATCGCAGCCACTTCCAATACTTTAGGATGTTTCGCAATCACTTCTTCAATTTCACTTGGATAAACGTTGAAGCCAGATACCAAGATCATGTCTTTTTTACGGTCAACAATCTTCACATAACCACGTGAATCCATCACACCGATATCACCGGTACGGAAGAAATTATCAGCAGTCATCACTTTGGCAGTTTCATCTGCACGATTCCAATAGCCTTTCATGACTTGAGGGCCACGGATTGAAATTTCACCTTGTTCACCCAGTGCAACTTCTTTACCGTCATCATCCAAAATTGCAACTTCAGTTAATGGCAATGGAATACCAATGGTGCCACTGAATTCAGTTGTTGCAGGTGGATTCGCCGTTGCAACTGGCGAAGTCTCAGATAAACCATAACCTTCGATAATGGTTGTACCTGTGATCTTTTTCCATGCTGCCGCAGTTGAAGGCAATACCGCCATACCACCGCCCATTGCCATCTTCAGATTGCTATGGTCAAGTTGTTTAAATTCTTCATTGTTCACTAAAGCATTAAACAAAGTGTTTACCGCTGGGAAGAATGAAGGCTGGTATTTACGTAATTCACCAACCACTGCTGGCAAGTCACGTGGATTTGGAATCAAGATATTCGCTTGACCTTTGTACATACCGTAAAGCGCACATACCATGAACGCAAAGATATGATACAGCGGCAATGCACAAACAATGCGATCACCTTTTGCGCTGTCAGAAGCACCAAACTTACTTGAGAAAATGGCTTCACACTGAAGTAAGTTCGCCACAAGGTTACGATGCGTCAATTCAGCACCTTTAGAAACACCTGTTGTACCACCCGTGTATTGGAGTACCGCAGTATCACTTAAGGTTAAGCTTGGACGCTTGTAGTTGCTTGGATTGGCTTTGCTTAATGCAGCATTGAATTTGGTATGCCCAGGGATATTCCACGCTGGAATTTGCTTACGCACTTTACGTAAAACAAAGTTGACCAAGGTCCCTTTCAATGTACCCAACATGTCACCCACAGAAGCCACCACAACATGCTTCACAGGTGTTTTACCAATAATGCTTTGATAAACGCTGGCAAAGTTTTCAATGATTACCAACACTTCAGCACCAGAGTCATTCAATTGATGCTCAAGTTCACGTGCTGTGTATAATGGATTCACGTTTACAAGCACTAAACCTGCACGGAATACACCTAAAGCAACCACTGGGTATTGGAAAACGTTCGGCATCATGACCGCAACACGTGATCCTTTAGCTAAACCTAAGCTCTGTAAATAAGCAGCGAATTTACGGCTAGCGACTTCTAATTCATTAAACGTTAAAACTTTATCCATGAAGATAAAGGCATCACGTGAACCAAATTTTTGGAAATTGCGTTCAAAAATATCAACAAGTGAGGTGTTTTCAGCAGGCAGTTCAACTGTTTCTGGAATTCCTGTCTTTTGGTATTCAGCAAACCAAATCTTTTCCATAATGCCATTATCTCCGAGTGGTAATCCTTAAAAATGTAACAACGTTACGTCCATGACAAAACATTTTTTTTAACTTTTTGAATTGCCCTGTCAATCTATTCAAACAATATGAATACATTGTCATATATAACGTATTTGTATCACAGAATACTAGCCTTATCTCTGAATGAAGAGTCTATTTGCTTTTTGATATCCGCGTGGTAAAAGTTGCCCCTTTGTTGCTCTTTTTCCTAGATATTTTTGGAGATCGTCCCCTTTCAGTTTTAGATGCTGTTGTCCTGCAGCGACTTGGATTATTTCATCTAAACTCAGGGTTGTCATGGATAAAATTTGCTCTTTTTCATCAAGTTGTATCAACTTGTTACCTTTACCTTTATTCAGAACAGGAAGTTCTGCTAAATCAATAATCAATAAACGTCCTGATGAACTGAGAATCGCGACATGGGTTGCTTGCTGAATTGGCAGCAATGGCAAAGCCGTTGCCTTATCTGCAACCGTCAAGAATGCCTTACCGGCTTTGGCATTGGTATCCAATTGCGCGGCTTGGGTTTTAAAACCATAACCTTTAGAACTGACAGCGAGCAATTCATTATTATCGTCCTCAATAAAGACTTGGATAAATGAGACCCCACTGGCTGGAGACAGTTTGGAGCTGAGCGGTTCACCTAAGCCACGTGCTGATGGCAAGCTGCTAATTGGCAAGGCATAACTCCGTCCTGTTTGATCCAAGAAGTACACCCGCTGATTGGTTTTACCTACCGCATGACTTAAATACTGGTCCCCCGCTCGGAAGTTGAGATTAGCAGCATCCACTTCCGCACCTTTGGCAGCACGCACCCAACCAGCTTCTGACAACACCACGGTCACCGCTTCGGCTGGCATTAAATCTTGCTCTTTGATCTGCACCGCATCTGCACGGGCAACGATTGGTGAACGGCGATCATCACCAAATTTTTTCGCGTCTTCTTTTAATTCACTGATAATAAGATTCTTCAATGATTCTGGATTTGCCAATTGCTCACGAATAATGGCAGCTTTGGCTTCCAGTTCTTCTTGCTCACGGCGAATTTCCATTTCTTCAAGCTTGGCTAAATGGCGGAGCTTGAGTTCCAAAATTGCTTCAGCTTGAATCTCATCAATACCAAAATGCTGCATCAGTTCAGGCTTCGGCTGGTCTTCTTCACGAATAATCCGAATCACGGTATCAATATCTAAGTAGGCAATTAAAAGACCGGCCAAGATATGTAAACGCTTTTCAATTTTGGTTAAATGATATTGCAAACGACGGGTCACGGTTTGCTTACGAATCTCAATCCACTCTAACAAGATGCGGCGAATCGATTTCACCTGCGGACGGCCATCCGCCCCAATCATGTTCAGGTTGACACGGTAGCTTGATTCTAAATCAGTCGTCGCAAATAAGTGACTCATCACCGTTTCTGCATCAACACGATTAGAGCGCAGTACAATCACCAAACGGGTTGGATTGCGATGATCAGATTCATCCCGAATATCGGCAACCAGTGGTAGCTTCTTGGCAATCATTTGATCGGCAATTTGAGTCACAACTTTTGAACCAGAAACCTGATAGGGCAATTCGCTAATCACGATTTCATTTTTTTCGACTGTATACACCGCCCGAACACGATAACTCCCACGACCTGTGGTTTGAATTTTCAGTAATTCTTCAGGCGGAGTAATGATTTCAGCTTTGGTCGGTAAATCTGGTGCAGGAATATATTCTGCTAATTTTTCATCGGTGGTTTCAGGGTTACGAATCAGCGCAATGGTGCCTTTCACCACTTCACGCAAGTTATGTGGCGGGATATCGGTTGCCATCCCCACTGCAATACCCGTGGTACCATTCAATAAAATATTGGGAATACGTGCAGGTAAGGTGATTGGTTCTTTCATCGAACCATCAAAGTTATCCTGCCATTCACTGGTGCCCTGCCCAAGCTCACTCAGCAATAATTCACTATAAGCCGAAAGTTTAGCTTCGGTATAACGCATGGCCGCGAATGATTTTGGATCATCAGGTGAACCCCAGTTGCCCTGACCCTCAACCAATGGGTAACGATAGCTAAATGGCTGTGCCATCAATACCATCGCTTCATAACAGGCTGAGTCACCATGCGGATGGTATTTACCGAGTACGTCACCCACGGTACGTGCCGATTTTTTCGGTTTGCCTGTCGACTTTAAGCCAAGCTCGCTCATCGCATAGACAATACGACGCTGTACAGGCTTTAAACCATCACTGATATGGGGCAATGCACGATCCATAATCACGTACATGGCATAGTTCAAGTAAGCCTGCTCAGTGAATTCGGCTACGGAACGGTTTTCTGTTGCATGATGTGCAAGGCTGGTCATTTCAGCGAGTCATCCAAAATCATTTATTATCGTCAATGTTTTGTATGCTATGTGGATGCAGGCGTTGTGACAAGCCCTTGTTGTTGTTTAAACGTCAAATGGTGTCTTGTTCGGAGAATTTGTAATTGGATAAGGTTCTAAACAGAAGATTTTTACTTATCTAACCTGAGACTTTCTCTAAGTAATGTCATTTTATTTTTATCAATATTTAAAATTTGCAAAGAAGCAAATTCATCATGATCATTAAAGTCCAGACTAAAATGGTGCCCTTGAAAAGATTCAATTGTATTCTCTTTAATAGATGAAAATGCCAGTTCGATGTAATCCAGACCAATCAGCAATTGAAAATCTGTATCAAATGCATCTTTAAACTGACTGGAAAAATCGTTCATATCTACCACCCAAGACGAAACATCAAAAACAGGGAGGAATGTTTTTTTCAAAGCTGACGATGTCGGTGATTTTATCGTTTGAATAATCATCTGTGGATCATAGGTAATAAGTTTGATCGTTGACAATTCACCTGTTTTTAAAAGCCCTATTTCAATTAAAGATGTAGAGCCATTACCAGCTCTCCAAAACAAATCTGGAGATTTTTCATTCAAATAAATAGCAAAGGGGATATAACCATCAATCTCAATTGAATGATAAGAAAACGGACTTATATCAATTCTTTTTAACATCTGCTTATCTATATAATTTTTATCAATGCTCATCGGTTGAGGACGCAGATTCCGCATCATCTTCTTTATAAATAAATTTCGGCATTTCCAAACCAAAATAGATCGCAATCAAACGTAAAGTGAAACCAAAAACCAAAGTAAAAATCACGGTAAGATCGTGTGGTAAACCCACTTCCAAGCACACCCAATAACAAATTACCGCAACAAAGGAAATACTAGCATAGAGCTCACGACGGAACACCAACGGTACGTCATTACACAGAATATCGCGCAGAATACCACCTGATACTCCAGTTAATACCCCAGCGACCGCAGACACCACAAAACCATGTCCCATGGATAACGCAATCTGGCAACCAATGATGGTAAAGCCGATTAAACCCAAGGCATCCAGTACCAAGAAGATATTACGCAAATGGCGCATCCACTTGGCAATAATAATCGTCACAAAGGCAGCAATACAGGTCAGCACCAAATATTCAGGGTGTTTAACCCAGGTTAAAGGATAATGCCCGAGCAATACATCTCGTACTGAGCCACCACCTAATGCCGTGACACAGGCAATCAGTACCACACCAAACCAGTCCATACTACGTCGGCCCGCTGACAAAGCACCAGTCATCGCTTCTGCAGTAATGGCAATAATATAAATTACGGTGAGTAACATCTGCCTACATCCCTAAATCAGGCGTAAAAGTGTGCGCTATTCTAAGACAAACTTAGATGAATTGCGCACAACATTGCTTAAATTTTTTCCCCGAGCCACAAATGCAGGGTTGTTTCATGGTGATTTGCATATCCAGAGTCGGATCAAGGAAATACCACCGCTGTTGGTGTAATACAAAATGTGAAATTTCATGATGAATATGCGCTTGCGTGCCATCATGATAATGTGCCTTGAATTCAACCAACGCATGTGTTTTATCCAGCTTGGGCTGATGTTGCACGACTTTTAGTTTGAGCCATTGATTCGATTGACTCCAGTCTGCAATCGCAGCTCGGTCTAAAGCTGGCTGTTGCCCCAAGGCTGTCGTCTGCAAAATATAATCAATCTGTTGCAATGCAAAAGCACTATAACGCGATCGCATCAACTGCTCTGCAGTTTGAGCGACTTGCCGTTTTAAGTGCAAAGGCTGACAGCACTCAGCATATTGCCCCTGCCCACATGGACAATTTTGTGATGAAGTCATTTCCAATTCTCAAATAAAAAAGCCCTGAGAAAAGCCTTGTACCACAAGGCCAAACTCAAAGGCTATTTGCTCAAACTTAATTACTTCTCGGTCGTCTTCTCTTTCGGAAGGATGCGCACTTTTTCAATCTTGTGCCCATCCATTGTCACAACTTCAAAACGATAGCCATCGACTTCAATCATGTCACCATTTTCAGGTAAACGACCAAGATGGAATAAGATATAGC
The DNA here is from genome assembly GCF_000369525.1 of Acinetobacter higginsii. GTDB lineage: Bacteria > Pseudomonadota > Gammaproteobacteria > Pseudomonadales > Moraxellaceae > Acinetobacter > Acinetobacter higginsii. The sequence goes on from NZ_KB850070.1 coordinate 309,961, forward strand.
CCGACAAGGTTGAATATTCTTCGCTTTCATCGACCAAATCTTTGCCCAATAACAAAGAAACGTGACGAATGTCGGTTGAACCTTCTAACAACATAGAACCGTCATCTAAACTTTCTGCAGTTGCTTCCAATTCATCTTCATCAGGGAATTCACCCGCAATCGCTTCTAACATATCAATTGGTGTGGCAATCCCTTCAATCGAACCATATTCATTCAGGACAATCGCCATTTGCAACGGTGCTTGACGTAATTGCTCCATCACCATCAGGACTTGTGCATTTTCATGCACAATCACAGGTTCGCGTAAGTGTTTACTGAAATCAATCGCACCAGTTTCGATATATTCATTCAATACTTTATGGGTGAGAACAATCCCTTCGATATTGTCTAACTCGCCACGGGCAATGATCAAACGCGAATGGGTCATTGCCATTAAACGTTCTTTTAACTCAGCAGGATCGTCATCCAAGTCTAACCATTCCAACTCTGGACGTGGTGTCATCACCGACTTAACTGGACGCTCAGATAAACCCAAGACCCCTTGAACCAAGACACTATGATATACCCCATTGTCTTCATCAAAGACTTCTTTGGCATAAGCCTGTGTCGCTAACACATCTTCCGCTTCTTTGTTGTGACTTTCATTACCATTGCTCTTATTACCGAGCATACGCAGTACGGCAGAAGCAGTGCGGTAACGTAAATCAGTGGTAGTGACCAATTTCTCTTGGTTACGGCGCATAGTTTGGTTGACCATTTCTACCAACACCGAGAAACCAATCGCAGCGTATAAATAACCTTTTGGAATATGGAAACCGAAGCCTTCGACCACCAATGAGAAACCAATCATCATCAGGAAGCCAAGACACAGGATCACCACGGTTGGATGCTTATTCACGAAATCCATCAATGGACGTGAAGCCAGCAACATGATACCAATCGCAATCGTTACCGCGATCATCATCACCGAAAGCTCTTTCACCATCCCCACTGCAGTGATCACACTGTCGAGCGAGAAGACAGCATCAAGGACCACGATCTGCACCACAACCATCCAAAACACAGCATGCACCGGATTTTCTTCTTTATGTGCCTGCTTGCCTTCAATGCGTTCATGCAGTTCCATGGTGCCTTTAAATAACAAGAACACACCACCAAACAGTAGAATTAAGTCACGTCCAGAAAAGGGATGGTCAAAAATATGAAACAGCGGTGTGGTTAATGTCACCACCCATGCGATCGAGGCAAGTAAGATCAAACGCATTAACAGGGCGAGAATTAAACCAATTTTACGCGCAGCATTACGTTGTTCTGGTGGTAATTTTTCTGCCAAAATTGCAATAAAAACAAGGTTATCAATACCCAATACAATTTCAAGCACCACCAATGTGGCTAAGCCAACCCAAGCAGCTGGATCTGACATCCATTCCAGAATCATTGAGGTGACTCCTCTGCAAAATCAGCAATATTGTTATGAAGTTGAGATTTTAAAAGGTCGGCATAAACAGCCAAAACATTTTTTTTAGGAAATAAGAACAATGCGGAGCGACAACAACCACTACTCATAGAGGTACAAAGATTAATAAAAGGATTTTCAGTATAGGCAAGATTGCAGTGAAATTCATCTTTTTTTATGTTGAGGATGTTTTCAAATTCTTTCGAGACGCGACAAAAGCCCATTGTATGTAAAATGTGCATAAAACTGTCACAAACCTGATTTAGCCTAGACAAGCACAGCGAAAATGATAAGGTGAAAATAAACGAATGAATAGTGTATTAAGAATGACAGAGAAAAAAAGCATTAACCCAACTCCCATTACCACCCAATCCCTTATTGCCTTATATTGCGGTTCGCGTACAGGCAACAAGCCTATTTATCGAGATAAAGCCATTGAACTTGCCCAGCATATTGCCAATCAAGGTTTTGGGATTGTCTATGGCGGTGCCAGTATTGGTTTAATGGGACAGGTCGCAGATACCGTACTGGAACATAGCGGTGAAGTAGTCGGTGTGATTCCAGAATTTATGCTGGATTATGAAATTGCCCACCATAAACTGACCGAACTGCATATCGTCAACAGCATGCATGAACGTAAAGCCCTGATGGCCGAACGTGCCAGTGCCTTTATTGCCCTGCCTGGTGGTCTAGGAACTTTTGAAGAGATTCTGGAAATTGCCACCTGGGGACAGCTCAATCAGCACCAAAAACCGATGATCATCTATAACGTCAATCGTTTTTATGATGCCCTGATTGCACAGCTTGATCATGCGGTAGAAGAAGGCTTTTTACCACCACAACATCGCGCCAAAGTGATTATTTGTGAAACACTGGAACAGATTTCAAGTGTGATTAAAAACTTAAACACACCCAGCCATATCGAGGTCTAAAACTGACCCATAAAAAAATCGGATCAAAAAGATCCGCTTTTTTTATATTGAGAACTTATTGTACATTCACTTGATATAGCGCAGTTGAACCACTGACTTCATTCCCCACCACCAATAAAGGCTTGCCGTTTGGTGAGTCTTTTGCAGCAATAAAGATCAAGCCTTCAGGCCCTAAATCGCCCTGTTTTGCAGCATCGGTTTCAACAAAATTACGTGTGCTAAAATATTCAATAAATTTCGGTTTATTCGGTGTGGTGATGTCATAGACCATCACCCCACTCATTCGCTCCAAACCAATAAAAGCAAAAGTTTTCTGACCAATCGTGCCGATAGCAATACCCTCAGGCTCAGGGCCTTTATTATCACTACGGTCATCAAAAGCCACTGTTTCATGGTCACTATTAAAATAGTTCGGGAACAATTCAGCAGTTTTCTTTTCAAACTCACTGCCAGAGTCCCAAACTAACTGACCTTGAGTATTCCAGATACTGAATGAACGCGCGCCATAAGCGTAGAGCTTGTCATAAGTGAGCAAGCCATTGGCATCAAGCTTGGCTGAACCATCGGCATTGGTTTGATAACCTATATTCCATGCAATATTGAGACGCCCCAATGCTGCATCATCACGGCATGCACCCGCAGTTGTCGCTGTGGCACCACAATATGCAAAGGTCACTGGATTGAGTTTTGCCCCTTTCACCCCTGCAGCCAGTTGCTGTAAATGTGCTGGATAATCGCCATCCTGATTAAAGCCTTTACTGTTAAACAAATGCTTCATTCGAATATTTTCAACAAAGCCTTTACTGGCATCGCCCGCATAATAGGCTTTGGAATCCTTCAACCATTCACGGCTATCACCTTCATTGGCAGTGACCAGATAGGTTTGACCATTGACTTGGTAATTGGCAATCGAGTCAGGTTGATACATCCCGACCAAGCCAGCCCATGTTTTGATATCAATCTTTTTATCTTTATCACTAACATCCAGTTCATTGCCAATTTGCCCATGATCTTTATAGCCCAATGGATAAATATCAGTGACTTTCTGCTGAGCAATATCAATTCGTGCAATCGCATTATTTTCCTGCAATGTCACCCAAGCAATTTTGCTGTCTGCAGCAATGGTTATATATTCAGGCTCTAGATCCTGAGCCACACTCGCATTTGGCCCAAAAATACGTACCCCTTTGCCGATTAAATCCACCTTTTGTGAATTCCACACCTTAAAGTCCGCTACGCTGGCTTTGGGTTGTTGAATATTGCTGATATCAATAATGCTGACTGAACCTTCAGGATCAACCGAGTAATCATCGTTTGGCTCGCCTTCATTGGCCACTAAAACAGTTTTGCCATCGGGGCTAAAAGTCAACATATCGGGCAATGAACCCACAGCAACTTTGCTGATAAAACTTAAGTCCTTGGCATTAAAAAACACCACGATCCCTGTATCGGTTTTCTTCTCGGCTTGGACTGCAATTGCTACAATGCCATTTTTAACTGCAACGCTGTTCACTTCCGAGTTGGCTAAATAAGTACGGGCAGAAAGTTCTGCAATATGGACGGGCTTTTCAGGTTTAGATGCATCTAAAACATCGACTAAACCCTTCTGGGCATTGACCACAAAGAGACGTTTGCTTGCCACATCATAAGCAGGAATTTCAGCAGCACTTTTGGCAAAGACATTGGTCTCATAGCGCCCTAATAAACTTAATTTAATCGTTTCAGGGGTTGTCTCAACTACTTCTGTTGGCGTATTTGCGTTGTTATTGTCGTTGTCATCATTACACGCCACTAACCCCACCGACAGTAACGCTGTCAGTAATACTGAAATCTTAAATTTCATGATCAAATTCCATACAATTTATTCTGTATGGCCAATCTAGTCGTTGGTGATGCAAATTCGATGACACTTTAATGTCAGTTTCATGACCACTCTTTGACAATTTTAGGCTTTATTTCACACACAGTTGCATTAAACTAAAACTGCCTTTTTATCCATCATGGCTCATGACAACGACAACACATCAAGCGGTACAGCCTGAATTCCGAATGTTGGTGCTCTTGGTCTCGATTGGCTTTTTTATGCAAGCCTTGGACACCACCATCGTCAACACGGCAATTCCTGCCATGGCAGTCCAACTCAATGAAAATCCCCTGCAAATGCATGGCGTCATTGTGGCCTATGTGCTGTCGGTTGCGGCCTGTATTCCGCTCAGTGGCTGGTTGGCTGATCGTTTTGGCATCCGCAATATTTATCTCAGCTCCATGGTGATTTTCAGCTTGGCCTCGTTGGGCTGTGGCTTGTCACAAAACCTAGAACAATTATTATTTTTCCGCGTCATTCAAGGGGTTGGTGGTGCCTTACTGATGCCTGTGGGGCGCTTGGCACTGTTAAAACTGATCCCACGCTCCCAATTTCTGTCTGCGATGAGTCTGATGAGCCTTGCGGGTCTGATTGGCCCGTTGATGGGGCCGACCTTAGGAGGTTGGCTCGTCGAAGTGACAACTTGGCACTGGATCTTTTTAATTAATATTCCGATGGGTGTACTCGGCATGATCATGACGTTCAAAGTCATGCCAAACCAGAAAGAGCCAAGCGTCAAATCCTTCGATTTAAGTGGCTTTATCCTGTTAATGGTCGCAATGGTGGGCTTGTCTTTAGGCATTGAGAATATTGCGGCATCGCAATATTCCCGTTGGATCAGCGTGGTTTTATTGATTTCAGGACTGTTGGCAGCCACCGCTTATGCCTACCATGCGCATACGCATCAAAATGCCCTGTTTCATGGTCGCCTATTTCGCTACAAAATCTTTTCAATCGGCGTATTGGGTAATTTCTTTGCCCGCCTCGGCAGTAATGCGATTCCCTTTATTTTACCGTTGATGCTGCAAGTCGCCTTTGGCTTTGAACCTTTCTATACCGGTTTAATGATGATTCCAATGGTGCTCGGCTCATTATTTTCCAAACCGATTATTCGTCCCTTGATTCAACGGGTTGGTTATCGTCGTTTCTTACTCACCAATACTGTTTTAGTCGGTTTATGTATCGCCAGTTTTTCACTGATGACCGCCGCGACACCGCTTTGGTTGAAAGTGCTACACCTGTTTATCTTCGGTACACTCAATTCGCTGCAATTCGTGGGCATGAATACGCTAACTTTGAAAGACTTAGCACAACAGGATGCCAGTAGTGGCAATAGCTTCTTGTCGATGATCATGATGCTTTCCATGAGTATCGGGGTGGCCTTGGCAGGAACCTTAATCAATCTATTTGGTCAACAGTTTTCCAGTGCCTCGATTAGCACCGCCTTCCACGCCACTTTGATTACTCTTGGCTGTATTAATGTCATTACCGCCTTGGTGTTCTGGCAAATCCCCAAAGAAACCACAGATTAAATTTACGGACCTAAAGTTCGTCGTCCAATAAACAGAATAAGGAAAAATAAAATGATCGTTCCACAGCATTGGGCAGAAGCTAAAACAAAAACCAAGATTGCAGGGCGACAATACACCATTAAACGCTTTGGTTGGTCAGATCAAAACCTTGCAGCAGCGCAATCGCATGCCGAGCAACGTGTTGCCGAGGCAATTGAAAGGATCAAGGCTGGTGAAAATATTCGAAAAATCGACCATAAAGTTCCCTACAATGGTGCCGAAGGCGTACCAATCAGAGAACAGATTATTGCTCAGCATGACGATGTTATTATCACGCGAAACTCCTACGGCGCATTATGCTTAAATACCCCAGATGTGTTATTTGCAGATATCGATTTCGAATACGCACCTCGATTTAGACTGTATCTATTGGCTTTTTTATTGTTAATGCTGCTCGCAAGTATTGGGGCTGTTTACTTAGGTTCATGGATGATCTTGGGAGTCGGAGTGATTGTTTCCCTCATCTTGACAGGGCTGCTTGGCAAAGGATTGTTCTATTTACAAAGCAAGTTATTTGGAACACCAGAACAGCGTGCATTTGCATCAATTCAAGATTTCTCTCAACAGCACCCCACATGGCATTTACGCGTTTATCTCACACCAAAAGGTTATCGTGTTTTGGCAATGTATCAAACCTTTGAACCTAAAAGTGATGAAGCTCAATTATTATTCAATGCCATTCATGCGGATCCTAACTACGTCCGAATGTGTAAAAATCAAAATTGTTTCCGAGCCAGAATCAGCCCAAAGCCCTGGCGAATTGGTGTGAATCGCTTAGCACTCGGCGTTTGGCCTGTGAGTGAAGCCCGTTTAGCGATCCGTGAAAACTGGGTTCGAGACTATCAGAAACAAGCCGAGAACTATGCATCATGCAAATTTGTGGCACAATTAGGCAGTCAGGTCACCCACATGAAGGCGAAGAGATTACAATCGCTACATGACCAATACTGTAAATCTGACACTCGCTTAGACATCGCATAACACAAACGATATGGCAAAAAAATCTGCAAAATTTCCGTCGACACCACATTATCCGACTTATGCCAGTATCGGTTTAGCGGTTATGCTGAGTGTGGTCAGCTACTTTGGCTTGTTCTATCAGCAGAAAGCCTCGGCACATGATTATTCCATTCGCGGCTTTGATGTGTCCCATCATCAAGGCGAGATCAACTGGAAAAAAATCTCGCCAATGCAATATCAATTCGTTTATTTAAAAGCCACGGAAGGCGGTGATTTTAAAGATCGTAACTTTCAGCAGAATTGGTTAAAGGCGCGTGAACGTGGCCTACATGTCGGTGCTTATCATTTTTATCGGCTGTGTCGTGATGGTGCCATACAAGCGGAAAATTTTATTGCGACCGTTCCGAAAAAAGCCGATGCCCTGCCGCCTGTAATTGATTTGGAATATGACAGTAACTGCATCAACACCTATACCAAAGAGCAATTACTGAAAGAAATTCAGGTCATGCATGACCAACTGCAACAGCATTATGGCAAACAACCGATTTTTTATATTTCAAAGAGCTTTTACCATATTGTGCTGATGGGGAACTTTAACAACACCCCGTTATGGGTCAGAGATTATGAGGGCAAACCTGAACTCAAAGATGGTCGACAATGGCTGTTTTGGCAGCATAGCAGCCAAGGCAAAATCGACGGCGTTCCCAAAGCCGTGGATTTAAATGTTTATGCCGAATCACCAAAACAATGGCGGATTTTTTTGAAAGCACAAGGCATTGAAGATGCCAAATGAGTTACGCAAAATCATCCATATCGACATGGATGCTTTTTATGCCTCTGTTGAACTCAAAGATCGCCCCGAACTAAAAGATTTGCCTGTGGTGATTTCCTCTCATCATCCAAGAGCTGTCATTGCCGCAGCGTCTTACCCTGCCCGTGTCTTTGGACTCCGTTCGGCTATGTCGATGGGACAAGCCAAAAAACTCTGTCCACAGGTCATCGTGATTGAACCCAATTTTGAAAAATACCGCGAAGTTTCAGCGCAAATTCATCAGATTTTTCAGCAATACACCCCCTTGATTGAACCGCTGTCTTTAGATGAGGCCTATCTGGATGTCACTGAAAATTTAAAAAATATTGCCAGTGCCACCGAAGTCGCAACACAGATCCGTGCTGATATTTTTGCAATCACAGGACTGACCGCTTCCGCAGGCGTGGCACCGAATAAGTTCTTGGCAAAAATTGCCTCGGATTGGAACAAACCCAATGGTTTATTTGTGATTAAACCGAATCAGGTGCTACGTTTTATTCAAGATTTAGCCTTGAATAAAATTCCTGGGGTGGGCAAAGTCACCCAAGAACGATTGCAGCAACTGAATTTACATACCTTGGGCGATCTGCAAAAAATTGACGAAAATGTGCTGATTCATCATTTTGGAAAGTACGGCAAACAGCTGTATTTATATGCGCAAGGCATTGATCACCGACCTGTCAAAGCAGAACGAGAACGTCAGCAAATTTCCAAGGAAATTACTTTTGACGATGATTACACCCTTGCTCAATGCAGCCATGCGTGGCAGCCATTGACCGAGCAAGTCTGGCGCAGTTTAAATAAAAAACAGCTAACGGCTCGCGGTGTGACCGTCAAACTCAAGCTTAAAAATTTCCAAGTCTTACAGCACAGTAAAAGCTTTAAGCAGGCACTACAATCACAACAAGACTTGGGGCAAGTGGTACTACAACTTCTCGATGAAATGCATATTGACCCAGAATTCCAATTCCGTCTGGTCGGCGTCGGGGTATATCAATTACAGGCGCTAGAAGAAGAATCACAACTTTCTTTGTGGTAGTGCTGATTTTTTACACAAAAGCACAATCCATGCTGAAAATTATGTTTGCTTTTTATCCAGTTTTCAGTACTCTAAGCAACGCAGTAACATTATCCTTGTTATTTGCTTTGCTAAAGGAAACCTCACTTTTAGCATCTGCTCCTGTGGTTGGCGTGACGATCAAATCCGAAGATTACAGGGCACTTCAGGTCTTCTTTCGCTATCCTCTTGTTCCTATAAAAAATTCTATATTCCCACTACACACCATCATAACTTCAGTTAAACTCAGCAGATAAAACTAGAAAATTCTGTATGTACATGCCTTATGAAGCAAAAACAAATTCTTTGTGTTGAAGATGAAGCCGCCATTGTCCTGCCGCTACGTTATGCGCTTGAGCGTGAAGGTTGGCAAGTCAGTTGGGCCAATACAGGAACACAGGCACTGCAATTACTGACGCAACAATCCTTTGATTTTATTATTTTAGATGTCGGACTCCCTGATCTGAATGGTTTCGAAGTCTGCAAACAATTACGTCAAAAAGATCAAACCCCTTTACTGTTTTTAACAGCCCGTGATGATGAAATTGACCGAGTGGTTGGTCTCGAAATTGGGGCGGATGATTATTGCAGCAAGCCCTTTAGCGCACGAGAAATTGTGGCAAGAATCAAAGCGATTTGGCGCAGAATGGAAGCGCAAGCTCAGCCTGTTACAGCCTCTGTAGCAGCGACGAAAACTGACGTTATTGTGCAATCGGCAACTTGGTCATGCAATCCACAAGCTTTACAGATTCATTATCATCAACAAGTACTACAACTGACTCGCTATGAATACCGCTTGTTATTTTTACTAATTCAGCATCCAGAACAGGTGTTTAGCCGCCAACAACTGATGGATCATATTTGGGAACATCCTGAACATAGTTTGGAACGTACTGTCGACACGCATATCAAGAGTTTAAGGCAAAAGCTCAGACAGATTACTCCACATGATGATCCGATTCGTACTCATCGTGGCTTTGGCTATAGTTTGATAAAGTTGAGCTAAAGCATGTCTATCTTTGTCCGTATCTGGTTTTTCTTTAGCTTGGTGGTGGTACTCAGTCTAGGCTTTATCGCCTATACCCTGACTCAACAAGTGAAACCCAATGTACGACAAGTGGTTGAAGACACCCTCGCTGAAAACGCCAATATTATTGCCCAACTGATTGCGGAAGATGTCTATCAACATCAGGTGGATACGCCCGAATTTGATCAAAAAATTCAGGCAGCATTATCTCGTCAACTGAATGCCACCATTTGGCAGCATCGCAAAAAACAGATTAACCAGCAACTGTACATTACCGATCCCAAAGGCATCGTGATTTATGATTCTGAAGGACAAGCCGTTGGGCAAGATTATTCCAAATGGAATGATGTCTATTTAACACTGCGTGGTAAATACGGTGCACGTTCGACCGCCACCAATCCCTATGACCGCAATAGCAGTGTCATGCATATTGCAGCACCGATTATTTATCAACAGCAATTGCTCGGCGTGGTCAGTATTGGTAAACCGAACCAGTCGGTACAACCCTATATCGAACGTGCTGAGCAACAACTGATTTATCAAGCCCTCTGGATTGCAGCACTCAGCCTGCTCTTGGCTAGTATGGTGGCCTATTGGCTAAGACATAGTATTGATCGGGTTCGACGCTATGCACAGGCATTGGCACCAGTGAATCAGGCACCTTTCTTTTATTCCGCTAAAGAACTCAACCAAGTGACTCAGGCACTGAGTGAAATGCGCGAAAAACTAGAAGATCGTGGCTATGTGGAGAACTATGTCAACACACTTACCCATGAACTCAAAAGCCCGCTCACCGCCATTCAAGCCAGTGCTGAACTATTACAAGATGATATCCCTCTAGCTGATCAGCAACAGTTTGCCCATCATATCATCCAGCAAAGCCAGCGTTTGCAATCCTTGATTGAACGAATGTTGTTATTAACACGACTCGAAAAAAATCAACATGTTTTAGAGTTTCAAAACTTAGACCTGAACGAGCTCATTCAACAATGCTTTCAGCAACAACATAGTGCTTTGCAGCTGAAACAGATCCAAATACAACTTGATCTCCCCCAACACTGTGCAATCCACGCCGATCCATTTTGGCTGAAACAAGCGCTGAATAATCTCTTAGATAACGCCAGAGACTTCTGCCCGCCACAGGGGAAAATCGCAGTTCAAGTTCAGCAAGACCCAACCCATCAAAGCATCACTTTGTTGTTTTTTAATGAGGGCGATGCAATTCCTGAATATGCCTTAAACCGTGTATTTGAGACTTATTTTTCACTGCCTCGTCCGCATAATCAGCAACGCAGTACTGGCATTGGGCTCAGTATCGTCAAACAAATTATTCAGCAGCACCACGGTCAGATTCGTATCCAGAATATTGAAGCGAATCGCCTCGACTTCTTAGCAACCCATCAATCTGGTGTGCTCTTGACCCTCACACTTCACACAAACTTCACTTAAGCTTCAAACCGAACTCATCCGAAGCGCATCTCGCATATAGATACTGGTCATATCCTAATGACCATGGAATTTCATATGCGTCGCAATTTTATCAATCTTAAAATCGGAGCCATTCTGTTCCTGATTTTGATTTTTTATATTGGTTTGTTTTTTATTTCGAGCTTGGTCTCAGAACGCCAAAGCTATCAACAACAAGTCATTCATGACATCGCCAACGAACAAATTCGTCCACAACAAATTGTTGCACCTTATTTAAAACTACCCTATCAAGTACAAACCACCTGTACCGATGAACAAAAGAAAAGCTATACCTGTACGCAAACCCTATTTGTCGCTATCGGGGCTGAAACGACCGACTGGAGTGCACAATTTAAGGTTTCGGACAGTACCTATAGACGCAATATTTATAAAGCGATCAGCTATCAGAACTCGATGTCAGGCAAAGGTACATTCAAGGCCATCGATAACGAAGCAAAACGTGATTATCGATGGGAACAGGCTGAAATTATTTTTCCAATCCAAGATGCGCGTGGGCTGAATGCCAAACCAATCTTCAATATTGATGGCAAGGCCTATAAGTTCGACTTTTCAGAACAAAGCCAAGGACAACGCGGTTTTGACCTGATGCACCTGACAGCGAAGCAGTACCCTGAACTGGTGCAAAAGTTCCAACAGGGTTTTAAGTTTGGCCTACAATTCGAGCTTGAAGGACTCAGTGAATTCAGCTTCATTCCGACCAGTTATGAAATGACCTATCAAGCCACGGGCAACTGGGGCGATGTTAAATATGATGGGCAAAGCCTACCCTTTAAAAAATCCAGTGAAAAACACCAATTTCAAGCAGACTGGAAAAATATCGCACTGGGTAAACGTAATTTAGAAAATGTGTCATTGTGCGAAAATAGCCAGTGCTTTTATAAAATTTTAAATGCTCAAGATCCTGTACCAACAGCAGCGGTAGAAACATACGATACAGGCACCCCAGCAAATATCTCTGGTATTTCCACTCAATTCCTAGAACCTGTCAATATCTATACCCAAACCGATCGTGCCATTAAATACGGTGTGATGGTGATCATCATTACCTTTGGTTGCTTCTTCCTGTTTGAAGTCTTAAAACAACTCAAAATCCATCCTGTGCAATATGCCTTGGTTGCGATGGCACAAGGTGTATTCTTCGTGTTGTTACTTTCGATCAGTGAATATTACGCCTTTGCATTCGCCTATCTAGCGGCAGCAATCGCTTGTGTCGGTCTCATCACATGGTATTTATATTTTGTAGTCAAAGGGATTAAGCCTGCGCTGTTATTCGGGATTTTATTGGGTGTGCTCTACGGCATGATGTATCTGTTACTGCAATCCAGCGGTAAGACCTTCTTATTTGGCTCCATCCTGTCCTTCATCCTGATTGCCTGCGTGATGTTCATCACCCGTCATGTCAACTGGTATCAATCCGAACAACCAAGCCAATAAAAAAACATAGGGGCGAAGTAATGTCTTCGCCTCTTTTCACGGCATTGATCAGGAATAAAACCATGTACCCAACGACTTATTTAGCGTTAAAGCAACTTAAACAGCTATGCCCTTTACATAGCTCGATTGCAAGCTGTCTGAATCAATTACGACAGGCCAAAATCCAGTTTTTGAATCTGGGAAATATTATTATTTGCCCACAACAACGCTGCATTTTGGTTTTTAAACATCGTAACTTAATGGAAATAGAAACTTTTTTAGCCTGATTTATAGAAAATTACATTGCAGCTGAATGGCATCAAGTACAATCCCCACTATACTTTTCGATTTGGGAATCACTATGTCTGTGCAACGCCTTCATGTCACATCACGTTATTGCGAAGTTGCAATTTCAGGAAATCTTGTTCATTTAGCAGGTCAATTGGCTGATGATACCAGCGTTGATGTAACCGCACAGACACAGCAGACCTTAGATAATATTGATCGTTTATTGGCAGAAGCAGGTACAGATAAAACCCATATTTTATCTGTACTGATCTTTTTAAAAGACATCGAAAAAGATTATGCAGCCATGAATGCAGTATGGGATGCATGGATTGCTGAGGGACATCCCCCAGCACGTACCTGTGTCGAATCTAAACTCTACACACCTGATGTTTTGGTTGAAATGACAGTCACTGCGGTTCGCCCAAATTAATAAGATTTAAATGCGAATTCATTATATTTCATCATTCGATCTGCTTTAGGCAGCGACATTGATGCTGAGGTACCTGCCGCTGAAATAGCGGTAGGCTCAAACAAATCAGGCACTAAATCCTCTCTGAGCTCCTGTTCAGTCGGAATGCTGCTATAACGCAGTACACGATAGCCTGCCAATTCAAGTAAGCTATCTTGATAATGCTTTTGATGCAGGCGGTTCACATAAGATTCGTCAGCAATCTCAATAATCGCAAGCACTTGATGCTGCTGATCTAAAATGACGAAATCTGCAACTAAACCTTGATACTTCCGACGTGTGTGCGCAAATTTAGTGGTCAGTAAAGCATCAAAAGACACATGCGCCAACACGGTATGACGTGGTAATACAGCTTGTAAACGCATCAAGGTAATTTGCTCCGCAATATTTAAAATACCACGGCGTTTTAATGGACTGTCCTGACGCCTATTTTGTTGTAAGCGACGAAGTGCAAGTGCTGTGATTAACAGCAACCCAACTGTTGTTATAAAATAATACATTTCTAACTAATCCCTTTAGATTTTTTATAATCATTTGGCTTTATGCCAATTTTTTTAATCAAGAACATCGATAGCAAAGTCATTTTGCAGTGCAAACTTAAGTTTTTTAATCGTGTTTTCCTAGACGACCAAAGTCGTAATAGCCCTCTGCACTTTATTTATAATCATTCGTTTGCCAAGATTCAAGTCGTTATTGTCAGTTTATGTTTCTATGAGCGATAGTTTTACGATCAAATTGTGATCACATAATAATTTAGGCATAAAAAAGAAGGCATGAACTCTCATGCCTTCTTCAATACCCAATTAACGAGGTGCTTTGGTTTTAGACTTTGGTTTTCCTGAAAATGGTCTTTTCTCACCCGTTTCACGTGGCGGTAAACCATTATGTTGCGTCAATAGCTGCCCTTTTTGCGGACGCTGTTGACCTGACGGTGAACGAGACTGGCCTTGACCACGTTTTGCAGAATCCCCTGCGACAGACGAATTCTTCTTACGTGCCGATTTATATTCACCTTCAGCGGTACCTTGCGGCTGATAAGTCGGAATCAAATGCTGTTTTGAGTTACCAATCAGGTCCGCACGTCCCATTTCCTTCAAGGCTTCACGCAACAAAGGCCAGTTATTTGGATCATGGTAACGCAAGAAAGCTTTGTGCAAACGGCGACGTTTTTCACCTTTCACAATATCCACATTTTCCGTATAGCGTGCCACTTTAGACAGCGGATTCTTGCCTGAATAATACATCGTAGTCGCAGTGGCCATTGGCGATGGATAGAAGGTCTGTACCTGATCGGCACGGAAACCATTTTTCTTCAACCAAATTGCCAAGTTCATCATGTCGTAATCGGTGGTACCCGGATGTGCAGCAATAAAGTACGGAATTAAATACTGCTCCTTACCTGCTTCCTTACTGAAACGCTCAAACATTTGCTTAAAGCGATCATAAGTCCCGATGCCGGGTTTCATCATCTTGGATAATGGGCCATTTTCAGTATGCTCAGGCGCAATTTTCAGGTAACCACCAACATGGTGCTGTACCAATTCTTTGACATATTCAGGGTTCAGTACGGCCAAGTCATAACGCAGACCCGAACCAATCAGAATTTTCTTCACCCCTTTGATTTCACGGGCTTTACGATAAAGCTGAACCAAAGGTGCATGGTCGGTATGTAAGTTTTGACACACACCCGGATATACACAGGATGGTTTACGGCAGTTCTTTTCAATTTCAGGATCATTACAGTGCAAACGATACATGTTTGCCGTTGGGCCACCTAAATCCGAAATAATTCCAGTAAAGTTTGGCGCTGTATCACGGATTTTTTCAATTTCACGTAAAATTGAATCTTCGGAACGGTTTTGAATAATACGACCTTCATGTTCGGTAATCGAGCAGAAAGTACAACCACCGAAACAGCCACGCATGATATTGACCGAGAATTTGATCATATCAAAGGCAGGAAAACGTGCATTCGCATATGACGGATGCGGTAAACGTGCATAAGGTAAATCAAAGACGTAGTCCATTTCCTCAGTGGTCAAAGGAATTGGCGGTGGGTTGATCCAGACATCACGCTCACCGTGACGCTGCACCAAGGCACGTGCATTACCGGGGTTGGTTTCCAGATGCAAAATACGGTTGGCATGGGCATAAAGCACCTGATCATCCGCAACTTCTTCAAAAGAAGGCAAACGGATCACAGCCAACTCACGTGGCGGTAATTTATGTTTAATCGCTTTGGATGGCGCAGGCTTTAACTGCACAATTTGGGTATCTGGATCGAGCTGATCGCCTTCACGTACAATTGGATTGGCAACGATTTCTTTTTGGAAGTTTTGATACTGTGCCAGTGAGTTACCTTTTTCTTTTTCAACTTCACAGCCATCAATGTCTTCAGTCATGACATAGGGGTTGATAATTTGATCAACACGACCAATGGTATCAACATCGTTACTGGCGATTTCAACGAATTTTGCTTTCGATTTTTTATTATGTTTATTGATAATAAATGCAGTACCACGAACATCGGTAATCTCGTGGACTTTTTCACCTTTGGCTAAACGATGCATTACGTCAATAATGGCACGCTCGCCATTGCCATACATCAACAAATCAGCTTTAGAGTCCATCAAAATTGAGCGACGAACTTTGTCTGACCAATAGTCATAATGTGCGATACGACGTAAGCTGCCTTCAATCCCACCAAGTAAGACTGGAACGTCTGGAAAAGCCTCACGGCAACGCTGACAGTAAACCGTTGCTGCACGATCTGGACGCTTATTTGCTTCATTATTTGGTGAGTACGCATCATCAGAGCGGATTTTACGATCTGCCGTATAACGGTTGATCATTGAATCCATGTTCCCTGCAGTCACACCCCATGCAATGGTTGGCTTACCTAAAACGCGGAAGCTCTCGACATTGGTCCAATCAGGTTGCGCAATGATTCCGACACGGAAGCCTTGTGCTTCAAGTACTCGCCCAATCACACCTGATACAAAAGATGGATGGTCAATATAAGCATCGCCACAAACTAAAATAAAGTCACATGCATCCCAGCCGAGTAGATCCATTTCTTCTCGTGACATCGGCAAAAATGGTGCGGGTTCAAAACACGACGCCCAATATTTGTCGTAATCAAACAGCGCTTTAGGCGCAGTCTGCATGGTATAGGCAGTAGACATAGCTTGCGAATCTCGGCTAGCAGATGAAGGAGAGACATTTATAAGGGCTGTTGGTATTTTAACCCCTAAAATGAAAGCCGATCATTTTAACATGAATTTCATTCATTTTCCCTGTTTATAAAACATTCAGGAACAAGGGGATAACAAATTATTTGTATAAAGTTTAAGCAAAATATAAATATGAGCATCAAACTGAAGTTTTAACTAATAGGAAGCAGTACTGGTTATTCCATTTGCTCGAACCACCTCTTTGACCGTATAACCCGACTCAATATAGCCGCTACCTCCAGAAACGGTTTGACCATTCGCAAGTGTCGCTTCCAACTGATATCCACCTTCGCCCTGTACAAAGAATTGCGTTTCTATTGTCTTGTTATTTTCTAAGGGCTGGAAAAAGATCTCATGCTGCACACCTGCTGTTTGCACATGTAGCTTCAGCTGACTAATCATTTGCCCGCTGTGATTTGAGATTTGCACGTGGACTAAGGGCTGAAACCAATAATTAAAGCCCGCAGTTAAAGCACCAGCAAAAAAACTGATCATTAACGAAATAATGATTAGAAACACAATCCAGATCTGTTTAACCCTTGTCATTCTAATACTTTCATTTTTGATTTATTAAGGAAAACTCTAAGGTATAAATCATAAAAAGCAAAGTCAATCCGATTGCCGCATCGACAAAAATCTCAACCGCAATGCTAAAAATAACCCGAGTGCTAAAACCACAGCCACCATAAGATTAATTCCCGTCCAGCCATAGTTCTCCCAGACCAACCCACCACTACTGCCCAATAAACTCGACCCCATGTAATAGCAGAATAAATACAGCGAAGAAGCCACTGCCCGATACTGAACCGCTTGAACAGAAACCCAACTGCTGGCCGTCGAATGGGCCGCAAAAAATGAAAAGGTAAAAATTGTGAGGCCCAGTAAGATAGTCCAGAGCGATGGAATCAAGGTAATCAATAGGCCGATAATCATCATGACCAGTAAAACTGGCAACACTTTATCGCGCCCATATTTAAAGCCCCATTGCGCGGCTTTGGGTGAACTATAAATGCCTGCCAGATAAGCAATTGAAATTAGACCGATCCATGTTTGCGATAGATGAAACGGGGCTTCTAATAAGTGGTAACTGATATAGTTAAAGACCGTGACTAAGCAGCCCATTAGAATAAAACCTTGGGCAAATAAAATGCGTAATTTCGGGTCTTTTAGATTTTGCTCAAAGGCTGCTTTAAAACGTGAAAATCGGAATGGAAATGGTTTGAAATGCTGTGATTTGGGTAATAACAGATAGAATAAGCAGGCAATCACAAAATTCAGAAAACCAATAATATAAGTTGCCGATTGCCAAGAAATAAAATCAACCAAAACACCTGCAATCAGACGCCCACCCATTCCGCCAATCGCGGTACCTGAGATATACAGCCCCATGGCAAAACCGATATCCTTCTGCGCAATCTCCTCTCCGATATAAGTCATCGCTACCGCAGCAACACCGCTAACAGCTAGACCAATCAAAACACGGGTACTTAGAAAAATTTCCCAGATTGGAAAAGAAGCACTAATCAGTAATAAAATCGAGACCAGAAATAAGGCAAACACCATGATGGGTTTACGCCCGAATCGATCGGAAATAAAGCCCGTGAACAATAGGCCAATAGCCAGTGCAATGGTAGAAAAAGACAGCGGAAAACTACTGTGGGTCGGAGTGACATGAAAGAATTCTGCAAAGATCGGCATCATCGGCTGTACACAGTACAACGAGGAAAATGACGCGAAACCAGCAAAGAACAATGACCATAAAATCGCAGTAAACGATTTCGAACCATATTCAATATGGGTTGGGCGCAGCACTGATTCAGACATGAGGACTCCTTATGCCCGATCAGTATACGCCTTCGACCGAAATGCGGAATGATCATTTCGGCCATTTTTATCAAATGTTTAAAATAATGCTTTAGGCAGGCGAATCTGAATGATCTCATTATCATCGGCGAGTTTGGCATTGCGTCCTGATGAACCAGGGAAATTATTGTCATTCAATACTGTCAAAGTCGTGCCATTTTCAATAATCACATCTTCAATGGTTTCAAAAGGGAAGGCAAACACCTTGCCTGTACCAATATCTCCCTCACGCGCTGTGCCATACAGCCCATTTGGATTGGCAATTTTCATTAAGTCGACCAAGTCTTCGCGTGCCACCACCTGCTTCGGCTCATTGAATTTAATTCGAATCAGTTTCTTATGGCCACCGAGATTATTTTGACTCACATCGCGCTCAATAATGATGCCTTCTTTGTCATTAAACAGTTGGAAGTCGCCAATATTGGTGGCTTTACTGTCTAGTACGAACCAATAATAAACACCCGTATAGGCTTTCTTCTGCAGATCAAACTGGGAGATCAGCAGCCGACCTGTCGAGTCATTCAGCAATGGCTTTTCCAGTAGCGGATACAGGTATTTGCCATCTGGTGAAATCGCCATGCCTTCAAAACCACTACTGCGCCCCACCAATGGCTCAACATAATTGATATTGGCTTTATTCAGCTGGTTTTGCGGAGAACGTAACTCTTGGCTCGGATTAAATGGATTTGGCAAAGCAATCGGCGCATCAAGTAAAACCCCATCTGCTGAAAAATGCAACAAGAATGGGCCAAATTCATCACCAATCCAATAGGTACCATCCGGCGCACGTTGCATCGATTCAGGATCAAAATCCGCCCCTGTCAATAAACGTTCTGCCGTATTGCCATTCACAATCTCAAAAGGAATCCGTTTATTTGGATCCCGTAACTGGATGAAGCTTTGTACAGAAACCTGCCCCGAACCTTTACTCTTGGTTTTAAAATCGGCTTTGATTTTATAAATGCGTAATAAGAAATCAGCCGAATTATCCTGTGTGCCAAAACCGTTATCCGCCATGGCCATATAACTGCCATCCTCATTTTTTAAGGCAGCAGAAAAGCCTTGTACGGGTTGCCCTTTAAAGGGGGGATAGATGCCATTGGCACCACTCACCGCTTTGCCTGAATCAGGCCCAGCGGCATAAGTGGCGACAGGAAGCTTGGCGAATGAGATCAGCGTAGGTTCTGTGACTTTGTCTGTCGATGTATTCTGATCTTGGTTATTGTCATCATTATTACAGGCAGTTAAACCCAAAGCACTACAGCAGAATAAGGCCAATAAAGTTTTCTTGTTCATGGTTTTATACATTTGGTAAAAAATTAGGCAAATTTAAACAAGTTTTTATGACGCTTTTACTGCAATAAAATGAAGTCTTTATGGCGAAAACATGACAATGTAACGCCATGCTTGGCTCTATAAATAAAATAAACCCGCTCCATTCAATATCATTAAAGCTTGATCGGATGATATTCACCAGCAATCGCAGCTTTTAAAAAGTTTTGAAAGGTTGGGCATTGCATATGATTTTCTGCGGGACATACCGCAGCATGTCTCAGTCCTTGGCTGATAAAGTGCAAACGTCGGGTCATTTGTTCCAGTTGCTCTGCTTTCTCATTGAGCATGGCTCGGTCCAATTCGGGCTGACCACCCTCCCCAAACATATGCGCAATTTCATTGAGGGAAAAACCTGCCGCCCGCCCCAAAGCAATCAATGCCAATTGATCCAAGACATGCTTGCCATATTGTCGGCGTAAGCCATGACGGCCTATTGATCTAATTAAGCCCTTTTCCTCATAAAAGCGTAAGGTTGAGGTGCTCACATTGGCCCGTTTAGCAACTTCTCCAATATCCATAAATCCCCCTTGACTTCAAGTTGACTTGAACTTGCATACTCTCTTTATCGCGTTTTATGCAAAAAAGATCAAGGTGAAAAAATGGATACTGCTGAACTGTTATTTCAAATTCTGGGTTTAGGTGTTGGCGCCACGCTGATCATGGATCTGTGGCTATTGCTGTTAAAAAAACTCAATCAGCCCATCTTAAATTTTGCTTTGCTGGGTCGTTGGGTGGGCTGGATGTTTCGGGGCAAGTTCATCCATGCATCGATTGCGCAAAGTCCTGCTATTCAAAGGGAATATGCCTTGGGTTGGCTGGCACATTACAGTGTCGGCATTCTCTTTGCATTCAGCTTTGTCCTGATTGTAGGCGAAGCATGGTTACGACACCCTCAATTTAGCGCTGCTTTTATTTTCGGGGTGATTACAGTGCTCATTCCCTTTTTCGTCATGCAACCGGCTATGGGGGCAGGCATTGCTTCAACGAAAACAGCACAGCCTTTGCAAAACTGCCTACGAAGTCTGATGAATCACACTATTTTCGGCTGCGGTTTATATCTCAGCGCTCAACTGCTTGCATTATTTCACTGAGGGATCAAACCATGAAGTCCATTGCCATTGTTTATCATAGCCGTCAGGGCCATACCCAATTTATTGCCCAACAGATTCAACTTGGTGCCGCACAAGCTGCTCAGCTTAAAATTGATTTATTCACCGCTGAACAGTTAATACCGCAACCCGAGTTACTCTGTCACTATGATGGACTGATTTGGGGCTCACCAACCTATTTGGGTGGTGTCTCAAGCACATTGAAACAGTTGATGGATGCCACAGGGTCTTTATGGAAAAAACAAGCATTTAAAGGAAAGTTAGCTGCAGGATTTACCGTTTCCACACTACCCGCAGGCGATAAGCAATCTACACTGATTTCACTTTTCACCTTTGCGATGCAACACGGTATGATATGGGTCGGTAATCCAATTTTACCTGAGCAACATCAAGGTGTTCCTTATACGCAAGCGGCCAATCGTCTCGGGTCATGGTCTGGCCTTATGGCACAAGCTGAACATGCCAGTGCGGCAGATGCTTTTGATGTTGGCGATATCAAAACCGCTCAGTTGTTTGGACAAAATTTTGCATTGAGCTTAAGTGCATATCAAGGAGTGATGATCACGTGAAAGCAGCAAGTCTTTTATTTCCATTGATTTTATCCTGCATGATGTCTTTTTTAATCTCTGGCATCACCACATTAAAGGCAGTCGGTTTTATCGATCATTTCTTTGCGATGTGGATGTCTGCATGGATCGTGGCGTGGATGTTTGCCTTTCCTAGCGTATTGGTCTGCGCGCCAATTGCACAAAGGTTGGTTGGCTGGATTCTAAAGAAACGCTAATTTACACTTTGTAAGTAAAAGCCTACAGTGACTGTGGTGATTGGCGAATATACCGAATGAGATAGATTCACTAATATATCAAGCATAGAGAGACAGGATGTCTCATTCAGAATAATAACAAGCACAGGATGTGGTCGTTGACAGGAGTTGGCGGCAAGAAACCAAATATGAGAAAGCCTCGACAGGATGTCGGGGCTTTCTTATTCGGCTTAATATCTAAAATTAAACGATTTACTCCTATAGATTACATTGACTCCCATCAGCTTGCTCCCTACCATCCGCATGTTTTATAGATGACGGTCAAATTTTTCTACGATGATAATTTACAAAAAATTTTCTTTTTCTCGCTTTCACATTACTTTTGCCAAATTGAGTCTCATTTTTTTAAGTACTTACTTCACTGTCGCGTGTACGACAACCAAGGCACCTACGGTAAATCACTCCCAGAAATTGTCTTCTGGTATTCAAAATGCTTTTTCAGTAGCACCAACAACTGCAAATCGGGTTGCTCCCATCATTCTGCAAACTGCTGAGCGTCACAATATTTCACCACATTTATTAGCCGCGCTGATTCGTCAAGAGTCTAGCTATAGAACCCGTGCACGATCTTCTGCAGATGCAGTGGGCTTAACCCAAGTACGCCCAAAATTTTGGCAACAGTTCTGCCCTGGTGATTTATATGATGAACACGTCAATATCAATTGTGGTGCTTATATCTTAGCGAACTACTATCAATCGACAGGCGATTGGTCAAAAGCCCTCGGCTATTACAATGTTGGCCCTACAGGTTACAGACGAAGTCCCTATATGCGTCAGCAAGCCGAACGCTATGCCAGCTCAGTCAAACGCCATGAACAAAGTTTAAAAGAAGCTCTTTAAAACCTAAAACAACTGCGGTGATTGCCGAATGTACCTAATGAGCTAGATTCACTAATCTATAACTCATAGAGAGACAGGATATCCCATTCAAACAAACAAAAAATACAGAATGTAGTCATTTACAGAAGCTGGCAGCAGGAAACCAAATATGAAAAAGCTTCGACAGGATGTCGGGGCTTTTTTTATGGTCCCCTCTGATCCATTCATTACCGTAAAATAACTACTATTGACTCCCCTAAACTGAGTGCATACCATCCTTATACTTCTGTTTGGTATCGGGTTCTGGTTTTGCACATCACATCGACTTCTTCTGATCAACATATGGCTTTTAAACCATTTGCCTCAATCATTTTAAAGATCAGCCTTGTTGTGCTTGCAATCAGTTTATCTGCATGTAGCAGTTTAAGCGGGTCCTTTGCCAATCGCTCAAATCAACTTTCCTCAGGTTTGCAAAATGCCTATTCCGTTTCTCCGACTACAGCCAATCGCTTATCGCCGATGATCATTCAAAGTGCTGAACGTTATGATGTATCCCCGACTTTACTTGCCGCGCTCATTCGCCAAGAATCGAATTACAACAGCTCAGCACGCTCGCCAACAGGGGCAATCGGTTTAACCCAGATTATTTCCAGCCATTGGCGGCAGTCTTGCCCTGGTAATCTCTATGATGAGAATGTCAATATTAACTGTGGTGCACATGTGCTCTCGACCTACTATCGATCTGCTGGCAGTTGGTCTAAAGCGGTCGCCTATTACAATGTTGGGCCAACAGGCTACGAACGCAGTTTCTGGACACGGCATAAAGCCAAGAAATATGCTCGTTCGGTCAAACGCCACGAAAAAACCTTAAAAAAAGCGCTTTAAAATCAATAAAAAACCATGCCTCAAGCATGGTTTTTTTATGGGCTGAATCACGAAATTACGCTTCGTCAAACAAGCCTTCAAATAAGACTGAAGATAAATAACGTTCACCGCTATCCGGTAAAATCACCACAATGGTTTTGCCTGCATTTTCAGGACGTTCAGCAATTTGCGCTGCTGCCGCTAATGCTGCACCACTTGAAATACCGACTAAAATCCCTTCTTGAGTTGCGCACTTTCTTGCCCACTCAATTGCATCTGCGCTATTCACTGGCAGCACTTCATCAACTAGATCCAAGTCTAAGTTCTTAGGAATAAAATTCGCACCAATCCCTTGAATTTTGTGTGGCGCAGGTGTGATGCTTTCACCACGTTTAGTTTGCGTGATGATTGGTGATTCTGCAGGTTCAACTGCAACTGAATACAATGGTTTATTTTGAACTTGCTCAAAATAACGTGAAATTCCCGTAATGGTACCACCTGTACCTACACCAGCAACCAAGATATCCACTTGACCATTGGTTGCCTGCCAAATTTCAGGGCCAGTGGTGTCTGTATGAATTTGTGGATTGGCTGGATTTTCAAATTGTTGCGGCAAGAAATATAGTTCTGGATTTTCAGTGGCTAAACGAACAGCCTCATCTACCGCACCTTTCATACCTTTGGCTGGGTCAGTCAGAACCAGATTCGCGCCTAAAGCTTTTAGTACTTTTCTACGCTCTAAACTCATACTGGCAGGCATGGTTAAAGTAATTGGATAACCTTTTGCTGCTGCGACAAATGCCAAAGCAATCCCTGTATTGCCACTGGTTGGC
Organism: Acinetobacter higginsii; assembly: GCF_000369525.1. Lineage (GTDB taxonomy): Bacteria > Pseudomonadota > Gammaproteobacteria > Pseudomonadales > Moraxellaceae > Acinetobacter > Acinetobacter higginsii. The sequence continues at coordinate 334,176 of NZ_KB850070.1, forward strand.
TCAACAATATGCATACCTGTTTTAAGTACACCACGTTTTTCCGCATCTGCAATCAACGCTGCACCAATACGACATTTCACTGAAAATGCAGGGTTCCGGCTTTCTACTTTTGCCAGTACCGTTGCACCGGTTTTGATGAGGCGATTGATCCGAACTAAAGGTGTGTTACCAATGGCTTCAGCATTATTTGAATAAACTGCGATACCTAGATTGGCAGGTGTTGGAAATTGCTGATCGGTTGACATGTTATTTCCTTATTAGATTTGGAATGATTCTTAATCATTATAGGCGTGTGAATCTAAGAGGAAAGTAGAAAACGTTAAGATTTATGAAAAGTTATAACTTAGCAAGATGAAATACCAAGCTATTCTTATCTTTATACGGTCTTTAAATTAAAATAATTTTATTCAATATTAATACGCTATACAGTGGTTACTACCAAAGCTCACCCTCTCGCCAATCAGCGCAAATAGCATCATCAGCTGTATGATGTGATAGCAATTCTTTCGGCTTAACACTCAATGGATACAGCAGAATTTCATGTTCATCTGTCAGATAAGCAGAGCTATTTTGTTTGATATATAAATCCCCCGACCAAGAAATCCAGCCAAGTTTTTTATAAAATGCATCATCTTCGGGCTGGAGTGCAGCAAGTTCATAACCCAAAGTAGTTAAAGCATCGATTAAATATTTTAATAACTGTGATGCTAGCCCCTTCCCCCGCATCATTTGATCAGTCGTCACATATTCAATATAGGCAGTTTTTACACTGATATTGTCATTAACAATGAACATTCGATCCGTCCATAGAGCGTGCGATACAATCTTTTCATCCAATATACAGATTAAATGAGAAGCTGTTTGCATGAAGGCATGCTGACTCCAAGGATCTTCATCAAAAGCTGTAAAACATAACTCAGCAATCTGTTGTCGCTGTAGTCTATCCAAATCTTGAGCGGCGATAATTTTAAACTGCATGGACTGATGCTCGATTCAAATTGTTTATATCTTAAGCAAGAGATGGAGGAGTATGAAGACTTTTTAGTCAAATCTAATTAAAATAAGTTGAGATATAAAATTTCAGCCAATAAAAAACACCCCCAACGGTTGGTTGGGGGTGTTCTAGATTTAAAAGCTGGCGATGACTTACTCTCACATGGCAAGTGCCACACTACCATCAGCGCTAAGAGGTTTCACTTCTGAGTTCGGGAAGGGATCAGGTGGTTCACTCTTGCTATTGTCGCCAGCAAACTGTTTTGGTTTTGGGTGGTCTTACATTTTTTGCCACTTAGTACCGAAAGAGTTATTAACGGATTAGATAATTGGTCTGTATTGTAACTAGTTTATTCACTAAATCAAGTTATGTATTGAATTTATCTTGAATACAACAAC
>NZ_KB850070.1:338807-447802 GCF_000369525.1 Acinetobacter higginsii
TTCGAGAAATTTTTACCATTCAATCAATGAAATATTTTCGATCGATCAACCAGTAAAAATCCACACAAGTTGTTCTTCTATTCTCTTAATGATCTTCTCGATGATTCGTCATCATCAAGCTAGGTCGGCTATATTACTCTCAATTTCTTAAAAGTCAACAGGTAATTTAGATATTTAGCAAACTTATCAATCAACCCAAGAATCCAACCTTTTTAGCCAAATCCTTGTTTCTCAACAAGTTTTTATCTGCATCACCGCCGATGGATGTGCATTCTACAGCATTTCAGTTCAGGTGCAAGCACTTTTAAAAATTAAATTATTCGGTTGCTTTATTTTTAAACTTTAACTTATCTAATTTACTGATTTATATAATTTAAAATTTATTAATTATCTTAAAAGTGAATTTAAACAACGTAAACAACTGTAATTTAATGGTTTTTTAATAAATACGCTTTAATTATCAGCGGGAAAACAACTTTATTTTTATATTTAGCTTTTATTTTAGCCACCCCACTTCGCTAAAAAGCCTTTCCTGCATCCTCTGCATGCTTAAAATACACTCACCCAAATAAAAACAACGGCTTTGATACGCTCAAAACCGTTGTTTTCAATATTGCATTCAGCATTTCGATTAAGACGTTGTGCCTCTCACAATATTTAGGAAGTAAAGATGACGTTCATATTGATCAATAATGTCCTGAATCAAATCTTCTTGCGTCCAATCCATCACATCATAGTTTTGCCCACCCTCACGCAAGAACACTTCTGCCTGAAAGTAATTGGCCTCATCTTCATCTGCCCGCCCTAACATAAAACTAGGGGGAACAGTGGCATGCGAAACCACTTTATAGGTAAAGTTAATTTCATGGTGATGATCGACATGCAATTGCAGACCATTTTCGATTTCACGAATCTCCACTTCCAAGTGACGGCGTTTGAATTCGCGCTGAATACTTTCAAAAGCTTTGCGGACTTGCGTGTCAATATAGTGCTGAACTTCAGTTTCAGTATGCGGATAATGCATGATTAAACCTAAACGCTGCTGCCAACTCCTTGGATTATTAATCGCTCGCGGTGTAATTCGCGCCTCTTGAATGGCATTCATTTTGGTGACATCTAGCTTCAAGGCTTTGAGTAAGCCCCAACTCATCAGCAACATAATAAAAGTAAAAGGCAATGCACTCATAATAATAGAGGATTGCAATGCAGACAGACCACCAACCAACAGCAGGATAATGGCCAAGGCTGCCATCAAAACGGTCCAAAATAGTCTTTGCCATGTTGGAGAATTCTCAGTTTTAGCGGTCAGATAATCGGTAACCAAAGCACCCGAATCCGCAGATGTTACGAAAAAGAGCATCACCAATACGGTTGCCAGCAAACTCATCACACCCGAAAATGGCAAATGATTCAAAAACTCAAATAAAGCGACTGAAGAATCCGTTTGCACGGCATGAAGCAAACTTACATTATGCTCCTGCATAATACTAAACAGTGCGGCATTACCTAAAAAGCCCATCCAGATAATGGTAAAACCTGTCGGAATCAATAACACCCCAACAATAAATTCACGGATGGTTCGACCACGCGACACACGGGCAATAAACATGCCTACAAACGGCGACCATGAAATCCACCATGCCCAATACATAATGGTCCAACCGCCAATCCAGCCATTCGGTTGATAGGCGTAGAGGTTAAAGGTCATGCCAAAGAGGTTCGACATATACGAACCCATGTTTTGAATGGTGGTTTGAAGCAGATAGATACTTGGACCAGCAATAAATACAAAGGCCAACAATACCAACGCCAAAATTAGATTGAGTTCGGAAAGGCGTTTGACCCCTTTATCCAGACCTAAAAATACCGACATGGATGCTAAAGCACTGACAAAAATAATCAGGATCACCTGAACATTGCTGCTTTGTTCAATACCAAATAGATAATGCAAACCTGAATTGATTTGCGTCACACCAAAACCTAAAGAAGTTGCCACCCCGAAAACCGTACCAATGGTGGCAAAGGTATCAATCCCATCCCCCCAAGGGCCATAGATTTTCTTACCAATAATTGGATATAAGGCGGAACGGGTTTTTAATGGCAGATTATGCCGATAAGCAAAATAGGCCAAGGCCAATCCAACCACGGCGTAAATTGCCCATGCATGCAAGCCCCAATGGAAAAAGGTAATTCTCAAGGCTTGCTGTGCAGAAGCAACACTTTCAGGATCACCACTAGGTGGGCTAACATAGTGCATCACCGGCTCAGCCACACCGAAGAACATTAACCCGATCCCCATCCCTGCGGTAAACAGCATGGCAAACCAAGAACCATTGCTATATTCGGGTTGGCTGTGATCAGGGCCTAATTTAATTTTGCCACTGGCCGAACAGGCAATATAAATCAGTAAAATCAAAAACACCGCAACAGAGAGGACATAGAACCAGCTAAACGAGTCCGTGATCCATTGCTTCAGTTGTTGTGTCAGAAATTCAAATGAACTGGGTGCGATAATGACGATTGCGATAAAAATCGCAATAATAATCACCGTGCTTAAAAACACGTTTGGATTCACATTCGCAAACTGCGAAGATGGCTTGGAAGGCATAATTCCCTCACGTTATTCTAATGATAATGGACAGGCCATGATGGCCAAAGAAGACATTCACAATGTGAATAAAAGCGAGCTTAAAGCATGTAAAACTCGATACTAATTATAAAAAATGTGAAAAATAAAGCAGTTGTAATGCTGTAACAAAGCTATTCTTTATCATTGGCGTGTTTTGGCGCATGTGCAATATACTGTAAGGCAATGAGGCGAGACACCACCACAGCCAAATACATGACCCCACCAAACATTTGCAGCATTGCCAACACTCTGGCCGCAGGGCTGATCGGGATTAAATCCGATAATCCAGTTGCGGACTGCAGACTAAAACTCAAAAACAATAAATCGAGCCAATGTTGTAAGGCTTGAGCTTGATTGGGATTTTGAAAACTATTTGGCAGGATTAACTGACAGATACTATATAAGAAGGCAAAAGCCCAAGCGATGAGGGTAAATACTGCCCCTGCTGCAAACAATTCATCTCTGGTAAGATAGCGATCCGCAAACATATAGCGCAATAAACCATAAGCCGCATAAAAGTAAGCCAAGGCTTCAAAACTATGCGCAATAATTTGTATGGTCCGATTGCCATATCCAAGAAAAATTAAAATCGAAAATAAGAACGCACCACTGACAAAGACCAAGCCCCAAAAGGTAAATACAGGGCTTTGTCGAATCACTTTAGCGATGATCAATAAGGCCAATACGCCCAGCGACCAAGTTAAAGCACGAAATTCACTGTCGCCAGTGGTCAACATATATAAAATCAACAAGGCCAATTGAACCAGCAATAACCATGCTGATGGAAGTAAGCGAAGGCTCTGCCAAAATTGTTTTAACGTTTGCATGTTGTTATTCCTAAATCTTGTTCTGGTTTTCTTATCAATCGCATCATACTGCATCTAAAAATGAAACAATCATTTTCGAGAGTTCTTGTTGTAGTCGTTGTTCTTCAATAAGAAAAGTATTTTTACTGGCATAACGCATCATGGTAAATAGAGTACTGTTAATAATCACAAAAGACTTATGTTTTAAAGTTTCAAAATCCCACTGCGGATAGTAACGACCAAATAAATACATGCCGATTTCCAAGAAGTGTTGCTCCAACACCTGTGCCGCTTCCGAGTCACTATAGGCATGCCAGTTTTTTAAGATTTCGATAAAAAAACCTTGATCAGATTTCAAAGATTCAAAGCCAAAAGCAATACTTAATGTGATGATGTCTTGAATAGAGGTTTGTTGTTGCAGCATCACCAGTTGCTTTAGGGCTTGCCCCAAGCTTTCACTTTTACGTAACAATAGTTCTGCGATGATTTGTTCTTTATTTTCAAAATACTGATAGATCGACCCAACACTAACGCCTGATTTTTCAGAGATTTTAGGCGTAGTCACCTGCAAAACCCCATATTCAGAAATACATTTCTGCGCCCCTTCCAAAATGCTTTCGACAATCATTTTGGCACGTTGCTGCTGTGGTCTTTTTCTCATAAACAAACTCGACTGGAATGTGAATTGAATGCGAATAATTATTCATATTAAGCTTTGATTAAATAACAATCACAGGCTTTATGCAATGCAAAGCATCATTAAACCTAAACGCTTGGCTGCGTTTGAAGACATGAGTCAGTCCAATATCAAAACCAGAATTCTGAGTTATATGACTCATCAGCAGGTTCAACCAAGCTATGAAGAGTATCAGGCACTGAATACCGCTCTGCAAAGTGGTGATCAACCCATGGACCAACTGCTGCTATGGGTGCTACAGAATCCAAAACAACATCGTAAATACTTTGAAACGGCGCTATATCAAGGTCTCGATAAACTGCCACATGAAATTCCGGAACTCACTACCTTCTTTCAATTCGTTGAACAAAAACCTGCTTGGTATGATCAAAACAAAATTGATACTGCACTGAAATTTACCTATCGCTTGGGAATCAATAACGGTCTTATCCTCCGAGATTTATCCCTAATGACCGGCTATATGTACCCTGGTTTTAACCAACCCTTGGTCCTGACAGGCGCATTAAAAAAACAGGCAGGTACACGTTTAGCTGAAACCACCAAATGGTGGGTCGATATCACCGAACAAAATGGTTTTGAACGTTTTAGCAAAGGTTTTACCTCAACCATTTTTGTGCGTTTTATTCATTCACTCGTGCGTCATCAACTGCAAAAATCAGAAAAATGGGATGCCGACACTTGGGGAGTTCCGATCAATCAATATGATCAGGCCATGACCAATATCGCTTTTAGCGGTGTGGTATTGCTTGGGATACGGGCTTTAGGCATTTTTCCGAGCAAACAAGACGTCGATAGCTTTTTACATTTCTGGAAATACGCAGGCTGGCTAATGGGCGTTGAAGAAAAATGGTTGGTCGATCATGAAGCCGATGGTTGGAAACTGATGTACTGGATGCACTTCGCACATCCTCAATCTGATGACAGCAGCATTTCATTGGGTTCCAGTCTTTCCAAAGAACCTTTTGAGCGAAAATATCGCTATCTACGTTCTTTCCAACAGAAACTGGCCTATAAGCAACATTTAGAAATTACCCAGTTCTTTATTGGCCGTAACAAAATGCAGAAGCTCGGTTTAGCTCCACAATCAGCCTCTTGGTTTGCTTATTATCTGATTGGTCGTAATTTAGCCTTATATACAGGTGCTAAACATATCCCAAAGTTAAACAGCTTCCTTGAACAAAATGGACGACAGCTACAACGCATTGGTTTGTCTTTATACCGCAATCAAGGGCAGCAACTGGCCAGTATGCATCAATAAGCCATAAAAAAGCCCTCAATCAATGAGGGCTTTTTATGCTTGGTTTTGATTAGTGATCTGACGCGCCAGACGCACCGATCCCTGTCATTGAACGAACAAACTGAGCATCAAAGGCTTTACGCTCTTTCTCCGCACGTGCTGATTTGTCAGTTACAGAGAAGAACCAGCAGCAGAAGAATGAGAGTGGCATTGCAAATAATGCTGGACCATTGAATGGGTTTGGCGCAGTTTCAGAAATTGCCAAAGTATCGACCCAAACCGCTTTAGACAGAATGATTAAGCTCACCGCACCAACCAAACCAACCACGCCACCAATCACCGCACCACGTGTAGTCAAACCTTTCCAGAACATTGATAACACGAGGATTGGAAAGTTTGCACAACATGCGACTGAGAATGCTAAACCCACCATGAAGGCAACGTTTTGCTTCTCAAACAAGATACCCAAGATCATGGCAAAGATTGCTAAACCTAAAGTTGCAATTTTTGACATCTTCAATTCAGATTCAGGGGTCGTTTTGCCTTTTTTGAACACGTTGGCATACAAGTCATGTGAGATCGCTGAAGCACCTGACAGGGTCAAACCAGCAACCACTGCAAGAATTGTCGCGAATGCAACCGCTGAAATGAAGCCCATGAACAAGTCACCACCCACTGCATCACTTAAATGCACGGCAGCCATGTTGTTACCACCCACCAACTCTAATTTTCCTGTTACTGCCGCTTTTGCAACATCAAGGAATTGTGGATTGTTCGCAACAAATAGGATTGCACCAAAACCGATAATGAAGGTGAGCAGATAGAAGTAACCAATAAAGCCTGTAGCCACCACAACTGATTTACGTGCTTCTTTGGCATCTTTTACTGTAAAGAAACGCATCAAGATATGAGGTAAACCTGCCGTACCAAACATCAACGCAAGACCAAGTGATAACGCATCAATTGGGTTTGCCGCGAGTTTACCTGGCCCCATGATTTTGGATGCTTCTTCCCAGCTCATGCTATGCGCTTGGCTATACACACCAATGGCTTGGTTAAACATATTGGTGAAGCTAAAGCCAACTGCTTTCATCACCATAAAGGCCATGAAAGTCGCGCCACTGAGTAACATCACCGCTTTGATGATCTGCACCCAAGTCGTTGCCAACATACCACCAAAGATCACATAAGCCATCATCAATAGACCGACGATCACAACTGCGATGTTGTAGTTCAAACCGAATAGCAATTTGATCAACTGACCTGCACCCACCATCTGTGCAATCAGGTAGAACGCAACCACAACCAATGAGCTAAATGCTGCCAAAGTACGCACTGGCTTTTCTTCCAAACGGAATGACACCACGTCTGACAAGTTATATTTACCCAAGTTACGTAAGCGTTCCGCAACCAGGAAAAGTACAATTGGCCAACCCACCATAAAACCAAGTGAGTAAAGTAAGCCATCAAAGCCTGAACTAAAAACTAAGGCTGAAATACCCAAAAATGATGCCGCTGACATATAGTCACCCGCAATCGCCAAACCATTTTGGAAACCACTGATTCCACCACCTGCCGTATAAAAGTCTTGTGCAGATTGAGTTTGCTTTGCCGCCCATTTGGTAATGAACAATGTGAAACCGACAAAGATCGTAAACATAATGATCGCATGCCAGTTAGTCGCCTGCTGTTCAGCAGCACCTAGGTCTGGGCCCGCGAATGCAATACTTGAGCAGCAAAAACTGAGCAGCGTAAACAGTATCGCTTTAAATGATGTCCCTTTCATCTCAGTGCATCCCTTTTTCATGTGCAATGGCCTCAACTTCCTTGAGGGCTGCTTCATTCAGTTGATCAAGTTTCGTATTGGCAATATAGGAATACACACCACATAATAAAAATGACAATACGATAATGCCTAAACCAAGGGGAATTCCCCATGTGGTTACACCACCGCTAAATGAACTTGCTAAAAATTCTTTGTTATAGCCAACCAAAAGCATAAACCCAACGTAGATAAACAGCATGATTGCTGTTAATGTCCAACTTAATGTGCGCTTTTTGCTGACCATCTCTTGAAACTTTGGATTTCGTAGAATTCGATCTACCTGTGAATCATCCATAATTGACTCCTTATTTTTGTGTCCAACCGTGGACCCCTTTTTCACATGGGATTTTTCATTATCCAAAGTAACAAGATTATGCTTGACTCGTAACTTAGACTTTGGTCTCTAAATGACAATCTCTACTCCTTGCTATACCTGCACTTCGGGTATGATAAAAAATGGAATTTGATCACGTGAGCAATATGAACAGCTGGCTTATTCTTGGTGTCCTTGCCCTGTATATTGTGCTGTTATTCGGCTGCGCTTTTTTTGGTGAAAAACATGCCAGCCGTTTAAGTACCCGCGGCCGTATGCTGCTGTTTAGTTTGACTTTAGGGGTCTATTGCTCATCATGGACCTTTTACGGCGCGACGGGTGCTGCGGTACGTCAGGGGGTTATTTTTCTACCGATTTATCTTGGTCCTTTGCTGTTCATCTGGTTTGGTTATGACATCTGGAAACGCTTAGGTCGGATTCGCCAACATCATGCCATTTCTTCGATTGCCGATTTTGTCGCAGCGCGTTATGGCAAAAGTGGTAGCTTGGCCGCACTGGTGACCATCCTTGCTGTGATTGCGATCGTGCCTTATCTGGCTTTGCAACTGCGTGCCATTGCCCTCAGTGCATCGGTCATTCTTGAACAAAATGCGCATATCCATACCACCACCAATAGTGTGTTAGTGCTGACTGCGGTACTGGCAATTTTGGCGATGATTTTTGGTACCCGTCATATTGCCCATACCGAACAGCACGGCGGTTTAATGCTGGCAGTGGCGTTTGAATCCTTTGTTAAACTATTTGCACTGCTCTGCGTCGCTGCTTTCTTCTTATTACAATCACCTGACAATATCAAACAGGTCAGCAGCGATGTCAGTCAGCATTTCCATGACTTGCAACAACTGGGTGTGCCTGAGACTTTTTGGGTTCAGACTCTACTTGCAGGCTTAGCCATGATTTGCTTGCCGCGTCAATTTCATGTGGCAGTGGTCGAATTACGGGATGAAAAACATATTCGTGGCGCAAGACGCTGGTTCGCGGCCTATCTGATTCTGACTGTGATTGCGATTATTCCGATTGCCAGTTGGGCTTTACACTCTTTACCTGAATCACTTGGTACACCTGATATTGCGGTATTGGCTCTGCCTTTAAGCTATCAACAAGAATGGTTGGCTTTATTGGCCTTTTTAGGCGGCTTTTCGGCTTCGACAGGCATGCTATTAGTAGCTTCGGTCGCACTGTCGATCATGCTCAGTAATGACCTGATCATGCCCGCATTATGGCGCTTTAAAATCATTTCTCGCCATGATCAGCACCTACCTCGTGTACTCAAATTAACACGTCGCATTAGTATCGTCAGTGTGATGCTATTGGGCTTCTTATTCTTCCATTTCTTTAACGATATCAATCAACTTTCAGTCTTTGGCTTATTGGCTTTTAGTGCGGTGGCACAGTTTTCTCCAGCCTTGATTGGTGGGCTATACTGGCGTGGTGCAAGTCGCCAAGGGGTTTATGTCGGCTTACTCATGGGCTTTGCCATGTGGAGCTACACACTACTGTTTCCAACAGTATTGCGTAGCCTACCAGATCACTATCAGGAATTTGCACAACACCTATTACTATTTGGGCCTTTTGATATTAATGGTCTACGTCCAGAGGCTTTGCTTGGTTTCGAATCCTTTGCTCCCCTCACCCACGGCGTGCTGTGGTCACTGGGTCTTAATGTGGTGCTGTATATCTGGGTGTCTCGTCTATATCGTCCAAGTGTGGCAGAGCAAATTCAGGCAGAAAGCTTTTTTTATTATGAAAGTAAACCACTGCCATCAGCTCAGTCCAATACGGATTTAACCGATCTACACCTGAATGCCGCACGCCTGAAAGTCGGTGACTTATTGGCTCTGGCTAAACGGGTTACGGGCGATAAGCCAACCCTTCAAGCATTCCAGCAATTTTGTGAACAAAACCATGTGGTGTTAAATGAAAATCACGTTGCCAATGGTATGTGGTGGCGTTTCACCGAGCAGTATCTGGCAGGGATTATTGGGGCAGCCTCTGCCCGTACCTTATTGACTACTGCCATGATTAACAATGGTTTGGCACTCGGACAAGTCGCCAATATTCTCGACCAAGCCTCACAATGGCAACGTTTTAACCAAAACCTGCTCATGACCATGATCGACCATATGACTCAAGGCGTCAGTGTGGTGGATAAAAATATGTGTTTGGTGGCGTGGAACAACCAATATCTCAAGCTATTTGATTATCCTAAAGATCTGGTCTACGTCGGCTGTCCAATCGCAGATCTGATTCGCTATAACGCTGAACGCGGTGAATGTGGTCCCGGACCTGTCGAAGAACATGTGCGTAAACGCCTGCACTGGATGAAAGTGGGGAGTGCACATGAGTTTGAGCGGATTCGTAAAGATGGTCTGGTCATTCAGATGCGTGGTAATCCCATTGAAGGTGGGGGTTTCGTGACCACTTTCGCTGATATTACCGCCTTCCGTGAAAATGAAGCGGTGTTGGAAGAACGTGTCAGTGATCGAACTCAGCAGCTTGCCAATGCATTGACAGAACAACAACTCGCGCTAGAACAAGCCGATAAAGCCAATCAATCGAAAAGTCGCTTCCTTGCCGCAGCCAGTCATGACCTATTACAACCCATGCATGCGGCCCGTTTATTTAGTACCGCATTAGAGCAAAGTGTACATTCAACCGAAGACCAACAGACCTTACAACAACTGGATCGCGCACTCTATGGTGCAGAAAGTATGCTCTCTGCTCTCCTCGATATTGCCCGTTTGGAAGGCGGCACGATTCAGCCAAAACGCCAAGCTTATGCACTGCATGACTTATTAAATGATCTGGAATTACAGTTCAAATCGATTGCTGCTCAACGCAATATTCATCTGTCTGTTCACGACACTAAATTTTGGGTCGATACCGATCCGCAATGGATGCGACGTATTATCCAGAACTTTGTCAGCAATGCATTGCGTTATACCGCTCAAGGTCGTGTGGTGGTTGGCGTGTTACGTTCTGCACAACGCCCAAATCATATTCGTATCGGGGTTTGGGACACAGGACCCGGTATTCATGAACAACAACGCCTGAAACTATTCCAAGAATTCGAACGCTGTGGCCATACTTCGCCTTGGGGCGAACAAGGTCTTGGTCTCGGACTTGCCATCGTACAACGTATGACCAGCCTGCTTGATTTTCCTGTGCATGTCTATTCGGAACTGGGTAAAGGCTCTTGCTTCATGATTGAAGTACCAATCGCTGAAGCGCCAAAAATTCAAATGGCGGTACCGCATGTGCCGGCACTGCAACATACCGCCTATAAAGTGTTGTGCTTGGACAATGATGAAACCATTTTAGAAGGCATGCGCACTTTACTCAGCAAATGGGGCTATCAGATTTTTACTGCAACAGAACCTGAGCAAGCCCTGCGACTGATTGAACAAGAGGATATTCAGGTCTGGCTGATCGACCAGCATTTGAACCATGATCAACGTGGTCTAGACTTCATTGAACAACATCGACTGGCCCATATTCCAGTCGCGCTGATTACCGCAGATTCGGACCCAGAACTTCCGCAATACTTAAAACAGCAGAATATTGTATTGTTGAGAAAACCACTCAAACCAGCAGGCCTGCGTGCGTGGCTATCTGGTTTAAAAATCATGCCCATGCAATAACTAGCAAAATATTTTGCAACATAGGCCAAAATGATCAAAACAATGCACTTTGCTCGATAATGAATTGACCAAAGTGCTCAAATCATTATTGGCTATGGCAAAAACGTTCACTTACATTAGTGAACGTTTGTACACTTACTTACAATTTAACAAGTATTTGTTTTTACTATTAAATTTTACCCTTAAAATTACATCTACAACTTTAGTCGTATTCTACTTGTTTTCTCGATACCGCATAAATTGATCAAGTTCAACGAAACCTAGACCTCGGCTTGTTGGGTTTCTCATTACAAATTGTCAAAAAGGACATTGATCATGAATAACAGTCACCCTTCAACTGACCATAGCTCACAACAGTTTTATCGCCAATACAGTGCGAATGCCCTGTTACCTGAACTGGACTGGCAAACCATCTTTATACACAGCAAACTGGATGACACCCATTTACGCGCATTGAATACGCTTTACCAAGCCGCTGTTCCACTGGCACTCAATGTCTTTAATCAACTCAATTTTGATGTGTTTGCACCTGCGGCCTACCACCCACAAGGTTTAGGTTTATTTGAAAAACTGGCAGAGCAAGAAGATTCTTTCTTAGACGCACTCGAAGCAGAATCATCCCATCTTGATCATGAAACACGCCATCAAATCTGGAGCATGCTATTACGTGGCGGTGCGGTATTGGTATTTAAAGCATGGTTAGGACATGTCAAAGGGGGTGAAAACCAACTGGATAAAACCCAGTTTGATGAACTGTCAGATTTACTGTTTATCAAAACGCGCCCTGAACAATTAGCGCAACGCTTAAAAGTCGATGCCAATGCGGCTTTGACGCATATTTTCTTAATGTATGAAAATGATGTGTTCTTAGACCATTTTAATAGCTTGGAAACGGCCGCTTTATTTGTTGATTTAGGCGTTTATGATGCTGCATTCTTAAGTCTGCGTGATGATCGCGTCGCAGAATACCTCAAAGCCAAAGGCTATGTGACCCAAGAACAAATCGATGACTTGCAATGTGCATTGAATCCATTGTACTGCGATAGCTTAATGCCAAAACAAGACTGTTTGGCTTAAACTCAGAAAAAACAAGGTGGCTCAGCCACCTTGTTTTTTGTTAATTAGAACTTCATGCTCATACGCATCCAGTAGTTTCGACCCGTATTATTGAATTGCTCTTCACTGGCAAAACCAAAACCCGAACTACCGGCTTTATTCAGGTGCTCGGTATAGGTCTTATCCAAGACGTTATCTACCCCTACAGAAAGATCGATATCTTTATTGAGACTATAACTACCATTCAATGAAACCGTTGAGAAACCTGCACTTGGTTTCAAGTCATAACCCACGATGTTACCTTGATGCAAGCTGATGCGATTTTGCTGATCCACTACGCGCCACAACATACCCAGTGTATATTTATCAGCAACATAACGTAGATTCACACGACCTTCCAAAGGTGCGATTTGTGGTAACGGTGTATTGTCCGTGGTATTTTTACCCCACGCATACATCGCACTCACATCTGCTTGAATGTGATCGCTAAACTGATAACCAATGCCTGCCTCAGCACCCGCAATGGTTGCATCCACATTCTTCGCACCAGCAGTAATGCCACTGCTGCCATGCCCACCATGTCCACCTGCATGCATATGGCTATGATCGTGATAATTCATCAGAATATAGTCATCAATCAACCCTGCGTATGCCGACACCCATGAGTTAAATGCCCCCTGCTGCTGAGTAAAACCAAGATCTAACTGCAAGGTTTTCTCTGGACGTACTCCATTAAAGGTATTGCTCGAACCTGCATTACCATGTTCAGGACTGAATAACTCCCAATAATCAGGCATACGTTCCACATAGCCCAAGCCCACATAACTGTTCACGCCATGCTCGGCATTTTGATTTTCCAAACGGACAAACGCACTGGGTAAGGTTTTTTCAAGCTGGGTATTGAAACCTTTGGCTTTAGAATCCGCACGCTCATCATCAACAGTGACTTGGTCTACACGAGCACCTGTCACAATCTTGTTCTGCGGGTTCAACTGATAGCTCAACTCACCAAAAGCACCATAAGACTGGAAGCGCATATCCTGACGGAAAGGTACATTCATCGATGTCATAGTCGGCGAGAACATACTGCCACCATGCTTATTAAACTGAGAATCGACCCCAGTGATTAAGCTCCATTGATCCCATTCAGAAGTCATGGCCAAACGAGAGTTCAAGGTACGGCGTGTCACTTGCATCGCCATCGGGTTTGGCATCAACATGCTGTGTCCACCATGTTGCATTTCAACCAATGGTGGTGTCCGTAGGCTATAATTATCCATAATATGGTCGTTATAGCTGTAGTTGACCTGAGCTTCAATTTTCTTGATTACATCAGTGACATTTTTCTTTTCAAAACGTAGACCTAAGCTTTCACGGGCGAATTGTGCCCCATCCATACCACGACCAGCATATTCAGCCTCACCATCCGCTTTACCACCTGTCAATTCAAGCCAAGTGTTTTCATCTGGGGTCCAGCCCAATGCAACATCGGCATTCCAGCGCTCCCATGAGGACGGGATGGTGTTGCCATCGCCATCTTGATAACTATTCGATTCAGAGCGGTTGGCATTTAAGCGGATATATTTTTTCTCATCACCAATCGCCGCTTCAACATTCTGGTCTAAACGCCCAAATGAACCCCACAATACACTCGCCTGTCCACGATAGGGTTTGTCTTGGGTGAGCTTTTCAGGTTCACGTTCAAAGATCACCGTTGCTGCTGAACCGGTATTGGCATATTGAACCGTTTGTGGTCCTTTAATCACTGAAATTCGATCATAGCTTTCAGGAGAGATATAAGAGGTCGGTGCATCCATACGAGCAGGACATGCACCAAGGTTCTCCGTACCATCGGTTAAAATCTTGATGCGGGAACCAAACATACCACGAAAGGTCACATCTCCATTGGTGCCACCGCTTTGTATTGAGTTAAAACCCATAATACTTTGTAGATAGTCGGCACCATCTGTCGCTGGGATGGGTTGAATCGGTTTCTTAGGATCGGCTTGCACCACCAAACCATTGCTCTCATTCGGTTGTTGTGCAGTGACCACAATCGGTGCCATTGAGACATGTGCCTGCTCATGCTGAACAGGTTCTGCCCACGCCATTGCGGTATTTGAAGCAGCCAAGATCGCAACCGTCAGCGGTTGTAATAAAAATTTAGGTTGAGCCATCATCGGTCTCTCTTAAAACATAGATAAAACAGAGCCAGAGTTCCAAAAAACCCTAACGAAAAGAAAGTTTTAATTTATGCAAAGAGTGGCGGAGCCCGCCCTTGAGGCAACAAGAACAACCGTTGCAGTGCAAAATAAACATGCTTAAAGGCTTGTTGATACGCAACTAAACGGATTTGGATACGGACCAGAACCTCTTTCACCCCCAATTCAGGCGGCAATACTAGATTGGCATAGACCGTACAATACTGACATTGGTGGTTAGGATCGTGATGATCATGTTGTGGCATCGACACTTGAACATGTTCAAGCTGATGCTCGTGATGCTGAGATGCATGGACCGAATGGCTATGCGAAGCTTGTAGCTTCGGTAATAACAACGCCTGAGTAATGGTTTCACAGACAGGCGCGATTTGATATTGCTTCGGAAGTAGCGGCTGCAAGAAAACCGCAATCTGTAAACAGACCGCGGTTAAAGCAAGCAGCAAGCCACAACGAAACAAAGAGAGCATCTTTAAAAAGTGTCTATCGCTTAACGTTTGACGCTTACTTTTTCTTTTTCACGTTGACGAACCACTTTTTCCACTTTCTCACGTGCACGTTGACGCTTTAATGGCGATAAATAATCAACAAAAAGTTTGCCATTTAAGTGATCCATTTCATGTTGGATACAAACAGCGAGAAGTTCGTCAGCTTCTAACACAAATGCTTGACCTTCAAGGTTAATTGCCTCGATTTTTACGCGTGACGGACGCTCAACTTTGTCGTATATTTGAGGCACAGAGAGACAGCCTTCTTCATACGGCTGAGTATCTTCGGTCAGTGGAATGACTTTGGGGTTAATGAACACCATTGGTTGGTTTTTCTCTTCAGAGATGTCCATAACAATAAGCTGAATATGATGATCAACCTGAGTTGCCGCTAAACCTATACCCGGTGCCTCGTACATGGTTTCAAACATATCTGCTGCAAGCTGACGAATATCATCAGTGACTTCTTCGACTGGTTTGGCGATGGTACGAAGGCGGGGATCAGGAAAACTTAGAATAGGTAATAAGGCCATACAGTCGTCCTCACTTATGCCATTGATCAAAAAACCAACTAAAGGGAATACTTGATCAAAAAATTGTGTGTAAAGTCGTTATTATAACGCAACTACACACATAATTTTTAGGAATTATGATAATGAAAAAGGTTTTAAACGGCATACACTCATTTCATGCCTTGGGGTTAAAAAAACAACTGATTGCCGCTGCAATTTGTGCGGGATTAGGCATGAGCATTAATTTCGCCCACGCAGCCAGCCCAAATGTCAGTCCACCTTCAGTGAAAGTCGGTGCGCCACATGTTTATGTGGTGAAAAAAGGCGATACGCTTTGGGATATCTCAGGGAAATTTTTAAGTAAGCCTTGGCGCTGGCCAGAGATATGGGCAAGCAATAAACATGTGAAAAACCCGCACTGGATTTATCCAGGCGATCGCTTGCTGCTGTGCAGTTTGAACGGTAAACCATTGATTGGTAAAGATGAGGGCGATGGCTGTGACGGTATCATTCGTCGCTATACAGGCAATACCTCAAATTTACGTCCTCAAGTCCGTGTTGAGGCCTTGAATAATAGTGTTCCTGTTATTCCTTTGGCACACATTCAGCAATGGTTAGAGCGTACCTCGGTCCTGCCAGCAGATGCGATTGCCAATACCCCTTATATCTTGGGCACAGCAGACAACCGCGTACTTGCAGGTAAAGGTCAAAGTGTTTATGTGCGTGGTAAAGGCCTTGAAAACGGTCAACGTTATGGCGTATTCCGTGAAGGTGAGCCGTACATTGTATTGGACCAAAATGGCAAGAAACAGAATCTTGGGGTTGAGCTGACGCAAGTGGCTTCGGCTGTTGCCATTCGCAATGAAAATGACATCACTACAGTTGAACTCACCGATAGTTATAACGGTGAAGTTCGTCGTGGCGATCGGGTGATGGCTGAACAGGATGCTATGCTACCAACCTTATTCTACCCAATTGATGCCAATCAGGTAAAAGACGGCGGCAAAATCATTCGTGTGATGGGATCTATTGGTACAGCAGCCAAAAATGGCGTGGTCACCGTTGATCGTGGCACCGCTGATGGCGTTGAAATTGGTCAAGTATTCAGTGTCTATCAAGATGGTGAAGTGGTCAGAGATCCAAAAACCAAAGAGAAAGTGAAACTCCCTGGACAATACCTAGGTAGCGCCATGATCTTTAAGAGTTTTGATCGTATCAGCTACGCCTATATCCTTGAAAGCGAGTTACCGATCAAGCTTGGCTCGGATATTAAGCCACCTCGTTTAGATGACTAAGTAAACGCCTATGTTGAATCAATTATCACCTCATCACTATCACACTGTGTTGGTGTGGTACTTGGTTCAGCATTCGCTGTCGAGTTTCAGCAAAATTCAGCAGCACTTTGGTGGTTGTGAACAAGCAACACAGCCTCATCGTTTATCAGAATGGTCGCAACTGGGCTTACACGCCAATCACTTAAAACGTTTAGCAGAATTTCAAAGCCCTCTGGGTCAACAACAATTCCAACAACTACTTGATCTGGTTTGCAAATATAGCGATTTTATTTTAACGCCTGATGATATTGGCTACCCAACTCAACTGCTACCTTATGCAGATCGTCCACCCATTTTATTTGGACAAGGTCAGGCGCAAGCCTTATTACAACCACAGATTGCCATGGTCGGCAGCCGAAAACCGAGTCCACATGGACGCCAAGTCGCTTATGATTTTGCCTATTATTTAAGTGAAAAAGGCTTTTATATCAGCAGTGGTTTGGCCCATGGGATTGATCAAGCCGCACATCAAGGTGGATTAGCACATCAGCGTACGATTGCAGTGACGGGTACAGGCCTCGATAGCGTCTACCCCGCTCAGCACAAACAACTAGCACAACAAATTACCCAATCTGGGGCCATCGTAACGGAGTTTCTGCCAACGACAATGCCCTTACAACAGCACTTCCCAAGACGCAATCGGATCGTCAGTGGTCTGAGTTTGGGTGTCTTAGTGGTGGAGGCTGCACTGAAAAGTGGCTCTCTCATCACGGCAAATGAAGCAGCCAATCAAGGTAAAATGGTATTTGCGATTCCTGGGCATATTTATAGTGAACACCATCAAGGCTGTCATCAACTGATTCGCGAAGGTGCCATTCTGGTCGATCATCCCGAACAGGTCATCGAAGATTTAGCGCTACCGACGCAATGGCAAACCCAACAACACTCAACAGATGAAGCCAGTACTGCTCCTCCGCCGAGCCTGCCCGCACATTTGATTGCGTTGTATCAGAGTCTGGACTGGATTGGACAAGATTTGGATCAACTGGCGCTGCACCATCCAATTACGATTGCAGAGCTGACCGCCCAATTAATGGAATTGGAATTACTCGGTTTATGCATGCAACAAGCAGGACGCTATTTACGTTGTCGCCCAATGCATTAAACTAGTCATACTCTCCCCTATTTTCACATACATCCCATGATTACGTCCTCTATTTCTGAAGCAGCTCAACTTTTAAAACAAGGACAAGTTCTAGCTTATCCGACAGAAGCAGTTTGGGGATTGGGTTGTGACCCCTTCAATGAGCAAGCGTTTCAGAACATTTTAGAGCTCAAACATCGTCCCGTTGAAAAAGGCGTGATCTTATTGGCTGGGCATTTAGACCAAGTCGAACATTTACTGCAAGGCTTGAACGCTGACCTGCGTCAGCAAGTGATCGCCAGTTGGTCGAATCGCCTTGAGACAGAACGTGCCACAACGTGGCTACTCCCAGCTGATCAAAGTATTCCAATATGGATCAAAGGCCAACACCCTTTGGTCGCAGTTCGTGTCACGACGCATCCACTGTGCATGCAGCTATGCCAGCAATTTGGCGGCTTTATTGTCTCGACCAGCGCCAACCCAGCAGGTCTCTCACCCGCACAAAGCTTAGAAGAAGCGCAGCATTACTTCAGCACTTCATTAGATTATCTCGAAGGTGATTTAGGGTTGAGCCGAGAACCAAGTCGCATTTTGAATGCACTGACAGGTGAAGTTGTTCGCGCCTAATTAGGTGAATAGCGGACAAAAAAAAGCTCAGTTATATAGGGATAACTGAGCATAAAAAGGATGTGTATAATCACATCCAGAGGGTCCGTAAATTTGGTGAGCAACCTATTCATTCTAAAAATGAATCATCTTGCTGTGCTTGCTATTATGAGGGAATCGTCCCATTTATACAAATATATTATTTATCTAACAAAAAGTGTGAAAAGCGTACCAATTTTGTCACTTCCTCATTTTCAATAAAATTATATTTATATTTTTATTCAGCTTTTTTTTGATCATAAATTTAGTAAATCTTAAAAATATATTTGCAAATCATATAGAAAGCACAGTCACCAAAAAATATTTTTGGTGCGTTTGTTGATATTTTAAACAAACGCACCATCAACTTTCACATTTAGGATGCTGACTCAGCCAGCGGAGCCGATACTTTAACCGTTTTCTTCTGCGCCATAATGATCCCCATCAGGATCATCAGACCACCAATGGTATGATAAATTGTCCAGTGCTCTGACAACCATAAACTGGCAATAATCGCAGTGAATACCGGCATTAAATTCATGAAAATACTGGTCCGGTTTGGGCCAATCGCCTGTACGGCCACCATCCATAATAACGGGGCAATCAGTGACGGGAACATCCCTGCATACAGCACACTTGCTGCATTTTCAGCATTAATTCCATCTAGGCCAAGCCAGAGTAAAAATGGGACGTGGTACAATAGCGCAAACGCAATTTGTACGTACAGGCTGGTCATCAATGGCAATTGTAGCTGCCATTTTTTCAAGAACACGCCATAAAACGCATAGAAACCAACAGCCAGTACCATCACTGCATCGCCCCAATGTCCACCCTGCTCAAACAAACTAGAAAGATGGCCTTGGCTCATGACATAGATCAAACCCGCAAAGGACAAGAGGCTGCCAAAAATCGCAAAACGGTTTGGTGCATCTTTTAAAATGAAATAAGAGATAAAGATGGTAAAGATCGGGACAAAGGCATTCACAATGCCCATATTGGTTGCTGTGGTATAGTGCGCTGCTGTATAAGAAAGACCTTGATATAACACCATCCCAAAGGCGCTCAACGCCGCTAATTTAGGAAGATACGGCGCAATTAAAGCACGTTGTTTCCATACTTTTGGCAACATAAACGGTGTCAAAATAATAAAGGCAACAAACCAACGATAAAAACTAATACTCACAGGCGAAATATAGTCCGCCACATAGCGTGTCACGGCAATATTCAACGACCAAATCAAAACCGCAATCAAGGGCAAGACAAAAGCCCATTTTTGGTACTTACTTAACCGACCCATCATTTTCTCACCCTATCTCAGCAATGAGAGTATTGTGAAAGATGTCCAAAATAATTGAAATATCGTATTTCAGACATTTATATCGCAGTCACGACATGGGGTTTAGAACAACTCCCATCCGCGCATCGCGTGTTCAACCACCTTATGCAGTTGTTCAACAGTCGCCCCATCTCGTGCTTGAATCGTCAGCCCCTGCACAACCGTTGCATAGAAGTCGGTCATTTCCTGTAAAGGCGCTGTTGCTGGCAAATCACCGTTGGCAACGCCCTGCTCTAACCGCTCAAATAGTTTTTGCTTGGTCTGCAAACGTTTTTCCAGAATATTGTGTTGCACTGCCTGTGCATTGTCCGAGCAGTTCATGGTCGCAACAACCAACATACAACCAGTTGGTTTATTGGGTTGAGCCAAACGTTTAACGTTGTCATATAAATAAAGCTCAAATGCAACTTTAGCGGTTTTGGCTTCTAAAAAAATAGGAACAATCGGACAAGCTTCATGGGCCAAATAATAGTCGATGCATTTATAAAACAGACCCGCTTTATCACCAAAGCTACTATATAAGCTCGGTGCAGTCAGCTCTAGCGCTTGTGTTAAATCGCTGATCGACGTGGCTTCGTAACCATGCTCCCAAAATAGCAACATGGCTTTTTCCAAAGCCTGCTGCTCGTCAAAACACTTTGGACGGCCACGCTTTTTTTTCAAGCTGTCATCACAGGGTGTTGGCAGAGGATCAGGTGCATTTGTCATAACAGTCACAGGTATTTTCATAACGATCACTATCAAATTAATTGACGCAGCAACATTAATCAACTATTTTATTTTATATCGATCGTTATAAAAAATTACTACTTTTCAATTTTATTGTTATCTCACTAACAATAAAGGGAATTTTTATGGAAAATCCATCTGCAACTGACCTCAGCTCACTGGAGTCAACTCCCTCACAAGGGAACTGGCTCGCATTGCTCTCTGTTACATTTAGTGCTTTTGCCTTGGTCACAGGTGAGTTTCTTGCGATTGGTGTACTCAATGATATCGCACGAGACTTTCAAGTCTCGGTTGGAACAGCAGGTCTAACCGTTTCATTGACCGCAATCGTCGGTATGTTTGCTGCAGTGCTAATTCCAATTTCGGCGAAGACACTGGATCGACGAACTCTGTTACTGATGCTCACCTTGTTAATGATTGTTGCCAATCTTCTCACAGCATTTGCGCCTAACTTTATCCTGCTATTAATCGGACGTATCATTCTGGGCCTTGCTGTTGGCGGATTCTGGGCCACTGCGGTTGCTTTAAGCGGTCGCCTTGCACCGCCTCATTTACCGATTGCCAAGGCAACGGCTTGGGTGGCCTTCGGAGTGACCTTGGCCAGTGTATTGGGTGTCCCGATGGGCACATGGTTGGCTCAGTATAATGGTTGGCAGACCTCTTTCACCGCAATTTCATTGATGGGCGTGTTACTGTTTATCTTCCAGTATCTGTATCTGCCTCAACTCAAACCCGCCTCTTCATTGCGTTGGAAAGAACTTCCGATCCTGTTGCAACATCCTGCAGCGCGTAAAGGTCTGATCATCTTTATTTTTATGGGCTTTGCACATTTTGCGGCTTATAGTTATTTTTCTGCCTTTTTTAAGCATCAGTTGGACTTCTCTGATGGTCTAATTAGTCGTTTACTGCTGGTCTATGGAATTGCAGGGATTTTTGGCAATATTTTTGCAGGCTATCTAGGTCAGAAGAATATCCGTTATACCTTTGCAGTCAGTGGTATCACCTTCTTCTTTGCCTTTCTGTGCTTACCGCTGTCTGGAGCACATGTCGTCTCTGCAATCATCTTGACTGCTTTATGGGGCTTCGCTTATGGCATTATCCCAACCGCAGTCAACATCTGGATGTTTACCCATGCGCCTGAAGCCGTTGAAAAAGGCATGCCAATGGTGACATTGACCTTTTTAATCTTGATTGCGCTGGGCAGTATGTTTGGCGGCATTATCGTTGATTATTTTAATGGTACGGTCTTATTTTTCGCCATGCTGCCATTGGTCCTCTGCTCTTTGGTATTAATTTTTACACTGGCACGGGGCCTGAATAACCCTAAAATCCATTATCAAAAGAACGGATAAAAGCAGAGATCATACTGAATCCCCCCTGCTTAGATATTTCTTCTATCCGCATCATGACTAGTCGCCTCTACACAACCTGTTAAGGCGACTCTATTGATTCATTTCCATTTGCGCATAACTTTCCCAAGCTATGCATATTTATCATAAGCCTTACAAATATTTTTATAACGATCACTATTAAATTAATTGACGCCCTTGAATTTATCTACTATTTTATTTTATAGCGATCGTTATAAAAACTTAATTTATTCTTAACCCTTTTGTCATCTTAATGACAAATAAGGACATTCACATGGAACAATCCACTTCCTCAACTGCACGACCCATCGAAACCACGCAAGGCAGTTGGTATGCAATTTTAGCTGTTGCCATTGGTGCTTTTGCATTGGTGACCAGCGAATTCTTGCCAGTAGGCGTACTGAATAGTGTCGCGGCAGATTTAAATATTTCCGTCGGGACTGCAGGTTTAATCATTACCTTACCTGGGGTGATGGCTGCAATTGCTGCACCACTATTACCTATTTGGGTCAAACAACTTGATCGTCGCTATGTATTGATCTTATTGACTGCAATTATGGTCATAGCCAACACCATTACGGCATTTGCCGATAACTTCAATGTGTTATTACTCAGCCGTCTAGTACTCGGAATTTCAATTGGTGGTTTCTGGGCAACCGCAATCGCGCTCAGTGGTAAGCTTGCACCACCCCATTTACCTATCGCCAAAGCCACTGCAATTGTGATGGCTGGTGTTACTTTTGCCACTGTCCTAGGCGTTCCAATCGGAACATGGCTGAGTGAGTTCTATGGTTGGCGAAGTGCTTTTGGCATTACTGCGGTGATTGGACTACTGGTTTTGGTTCTACAAGTGATTTTCTTACCAAAACTGAAACCTGAGTCTGCTATTCATTTACGCGACCTACCTGCATTATTGCGTACCCCCAAAGCACGTAGCGGCATGTTAATCGTGTTACTGATTGGTCTTGCTCACTTCTGTGCCTATAGCTACTTGGCACCCTTCTTTAAAAATATTGCAGGTTTTAACGGCACCACCATTAGCTCATTGCTTCTGCTTTATGGTATTGCAGGTATTTTTGGTAATGCCTTTGCAGGCTATAGTGGCAATTTAAATGTGCGCTATACCCTTGCCTTTGTCGGGATCTGTTTTGCAATCGTCTTCTTTGGCTTTCCAATCTTTGCAGTTCATGAGTTTGGTGCGATTGTACTGACCGCCTTATGGGGTTTTGCTTTCGGTGCTTTCCCGACCTCAGCCAATATCTGGATGTTTGTGCATGCCCCTCATGCAGTGGAAAAAGGGATGCCTCTGTTCGTGGGCATGTTCCAAGTCATGATTGCCATAGGTTCACTGCTCGGTGGTTATGTGGTTGATCATTTCAATGAAAATATCTTAATTTATGGTGTAATTAGTTTTGTTGCCTTAGCTTTGATTAGTATTTTTACTTTAGCCAAAGGTCTAAACAATCCTAAAGTAACTTACGAAAACTAAAATGAGCCCCTTAAATGAAGCATGATGTTGCTGAACAATTTCCCTTTTTACATGGTATAGAAGTGCATGAATTTCTATATCAAAAAGACGATATTGTCACACCTCATTCTTCACTTTGGGGTGATTTCAATTTCAGTTTGAATGGGACTTTAGAATTTGATATTGAAGGTCAATACTACCTATCACCACCGAGTTATGGATTGTGGTTACCCTCACGCACCGAACATCAATCACTCCCTGTTGAACATGAAATTCATTATATTTGTATCCGCCTGCATCCGAAGTTTGGCGATTTCTTAGGAAATACTTGTCGTTGTTTTAGTATTGAGCCTTTCTTTCGGGCATTGGTACTGCAAATCTTAGAGCAACAAAAACAAGCTGCTCCCCCTGAATATCTCGAACACCTGCTACAAGTGCTGTTCGATCAGCTCAAACAAGCACCTGCTTATTCACATTACTTACCGCAAAGTAGCCATCCCATTTTATCGCCAATCTTAGAGAAGCTGTCTGATCCTGAGTTATTTAATAGCAGTTTACAGCAGGTATTACAGAACTTTACAGTGAGCGAGCGGCATGTGCTTCGTCTGAGCCAGCAAGAGTTACAGCTGTCGCTATCAGAATGGCGCAATCGCGCCAAGATTATTTTTGCCATTAACCAAATTCGCCAAGGAATGACCATTAAACAGTTGGCCTTTGCTTTAGGCTATCACCACAGTTCCAGTTTTATTGAGTTCTTTAAGCGCTATACGGGACAGACCCCCATTCAACTTAAAAATGCCTCCCTCTAAAATAAAGGCTTGGTTTTTCTGATTATTTGTATGGATTCATATCAAGAGCATTGCACTCTGTAGCAATAGCAGTTAAAACAAACGGGTATTGTCACAACAACAAATTAGGACGTATTCCATGAGCCAATCGGTTTATCACATTCCAGTTAAGGACATCAAAGGTCAAGAAGTCGATCTAGATCAATATCAAGGCAAAGTGCTGTTGATCGTTAACGTAGCATCAAAATGTGGTTTAACACCGCAATATGAAGGTTTGGAAAAACTGTATCAAGCCAAAAAAGATCAAGGTTTAGAAATTCTTGGTTTTCCTGCAAATAACTTCTTAGAACAAGAACCGGGATCAAATGATGAAATCCAGCAGTTCTGCTCACTGAACTATGACGTACACTTCCCGCTTTTCGCAAAAATCTCTGTTGCGGGTGAGGATAAACATGCTTTATATCAAACCCTGACCCAAGCGATTCCAGAGCGTCAAGGCGAAGGTCCATGGTGGAAAGACTTAGTCGATTATGGTTTAACGCCAAATAACCCACCAGAAGTGTTATGGAATTTTGAAAAATTCTTAGTGAATAAGAATGGTGAAATTGTTGCTCGTTTTGCACCAGATATTACTGCGGATGACGAGCGTATTGTCAGCGCAATTGAAGCAGAATTAGCGAAATAATTTTTAGAAATAAATAGAAAAGAGCATTTAATCTGCTCTTTTCTATTCAAAACCTAGAAAGTCCTTCATCTCTCTGTTTTCATCAAACTGTTGCTGAATTGCAAAAATCACTTCTTTCTCCACACTTTCTCATTATAGTGACCATCTTCTTATAATCTGGTGTCGTTCAGCCATGATGGAAAATCTATCTCTCAAAGCCATTCTCTCTGTATCTACACTTGCGGTGGCATTAACGCTCACTGGCTGTGACCAAGCTCCCCAAGATAATGAGCAAGCTGAACAAACAACTAAGTTTGAACAGGCAGACACAGCTTCTGAAAATGAAGAAAGTGCAACAACAGTCACTCAAGACCCCCAACCCTTAAGTCGTGGCAATATGTTGAACATCGCCCGTGATATTGCCAAGTTGCAAATCGAGACTGATGACTACGTCACGCTGCTTAAGCAATCACAAAGCAATCTTGAACAAGCGATTCAAGATAAAAATGTGCAGAGCCTGCAACAGACAACAGGTACTTTAAGCCAAGAATTGAATGGTTTACATGATGCCTTGCTGGCACTCAATTTAAAAAGTACGGAAGTGGATCAAATTCGCCAAAGCTTATTGAGTGCAAATCAACAATTACTGAATATGCCGCTATTGCATGGTCAAACCGATCTTTCAAAAATTGATTTCGCCAAGATAGAAAAGCAGTTGAATACGATTCAAATGGATATGGTAAAACTGGCAACATTGGTCTTAGGAAATAAAGACGAGTCAAATACTTAAAAGCATCGATTGTTTAACTTCAAATTCAGGTTTCAAAATACATGAGACATAAAAAAGCCACCTTACGGTGGCTTTTTTATGTCAAACCTGCAAATTACAATGCGCGGTTTTTTATCTTACGAATCGTTTCGAGCTGACCTGCAATCTCAGATAGAGATGCGAGTGCAGCAGCAGAGTCTAAGTCACTCTTTTGATTTGCTAGCAATGCTTCAGCTTGTTTACGAGCATCTAAAATTGCAGCTTCATCTAAATTGTCAGCACGAACTGCAGTATCTGCAAGTACGGTAACAACATGAGGTTGAACTTCTAACACACCGCCAGATACATAAACGATTTCTTCTGTACCATTTTCCAACTGAACACGAATCGGGCCCGGTTGGAGTAAAGTTACGAGTGGTGCATGCCCTGGTAAAATACCAAGTTCACCGCCCGCACCTTTTGCGATTAACATCGTAACTTGTCCAGAGTAAATTGACTCTTTAACACTTACGACATCACATTGCATAGTCGCCATGAGATGATCTCCTTAAATTAGAGTTTCTCAGCTTTAGCAATCACTTCGTCAATACCACCAACCATATAGAACGCTTGTTCTGGGATGTGATCGTATTCACCAGCTAATAGACCTTTAAAGCCACGAATCGTTTCTTTAAGCGGTACTAATTTACCAGGCGCACCAGTAAACACTTCAGCTACGTGGAATGGTTGAGAGAAGAAACGTTGGATTTTACGCGCACGGTAAACAACCAATTTGTCTTCTTCTGCTAACTCGTCCATACCCAAGATTGCGATGATGTCTTTAAGCTCTTTATAACGTTGCAATACGTTCTGTACAGAACGTGCAATTTCATAATGCTCAGCACCAACAACCAATGGATCTAACTGACGTGAAGTTGAGTCAAGTGGATCGATCGCTGGATAAATACCAGAAGATGCGATGTCACGGCTCAATACAACTGTTGCATCTAAGTGAGCAAATGTTGTCGCAGGCGATGGATCTGTTAAGTCATCGGCAGGTACGTATACTGCTTGGATCGAAGTGATCGAACCAGACTTAGTAGACGTAATACGCTCTTGAAGAACACCCATTTCTTCTGCAAGTGTCGGTTGGTAACCTACTGCAGATGGCATACGACCTAACAATGCTGATACTTCAGTACCCGCAAGTGTATAACGGTAGATGTTGTCGACGAATAATAATACGTCACGACCTTTACCATTTTCGTCTTTTTGATCACGGAAATATTCAGCCATGGTCAAACCAGTTAACGCTACGCGTAAACGGTTACCTGGTGGCTCATTCATCTGACCGTAGACCATTGCTACTTTGTCAAGAACGTTAGAATCTTTCATTTCGTGATAGAAGTCGTTACCTTCACGAGTACGCTCACCAACACCAGCAAACACAGATAGACCTGAGTGAGCTTTCGCGATGTTGTTGATCAACTCCATCATGTTAACGGTTTTACCAACACCCGCACCACCGAATAAACCAACTTTACCACCTTTCGCAAACGGGCAAAGTAAGTCGATGACTTTGATACCAGTTTCTAAAAGATCAGTAGAAGCTGCTTGTTCAGCATAAGAAGGTGCTTGACGGTGAATCGGCAAACGCTCTTCAGTCGCTACAGGACCTGCTTCATCAATTGGGCGACCCAATACGTCCATAATACGACCAAGTGTCGCTGGACCTACTGGAACAGAAATCGGTGCATTTGTGCTGGTTACATTTAGGCCACGTTTAAGACCTTCTGTAGAACCCATTGCGATGGTACGAACAACACCATCGCCAAGCTGTTGCTGAACTTCTAATGTAGTTTCAGTACCGTCAACTTGGAGAGCGTCATAGATCTTAGGAACGCTATTGCGCTCAAACTCGACGTCGATAACCGCGCCGATGATCTGAATGATACGACCGCTACTCATTGCTGTCTCCTCAATTCAAACTTAATAATGTTAAACGGCAGCGGCACCGCCAACGATCTCAGAAATTTCCTGAGTAATCGCGGCTTGACGCAGCTTGTTGTAAATGAGTTGTAGGTCTTTAATCAATTGTCCTGCGTTGTCTGTCGCTGCTTTCATCGCGACCATACGAGCTGACTGCTCACATGCAACGTTTTCAATTACACCTTGATAAACCATAGACTCGATATAGCGAACCAACAAACCATTTAACAATTCTTCTGCTTCTGGTTCGTAGAGATAGTCCCAACCATAAGTACGGTTGAGGTCATCGCTTTCTTCTGCCGGTGCTAAAGGAACAAGTTGTTCAACTTTAGGCTGCTGAGTCATTGCATTGACGAAGCCATTTGATACGAGGTAGATACGATCTAATTCGCCCTTATCAAATGCATCAAGCATAACTTGTACTGAGCCAGTTAACTGTTCCAAACTCGGCGCATCACCAAGTTGGGTCGTTGCACCAAGCACTTTACCGCCGTAATTCTTAAAAAACGAAACCGCTTTTTGACCAATCAAAGCAAATTCAACTTCAATTGACTGCTCTTGCTGTGCTTTGACATGCTGCACAACTTTCTTGAACAAGTTAATGTTCAAGCCACCTGCCAAGCCACGATCTGAAGACACCACAATATAGCCAACGCGCTTAACTGGGCGTTCAACCATATAACGGTGTTTGTATTCAGGGTTTGCTTGGACTAAGTGAGCAATTACACGGCGCATATTATCGGCATACGGACGGCCCTGAGCCATGCGCTCTTGCGCACGACGCATTTTCGAAGCAGCTACCATTTGCATCGCGCGAGTAATCTTTTGCGTGCTCTTGATACTAGCTACTTTGGCGCGAATTTCTTTTAAATTTGCCATACGCTTAACCTAGTATTCGAAAGCTCTTGCGAGCTTCCGAAGGTTGATCCGTGAACCAAACTTAACTAAAGTTTTAGC
Source organism: Acinetobacter higginsii (assembly GCF_000369525.1). Classification (GTDB taxonomy): domain Bacteria; phylum Pseudomonadota; class Gammaproteobacteria; order Pseudomonadales; family Moraxellaceae; genus Acinetobacter; species Acinetobacter higginsii. The sequence goes on from NZ_KB850070.1 coordinate 367,364, forward strand.
TATTGCTAAAATTAGTAAGTTTGAGTCGCTTTGAAGCTCTCAATACCTGCTTTGAATGCTGCTTCGATGTCTTTGTTGTAATCACCAGTTTCATCGATCTGTTGCATTAACGCAGCATGTTCAGAACGGAAGTAAGAGATTAACGCAGCATCAAAGTCTACGATTTTCTTCACTTCTACGTCAGCCATGTAGCCTTCGTTAGATGCATATACAGAAACAGCTTGGTCAGCAATTGAGTATGGAGCATATTGTTTTTGCTTCATTAACTCAGTTACACGTTGACCATGCTCAAGTTGCTTACGCGTTGCTTCATCAAGATCAGAAGCAAACTGAGCAAACGCAGCCAATTCACGGTATTGCGCTAGAGCGGTACGGATACCACCAGACAATTTTTTGATGATCTTCGTTTGAGCAGAACCACCAACACGAGATACCGAGATACCCGCGTTCACAGCAGGACGAATACCTGCGTTGAATAATGATGTTTCTAAGAAGATCTGACCGTCAGTAATCGAAATTACGTTGGTTGGTACGAATGCAGATACGTCACCAGCTTGAGTTTCAATGATCGGTAACGCAGTTAAAGAACCAGTTTGACCAGTTACTGCACCGTTCGTGAATTTCTCAACATAATCAGCTGAAACGCGCGAAGCACGTTCAAGAAGACGCGAGTGAAGATAGAATACGTCACCTGGATACGCTTCACGACCTGGTGGACGACGTAAAAGTAATGAAATTTGACGGTAAGCAACAGCTTGCTTAGACAAATCATCATAAATAATTAACGCATCTTCACCACGATCACGGAAGTATTCGCCCATTGTACAGCCTGAGTACGGAGCTAAATACTGCATTGCTGCAGGATCAGCGGCCGCAGCTGCGACAACAGTTGTATACGCCATAGCGCCAGTTTCTTCTAGCTTACGTACCACGTTTGCAATTGTTGATTGTTTTTGACCAATCGCAACGTATACACATTTAATGCCAGAATTTTTCTGAGCGATGATCGCATCGATCGCCATTGCTGTTTTACCAGTTTGACGGTCACCAATAATCAACTCACGCTGACCACGACCTACAGGGATCATGGTATCAACTGATTTATAACCAGTTTGAACAGGTTCGTCGACAGACTGACGCCAAATTACACCTGGTGCTACTTTTTCAACAGCATCAGTTAATTTTGCATCAATTGGGCCTTTACCATCAATTGGATTACCCAAAGCGTCTACGACACGGCCAAGAAGTTCAGGACCAACCGGAACTTCTAATACACGACCTGTGCAACGAGCTTTTTGACCTTCTTGCAGGCTTAGGTAGTTACCTAAAACAACGGCACCCACTGAATCCTGTTCTAGGTTCAGTGCCATACCAAATAAGCCGCCGTCGAATTCGATCATTTCACCGTACATTGCATCTGCAAGACCGTGAATGCGCACGATACCGTCAGATACCATGACGATGGTACCTTCATTCTTCGCGGTCGCGCTGGTGTCCAGATCGCCGATACGCTGTTTAATGAGCGCACTGATCTCGGATGGATTCAGTTGTTGCATTGCGCTATTCCTCAATCTTTTTTAAGTTCAGTCTTTTTGCTATTACGCAAGAAGACGAGTCCGCATTTTTTCAAGCTTGTTAAGCGCAGAGTCATCTATCACTTGGTCGCCTGCACGAATCACAACACCTGCGATCAACGCTGGATTAACGTTAACAGTGACATGAACTGTTCTGTTAAAACGTTTTTCAAGCGCATGAGCTAAAATATGCTCTTGTGTCGCATCCATTGGAAAAGCAGATTCAATTTCTACTTCCAATGTGTTGTTGTTCTGCGATTTAAGTAGTTCATATTCTGTTGCGATTTCAGGCAGTAAAACTAAACGATCATTATCTGCAAGCAATGTCAAAAAGTTAGACACTGATTGAGTTTGATCTTCACCTAAAACCTTGGCAAAAAGACCTACTTGTTCCGCAGGAGTCAGCTCAGGGCGATTTAAATAAGCGGAAAATGCTTCATCTTGCACCGCAGCACTGAGCAGTTGTAACGCATTTGACCAAGCGTCAGTTGCATTCTGCTCAGATGCATAAGCAAATGCTGCTTTGGCGTACGGGCGTGCTAACGTCAAGAGTTCAGCCATATTCGCCTCGCTTAAAGTTTAGCAGCCAGCTGATTCAGCATGGCATTATGAGCTTCTGCGTCAACTTGTTGGTTCAGAATTTTTTCTGCACCAGCAACTGCCAAAGCAGCAACTTGTTGACGTAATTCTTCGCGAGCAGAATTGATGTCTTGATCAACAGTTTCTTTCGCCTGTTGACGAATACGCTCACCTTCAGCAGATGCTTGGGTACGCGCTTCTTCGATCAATTGTGCTGAACGACGGTTCGCTTGTTCGATCAATTGAGCCGCTTGTGCTTTTGCTGCGTCTAATTCTGCCTTTACTTGTGCTTGCGCATCAGCAAGGTCAGCTTTTGCTTTTTCAGCAGCGTTTAAGCCATCAGCGATTTTACGCTGACGCTCACTAATCGCATTGATTAGTGGAGGCCAAACAAACTTCATGCAGAATGCGACAAAGATCGCAAATGCAATTGCTTGGCCAATCAATGTGAGGTTGATATTCATTTCGCTATTCCTCAATATGTGGATTTAGGAATTAAGCTATTAACCTACAAATGGATTAGCGAAGATGAAGAACAAGCCAATACCAACACCGATCATAGGCACAGCATCAAGAAGACCCGCAATTAAGAACATACGAGTTTGAAGTTGTGGAGCCAATTCTGGTTGACGAGCAACAGCTTCTAAGAAGCGACCGCCTAAAAGACCAAAACCAATCGCAGTACCTAAAGCACCGAAAGCGATCAAGATAGCAGATGCAATTGCAACTAGACCTAAAGTGAGTTCCATGAAAAATTCCTCAGAGGTTAGGTTATTACCAAATTAAACTAAAATTTAAGCCCAACGATCAGGTGATAGTTAGGCAATACCATTAATGCTTTTCGCTTGCCATGCTCAAGTAAACGATGGTCAGCATCATAAAGATAAATGCTTGCAGCGTGATTACAAGAATGTGGAAAATAGCCCAAGGCACAGATAACGCCCACTGGATCCAGAACGGCAATAATGCGATCAAGATGAAGATCAACTCACCCGCATACATGTTACCGAACAGTCGTAGAGCTAACGAAACTGGACGAGCAAGGAAAGTTACTAATTCCAAAATTAAGTTCACTGGAATCAATAACGCTTTTGCAAATTTGTTACTTGGGTTGAATGGGTTAAGTGCCAATTCACCGACGAAACCGCCGATCCCTTTTTCACGAATACTATAGAACAAAATTAAAACAAATACAGACAACGACATACCAAGGGTAATGTTCGGGTCAGTAGATGGAACAACTTTGAAGTAAACGTGGTGAGGGTCCATACCAAATACGTTTGCACCAATCAATTGAGCTGTATACGGGATCCAGTCAACAGGGATTAAGTCCATTGCGTTCATGAGGAAAATCCACACGAAAATGGTTAATGCCAATGGTGCAATTAAACGTGATTTGCCGTGGAAAGTATCACGAACACTTGAGTCAACAAACTCGATAATCATTTCAATCGCTGATTGGAATTTAGTTGGAACACCTGCATTCGCAGCTCTCGCAACTGTCCAAAACAACAAACAGAAAATCACACCAAGTCCGATAGACCAACCCATTGAATCCAAGTGAATTGCAGTGAACCCCATCGAATGAGCTTCTTCAGCAGTCTCAGCCAATTTCCATGTACCATCAGGCATTTTGCCATAGGTCATATTGGTCAAGTGATGCTTGATATACTCGGTCGAAGTCAGGGCATGTTCTTCAGCAGCCATAAATCACACCTGGTCAATGTCAATCATTAAAAAGAAGTAGAAACGAATCAAGCGGATGGCAAAGATCCCGCCTCTACTTCCAAAAATCTCAAAATGTGTTTACTCTCGTTTTTGTAGACGTGCCACCCAAAATGGCGCGACCCACGACATCGCTTGTACGAGAATAAATCCACAAAACAATGCAACCGGTGACAGCGGTTTAACATTGCTCAAAATTAATATAAAACCCACGATCACAATCGCAAACTTACCGAGCATTCCTCGGTACATATTCAGCATGACTTGTTTTGATGCTCTTGCGCCTGCCGTTCTAAACGACTGCCAAGCAAAATAACAATGTGCCAACCAACATACCAAAGCCCCAAGCGCAGCACTCAAAGCAGCAGTTGTATCTTTCATTGCCCATGCCAGTAAAGCTGCAATAGGAATCATACATGCTTGTAAGAAGACCAAAGCTTTTGCTAATCGTCGGTCAATCATGCGACTAGTTTGGCTCATTTTTTACCCACTTACAGCAGAACTGCTTGACAAGTTTTAATCATGATCGTTTCGAATCGCAGGCATTATAGAGTTACACCCCTGAACATGCAATCTTTTCTCGACTTAAGTCTGCTTTTTTCGTTACCATATTTTTTGACGTTAGAGTCAATTGATTTTTATTTTTTTGATCAATTTTGTGCACTTATTACGCATTTATCGGTTTTTAAAGCCAATTTTTGCCATGCTGTTACAAAATTGTCTTCACCGCGCATGCTTTCATCGACCGATTGGAAAACTACTGGGTTCATTTTTTGGTACTGACTGGCACTTGCTGTCGTTTCGGCCAATAAACACATTTTATTTTGCGGACGATTGTCTCTTAAGTACTTAATCTGAGCTGCCGTCGGTGCAATATGTGGATCATCTGTTAGTGCACCCGCAAATTTTAAGTTCAAGGCACGTTCTAGATACTGATAGGCATCATGATAAGACCAATAGTTTTTGGCTTTATTAGAGCTTTCATATTGCTGTGAGGCTTGCAGCATCTGCTGAGAGAACTCTTTGGCATTGGCCATATATTTGGCTTTGTTTTCTGGATATTGCTGAGAACGTAAAGTTGCAATAAAGAAAGCGATACGCACTGCATTATTCGGATCTAACCACACATGACTATCTACCGTGTTCGCCATAGATGCACCACGCAAATTACGCAGCGGTAAAGTCGTTAAAATGCCTGAATCCAATAGCGCAATCGCTTTACGGTTCTGATTTAGCATCTTTTCAAGCGGCGCCTCATGCGCTTTCCCAAGCCAAATCACCAAAGAGGCATCTTGAATCGCTTTACGGTGTGCTGGTGTGAGTTGTACGTCATGGCCACTTTGATCTTTTAATAACAGAATCGGTTCTTCTACTCCGTCTGTTACTTCTTTGGCAATCAGATAAATTGGGTGTGTTGAAACCACCAAGCTTTGTGTCCAGCCCCATGTGCTTAACATCGAAAACAAGACCAAGACAAATAGGCGAGACATCACAACATTACTCAATTTAGCGAAGCATGTTATAATATAACAAAAGTTAAAAAATGCCTATGTCTATTTTTAGATTCGCTGCACTATCCGTCGTGCATTTAACTTATATAGATAGTTATCATAAATTGCATGTTATGATAGCGGGGCTATTGCGACACTATTCAGACACTTCATGTCAGTGAAAATTCAATAGGCTCTACAAAAACAATGAGGTCAATCTATGAGTTCTTGTTCACATGAACATGACAATGCTTTACATGGTGTTCATGGTCATCACGATATTAAAGCACGCCTTGCCGAAGCAGAAATTTTATGTACTGCGACTGGCGCTCGTCTGACACCTTTACGTAAAGAAGTACTTGAACTCATTTTAAATGCATCTGCACCGATGGGTGCTTATGACTTATTGGCTAAGATTAAAGGCCAAGCAGACCGCCCTGCTGCGCCTCCTACGGTTTACCGTACTTTAGACTTTCTATTAGAAAAAGGCTTAATTCATAGACTTACATCTATTAATGCCTATATTCCTTGTTGTCATCCACGTGAAGGCCATCAAGCGGCTTTTCTGATCTGTACGGAATGTCATTCTGTGAAAGAAGCATCAGCACAAGGTTTGATCCAGCAACTCGATCAACTTGCGTCATCAGACCAGTTTTTAGCGCAACATAGCATTATTGAAATCTCTGGAAAATGTCATCAGTGCAGCACACGCCAGTAAGCACTCCACTTATTCAGCTGGAGAAAATCTCAGTTCGTCGTGATGAGCTAGATATTTTAAGAAATGTAGATTTTGCCTTGCAAGCAAAAGAAATAGTGACGTTGATTGGTCCCAATGGCGCAGGCAAATCTACATTGATCAAAGTGCTATTGGGTATCATGCCGCCGAATAAAGGCAAAATTCACTTTTCTAAAAAATTAAAAATGGCCTATGTCCCGCAGAAGTTTAACCCTTCTGCGAGCCTCCCTTTACGCGTACAAGATTTGCTTGATCTAGAAGTCTGCGAACAAGCGTTACGCGAAGAGATTATTCGCGACACAGGCATTCAAAAATTACAGTCATCCAAAGTACAGCAACTGTCAGGTGGTGAACGGCAACGGGTGTTACTGGCTCGTGCTTTATTGCGTCAACCCGATATTTTAGTACTAGATGAACCAATGCAAGGCTTGGATATTCAGTCCGAAGCTGAGCTTTATGAATATGTCCGCAGTTTACCTGAACGCTATGGCTGTGCTGTGTTAATGGTGTCACATGACCTACAATGGGTGATGCAAGGTACCCATCGCGTGGTCTGCCTTAACAAACATATTTGCTGTAGTGGTTTACCTGAAAGTATTCAACAGCATCCAGAATACCAAGCGATTTTTGGCACCCAACGTATGTTCTATCAGCATCATCACAATCACTGTGGGCATAGTGATCATGCCGAACCGTGTTCGCACGATCCACGCCCACATATTCACCCTGAGCCAAAGGTCTAAGCCATGATGGAATGGTTACAACTCCTCCTCCCTGCTTGGATCATGGGGTCACTGTTGGTTTTTCTAACGGCGCCTCTCGGCTGCTTGATGCTTTGGCGCAGAATGTCGTTTTTTGCCGACACCATGGCGCATGGCACCTTACTTGGGGTCGCAGTTGCAGGGATTCTGAATTTACCTTTTTGGCTGGGTGTCGCTTGCCTTGCGCTGTTGCTGGTTGCTCTTCTTTGGGTTTTGCACGATTCACGCCTACCCAATGATGCATTACTCGCTTTAAGCTCAGCTACCCTCCTCTGCTCTGGTCTACTACTGATTCAGCAAGTACCAAGTTTGCGTCCTGAATTGCTTAGCTATTTATTCGGCGATTTACTCAGTATCGAGTGGGCTGATTTACCCATGTTTGCCGTGGTGATTGCAGGTGCATTAATCGTACTTTATCGTTCGTGGTCCGCACAGATTCAAATTGCGATTGATCCAGATATCGCCATGAGTGAAGGCGTGAGTGCGAACTGGCAACGTTTGATCTTCATGTTGTTATTGGCACTGTTTACCGTATTGGCATTACGTGCGGTCGGTTCATTATTGATGGGTGCTTTACTGGTGATTCCAGCCCTGAGTGCACGCTTATTGGCGCACTCACCAAAACAAATGGTGGTTTGGGCATTTGTGTTAGCACAGCTCGGTGTTACGGTTGGTCTATGGTCGAGTGCTGCACTGAATATTTCTACAGGCTTAAGTATTGTTCTGTGTATGGCACTTTGCTTTGCTGCTATTTTCATCACGCAAAAACTCAAAAGCCAAGCTCAATCTGCCTAAATCAGGCAGTCAGCTTGACTGTTGAATTGCACTTAATAAAAGTGCTGCACCACTAAACATCACCGCAAAACCACGATTTAAATATTTTTGCTGTGTTGGTGAGCGAAGCAGTCTCAATACTTTCGAAGCCAGTCCGGTATAGCCCGCCATGACAATCAGATCGATCGTCACCATCGTGACCGCCATAATTAAGTATTGCAGCCATTGCGGTCGACTCAAATCTAGAAATTGCGGTAAAACAGCCAGCAAGAATACAATGGCTTTAGGATTACTCATATTCACCACAAAGCCTTTCAATATTAAGGCTAAAGCGGATTGAGGTTGCTCCTGTCGAATCTCAATCGCCTGAATCGGTGCAGTCCACTGCTTATACGCCAAATAAACCAAATAAGTGACGCCAAACCATTTCACCACCTGAAAAGCCAAAGGTGTTGTCGCAAACAGCACACCAACACCTGCTGCCACAATCAGAATTTGTATGAGTAACGCCACTTGCAGGCCAATGACATTCCAATAGCCATGTCGAAAGCCGTAGTTGAGGCCACTCGACATTGACGCAATTGCGCCTGCGCCTGGTGAGATACTAATCACCCAGCACGCCAACATAAAAGCAAACCAAATCTGCAAAGACATAACGACTACAGTCGAACAATAAAAGGTGAATTATACCGTTTTATCAGCGCATCGCGTTGATATTTTAGGCAAGAAAATTTAGCAAATAAGCTACTCTACCCTGATAACATCAGGCACAATTATCGTTTTCCCCTTAAAAATAACTAAGGAGTTTTTAATGACTGCGCAATCTGTCATTCTTCCATTACCTTCTGACCACGCCCGCTTTATTGTTTTACGTTTAAAAGATCTAAGCATTGCCGAATTAAAACAACAGATTGAAGCTCTCCTTTCGACCCGTGACCGTTTAATCACACAACACCCCAATGACCAGATTAAAACAGCCATCGCTTTTGGTCCCGAACTTTGGGCGCGACTCAACTCGCAAACACCTGAAGGATTTAAACAGCTCGACCCGCAACAAGGTGCCTTTAATATGCCAGTGGTGCCTGCTGATGTATTTATTCATCTCGCCAGTGCCCGTGCAGATATTTGTTTTGCCATGAGCCAAACTTTTTTTAACGGCATTCAAGATAAAGTCGAAGTCCTAGATGAGCGTGCTTGTTTCCGTTTCTTTGATGGCCGTGATATGACAGGCTTTATTGATGGAACAGAGAATCCGCAATTTCCAGATGACCGTGCAGAAGCAGCATTACTACCAGAAACAGCAGGTGCCTTTGCCAATGGCAGCTTTATTTTTGCGCAGCGTTATATTCATGATCTTGCAAAATGGCAAATGCTGAAAGTCGATGCACAAGAACATGTGTTTGGCCGTACCAAACTTGAGTCAATTGAGTTGGATGATGATGTAAAACCAGAAAACTCACATGTGGCACGTACAGTCGTTGAAGACGATGAAGGTGAGGAAATGGAAATCTTGCGTCACAGCTTGCCTTATGGTGATGGAAAAGGCGAGCAAGGCTTATTCTTTGTTGCCTACACCAACAATTTAAGCATTATCGATAAAATGCTGAAACGTATGTTTGGGACTACAGGGGATGGTATTCATGACCGCTTATTGCACTTTACCACTGCAATTGATGGTGCTTATTATTTTGCGCCAAGCGATGAATTATTAGAACAGATTTTAGAAGACTAGAACCATCAGATGCTATGTTTTTCAATAACATAGCATCTGCATTACCCCCAAGTTTCTACTCACTTCAAAAAGATTTATGTGAATATGTTAATTCCGCACAAATCCCACTCCCCTTAAGCCGATAAAATTTGCTATATTGGTCGTTTTTCCGCGACATTTATTTTCGGTAACTATGAATACGGCAATACAAGCAGCTCTCGATCATGCGGTACAAACCCTGCAACAACAAGGCGTACTTCCTTCAGATTGGACCAACACGAGCCATTTAACCCGTACCAAAGACCGAAGTCACGGAGACTTTGCTTCAAATATCGCCATGATCGGCTCAAAAGTTGCAGGTATGAAACCTCGTGATCTCGCTGAAAAAATCTTGGCGGCTCTTCCTGAAGTGGCTGACATTACCAAAGCTGAAATTGCAGGTCCGGGTTTTATCAACTTCTTTTTAAATGCAGACCAACGCTATGCAGTGCTTGATCAAATCCAAGCACAAAAAAATAACTATGGTCGTAGCCAAGCCAATGCAGCAAAAAAAATCCAAGTCGAATTTGTCTCTGCAAACCCAACCTCTAGCCTGCATGTCGGTCATGGTCGTGGTGCAGCGTATGGCATGACGGTTGCGAATCTATTAGAAGCAACAGGTGCAACAGTTGATCGTGAATACTATGTCAACGATGCTGGTCGTCAAATGGACATTTTGGCGACTTCAACCTACTTACGTTATTTAGAATTGACCGGGCAAACACTGGTTTTCCCGAAGAATGCCTACCAAGGCGACTACGTCAAAGAAATCGCACAAGAAATTATTGATAAAGATGGCAATGCACATGTTCGTGCCGTTGCTGACATCTATAAAGATGTACCAGAAGATGTTCAATACGCTGAAGAACTCGATGCAGAAGGCAACAAAGTCGTGCTTTCTGGCGATAAAGAAAAACACATTGATGGTTTGATCGCAAACTCACAACAACACTTGGGTGCGGACTACCGTGTTTTCCATCAAGCAGCGTTACATGCCATCTTAGATGACATCAAAGATGACTTAGCTGACTTTGGCGTGACCTTTGACAAATGGTTCAGTGAAGATTCTTTAACTGACAAAATTGATGAAGCGCTTGAGACTTTAGACCAGCGTGGTTACCTCTATGAAAAAGAGGGTAACATTTGGTTTAAATCAACTGCGTTTGGTGATGAAAAAGACCGTGTTGTAAAACGTCGTAATGGTCAAACCACTTACTTCGCCTCTGACATTGCTTATCACTTGAATAAACTACAACGCGGCTATACTGACCTGATTGATATTTGGGGTTCCGACCACCACGGTTATATTTCACGTGTCAAAGCTGCCATTGATGCAATGGGCTATGACTCGAAGAAATTGACTGTGCTTTTGGTTCAATTCGTAAGCTTGTGGCGTGGTGGTGAGATGGTACAAATGTCATCTCGTTCGGGTCAGTTCGTGACTTTACGTGATCTACGTAAAGAAGTGGGTAATGATGCCGCACGTTTCTATTATGTGATGCGTAAGTCTGAACAACACATCGACTTTGACCTTGATCTTGCGGTTTCACAAAGCAAGGACAATGCGGTGTATTACATTCAATATGCTCATGCACGTATTTGTCGTATGTTAGAAAAAGCAGCCACTACAGGGATCAGTTTTGATGCTGTTTCAGCGCGCGAGCAAGCCAATCGTTTAGAACTTGATGCTGAAACAGAAATTCTGTCTAAGCTTGCTGCTTATCCTGATATTTTAGTCCGTGCGGCAAATGTCTATGAACCACACCAAATTGGTAACTATCTTAAAGAGTTAGCTGCCCTATTCCATGCTTGGTATAATGAGCATAAAGTATTGGGTGATGATGTGGCACTGACACAAGCACGTTTATTGCTTTCAATCAATGTACAGCAAGTTTTACACAATGGCTTAGAATTACTCGGTGTCTCCGCTCCTGAGACCATGTAAAAAGTGAAGCGAAAGCTTCACACATGGTCGCAAGACGGAGGGCTGTGCCCGAAGTAACCATGTAAACAGCAAAGCAACGCTTTGCACATGGCTGCAAGACCGAAAGCTATGCTTGAGGTGGGCTGTAAAACAGCAAAGCAACGCTTTGCACATCGTCGCAAGACCGAAGGCTATGCCTGAGGTAGAACGGCAACCAGTAAATCAAAGCTTAAACACATGTAAACTTAAACCATGATTGTTAAACAATATGGTAAACAAAGCATTATTTTTAAACATAATGCTTTGTTTTTAAGCAGATTCAAGTTACAAATAACCTAATAGGATCAAGAGGAATTTCTGGTGTTTGGAAAAACGCAACGTGGTGTATCTGAACGACCAAACAAGCCCAAAAAACCACTCATTCCAAAGTGGTTAGGAATGCTTGTCGCAGTTCTCGCGATCCTGTGCGCTGCCGTGATGCTCATGCTTTGGCAACCATGGCAGCCTGTTCCTGCAAAAAATCAGGTAACGTCTGAACACTATGAAGAAGAAAATACCAATAAAGACTACCGTTTTTATGACTTACTTCCGCAACAGCAAGTAACCCCAATTCCTGAACAAGCCGTACCAGAGTCTAAACCTCAGGGCAATGTTGTGATTATCGAGTCACCAAAACCTGAAACTACAACGACAGAAGATCCAAGTGGCATCACCCCAAGTGAACAAGCTGCAGCACCTGCACATGCGACTTATATTTTACAAGTACGTAGCTACCCTGACCCAGACAGTGCCGACGCACGTCGTGCTGAAATCATCCTGAATGGCCTATCTGCAGATGTGGTGAAAAGTGTTGAAAATGGTCAAACTTGGTATCGCGTATTCTCTGGTCCTTATGACAGTCAAGAGTCCGCTTTGGCAGCACAACAAACCCTGCAACACAGCGGTATTGATTCAATTGTGATTAAGCGCTAAACCAATTCATAATAAAAAAGGGAACAATCAGTTCCCTTTTTTATGCTTAAAAATTTATGCGCATTGAGAATGCAGTGTTCCTTGTTCAGCACGTTGAAAGGCTGGGCGTTGTTGAACCCGTTGCACAAAGGCTTGAATGTGTGGATATTTACCGTGTAAACGGTTTTGGATGGCAATCAGCGGAAAGGCCATTTGAATATCGGCAAAAGAAAAATCACCTGCAAAATAATCATGTTTTGACAAATAATCCTCAAGATACAAAATATGTTCTTTCACTCTTGGACGGACAAAGCCAGCTTTAACACCATCGGTAATTTTTTCCGCAATCGGACGAATCACCCAAGGAACGTGTTTGCTGACATTATTCATCACAAGGGTCATGACCAATAAAGGCATCAATGAACCTTCGGCATAATGCATCCAGTACGAATATTGACGTTGATCAGATGCCTGTTGAGGTTTAAATTTGCTTTGAAGATCATACTGCTGTTGTAAATAATCGAGGATCACAGCAGATTCAACAATGACATCATCCCCATCGACCAAAATAGGTGCTTTACCGAGAGGATGAATTTGTTTAAGGCTTTCTGGCGCTGCGTAACTGGCTGACCTTTGGTAATACTCAACTTGGCAATCCACACCAAGTTCTTCTAACGCCCACAATATGCGGAACGAACGTGAGCATTGTAGGTAATGTAAGGTAATCATTTTTGTGCCTGCTTTTTAGCTGCGTAACTATGGTTTTAGTCCCTCTCATAGCTACGCTTAGAATTATGTTTTGCCCAAGCACAATAGCACTTTAGTCTTAAAGAATCATGGTCTGAATGTCTAAACTACGTAACAAAGTTTTAGTAACAGGCGTTTTGCTACAGACATTGAGAAGCTTTTCTTTTAAATCTTGTGAAACAGGTTGTTTAAATATTACACGGCGTTCGATCCGTTCCTGTTGTTCACGATTGGTATGAAAATCGACTTCAACAGTAAATTCACCTAAATCCATTTCCTTATGCTGCGCATACATTCGCAAGGTAATCATCGTGCAGGAGGCCAGACTTGTGGTAAGGAAATCATAAGGTGCAGGACCTGTATCATGTCCACCAAACTGTTCTGGCTTATCGGTAAGAAATTGATGCGTACCACTCTTCACTGCCCCCTTCCAAGGTTCTGGCAAAGTCTGGACTGCTGCACTGGCAATAATACTCATTTTGATGCCCTCATTTGATCAGGTAACACTGGCGCTTCTAGGCGTTTACCTTGGTAATCTGGAATTTCCCCAAAACGAGCATCGTGATTAATCCAGTCTTCACGCGCTTGCTTTAACTCTTCCATGGTACGCCCTACAAAATTCCACCACAGTAAAATCGGAGATTCAAACGGTTCACCACCAATCAATAACACGCGGTGACCTTGAGTTAACTCGACTTCAATTTCAGTGAGTCCAGTTTCTAAAACCACCATATTATCAGCAGTCAGTTCATGACCATTGACGCGAGCCGTGCCTTCTAAAGCCATAAAGGCATATTCAAATTTTGGATTGAGTGGAATACGGGTTTTGGTATCGGCTTGTGCAGTCAGATCTACACCCACCAAAGGGGTATGCACGTGTACAGGTGAGGTTGTATCGAGGAAATCTCCGACCAGTACTGTAAATTCAACCTGATCTTTATTCACAATCGGTAATTCTGGATAGTGCTCAAACTTAGGCGACATATTCAGCTTGTCATCTGGTAATGCAATCCAAAGCTGCGCAGCATGCATTTTGGTTTCGGTATCAGGTGCAACTTCGGTATGTGAAATTCCGTGACCTGCCGTCATCAAATTGACTTGCTTCGGGCGAATTAATTGTTTTGAGCCCAGACTATCGGTATGCATCATGGTGCCTTCAATCATCCATGTGAACGTCTGCAAACCAATGTGTGGATGCGGTCCCACATCTAAACCATCGCCCGCTGGAAAACTCACAGGTCCAGCATGATCAAGAAAACACCATGCTCCGACCAAGCGTTTTTGTCGACTTGGCAGAGCACGCTTAATCACGGTTCCCTTACCAATTTCGGCAGAACGAATGGTAAATTCTTGAATGAATTGATTAATATATGTTTCGCAGTCTTTTGAATCAGAAATATCGTAGTCGTTATTATTGCTCATGATATTGCTCTCTTTTACCTATGCTATTGCAATGAGTTGATAGCTTGATCTTATCAATACAATCATTCAGCAATATAGTCTTTTAGTAATACACAGAGTGTTATTCATGAGACAATCTTGATATAGGCTTAATATCCTTCAATAAAATACCACTTCATTAGGTTTATGGCTTAGCTTGCATATCGACAATCAAGCCTGTTAAACGCCGTACCACAGGCAATAAAACCAAGACCAATGGATAAGCGATCAACCAAGAAAACATCCATGTTTCCAACCAGATCATGGTAAATCCTGAAATAAAGCCCGTTCTCATCCATAGATTAACGAGTGATAAAGTCCCACTCATAAAAAAAGATAAAATCAGCGGTAAGATCCACGCTGCATACTTCGCGGGTAATTTTGCAATCAGTCGTGGGCTTGCTTTCAATTCTTGCATTTTTAGCTCGTTTTAATAAAAACAATCTTTAGTTAATTTTAATAATTTATAACGTCATCAGCATGATCCATAAATGATACACAGGATACTATTTATGCAACAATCTATTGCTGAATGCATCATGGACTTTGTTTTAAAACAACCTTACTCAGGATTGTCTTTCTTCACGTGCTGTTTTAAATTTTTCATAAACTGACCAAACTGAGGTAGAAAAGTTTCAAATAAAGGATGATCTTTGTTTTCCAACATCACTTCACTAAACAGCTTTAAGCCCACTGCAAATGATTTGGTGGTTTGATCATCAAAAAAATCGGCTTTCTTCAAACGTTCGACAATCTCGAAGATATCGTCATGGTTGCCTGTATAAAACTCTAAACGCTCGCGATAAGTCGAAACCTGCCCTTTCGCATCCTTTAGATGTTGTACTGTGACATGATATTGATGTTGTTTCATGCTTCTGCTCCAAGAGGCTTTAAGCACTCTCTTTAATTTCAACCTGCATCAGGTCGACTTGAAATTGATGAAATACCGCAGCCAACGACTGTAAAAATGCGGTCTGTTTCGCTGTGGTTAAATCGGCACAACGAATATGCAACATTTGACTGTTAGGGATTGAAGGTAAATTAAACTTAGTCTCAGCACGATGAAACTGATAACTGGCAATCAAGCCGACCTGCACTAGATCACTGACCACCCGATACACTGTGGCCAAACTCAGTTGCTGTTTCTGTTCATTCAGCCGTTGATAAATCTGCTTCACCGTAAGCTCTTCTGATTGTTGTGCCAGCACAGACAATATCGCCATACGTGGATGAGTCACCCTTAGACCCGCCTGCTTGATTTTCTGTTGTAGCTCTAACATATTTCGCTCCCAACTTATAAACGTCCAATTGCGATGGCGGCCTGATCAATTTGTTCCGCAATTTGATGAATCTGTTCTTGTTGCAAATCTGCAATATTCAGCTTTAAACGCAATGCGGTTTTAAGATTTTCCATCGCGCGATGGATATCAATCAGCTGATCATTATTATGAATTTCACGTCTTAGTCGCAGCTTTTGTAGAAGTGCCAACAGCATGTCTTGCTGCTCTTTTAAATAGCTGTCGCCATAGTCGGTAATCTGATATTGCTTACGTTCAGCATCCAGCACGCGAATCAAATTCATTTCTTCCAATGCAGTTAGTGTTGGATAAATTGTTCCTGCACTTGGGGTATAACCATCGCCTACCAGATCACTAATTTCTTTAATAATTTCATAGCCATGTTTGGGGCTTTGTTGAATCAAATGCAGCACCAACAGTTTCATACGACCTGATTCAAATAAGCGACCACGACGGCCTGAACGGTGATGTTCTCGATGTAATAAAGCCGCCTCGGCTTCATCATGGGAATGCTCGGATTGATGTTTCATCTGTTATTTTTCTCTATATTTGCTTAATTTACGAATATTAAGATATATCTTAATATATCTTTTATCAAGTTAAGATATAACTTAATCTTTAATGGTTTGATATTTATGGGGTTATTTATTCTCAAAAGAACTTTTGGAAGAGTAAGTAATAAAAAAGAGCTGCTAAGCACTCTTCTTTTTTTGGTAGTAAGTATCGGAATTGATCAAAAAGAGGTCTATTTACTTTAAATATAGTCTCAACAGCAACATAAGATATTGATAATAAATATAGTTATTGTTCATCCACTTTTCTTTGGGATATTAGACCTATATTCACATTGGTTTAAATTATAATCCCAAGCCCCACCAGAATCCGCACAACTATCTTTCCTTGCTGCGTTGTCAAAGAACGTATCCGCAATAAATGCGATTACACCTAGCAATACTATTAAAGCTATAAGAAAAATTAAAAATCATTTTAGTTTTATTAAGAATTTAATACCTATATATTTAATAAATTCCATTTTTGAAGTCTCTTAATTTAAGCATCTAGGTTAAATTATTTTAACAATTTATTTTTAATTAAAATCTTCTAAAGTCGACATAATATAACTCATGTAAATTAACTCAGACTATCCAACATAAATCAAATATTTAAAAACCAACCTCCACGATATAAACAATAAAAAAGAGTGCTCAAACACTCTTTTTTACAACCTTGAATATGATTAAAACTGCTTCGTATAGTTCACAAATAAACGATCTTCACCAAAGTCATTGCCATGTTTGACCTTGTAATCAACACGCAGATATTGAATGGCAAAACCCTTTAAATAAGGCTGCTGAAAGGCATAATTGATCAAGACATTGGATTCAGTTTCATGATTTTTCTCACCATTGGCGGTTTTAAAATCATGACCATAAACATACTTAACCATGGCATTTAGCCCAGGTACATAATCTTTAAAATCATAGCCATACATCAAATGATAGGACTTTTCATTCTGCTTAAAAAAGCCTGTGGCATTCCAGTTAATAAAATACAACTCAGGCAAAAAACCATCAGGTAAAGGATAGGCCGATTCACCAACAATCTGTTGATAGCCCAAACCAAAGCTCTGATTGTTCACTTTCAACATTTCTAACAGCCCGATATTTTGCGCATCAATCTCAAAATTATTGCCATCATTTTTGGCATTAAAATATTTCAACTTGGAATTGAGTGAAAAAGTCGGCTGTTTCCACGTATGCTCCAAGCCTAGATAGTGTTTGTTATATAAATCTTCTAAATTGCCAAAATAGTATTCAGCTTTCAGTGCCGGTGTCAGTTGATAACGTAGATCTAGATAATTTAAGCCATCGGAATAGGCCGTTTTGCCTCTGGCGGTAAAGGAAAAGCGATGAAAATCCTCCTCATTGCGTGGAGATACTTTTTCCACTCTACCTAGTTCGGCATACAGCTGTTCCGAAATCTGTGATTTTAAATTCGTTCCCCAATACGAGGTAATAAGCTGTCGACTCGCATCTGAAGTGGTGACAGGTAAATCTAGCCATAACTCCCCAATACTCAGCAAGGTTTTGTCATAACCCAGTTTTAAGGTTGCCCCATATTTTGAATAATCAGCGGCTTGGGATTGTGTTTTGGAGTCAAAGGGCAGCACCATATCACTGACATGCCGATCTGCACTTAAACGTACGGCATATTGCACCGAAGCGTCCGCGCCAATACGAATCGGCTTGTCTGCGATCACTAAAGGCGTGTCGTGTAAATTTGAAGTATAAAATAAAGATGCCCCTTGCGACCAACTGCCAAAATTTTTGGCATTCGGATTGTCATAATCCCGATATAGATAGGCATTCTTTAGGTTAAATTTCCATTCATCTTGAATAGCTTGGGTTGGATCTGCTGCCCATAGCACCGAACTGCTTCCTGACATCACCAACAGTAGGCTCAGCGTTAACGTTTGTGTATTTAAATGGTTCATAGAGGGAATCATCCATCGCTGGGGCTGTGCCATCCATTGGCACAGCAATCTATTTTTATGCGGAATATCTTTGCTTTCAGCCTAGCGTTGTCACAACGACAGGCTGTTCTTTTTTAAGACGTTTAATCAGCAATAATGAAATGGCTGCACAGAAGGCAGGAATAGCAAGAATGCTCAGAATGGCAAAACTAGAAAGATCCAATGACATCAGCCAGCCGCCCATGATAGAGCCGACAACCGACCCTACACGTCCAATCGCATTGGCCCAACTCACGCCAGTTGCACGACAATGTGTTGGATAAAAGCTGGATGAAAAGGCATTTGCGCCAACCTGTGAACCGCTGATCCCCACACCCACACCAAACATAGCAAACATCAGCAATATGGTATTGGACTGTTCAATCCCGAGACCTAAACAGATCAGGAACAACCCACCAAAAGCATAAGCTGCACTTAAAATTTTAGTCGCATCCATTTTATCCATCAGCAAGCCTAAGACGATGGCACCGATTGTTCCGCCAATCTGAAAGATCGAGGTGAGCCATGAGGCATTGGATAAGTTAAAACCTGCGTTGGTAAGTAAAGTCGGCATCCAGCTTGAGATCATATAAATGATCAGCAGACTCATGAAAAATGTAAACCAAATCAGAAAAGTACCTAAAGCAAGACCTTTACTAAATAGGTCTTTAAGACTAGATTTTGCCACTTCATTTGCAGGCGGGACCAAGCTTGGAATCTGCGTGATATGCGGTGCCATACGACGAATGATGCTTTCAATGTGTTTGGCACTTTTTTGTTTCAAAACCAGAAACCGCAGCGATTCAGGCAAGAGATAATATAAGAAAGGCACTGTACATAAAGGTGCAATTCCCCCGATCAATAAAATGCCATGCCAACCGATATGTGGTAGCAGTTGTGCCGATAGAATCCCACCCAGCGCAGAGCCAATAGTAAAACCACAAAACATCATGGTGACCAAATTGGAACGGCGGGACGTCGGTGCATATTCTGACGTTAAGGTAATGGCATTCGGTAAAGCACCACCTAAACCCAGTCCAGTGAGAAAGCGCCAAATAATCAGCGTTTGCAAGTCCGATGAGAACGCTGCAAAAAGACTGGCACAACCAAACATGATTACCGAGCCAATCAAGATCGGTTTACGCCCAAGTTTATCGGACAAAGGGCCAAAAATAAGTGCGCCTGCCATTAAGCCAAATAAACCTGCGCCAAATAACGGTGCCAGATCAGTGGGTTGTAAACCCCACTCGGCTTTCAATGCAGGCGCAATAAAACCGACTGCTGCGGTATCGAAGCCATCAATTGCAACAATCAAAAAGCACAACCACATGATTAGCTTTTGCAAAGCTGACAGTGGTATTTCATCAATGAAATTTTGTACATCTATGGTTTTCTGAGACATAACGACTCCTTTTGCCAATACCTTGGCCAGTGCAATCCTTAGCAAAGGTGCTCAACTCTATTTATTGTTCAGTTTGAGCACCTGTTTAAACCACTCAGATCAAGTGAGTTATTTCACATTCACGGTGATGCCTGTTAGACCTGTAATCTCCGCACGCATCACATCACCTCGCACCACAGCACCGACCCCTTCAGGCGTACCTGTAAAGATCAAGTCACCTGCTTTCAGTTCAAATAAGGTCGATAAATTGGCAATGGTTTCAGCAACTGACCAGATCAAATGGGTGATATCACTGCGTTGTACCGTTTCACCATTCACGGTCAAATGAATATCAGCCTGATTGATTTCACCAGTTTCCGTCATCGGGTGAATGGGGCCAATCGGCGCAGAAAAATCGAATGCTTTACCAATTTCCCATGGACGCCCTTTTTCACGCATACTCATTTGCAAGTCACGGCGAGTCATGTCCAAACCAACCGCATAACCATAAATGTAATTTACGGCATCTTCGACTGAAACATTTTTAGCATCGCGTCCTATCGCCACCACCAACTCAATTTCATAGTGATAGTTTGAGGTTTCGGTAGGATAGGGAAGATCTACCGCATCCTGATTAACGGGTACGATCGACTCTAGATCGTTCGGCTTACAAAAGAAAAATGGCGGCTCACGATCTGGATCAAAGCCCATTTCACGTGCGTGGGCAGCGTAGTTACGCCCGACACAATAGACACGACGTACTGGAAATTGCTGATCTGAGCCATGAATAAACAGGCCCGCGGGTGTCATTGGCTGGAAAATAAAAGTCATGGCATATTCCTTGTTGATATAGGTTAAATCAGAGCCTTAAAACGCATCGGCCTGCTGTTCAGGCGCAGCTTTCTGGAATGCGTCAAGGGTCATACAATGCTGATAAATTTCATTAATTTGAGGATAAGCCGACAGGTCGACCTGAAAGCGCTGTGCCGATACCACTTGTGGAATCAAATATGCATCGGCAATGCTGACTTGCTTGCCATAGCAGAACTTTTCCCGAGTTGGATCTTCAGCCAATATGTGCTCTAAGGCTGAAAAACCATCCTGAATCCACTTGGCACACCAAGCATTGATCTGATTCTGATCCAGTCCAAGCTGGCGTAAATACTCCAGTACACGCTTATTGTTTAAGGGATGAATATCGCATCCGATCAAGGCTGCAATGGCACGTACTTTCTCTTTACCCAACGCATCTGCTGGCAGCAGAGCAGGCTCAGGGTATTGCTGTTCTAACCATTCGATAATGGCAGGGCTTTGTAACAGCATCCCCGCCTCCGTTTCCAGGACGGGAACAAAACCCTGTGGATTTAGCCTTTGAAAAGCAGCTTGATGATGCTCATTTTTCGCCAGCGATACATAGCTCGCCTCATAATCCAAAGCCTTGAGATTCAGGACAATGCGGGTACGGTGCGAGGTGCCACTACGAAAAAATCCATACAGTTTCATGGGCTCACTCCTTCAGCATGGCGTTCACGTACCGAATACAAGCCTAATTTACGTTGCAAAGGTGCCTCATCGGCAATAAACACATAGCATGGCTGCGCAGATGTATTGATTAAATCAATAACAGCAAAACATGGTGCACATGCGGTATCCGCTTGGGTTAAATGGAAATCCTGTTGATCAATCTGAATGGTCAGACCACCTTCAATCACATGAAAGACCTGTGCAGTGGAACGTAAAGGCAAAGACAGCGTTTCATTCGGACGCAGAAGTAAAGCTGAATAACCCAGAATGTTCTGACAGTCTTTACCTGTTTCAGGATTGACATAAGCCACTTGTAACGGGTCCTGATAGCCAGCTTTTTCAGCCAAGGCATCCAGTACCTTTTTAGTGTCTTTCCAGGCATAACGCATCATCGGATAAGGCGCATCTTCACGACTAAAATGTGGTGTAGGCACGATACCCGCTGCATATTGAGGCGTAGAGCCTTGATTAATCCGATCCACTTCCTGACGGCGACCCTCTTCAACAAAAGAGGCTTCCATGTAGTAAACCAGCGGTAAATCTAGGATATCCATCCAGATCACAGGTTGATCACCATCATGTCCATGCTCATGCCACAAACCAGATGGCGTCAGGATCATGTCGCCATGTTCCATAATGCATTTTTGCCCTTCGACCGTGGTGTAGGCACCCTCTCCTTCAACAATGAGGCGCACCGCATTCGGTGCATGTCGATGAGCAGGCGCCCACTCTTGCGGAAGCAGCAATTGCATACCTAAATACATGGCTGGGCTGACTTTCATATTCTCCAAACCATGTCCAGGGTTGGCGAGTGCCAAGACACGACGCTCTGCCTTTTCAATCGGTGTTAACTCACCTGCTTCTAACAACAGTGGTTTGATCTGCTGGAAATACCAAGCCGTTGCAACCGTTTGCGGTCTTGGTTTATGAGGTGGAATAAAACTTCTTAGATTGGGCCACAATGGCACCAGATTGGATGCATTCAGTTCTTCACGATAACGTTCTGGTAGCTCTTCGAGCGTGCCTAACTGTTCCATATGTCATTCCTTTTTCTGCCCATGGAGCACAATACTAATGACGATAATTTCATCAATATTCGGTGTTGGCTCAATGTAGCAATCAGGATGTGTTGAATCTATGCACAAAAAACAATAGGCTGTATTGATAAAATCAATACGGTAGTTCATCGACATGTTTGATCTGGATACAAGACTGCTGAAAATTTTCTTTGAAATTTATCAGCACAAAAGTATTTCTAAAGCAGCGGAACAGCTTGGTATTGGTCAACCCACCTTGAGTATTGCACTGAATAAACTCAGAGCACATTTTCGTGATCCATTGTTTGTGCGTATTGAAAATAAAATGCAGCCCACTGAGCTTGCTCAACAGATCTATCCGATGGTGGTAGAAATCTTAAACCGCCTGAAGTTAGTCCAGAATTACAATATTGACTTTGATCCACAGACTTCGACTTATCAATTCCGTATCAGCATGACCGACATCAGTCATTTGGTATTTTTACCACGTCTAATGAATTACATGCGGCAGCATGCCCCCTCAATTCGTCTGGAAATTTTACCAATTGATAGCCAAACCGCACCAATGATGTCGAATGGGGATATTGATCTCGCCATTGGATTTCTCCCTCAATTGGAAGCTGGTTTTTACCAACAAACCCTGTTTCAGCAACATTACACCTGTATCGCCAGTCAACAGCATCCGAGACTGACAGGAACCAGTCTGTCTGCTTCAGAGTTTGCTCAGGAATTACATGTCGATATCTTGGCGACTGGGGGACATTATGTTGTGGAACATGAGCTACAAAAACACGGCGTCAATCGAAATATTCTGGTGCGTCTACCGAGCTATTTGGGAGTTGGTCTGATTGTCCGAGATACGGATACCATTGCGACAATCCCTCACTATCTAGCGCGGGTCTTTATGACCCAAGGTGGACTCAAGACTTTTGAACCGCCTTATAATTTCCCTCAATTTAGTGTCAAACAACACTGGCATTCACGTGTCCATCAGACCCCAAGTAATCAGTGGTTAAGGCAAATTTGCTTTAAACTGTTCTCGGCCTAATGCTTAGAGCAGGGTTAAAATAAAATAGCGCATCGAAATCGATGCGCTATTTGATATCTGATTCAATGACGAACAGAACACCTATTCCACTCTAGAAATACCGGTTGAAATGGTAATGTGCTTATATTCAATAAAGTCATCCATCGCCGCCATACCATTCATTCGGCCAAGTCCAGAATTTTTGAAACCGCCTTCCTCAAACTCATCATAAACCACAGCCCAATCATTGATCCAAACCGTGCCCGCTTCCATTTCCGTCGCCACCCGCAATGGTAAATCCACATCACGACTCCAGATTGAAGCCGCTAAACCATATTGGTTGTCATTGGCGAGCGCAATCGCTTCCGCTTCCGTATCAAACACCTGTAAAGTCAGCACTGGCCCAAAGGTTTCTTCCTGAATGATTTCCATCGAATTATCATTCACTTCAAGCAAGGTTGGGCGGTAGAAAGCCCCTTTCGCCAACTCACCCTTAGTGATCGGCCCACCACGGACAATGACCTTCGCTCCTTCGGCAATCGCTTTTTCAACCACCGCATCGACTCGTGCTACATTATTTTTGTCGATCAATGGTCCCATATCACTGCTTGGATCAGCAGCAGGGCCAACTTTAATCGCTTCCAAGCGCTGAGCCAGTTTCTGTTTTAGTTCATCAGCTAGCTCACGCTGCACCAATAAACGTGAACCGGTCATACAGAACTGCCCAGCGAAGATGGTGAGTGCTTTTTCTAACTTCGGCAAGACCAGATCAAGATCAGCATCTTTAAACACGATCATCGGCGTTTTACCCCCTAGCTCTAAGCCAAATCGTTTCAGATGTTGTGCACCTGTTGCCGAAATGGCCTTACCAGTTGCCGTGCTGCCGGTAAAGCTAATCACAGGAACATCTGCAGATTCAACCAATAGGCGTGCTCCCCCTCCAGTCGACTCACTAAAAAGATTGATCACACCCTGTGGTAATGAAGGAAGCTCAGAAAAAATTCTGGAGATCACAGCATTGGTTTGTGCAGTTTGTCCCGGCATCTTAATGACTGTTGTGGTGCCCGCGGCCAATGCAGGTGCCAGTGACCGAATCATTAAAACCACTGGAGAATTCCACGGCACAATAATTCCAGACACACCCATCGGTTCACGCAAAACCATGGAATAGCTGCCTGGCTTTGGTTCTAATGCTCGACCGTACTCGGTCAGGGTTAATGCCGCGTAATAACGTAATTTGGCAGGAACCATCGTCACTTCAAAGCTGGCTTCTGCTTTAATTTTTCCATTTTCAGTGGCAAGGATCTCAATCAACTCATCTGCATGGCGTTCAAAAGCATCGGCCATTTCATTGAGTACTTTTGCGCGTAACCGACGGTCACGCTTCCAATCGTTTTTTTTAAATGCGGTCTTTGCTGCCCATATAGCAGCTTCCACCTGCTCTACTGTTGCATTGGCATATTGCCCGATCACTTCATATGTTGCTGGATTAATCGACTGTATATGCTGATGAGAGTCCACCCACTCACCATTAATCCAGTTTTTAGCTAGTCTATTCATCTGCACATCCTAAAATGAAAATAAGAGAAGATCGGTTGAGTCCTCAATCAAATATCGGTTTGCTAGCGTGTTCACCATCATATTTCACTCACAAAATCAACAATCTAAGTAAGTGCCAGACTGCAACCCATGCTATTTCTAAACAACACTTGCAAGTTACTTTGGATTCATGGGTTCGACTTGTGATGGCAATTCATCGCGAGCGTAAATGCGGATTGAATTCTCGATCTTCTGAGATCACCCGATATCAACAAGGGTTAAAGCGAGGCAAACACCCTACCAAATGATGATTTTTGTTCGCTAGACCACAAAAAACAAAACTATGATTCGCTTTTTCCGAACATTCCCTTAGGACGACTGCCGCAAAATGTTCTGAATCTGGCTATCCCAAGGTGCAGGATGACCAATTTTTGTGGATAGAAAATCAACCAAAGCTTGAATTTTAGGTGAAGCTCGATTCGACAAGCGGTAAACCACAGAAATATTGCCTCCCGAAGGTGAGAACTCAGGTAGAATCACCTTGAGTTGCTGCTGGCAAATGGCGTCTGCGGCAAGAAAGCTTGGTAAAATCGCAATCCCCAAGCCCAGCTTGGCAGCTTCCAATAATTGATGACCACTATCTGTACGTAGATAAGGTGAAATTCGGAAGAATGCCTTCTTACCGGCGACAGGGAGCTGCCACATGCCGTGCGGTTCTCGAGGTAGGTACAACAGACCACGATGGCGCAACAGCTCATTCGGATGTGTTGGTCTTCCATATACTTTTAAGTAGTCTGGACTTGCACAAATATAATGATGATTCGGTGCAATGCTCTGGCTGATCAGGTTGGAGTCAGGTAGCTCCCCCATCCGAATCGCTGCATCATAATGACCATTATTCAAATTGACGAATTGATCACTCGACTCAATATCCAGCTTGAGCTCAGGGTACAACTGCATGAATTCCGCCAAATAAGGCGCGAGAAATTGAATGTTAAATGCTTGTGGTACCGATAAACGAAAACTGCCACTCAAATGCTCATGCCGAGCACTAATGGACGCTTCCAAATCACTTAACTCCGCCAGAATCTTGGTCGACTGCCGATAAAATTCCTGCCCAGCCTCGGTGAGCAACATACTCCGACCACGATGAATCAGTGCGGCAGATAAACGCTGTTCCAATTGTTGAATCCGTTGACTCACCACCGATTTGGTAATGCCCAGACGTTTCGCTGCATGGGTAATACTGCCTGCTTCAACCACTGCGATATAAGTTTGCATTTCAACAATCTGGTTCAAAAGGCACTCCCCATCAGGGTTTAGTCATAGACTGATGTTAGGTCTAATCATGCCTACTTGAATAGTCTGTTCTTGCAATACTAAGTCTTATCCATGCAACAATCCAAGCAATGTCCTTTACTGTTTATTATTTATGTATTTTTTTGTTCTAAAAGCACTTTTATTTTCATACTGAGGAAATCAACAACAGGACCTAAAGCCTGATGTTGTTGTTGCCAATTTTGCTTTCCAATCTCACCTTTATATTCTTGGATCATGCGCTGCAGAACAGGCTGATGTTGCGGTAGTAACTGAGCAACCACCCATTGCGCAGCCTGATCTTTAGGTGCAATCTCATTCGTCATCAAACTAAAATAAATACGGCATAAGGCCAAAATTTGATTACGCTCATCGGCATCCTCATCCCAATGCGCCACAATCAATGGATAGGTGTCTGCCATCGCCTGCCAGAGTTGCTGTACAGGAATCTCAGCTGACCACTGTGTCAAACTTGGCCCGAACAAAGTACGATGATGCATTTGTGCTTTCTTCAGCAAAATACTCAGATCTGGGTCTGCATGTTCGCTAAGTATATCACCTTGGCTTAACTCATCTCGTAACCACTCCCCGAACTGTAGTTCGTAACTGAGTGGATAACTTCCTGAAACAACATGATCTTTGCGTACGATGGTGACTTCAAGTGCACGTTGTGCAGCACCAATCGGATGCGAAATGTGTAATAAGGTTTCTGCCAGTTGCTGTCGTTGCTGGAGTGTCAGTGCTTGACTCACCACAACCAAAACATCCAGATCACTTTCTGGACCTAACCCGCCATCAACAGCTGAACCATACAGATAAATGGCAAACAGGGACTCACCCAAAAGCTGCTGTAGAGATGCTGTTAACTGTTCGAGTTGCAAGGTTTCGGACATGCTTTACCTCTTTGTCAATCGCATAAAAAAGGCAGGATTTTCATCCTGCCTTTGGTCTTATTCCCACTCAATCGTTGCTGGTGGTTTAGATGACACGTCGTAGACGACGCGTGAAACATCTTTAATTTCGTTCATGATACGGGTTGAGATTTTATCAACCAATTCATATGGAAGATGTGCGAAGCGTGCTGTCATAAAGTCAACGGTTTCCACGGCACGAAGTGCAATCACCCATGCATAGCGGCGACCATCACCAACAACACCCACTGATTTTACAGGTTGGAATACTGCAAATGCTTGTGCAGTTTTATCGTACCAACCGCTGTCACGCAGTTCTTGCATAAAGATGTCGTCAGCAAGACGAAGAATATCAGCATATTCTTTTTTCACTTCACCCAAGATACGTACGCCCAAACCTGGACCTGGGAACGGATGACGGTAAATCATGCTATGCGGTAAACCAATTGTTGTACCTAATTTACGTACTTCGTCTTTAAACAAGTCACGTAATGGCTCAACCAATTCAAACTCTAAGTCATCAGGTAAACCACCCACGTTGTGGTGTGATTTAATCACGTGTGCTTTACCTTGTTTACTTGCAGCAGATTCAATTACGTCTGGATAAATCGTACCTTGTGCCAAGAATTTCACGCCATCAAGTTTACGCGCTTCTTCGGCAAAAACTGCGATGAACTCACGACCAATGATTTTACGCTTTTTCTCAGGATCAACTTCACCTGCCAACGCAGTTAAGAAGCGCTGTTCAGCATCAGCACGGATCACACGGATACCCATGTTTTCTGCAAACATTTGCATCACTTGATCGCCTTCGTTTAAACGAAGTAAACCATTATCTACAAATACGCAGGTCAGTTGATCGCCAATAGCTTTATGCAATAACGCAGCAACCACAGATGAATCCACACCACCAGACAAACCTAATAGAACTTTTTCATCGCCAATTTGTGCACGTAACTGTTCTACGCGTAAGTCGATAATGTGTTCAGGTGTCCAAAGACCGCGACAACCACAAATCTGATGTACGAAGTTAGACAGTAATTCAGCACCTTTTGCCGTGTGAGTCACTTCTGGGTGGAACTGAACGCCATAGAAACGACGTGTTTCATCACTCACCGCAGCAAATGGACAGCTAGGTGTGCTTGCAGTGACTTGGAAACCTTCCGGAATCGCACTTACTTTATCGCCATGACTCATCCATACGTGAAGCTGGTTCTCGCGATCTTGCAAGTTACCAATCAAATGATCACGTACTAGAATATCCACTTCTGCATAACCAAACTCATGTACTGTACCTGGCTCAACTTTACCGCCAAGTTGTTCAGACATGGTTTGTAAACCATAGCAAATACCCAACACTGGTACGCCTAATTCAAATACAACTTGCGGCGCGCGTGGGCTTCCTTCTTCATGTACGCTCTCAGGGCCACCTGATAAAATAATCCCGTTCGGATTAAACGCACGAATGTCTTCTTCAGACATATCGAATGCATACATTTCAGAATAGACACCCGCTTCACGTACACGACGTGCAATGAGCTGGCTATATTGAGAGCCGAAATCCAGAATAAGGATACGATCTTCAGTAATTTGAGTATTGGTCGTCATGGTTCATCTTAAAGGCAAATGAATTAAGCGCCATATTCTAACATTTTTCACGCTTTGGCGCATCGCAATTCATCATCTATCTTGTTTTTTCATTGAACAGCTGAATCAACACTGATATTTAAACTAAAATTTCAGAGCAAAGCACAAAATAAGGAGAGTTAAATCAATAATTCTTGCCCATTCTGCTCAACACAAAGCAAAAATTGGTGCTAAGATGACGAGTCAAGATATGTATTACCACGGAAAGGTATTCAATCGACGGCATCGTTGCCTTTTTATACGATTGTGATGTCCTGATTCAAAGGAAAAATAAAAGGGTAACTCAAAAATTAATGGTCTTGGTGTTTCATCAACGACCGAAAATATTTCACTATCATCTAGCGCTTGCCCGACCACGAGCAACAATTAGGACTTGAAGGACCAATAAAATAATGTTTCAAGAAATGATTGCGGATTTTCAACAGAATTTCTGGTTATATATTTCAATCCCCTTTATCAGTGGCTTTATTGGTTATGTAACCAAGGTCATTGCCATTCAAATGATGTTCTCACCACTTGAATTTAAAGGATTGCGATTATTTGGTCTTCCACTCGGATGGCAAGGGATTGTTCCCCGTAAAGCAGAGAAGATGGCCACCACAGCTGTGGAGTTGATGACCTCCAAGCTGATTAAACCCGAAGAAATTTTTGCCCGACTCGACCCAAAACGTATTGCCCAAGAAATTGAAAAACCGTTGATGGCAGCAGCTGAAGACATTACCCGAGAAGTGGCACAACAATACCAACCCGGCCTATGGGAAGGCATGCCTGAGTTTGCACGACAAAAACTGATTAAGCGTGTCCAAGCCAAAGCGCCAGAGATTGTTGAACATATTATGAGTGAAGTACAAAAGGATGTTGCCAAGTACTTCGACATCAAACATATGGTGGTCAACAACCTACTCAAAGACAAACGCCTGCTCAATGAAATCTTTAAGAAAGTCGGCAAACAGGAATTCAAATTCTTTAGTAATGTCGGTTTCGTCTTTGGCTTTGCGATTGGTGTGGTACAAATGCTGTGCTGGATCGTGACCCAAGGTAAATATCCATGGATGCTGCCGATGTTTGGTGGCTTTGTCGGCTTCTTTAGCGACTGGATGGCCTTGCAAATGATGTTCCGACCGTTATATCCGAAAAAGATTATGGGTTACACATGGCAAGGTTTATTCATTAAACGCCAAAATGAAGTTGCCGCTGATTATGCTGCGTTGATTTCCAAGCAACTACTGACATCACGTAATATGATGGAAGAGCTTTTTTCAGGCACGCATT
Organism: Acinetobacter higginsii; assembly: GCF_000369525.1. Lineage (GTDB taxonomy): Bacteria > Pseudomonadota > Gammaproteobacteria > Pseudomonadales > Moraxellaceae > Acinetobacter > Acinetobacter higginsii. The sequence goes on from NZ_KB850070.1 coordinate 397,280, forward strand.
CGGATAAAGTCATTGAGCTGGTCAGCCGTCAAGTCAAACAAGAAATTGATTTACAAGCTGGTATTGTCCGTCCATTAGTGGTCTATGCGATTGGCGGTGAGAAATATCAAAACCTGAAAGCCGAAGTCGCAGAACGTATTTTAAAACAACTTCCAGACACCATGCGCTATGTGGAGTCATATGCTGAAGATGCGATGAATGTGCGGAATACCTTGGTTGAGCGTATGCAGAAACTGAGTCCAGAAGAGTTCGAAGGCATGCTACGTCCTGCCTTCAAAGAAGATGAATGGTCATTGATTATTGTCGGTGCTGTGCTGGGTTTCCTCGTCGGGGAAATGCAGATTCATTTCATGCTCTAACACTTTCATCTAAAAAGAAAAAAGGAAGCTTATGCTTCCTTTTTTATGCGCCTATCGATGCGTGTATTTTTCAACTTTAATCACTTCAATATCGGTTGGTTTATAGCGATGAGTATCCACTTCACCCACTAAACGTACATGATCACCCACTTTTAGCCCTGCCTGACGCCAAATATCATCATCAATTTCGACGCTGATCGTACCACTCGAATCTTTAAACTCATAATGGTCGCTTTTCAAGTGTTTGCTAATCTGGCCCGTCAGAGTGACACCGGTTTCATCGGCCAATTTCGCGACTTGGCTTACCGTCACCACATTCTTTGTCGCTTCCTGTACCAATACATGATCATCCTTACCTGCCCATGCTAGGCTCGATAAACCTGTAACGACCACCAACCCACAACCGATCAACATTTTTTTCATTTTCATGTCCTATTTGTTTTAACCATTTATGATCTAAACAGAAATAAGCACGGCTGTCGGCTTCAGTTTGTAAGTAAGCGAGTGAGACATACGAATTCCCCGCGACTGGGCACGGGGCAATCTCTCATGAGCTTATTATTTTTCAATCAGATGATCGAGGCTGATACGACCTGCGCCATAGAGCATCAGCATAAAGAAGCCACCCGCCATCGCGAAGTTTTTCATCAAGTTAATGGCATCTTCTGCACCGCTATGGAAGATAAAGGCCGTAATAATACTAAAAAGCCCTAAACCTAAAGATGCAAAACGTGTTTGGAAACCAAATAGTAGAGCCAAGCCACCACCAAACTCAACCAAGATCACCAAAGGTAATAAAGCACCCGGAACACCCATGGATTCCATATAACCCACTGTACCCGCATAGCCTACAATCTTGCCCCAACCTGCAACAAGAAAAATATAAGCCAATAACAAACGAGCAATCAAAGTGACAACATTAGCCACGCCAGACTGTGTTACGATATTTTTTACAACAACATTCGGATTAAACATAATCAATTCCACACTGTTTGTTTTTTAACATGCTAGCAGTTTATGCATCTTTAATTTTGCAATAAACACTAATTTAGTTAACATATCGTTCCTTATTTGCAACAATAAAAATATTTTTCAGGTCCCCAACCTCTCCTCATCTATGCTGAAAAGTTACCAATTAATTTGCTTTTTATACTGACTTTCTACAGAGGCACTGCTAGGATTTAGTCCACATTCATAGTGTTAACACCTTCATGGAACTCATTGATTTTATTCTGCACGTTGACGAACACCTTTTAGAATTTATTACCAATTATGGCGTTTGGATTTATGCCATTTTATTCTTAATTATTTTTGTTGAAACTGGTTTAGTGGTGATGCCATTTTTACCAGGAGATAGCTTGTTATTTGCTGCTGGTGCATTAGCAGCATCTACAGGCGCAATGGATCCATGGGTGCTTGGCATTCTATTATTTATCGCTGCCGTTTTAGGTGACACCTTAAACTATCATATTGGTCGCTATATTGGACCACGCGTATTTGAAACCAATTCACGTTTTATCAATAAACAACATTTGATTAAAACCCAAGAGTTCTTTCAGCGTCATGGTGGTAAAACCATTATTTTCGCTCGCTTCATCCCTTTTGCACGGACCTTCGCTCCCTTTGTGGCGGGTGCGGGTAGCATGAACTATAAGTACTTCCTGACTTATAACGTAGTAGGTGCATTCTGCTGGATCGCATCTTTCATTACCCTTGGCTATTTATTCGGGAATATGCCAATCGTAAAAGATAATTTTACCCATTTAATTTTCGGTATCATTATTATCAGTGTATTACCGGGTGTGATTGGATTTATTCGCCAGAAAATGAAGGGCGCCAAAGCGGAATAAATTGAAGCTTGGTTTAAAACAAACGAAAGATCATGGGCAGCATACAAATCAGTAATAACATGGCCGATCCTTTATATAAATGATCGGCTTTGATTCCAACCAAACTTCCCGCCAGTAAAGCACGTCCAAACAACATCCAGAAAATACTGACTGGAATCAGAATAAGACTAAAAATCGCAAAAACCAACGCGGCTTGCTCAATCGAGTTCCATGTTTCACTTGGGAAAATACCAGATGCCAACAACACCGTTTTCGGATTTTTGAGTGTAGAGAGAAATAACTGTCTTTTACGGATATGTTGGTGATGTTGATCTAGTTTTTGTAGATGTGAGCCTTTCCACAGATGGAATGCCATCCACAGCACATACAGCAAACTGAGCGTATGTAGAATTGCGCCAATTGCGGGCCAAATCGGATCAAATAAATGAATGAAAAGCGCCCATAAACTAATGCCATACAGATAACCCAACCATTCAATTGGGATAAAAGTCATCGTTTTAGGTACACCGTGTTGATGTGTTGCACTGGCAAGCAAAGCATTGGTCGGACCAGGTATTAACAATACCGCCAACATCGCCAAAACAAAAAACCAACTCTCAATCATACACATACCGAACGACTATACATGGGCGCCACCTTAAACGAATTTAGTGCAAAAACACAAATTTTAGCAGTGTGACCGAACGAGATAAATCAATAAGTTATGGGGTGTTACCAATTCAAGCATTTGATTTTTATCATTTTATTTTGAAACATTTTGCTATAATTTAGTTACTAACCGCCATCTTGTGCGATGACGATCAGTTCTCAAAATTTACGATTTTGGGCGTTGTTTTACAATGATTGGGCAACCTTTGAATTTTGCTGCCTGTACAATCGCATCTTGTTGACCTAATACATTAGCAAGTTCAGTATTTTTGGTATTCATCGACTGTCCCATATTCACCGAGATCGATGGACCAAAGCCCCAACCGCCTCTGCCCCAGCCACCACCAAGGCCAAGACCGACACCCACACCTGTACGTTTTGGCGTTTGCACACCATTTTCGATATAGAGCTGAATACGGTTGTACTCAGCTTGCAACTGCTGGCAATTCAGTGCTTGATATTGTGTCGGCGATACATAAGCTGGCTTAACCGTTGATGCACATGCACCCAATAACATGCTCGCAGCCAAAACAGGCATCCAATATAAGCGTTTCATAAGATTCTCTTATTTCTTTGATTCAATCTCATTGAACAGGGTCACATAAGCGACGGTCAATTTGTGGTCAGATGCCAAATGAATCAAGGGTAAATTCTTTTGATGTGATTCTTTCATCAAGATCGATGGCGGCAACATGCTATCCAGCACAGGCAAACCTTCATCTTTTAACTGTTGAACCACTTCACGAGGTAATTTTGCCTGAGATTGGAACTGATTGACCACAATTCCCTCAATCTCCAAGCGATCATTATGATCATCTTGGGTTTCGAGCACATTTTCAATCAAAGTTTGTAACGCACGTTTTGAAAACACGTCACAATCAAATGGAATCAGCACGCGATCTGCTGAAATTAATGCAGATAAAGTAAAGAAGTTAAACGCGGGCGGCGTATCAATAAAGATGCGGTCATAGCGCGCACTCAGAGACTGGATCGAATCACGTAATTTATAAATTTTGTGCTTACTTTCCAGTGCATGCTCCAATGCACCTAGGCTTGGGCTTGCTGGAATCACATCCAGATTGTCAAAAGAAGAACGGTGGACATAGCTGTCCAAGCCTTTGCCACGTGGTGCTTTCAGGATTGAACCAATCGCATTGCCGATCAAGCCCTTTTGCTGCGTACTACCTAAAATATCATCAAAGAAGTTTTCAATGTTTGGCTCTAAAGCTGCTTTATCAGCAGAATAGGTTGCATCTTCACCTAAAAGGTATTGGCTTGAATTCGCTTGTGGATCAAGGTCAATCACCAAGGTTCTGAATCCCTGTTTCGCACTAATCGCAGCGAGATTGACTGTAATACTTGATTTCCCCACACCACCTTTTTGGTTAAACACCACACGCGTTAACATGATTTCCCTCTATAATATTTTTGTAAACTGCACGCAGTTTAACCTAGTGACAAAACAATTACTCAAACAATGTGTCGAACAATCAGGCAAAAACAGGCTTAATCATCACCAAACCAAGAATCCCCACCATCGCCACTGTCCCGATGAGTAATCCTGCACGGCGTTGTTCCAATAAAATGCTGCTGTCCTTTTTATAGGTTTTGATCAAAGACGACCACAACACAAAAAATAAAATCAGTTTGGCATAGAACCAAGGCTGCACCTCAAAATTATTCATGAACAGTAAAACCGCACCCGTCACAATAATTAAGGTCAAAGATAGATGTTGTAATCCCACCAAGCCTTTATGTGCTTTTGGATTGGGTTGTTGATCTTGTACACCAACAAAGAGTGTTGAACCACGTAATATAAAAGCAATGATCAATAAGCTCACTGCGGACATATGCACAATTTTAGTGAGTAAATGAATATCCATCATTGATCCTTAGCTTTTTGGTGCATGTGCACATTCAGGGCTGGCAGGTGCTTGGCCTTGCCATTCACTCGGTACATAAGCATGAATCGCAAGTGCATGGATTCGACCGGGACTCATCAACTCTGCTGCAACAGCATAAATTTTTTGATGACGTTGTACTAAACGTAGTCCTTGAAATTCATCACTTACCACGATGACTTTAAAGTGTGATTCTTTACCCGGGAAATATCCGCCATGCCCTGCCGACTCATTAATCACTTCAAGATGGGTCGGTGCGAGGGTGTTTAAATGTTCAATCAACTGTTGTTCTAAGTTCATCAGTCACTCTGTAAGGTCAGATTGAGATAGCTCATTAGTATACATGAGCGCAATCTGAGGGAAACTTTTGTACAAAAATTTGCTTCACCATGCTTTTTTTGCATGAAAATGCTTTAATTTTATGCAAATAATCAATTTCTTTGCATAAAATTATTGACCCTATTTTTGCATAATGTATTATACACGGCATGCGGGAATAGCTCAGTTGGTAGAGCATAACCTTGCCAAGGTTGGGGTCGGGAGTTCGAGTCTCCTTTCCCGCTCAAATTTTTTAGTGTAAGTTTTCGTAAAAACTGCTCAATTAGCGGGAATAGCTCAGTTGGTAGAGCATAACCTTGCCAAGGTTGGGGTCGGGAGTTCGAGTCTCCTTTCCCGCTCCAGATTCAGAAAAGCCCTCATCGAAAGATGGGGGCTTTTTTCTTATTGATTTTTAAGATTATTTTCTCATAAAAATTAAAATTTCTAGCTTTATAAAAGTACTAAATATTTTAGATAAATGTTTTCATAAGTTGACTGCGTGACCAAAAGTGACCAAAACGTGCCCTAGCCCATAATATACAGATCTATAGATTCATTATTTTGATATTTATTTTATTAGTTTCATTATCAATAATCAGGATAGTAAACTTCAAGAAAACTGAACTCCCTTCTTTTTCTCTATTTTAGTATTTTTAACTTCATATATTCCCAAGGTGACCAAATTTGGTCACCAAAAAATATTAAATAAAACAAATATTTAACCTATATAATTATAATTCAGACTTTATTTTTCTTAAAAATCTTGTTCATCATTTTGCTTAATTTTTAATAAATCCCCCACTTCAACATTCAGTAATACGCATAACTTTTCTATGGTTTCAAAATCTATTCGAGTTGATTGACCATTATATAACTTATGTAGTGTGGTCTTACTCATCCCTGTCTCTCTAGCAACATCTGCTACTTTCATTCTTCGTTCTGCCAAAAGAACTGGCAAGTTACAAACTATCATTAATTACCACCATTGTGTAATAAAGTACTTGCATGATGTATTAAATGCATTTATTATCGCATTGTGATCTTAAATAACATCATTGTGATACTTCATAAAAGGATACAAATATGAATCTTACTTATATTACTACAAAAGAATTGGCTGAACGAATCCATTATAACGAACGTACCATCCGTAATCAGTTAAAGGATAGCGTTTTGATTGAAGGTATTCATTACATTCGCCCTTTTGGTGGTCGCAAAATTTTATATGTATGGGAACGCATTGAAGAAGATATGACTAAAACCACTTTAGGCTCGCTACACAGCCTACAACTTCAGTAAGGGGGAACATTATTATGGCTGCTATTCGTACTAGATACGGTAAATTATGTGTCGATTTTCGATACTTAAACATCCGTTGCCGTGAAACAACAGCTCTTGAAGACAATGCTCAAAATCGCAAAAAGCTTGAAAAAGCGATTGAACGAATGGAGGCAGAAATCTTATTGGGCATTTTTGACTATGCTAAATACTTTCCAAAAAGTTCTCGTTTGAAAGAAATCAAAAACGCAGAAAACAGAGTAAATGAAATCAGCTCAAAAACACCTCTATTTTCTAAGTTCTGTGAAATTTGGTTCACTGATAAAGAAATAGAGTGGCGTACAAGCTACAAGGGAAAAATTCAAATTGTGATCAAAAAGTACTTAATCCCTTTTTTTGGCACAATTCCGGTTATTACTATTAAAAAGTCAGACATTCTTGGATTCCGTTCATCCCTCGCCAAAGTGACTCACGGGAAAAACCAAGAATGCCTTTCACCATCAAGAATCAACCAGATTATGATAGCACTTCGTATGATACTCGATAGTGCTGCAGAACGATATGATTTCGACAGCCCTTACAAGAATATCAAGAACTTAAAGCAAGGAAAAATTGAAGTCACGCCTTTTTCATTAAAGGAAGTACATGCAATTTTGGCCACAGTTCGTGATGATTTTAAACCTTATTACACTATTCGATTTTTCACGGGTATCCGCACCAGTGAGATCGATGGATTGCAATGGAAAAATGTGGACTTGCAACGTCGGGAAATCCATATTCGTGAAGCCTTGGTGAATGGGGAGCTGGGTGGAACCAAAACCTATGGTTCTGACCGCACAATCCAGATGAGTGACCGGGTTTATCAAGCCTTTCTGCAACAGAAAAGCTTAAATAATGGTAAATCAGAGTTTGTATTCTGTAATCGTGACGGTGGACCTCTCGATTACCGTTTGGTGAATAAACGTGTCTGGCATCCGATCTTGCGGTTACTAGGATTAAAGCCTCGTCGTGCTTATCAAACACGCCATACCGCTGCAACATTATGGTTATCTGCAGGCGAGAACCCGGAATGGATCGCACGCCAGCTGGGACATTCAACCACTGAAATGCTGTTCCGGGTCTATAGCCGCTACATTCCGAATGTTACGCGTCGCGATGGTAGTGCTTTTGAAGCCATGCTGGAGAGACTGAATACAGAGGAGCTTGCCCATGAACAGTAAAGCTTTCTTTGGCGGCGTAGTCGTTAGCCCAGAAGCAGATATGGTCGCGCGTGAACTCATTCATGAGTTACACATTCCTAAACTGCACAATCTGGCCTTTTTGCTGGAAATCAATAAATGCTTCGATGATCACCAGGCTTTAAGGCTTTGGCTACAACGACTGCTGGATGATGGGCAAGCCCATTACGATGATTTAGCCCGCCAGGCCCGCATCCGGTTAATGAGCCTAGTTCCCTAATCAAACAAATATATAAGGTCATCTAATTGATGACCTTAGCCCTTCTATACCTATAAAAAGGTGAAAATATGCATAAAGATATTTCAATTTGGATGCCACTCTATATTGGCGATTTACAGGCAAAATTCGCACGAATGACTGCAGAACAAATTGGTGCAGCACTGCTGTTAATGATGGATTTCTGGAAAAATGGTGCTATTCCTCATGATCTAGCGACGGTCTGCAGCATCACGAAATTACCGCAGCAGACCAAGGCTAAAACTTTGTTGAATACGCTGATGTCATTGGAATTGTTTGAAATCAAATCTGAACAGATTCATTCAAATTTTTTAACCAGTTTAAAAAGCCAGGCTTTACAAAATCAGCAGATGAAATCTGATAAAGCTAAAAATGCAGCACAAGCACGCTGGAATAAATCCGCAAGTAATGCTCAAGCATCTAACAAGCAAGTGCAAAAAAATGCTCAAGCATCCTCTGAGGATACCCCGAGCATTGCTCCGACCAAGCTCAAGCAATGCCCTTCATCTTCATCTTCATCTTCATCTTCATCTTCATCTTCATCTTCATCTTCAAATTTTGAAGAAAAAAATGAGAATTTTTTAGAAAATTCAAAATGGATTTAGGAGAACGACCATGAATACCATGCTTAAAACGCTCCAGATTCACGCTGAAGCAACGGAAACGTTTTGTCCTACCCATCATACACCCCTGATGGAAATTGCCGGTCACAGACTCTGTAAATTGTGTGCAAAAGAAACCGTTCGTCATTCACATGCAGCCTATGAAGATGAATTGCAGCAGCGCTTACTGCAGCAGAAAATCAAGAACTCAGGACTCAATAAACGCTACCTAGACTGTGGCTTCAAGAATTATGTGATTGCATGTCCTGCACAAGACAATGCCATCAAGCTATGTCAGGCCTTTGCACAACAGATTATTTCCGACCATCATCCAAACCTGCTGCTCATCGGCACACCGGGTACAGGAAAAACCCATCTGAGTGCATCAATCATTCGCAACATTATGCATAACAGTACGAAATCTGCACGCTACTATACCAGTGCAGAAATTGCTCAAAAAATGATGGACACCTGGTCAGATACTTCACGCTCTGAAAAAGAATTAATCGACCATTTTTCCAGTTTTGATTTATTGGTGATTGATGAATATGGCCTGCATGACCGGCATGAGAAACGTCTGGAAATGGTACATAAGGTTTTATATAGTCGTTATGACAACATGAAATCCACACTACTGATTTCCAATTTCACATTACAGAATATGCAGCGGGATTTAGGAGTTCGGTTATGGTCGCGGTTACATGAAAACAATTTAATTGTAGTGCCGTGTTATTGGGATGATCAACGAATAACCGGATAAGAGAACCCTTTACTCAAGCCAATTATCTTACTGAGATAGTTGGCTTTTTAGTTACTGAGGTTCCCAGAATAATGACCTTTATTATGTAAAATATAGACAAAATATTTCCAGAAGAAGGGATGAAATCCTTTCATTTTTAAGTTGAAGCTCACAAAGTCCATTAAGAATTGCCTTTATTAATATAATTACTACCTAATGGCTAAACTATTAAAATAAAGCACAAGCGATTCAACGACATAATTTGACGTATATAGTGATTATTTTTTTGAAAACTAACACTTCCAGATGTATCATCAAAATATAATCGTAGATTTAAGTAGAAGATGGTTTATTTAGACTTTGCTGCTTCGACCCCTTTACTCCCTTCTGTTAAAACCGAATTATTTCGTTCTTTTCAGGAAGATTACTCAAATCCTTCTTCAGCTCATCAAATGGGCCGATCTTCTTCTGATAAAATAGAAATTGCCCGTGAAAAAATTGCGGAGTCGATTGGAGCATATAAAAGTGAAATCGTTTTTACGAGTGGAGCATCCGAATCAAATAATTTAGCAATCAAAGGTTATCTACTTGCTAACACAAAAGCAGGTAAGCATATTATAACAAGCACTATCGAACATAAGTGTGTCTTATCTATTTGTAATTTTTTAAAAAAAGAATTTGATTATGAAATTACTTATGTTGCACCACAAGCAAATGGGATTGTAAAAGCACAAGATATTATTTCACATATGCGTGAAGATACAGCACTTGTCAGCATTATGCATGTAAATAATGAACTAGGATCTATTCAACCTATCAAAGAAATTGGCGATGCTTGCTTCAAAAAAAATATCAAATTTCATGTTGATGCCGCGCAATCATATCTAAAAGTAAAAATTGATGTAGATGAATTAAATATTGATTTTCTTTCACTTTCTGCACATAAAATTTATGGTCCTAAAGGTATTGGGGCTTTATATATCAGAGATATACGCGAAACTAAACTCCACCCTATTATTCATGGTGCAGGTCAAGAATTTGGATTACGTGGAGGCACTCTTGCAACCCCCTTAATTCTTGCTTTTGCCACAGCGGCAACTGACGAGATGTTATCTCAACATCAAGGATATTTTGAGGACTTATCAAATTATTTAAAAGGAAAAATTTTAAATTTAGGATGGAAATTAAATACGCCTGTCGAAAATGCAATTCCACATATCATTAACTTCACGGTACCACATTTAGAAAGTCAATTATTTATCGCTAACTCAAAAATTCTTTGCTCAAATGGATCAGCCTGTTCATCACTCAATGTAGAAGTTTCTTATGTCCTGAAAGAAATAGGACTCTCTACAGAAGAAGGACTATCTACAATACGAGTTAGTTTAGGTTTCACGACTTCAAAAGAAGATATTGATAAACTTTTGAGACACTTAATACATTAATTATACCTTTTACTTTGAAATAATTTTTTGGGACAAGAAAAAATGACTCTTGACTTTATAAGCTATTTAAATTCCTTACATAATTTAACGCCAGCTGGAGCAAATGCTTTAGCAGAATCACAAATAAATACGATATATTTTAATGAAATTTACTCAGAATTTCCTATTGTTCAACATATCTATAATCTGCTTACAAAAGATAAAAATAACATCATTATTATTACTGGACATGCTGGTGATGGTAAATCAACCATTGCATTTGATTTAATTAAACGTTTAGATGAAAAATTTCAGCAGCATACTTTTCAAAAACATGAATATTCAGAAAAATATAATTTAAACATCTTAAAAGATATGAGTGAGTTAAGTCTATCCGAACGGATAAAATGGCTCTCTCAAGCATTTAATGAAACAGACAATTGGTTGATTGTAAGCAATACAGGACCTTTACTTACTTCTATTACTGAATATCTAAAATCTATTGACTTAACACAAGATATTGAATCTGAAATTTTTAGTTTATTAGATAAAGAAATCTATATTTCTGATCAATTAGAAAGTTTAGACCATTTAAATTTAAGCCTCAACATTCACAATAAAAAGCTTTTCATTATCAATATAGCTAAATTAGACAATATTGAGGTTGCACTATCAATATTTAAAAAAATTATTCAACATAGCTCATGGCATGAATTAGTTGAAAGCCACCCTCAACATCCCATTATTCAAAACTACCTTTCTATCAAAAATAACATAGAAAATGTCATCCATAGTATACGTTTACTTTATTTATATTTACTCAATTATGAAAAACGTTTAACCCTTAGACAAATGCTTGCTCATTTCTGCGCATCATTGACAGGTGGTTTTCAACTTGAAGACTCCCCTATACATCCTATTATTTTCAGTGACTTATTTTTTGGATATCAAAACCATCTTCCATGGGAGAATGCATTTAAACTTCCTGCGATTCATTTACTTCATACATTAAACTTCGCAGGTTATCGCAGTTTAGAAATCGAAAAACTTATGGCTGATCTTAAAAATTTCGAAGGTATAACCCCATCCTTGCACAGCATAATCAAAAACTATATTCAAAAAGATCAAGATAGTGATATACATCTTTTTAAACCTGCTTTAAGACGTTTAATATTTATCTATAATTTATATCCAACCACATATACCAATGCTCAAGCACAATTTCTAGGATCCCCTAATATTGAAAAATATAGTGAGTGGCGTTTAGATACTCAAAAATTTATGGCCGAGGATGCTCGTCAAATTAAAAAAATGAGTTTGCAAGCTCTTAATTTATTTTTCAGCGGTATAAGTGAAGATAAATATTTAAACATTACATTAAAACGATCAGATAGTTCTATATTTCAAATCGCACAAATTAAAATTTGTAGCTTTATGGAAAAAGAATTTATTGTTAATTACTGTAATAATAAACAACAACCCTATTTAACTCTCAAAAAGGAAAATGAAGTCCGCTTAGAGTTAAGCTTACCTTTACTTGACTATATTCAAAATATTATTAAAGGTGATATCACAGAGTCTCTTACACCTATTTATAAAACTCAATTAGAACGATTTAAATTAAGTCTTATCGAGTATTCAGAAATTGATCATGAAGATGAAATTACGCTAGTACGTACTTTATCTAATGGTGATATTCAAGAGAATATTATTAAAATTGAATTAGACTTAAAACAAAATAAAACTTTAACTTTAGAGGATTAATTCGTTGAGCACTTTAAATACATATAGTTATTTTCCTAAGAAAAACACCCCCAATCAAAATCCCTCTAATACTGACAAAAAACCTAATATTGCCTTAGATATTTTTGGACGCCGATTTTATGCAGATCAAACACCAACAGAATATTTATCAGAATTTTTATTAGTTTTTAACTCAGCAAAAGCAGATGAAAATAAAAATACTTTTGGTGAAAATAGTTTTCAAGTGAATGATCAAACAACTCATTATTGCCCATCTACACGATTAGCATTAAAATTTTTTAGTTTTTTTAGTCAATCAAAATTAGAAACTCGTCATCCTGTACATCAAATTGAGTTTTTAAATGCGATTGAACAATTAAAGAATAGAATGAGCCCTTCTATTTCTGCGACAGAAAAAAATCAACTTGTACAAACTTTGCAAGCTTTACTTTATGGTTTTGTAGGTGTTGCAAAAAATCGAACGTGGTCAACTTACAATTTCCTGCCGATCACACCTATGCTATTAGGTCGTGAAATTACTTGGTCTCATACGACTGAAAACTTTAATGATTGGGAAGAGAGTACTGTAAAATTCTCACTCAGCGATCATAATTTCATGGCTCGTGGTGGTGAGGTTTTATTTTTACAATTAGGTTATCTCTTCTCAAATATCACTGAAAATACAGATTTCATTCAAAAAATGGCATCTACAGACCAGTATAAACATCTTGAATTTAATTTAGAGAGCCTACAACAACAACTTGAAAATGAGCTCAATAAATTATTCAGAAGTGAGACACAATCAATTGAAAAAATTTGTGATTTTATTGAAGATGCTCTAGAAGATTTCGACCTTCCAAAAGCAAAATTATCGCATGCAAAATTAGCAACCATACCCAAGAGCTATGTGTTTGAAGCATTTTTATTTGCAAACGAATTATTGTCATTATTGAAATCTAATATTAGTAAACTAGAAAAAATTGAATTATTACAACTACTTTGTGTGATGCAAGTTCTACGTTCTATTATGGCACGCTCAAGACAACTTGATACAACAGCCCATGAAACAAAAAACTTTCATGGTCATTATGCTTGGGTCGCTTGCTCACCGACAGCAATAACATCCGATCCTATTCGCAAATATGCAGAAAATTCTTATCAAAAAAGTGAAGAAATTATTTATCGAATTTTGCGCGCAGAAGGCAAAAAACATGGTGTCCAAGAAAGTGAATATACCAATATTGACAAACATAGTTTTGATGTCTTTAAAAAAATGGCTAAAACCATTGGTCTGGTGATTCCTATTACAGGTGGACATCAACGTTTTGTCTTGAATGCGAATATGATTCGCCTCTTTGTTTACACTTTAATTCCTGCTGGAAAACGCATTCAGATGACTGAGTTTTTAGCCAGAATTCAAACTCATTTTGCAATCTCATTTTTTGGTGAGCAATTACAAGAAGCTTTGCAATGGCAATATGAACAGTTAAGTGATCCTACAACTGATATTAAATTGAACTGGTTTGAGGAAAGCTTAAAACAATCAGGTTTACTGATCGAGTTATCAGACTCTGTTTCTATTGTAAAAAACCCTTAAATTTGAGAATAAAGATGAAAACCGACTTTTTTTTAGAGAGTTATAAAAACTTTTTAGTTAATACTATTCAAGAAAATTTTCTTAAAACCAATGAATTGAGGATTGTTACACAGAGCTTGATGCCTCATCAGGTTTTTACGATTTTTTCACATTTAAGTCAGGTATTTCCTTTACATGATCAGTTTAAGAGCTATTTTAAAGTTGCCCATGGACTCATTCATTATTGGGAAAATCAAAGCTTAAATCCTTTAGATCAACAAGCTTTTTCTGATTTACAAGAAAAGGGCTGGTTAGATCATGAAGATAAACTGACTTGGTATCGTAATCGTACGTTGAATGATGAACATGTTGATCAACTACTTATACTTTTAGTTGGTCTAGATCATACAACTGATAAAGGTGGGCTTTCTGATTTCTTTATCTGCGATGATGAAAAAATTTGGTTGTCTTTAGATAAACAATATCAAACTTGGTTAACTGCCGCCTTTGAAGACTTAGACGTTTATATTTCTGATACACAACTTCAGCAGTTTAATTCAACTATTCAACACATCAATCAATTGATCCCTTTAACTTTAAATCAACGTAGTCAATTATTGATACAATGCTTCTCAAGCATAGGGGATAATTCCGAATTCAAAGATATTTTTTCACATTTTTTCAAAGTACTTCCAAACATTGGGATTCCCTATTTAAATATCGAAAATGATCTCAAAACCTTTCAAAACAAAAAAGGCTTACAATATCTAAAAAATGCCTATGAATTTATTAGTCATGCTCGCTATAAAGCGAAAGCACGTAAAAAGAAAGATTATCAAAAAATCTATACGCATTTAAATCAAGATCCTTTTGAAGTTAAAGATATTGATGGTATTCATCATACTGAAATACATACTTATTTGAAAAATGTAGAATTATTTATTTTTAATGCTCATCCAGAAGCAAAGCACTACTTAAAACAAATTGATCTCCTACCTCTAGTAAAAGCATTGGGGCTAAAGGAGGAAAAAACGTCAGAACCTAAACAAAGTATTCCGCTTTACCGTGGTCATAGTCTTGAAGCTATTCAAAAAGGCTTACATTTTGCATTACAGCAATACCAAAAAAACTATGATTTTTCAGAAGTTACGCGGGTCAATATTGCGGTTAAAAACTTCCAACATGATTTATCAGATCATAATAATTCAGCACAGAATCTTTCTCATAAAGCACTTGCACGTGTACTATTACACGGTGCATTAGGTGGTATTGAAGAGCAAATCAATCATCTTGATTTAGGCTTTAATGAAGTCGAACTACATTTTTCACCTTTATTAACACCCGATGCACAAGACACAGTTGAATATTCTTTTAAAACAACCAATCCAGTTGTTTTATTTAAAATCACTATCTCGGGTGAAAAAGAAGAAGAATATGCCTTTAAATGGGCTTTTTCTGAGTATCAAGTCGAACGTATTCATGTCAGTTTAGCCAATATTTTACATCGTCATCTTCTCGCTTACTCTGACTACACTTTGCCTGTTTTTACTTTACCTGAACAAATTTTCAAAGCTATTTACTATGCAACTGATGAGCAAGAAGCATGTCGTTTATTAAGTTTAGGCTTAAATAACATGACTATATATGATGTATTCCATGACTTTTCTCTAGAAAACCATTCTGATATACAGCATCTTTGCATTGAATTAAAAGCAACATATATCCAATTTATTCAGAACTATTTAGATCATGGTCGTTATTTCGCACAGACCAAAGCGCATTTACTGATTACAGCCTATACGCAACTTTGTGAACGACTTAAATCTTTAGCAACTTTTGAAGCAAAAGAAATGATTGAGCGTGTCTATTATGCATTCTGCTTTGTAGAGCAATCTGAACGCCTTGACCTTCATAATATCAATCAAATTTTACTGTCAGCATTTCATCCAAGTGTGTTTGAACTTATTCAAGCGCAAACAAGATTTATTAATGAAGCTATTGAACTTACTCATCAAGAATCTGAAGATCTACCGAATGCCTTGACCTATGATCGCATTTGTAATCTTGCTGAAATTCAAGCACCATTATTGGCTTTAAAACAAAAGCAAGGCATCAGCACCCAAATTAAATCTTTCTCATGGCTTCATTTTATTGGTAGTGAACCTACAGGTGAATTGGACTTATCTATTCAGGCATTATTACAAGATGATGATATTGACGAAGATGATGATGTTAAAGAAATCGTTAAGAAAGTACCTGAACAAGACATTATTTATAATGTCTTGACTGATTACGCCTTAGCGAATCATCATGTTTGTAATGGCTTGAGAATTTTAGCCATCAATGTTTCTAAGTTATCAACGCTACTCTCTGGCTTACAACAGTATTTAAGCCAAGAGATTTTGAAAAATATAACATCCTCACCTTACTATACTGTACATTTAACCATTTATACCGTTGGTTTATCTCACTTAAATGCAGTGAACACCTTGCAAATCTGGCATAGTCATTTGCTTGATCAGTTTAGCAAACTAGATAAAAAATTAGATTTACGAATTAATCATTTTGTATCAAAACGTACAAATATTCAGCAAAGATTATTGGTTGACGCAAGCAAACAATTATATCCTTGGACAAGCTATGATCTCGCATTTAACTTTGATTTTCTGCAAGCTCAAGCAATTGGTAAAACTGAAGCAGCGCCAATCTATGAGTTTGACGCATCAGCAAATCGTTTAAATATTTATCCAATTATTTACTATCCGAAACCAACTTATCTACAAACGGCTGATCGTCGTCAATTACTCTTAAGTAATCGACGTATTCAAGTTCAATCTAAACACAGTGATTTAACTGCACGCCTAGAAGTCACCGATCGTAAAGATTCAGAACAATTTTTTGTTATTTCTGAAACTCAGTATGATGAAAATTCAAAACAGCTTATTGAACAATTACACCAAATGGCACAATGGGTGGTAAATATTGATCAGTATTTTGATCATCACTTACTGAAGTTACATCAAACCGAATATACTCATAAAGTTATCAGCTTTAGTTCAGGCTATGGTGCATATGGTGAACTTAATGTTACTGTTTCTGCAGACCAAAAAGCGCATGACCTATTAAAAACACAAATTCGTAGTCATCTCTCTGCAAACATGCCTTTTTTACGTGAAAGCAACTTAAAACCTCTCGTTGAAAAAATTACAGCATTAAATGAAGGCTTATCTGGTGTAGCTTCAATCAAAGCCATTTTAGGTGAATCAGAAATTATTCGTAATCTATACGGCTATGCTTTAACAATGCAAACAACACCGTGTATAGATTCATCTATACTTGAGCAATGGATTCCTTTAGATGCCTTCCCTCATTGGTTTAAAGATCAAGAGTATCGCCCAGATTTACTCAAAGTTTCATTACAAATGGATGAAAATAATCAACCCATCATTCATGCAAAAATTATTGAAGCAAAAGTAGGCGCTGGAATAGAAACTTTATTAACTAAAGCTGAAGCGCAAATAGAAGCAGGACTATTACATTTAAAGTACCTTTTCACGCCTATTCATGAAACACAAAAAAATCGTTATGATTGTCGCTATTGGTGGGGTCAACTCTATCGTGCAATTGTATTACGTTCTCAGCTTGACCGTGCGCAAGTCTGTTTAAATGATCTTAATATTGCGCTTGAAAAGCTGTCTGAAGGTGATTACCAAATTCATTGGTCTTCTGAAATTGTAATTTGCGATACAGAGACCAAACTAAACCTATCTAAATCTAAAGAGCTTTTCTTTACCCATGATTCACTGCATGGAAATGAAAAAAAATATCTTGTTCGTCAATATTCTGCCTTAAGCTTTGAGCAGGCTTTACTTGATGGTATAGATTTAGAATTCACTTATATAGATGACACTCAACAACCAACAGTAACTGAAAATACAGATCTTTTAGAACAAGAAGATATTTCAGATTTCAGTCAAGATAATACACAAGATCGAACATCAAGCTCTCATTTAGACTTAACTGATTTTCAAACAATAGATCATTCTGATACTTCGACAAAAATTTCATTAATGGTCAACATTGCTACAAATGAAGTGACTGAAGAATGCTCTCCCCTTCCACTTGTCAAACAAGATATTAGTTTTGGTACAACGGGGAAAATGTTGACTACTGTGAATTGGCCATTTCATCATAAACAATTAAATAACCGTCATATGCTGATTTTTGGCTCTTCAGGTTCAGGCAAAACCTATGCCATTCAATGTATTTTATCTGAGCTTGCTCGGGCGGGTTTATCATCCTTTATTGTAGATTACACAGATGGATTCTTGACGCATCACACAGAAAAAGTCTATCAAAAAGTATGTACACCTAAAGACTATTATGTGGTTGTCAATCCATTACCGATCAATCCATTTAAAACCTATAGCAATGAAATCGCTCCAGGAGTAGAGGTACAAGAAAAGGCTTTTAATGTTGCGACACGGGTAAAAAATATTCTCTGCTCTGTCTACAAAGATTTTGGAAGTCAGCAACAAGCCATTATTGATAAAGTATTAGAACAAGGTTTAGAAAAAAATCCTCAATATCACTTAACGGATTTCTTAGAAGATTTAGAAGCTGATAGTGCTCGTGGTGAAAGTGTCGCGAATAAAATCAGAACACTTGTCAAAGTGAATTGTTTTGATACAGAAGCATCCGAAAATTTATATGAAGATAAACTCCGCAATGAGTTCCCTGTGCAAGTCATTCAGCTCACTAACATACCTCGTGACTTACAAAGAATTATTACTGAATTTATTCTCTGGGATATTTGGGCTTATGTACAAAAACATGGTAGCAAAGATAAGCCTATGACTATTGTGCTGGATGAAATGCAAAACTTAGATCATGCACCAGATTCACCTATTGATAAAATGCTCCGTGAAGGGCGTAAATTTGGTATTAGCTTAATTTTAGCCACGCAAACAATCAGTAACTTTGATAAAGAGCAGAAAGATCGTCTCTTCCAAGCATCGACTAAATTATTCTTTAAACCTGCAACTACGGAAGTCGATAGTTTTGCCAAACTTCTTAGTCAAGTCAGCTCTGATTATAATGCAAATGATTGGCGTGACAGATTAAATAAGCTAAATAAAGGACAATGCTATTATTTAGGTTATGTCGAAGATCAACATGGTCACTTAACAGAAAAAATTATTCTTACTAACATCACCGCACTTGAGCAACGAGGTTTTAACATATGAACCTCACTTACAACTTTCCACAAACATTTAAATTAGAGCCTCTACTACTTGCTGAATTACTCATTAAAACTAATGAATGTCATATTTTACATGGCACGATACATGAAATTTCAGAGTTAACAGGTATTCCTACAGGCGCTAGTTCAGGAAAAGTTGAACCCACTATCGCCTATGGTTTTAGCAGTGGTTTACTTTCAGCTGAAAAAACACAAAGTATTTGGGCTTTAGAACTTACACCTTTAGCTAAAACTATTTTGCAAGAAGATAGCATGTTAAATGAAGATGTAAGTTTATTCATGATGCATTTAATGATGAATCGTGTTGACCCACAACAACCGCGAGAAGGTCTAAATTCAGCTTGGTTTGATGTCTGTATTTCTAGTAAATATCAAATTTCCGATACATTTTATTTAGATCAACTTGAACAATATATAAAAGATAAACGTGGTGACCAAAAATATCTGAATAAGCTTCTTCGCCTCATTCTTACAAGCTATGATCAAAACAATGTAGATGCTCCTTTTTATAAAATCCCCGTATTTCAGGTTGAGCAAGCTCAAACACAACTTGTGATTAAACGCTTAACAGCACCTTTAGAATATAAATTTTTCCCTGCTTACAGTTCATTTTTATTTCTTGAATGGGATCGACTATTTTCATCACAGACACAAATTAGTTTTGATGATTTTTTGACACAAACCCGTTGGAATTTATTAATGAATTGGTCCAATAAACACTTTAACCGTTTATTAGATTGGATGGCAGAAAAAGGGTTTATACAAATCGATCGCCTAACAGGAAATGCTCTCATCCTTAAATTGGTTTCTACTGATCGTGTTTTAACAGAATTTTTTAGTGAGCTTGTGTAATCATGAAATTACAAGAATTAGTACAGTTTAATCAACAAAGTTTTTTCGAGGGTGCAGTACAACTTGGTTGGTTTCAAAATCGTATAGATCAAGCCAATATTGCAGCAGAATCATTTATTTTTCATGGCCCCCATTACCATGGTGCAGTCAATGAACAAGACCAACATTTACTTAAAGATACAGCTTCACTAGTTGTTGAACTCCTTGAAAGTCTTTCACTTGCAAAACAAGGGCGAGAAGATAATCCCTATTGGTTAGCAACTGCAGGTTATGGTGCGGGTAAATCACATTTAGCTGTTACATTAGCGACATTATTATCTAAACCTAATACACCTTTAGCACAAACAATCTTAACGCATATAGAGCGTGTAGATGCTACTCTCGGACAACGTGCAAAGTCCTGTTTTGAAACCTTTACAAAACCGAGCCTAATTATTGCCTTAGATGGCATGGGTAATTTCCATTTAGGCAATCAGCTTAACAAAGTGGTACTTAAGCAACTTGATATGCATGCGGTTGATGCTCAAGCTGTACGAGATTTATCACCACGTTTTAATAAAGCACAACGTTTTGTTGAACGAAGTTATCAAATTTATGCTGTAGAATTTCAAAAAAAATTAGCACAATTTGATCAAGCACAAATTTTTCAATTACTCACTGAAAATAATGAAGATGTTTACGCTGCTGTTGATCAAATTTTCTTGGATGTTACGGGCAGTGCAATCCCTGTAGATGGTCAAGAATCTGCACAAGACCTACTACAAACCTTATGTGATACCTATTGCGGTACAGATAAACCCTTTGAAAATATTATTTTACTCTTTGATGAATTTGGTCGTTATCTTGAATATGCTGCGGATCGCCCTGACCTTGCTGGTGATTCATCGCTACAGCAAATTTTCCAAGGTATTCAAGATAATGCTAATAAGATAAGATTTATTGGTTTTATTCAGTACGATTTAAAAACGTATCTAAAACGCTTTAATGCTAAAGATTCTAGACAATTACAACGCTATATCACACGCTTTGATACTGCCAATAAAGTACATCTTTCTTCAAATTTAGAAACTATTTTTGCCAATCTTATCCAAAAAGATACGCAAGAATTAACTCGCTTATTTCAACAATATCCAAGTGAAGATAACTTCCATCAATCTTGGTTACGTCTTGCACAGTATTTACCTAAAACTAAACTATACCCTGTCTGGCACGATGAAAATTTATTTAATCAAGTTATTGCAAAAGGTTGTTGGCCATTACATCCATTTGCAACATGGTTACTCACACGCCAAGAGCATACTGTACAATCACGATCAGCACTGACGTTTATCCGAGATTTACTACAAAAATCTGCACAATTAGATGTCTTCAGCCAACCTCAACTTTTCCAAGTTTCGGCTGCTGACCTTGTACATGATTATTTACTCGATGAAATGCTTGCAGCTGAACGTGATACAGGTGCAAATGTCATTGAAACATTGCAAACGCTCTTACAAAAATTTCATAGTGGTTTTCAAACCAATAACCCAAAAACCTTAACTGCTATTGCGATTTTAGAAACCCTAAAATTACGTCAACTCAATCAATCTCAAGCCAATGAAATTCTACAAGAATTGACTAATTTTGATGCAATTCAACTTCAAGAGCAAATCATGAGCTTGTCTGAGTTGGGTGCAACTGAGTGGAATTCAGACTTAGGGCGATATGAGCTCTTAACAGATGGAGCAAGTCGAGCGAGTTTCACTGCATGGATGAAAAAAACAGCTGCTCAATTCACACAACAGGATATTGGTGAGCTATTTATTAGCAAATCTTATGATATTGGCTTAGGTCAAATTGAATGTGACTTTGCACAAAAACGTAATATTTCAACTCCTGATTGGGTATTCCAACCCAAAAGCTATGTTGCCGAACAAATTTCATGTGAGAATTTAGAAATTCTGATTCAAGATTGGCAAAATAATATGACCTATAAAGATGCAAAAGGTCGTGTTATCTATATCTATCTCAATAGTCAGCAAGATTTAGAGCTATATCAAACCAAAATTCAACAAATGCTAGAAACAGTTTTAGCAAAATATAAATTAAACAAATTACCTTTCTTATTTTGCTATCTCAATGATCAAAATGATGAACTCCGTACTGCTTTAGCACGCCTGAAATCTTTTGAAATAATGTCTCCTGCTGATCAACAGCAATTTATGCGCTTTATACAAGAAGAAAAAGATGATGTGCTCACTGTATTAAAAAATACTTCATCAAAACTAATGAAACAAAAGGAATTTTTCTCACCTTACTATCCAGATTTACCTCTAGGCTTACTCAAAAATGTTGCAACAGCATTGTTTGAACATAACTATAAAAATACCATTCCTTTTGTTTTTGATGGCTTCCGTTTAAATACTGCAACAGCACCTTCGGATATTGCAGCACTCTTTAGTATTATGGTGAATCGCCAATTCTCTATTGCATGGTTACAAGGGCAAAAGACACCTTTACAGAACCGTTTTGACACCTTGTTTAAAAAAAATTGGCAAGCCGTAGATACCATGACGGGGAAATTTGCGCTCCCCCAACAACAAAATGTTAAAAGTTTATATAACTTTATAGAAACAACATTTGCGATTAAACCTGACTTAGATTTAAAAACGCTGTATCAAAAACTCGTGATGCCAAGTTATGGTTTAAATGACTGTTCATTTGCGCTCATTCTAGGTATCTACCTTGCGCAAGAAACACCACAATATAGAATCCTTCATCAAGGTAAGCCAAAGAATCTTGCTGAATGGCTGAACTTAGTTCTGAATAAAAAAACAGGGACTTTACTCAATTTAGATATTTTGGCACATACTCAATTACAAAAAATGGAAATGAGTACACGTGATGAATGGATTCTACTATTCAAGCAGTGGAGCCAAGAGTCAAATCCTAAGAAAATGATTGATATCTTTCAATCTATTGAAAATAAAAAGAAAGTAGACCCGATTCCGTTAGATTTAGAAATTCAATATAATTTGTTATTCGATAAATTCAAAACAACCTATGAAGAGCATAAGAAACAACAGGATAGATTTGATGCTACTTTTACCCAAATGCTAAGAGGTCTTGAAAGCTCAGATATCCGAGACTATAGCAAATTATTACAAGCAACTTCAGCTTTAATTAAATTTGCCAAAGACCTTGATCTCAAAAAAAGTCATATTGAATTACCAACAAAATCGACCTCTTTAGTTGAATACATTTCACAAGGCAAAAACACATTATCAGTCAAATTTAATCGTTTTTTTGATAATCTTGTTCTAACCTCACATCATGAAATTATTAACTTCCGTGAAAAATCGGAACAATATCAACGTGCTTTTATCACCTTACAAATGCAACAAGAGGCAAATAAAGTACAAGATAAAACAGCTCAACTGATTCAAAGAATTGAAGAAAAAGAACGTTTTAAGTATCTCTTGCAAGATATTGAGAGCTATATTCATACTTCACCAAATAAAACAATGAAAAAGAAAGAGCTTGAAACATTAATTAAAGAAGGTGATCGTCTTTTAATTGATATTGACAATAAACCCTCTATTTTTGATTCAGTACAAACCCTTGTTGAAAAACAAAATGGAATTCGGACTGTACAAAATGATTTTAGACAAAGAATTACTGATGTCAGTCAACAATTTGCAAATTTGTATGGTGGTTTTAATGAATTAAATGACCTCAAAATTCGCTTATTGGATGCTGAAGAATTATTAAAATTCTTTGTATCGACAGAGGAATATGAGGAAATTTTAAAAATCCAGAAACAGCTTCAATTCGCTTTTGATCGTACCCAATCTTGGATTACACAAGGTTTACCGAGTCAAAAAATGTTCGCTTTTTTAAATCAAACGATAGTTAAAGATCAGGAAGCTATGATGGCTTATTTGAGTGAACAACAGATTGATGCAGAGTGGGATTTTATTGAGGAAATTTTTAAACCTATTCGTGATGGCTATGTTAAAAAGGCACGATCAACAGCTGAACATTGGTTAACACAAACACAAACACAAAATGAACTTTCTTTCACACAGCAGGATATTTCTATTCTGCGGAAACTCGTTGATAAAGTTGAAGTGGCACCAGAAATTTTTGATGAAGATCAAATAATTCTTTTGCACTCTTTAAAGGATGAAATTCGTCATCAATTTAATCAATGTCATATGCAGATGTTCCAACGTTGGTTTGTGAATCTTGAAAGTGAATTTATGTCAACATCTCAAAATCAAACAGGGTTAATGCAATTACGTACTAAACTCAAAAATGTTCCCCACATAATTTTGCCATTATTAGATGAACAAGAACAAAAGATCATCACATTGCAAAAACAAATAGCTTCTGCTTTAGATCTTATTTCATTAGAAGATTTAGCTGAACGGATTAATACCCTAAGTCCAGACTTAAAACAAAAACTACTAAAAATGTTAAATTAAATAAAGCCCGTACTCAGCTAGATACTGAGTACGGGCTTTATATTATTTCTATCTAAATCAATATGAGACTGAGATTTTTATTTAGTACTAGCCTATTTATAACATGTTACACATGCCCCACCACCTTCAATATCATCATATACGGCATCCAAATCGACCATTTCGATTAACTGATCATCATGCAATATATTACGACGGCGTTTTTTCTTAAACTTTTCCATCTTTTTTTCATGGTCTGCTTTAATTTGAGCAATACGTTCAGGATCTTCAAGGGTACTTAATGGTGTGTCTTTTCCCATCCAATAATAGGTTTCACCATTCGCTGATTTGTCATCTTCAAACTGCTTCTCATACGCTTTTGCTTCTTCAAATTTTTCAGGATGGCGCTCTTTTAAACGTACCCATTCAATTTTCCGTTGATAGAAACAAAATGTGCACCCACTGCGCGAACGCCACTCATAATATTTTGGTAATCCTAAACCTGTACTTTCTAAGAGAGCAATAATATCTTGCTTCACTAAACCATCTTCAGCAAATGGCATCTTAGTCGTCAAATATTTTTGGGTAGGAACATATCCTTCACGCCAAGGTTCATCTGCACGAATACCAACATAGCTAATAATTTCATAGCCATCATCTAAAAATGGTTTAACCCACTGCTCAAATGGAACCAATTTCATCTGTACCGTACACCAACGTTGATGTCCTGAAGGTAGGAAATGATTGTATTCTTTTAACCAATAATCAAAATCTTTATCAGAACCTAAACGCAAAATTGGCTTACCTAAATAAGACTCTAACTGATTAAGATATTCCATGACCTCAGGAAGTTCTTTTCCTGTGTCCGTAAAGAAATATTCGATATCTAGTTCAGGATAGTGATCTCTCATATATACCGCGAGAGCTGCACTATCTTTTCCACCCGAAAGACCAAGGACATGCTTTACTTTTCTGTCAGACATGTTCGCCTCCTTTCTCAGAATGTGCTAAATCTAGATACTCTTTTAATAATTCATATAAAAGAATCGCTTTAGTATCTTTATTTAAATCACGACTATCTAGATATTCTTTAAATGAACCTATCGCAGACGATACTTTTTCCTCTGTTTCGGATGTAATCCGTACATCTCGATTATATTCCTCAAAGCCTTGAGGCGTATTTACAATAATGGCTAAATGTTTTTGCTCATCCAACGTATTTAACTGAGGATGACCATTTTTGACAAAAAAGCAGAGTTGTTTAAATCGCTGTGTGTAATTTGGAATATTTTGAGATGCCTTCTTAAGACTATCATCTGTCCAATCTCGCTCAGGTATTTGAGATAATAATGTAATGATATTACTGAGCCATTGCTTAGATGCGTCATTACTCTTCATTAAATGAAAGGCAAATTTTTGTAACTGCCAATCCGCAGCAGAATGACTAATAATCTCTGCTTGGGCAAGTAGTTCAGGCGTCAAATTTCCTAATTCATGGATTAACTCAGCTTCAAATGTTTGTAATAAATGCGATTTTGCTTGATCTAATTCTAAAAACAAGTTGCTCATATCTGATTGAATAGAATCATTTTTTGCATGTTCAGCATCTAATAAGTCATATAAATCCTCAAATAACAACTTAAAAGGATCATCTGCCATTAAAATAGCAGCGCGCAATTTTTGTGTTTTTTCACTAAAAAAATTGGCATTACGTGAATGCTTAATCCATTTTGACTTTTTCATTAGTGCAGAAACAATGAAACGAGCTACTTGTAATGCTGAAGCCTCTATGGGTTTTCCATAATTTGCTTCAATACTATTTGCTAAAAGATTAATAAACTGTTGTTTCTCAACCTGACCTTTTACATATTTTACTGCGATTTCATGAGGACGTTTGATCAACTTATTGATAAATTCCTCATCAATATCACTAATAAAACGGAACTCATTCGTTACATCTTGATCATAAAATGCAAGAGTTTCTTTCTTAGCTTGCAATAAAGCGAGTGCAAATATAGGCAAAATACCCTGTGGTAAACCAAAAGGTGCAACCGTCCATTTTGCTTTCTCATAAAAGTCTGCAAGGGTAATTAAACCTTTATTTTCTTTAATAACCTTAAAACCGTTTTCCAACAGAATATGCGAATTTGAGTCTTTCGCCTCATGTGGCGTCGGAATTACAAAAGCCCATTCCTGTGTTTCACTATTCAGCTGATGAAGACCTAACCGCTTCAAACAAGATAAATAAATCGCTTTCTCAGCAGGAAATTTCTCAATACCCAGGTTTTCCATTTCTGGACTATGAAGCATTTTTTCTAAAAGCTTTCTTCGCCCAGAAGCTGCGGAACTTGAAATTTCATTTCTTACCACAAGTTCATTAAACATCTTTGGACATTGATCAAAAATTTTGTCAGCAAGTTCAGAAGCAATCACTGAAAGTTGCTTTTGGGCTTGTTTTTCACCTTGGTAGAACCACGTAGCAGACTCAAAAGCATGGTTAAACAAAAAGGTTAATTGTTGATAAATATAATCACAACGATGCTGATATTCTTTCTTCGCAACCTGATCAATCAATAATTTAGGCTGTTCTTTTACAATTTGCTGTAATACAAAAAGTTCTTTCGCCCAATTTTCAATCTCATTATAGTTATTTAAACTCGCGATCACTAAGTTTGAATGAGTTTGAGACAACTTCATCAATTGCCTATCTGTTAGTGAGCTTTCAGCAATCAATACAAAGTCCCTGTATGACTGATTACTTTGATGTTCTAACTCTGAAAATTGTTTTAGTTCATTCACATTATAAATAAGATATTGCCCCATCCAACGCATTATCCCTCTTTCCTGATAATGACGTTTCGCTAAAACAACATTTGCTTTATAACCTGTATATTGCAAATAATTTTGTTTTGGATTTAAGGTTTCTAGCTTGTCCTGAATTAACTGCTGCACATTTAAATCTGATGTCGTCACAACCTCATAGGATTGTGTGCTATTCCAGAAACTCAGAATTTTCCATTCTGTTAGTTGAGTTAAACATTCCGTGATGGCTTTAGTTTCTTTTTTACTCGCATAAAAACTAAAATTCAGCAAATCACGTGTTGGATATACGCCTAGGGACTTACCAAAAATATTCAACATCGCAATTGCTTTAATTAAATTTGAATATAATTGATTCTTAGCAATAGAAAAATTTTCTTTACTCGTTTTTTGACTCACTAAAGTCAAAGCTTGCTCAACAAGACTCCAAGCATGTCCTTCTTTAGAACTTAAAATTTGATGTTGTAAGTTATGACTTAGATAGTCCCATAAATCTACGATAGAATACTTTTGTTCCAATACTGTATTAGCATCTAAAAACTTTCTTAAACTATATGGTTCTGCTGAAAGTAAAAAGCTAAAAATACTGCGTTCATTTTGGCTAAAGCTACTTTTTGAAACAGCTCCAAGCAAAACAGTTGTAAGTGGATGCAAAGGCAATGCATTATAAAAATATTGTTTTACTTTTGGGCTATTTTCTAAGAGACGTGAACCAATAAATTTTTGAATTTGATCAATTAAATCATGATCATTTTTATCTACTGATTGAGGTATTTTAGCATCTGTTCTTTTTAGAGTTTTCGAAACTAAAGCAATTGATTCATCTAAGGATATGCGATAAGAAATATCGACATATCTACCTTGGATTTTTGCCCACTCTAAAGCAATTTGATGACTTAGGCCTTTTGCATAATCAGCAAATGATTGATGCAAAATACCAATAAAAATAAAAGGGCATTCAGGTTGAGATAAACGATTAATTTTTTCCGAAAGATCCTGAAAAAAATGTAAATTGCCAGAACCTCTTGCCAAAGTTTCTAGCAGTTTACCCATTTCATCTAAGATGAATAATGTTCCCGAGATTTTACCTTGTAACTCTGAAAATACTTGAATAATCCAATCTAAAAGTTGTGCTTCAGTTTCAGGATACTGTTCTAATAACATAGACTGTTTAAAATATTTTAATAATCCTGCAACCTGTACAGCATCAACTACTGAACGATAAAATAACTCAATTGGTGAGATAATACCTGCCACCGCTTTGATTATAATCCACGGTTTTTTTTCAATATTTTCAGTTTTAAATACAGTTTCTAATTTTGCTGACAATATGGGATCGGCAATCATTTTATTGACTGCATCACGAACATTTTGATCAGAATGTACAAAACCAGTCAAAATTGCAGCTAAGGTTGATTTTCCTGTACCGTA
Organism: Acinetobacter higginsii; assembly: GCF_000369525.1. GTDB lineage: Bacteria > Pseudomonadota > Gammaproteobacteria > Pseudomonadales > Moraxellaceae > Acinetobacter > Acinetobacter higginsii. The sequence continues at coordinate 426,005 of NZ_KB850070.1, forward strand.
ACTACCTGTAATCGTAAATGTAGAAGATTTTGAATCCACTACAGTAGCCAAAGCATTGTATGCTGTGCCATGGAAAATAATTTTATCAAAAAATTCTTTTGAAATATCTGTATCTAAACGCGTAGAAAGTAGATGATTCACATTAATTTGGTAGTATTGATTCAAATTAGTCGTTGACATCTTACTCACTCTCACTATAAATTTTTTCTAATAAATTATCTAAATCAAAAGCTTGAATATCTTTGCATGCTAGGCTTCTAATACCTAATGTGTCCGACCAAAAAAATCTTTCATCAAGTAATGAACATTGATTTAAATAAAAATCGATACCGATATTATTGATTCTAAATAAACGTCCAGGGCTTCCGGGCATAGTTAAAATACTATCGACACTAATCGTCGAAGTATTCTTAAAAAATGTTTGCCAAAAATCCACTAGACAGTATAAAAATACTTCAGGTTTTAAACTTTTTTGTTCAGTAAAATCAGACTTAAATTTATTAGCTTCCAAGTGATACAGTAAACCTAACTCATTTAAAGGAGAGATAAAACTATCTTCTCCTTTAAAGGTTTTGCTTAGTTTTTTCCCATAACAGAGTGCAAAACAATCAAAATCTTTCTGTAAAGTTGCAAGCGCAGGGATTTTTAAATTCTCTGTGTTTAACCAATCCATTAAATCTAAAATTAAATCATTTTTATCAAAAAACTGCTTATTTGAAAAATTGAAATACCATCGAGCAAACGTCAATTCTGAATAATTTTTTTGAATATAATAATGCAAAAGCCAGTTTGATACCGGTTTCTCTAAATAAGAATCATATAACTTAATAACTTTTGTAATGTCCGAAATGTACCTTTTTTTTTGATCACTAACTTTAAGCGGTTGTAAACCTGAAATTTCGGTCCAATATTTAATACTATTGACCATATTTTTACCTACACCTAGGTCGACAACCAAATTTTCTTCATTTTTTTCTTTATAATCTAATGAATTATACGACTTATTAAGCCATCCATATCTTAATGCAAAAGTCTCATGACCCGAAAAGCGTAGTGTAAAACTCATAGTCTAGTCGTCTTAAAAACAGATTTACTGGAAGATTGTCTCCAGTAGCTTATACATCATTATAATTTTATTCAAGGAATAACTCCATTGATACGACACAACCTGTCTTCCTAAGCAGTACATTTAAGTATGAATATATTAATCCAAGATATTTATACATACGCTCTCACACAAGTAAAAAAAGTATGAAAGTCTACAGTAGGCCACTTACACTTTACTCACGACCAAAACATCTTAATATATTGAAAACATTTATAAAATAAATCCACCATCCCCACTGCTCATTAAAAAATTTAATCGCTAGATCGTATTAATATTATTAAACTTACTTCAATCCAAACCCATCCAATGTCGCTGGGTCAAAATTTTCATCAAACATAAACTCATCTACTCTCTCTTTTTTTAACGTCGCTAGGGTATAAAAGAAACATTTCTCACATAACTGCAACTCATATCTTTCCCCATCATGCGTGGAGCCATACCCCCAATTCGCTGATAAAGTTCCAAACTCCAGTTGCGTTAATTGATTACATACATCACATAGAACATCTGTAACGACTTCCTCCTGTTTCAGTTGTTTGATTTCCATATGCAGCTCCTTGTATCAATCAAGTTAAACTCATCTACATGTTTACTAAAAACTTATTCCTGTTTGGCTTTAATTACCATTAAAAATTGAGCTTAAAGCAAGTTGATATGCAATCCCGCACTGGCATTTCAAGGCAGCAGTACCAAAAACTGTAAAGTCAGGGCAATCCACGATTAGAGATCTTAGAAATTATTGCGGCAGAATTAAATGCTCAATTGATGCTCATTCCTGATGATAAAGTTTATTTAATTTACAGTCTCGACAAAAAGACTAGCCAAAAATAAAATACTAAAATTTCTCAAATAATTTCATCACATCATTTTCCGTAAGTTTCGCTTCGCCCTCATGATCGGCGCTTAGAATAGACTGTGCCAGTTCTGCTTTATTTTGCTGCAAGGCAATAATTTTTTCTTCTATACTTTGATTGGTAATCAGCTTGTACACAAATACCGGCTTGTCCTGTCCAATCCTCCATGCACGATCTGAAGCCTGATCTTCAGCAGCAGGGTTCCACCATGGATCATAGTGAATGACCGTATCCGCTGCTGTCAAATTCAAGCCTACGCCTCCAGCTTTAAGGCTGATTAAAAACACAGACACTTGTCCAGACTGAAATGTAGTAATGACTTCATCTCGTTTTTTGGTCTTTCCAGTCAGTTTGACATAGCCAATTTCCGAGTGATTGAGTCGCTGCTCAATCAATTCCAACATTGAAGTAAACTGAGAAAAGATGAGAACTTTTCGTCCCTCTTCCACCATCGGGACGACCATATCCATCAACTGTTCAAGTTTGGCAGAATGTGCCTGCCCGGTTTTAACCGAATCCAGTTTCAGCAAACTAGGATGGCAGCACACCTGACGTAGTTTCAACAAGGCATCTAAAATTTGAATTTGACTACGTTTAAAGCCTTTTTCTGCCACAATTTTCTGAATGTTTTCCTGCATCGTGGCGCGAACAGCCTCGTATAGCTTGGATTGCTGTTCATTCATGTCAATATTGACTTCAATCGTGGTTTTTTCAGGCAATTCTTTGGCGACGTCAGTTTTCAAGCGACGTAAAATGAAGGGCTTAATCCGGTTGACCAGCTTTTGCCTTAACTCCTGATCACCGCGTTTTTCAATCGGATAGCGGTATTTTTTATTAAAGATTTCTTGTGAATATAAAAATCCTGGCATCAGAAAATAAAATAGTGCCCACAGCTCACCCAAATGATTTTCCATCGGGGTACCGGTTAGACACAGACGATGTCGCGCTTTTAATTGCCGTACTACCTGTGCAGCTTTGGCACGCGGATTTTTGATATTCTGTGCTTCATCCAAAATGAGTTGATGATATTCATATTGCTTCAGTTGTTCTTCATCTCTCGCCAGGAGCGGATAGGTGGTTAAAACAATGTCATATTGCGGAATCTGTTCAAAATACTGATGGCGGTCCGGCCCTTGTAGCAGCAGCACCTTGAGCTCAGGGGTAAATTTTTCCGCTTCTTTGAGCCAGTTATGCATCAGCGATGTAGGTGCAACAATTAAGGCGGGGCTGTCCTGCAAATGTCCAGCCTGCTTTTCCATGAGCAAATGCGCTAAAGTTTGTGCTGTTTTGCCCAAACCCATATCATCTGCCAGAATCCCGCCATGCTGGGTTTCTCTTAAAAACTGCAACCAACCTAAGCCCTGCTGCTGGTATGGTCGCAATTCACCTTGAAAACCTTTGGGTGTCGGCAATTGTTGCTGATAGCCTTGTTTAAATCGCTGCGCAAATTGCTGCAGACGATCACTAACCTGCCACGCCATCCCAAGATGATGCTGTAGTTCCAATAGTTGACTTGCATCATAGCGATCTAGGCGACGTTCATCCTGCTGTAAAATACCGCGGAGATTTAACAATACCGGCTTAATATCCTTGACGGATAGAGCCAAATCGGGTTTATCCAATGCAGTTTTCAGGGTGAAAATTTGAGTGTCATCAAGATCATTAAAAGCCTGCGGATCAAGTAACTCAGGCTGCTGTTGCACCAAAACTGCGATTACATCAAGCAGGTCATAGCAATTGCCTGCACTGTCCTGAACGGTCGCCCCGATATTGAACCAGTCCTGCTGGCTTTCAGATTCAGTGATGGAAATATTTAAATTTTCTACATATTGCAGATTAAATGGGCTGTGTTCCAGATGCTCTATCTGCCAACCCATCGACTCAATTTGATTGATGGGCATCAGCTGTTTGATCCAGTCTCCATAGAAAGCAAAAACCATAGAATCGAGACGTTGTTTATCCAGTTTTAATGGCTGATCATAGCTAAGATCTTTCACCCACTCCAGCGATTCGACTGACAGCTGTAAACGCTGGATTGCCTGTTGTTCCTGAATTAAGTCCCGAAGCTGTCGCACTATTTTTCCATGCTGCTCACCAATAAAACTGTCACCTGATGTACCTGCTTTTATTCGCCCACCTGCATAGGAGAATTCAATTTCAGCACAAACAGACTCCTCTAATTTCCAATCAAATTTACCTAAAACACCAAAGCGTAAAATTGGCTGGGGACTACCCTCAAGGACATCAATATGCTGAATAGACTCGGGCTGAGGCAGATTTTTCACGTCTGAATATTGATGAGTCAGTTTCTCAAACTCTGGCAAGAGCATAGATGGAAGATCAGGCATCTGTAAAAAATGGTACAGAAGATTTGCCGTATATTCACCATATAACTGGCCCACCGTGTTCTGTTGAATATCCACATAACACGGTGGCTGGCTCGCGAGAATCTGAATATGTGGATTTGATTTTAAATCGAGTCGAATATCACCATTGACCAATTCAATGTTTAAATGCTCTGTCTGTTTGTTTATACCTTGTTGCCAGATCAGCTCGATGTGATAGCCTTGTTCTGACCATTGAAGTGCAGTATGGCTCTTTTTTTGCCAGTACACATCGCCACTTTGAATAAAAGATTTGAAGTGCTCCAATAAAATGCTTGAGATATCAAGATTGCTTTGATAAAAGCGTTCGTCACTGTTTATTTTGGCATAATAATAAATCTGGTTAAATAATTGTCGTTTTTGTTCAGGTAAAGTCAGATGCTTTCTGGTGATATTTTCATATTGGGTATAATAACTTTCCCCCGCAATTGAGCCGTTTTTATTGCGTCTGGCTTTCTGAACATCAACTGTCAATTTCTTTAAGCTGACAGACTGATCTAGCAGGTAAATTAAATAATTGTTTGTTTTGACAGATTGCTCTGGTTCAGTCTGTTGTAAATACCGTTTAAAATCATTCAACCAGCGCTGCGCCTGATCATCCCCCCGTTGGCGTTTTGCGATTCCCTGCGGGGATTGAGATTCAGCATAACGCTGTTGAAATTCCTGACGATATTCTTGAAAGAATAACCGCGCTAAAGCAGCAGCATGTTTACAGTTATATCCAACCGGACAAGTGCAGTCGTCATCGATTAAACGGTCTTTTTTAAGATTATAGGTAATCGCGGTATCGTAATAATCTGTCCCTTCAATTTGGGCATACATCGTGACATCGTCTTTTTCCTCAAAGAACTCAATCGTTTCCCTATCAATGTGTTTAGCGTAGCTCAGACTGCGCTGAATAGTTGCGGTACTAAAGCGAGATAGAAAATTGATCAATGAAGACATGATTACCAGACACTAAAAATGTTTATACAATTATAACGGACAAAGCTGTCATTTCAGAAAAGTAGCCGAGCTGCTCAACCTGAGCATAAATTGGACTCACTCAATAGGAATATTGTGACTAAAGACAATCAAATCAGAGAAGTTAAACAGATCATTGAGGTCGAAAATATTCTGATAGAAAGTTCTCATTTCTTCACGACAGTTAATTTTAAACCAAATGGGGCTAAAAGTTTTAGCATTGTTTCTAAGGTTGGATTTGCATCTGATCGCTCGAGCTTCTGTAAAGTTTGAAGCGAAATTTTAGTGATCTTGGACATTTCATGTAATGTCAGATGCAGCTCTGTTCTAATGAATTTTGCAATGACATGTATCGGCCAGTCTGGATTAAGCTGAATCATTTCTAAGACATATTGTCTTTTTCTAATTTGCTCTATTTGAGAGAGTGGAATAAAACGTTTATCCATAACAAATCTCCTTTAATTGTGCGCAAATACCTTCAATGCGATATGCACAATTTTCTAGAATTTCATCATCTATCCCGATAGATTTCATATGGGTTAAAAGCCCTTTATACAAAGGTAATTGTTCAGAAAATAAAGCTTTTATTTGTTCTATGGTTAAAGAACTGCATTCTACAATCTGATGAGCAATTGAAGCCCAGTTGTTATCATCTTTTTCCCATCGAGTAGATCGCGCGATTCCATCAGGATGTAGCCACATAGGGGCAAAATCAAATAAAGGCGTTAATTGAATATCGCCATTGTTAAGCCTTTGAAATGCCGTATTACGGGTATGATTATCTTTATTTCCTAAAGCGATATTGGCTAAATCTCTTTTTACATATTCAAGAATTTCTGTTTCTGGATCCGTACAATAATTCATGATAATTTTGCAGACTTCGTTATGAGACATTTTTACTCCGAAGCCAGCTTTTCCACTAAAAGAAGCTAAACTTTCTTGGGCTATTCTTTCAACACGGTTATCAACCACTTGCCGATCAAAACGTGGAATAAATAAAGTTCTTCCATGTAATTCTAGAGGTCTAAACACTCGCAATCCTAAATATGCTGCTATTTGCATATATAAGGGTTCTTGATTCAAAATTTTGTTTAGACGTTGATCCGTTCCTCGGCTAAATTTAACCAACCAGTGCTGTTTAGCCATTTCATCAGGTAACGTATGATCAAGATAAAATAACTCATCATGACCTTGTGTGAGTAATAGTTTTGGCCACTCACCTTGAACACCAGATGATCCAGAGATAAATAGTCCAAAAGATGATAATGACTCAAGAAACTCTTCACTACGTTTGATAATTTCCTGTATTGAAAATCCTTGTACTAACTGATCTGAATATTGAGTTAAAAGCCATTCATGAGCTTCTTTTATTCTTAAGTTACCAATAGGGTTGCTCGCTCCTACTTTAAGCAATGGCCAATCTGCTGACTCTTCTTCATACTCAGGGCGGCCAAGTTTTTTTAATAGTTCTTTTCGACCATATCCTTGAGGTAATAGATCAACTAGAAAAGCTGGCCACGTAGGCTCAATATTGCTTTCTAAATTAATCGGATAATGGTTTGAAACAGCATGACCATCTCGTAATCCCATATGTTCAATTGCGTAATCCATTGAATAATATGTTCCGCAGCTAGCTTTCCAACCTTTAGCTTTTTCACCTATTACTTCAATAGTGGCACAATCGATCCATTGATTATTCAGAAATATTTGGACAGAGCAAAAATCATTCATAATTCTATTTAAATAGTAAAGTATAGTTAGTTTTCCCTATTATATACCTATTATAGTAGTAAAGTATTATTTTTATCCAAGTGAGTTTTCAAAATTTATTTTTTATTTAACATAAAATCTCTACTTGGGAAAACAACACAAAAACCCGCATCTAAAAAACTGAAATAAAAAATGCGCCATCCAAACTGTTCAGCTAGGGGCGTAATATCTTTTATAAAAATTCCATTTTTCCCATCGGGCGTGAGGAAAAAAGTAAGAGAGCTAGCTAGCCCAGTCTCAAACATACCTAAAATTTGTTTAGCCAGTTCTGTACGTAGAATGCCAAGGGTCATTGGAGATGGTAGTCATCTCAATTACGCAGCAACGCTTGGTTCATTGCAATAGATTCTATTAGATTGGAAATGTCTAATGAGATTTCTTTAATCTAATAGGATCTAATCAGCCAATAAAGTACCTCATTACCGATCAACTGGCACAGCTCATAACTCCATTATTTTGTGGCTTAATAGCCATAACTAAATATAAGACACAATATTATGGATTTAAAACTCAGAAAACCTGAAGAAGTTGTTGCGTTATTATGTGAGAGGCTTCGTAAAGAACGACTTTATCTAGAAATAACTCAAGCAGACGTTGCTGGTATTGGTGTGAATACAGTATCTAATCTGGAAGCTGGTCGAAATGTTTCATTTGAAAATTTAGTACGCATTAACTACCAGCTCAGCCGAATCATCTATTGCATCAACTTGATACCCTCTACTTTTGAAATCCAAAGTGTCATCACCCGACCCACAGCCCAAGTCCAAGTCCAAAATCTTTACTTGTGTAGGGAAATACTTAAAAAATGGTTCGTACAAACTCTGCATGTCAACTCGGTATGTACTATCAAAAAAATTTGAGCATTGTTATTGTAATAATCAACTATACTCATCCCTACTGTATTCATTGTAATCTGCTATGTGAACATCATAATAGAAACATGATATTTTTTGCCAACTCACAAATATAGCTAACTAATAGTGAGTATCTAATCGAGGAGGAAAATTTGAAACTTTCAATAATAAATAAACTTTAAAAACAAGGAAAAAATGATACCTCCTGCCATATTCAAAAACTCTAAATATACGTGAATATTGCTGTATTATTTTTATTCAATAGCACACATGGATCTGACATCTGAACTACTTTTGAAGTTTCCAGCAACACAGATAAGTACTCTAAAAAATTTCAAAAAAAGCAGAATCACCATTCATCCACAAGCGTATGGTTTCAACTTATGCTACTTAAATATGTTTAAAAATCTCACTGCAGATTTAGATATTTCTAATCGCATAAAAGAACTCCATGTGTGGAAAACTTCAGAATTTGATGACTACTCCATTTTCAATAATATTAACTTATATCTTAGCTATTTAAAGCAAGATATTAATGAAGTCACTTTAATTATTCATCATCAACAATCTTTTTCAGAGGATGAGTTAGCATTTCTGATGGAGTTATGCAGTCGTGAATTTATTCAATTCATCAAATCTACAAAATTTGATATTCGTTCGTTAAATCCACGAAAAACATTGCATTTAATTAACACACATCTTTCACGTCAAACACTATTGACCCTTAACAAAGAATCATCTTTAAAGCCACATCATCAAATGAGTCTGGAACTGCTAGCACAACTACTTTCATGTTCTCGAAATCAACTGAATCAGCGTACTAAAAATATCAAACAACAGCGTACACATATTTTTAATGAATTATCACTCAACAGCAGATGTGTAAAAGAACTCGTTGATCACTCTGATAGTTGTATAAGTACAGAAAAAATTTGGAGATCATAATGTTGAATGATCTAAATGAACATATTAATTTACCTATCATTTCGCTCCAAAAAACAATTGAAAAATTATTTGGTGATGAGCGATTTGAACGTGCACAACACATCAACTTTGTAATTAAACTATTGTCTTTGCAACAGGCTGACAACTTTTTAGATGGTCTCAATCTCGATTACTTTAACGTCGATGTAAAATTTCAGTCAAATCTGCCCAAACCTTCAGTAATCTCTTTTTCTAAAAAAGTTAAGATCAGCAATCTACCGATCACTTCATATATCAATTCAGTTGCGCAATTATCTGACTCACAAACTCATGCGCAACATTGGAATATTCTAGTTTTAAAAGCGGCAATTTATTTAATTGCTCTTCCTGAGCTTAAACCAGAGCTTTTTAAACAAGCACACACAGAACACTTCAATACCGTAAAGCGCTTATTCCAGCGCTTTAGGACTGCAAATAAAAATTTAGATACTGAAAAAAAATATCAAAATACAGAAGAGTATCAACGTCTCTGGAGTACCTATCTTCAAGATCCAACACAGAGCTTAGAACAATTTATTCAACATCTGATCACATTAGATACGGATGAATTGCCTGAGTTTGATCGCAATCTACTCAATGATATTCGCATTACTTTTAACTACGTTTTAAAAAACAAAGCGAAGATTGCACGTGCAAGTATCGATACACAGCTTCAACATCAGTTTCTTGATGAAGAACAATTCATTGAAGAAAGTATCGAAATCAAAAAAGGGGCTAAATCTAAAGCACTGAATATAGAAACCTTAATTGATGAGCCGATTAATCGGCAAATTGTTGTCAATCCAACTGACGTCACACCACTCGCAGCACATTCAGAAACGAGTCAAAGCTATGTTCTACCGCTTGTTGCAAAACATATTCAACGCAAAGAACATTTACTCACGTCGAGTAGTTTTTTTCCGAATCCATCTAGCGTGAACCATCTCCTGAAAAGACTTCATGTGGACTACTCTGAACATCAAAATAAAAGTGCTTTGATCCTGATGCTCGCATTTTTAACAGGCAACAGTGTGAATGAGTGGCTATATATACAAAGCAAGCGAGCTAAAAACTTAAATAACCGCCAAAAATTGATCCATAAAAATGATCAGTTCTTCTTAAGCAGTAAATTTAATGTATTTGAGAACCGTGATTTTGAGTATTCAAAAAGCTTGCTTAATCAGACGATCTATTTAGACATTCCAATCCCGAATCTATTCATTGAGGATCTCCGCAAAATGGATTCGGTTAGTTTCGATGATATACAGCAATATTTACGCAAATTAAGACAAGAATTATTGATTCCAAAACTGTCTGTCGTAAAAGTGAGTTCTCTACTGCATCATATGGTTCTTGCAAAAACAGGGAATAAACAACTCGCAGATTTAATCACAGGGATTGATGCCAATCAGTCATCATCTGTTTCTTATTGTCATCAGAATATTCCACGATTACATGCACAATATGTTGATATTCTAAAATCACTTTGTGCAGATGTAGCAAGCACATATGAAAGTTGTGTACCTTCGCTCCCTGCTTCAATAATTCATTTTGGTAGTCGTAAAGCTCCAAAACCACAGGTCATTACAGAGATTTTTGCTGTATTGAAATTTAATATTTTTTCACAAGCTGAAGACGATCTGATTGCTATATACAACCACTACAACATATGGATGTGGCATATCCTCCTTCTTTTTACAGCAGCACGCCCCGTTGCTGAATTCCCTGGATTTCTTAAAAACTTTAATTTAAAACGCCAAATTTTGATGGTTTCTGACAAAGAAGTAGGCGGCCGCAATGGATTCGGACGTCTAATCCCACTTTGTTCATTTTTAGTTGAAGAGATAAAAAAATTCCTTAAATTTTTAGAATATTTTTCGACTCAAATCATGATGAGTCATCCAGCTTTAAATGATGTTATACAACAAATAGAAGCAAGTAAGCTGCCCTTTTTGGGAATCATCCAAGATGATGAGTGGAAACCACTAAGTCCTTCTACAGTCAAAAATTTCCATCCTGAATTAGGACTTGATCATGCAAATTGGCATCGCCATACAGCTCGTGCATTTTTGACTCATAAAATTACCGAACCTGAGATTTTAGCTCTCTTTGGACATGAGCTCATGCAACAAGAAGCAGCACATCCTTTTTCCAGTTTATCACTATCTCAATTTTCTAAAATTGCGAATGTTTTAGAGCAAATGAAAGATCAATTTAAAATTAGCGGGATTGAAGTTCATGTCATCATTCAATAAAAAAATCCCAAAAAAACGCTATGCTGAAGATAGACGTCAACTTCAACGTAATGAATTAGAAAAGAACCTACGAGCTGATGCAGAACAAGAGCTCCGACAGTACTTTGATGAGCAAAAATTCTCAAATGAAGACTTAATTCAAGCTTATCCTGCAATTTATGAGTTTATTAAACGTAAAGCACCGAATCTTGCCTGGAAAAAATATGCTCATGAATTCTTCCGAACATATATCGAAGACCTCAATAAAAGTAATAACCTAGACCTCCCACTACCTTATCTCACCTTTGAGATGAAACGCGATGAACCAATTTTCACCCTAGATTGGATCCAAGCCGGTCATGAAATTGACATCATCCTCGAAAAACTGTGGGATTACTGGATTCTTGCTCAAGATAGTTCCGCTTTTTCTGATGATGAAATTATTGGGAATATTCTGCTTTGCTCAATGTTATACGGTGGATTAAATCAAATAGCTTCATTAAATGCTTTGCTCGAACATTTAAAAAACCCTGAAAAAATCCAAAAAATTTTCGATTTTAATATCATCTTTTTAGAGCCACTTTCTCCAAGCTATGGCGATCTATTTGTTGATGAAAAAACAATTCGAAAATCACGTAATTTTATCCCAGATCAACTCACACGACTCTGGCTCATTCACTTCAATACAAGACAAATTCGTGACATCAGTCTAGACGTGAATGCGTATCTGCATCTCATTTTTCAAAAAATAAAACATCCATACACCAACAAGACTTTTAAGTTTTTACGTGACTACGCCAATTTTAATTGGCTACAACTGCAGAATGCAGATGTTGATCCTGCCCTTTCACAATGTTTGTTAGAAAACACTCTCACGTGTGGTTTATCAGAACATGAGTTTGAAAACTTTGCATTCCCAAAATTTAAAACTCAATTAAGTGCTGAAATCGAACGAAATGTCTCTTCTACAGCCAAAGTCCTACCAGATCTCAATACGTCTGAAGCAGTAGAAAATGTGATATTTATTCATAAAAACTTGCTGAAAATTATGCGCACATCAACGGACCAAGGCACTGCTAAACTCATTATTGATTTTTGCCTGCGTCACCAAGAGCAGTTTAATGAGTTTTCTAAACGTATTATTTTGTGGCTCATCAGTCTCTATCGACCAAGTTCAGAGCAAATAAAAAAATTATCAGCCACCTTTGATTTTGATACAACTCAGTACACGAAGGCATTTCAAGACAATCAAAAACTCGCAGATAGTTCAATCTATACATATTACACCCGGATCGCAGAACCGTTTTTAACTCATGCCTTACAATACATCGATGCCGACGATGACATTAATGATCTGCTGAACAAAATCTATCAACAAATCATTAGCAATACACGACTTGCTGATGAAGTAGATCAACCTGAGTTTAAAAAATCTAAAGACCAAACAATCCACATGTTGAAACGCTTTCATACCTTTCAACAAATTGTTTTTCAAGCAGAAGATTTCGAACTTGAATTTATTGCATCGCAAAGTCGACCACGGGCACGCATCATAGGTCACACAGCCTTCCAGGTCATATTAAAGAAGTTAAATCAGCTCTTACATAACCAATCCATCTCAGACCATCACTATAAATTATTAAAAATCATTTATATTTTGGCTTACCGTACTGGTATGCGTATTAACGAAATACTCGGGTTACGTGTAAAAGATATCGAGGGTTTAAATCAATTTTCTATCTGGGTTCAACCTTATGGTTCAAAAAAACAAGGGAATCAACATCTGCTCAAAACGGATAGTGCGGAACGGATTGTGCCTGCATACGCTTTGCTAAAAGATGATGAGTACCAATTCTTTAGCGATTTTGTTGTTGAAAAACGCTTAGAAAATAAGAAAAGTTTATATTTATTCAGCAACTTGAATGAAAATAAAAAACTGAATAAACACACTGTCACCGCACCCCTAAAACTGATATTAAATCAGGTCTTTAAAGGGCATCATTACTCCTTTCACTCTTTTCGTCACACTACAGCGAATCATTTATCGCTTTTACTGAACTCTGAATATGCACCACTTGTGCAAAAGCTAACTGACTATAGCGAAAACGAATATCAAAAAATTCGAGCCGAGCTACTTCAAAATCAACATGGACAAAACCATTGGTTTGTTATCGCCCATCTCTTAGGACATATAGAGCCAGTTGAAACATTCAAAAGCTATATTCATTTAAGTTATCTCATAGCTGGTCAAAAACTACTAAAACATCATCCAGATATGCCTAATGAATTGGCTAAAAAAATTATGGGCCACAATGCAACGTTTAAAAATTTGCAAATAACAAATGATGAAAAAGACTTTAATTTTGAAAAAAACCAGGCCGTTCTAGCAACTATATTATTAAACGATCAAACAAAATGGCTTCAAAGTAATGCTACTGACATTTTAGATGAACTGTCGTTACAAATAGATCAATCCCATGATTTTTTTGCTTTCTTTGTTGGAACAGAAGATTCTAAAATTTCACTTCAACGCTTCTATGAAACGCTCAATATATTGGAGACTACTAACGATCCTAAAAGTGCAGCTCAACGTATGTGCTTACCAGAAGAGCTTGTCAATTATTGGTATGAAAATGCCCTAAATTTAGCAAACATTAAATCAAAAAAAGGGAATCCCCGTTTATTTAGTATTGATAGCTCAACCCACTTAAAACCAGCAATGCTTGATAGCGCTGAAGAGCTTCATGCAGTGACTTATTTTTTTGAACATCTACAGAAAATAGCTCGTAAAAAACCAACACAAATTGCATACGTCCTGAATGTATTTTTAAATCGAGTGACTGCTTCACATACCGGTATCCATTATCGCTGGAAGGATATCGATCAACTCGAACATTTTTACTCCCAAGTTAAGGCTTTATTTCCCCATCAATTTTGGCATTTACTTGGACAAGACTTGGTACAATTGTTAGATAAAAAGAAACAACCTTTATTAGTAAAGCTGGCTAAATCGAGCACAACAGATCATCCTACGACTCAAGAGGAATTTCCTCGTCTACAACTCTACTCAGTAAAAGATGGTCATGCTCTTGCTGCATTTAAATTTTGCTTACATCTAGCTTGTATTGGCAGACCTCGATCTCTTGAACTGCAAGTTGAAGGTCTAAAAATCACTACATGCGGTTAAATAATTTAACCGTTGCTTCCTTATCTAAAGCCACATTTAATATATCTTTAGCAAAAATTGGATATCTAAGAAACAATAAGAAAATAGTATAAATTCTATGTATCAGTAACCTCTGAAACAGAGATCAGTTATGCGTAAAACATCAGAAAAAATTGCAAAACAAAAAAGGTATTGGCTAAATCTGTTTTATCAGCTGCAAAATAACTTAGTTTGACACAGGACCAGCTTGCTATCGTTCTCAATTTAGATTCAGTGGAAACTTTAAATTCGCTTGAGTTAGATCCCGATTCAAGTCAGGGAGAACTCGCAATTATTTTAATTCGTATTGCGATATCATTAGATGCTCTAACAGGTGGAGAGGCTAAATGGATGCAACATTTTATGAATGTTACCCAATAAATTGTTGAGTGGTATTCCAATAGAACAGATTCAGAACCCTCAGGGATTGACCTCTGTTTTACAATTGGTGGAAGGGCTTCAGGCTAAACTTTAAGATAAGCAAAGTATTACAGAAAAATTTGAAAGTGATAGTCCTCTCCAATAATTCAAATGCGAGGTATAAGAATCCCCTCTTCTTCTCAAGATGTATATGTCTGGCCTAATTCCGTCAATAATACAGTCAGCAAAGCTGAATGGGCTTGATCCGTATGCCTATTTAAGTGATGTGCTGAAAAGGTTGCCCACACATAAAGTGACCCAAATAGAAGAATTACTGCCACACCGCTGGAAACCTGAATCGAATTAAAAAATAGCTATGGGGTTCAGCGGACGCTTACGTATTAGATTCCTTTAGATTTTAAATATCTAATTGGACTTCTTTAATCTAATAGGATCTAATCAGCCCATAAATCACCTCATTACCGATTAACGAGCAAAGTTAATAACTCCATTATTTTGTGGTTTAATACATATATATAGACATAAGATACAATATTATGGATTTAAAATTCAAAAAACCTGAAGAGGTTGTTACTTCATTATGTGAAAGGCTTCGCAAAGAACGACTTTATCTGGAAATGACTCAGGCAGACGTCGCTACACGTGCTGGTGTTAGTGTGAATACAGTATCTAATCTGGAAGCTGGTCGAAATGTTTCATTTGAAAATTTAGTACGTGTTGCCATGGTATTAGGCCGATTAAAAGAATTAGAGGAACTCTTTAAACCTCATTTAAACAGTGTAAATGACATTCTCCGCTATGAGAGCAATACGGCTCGCCAACGTATCAAAAGGAAATAAGTCCATGCTCAAAAAACTTAATGTTTACTACAATGGATGGGGTGAATATTGGCTTTGGGGTACACTGGTCTCCTCAACCGCAATCACAGGTCGGCCATTAATCGCCTTTGAATACAGTCCAGAAGCGATCAGTAAAGGTTTAGAACTTTCCTCTTACCTACTTCCGTTAAAAGGTGACTCATTAAGAACGAACTTTCCTGCACATCAAATGGGATTGCCAGGTCCTACATATGATGCCTTGCCCGATGGTTGGGGCATGCTTCTTATGGATCGCTTATTTAAAAAAAATGGATTCAATCCTGCGCGGATTGGGCCATTAGAAAGACTCACGTATATTAATACACATGCGATGGGAGCATTATCCTTTGAACCTTCAGCAACTGAGTTCGCATTAACTGAAAATATCCCACTGATTAAACTCGCTCAAGAAGTTCAGGAAGTTCTCAAAGGAGAAGGTGCAGAATTTTTACAGCATTTATTAATTATGGGTGGATCTCCACAAGGTGCAAGGCCAAAAGCGCTCATCTATCGTGATCCTGTCACCAACGAATTCTCAACAGTTAGCTCACATCAACATGAAGCTTGGCTGATCAAATTTCCCGCTCAGCAAGAGCATCCTGAAGTTTGTGCAATTGAAGCTGTTTATGCAGAATGTTTGCGTCATTGTCATATTGATACCCCTGACACTCAATATTTTACTCTTCCGAATGGATTAACCGCATTTGCATCAAAGAGATTTGACCGCCACGATGGCATGCGTATCCCTATGCAAAGTTTAGCGGCCTTCACCGGAGCTGATTTTAAATCACCAGGGAGTTTAGACTACAGTAACTTTCTTCGCGCTGCACACTTTTGCACCAATGATGTTCGCGAAAAAGCAATTGCATTCAAGCGAGCTGTTTTCAATGTAGTCTTCAATAATCGAGATGATCATTGCAAAAACTTTTCATTTCTGATGTCCCAAAATGGGCAATGGAAACTATCCCCTGCCTATGATGTTACTTTCTGTGAAGGGCCAGGTGGATATCATCAAATGGATATCATGGGTGAGGCACTGGATATTCCTCGACAAGCTCTTGTAAAACTTGGTACTCAGGAAGCGGAACTTTCTGCCCAAGAAGTCGATGAAATTATTAGTTCGATTTGTAAGGTTGCAATCCGATTCAGCAATATCGCTCATGATCTATTACCTGGACAAATTCAAGCAGAGACTATCCAAATGATCCAAAATAGGATTGAGCATAATATCAATTTATTGCACTAAATAGCTTTTACAAAGTGAACCGTACCGGGTTTGTCGGAGACCAAACTTTCTGAGATGAGACGCATTGCTTCGCAAGACGTAGCGAAGCGTAGTGATCCGATGAAAAACCTAAATATACCCCTGAAATCAGAGATAGAGCGGTTCAATTATTGATTGAATTTGAAAAAGATTATCCATCGAATTGGGCTGCGATTGCGCCTAAAATTGGTTGCACTCCTGAAACTTTACGAGTTTGGTATCAAAAATATTTAGATCAACAAAATTCAATTAAAGTACAGCAACTTCCATATCAAGAACGTATTAAACAGCCCGAACGTGAAAATAAAGAAGTGCAACGTGCGAATGAAATTCTCCTTAAAGCAGCCACTTTTTTCGCCCAGGTGGAGCTCGAACGCCCACACAAATAATGCTGGATTTCATCCATAACAATAAAGACCTATATGGCGTTGAGGCGATTTTTAAGATTTTTTCCGATCGCAGCTTCTACCTATTAATTTAATTAAAAATGGGGGTATTACCCCTAGATCTAGTTGATGGGAAGCTTCGCTTTGCAAGGGAACATCAAACTAAGCGAGATCTACATGATTTGCATCATGCTGAATAAATTAAAAGAATTTGGAAAGAAAGCTCCGGGCGTTATGGCATTTTAAAAACATCAGACAGCCTATTTAAGAGATTATTTATTGGTCTACTATGATAAGACTAACCCGTTAAGCTAGGTGGCCTAACTTAAATAAAAAAGTCTCCGACAAACCCGGTACAGTTCAGCTGCTTAATGATTAAATCCTTATTCCGTCTGTCTTTACGTATGGTCACTGGCTTTGTGCAAAGTCTGATTAAACTTTGCGAATTAAATTGGATAGCTCCAGATTACACCACGCTTTGTAGAAGACAAAAGCATATTGATATTGTAATCAGCTACCAAAAAAGTAGCGATGGGCTGCATCTACTCATGGACTCTACAGGCATGAAGTTTCTAGGTGAGGGCGAATGGAAATGCAAGAAACATGGACCTGAATATCGTCGCCAATGGCGTAAACTTCATATTGGTATAGATGCTAAAACCCTACAAATACGAGCAGTTCAGCTTACAACCAATAATGTCAGTGATTCACAGGTGCTTGGTGATTTACTTAATCAGATTCCACAAGATGAGCAGATTAACTCTGTTTATACCGATGGAGCTTATGACACCAAGCAATGCCGTCAGGTCATTGCAGATCGGCAAGCGCATGCGGTGATTCCACCTAGAAAAAATGCGAAACAATGGAAAGATACAAAGAGTAGCTCGCTAGAGCGAAATGAATTACTTAGAACAATTAAACGTTTAGGCAGGACACTATGGAAAAAATGGTCAGGCTATCATCGTCGAAGTTTGGTTGAAACTAAGATGCATTGCATCAAATTATTAGGAGATAAACTCAGTGCAAGGAGTTTTGATAGCCAAGTGAATGAGATCCATGCACGTGTAGCAGTCCTTAACAGATTTACGGAATTAGGTCGACCACTTACCCAAGTTACGCCTTAAATTTGGCTCAATTAGGGGCGCTTTGCATTTCAAATCTTTGTGCAACAAAGCCGAGAAAATATGTAAAAAACTAAATATTGAACTTACTCCCCATGGATTGAGGAGATCATATAAAACGTTAGCTATTTGGGCAAAAATCAATGAAGGATCTTTAGCACAGATATCAGGTCATAAACCAAGTGCATTAGTTGAAAGGCACTACATCGTACGACCTATGGATATGCTACAAGAAACACTACAAGAATATGAGGATTGGATTTTACAACAAGTGCGAAATGGCATTAATTGAAATACCTCGACACGGCCTAATGCCAGTCAGTTAAGAAATTGACTGGTATTCTCTTGGGTATTTCTGCGGTTTTCCCTTCACAACCCTAGGGCAACTTCTCGCTCTTCTCTCAGGTAAAATGTATTTCTTGGCTTTTCCAGTAAATTTTCAAAATGCTTGGGTAAATTACCTGCTGAATCCAATGAAGTGAATCTTTAAATATTCAGAATACTAATGGATGCAATATGAAAGCTGATTCTCAGAGGACTAGCTTTTGCCCGTTGAGCCATATATTTCATTTGATACTTTGGATGAAGTACAAGATTATGCAGCAAATTGGCTGTGGCATTACAATCATGAAAGACCACACCAGGCCAACAAAGGAAGGCCTCCTCTAATGGCTGCTTAACCTCTACTCTTAACTTCGGTTATTTATGGGAGGATTACCTAGTTTGTATCTTAATTTGCTTAAACTGCCTTGGTTAAAATCATTTTTACTTTCTAAACCTCTTAATTTTAAGGAAAAAGAGTATATAGTTACTTTATCAGCACAATATACTCCATTAATTCTTATTACCAATTAACATTTACTCGGCGATTTGGTGCTAAACATTCCACAGTTGAAGTAGATTTGGTTTGACCTTCACACTCTTTATAAATTCGGGTTGTTCCATTGGCATCGACTTTAATGTAATTCGGATCAATCCCCAGTTGAGCTAGCAAATAAGCCACGGTATTCGCACGCTGTGCAGATAAAACCTGGTTATAGTTAAAGTTACCCAATTTATCGGCATAACCCGTCACAGTAACCCGCTGGCTGCCGGACTGCTTAATGGCCTCTGCAATTTCTTCCACGCGGCTAAAGTCACGGTTAATCGCAGACTCATCATAACGGTCAAAGGCGAATAGTACGCTAGCTTGTGCAACTTGGGCATTCAGTCCTCCAACAACCAATGCATTTTTATCTACAGGTTGATTGTTGGCACCATATTGCGCCAAGCCCTGACAGGCTTCACCCTTCCAATAATATGCCTTGGCCAAGTAGTCTTTATCAAAGTCGATACGTAACTGGCAGCGTTTGTATTGCTGGGTTTCAGGCACACGGATATCCAATACATAGTTCCATTCACGAACCCCAAACACGCCTTCGCTAAAATGTGGATGGCCCAAAATATAACGAATTTGGTCTTTGGTTAAGCCATTTTCCAGACGCAGTACCTGATCATATTCATAACGGTGAACTTGATCTAGGTAACTTTTTTTCACTTCTGGAAAAGAAACGGACTCATCAGCCATCTGTAAATTAATCTGCTCTTTTGCATGTGTTAGACCACTCAACACACCAGTTAAAAATACACAGCTTACAATTGTTTTTAATAAAGTTTTCATTGTCATCTCAATTCTTGATTAAATTTAAAAAACAAGTGGGAAAGAGCCACCATGCTCTTTCCCCACCATGCATTAATCAATTACACCACTGATACCAACACGTACACTTGGATCACCTGATGAACCGGCAGCAACACCACCAGTCAATGACCAGCGACCGTTATCCGCAGTTTTACGTAAAGTCAAACCAATTGCATTTTCACCGCCATGATAGGCAGCACCTGCCGCATAAGTGTATTTACCTGGAATGTACGGTGCATTTTCTAATGCCATTGCCGCAGCAATACCTGCATTGGCTTTTTTCTCAACATCATCAATACGTTGATTTGTTGAGTAGAATGCTTGTTGTAACTGATCACCCAAATTTGTAATACGGTTACCCAATGCCTGATCGGCCTGATTTAGCGCACCTAATGCATCACCGACATTGTTATAAGAACCACCATTGACTTGATAATTTGGCGCATCAAAACTTTGCGTGATGTTGTTATAGCCAGCACCGCCGCCTAGGTATTGAGACAACTGCCCCATATTCACAGCATCGCTGTTTTGCACGCCATTGCTGACATTACTCACTACTTTACTGCCTGCATCAATACCGGAAGCGGTCACAGATGGACCATTTTTAATGCTCAAGCCACTGCTATCAACAGTGGTATTGCCAGCAACCACCTTATCAGTCGTTACAGTACCTGCATTAATATCCTTCGCTGTAACACTGTTCAGCGTAATATCATCAGCTGTTGACACCGTATAATTAGTACTGCCATCTGCATTTGAATTGCTCACAACTTTGATATTGCTGCCTTCAGTCACAGTCGATTTAGATTGAACTGCGGTTTTGTTTACTGCTGCAATAGCATCGTTAATATTGCTTTGACCTGTACCACCAATATTACTGAGATTTCCATTGGTGTCATAAGCACCAGCACCCATCATGTCGTGAATTTGACCACCATTCACAGCATCTTGAGAATCGGCAGTAATTTTACCGTCAGCAACATTGGTCACTTTTTGTTTGCCCGCATCGATACCATTTTTGGTTACGCTTGGACCACCCGCAATCGTTAAACCATTATTATCAATTTTGGTGTCTCCGGTCGTTACACTACCAGCTGCACCCAAATCAATATCTTTGTTTAAATCGACAGTAATGTTATTGCCCTGATTTGAAACTGTGACATTGCCATCTTTATTACTGAAATCAACAGTATCGTTTGGCTTCACATTGTTTGCTGTACCGCCATTGGTGCTAACATTCCAGCCTTTATTGGCATTATTAGCCACTTGATTGACTGATTTGATTGCATCATCAATAGTACTTTCACCAGTACCACCAATATTCGACATGCTGAGCAGGCCACCGTTATTGGCTGCATTACCGCCTAAAATAGATGCGACATTACTTTGCGCCCGGTTCAGCTGCTCTTCAGTCGCTGCGCGGCCTTGAGATGCAAAATCACCACTTCCAAGTGTCTTATTACTCAAACCAGTCAATGTACCTTTCACTGAATCTAGCACCAGTGTGTTAGTGCCTTTTACAGTCAATTTACCTGCTTCAAGACTACTGCTGCTCAAGGTATTTCCAGTTGCATTCATTTCAGCTACAAATAAACCCGTATTACTTAATGATGCAGATTTTTTTCCATCCTTGTCTTGTGTAATTATGCCTGTTGCACTCAGAATAGATGTATTACCTAATATATCTGTCGATGTCACCCTGTCAAATATCACATCTTTCTTCGTTGCTACAGTGACCTTATTCCCTGCCTGTTCAACCGCAATGTTGTCACC
>NZ_KB850070.1:449667-569438 GCF_000369525.1 Acinetobacter higginsii
CCTGTCTTGTCAACAGAAACGACTGTACCTGTACCAGCACTATCCTTAATCGATAGACTGCCCGCATTGCTTAAGGACAATGTATCGTTCAGGCTGTATTTGTAGGTATTCGTCGCCGCATCATAGGTTGCTGTTGTATTTGTACCATTTGCAAAGTTAACAGTTTCTCCCAGCTGTACGTTGTCTGCTGGAGTTACACCATTCACTGCAAAATTCAAACCTTTATCTGCCTGAGTCTTCGCATTAGTCGCGGTGCTATTTACCTGTTGAATTGCATCGTGAACCGTATTGGCTCCTGTAACTCCGCCAATATTTGTTGAAGTTAAATTGCCGGTTGCATCAATCTGTGTGCTGCTCCCCAATACATTCTTCACATTGTTTTGTGCTGTATATAGCTGACTGCCATTCACGGCATCTGTAGATGTTGAATTGACATCCCCAGCTTTAACATTGGTGATCTTCTGATTGCCTGCATTGATCCCTGTCGCTTTGTCGATAATAATGTTCCCAAGAGTCACTTTGTCAACACTAATATTTTTGGCTAAATCATAGTTAATAGTATTATCCGCACTGCGGGTAGCAACTAAATTTCCATCTGTATTGCGGAAATCAACTGTTTCACCTAGCTTAACTTTATCTGAATTAGCACCTTGGGCTGAGATACTGAAACCTTTATCAGTTAAAGTTGTATTTAGCTGATTTTGTGCAGAAAGCAACTGTTCCTCGGTCGCTGCTCGACCACTATTGTAAGTGCCTGCAGGATTCCACGTTATATTGCTTAACCCAGTAACATCATTTGTCGAAGTATTTACCTTCACATTACCGGCTTTTAATCCAGTATCC
This sequence comes from Acinetobacter higginsii, assembly GCF_000369525.1. GTDB lineage: Bacteria > Pseudomonadota > Gammaproteobacteria > Pseudomonadales > Moraxellaceae > Acinetobacter > Acinetobacter higginsii. The sequence goes on from NZ_KB850070.1 coordinate 450,511, forward strand.
GTTAAAGTATTTGTACCGACTTTAACTTCATTATTTTTTATGCTCGCAGAGCCTGTTGTCACACTACCATTGCCACCAAGATTTATTGTTTCAGCAAGACGAATATCTAGCTGATTTGTTCCATTGGCAACCACACCTATATTTCCGGTGCCAGCGAGTGTACCTGTTGCACCGCCTTTCACATTGAGCGTTTCACCAAGTTTACGGGATATTTGAGCCCCCGTATCACCAGCAAAGCTTAATGGTTGATTCACTGCGGTATCTAATGCAGTTAAGGCTGCACCTACATTATTGACCGTAGTTTTTGTACCTATTCCTGCCGGGTTAGTTGTGACGGTATAACTTGGCGCACTAATTGCTCCAGTAGCTTGATTGGCTAATGCCCCACCACCTAATGCTTGTGCTGTTTTATTCGCTAGGTTGGCTAATTCTTCATTGGTTTGGAATAACTGGCTACCATTAATTGCATCAGTACTTGAAGCAGATACTCGACCTGCAGCGACATTAATGATTTGACGTTCATTACCTAAACTGCCCACACTCACAGTTGATGTTGGATTTATGCCTGCATAATTATAGGTTTTACCGTTAACAATTGCACTTGTAGTTGGTGTTGCATTACCAGAAATCGATCCACTACCCAAGGCAATTGCATTTGTATGTGTAACTTTTGCACTAGTACCTAAAGCAAAACCATTGGTTGCAGATACATCAGCACCTGTCCCTATAGCATTCGAACTTTCAGCACCAGCTTTAGCTCCATTACCAAATGCATTCGCATTTAAACCTGCTGCGTCTGCACTTTTACCTATAGCAGATGCATTGAGGCCACTTGCAACGGCACTTGTACCTAACGCAAGCGTATCCTGTCTTAATGCTTGAGCGCCTGTACCCATAGCATTCGCATTAACACCTGTTGCTCGCGCATTGGTACCAATTGCACTTGCATCTTGTTCAGATGCTTTTGCACCCTTACCCATAGCATTCGCATTAATACCTGTTGCTTGCGCATTGGTACCAATTGCACTGGCATTATCAGCTGCAGCTTTTGCATTATCACCAATCGCATTACTGCTTGTGCTTGTTGCTTCTGCACTTTTACCCATCGCATTGGCATTACCAGCAGTCGCTTTTGCATTATCACCAATTGCATTGGCGCTTGTTCCACTTGCTGTTGCATAGTTACCAATAGCATTAGCACTTACTGCAGTTGCTTTAGCAAAATTACCCAATGCACTCGCATTTTCTTTTGCTGCTAGTGACTCATGGCCAATTGCTGTTCCATTATCGCCCTGTACAATTGCTTTACGTCCAATTGCAATGGCCTGATCAGCATTCTGTACTTCTGAATAACTGCCAATACCCACTGCATAGTCAGAATTACCAGTGGTTTTATCAATTTGAATATTGGTACCTATTGCAATACTTTCCATACCATTACTGCTGGCATTGGTACCCATTGCAATATTGTTTGTACTTTTTGCTAAAGCAGTCTTACCAATCGCAATAGATGCATCACCATTTGCTTGCGTGCTGGTATTACCAATTGCGACACTTTCTTTTGCATTAGTTGCAGCATCAAAACCTATAACAACACTTTTTACACCTGCATTACTTGTTGTGACACCAGCACCAATTGCTAGCGACTCGTCAGCAGTTGCTCCCACATTATTTTTATTCGCTGGATTTTTACTATTAATGGAGACATGATGTTGTCCATTATCTGCAATAGCTTGATTAAGCTGTGCCAAATTCACAGCATCTGTAGCTTTTGTTCCTGCAGTAACATTCGAAATACGGCCATCAGCGGTATACATGACAGCGTTGCCAGGTAAAACACTAATTGCACCAGATGACACCGCATTAATTGCACTCGAAACATCTTTATATTGATGAGTCTGGCCATTTTTATCTGTCAATTCAATAATGTAGCCTGTAAATGTCCCTGTAGCTGAATCAACGCCTGTTTGTCCACCAATCAGGCTTGCTACATTTTTTTGCATTGCATTTAATTGCTTGACATTGACTGCATCTGTAGCATTTGCACCCGCCGCAACATTCGTAATACGACGCTCTTGTCCAGCTTGACCAACAGAAACTATATTATAGCCGCCCGTTTTTGTATCAGCTGTCAAATAAGCCGCAGCAATTGAAGTTCCATTGGCTACACTGGACGCCCCTAGAGCAATATTATTGGTACTAGCTTCCGAGTCACGTCCCAATGCCGTTCCAGAATCGCCTGTCACTTTTGCTTTATAGCCCAGAACAGTTGCATAATCACCGCCAGAAGCATTGGCCTCATTACCCAGCACGGTCGAACCTGTTGTTGCATCTACACGTGAACCAATCGCTACAGATTCAGCAACTGCGGTTATGTTTTTATTCGCATCGCGGCCAATAGCAATATTATCATCACCACTTAAATTACTTCCTGCATTTACCCCAATCGCAATATTGTCATCTGAGCTGTCATTACCACCCACTGAAAGGTTGGAACCAGCGCCAATACCTAAAGCAATATTTCGATTACCAATAACATTTTTGCCGCTATCACGTCCAATAGCAATGTGGTCTGTACGGTCATTCGTTGCACCTTGTGATGTACCCACTCCCGCATTCTGACCGATTGAAATACCAGCTGTTGTATTTGCAAAAGCACCTTGACCCAATGCAACAGCACCATCACGGCCCGCATTAGATGCTCCGCCGGCAGCCAGTGCACCGCTTGCAGCTGCTTGAGCTCCAGCACCAATCGAAATTGCCTGCTCTCCTGAAGCATTACCCTTTCGACCTATTGCAATCGCATCCTTTGCAACAGCTTTAGATGAATCACCAAGAGCAACACTAGATTCACCGGCTGCCAAATTAGAAGCGCCCAAAGCTATACTATTCTTTCCAAGAGAAAGATTCGCACCGCTGCTTAACAATGCCACGAAGCTATTAACTTCAATATTTGTAACCGACACCCCATTAATTTCAGTAATATCTGTTAAATTCGTACCTGCACCTGTCGTAGTTACAGAGATGCCATCTATTGCAGTAATTCTACTATTTGCATCTCTTGTATAAACAGGCTGGCGCGGTGTCCCTGTGGTTGAACCAATTGCTGTACTATTTAAACCAATTGCTGCGGATTGTTTACCAATTGCAACTGCATTTTCTTGATCTGCGCGCGCTTGGTCGCCCATAGCAATTGAACTTGTACCATTTGCAATTGCTTGAGGTCCTATAGCAACCGATTCTAGACCTTTTGACTGTGAATCAGCTGCAGCAGAGTTGGTATGGAAATATTTAATACCAACCCCGACTCCACTTCCTGTTCCAGTGGTATCAACCCCTGTAATATATTCAATAGCTTGCCTTACATTATTAAAAGCTTGTGTACCGCCTTTACCATCACTCACCGTATAAGTTGGATTTTCTAAGGTTCCATTTGCATCTAATTTTGTTCCTAGGACATCCGCAATATTTTTATTGACGGTATAAAGCTGCCCACCATTAACTGCATCCGTACTGCTCGCATTACTGATATTTCCAGCCGCTAATCCAGTAATTTTTTTACTATTGAGATTCGCACCATTATTAAATGTCGCTAATCCATTAACATTCAAAGTACCGCCTACAGTTGTATCTCCTGTAGTTGTTAAAGTACCTGTAATATTGGTATTTTTAAGAGCCGTCGTACCATTTGCTACAGTCAAACCATTTCCAATCGTTGCTGAGCCTGTCGTCGTAACATTGCTGAGTGTCGTATTACCAACGACATTTAACGTGTTATTAAGTGTCGTTGCACCTGTTACTCCCAAAGTACCGCCTACAGTCGTATTTCCCGTAGTTGTTAAAGTACCTGTAATGCTGGTGTTTTTAAGAGCCGTCGTACCATTTGCTACAGTCAAACCATTTCCAATTGTTGCTGAGCCTGTCGTCGTAACATTGCTGAGTGTTGTATTACCAACGACATTTAACGTGTTATTAAGTGTCGTTGCACCTGTTACTCCCAGAGTACCGCCTACTGTCGTATTTCCTGTAGTTATTAAAGTACCTGTAATGCTGGTGTTTTTAAGAGAGGTCGCACCATCTGCTACAGTCAAACCATTTCCAATCGTTGCTGAGCCTGTTGTAGTTAATGTACCTGTCTTAACTGAACCGTCCGTATCTAAACCTGCAGTACTTAATGTCGTATTTGTCCCGACTTTAACTGTATTTGTGGTTTTATCTAATTCAACACTGCCTACCGTAACTTTATTCAGACTTACGTCATCCGTTGTTGCAACTACAAAATCTGTGCCACTAGGTGTAACTGTAATATTATTTCCTGCCAAAACATCAGCATAAACTGGCATCATCGCACTTGACGCAATAGCTATAGCTACTGCTACAACTTTCACCGTTTTTGTTTTCGTTTTACTTTTTGCATTTTCCGAAACCGCAACCCATGCCCCTATCGAAGCATTCCAAACTACTCTATAGATCCTATTCATACTTACACCCTTTATATGATTTATAACTTATGAAAATAAAGATAATGTGTTTAGGGTCTGTTGACAATTGTTGCCTAAAAAAATAGCGAGATAGTAAAATCAAATCGCCAAACCCAATTTTACACTCGCTATGCCTCGTACAATGCTGAATGATCAACACTGGTCTAAGTTAACTACCATTTTCCGTCATTTTAATATTTATCTCAAATTAAATTTGAGGAATTTTATCGAAGCTATTCTATTTAGGATACGTACAGGTTGTCCTTGGAGAGATTTACCTCAGGAATTCGGTAAGCCAAACTCTATTTTCAAGAAATATAATCGCTGGTCTAAAAACAACAAACTTATGAATATATTTAAGTTATTTAGTCAGCATGCTGATAAAGAATGGATTTTTATTGATGGTAGTCATGTTAGAGCACATCAACATTCAGCAGGAATTAAGAATCAAGATATTTCTAAAAGTATCGGTGGCAATAGTTCTAAAATACATTTAGCAATTGATTCAAATGGTAATCCAATTGAGTTTATTATTTCTGACGGAACTTCTCATGATATGAAAATTGCCCCAGATCTTGTATCAAAACTAGATTTAAGTGAATCAGAAATGCTGTGCGCTGATAAAGGTTACGATTCTGAAAGTCTTAGAAAGCAAATTCAAGACAGCAAAACAAAACCAAATATTCCTAGAAAATCAAACACAAAGTCTAGTAATGATCACATGGATTGGTATATGTATAAAATCAGACACTTAGTTGAGAATTTATTTTGTAGATTGAAACAATTTAGGGGGATTGCGACACGATATGACAAGCTAAAGCGTAATTATCAAAGTGCAGTTGCTTTAGCTTGTATATTTATATGGTTACCGTTATAGAGTGAATTATGAGCAAGAAATGTCAACACACCCTAATTTCTCCTATTATAAGCCATAAAATGATGTGGTCCTAGGATTTTATACCACGCCTATAATTTCAATATCACCTTTCGCCTTATAAACATGTTGGCCAAAAGCATTTGACAAATGTCCAGTGACACAGTCCAGAGAACTAAATTGATATGAAGGCGGTAAGAGTAAAATAATTTCTGATTCTGCTGTCTTGAATGAAGCCTGCCCTGGGCACGTGAAAAAGTAGAAAGCTTATATTTGTACGTCTTACGCCAAAAGGCCAAACAGAAACCGTAGCCTCAGGCAACACCCCTCTCATCATAAAATTATACCAGTCAGTAAAATACCCTTAGATTAAGCATATGTATGTTGGTTATTATTGTTGAATATCACAATAAATTAGTGACCAAAAATAAAAGTACCCACCCTACCTTAAATTACACCACACAAAAATAAAAACCCTATATAACTGTTATATATAGGGTTTATTAAAATACTAATTATGTAATTTAATGCATTTTATGTCGGTGACTCTTGCCAAGGTTGGGGTTTTAGATATCCCTGAACCAAAGCACTGAACATCATCCGACAAATTCGACCTTGCAAATTTAGACCGCTATTTGCAGTATCAGCAAACAAAGCTTCCCATATCTGTGGTGCTAGTGAATTTGTCACTCGTTTGTCCTTTTTCTTAGTGCAATTTATGAGCTATTTTGAAGCCTTCAACCTTAAAGTGGTGCATTTTAGAGATAGAAAGGTCGTATTTCTTTCAATCTGGCATCATCTCAAACTAAGCAAAACACATTCCATAATAAAATTTTTAAATTAATCGATATAAAACAATAAATTAAACTAGAAACTATCTGGCTCCATCAAAACCTCAGTACTGGTACTACGTCGAACACAATGATTTACGTACAGTCCAATCATCAGCCAAGACCTTTAAATATTTGGAGCTATCTAATGAATCCAACTCAACTTCTACAACTCATTACTGACTTTTCTAATGCTTGGAACAAACACGATGTTGAAGCCTTAATGGTCTGTATGCATCACGACTGTTGCTTTGAAACGGTTGCAGGCAGTGATGTATTTGGTACTCGAATTCAAGGCTATGATGCTGTTCGTCAAGCATTTGAAAATACCTTTAGATCCTTCCCTGATGCCCAATGGCTGAATGCTAAACACTGGTTAAGTGAAGATGCCCAATTTGGTATTTCAGAGACTACATTTACTGCGACTGTACCAGATGGCGGACATATTGAAGCCAATATGGTCGATGTCTTTACCTTCAAAGATGGAAAAATCCTAATTAAAAATGCGTTCCGTAAAAATCGGCCTGTACAAGTCGCTGCATAAGGAGCTTGTCTATGAATCAATCCATACAACATTTGATTGGCGATTCGGATCAACACATCCCGCCCATTCAAAATACATTCAATACCTACAATACAAAGTTTGACCCTTTAATCGATCAAGGATTAAAAGGTAATGAACAATATGCACCCACCTATTGGGTTGCAACTGCTGGCACTCCACCAGAAGATGACGGTCCGCTTCTAGGTGACATTGATGCAGATATTGTGATTATTGGTGGTGGTTTCACTGGTCTTTCCACTGCACTCACCTTAGCTGAAAAATTTGGCACTGCACCATTAGTACTAGAAGCCAATCGCACCGCATGGGGGTGTACCAGCCGTAATGGTGGTCAAGGACAAAATGCATCTGGTCGCCTCTATCGCTCACAATGGATTGATAAATGGGGACTCGACACTGCAAAACGCCTCGATGCTGAAATCCGAGAAGGTTTTGATTATTTCAAAGAGCTCGTGAGTGGTATTGACTGTGATGCACAAGATGGTGGGCATTTATATATTGCTCATCGTGCAAAGAAATTGGCCTTTCTTGAACATGAGAACAAAGTCATGCGAGAGGCTTTCGGATATCAAACAAGGATATTGAGCCGAGAACAACTACATGACGAGTTCGTTGCAGATCAAGAGGCTGCGGGTGCACTATTCGAACCTGATGGTGTTGGTGTACACCCATTAAAATTAGCTTTTGGTTATTTAAAGCGTGCCCGTGCGGCAGGTGCAAAAGTACATACATCTACGCCTGTCCTCAATTGGGAAACACACAACGGTATCCATTACTTACAGACGCCATATGGTGTCGTAAAAGCAAAACGTGTTGCAGTTGCGACAGGTGGATATACCCCGAATGGCTTACACCCAAGTTTGTCTGGCAAAATCATGCCGATTTTATCTAATTCAATCGTGACTCGGCCTTTAACAGCACAAGAACTCAAAGAGGCTGGTTTAAACAGTACAACTTTTATTACGGATACACGCACCTTAAGACACTACTACCGCTTACTCCCAGATGGTTCAGTGCAATGTGGCAGCAGAAGTGCGCTTACGGGTGCTGATGCCAACAATCCTGCACACCTTGAAAGATTAAAAGAAGGTCTTTACCGTAAATTTCCTCGCTTGCGTGGTATACCGATTGCATATTCTTGGTGGGGATGGGTTGATGTCAGCCATGACATGATGCCTCGGATCGTACAACCAAATCCTGATGAAACCATCTATTACGCCATCGGTTATGGTGGTAATGGTGTCTCATTTTCAGCAATGGCAGGTCATCGTTTGGCAGAGCGAATCATGGGTATTCAACGTCCTCAATTCGAATTACCTATTTACCAATCACCACTACCATCACATTTATTTCGTCCCTTTAGACGACTGGGTCAAGCCTTGTTATATCGCTGGTATTACTTAAAGGACGAGATGCTTTGAGTGCTATTTCGCAATCAGGCGAACAGTCAAGTTATAAAAAATTATGAGGGATATGCAGTTATGTATGATTCAAATTCTAATCAAGATTTAAAAAGCACATTGAAGCCTCGGCATGTACAAATGATGGCTCTCGGTGGTGTTATTGGTATGGGCTTATTCGTGGGGAGTTCAGTTGTCATTCAAGCTGCTGGCCCAGCAGCTATTTTGTCATTTTTGATCACAGGTATTTTGATCATTCTGGTCATGAGAATGCTGGGTGAATTAGCAACAGCTTCCCCCGTTACAGGTTCTTTTTATGCTTATGCGCGTTATGCCTTTAAAGACTCTCCATTTTTATCCCGATTGGCTGGCTTTATGACGGGGTGGATGTATTGGTATTTTTGGGTGATTGTAATCGCGCTTGAAGCCATCGTCGGGGCAAAACTGCTTGCGTATTGGATGCCTGATTTACCTCAATGGATTGTCAGTCTAGTTTTACTCATGTTACTGACAGCAACTAATCTGTTTTCTGTTCGCTCTTTTGGTGAGTTTGAATTCTGGTTTTCCTCAATTAAAGTAGCTGCAATTACAGTCTTTATTTTCTTGTGTTCTATTTATTTATTCGGCTTATGGCCAAATCATCAAGCTTCAGGATTTGGAGAGCTCTTAAATCATGGCGGTTTTATGCCAAATGGTTGGGGGCCTGTGCTATCAGGCGCTGTAGCAGCAACAGCGTTCTATTTTGGAGCAGAGATTGTTACAATTGCAGCAGCTGAAACCAAGAATCCTGAAGAGTCCGTAGCGAAAGCGACTCAATCTGTTATCACACGGGTTTTGATCTTCTATGTTTGCTCTATTTTCCTCGTGGTTTGTATCGTCCCGTGGAATAGCACTGCGATTGCTACACCTTATGTCAGTGCCTTACAGGTCTTAAATATTCCCTATGTCGCGGACATCATGAACAGTGTGATTTTAGTTGCTGTACTCAGCTGTCTGAACTCTGGCGTTTATGCCGCAAGTCGTATGTTATTTGCTTTAACAAAAAATGGGGATGCACCTCGTAGCCTAACCAAGCTGTCAAAAAATGGCGTTCCTATCCGTGCCATTTTATTTAGCACTTTATTTGGTTATTTTTCGATCTTAGCCTCCTACTTTTCTCCAGACGGTGTATTCCCGTTCCTCGTTGAATCGTATGGAACAGTCGCGCTATTTGTTTATATCATTATTGCCTTTTCTCAAATTCGTTTACGTCGTCATTTAGAACGCGTAGCACCTGAACGCCTGAAAGTTCGGATGTGGTGTTTTCCTTATCTTAGCTACCTAGCGATCATCGGTATGTTATGTATTTTTGCTGCCATGGCATTCTTACCAAACCTACAGAAAGCCTTTTGGTTCGGAATTGCAAGTGCTGTAATTATGTTCTGTATTTTTATGATTCGTGACTACTTTGAACTACTCAAACTACGTCATCGTTATCCCAAGTTAGATACGCTCATCATCACAAAAAATCACAAAATCTAATCTCGCTGTCCCTCAACGACCTGCCTCATCGTAGGTCGTCTTGACCAGGAATCCTTTATGTTACTAAAAGATAAGCTCGCTGCTTTAGCAGTGGTGTTCATCTGGGGTATTAACTTTTATTTCATGAAAGTTGGTATAAGTGAAATCAGCCCAATGATGCTTGGATGCCTACGCTATATATTCGTATTATTGCCAGCCTTGTTTCTTATTCGCATTCCGCAAGTCGGTTGGAAATGGCTTCTACTTTATGGGCTGATCAGCAACTTTTCCCAATTTGCATTTATGTTTAGTGCGATTGCTACGGGTATGCCTACAGGGTTGGTGGCTTTAGTGGTGCAGTCCCAAGCCTTCTTTACTGTAATCATCGCTACTTTTTTTCTCAAAGAGCAGGCATCTTGGAATCAATGGTTGGCTATCCTGATTGCATCACTCGGCTTAGGATTGATTGCTTTAGGACAACATCATAGCCATGTACCTTTGGTCGGTTTGCTATTGGTTCTATGCTCGGCTTTCTCTTGGGCATGTGGAAATATTGTCGTCAAACGCATGAAGTCTGTTCATCCAATTGGTTTAGTGGTTTGGGGAAACCTACTCACACCACTTTGGTTTTTATTATTGGCTATCCAGACTACAGGTTGGCAAGGAATCATTGCAGATTGGCATGCTTTGAGTTGGAGAGGATTCGGAGCAGCGGCTTTCCTAGCCTATTTTGCGACAATTATTGGTTATGGTTTATGGATTTATTTATTAACTCGCTATCCTGCGGCAAAAATCAGCCCCCTCTCCCTCTGGGTACCTGTGATTAGTATGATTTTCGCTTATCTTGTACTAGATGAACATCTGAATAGTTGGCAATGGCTAGGATCAACGATTGTAATGCTGGGCTTAATGGTTCATTTACTTGGACAAAAGATCAAGGTGCCTTTTATTCGTAGAAAGATGATCCAAAGTTAAATGTGTGCATGATTCTTTATATGATTTCTTTTCCCTATACCAAGCAGCCTAATAACTTTTAGGCTGCTTGGTATCAAACGAGTTAGAGAAAAAACCGATTAAGCAAGACAATTAAAAATGATCCGTGGCATTCTTATCGAGCTTTAAACGATCTTTACTTTTATAAGATTGATCTAATCCGACGCTCTGATCCCGTGGCATAAAGGTGGTCGAGATAATCGCAATCACCGCCATACTGCCAATATAGATCATGATCAGATGTGGGCTGCCGCCACCAACACTAAGTAGCTTCGTCGCAATCAACGGTGCTAGTCCACCACCCAATACCCCCGCTAACTGCACCGAAATCGAGATACCACTATAGCGAATTTCTGCGGGAAACTGCCGTGCAAAAAGTTGTGCCTGTGGTGCATACATAATCGGGAACACTACGCCGATCGCCAACACGATTGCAGTCCAGACCAACACAGGGTCCTTGGTATTGAGCATGCTAAAGAATGGATAGCTATACAGCGCCAGTACACATAGGCCGAACATAAACATATTACGCTGACCGACTTTATCGGACAAATGTCCACATAATGGGGTCATAAACATAATCACAATGGCCCCACAAATGGTGGCAAATAGGATCTCTTGTCTAGCAATCCCCAACTGTGTGGTGGTGTAGGCCAAAGTAAAGGTCGAAGCAATATAAAACCATGCATTTTCAGCTGCGCGCGCCACAATAATGGTGATCAGTTGCTTCGGATGATTTTTAAAGACCTGTAAAGCAGGGACTTTAACTTGTTCCGCCTGCTGCTTCACTTTTTCAAAATCGGGAGACTCTGGCACTTTGACTCGAATGTACCAACCGACTGCCAGTAACACGATGCTGGCAAGAAACGGAATCCGCCAACCCCAACTAAACAAAGCCTGCTCAGGCAATAAAGAGACTAATCCCAACGCAAGTGAGGCAAGCATTAAGCCACCGCCAGTACTGGCTTGAGGCAGACTGCCCCAAAAGCCCTTTTTACCTTCTGGGGCATGTTCAACCGCCATTAACACGGCACCGCCCCACTCGCCGCCCATGGCCATACCTTGGACAAAGCGCAAGATCACCAAGCAGATGGCGGCCCAATAGCCAATTGATTCATACGTCGGTAACAGACCAATCAGGACGGTGGGAATCCCCATCAACATCAAGGTAAGCAATAACATCGATTTACGCCCGATCTTGTCACCAAAATGCCCAAATACCAGACCACCCAACGGCCGCCCGATAAATCCCACCGCATAGGTGGCGAATGCGGCAAGCACACCCGTCAACGGATCAAGGTTAGGGAAAAACAATTTATTAAAAATTAAAGCTGCCGCTGCACCGTAGATAAAAAAGTCATACCACTCTATGGTGGTGCCTACCATACTTGAGATACCCGCCAAGCGATGAGAGGACTTTTTAGCAGATGAACCGTTTCCATGTATTGTTTGCATCATCATGTTCCTTTCTTGGATCTTCTTGTTTTAGGTTTTTTTGCTGATCATCAATCCTGACCATCAGCATGTCAGACGTTTTACTACTCCTTCGATGAGTCAATATGCATGATTGGATTTAGCTGAGTTTTTCCAGAATCTGTTCCAGCTCGGGGTTACGTTGTTGCCATTGCGGCTGTTTGTCTTTGTCCACAATCAGGGCACGTACTCCTTCAATAAAATCACCATGCTCAAACCAGATATCTTGTAGGTCTCGCTCCAGTTGCATGCATTGTGGCAAGGAAAGACCACGGCCTAAATGTTGTAGTTTCAAACTGGTTTGTTTGGCAATGAAGGACCGCTGCTGCAAGATGCTGAGCATTTTTTCTGTCCAAGGCTGCAATTGCTCCTCCTGCTCAGTTGCAAGGCTTTGCTCAATTTCGTCCAAATGCTGAAAACCGAAATGTTTGCGAATACCATCTGCCAACTGTTTCAGTTCACTTTCAGCAGGTCGAGTAATAAAGCACGCAACAATATGCTCAATATTCTGTTTGCTTAAATTCGGCTCATTGATCAATGCCTCTTGCAAAGCATCCAACTTGTCACTGGGTACGTGATAGTCGATCAAATCCAAATAAAGGGCATCACTACTGCTAATCTGCTCGCCCGTAATGGCCAGATAAACGCCGATATCATCCAGTCGAGACAGGAAATGGGTCGCACCAACATCTGGGAAAAAGCCAATTGCTGTTTCAGGCATCGCAAATCGAGATTTTTCACTGCTCACCACAATATGACAGGCTTGTGCCAAGCCAAAACCACCACCGAGCACATAACCATCAAGCACCACCACCACAGGCTTTGCATAGTCACGCAGCAGATTCAGCATTTTATATTCGGCACTAAAATAGCCTTTATAATCAGCCGTATCATTTTTATAGCTATCATATAAATAGCGAATATCCCCACCTGCACAGAAAGCTTTGGGGCTATTCGATTTAATCAGGACCGCCTGAACTGCTGCATCATAACGCCACAGTTCCAGTTGGCTACAGATGCCCTCTATCATCTCCAGTGACAAGGCATTTAAATGTTTAACCCGATCTAAGCTAATCAGGCCAAGACTACCTTTTTGCTCAATCATTAACTGATTTTCAATATTCATTGTTGTTGATCTCTTATCAATTTTTAAATTTCGCCTGACGTTTTTCCACAAAAGCCTGCATACCTTCTTTTTGATCCGATGTGGCAAAAATGGAGTGGAACATCCGTCTTTCAAAACGCAAGCCTTCAGTAAGATTGACTTCAAAGGCGCGATTAATGGTTTCTTTCAGCATCATGTTGGCCGTTAAAGAGCGTGCAGCAATGTTCTCTGCGGCTTGCAGGGTTTGTTCAAGTAATTGTTCTTTACTAAACACACGCGCCACCAGCCCACTTTGTTCAGCTTCAACTGCGCCCATTTGCCGTGCGGTAAAGCACATTTCCATGGCTTTGGCTTTACCAATTGCATGGGTTAAACGTTGCGTACCGCCAATCCCTGGAATCACACCCAAGGTGATTTCAGGCAGACCAAACTTGGCATTGTCTGCACAATAGATAAAGTCACACATCAAGGCCAATTCACAACCGCCGCCCAGCGCATAGCCACTCACCGCTGCAATGAGCGGTTTACGCCGTTGCGCGATACGATCTGCCAGATGGAAAAAATCATCAAAATAAATGTCGGGAAAGTTCAGCTCCGCCATTTCCTTAATGTCGGCACCTGCGGCAAAGGCCTTTTCTGAGCCTGCCAACACCATGCAGCCAATCTCGCGATCTTTTTCTAATTCATCTAAAGCCTGATTCACTTCGCTAATCAATTCACTATTCAGCGCATTCAATGCGTGCGGGCGATTCAGCGTAATCAACCCTACGCCATTGTGTTTTTCTAATAAAATGGTTTGCCACTGCATCATCGATTCCTTGTTCTCTGGTTATAAGCTACGGGCGATCACTAAACGTTGAATATCACTGGTGCCTTCATAAATCTGACAAATTCGAGCATCACGATAGATACGTTCAATCGGGAAGTCTTTCAGATAGCCATAGCCGCCAAACACCTGTAACGCAGCTGAACAGACACGCTCAGTCATTTCTGAAGCAAACAGCTTGGCCATGGAAGCTTCATTGAGACAAGGTTGCCCTGCTTCTTTGAGACGTGCAGCGTAGTGCACCAGTTGTCGAGCTGCTTCAATCTCGGTCGCCATACTAGCAAGACGGAATGCCAGTGCTTGATGCTCAAAAATTGGTTTGCCAAAGGTCAGCCGCTCTTTGGCATAGCGCGTGGCTTCTTCCAATGCTGCACGTGCCAAACCGACCGCCTGTGCAGCAATGCCGATACGACCACCTTCCAAATTGGCAAGCGCGATTTTCAGCCCTTCACCTTCCACACCCAACATCAGGCTTTTATGAATACGCACATCCGTCAGCGCAATCTGACAGGTATCAGAGGCATGTAAACCGAGTTTCTCTTCAACCCGAATCACCTCATAACCTGTTGTCTCGCGTGGCACGAGGAAGGCACTAATGCCCTTTTTACCCGCACTAGGATCAGTCACAGCAAATACGATAATCACCCCCGCGTTGTCGCCCGAGGTAATAAACTGCTTAGCACCATTGAGAATATAGTCATCGCCATCTTTCACGGCACGGGTTTTAATCGCTGCCGCATCCGAACCGGTATGCGGTTCAGTCAGGGCAAAAGCACCAATCATTTCACCTTGTGCCAAGGGTTTTAAAAAGCGTTGTTTTTGCTCATCGCTACCAAATTTTAAAATCGGCACACAGCCCACCGAGTTATGTACGCTCATGATGGTTGAAGTGGCACCATCTGCTGCGGCCACTTCCTCAAGCGCCAAGACATAAGCGAGATTGCCTGTATCGGAACCGCCCCATTGCTCTGGAATCAACATACCCATAAAGCCGAGTTGGCCCATTTGTGCCAGTGCTGCTTTTGGAAAAGTGCCATGTCGGTCCCAATCACTGGCATTGGGCTTGATTTGTTCTTGGGCGAAGCTTTTCGCCATATCACGAATTAAGACTTGTTCTTCAGTTAATTGCATCTTGTGTTCCTTACCCTGCTTTCGCTTGCTGTTTGGCAATTTCCTGATTACGTAATAAAAAGCGCTGAATTTTGCCACTTGGGGTTTTTGGCAGTTCGGTAACGAACTCGACTAAACGTGGATAGGCATGTGCAGACAGGCGTTTTTTCACAAATTGACTCAGTTCCTCAGCCAGTTGTGCTAAGGGTTGAACGCCTGTCGATAAAATTACAAAGGCTTTCACCACCTCGGTGCGCTCTGGATCAGGCACCCCGATGACCGCTGCTTCAACCACTGCATCATGTTCGAGTAAGGCACTTTCCACATCAAACGGTCCAATCCGATAGCCCGAGGTGGTGATCACATCATCACTGCGCCCAACAAAACTCATGCTGCCATCGGCATGCAACTCGGCAGTATCGCCCGTCAAATAGTACTGCCCAATAAAAGGCGATTTACGCGTTTCATGATAGCCACCAAACCACATCATCGGGGATTGACTGATATCGACCGCTAAAATCCCGGGGGTATCTGCAGGCAATTCTTCGCCTTGTTCATTCACGACGGCAACACGATAGCCTGCACTGGCAAAACCCGCTGAACCAGCACGAACCTCATGACTTAAACCATGGTGATTACACACCACCATGCCCACTTCAGTTTGCCCATAATGATCATAAATCGGCGCATCCAACACCTGTTTAAACCAGCGAATCACTTCTGGATTCAATGGCTCTCCTGCACTGCTGACCACACGGAACTGGCCTTTTAGCGCGGCCATCTGGGCAGGGTCTGCTGCCATCATCATGCGGTAAGCCGTAGGTGCACCCGCCAGATTGGTAATCTGATAATCCTTCACAATCTGACACAGGCTGTCCGTACTAAAACCACCGTCATAGAACAAGATGGCATGCCCTAAAAATAAGGGGCCAGTAATACCGAAGTACAGGCCATATGCCCATCCTGGATCGGCAATATTCCAGAATGAATCCTCTTCCCTTAAACCAACCGCATCTTGCATATAGCGCGCAAAGGCCAGTAAGGCTTTTAACGGCACTTCTAAAGGTTTGGCAGGTCCTGTGGTTCCTGACGTAAACATCAATAAAAATGGATCTTGAAGGCTTCGCATGACCAAGTCACAGTGCTCAGGTTGCTGCTGTACTTCATCCCAGAAATTAAAGTCTTCTGGGTTTAACGGTGTCGCTTGCTGATCTGCAACCGTGACAATTGCGGGGCAACGCTCAACTTCATCAAGTTTGCTGCGGTTACCCGTATCCGTCACTACCAACTTACTTTGTGCCAGTTGCAGACGATGCTCGATGGCCTTGGGCCCAAATGCAGTAAACAAAGGTTGATATACCGCACCAATTCGCCAAGCGGCGAAAATCGTTACCAGCAACTCTGGTGTTCTCGGCAGTAATCCTGAAATACGATCACCTGCTTTTACACCCTGCGATTTTAAGAAGTTGGCAAATTGACTCGACCATTGCTGTAACTGGCGAAAAGTGTATTGCTCTTTTCGACCATCTTTGCCTTGCCAATACAATGCGATCTTGTCGCTTTGTGCGTGGCGATCACAACATTCATAACAGGCATTCAATGCATCGACTGAACCTGACAGCATCTGTGTTGCTGTACTTTGCAGATCAAAAGCCTGTACCGTCTCTTTATAATTCAACATCTGTGTTCCCTCAGTCTGCTTTGATTGTTATTCATGACAGGGTTTAATTTTTTGATAAGCCATCCTTTGGCTTGAGCTGTTATGCCTCTGGCGGTAGGTATTGCTGAATAATGCTGGAAAAATCGAGATGCGCATTGCCGCGCATACACATTTGCTGATACAGCTGCTGCACCATACCACCCAACACAATCGGTTGTTTGACTTGCCCTGCCGCTTCTACCGCAAGACCCAAGTCTTTCAACATCAACTGAGTGGCAAAACCATCTTGATAGCCACGCGAAGCGGGTGCATTTTCATTAATCTGTGGCCATGGATTACAGACTTCCGAACTCCAGCAACGACCACTTGAGGTGTTAATCACCCCAGCCAAGGCTTTTGGATCAATGCCCAGCTTGGCACCTAGCGCCATGCCTTCTGCCACCGCAGCCATAGAAATTCCGAGAATCAGGTTATTGCAGATTTTGGCAATTTGACCTGCACCCACCTCACCGCAATGCACCACGTTTTTGCCCATGTGACTGAGTACAGGTTTGACTTCATCAAAAGTCTGATCATTGGCACCCACCATAAAGGTCAAGGTCCCCGCTTGTGCACCGATGGTGCCACCCGAAACAGGCGCATCACAAATATGAATATTTTTACTCTGCGCAATCGCAGCAATATCCTTGATGGTTTGCGGGTCAATGGTACTGCTATCGATACATAAGCTACCTGCTTTCAATACCTCTAACACACCATTTTCACCGAGATAGACTTCTTTGACATGTTTGGCCGCAGGTAACATGCTGATCAGCACATCGGCTTGTTTGGCAGCCGCTTGAGGGCTGTCACATACTACCCCACCCGCCTCGGCAAAGTGCTGAATCGCCACTTCGCTGAGGTCATAACCATAGACGGTCAGTCCGGCTTTAAGTAGGTTGTGGGCCATTCTGCCGCCCATATTGCCTAGACCGATAAAGGCGATATTCATCCGTGATCCCCTTGTTAACGTAAACTGATAGTGGTATTGACACCGCTCACTTCGTGACTGTCTTCAAACCAGCGACTGGTAATGGTTTTGGTTTGGGTATAGAACTGCACAGCCTGTTTGCCATAAGGGCCTAAATCACCGAGTTTTGAACCACGAGAACCGGTAAAACTAAAGAACGGTACTGGGACAGGAATTGGAATATTGATGCCGACTTGACCAATATCAATCAGGTTCTGGAAAGTACGCGCAATCGCACCACTTTGCGTGAATAATCCCACACCATTACCAAATGGATTGGCATTGATCAGCGCAATCGCCTCTTCAAGCGTATCGACACAAATAATCGCCAGTACAGGACCGAAGATTTCTTCTTTATAAATACGCATATCCGTACTTACACCACTGAAAATTGTGGCTCCGACAAAGTTGCCTGACTCATAACCGTGTACCTGAACATCACGGCCATCAAGCAGTAGTTCTGCACCTTGTTCAACACCACTATTGATCAAATCCAGTACCCGGGCTTTGGCACGTTTTGAAATCACAGGGCCAATATCAGTATTCGGTTCATGCCCTGCATTAACAGTTAATGTTTTGGCCTTTTCAACCAAGTCTGCAATCCAGTGTTTACTGTCTCCAACCATCACCGCAACTGACAACGCCATACAACGTTGCCCTGCTGCACCAAATGCGGCACCGACTAAAGCATTCAGCGTTTGTTCTTTATTGGCATCAGGCATTACCGCGACATGGTTTTTCGCACCCATCATCGACTGCACACGTTTACCATGTTGTCCTGCAAGGTTATACACATGCGTGCCCACTGCGGTCGAACCGACAAAGGAAATCGCTTTAATATCAGCATGCGTACACAGGCGATCAACCACCTCTTTACCGCCATGTACCACATTGAGCACCCCTGCTGGAATGCCTGCCTGAATCGCCAATTCGACCAGCATCATGGTCGACAATGGGTCTTGCTCAGAAGGTTTCAATACAAAGGTATTGCCACAGACGATCGCCATTGGGAACATCCAGAGCGGGATCATGGCGGGGAAATTAAATGGGGTAATGCCTGCACAGACACCCAAAGGCTGCTGTAAGGTATAGGTATCCACACCACGCGCGACACCTTCAACATATTCGCCCATTTGCAAGGTGCCAACCGAACAAGCATGCTCAACCACTTCCAGACCACGTTGAATATCCCCTTCGGCATCCGCCAAAGTCTTGCCTTGTTCCGCAGTGAGTACCTGTGCAATTTCTTTCATGTTGGCACGAATCAGGTCTTGCAGTTTCAGCATGATACGCATACGCGCCTGAATAGGGGTCTGACGCCAAGAGGCAAAAGCTGCTTGTGCAGACTGAATTGCCGCATCGACTTCCTGCACCGTAGCAAATGGCACACGACCAATCACTTCCTGCGTTGCAGGATTAATAATGTCTTGCCATTGTTGGGTTTCAGATTCGATAAAACTGCCATTAATGAGTAACTTGGCTGTTTCCAATTGAATATTTTGGATTGTGTTCATAACCTCTCCATAGGCCGTATTTTTATTGTGTTCAGTGTTCAGAAAATATCGATCGTCGTATTTTCTTTATTCAGGTTTTATTCGAGACTAGCAAAGAAAGCTTTGACCACCAACGCAAATTAATGCACGATCATTGTGCAAATATGCACAAAGAAGACCATAATAATGAAAGTGGATTGGGATCATCTACAGTTTTTTTTAGTGTTGGCACGGACCAAAACCTTAACCAATGCCGCCCGCATTATTGGCGTGGAACACAGTACTGTAGCGCGGCGGATTCAGGCGTTGGAGCAGGCTTTAGGCATTACCCTATTTAAACGCGAAGCCTCTGGCTATGAGCTGACTATGGAGGGTTTGGCACTGGTGCCGCGGGTTGAGCAAATGGAATACGCTTTCCTGCAAATTGAAAAACCGCATCAACCTTTGCAAGGCCGTGTGCGAATTGGCACACCTGAGGGTTTTGGTACCGCCTTTTTGGCGCGCTTACTGGCGGAGTTTTCCATACAGTATCCCTCACTCACCATTGACCTGATTCCAGTGCCGAAAATGATCAAGCTGTCGCATCGTGAAGCAGATATTGTGGTTTCAATTGAACGACCCACCTCTGGCCCCTATATCATTACGCGACTCTCGGATTATTGTTTAAAAATTTATGGCAGCAAAAGCTATCTGTCTCAGCATCCCCCGATTCGGCATTTACAGGATTTAACCCCGCATCGCTTCGTCAATTATATTGATGATTTGGTTTACAGTCCCGAGCTGTACTGTCTGGAACGCTTACCTTTAAAACTGAATGCAAACTTTCGCAGTAGTAGTATCTTAGCGCAGCAGATTGCAGTGAGTGCGGGTGCAGGATTGGCGATTTTGCCCAAGTTTTTGGCCGATGATAAGCCCGAGCTTGAAGCCGTACTGGAGCAACAGGTGCGCTATACCCATACCTTTTGGATGCTGACCTTTGTCGATCTACAGCATGAGCCCCGTATTAAACTGGTCTGGGATTATCTACGCAAACAGGCTGATCAATATCAGCACTTATTGGTGGATTAAACACATTGGCTAGACCATAAAAAACCGATCAATATAGATCGGTCTTTTACTGAATAGACAAGAATTATTGTGCCAATTCACGACCCAATTTTTTCATGCGTGGTTTATACATCAGCTGATAGGTCACAGCCAAAATAACTACCCACAACGGGCTAACATACAGGGCTTTTAAGGTATCTGGTTCAAGTGCCAAAATCACCAACGCAAATAACAAGAAGGCAATCACGATATAAGACGTGAATACGCCACCCGGCATTTTAAACTTGGATTGAGCATGCAATTCTGGACGTAATTTACGGTAGCGCAGATAGCACACCATGATCAGACTCCAGACACTAATGAATAGAATCACACACAGTGAACTCGCCAGCGTAAAGGCCTCAAGGGTATTCGGTACAAAGTATTGTAGTACGGCTCCGCCCATAATGAAGACACAAGAGAAAATCAAACCATTGGCTGGCACGGCACTTTTGGATAAACGACCAAAGGCATTCGGCGCCTGACCATCTTTAGATAAACCAAATAGCATCCGACTGGTGGAGAATACCCCACTGTTCATCGAAGACATCACTGAAGACAGGACCACCAAATTCATGATGATGGCTGAGGTGACAATCCCTGCATTTAAGAATAACTCCACAAATGGGCTCTTATCTGCGCGGATAATATTCCACGGTGTCACGGACATCACCACCAATAAAGCCAACACATAGAATAAGATAATCCGAATCGGAATCGCATTAATCGCCTTAGGTAAATTCTTATGCGGGTCTTTGGTTTCAGCCGCAGTGGTTCCAATCAGTTCCACCCCGACAAAGGCAAATACCGCGATCTGGAAACCAGCCAAGAAACCATCCAGACCTTTTGGAAACATACCACCATGCGACCAGACATTACTGAGCGAAGCGACAGTGCCATGCGGTGCCTGAAAATGACTAAAAATCATATAGCCACCAACACCAATCAAGCCAATAATCGCCAAAATCTTGATCAGGGCAAACCAGAACTCAATTTCACCAAATAGGCGCACGGTGAGCAAATTCAAGAACAGTACAAACAGCACACAGCCTGCGCTAATTGCGGCCTGTCCAATCGGAGTAAACATGGTGCCTTCAGGCAGCCAGAAGGTGAGATAATTGATCACGGCGGCCAGATCGGCAATCCCGACCAATACCCAACCCAACCAATAGGTCCAGCCCATGTAATAGCCTGCCCATGGTCCAATCAGATCATGCGCCATATCGACAAAGGATTTGTAATGCAGATTGGCAAGTAACAATTCACCGAGTGCCCGCATTAAGAAGAAGAACATGCCACCAATGATCATGTAAATAAACAGAATTGATGGGCCTGCCAAAGAGATGGTTTTGCCTGAGCCCATAAATAGGCCCGTACCAATGGCACCGCCGATGGCGATCAACTGCAAATGGCGATTGGAGAGTTTACGTTGTAAGTCTTGGGGCGACTGTTCGCCTTCTGACTGATGAGATGTAACCGTCATATAAAGTTCCTTTTACTTTTTTCCTAAATGAGTCAGCACTTGATTTATACGCCATACCCTAGCTGTCTTTTAAAGACGGCTGACTCATTTCGATTGCAAGAAAATACGTATCTGACTACGTTTTATCTACTGCAAATACGTTACTTTTCTTCTTTTTTTATATTTTTTAAACAAAAATAAAGCGGATCGCTTTATTTTTGTGCTGCAACGACTGCAATTTCGATCAACCACTTCGGATTGACCAAGTCTGCCTGAATAGTGGCACGCGAAGGTGCAACATGACCTTTTAACCAGTCAATCCAGATGGTGTTAACCACTGGGAAATCGGACAGGTCTTTAAGAAATAATTGCGCCGACAATAAACGTGATTTATCCGTTCCTGCTGAAGCCAAAAGTTGTTCAATGGTGGCCAACACTTCACGGGTTTGCCCTTCAATATCTAAGTCCGCATTTTTAGGCACTTGTCCTGATAAATACACCACTTGATTGAAAACCGTCACTGCACTCATGACTTCATTGGTATTGAGCTTTTGAATATCTGAGTTAGACATAAGAAATCCTTATTCCTGAGTAATAAATGAAACACGTGCAGTCACGCCACACATCAGTTCATAACCGATGGTGCCTGAACCTGCTGCCACTTCATCAATGGCTAAAATTGTGCCTGAACTGGACTGACCCCAAAGCACCACCTCACTGCCAACATCAGCATCGCTGATCGGGCTGAGGTCTACCGCCAGCATATCCATGCTGACCCGTCCAATGATCTGGGTCCGAATCCCATTGACCAGAACAGGGGTTCCTGTTGCTGAAATACGTTGATAACCATCGGCATAGCCACAGGCCACGATGCCAATTCGGATCGGTTGCTCGGCCACATAGCTAGAACCATAGCCCACACTTTCATTGGCATTGAGTTCTTGCACGGCAATAATCTCGCTGCGCAAGGTCATACTCGGCGCAAGGCCCCAGTCCTGAATCGTGTGTTTGGGATAATCAGGCGAACTGCCGTACAGCATGATGCCGCCACGGACATAGTCCGACTGTAATTGAGTTTGATATCTTAAGATTGCAGCACTGTTACTAACCGATCTTTCTCCCGGTAAACCTTCAATCGCGGCATCGAATTGCTGCAGTTGATAGTCAATGCCGGTTTCTCCAAAACGGTCACCATCGGCATCGGAGAAATGCATCATATGGGTGATGCTGGCAATGTTGTTCAACTGACTCAACTGCTGCCAAATGTCACGATATTGTTGTGGTTTGAATCCTAAACGGTTCATACCACTGTTCATTTTCAGGAAAATATCGAATTGAGCGGGATAGGCATGCTGCTGTATCCAAGCCACCTGTTGGGTATTGTGTACGGTAAAACTCAATTGATACTGCACACAATCAAACAGGTCTTGGGCAGAGAAAATTCCTTCCAGCAATAAAATCGGACCGGTCCAGCCCAATCCCCGCAGACGTTTTGCTTCGTCCAAATCGAGCAAGGCAAAGCCATCGGCGCTTTTAAAAGATGCATAAACACGTTCAATCCCATGCCCATAAGCATTGGCTTTGACCACCGCAAACACTTTGCTGTTCGGAACCGATTGCCTTACCACAGCAAGGTTTTGGCGCAAGGCTTGGGCATGGATCACCGCAGTAATTGGACGAGGCATAATTAACTTCCCTGTCTATGCAATTAAGCGGCGTGCGAATAACGTTGAATCGACAAACCATCGGTACTGATATCAGGGCGATGGTTCATGACTAAATCACTGATCAACTTGCCTGAACCACAGGCCATGGTCCAACCTAAAGTGCCGTGCCCTGTATTCAGGAACAGATTCTTGTACTGGGTTGCACCAATAATCGGCGTGCTGTCTGGGGTCATTGGACGTAGGCCAGTCCAGAATGAGGCTTGAGCGAGATCTCCACCTGGGAACAAGTCCTGAGTCACCATTTCCAAGGTGGCACGACGATCTTGATTCAATCCAAGATTGAAGCCACTCAATTCAGCCATACCACCAACACGAATTCGTTGATCAAAACGGGTAATAGCAACTTTATAGGTTTCATCCAATACCGTTGATTGTGGTGCAAATTTTGGCTCTACAATCGGAATGGTCAGCGAATAACCTTTGACTGGATAAACTGGTAAATTCAGTTCCAGTGGTTTCAGGAAGTCACGAGAGTAACTACCAAAGGCCAAGACATAACGATCCGCAGTGAGAACTTCACCATTGACCTTGACGCCTTTGATTTCATCGCCTTCAACAATCAGGTTTTCGACATTTTGGGCGAATTTGAATTCAACACCCAAATCTTGGGCCAGTTTTGCCAAGGCATTGGTAAATAAATAGCAATCGCCAGTTTCATCATTCGGTAAATGTAAGCCACCGACCAGTTTATCGGTATGGGCTAAAGCAGGCTCTACACTCGCCAGTTCTTGGGCATTCAATAAAGCGAAGTCGACACCACACTCTTGCAACACTTGAATATCACGTTGTACCGCTTCAAGTTGCGCGTCGCTACGGAACACTTGTAAGGTGCCCTTTGAACGGTTTTCGTAGTTAATGCCGGTTTGTGCTCTTAAATCACGTAAGCAGTCACGGCTGTATTCTGCCACACGCATCATGCGTTCTTTGTTCACTGCATAGCTTTGTGGATTACAGTTTTTCAGCATCTGTGCCATCCACTGCAACTGCCACATACTGCCATCAATATTGATTGCTAATGGCGCATGATGCTGGAACATCCACTTGACTGCTTTAAAAGGAATACCCGGTGCTGCCCATGGGGTTGAGTATCCTGGGGAGATTTGACCCGCATTACCAAAACTGGTTTCTTTGGCAGGTCCTGATTGACGGTCAAGTACCGTCACTTGCGCACCTTGTTGTGCAAGATAATAAGCACTTGCCACACCAATGACGCCACTTCCTAAAACGATTACGCGCATAACAGATCCCTCAAGCACACACTAGGTTATTTAACTAGTATATTTTTGGATCAATAGTTTTTTTCACTGATTTTATGACTATAATCTAGGTAATTTAATATTTTCGTCGCGAAAAAATTAAAATAAAAGGGAATCTTCTATGCGTAAATTAGACCGGATTGATCGCCAGATTTTAGATATTTTGCAACGTGAAGGCCGCATTGCCATCAGTGAGTTGGCATCTCGGGTCAACCTGTCCACCACGCCCTGCTCAGAACGAGTGAAGCGTTTGGAGCGCGAAGGGATTATTGTGGGCTACTATGCTCGACTCAACCCAGCTTATGTCGATCGTAGCCTACTGGTGTTTCTTGAAATCAAACTGTCTGCCAAATCTGGCGATGTATTTGATCAGGTGGCACGAGATCTGGTTGATATTCCAGAAGTACTGGAATGCCATCTGATTTCAGGTGAGTTTGATTATCTGGTCAAAGCACGCTTAAAGGAAATGAGTGCCTATCGCCGCCTATTAGGTGATTTATTAAAAAAACTGCCAGCCTCCGCCTCTTCACATAGCTATATTGTGATGGAAGAAGTCAAAGAGTCTTTATATTTAGATATGGGGATATAAACTTGTACCCAATAAAATGCCCTGATTTAAAGGCTTTTTTATTATTTCATCCAGAAATTTTTGCCGTAATAGGCCCCATTTAATTGGGTTATTTCAATCAGTTTTTCTCTGAATGCTCGGAAAACAGCACCATTCGGTGCTTGAGGATTCTGCCAGAATTTATCCAGATTCATCTGTACTGTGAGACCAGGTAAATCATAAAGTGAATGCCCTAGGGTTTTGACTGGAAGATGATGGTAGAGGGCTTGAATCCCTGTGGTGCTATTAATCGTAACGAGCCCTAATCCGTGCTTCAACAATGTTGGCAAATGAATATCACAAAAGTAGTGGACACGATCTTCAACCCCTAATTTTCTTGATATATCTTTAATTAAACAGCCATAATGGCGATAACCACGGTCCATCGGATGATGTTTTAACACCAAGTGATGTCCTTGCTCGGCATATTGGGCAAAAGATGTAACCACTTCGGCAATACAATCTCTTACGTCTTTATAATGACTATGAATACGGACTTGTGAATCATTATGTACTTGTAAAGTAAAGATAAAGTACTTTTTATCATTTTCTTGAATAAATGATTGAAACCGCTTAGGTTCTACTAAATGATTTTTAAAGCGACGTAACATCGCTATAAACCAATAACAAAACTCTTGTAGAGGGTTATAACCCCGATGGTGTTGATAAAATGGATAAAGCCAAAACAACAAAGCCCAACACAGGTAATATTGAAAACCATTCCAAATCATTCGATGGTAATGGTTTTCACTTGCTTCACAATGAGTTTCTTTAGAGCTACTATTCTTATCTTCTAAGAAATGTTGCTGGAAATTAGAAAAATTATTGACCCCGCCCTCTTCAAAGGTCAGGTAGTCTGGTCGAATGTAACCCTCTTCAAACACATAGAACTTGATCTGCAACTGTTGCGCAACCGCGTGTGCCTGTTGATGGTAGAAACGGCAATCGCCGAAACATACTATCGCATCAATTTGATTTTGCTGAATATGTTCAGACAACCAAACGCCAAAATCAGTTGATTTTTTTCGGTAATGCCAAATATTCGGGCGAGAGTGATAGTAACGCCAGTCCCCCGCATTAAAATTGACTTTAAAACACTCAATTTGTTTGGTTGTAAGCCAATCTGATAAATCAGTAAAAAATGCTCCTATTGGCCCTTGCAACAACACAACTTTCTTGGCAACCAATAGTTCATCTAAATATATAGACAATATCTAACCCTAAAATTTTATTTTCAATGCACGTAAACGTGTAAACATCCATGACCAAACACTCGATGGAGATTGCCCTGCCCTTTGCTGTAATTGACATAGATGCTCTATGACAAGCTCAGGCGTAACCAATGGAATCTGCATTGGGTTTGTCTGCGGCAGATTATAGATGGGATATTCCACTAATGCACAAAAAGCTAGCTCTTCAACTGTTAATTTTCGTTGCCGTCTTTCACAAGAATGACGATCACACGTCAAACCCCAACCTGCATAAAAAGGCACGCCATAGCAGTATACTTTAATATCTCTTAAAAGTGCTTCAAATCCAGATAAAGATGTGATGGTATGTAGTTCATCGATATGTTCAAAGAGCGTGATGATAGATTGATTGACTTCGATATGCTCTACAAGATCCTTAATCTCATCCCATATGATTTTTCCTTTTCTTAGTCCGCTTTCTACATCTGGGTGAGGCTTATAAATAATATGAGCGTTAGGGTTATTTCTATGAACTTCCTTGATCAGATCTAAATTGGTTTTGATGTCGTAGCCACCTAACTGTATCGATAAGTCATCTTCAACCTGCCCAACAACTAAAATCACCTTTTTATCAGGATCGATTATTTGAGAGGATTCAGGCAATGCCTGACCAACATTATATTTTGTTAATTTATTTTGAATAACTTTTTGAATTAAGCTTTGAATTCGATCCCGTTGATCTTCATTTAACTGAACTTGATTTAACAAATTCTCTAAACGAGATGGGTGACGTGCATCATAGTAAATACCAATATCATCAAAAACCAAAGAATATGGGCGAATTAATTTTGCACCTAACCCCAATGATCGCAAAAAGCCGTCTTCAACTGTCCAAACTTGTTGAAATCCTTGCTGTTTTAATAAAGCAGCCTTTTTCCCCCAAGCAACAATCGGTTGATCCTTCTTGGGCTTCAACCATTGCCTAAAACTTAGTTTGATATGAGGAAAAGCTAAAAAATCTTTGATAAAACTCTTTTTCCATCGACTGAAACCATAAGCCACCACAGATGAAGCGGTTAATTGCTTTTGAAACTCAATATTTGGGATCAGGACATCTATAATCTCCTCTAGTTCACAGCGCTGTTGTGAAACAGGTGAAACGTATTTTGCATAATTTAAATATGCGGCTACAAACAATTGCTCAAGAGATTGAGATATATTTCTTCTCTCTTTAAGAGAATCTGGTAAATCTTGGTAATCCTGTGTCAGCCCCCAACCCGCATACCAAGGCCAGCCAAAACAATGTACTGGTTTGCCACACAGCAATGCTTCAAAACCCAATTGAGAACTCACCACATAAACTTCTGACATCTGTTTACACAGTTCGATTGGATTATAATTCTCTTTTAATAATTCTATATTTGGAGAAGTGAGATCGTTAAATGAAAAATGCCCTTTTGCTTTTCCTGCGATTACATCAGGGTGAATCTTTACCCAAATCGTCGCATCAGGATGATCCGCAATAGCACGATGTAACATAGTATGAAAACGAGCCGCTGATGCCATCGCATAATGAATAGATTGATCACCAAATGTTTGATCAACAACTAGAATATTTTTCTTATTATGAAAGATTGACGAATCAAGCCGCTCGTATTGTAGATTGTATTTAGTAATACCTTGGGCAACCATACGCTTAATTAAAGCTTGAGATCTCTCCAATTGTTGCTTAGAAAAGCTATTTTCAACAATTAGTTTTTCTAAATCTGATATTTGTGCTGCATCAAAATAAATACCAGACTGATCCAAAACTATCGAAAGTGGAGGAGATCCTTGTTTACCTAACCCCAACGAGCGAATAAATCCATCCTCTAAACAAACAGATTCTGTTTCATATTTTTGTGCATGTTTTTCAGCACGGAAAAAACTTGGTTTTCTACCCCACCCCCCAAAATTTTGAGATTCTTTCCAGAAACGACTCATCAATGAACTCACTTCTTCTCCAACAAATTGCTCAATCGCTGGAATTTTTCTTATTTTTTTGGAACATAGAATCATGTCAACCCTATTTATCACACCTTAACCTGTTCATCATATTATAAACCGTAGAGGTAGACAGAAATTAAGTAATTCTATTAAGATATCCCTACTAAATGTTGAATTTCAATATCTTTTAATTACATACATTTAGGTTATAAAAATAAATGTAGGGGCTTTATTTTGGGTACAATTCATGTATTTATTGGCTACGATATAAATGAAACGATTGCTTATCATGTCTGTTGTGAAAGCTTAATTCGGCATAGTTCCAAGCCATTGGCAATACATCCACTTTATTCCAAAGCATTGCCTACACTAGCCTCAGTACAATTTCCTTCTAATTACCCACCATCCAACCAATTTATTTTTTCTAGATTTTTAGTCCCTTATTTAATGGAATATTCAGGTATAGCATTATTTTTAGATGGTGATATGGTAATCAATAATGACATTGTAGACTTATTTTCCAAGTTTCAATCTACAGATGAATGGGCTGTCAAAGTCGTAAAACATGATTATAAAACATCTAGTTCAGAAAAGTTTAAAGGTGCAACTAATCTTGATTACCCTAGAAAAAATTGGTCTAGTGTGATCCTTTGGAATTGCAGTCATCCATCCAATAGAACTCTAACTCCTGACTATATAGGCCAAACAACAGGAACGTTCTTACATCGTTTTAGTTGGTTGAATGACCAACAAATAGGCGAACTGGAAAAAGGTTGGAATGTTTTAGCTGATGAAGAAAATCAAGAAATAAGCCCCTCTAAACAATATATTTATCACTATACTTTAGGGACACCCTGTTTTCCAAAATATAAAAACTGCCAGTTTTCAAGTTATTGGCACCAATATCAAAAGCAAGTTAATTCATTTATTGAGTAATAACTTATGGACAACATAGCAATAAAAACAGATGAACGACTTGCCCAAGTTTTGTTGGAAAATAATCGTTCTAATACGTTATCTAGAACAATATTCAAACAGCTCACTGACAGATTAGCAATTTATACCCCTCTCAATAATGATTTATTAAACGCAATTGCTCAAACGCTATCTTTATTAAATGATTTCCATGTTGGCGAACAAACTGGTCTCTATCGTTGTGCACGATTATTAATTACACATAGCCGCCAAATGCAGGATCGTCATGACCTCCAAGCTTGGGAAAATGATTTAATCTTGTTATTAAATCTTGAGTTTCAGAAAACTGGACTGAATTTAAGTGGTCATCAAAAACGGCTAGAAAATTATCAAAAGCAAAAAATGTTAGTCGAAAAAGAAAGGGGTTCTCCTAATACAGAGACAGCCTCAAATATCATCACTTTTTTTGATCAAGAACAAGATGTTGAAAAAACAGCTATATTTATAGGACAACTTTTAAGTAATAAGACCTGGGGAAATCAAGTTTTCCTAACTATCAGCCAAAAAAGCATTTTGATAAAAAGATATGACTTATTAGAAAAACTAATCAAACAAGCTGGGGAAAGAGTTTTATCTAAACAATCGGCTCCATTAAAAGAAGATATTTTATTAAATAAAATTGCGACCTTGGGTTCTTATTATCATGAAATGGGACAGTATCAAGAGTATTTATCCTTAATAAAATGGTCAAAAAATATTTTTAAAAACAGCAACTTACTAGATTACCATGAAGGAATTTGTAAAATAGCTTTAGGAGATCTAGATGGTTGGCGATTGTTTTCAGTTCGCCGAAAAATGGTAAAGCTCCCCTCCTTAATTCAGAATTTAAAAACTTGGGATGGACACAGTCCTGTAGAAAATCTACTAATTTGGTGGCCAGAAGGTGCTGGTATTGGTGGTGAAATCATGCGCTTAATTTTTCTACCAAATATTCTAATAAAAGCAAAAAAAGTGGGAATTATTTGTGATACGCGATTACATTCCGTTTTAATGCAAAAATTTCCACAAATTAAATGCTATCCATATTCAATGTTAACTTTAGGTACAGCAAATAATTATGATGCAGAAATAGATTTAATCTCCTTAACTCAGTTTTTTCTTACGCCATCATATCAAGCACAGCCTATACTTAGCACCAATACTCGTGCAGATGTCAACGTCATTGGACCCCTTCTAAGTACAAGAAAAATACGCTGTGGTATCTCTTGGTTTACACCAAATAAGCGTAGCCAAATACAACGCTCGATCCCAGCTCATATCTTATCCAACTGGATAGACTCTCTAGATGGTGTAGAATTTTATGCTTTACAACACAGCCTTGATGACTGTCCAGAATTTGAACTACATAATTGTAAAATAAATTACTTAGTAAATGCTGAAAAAGATATTGATGGATTACTTCATTTAGCAGCAGATATGGATCTGATTATCACGATAGGAAATAGCACTGCTCATTTAACAGGAGCACTAGGTATACCGACCTTAGTTCTGCTGCCACAAAAACCCAGATTTCAATGGGGTATAAAAGGTATAAATATGCCCTTTTATAAAAATATGAAACTTATTAGACAAGAAATTCCAAATGATTGGAACGGATGCCTATTGCAAGTATCAAAATACATTCAAGAGTTAAAAGGACTTAACTCCTGAATTATAGTTTCCTATCAACTATCATATTGAAATAAGGCTTCAGCTATACGAAAATCAAAAAGCTCATCAATATCAATAGAGTTCTTTCGTGACATAATAAAACCACAGCTAGGATAATTAAAAAGACTTTTATTCTTTTTAAAATCTTCGACTTTGGTTATATATATAGCACCATTTAATCTGTATTCTTTTTCAAAATCCTGAGATCTCTGAGGAAGTTGTTTAAGCTTAGTAAAAAAATTATCTAACGAATTATTGTCTGGAAGACGCATAGTATAATCAGTAGGATGATCTACTTCAGTAACAGAGACTACACTTGTATATTTGCCTTTCTCAAATAATTCAAATGCTCCGTTCAAGTCATTTACTGTTCTCAGTGGAGACGTTGGCTGTAACAAAAGTAAATTGTCAAAATTTTCTTTCAACTCATCTAACACATTTAAAATAACATCATTTGTAGAGGCAATATCAGACGCTAACTCCACTGGTCGTCTTAAAAACAATATTTTGGGGAACTTTACTACTAAATTTAAAATTTCCTCATCGTCCGATGAAACAACTATATTTTCAAAATTTGCAGCTTGTGCAGCCTCAATTGTCCACTCTATTAATGGCTTACCATTTAAAGGTAGTATATTTTTTCGGGGGAGCCTTTTACTGCCTCCTCGAGCAGGAATAATAACTAAGGAGTTAGACTTCATAAATCACTCAAATTTCAATTAGAAAATTCCAGATTGAACATCTCGCTGTGCTAGCTCAAAATCATCCATTCGACCAACATCTAACCAATATTCATGTATTGGGAAACAACTTACCTTTTGCTCTTTCGACATATGATTAAGCAAAAGTGTTGGCATATCTATCTTCTCATTTGATTTAACACTTTTAATTACTTCAGGTTGTAAAACATATATGCCTGCGTTCACAAAAGAGCGATTTTTCGGCTTCTCTACCATCCCCTTGATATAATGTCCATCTATCTCAATTACCCCAAAAGGTACTTGGTGATAATATTCTCTTACTGCTACCGTGGCGCAACTTTCATGTTCATTATGGAAACTTAGTAGTTGTGCAAAATCTACTTTAGTCATGACATCTCCATTTGTCACAATTAATGGTAAATTCGACTCATCAGGTAAAAGAGATAATGCTCCACCTGTTCCCAAAGGTTCATCTTCATAAACATATTTGATCGAAACACCCCAATGTTCTCCATTCCCAAAATAGTCTGTAATTTGGTCTGCTAAGTAATGGGTCGAAAAATAAAATTTATGAAAACCACATTTTTTTAAATGTAGCATTATTCGTTCTAATATTGGTTTATCACCAATTCTTAACATTGGCTTTGGACAATTATCAGTCAATGGCCTGAGCCTTGTCCCAAATCCTCCTGCCATAATAAAAACAGGGTTATCTAATTTTTTAGTTTCTAAAAAACTATCATAAGTCAAAACATTGACTAAATGATGATTTTCATCAATAACTGGAACATGCAAAAATTTATGTGTAATTAGAATTTCTTTAATAACTTCAGGACTGACATCTTCTTGATAGCAAAAAACTGGCTTTGGATTCATGATTTTTGAAACTTCATCGTCCAAACCAATATTTTTTAATAGACCTCGTCGGATATCGCCATCTGTTACCATGCCAACTAGCTTGTCACCTTCTAATACAAAAGCAGCACGATAGGCATTATCATTAATGACTTGAAGTGCTTCTTTTACCGTTATATTGGGTGCAATTACAGCCTTTGTCCACATAACATTCCCTCTATCTTCAGTTATTTTTTAATACGTTTTGATATTAAAAAATTTTTTACTCAATAATGTTGACCACTCTATATTTTCAATAAAGCTCATAATTTCTTTAACCGTATTTCCATTTCCGTATGGATTTTTGATTGAGCCTAAAGACTTTTTAAAAGTGGAGTCTGATATTTTCTCAAGTGCCTCAGAAACCCCGTTGAACGTTGGCTCACAATTGATAATTGAATCGGCTTGTAACCTACCTGCTTGTCTATTCCCAATATTAATAGTAGGCACAAATAAAGACGGCGCTTCAAGTATTCCACTTGATGAATTACCAACAACAGCTTCACAATGCTTCACTGCAGATAAATAACGTAATTGCCCCAATGAAGCAAAACAATGAATCCTATCTGGATGCTTCTCACTCCATTTACGCATGCATTCATTAATTGTACGCCCACCGACGTCTGCATTTGATAATGTCACAATAATTTGCTTCAAACCATCACTCAGTAATGCAGACATGATGTCGTCTATTTCTTTAATAATGTCTTGCTCACTTACAGTAACGGGATGGTACGTCATCAAGAAAAATGGAATAGATAAATCAAGTTTTAATGATTTCGCTAATTCTTCTTTCGTAAGTAAAGGGAGTATATTGATATTATCAATTCCTATCGCCCCACTATTACAGACGTACATAGGTTGCTCACCTAACTGTATAACACGCTCTCTATATTCATCTGTAGATGTAAAATGTATATGACTTAACTTTGTTAGAGCATGTCTAAAGTTATCATCTGATGCCCCTTCTGTAATCTCCCCCCCATGCAAATGCACGACAGGTATTTTAAAAATATTCGCAGCTGTTGCCACGCCTATCATTTCGTAACGATCACCAAGAATGACAATAAAATCAGGCTTCAGCCTCTCAAATGCATCCGCAATCCCGATACACAGTAGCCCTAAACTCTTAACCACAGCAGTTGAGGAATCATTACTCAATAGCATGTCAACCTTAGCATCTATCGAAAAGCCATCTTGCTCAATCGCATGCCATGTCATACCAAATTCAGATGAGAGATGTGTTCCAGACACAATCAACTGTAATTCATAGTTTGCAGACTCATTCAGAGCTTGAATCAATGGTTTGAGTAACCCATACTCAGCTCGAGTTGCTGTAACTACACAAGCTTTTTTCACCATTCGATTTTATCCCCTGCCTTGTAGTCTTTTACCGCAGGTTGTCCCACAACCTCATTCCAAAACATAGGAGAAATTCCATCTCCTGGACGCATCGTTGTCAGTACATCCTCTGACATGAGCTCCCCTTTTTGAATATCTGTGGCTGCAACTATACTTTTTCTAGCGACATGAATATTTTTACGTTCGGAGTCAGAAACAAACTTGATTGAACTACCTAAAACTTGTTCTACGACTCTAATCGAGTCAACCATCGCTTTTAATTCATGAGGTTCTAAAGAAGCTTTGTGATCTGGCCCAGGTAAGTTTTTATCTAAAGTAAAATGTTTTTCAATGACCTTGGCACCTAAAGCTACAGCTGCAGTTGGTACAGTAATTCCTGTGGTATGATCAGAATATCCATAGGCTGTTCCAAATATTTGTCCCATACTGACCATCGCTTTTAAATTCACGTCCGTCCAAGGAGTTGGATATTCCGTATTACAGTGTAATATGCAAATCTCTTCTCTCTTTCGTCCACAATCTAAAAAAACTTTTAAAGCCGCCTCAATATCAGCCAGATTACACATACCTGTAGACAGAATAACCGGCTTATTCAACGCTGCGATTTTCTTTAAATACGGATAGTTTGTGATCTCTCCTGATGGAATTTTCCATACAGGAATATCTAATTCAATCAAGGTATCAATACTTTCAAAATCAAACGCTGTAGAGAACCAAATGAGTCCTTTGGACTCAGCATAATTTTTTAACTGACTTAATGCTGGTACAGGTATTTCTAATTTTTTTAACATTGCATATTGGCTATCTTCATAACCAAGGTTCTGCTTCTGATATTCAGCCATTTTTGCTGATTTAGAAACAAGATTATCTGCCTTAAATGACTGAAATTTAATCGCATCTACTTTTGCTTCTGCAGCAGCATCAATTAATTGATAAGCTTTTTCCAAATCACCGTTATGATTTACTCCAGCTTCTGCAATTAAGAAAGTTTTATTAGCCCAAATCATTGTTTAATTTCCTCGCAGGTGAACCAACCCAAGTCCCAGCTTCTAATATATCTTTGATTACAATAGCACCTGCACCAATTGTTACATTATCAGCTATTGTGATTCCTTGAAGAATTACAGAACCTGAACCAATCATACAATTCTGACCAATAGAAACATCGCCATTCACCACAGCACGAGTGGAAATATGAGTGTGATTTCCAATCCTTGCACCATGTTCAATAATTGCCGCAGTGTTGATAATAACGTTTTCACCCACGATAGCTTTTGCATTAATTACAGCCTGCTCGAGAATTACGCTCGCCTTACCAATTACTGCATGCTTTGAAATAACAGCTGTTTTTGCAATTAACGATGCTCTATTTGCATTAATATCAATCAGTTTTTTATAAATTTTTGCTCTTAAAGAATTAGAGCTAACCATACCAACAGTAACGATAAAGTTAATATCATCCGCTTTAGCTAAATCAGGTAGGTCACTATCATTGCCAATTACTTCATAAGAAAGTACTTTGGCACCAACCTGATTGTCTACAATACCAACCACATTAAAACCTGCTAACTCCGCAGAGTTAATACATGATTGGCAGTGCCCACCACCACCGACAAAAACAAATTTCTTCACTGGTGTACGCTCAACTCTAACTTAAAGGGAAATAACACTACTAGGAATATTCACTAAGCGTTCTTGTAACCATTTAGCAGTTTCACATCCATCATTCTGACATTCTGAAAAGGCTGGCAAATCACTCATAAGCTCCCAAACAGGCCTCATCATGATTCCCCGCTTATTGGCTTCAGCAAGTAGTGTTTCTCGTACAGAGAAATCTTCCACCAAAATAGCATTCAACCAAAAATTTGATTCGCCGCCTTCAGTATTCGAGATAAATGGAATATCATTTTTTTCACAGATATCCGCATAGAAACTTGCAAGTTGCTTTTTCTTTTCCAAGAAAATAGGCAACTGCTCTAATTGAGCACATGCGAGAGCAGCATTCACATTTGGTAGGCGATAGTTATAACCAACTTCATCGTGAAAAAATTGCCATGCATGAGGTAACTTAGCTGTAGTACTTAGATGTTTTGCTCTTTTTGCAATTTTTTCATCATTGGTTACAACACACCCACCGCCGCCACTGGTCACAATTTTATTACCATTAAAACTAAAAGCAGCGAGATCGCCATAAGAACCTAATGCTCTCTCTTTATAACGTGAACCTAATGCTTCAGCTGCATCTTCAATTAAAACTAAATTCCAATCAGTACAAATTGCTTTAATTTCATCAATTGCAGCAGAAATACCAAAGGTATGCATAGGTACAACTGCTTTAATCACTCGACTTGTATTTTTGTTAATACATTGATTATTTTTAATAAAAGCATTTTTTTCCAAAAAATCTTTCAGCGCCTTGGGACTTAATCCCAATGTCTCTTTATCAACATCGACAAAAACTGAATGAGCCTTTTGATAAGAGATCGCATTACACGTTGCCACAAAAGTTAGCGGCTGTGTAATAACCTCATCATTCTCACCAACATCAGCTAAAATTAATGCTAGGTGTAAAGCCGCTGTTCCGTTCATTGTCGCGATCGCGTACTTAGTGCCTGCTATTTCCGCCATCATCTGTTCAAAACGGTCAACAAAAGCACCAACAGAGGATACAAATGTTGTATCGATACATTCAGCTAAATACTTTTTTTCATTACCATTAAAGACTGGTGCATGTAAGGGAATAAATCCCTCACCAAACACCTCCCTAATGGAACCTAAAAGATTTTCATACTTTTCAGGTAAATTAGACATTATAAATACCTGCTTTATACTTTTCTAAATTCTTAGGATTTAAGAACCACTCAATAGTGTTCTTTAGGCCTTCTTCAATTGAATACTCTGGTTTAAAACCAGTTAAACTATGAATTAAAGTGTTATCACACCAAAGTCGGAAAACTTCTGAGTTTTGTGGACGTAAACGATCAATATCTTCAATAAATTGAGCATCACTATTCATTAGATCTCGAATGAGGTTAAGCGTGTCTCTTACTGAAATTTCATAATTAGAACCAATATTTACAGTTTTACCAATCGCTTCATCACAATTTGCTAAAGCAATAAAACCACGGCAAGTATCGCTCACATAATTGAAATCACGAGTAGGACTCAAGTCACCTAACTTAATTTCTTTATGCCCAGCTGCGATTTGCGCAATAATCGTTGGAATAACAGCACGAGCACTTTGACGAGGGCCATAAGTATTAAATGGTCTTGCAATTGTTAATGGGAGTTCAAATGCATTATAAAAACTCATAGCCATTGCATCTGCCCCAATTTTTGAAGCACTGTATGGTGATTGTGGTTGCAAAGGATGTTTTTCATCAATTGGAACGTATTGTGCTGTCCCGTATACTTCACTCGTTGAAGTATGAATCACACGTTTAGTACCCAATTCTTGAGCTGCCTGACAAATATTAAGCGTACCAATTACATTGGTATCAACATAACTTGTAGGAGCCACATATGAATATGGAATCGCGATAAGTGCAGCAAGATGGTAGACCACATCAATATCTTGCATAATGTGTTTGCAATAATGTGCATCACGCACATCGCCATTTACAACTTCAACTTTATCTAAACAATTGATGTCTTCTAACCACCCCCAATAATTGAATGAATTATATTGAGATAAAGCACGTACTTCATGACCTTGGCTTACTAGCATTTCTACCAAGTGAGAACCAATGAATCCATCTGCTCCAGTGACTAATATTTTTGACATATCTATTACCTTTGTAAGTTAGTTAAGACTATCTGAAAGAAATTTCTCAAGACAATGAGTATTATAAGGAGCCATAAACTGTGGGTTTTTGCTTAAATAACTATCTCTAGTTTTTACAAGCTTTCTATATTCAACGCCTTTCTGTATTAAATCTTGAATTAATTGCTCAAGCTCTTGCTCATTTCGAGCTTTTAAAGCAAGGCCAAGTTCCGAATAATCAATAGACTCATGTAAATCTTTAAAATCAGCAACAATAACTTCTTTACCATAAATTGCAGATTCTAAAAGCACACTGCTGAATAAACCAATAACTATGCTAGATTTTGCAATAGCGAGATATGTATCGCTATCTCTCGATAAAAAATTAATATTTTCACTACCATCAAATATATTTTTCACTCTATTTAAAATAGGTAGTTCTTGCATAGGATGAGGTTTTACAATCAATTTAATATTGTTTTTTCTCGAAATATTATTTAATGCTTTACTAATTAACATCATCTCTTCAGGTAAAGAATGTTGCATTGCAAAGAAAATCGTTGGCTCATTATTAACATTAATACCACTATGAGCTTCTTCCATACGATACATACGGTCAATAATATTAACCGAACCAACAATATGTAAATTTTTTGAAGTAGTTCCTAATGCCTCAAAAATATCTTTTTGCTTAGTGTCAATCACCCCCATCTGATCAACTAGAGCTTTTCTATATCTAGCAGACTCAGAAATAACCTGTGGTTGTAAACCTATAGTCTTAACGCCAGACTCACGAGCTATTTCAACAATAGCTCGTGAAATATGTCCACGCTCCATAGATGTGAAATAAGCCTTTGCATTCCGCATTACCACAGAGAATTCTGATATCAAAACAAATAGTGGAGCTAAATTATTAATATAAGCTTTAATACGACTTTGAACAATTGAGATAAACTCTGTAGGTAACTGCTTTCTCAACTCATAAATATAAAATGCGAGTAAATCTTCTGAAAAAAACTTTTCAGCGTCAGTATAAACTTCTGCGTATTTTTTCCTAAAATTCAACACACTACCATTATAGACTTCACAGCTCTCTGCATAATTATATTTTAATAAAGTCGCTTTTATTTTATCTTGCAAAGAATCACCAAGAATAGAATTGTTTATATATAAAACTTTCAATTTCTTCTGTTTTATAGCGACATCTAAAAGTTTAAATGTAGCTGGAGAATATGCATAATTTTCATCAGCAATATCGCCACAAACGACTACAACATCATCCTTAACTTTTAAGTTTTTAAAACTCTGATGATCAACACCCCACCAAAAAGCTGCAAATTTCTCTTTACAATCTGCAATTAATCTTATTTCCTCTTCTAAATTAGTTGAAATACCTTCCTTTAATATTTTTTTGGTGGCATTTACTTCCTTAAAGGCAACGTTTATCTTAGAGAAACATTCCATTTTCTCACCATGATACATCAAAGAATCTATTACATCCTTACTAGACTCATAATCATCAAAGTAAGCTAGTAAATGGTCACTGTTATTCAACATATCAGCATAACCATTAAACCTTAGAATCTCCATATAAAGATAATCTTCAATACCTTCACTTATCTGTGCCAAAATATTATGATGCACCAAATTATTAGTAATCAATTTTAAGATTTTTAATAATTCAAAGCTGAAAATTTTTGCATATCTTACTGCTTGTGATTCAGCATCAGACATAGGTTTTGAGTAAAGCTTATGAATAGAAGTAAGTTTAATGTTATTTAAAAATTCATTTTTAACAAACATTGCCTCATCATTTGCTAAATTATCTCTCGTTGTGACTAAAAGAATTTCCTTATTATATTTTGATAGCTTTTCTGCCAACATAAGGC
Source organism: Acinetobacter higginsii (assembly GCF_000369525.1). Taxonomy (GTDB): domain Bacteria; phylum Pseudomonadota; class Gammaproteobacteria; order Pseudomonadales; family Moraxellaceae; genus Acinetobacter; species Acinetobacter higginsii. Next base: position 490,375 of record NZ_KB850070.1, read on the forward strand.
TGTCTTTCTTATCAGTTAATATAATTGTTTTGGAGTCTGTTGATTTTGCAAAATATTGCAAACCAAGTGGATGAGTAGTAGCTGCATTATAGAACGACATGCCTCGCTCTACTGAAAGGGAGGAAGATAAGTGTATATCAGTTAATCTTTCTTTAAGGAAAGCTAAAGTTTCATATAAATTTGTTTTTTCCAACCCATTATAACTTCTATATCTTGGATACAGAATATATGCCGCGGCAAATAGCTTCTCTAGTGTTAACTTTCTTTTTCTTCGACTAACAATTTGGCGATCATCTGTTAACCCCCATCCTGAATAGAAAGGTGCTCCAAAGGTAGTGACTGGCACACCATACAATAAAGATTCAAAGCCACCTAATGATGTCAAAGTATACACTCTATCTACTTCATACAAGGCATCAGCTAAAGACATTGGTGTTTTAAAGATTTCTACTTTATCTTCAACCTCTGATAAATCAGATAATTCTTTTCGCTTTCCAAAAAGTACATCAGGATGAGGTTTGTAAATAATTTGCGCCTCAGGATTTTCTTCTAATGCTTTTTTTATTAACTGAACATTTGTAATAACAACATTACAGCCATATATTAATGACTGATCATCTTCAACTTGACCTAGAACCAATATTCTCTGATTCGTTTTAGGTCCATATAATGACTCCGCCAAGCCTTCATTTGTATCATTGTATTTGGACAAATGGTTATGTTTAATAAAATTTAAACATTTGTTTGCCTCTTCAAGCAACTTACTATCTTTTTCAAAATCATATGTATTTAATATATTTTCTAGATCTGATGGCTGAGTTGAATCGTAATACAGACCTGTTTTATCTAAACAAAGTGATAATGGTGGTACATGATTAGCACCTAAACCAATCGAACGAATAAAACCATCTTCTATATAATAAATAGGAATTCTGTATATTTCTGCATACGAACTAATATGTACTGGCGTATTCCTGCCCCATATGACAAATACAGGGTTATGTGCAATTTTCATTGCAATATGTAAAGAATCCATATCCATATTTGATGAAAAAAATAATACATTATATTCGTTTAGGAAATTTATAACATATTTCCTTTTCCATTGAGCCACATTAAAGGCTATTGCTGTTCTCTTATAGGGTTGAGTAATATATCCAGAATAGTATTTAATAGCCAGTCTCGTATCTAAATAGGCTTCTCTTACTTTCTCCAATTCTTTTGTAGTTTTTTGTACTGTTTTCAAAAAACCATCTTTTTTTATTTTTTTTATTTTTCCTTTTATATTTGCTTTTACCGCATTAGTTTTACTCTGAATATCTTCAAAATCCATTGTTTAAACTCACTCAATTCCAAATAAAAGAAAAACCTGATTCTATTAGCTTTAAAACAACAAGCTCAATTTATAAACTACAAGTCCAATGCAACTTTCGCAGCAATCGCAATTTGATATAACACTTGGGTAATTCCTCGTGTCAACTCCACTACTTTAGTTTGCGCCTTAGGTAACACTAAGATTTCATCACCTTGTCTAATCTTATAACGTTTACTCACTAATTCAGATTCACCATTTTGATGAATCACGACTAATTTAGATTTGTTTGATTTCTGGGTAAACCCTCCGACCTGATCAATATACGACCCTGCAGACATGTTTGGTTGCCATACCACACCATTTGGGAAAGTGACTTCACCATGTACCATAATCACCGAAGTCTTCTCTGGTATATTAAGAATGTCACCATTTTCTAAGATTACATCATCAAAATCTTTGGCATTTAATACCACCTGCCCTTTAGGCTCTACAGTCCGTGCTTTGGCAATAAACTGCTTTACTAGCTCTGCATCTTTGACGCGTAGATTAGCTTCTTCTTGAGTTGTTGAACGTACAGAAAATGTTGCCTCTTCAAGTTTATCTAAAGAAACATTTAACATCTCTTTCTGACGCTTCGCTACAGATGGACGGAATAATTGTAGTGCCTGAACTTCAGAGAGGGTGTTTGGCTGTATTTGTTTAAGAACTTCCGATAATTTTGAACCATATGGTAACACTACAGCATGCGCGCCATTATGTGCACCTTCAATCCGTACCTGAATAGTGCCTGCATAACGATCTGCAGTCACTGTTAAGATATCACCATCTTCAATCACGACATTATTTGCTGCTGAAAGCGGGTAATATTCACTACGATATTCACTACCTTGACGTCGCATAATACTGACATTGGTGGCACCAGGCTTTAGTTTTGCAACCGATAATGCTTGTGCAACTGTTACTTCTGGCACATTAAACTCAAAATCATAAGCATTAAACACTTCACCCGACACCGAGAAAGTATGGCTACGCGGTGCAACCACAATCACATCACCATCACGGAAACTAAATGGCTGTAACTTTCCTGCGATTAGGAAATCATATAGATTTACATATTGCTTTAATTGTCCATTGCGCATGATACGAATATCAACATAACTACCTCGTTGCGCATCGACCCCACCGGCTCGATCCAAATAGGCCATAACACTGTCATTGGCAACCCCCCCATAAGAGCCAGGTTGATTAACAAAACCTGTGACCATAACCTTAACCGGTTGTGATTGAACTAGAGCTGCATAAACTCCTACATTGGCGACATAAGTTTTGCGCACATAGCCTTCAATCAAAGACTGTAAACGACCATTAGTTGTGCCCATGACTTTAACTGGACCCACATTTGGAATAAAAATATTACCTTGTGGATCAACAGTTAAAGTCCCCGAAAACTGGTAAGCGCCCCATAGACGTAGATTGATATCATCACCAGGATTTAATACATAACTATCATTAAAAGTTGAACCTGCTGTACTGGCAAAAGCCCCTTTAAATAATTGCTCACCAAACATTTTGGTAGGTGCAGAATATTTTTGTACACTACTTGGAGAAAGCCCTACCACTGATTGGCTCGGTAAAATGGTATTATCAGAAAAATTATTATTTGCTTGTGAGACATTGTTTGCCAATTCTTGAGGCAAAAGTGTTTGCATATCCGCCGCAAAACTATAAAAGGAGGATATTGCAAGCATACTAGTGATTAATAGCTTTTTCATTTTACTTACTCCTTATGCTCACGGATAATCGAGTAAATCAACATCGTGATACCAAATAAAATATTTAAAATCAAAAAATAAGTCGCAATCAAATATAAAGTGCGTGGATACACAGCATCTTGAGCCAACTCTGGCGTAGATATAACAACTAATTTTTTCAGTTTCCGCGAAGCCTCTAAACGTGCTTTTTCAAGTGATGCCAGTGAAAGCTTATATAGATCAGTTGCAAAATCAACATTGGCTTTTAAAGCCTCAAAATCCGCCACACTCTTATTCAATTTACTGGTATTTGGAGAAGTCAGTTTGGCTTTTTCATCGACAATTTGTTTTTGCACCGATTCGATCTGACTTCTAATAGCAACAACCTGTGGTGCAGTTCCATTTAGATAGCTTAAAGAAGTTCGTTCCTCAGTACGTAACTGTGCCAGATTAGACTCTAAACTAGCAACCACCGTTGCAACCGCTTGAGCTTGCGCCTGTGGATCAAACATTTGGTTTTTATTCTGATAATCAAGTAAAGTATTTCGTGATGCATCTAACTGTTCTTTTGCTTCATTTAATTGCTTTTCGGCAAACTTGAGTTGCTCTTCTGCAATTTGTTGTGAAAGATCATTAATAAAACTTTCACTATTTTTTAGAATTTCTTGATTAAGGCGAAGGGCAAAACTTGAACTAAAACCTTGTGATGCAATTGTCATCATCATCGTTTTTTCATCTAAACTTACTTGGACACGCTTGTTAAAATATTTAACTAAATCTTCAACAGATGCATCTGAGCTCAAACTAAAAATAGGATCATTAGTAGCAATAAACTCTTTACGCAAATTGAGTTTTTTATCTAAGCTTTCCACCATATTTCTCGAGCTAATATAAGCAGTTAAAATATGTGCATCCTCACTATTAGTATTACTTACACCTAATAACGTGCTCAACCCACTTGAAGCAGCAGTATTGGACACTTCACCAACTTGCTTCACTAATAAAGTAGATTGCGAAACATAGCGCTGTTGTGCAAAAAAGATAAGGTAAGCAATGATGAATAACAATGGCAACATCACAATCATGATGTAGCTAATCGTTAAACCCTTATTTGTTATTGATCGCATACGCTTTATAGACCTCTATTGCTTCTGCAATATCTTCAAAAAATTCAGCTTGGCCATTTCGCATCAGAAAGGCCACATCACAGTTTCGGGTTAAATCGTCCAAACTATGAGACACCATAATAATATTAGACTTCTGTTTTAATTCATCGAGTAACGCTTGGCTTTTCTTCTTAAAATTTGCATCACCCACAGCACCAGCTTCATCCAATAAATAATAATCAAAATTAAAAGCCATACTTAAACCAAAACTAATTCTAGCTCGCATCCCTGAAGAGTAGCTTTTTATTGGCATATCGAAATATTTACCAATTTCAGCAAAAGACTGGACAAAGTCAATAACCTGGTTCACATCATCTTCATTGCTTAAATATAAACGTGCTACAAATCGAACATTCTGACGCGCTGTGAGACTTCCCTGAAAACCACCAGACAATGCCACTGGCCATGAAATAGATTTATTGGTGATCACCTTACCCTTATCAGCAAAATCAATGCCACCAATGATTCGAAGTAAAGTACTTTTCCCCGCACCATTTTTACCTAAAATCGCAACACTCTTATTTTCGGGTAATACAGCATTTAGATTTCTAAAAACGTAATGTCTTCCTTTTGGTGTCACATATGATTTCGTCAAGTTTTTAAGTTCAATCATTTTGACTTTACCATTTGCTGTTCAAATCGTTTATAAAGAAGCAAACCCAAAAATAAACCACCTATTATCCATAAAAATACATATGACAAGGACACTCCCTGCGCTATAGGGTATGTTGAAGCAATACTATGCCTCATCAATTCGAAAATATGTACTAATGGATTCCATAATAAATACTTTTGATACTCAGCAGGAATAATATGTATTGAATAAAGAACACCGGATAAAAGGTAAAGTATAAAAAATATTCTCGATACGAATTTATTAATTTCTTGTGAAATATGACCTATGACAAGGAGAATCAGCCCAATACTCATAGTAAATAAAAACAATACTAACCAATAACCTAATAATTGAGGAATCGCAGCGCTGCTTATATGAAAACCAAACCAGACTAAAATCAAGCTAAACAGTACATAAACAATAAAATGTAATAAAAGTTCTAAAAAACCTCGTGCCATTAAAGTATCTATTGGTTTTACTGGGCGATAACTAAATAATCCTTTATTTGCCTGAACAGCTCCAAGAGCTTGCGTTGCAATTTTTCTAAACATGAAAAAAGGTAATATTCCATTTATTAAGAATATTTCAAACTCCATACCAGGGATCATTCTTTGGCGAAGTGTTCCAAATAGCACCAGCATAAAACCGATATGCAAGGCTGGCTCAATTAATATCCAGAAATAACCAAGACGATATTGGCCAAAACGGGTTTGCAACTCGCGTAAAAAAAGTGCACGAACTGAAGCATACATCACTTGCAATCCGCCACGGGGCTTTAACCGTGGTAATCCTTTTAAACTGGATGTTTGCTCATCCATCCGACCCCCTGTAAGTGCTTAATCTTTGCACTAGCCTTATTTTCCAGCGAAGCTTAAATTATTTTTTCGAAAAGTTAAAGTTTCAAAATGTTCCATAATTTCTAAATACGAGAAAGTTCTTCTATTAAAAAATGTCAAATCATGGCACGGATTAAAGCAGAAAAGATCAGTAGATCACAGAGATAACTAAAATATATATCTTTCAAAAAGTTATAAACCGAAAGTCAACCACCCCAATGTGCAAGGTAGGGAAAAATAGTGTAGTGAATTGTTATTTTCAATAACAATTCACATAATTAAGTTACTCGTCTTCGTCGTAAATATAGCTCATACAACCCCAACCATCATACTCGCCATTGAACTCTTTGGCGATCTTGGTCATCCATTCTTCCAAGTCTTCAATATCTTCATATTCCAAAATCATGTTGACATGAATGTTCAGCACCCAAAGATCTGAACCATCTGAGTGTACTTCTTCCTGAAAAAGTGAAATTTTTTGTTCTTGGTGTAAAAGATGTAAGGCACATTTTTCAACCTGTTCTTGTTTTTCAAAAACAATTGAAAATTCGACTTCATGTGGCTCGTTGAGTTCATTACCATCTTCAACCATCTGCCATAGCACGTTGCCATTATCATTGTCTGGGAATTGGTCATAGTCGCGAGTCATATAAATATCCTTTGTTGTGTTTTGGACTTGATATTTGGCTATAGATTAACCGATTTTTATGTCATTTTTTAGACGGATTAATAGCAATATTGTAGTCAAAAAACGATCAAAGTAAACGTCCTGAGACTCCCGTGTCTCAACGTAATACGATGCTCAGTACGATCTGATCAAGGCAAGCTATGCCATTTTCATAGATGGGTTCTGGATAGTCTCTAAAAACATCTCGCTCAATATGCGACAGACGAAAGCCACATTTTTGATAAAGTGCTAGTTGATCCAGACTGGAGTTACCTGTTTTGACCCATAATGTTTGGATATTTTGATCTCTTGTATTTTCAATGGTAAATTGAATCAATGCCTTGGCAAGCCCCTGTTTTTGATAGCGTGAATCTACGGCTAGATTTTTAATTTCAGCTTGATCATCCGTTCTAAGTAAACAAAGTTGCGCAATGATTTGTGCCTGATCATTCAACATGATGAACAGATTCGACTGCAATAAATAGGTTAAGACCTGTTGCCAACTTGGATCGGCCTCTAATAAAAGTGCCTTTAATTGACTTTGCTGTATCTCTGAAAGTGCTGCCCATTCAGTATATTGAATCGAATACATGCGCTTGCCTATTTATTGTAGTGTTTAGAACTTTAGCTCAGAATGGATTTCGACTGCATGCATTTTTAAAGGATGTTTGAATGCCAGATAAGCCGCATGCAGCGCCATCCGTTGTAAATGAAACTTGGCTGGTTCAGGATGATAGAGTTTATCGCCCATAATCGGATGGCCAATGTGCATCATATGTACGCGTAATTGATGCGAACGGCCTGTAACCGGCTCTAAACGGACACGGCTTTGATTGCTTACTTCATCATATTGCATGAGCTGAAATAGGGTCTTAGCGGGCTTACCCAACTCAAAGTGCACCATCTGACGCGGACGGTTTTCCCAATCGGTAATAAGTGGTACTTCCACACTGCCCTCGCTTTGAATCTGTCCCTGTACCAAAGCCACATAGTATTTTTTGACAGTACGCGCCTGAAACATTTTACTGATTGCCACTTCTGCATCACGGTGTTTAGCAAACATGAGTAAGCCCGAAGTTGCCATATCCAGACGATGCGTGACTTTGGCAGCAGGGTATTTTTCCAAAACACGTAAATAGGCACTGTCCTGATGTTCAGGTAAACGCCCCATCACTGACAATAGCCCAGCAGGCTTATTGATCACCAGTAAATCATCATCTTCATAGACGATCTCTAAAGGATCTTGTGGTGGTGTATAAATAAAATTGTCGTTTAGAGCCATGGCAACAGAACAAATTGAATCAGGTACAGGATGGGGAGTGATTATAGTTGCGCCAACAGCTTTCGCAACCGCTGATTTTCCTCATCACTGTTACGATCAAGACGGTGTTTTCAACCCCTTGCCCAAGCCTTGTTTATAGATCTCTTCTAATGTGGCAATGTCCCGATTTAAAAATGCAATCAGATAATCTTTGACACGCGCCAAGCTCAATTGTTTAAACGAAATGCTGTCTTTGCTTTTACGCGTGACCAAGCCAAACAAATCTTTTTTAGGAATGATGACGGGAATATCACTGTCCAGTTTGAATTCAAGCTGCTGTGACTTGGCATAGGCATCAAGGGTAATGGAAATGGTCTGTTCTGTCCGATGATCGCTGACAATAAAACTGGTATCGGCACCATTGAGTTGTAATTGACGAACCAACTGCTGACGCCAAGTCATCTCGTCAAACTTGGTTAAAATCGTTGCCAAATCAAAGCGACCGACATGATCGATGTCATTGTGATTCATTTGATGTGGATAGCGGATTTTAAGCTCGAACTCGTTCATTATAGTGCTGACCTATAGCTGTGATTTTTTGATTTATTAATATAAAAATAATTATATCACTTTGTTTTTTAATATAAAAATATCGACTTATATTCACAATATTCAGATTACAGGATTAGTTTCACACTCAGTTTTAGTTTTATTGATCTAGTTTTTATTATTTTGATCGAATTATTGATGTTCTCTTCAATTAAATTTTTTAGGGTATCAAGGGAAAACAGAGGTTGTTTACTTCAACACCTATGACTTTGTAAGCCATAACCTTTGCCTATAAACTTTTGATCTATAGCGTCCTAAGCCGAATCGAGACCTTTTGGGTTCGTACACACTTGCTTTATAAGCGTCGGTGCATGCTACTCTTTTCGATCCCTTTCACACCCTTGAGACATAGTTTAGGCAGATCACGGTGGGATTGTTTTCCTAAAAACTGCTATTTTTAGCAATCAATGAAATAATTTTGCATACTCTATTCTAAAAGTCAAAATATTTCCCATATCTAATAAAAAACCACGATTTATATTCCGATAAATTCAAATTTACATGTGTATTTTTTCAAATAGAACTTCTCACCTAAGCCCAAATCACCATAATCGCAGCCACAATCACCAGCCATAAACCTAAATGATCAGTTTTAGCGAGCTTTTCCTTAAAAAAGAAAGCCGAGATCAATAGACTAAATAGAATTTCGACCTGCCCCAGTGTTTTGACAATTGCCACGGTTTGCATACTCATGGCACTAAACCAGCCGACGGACGCCAAAAAGCTACAGATACTCACTCTTAAGGTTAAGCCAACCCGTTGCCACATTTTATATAGCGTTGGGCGGCTAAAAAATCCGAGATAGATCAGCAATACAATGCATTGAAAGCTGATCAAACTGCACAACACCCATGCAGCACGATGTAAGAATGGCAACATGCTTAGTTCTAAACTGGCTTCACGCACCAACAAAGAAGTGATCGCAAAGCAAAGCCCGCTACCGAGTCCAATCATCAAGGTTTTGAAAGACAGATCAGACTGTTGCTTGCCTTTACTGAGTAAGAATACTGCAAGTCCTCCAATCACGACCCCGATCCAGCCCCATGTACTGAGATGTTCCTGTAAGAACAGCACACCGACCAAGGCCGCCAAGATCGCTTCACTTTTTGCAAGTCCGACACCAATGGCATAGTTCTTTTGTTGAAATAGTTTCACCATCAAGGCAGTGGCATAGATCTGGCTAATACCTGCAATCACGATATAGAGCCAGAATTTATCGGAAAAATGCACAGGCGCTGTGACAGGTTGATGCCAATAGAGAAAGGCTAAATAACTAAAGGCAAAAATGGGCGAAAAGATGAATCGCGCTAGCGTAGTACCGTACACATCCACGCTGGTACTAAGTTGTTTTTGAAATGCATTGCGCCAAGCTTGCATAAATGCAGCCATGAGAGTGAACAGAATCCAAGTGATCATCATAAGCTTGAACGCAATATTATAAGTGCCGCTAATTTACGCTGTTCTGCTTATTTTTTCGATGGTCATCTTCAAATCTTAAGTTCTACTGCATATTTTTCACAAGCAATTGCAACTCTAGCCTGTGTTCATTCAATCCATCATCTATTGTTTCTTCTTGCTCATTTCAGTCAGTAGGTCGAGCTGTATTTCCTGAATTTTTGCCAACCTATCCCATTGATGCATAAGCAGATGATCCATTTTCTCATGTAAGTTATGGATTTCCAGCTCTGCTTTGAGATTCACCTTATAATCATTTTCTGAGCGTAAACGGTCTTTAGCTTCCTGACGGTTTTGGCTCATCATAATAATCGGAGCTTGTACTGCAGCCAAACAAGATAAGATCAGATTCAACAGAATAAAGGGATAAGGGTCCGCAGGATGTTTCACCATAACCACGGTATTGACCAAAATCCAAATCGCCAGAAAAGCGGCAAAACAAATCAGGAATGTCCAGCTCCCACCAAATGATGCGATTTTATCTGCCAGCCGTTCGCCCAAGGTCCAATCTTGATCAAATTTACTTTCTATATTCTTATTAATTAAATCATGATGTTGCATACTCTGTAATACATCATTCTCTAGATTTGAAACTTCACCTTGTTCTGAATTTAACAGTGAATGTACATATTGCATTCGATACTTGGTTAAATCGGGTAGACAAATATAATCCTGTGCCCCCCATTCTGGAAAATCCTGCTCAATTTCTTCTGTAATGACCCGACGCAGCGTTCCAAGTGGGATCAAACTTTTAATAGAAAAGCTTTTTTTACAAACAATACAGTTTTGACACTCAGTTTTCCCATTCATGTCCTACCCTCTCTTTCTGAGATTTATTCATTTATCTGGTTATTGTTATTCAATTTTATCCTGCGACATCCAGTTGCCCGTGATGCTTTTGTAAGCCTTAGCCAAAAAGATCATATTTTAGAGCAGCTTTAAAGCAAGATAAGGCGCGAGACCGAATAATAAGATACCGATTTTATAGATTGCCATGCCACCATAATGAATTGCATCAAACTGTTGCTCGGAGAGACTAAACCAGCGCCCATGCAGTCGCTTGATTGAATCTTTTGCAAAGATAAAGACCAAGAACCAAATGATTAAAACGATATAATTCAAGATCATCATGTAAAGAAAAAATTGTGTGAGTTGGAAAGTGTGCATGACTGTTTCCCTCCATTTTATCGTTATTATTTTAAGCGCCTTTTATGATGCAAAACTTAAAATACTTCCCCCAACGCTTTGTACGAATCCAACAGATGGCAACCATCTTCAAAATAATTATTCGTCTTTAAAAACTTAAATAATCAAACTCTTTAATTTTCGATAAATAGATTGGGGCTTGATCAATTTTACTCCAATTCTCTTTAAATTTTGGATCACCTTCAAAGTCTTGGCTTAAATTTTCACGAATCACTTTGTTTGCTGTTAAAAAGTTAATACTGGTTTGGCTTTCAACATAGGGCCCACGATTGCTTGAATCATCATAACCAATCAAGCGCAAATCATTGCCTTCCAAGCGAAATAGATAACGCCAATAGCCATAGCGTCCATGGGCAAAGTGTACATTCAGCACATTATTGTTAATTTCTAAGCTTATATCAGGGGCGAAATAAACACCCCCCTCTTCATTTTCCGAGTAAAAACAATTTAAGTTACTGACAATCGGCTTGTATGTGCCTTTTTCATTGAGCAATACAACAACACCACGGCGGTTGATATCTAAACGACCACGATACTCATGCTCAACAAAAGCTTCGGGATCAGTTGCTTTAACCATCAGCACCACATCCTTCACGCCATCTTTATTCAAGTCACCTTCAATGGCTTTAAATAAGCGATATTTTGCAGGGATATAGGCTTGATAAGTGACTTGGTCTTTGCGTAGTTTAAGCTCTTCTACTGTCGGTTGCTCTTGAGCAAAGCTGACTTGTGGCAATATCGGTAAGCCTGAAAATACGAATAATGCGGCAATGAGTTGAGTTTTCATAAGTCCATCATTTTTTTTAATATTGAATAGCATTCACACCAAGCATTTATTTGCTCAGCACTAACTCAGATTTTTTCTATTGCTTTATTTAAGACATACCTTTGAATCACTTGATCTAGGGTGATTTCAGAATCAAGATAGCCATTATTTGCTTGAATCACTTTTGCTGAAGCCAAATTGGATTTATAGCAATGTATATGCAATTGCGTTAAGCCCAGCTCCCACGCTTTCTGAATGGTAAGTTCCATTAACTTAGTACCTAAATTTTGTCTGCGTCTAGAAGGACGAATCCCTAAACCAATATGTCCACCACAATGTTGAATCTGTGCATTGAGCTGAGGTCGCAGATTAGACACACCAATAATTTCATTCTCATTGACTAGCCAATACGTCATATTGGCTACATGTCCTTCTTGTAAATACTGCCCTTTTTCATATTGTTCTAATTTATTCAAAAACTTGTCAAAATCTGTGTGATCGAAGTCCAATGTAAGCGGGTAACGTTCTTCCTCAGCAAGTTCATCAATATAGTCGTTATAACTCTGTTTAAACCTTGTGTGAGGTTTTACCAAACGAAGTGACATCTACTTATAACTCCTAAAGAAGCGTTTTTCTTATCCGTATTCACAATATAGAAATGATAGATTTGCAAATATAAGCTTATCGTGCAGGAGTGGCTTGCTCTTGACGTTTTGCATGAATCCAACGTGCGGCAACAATAATAAGAATAATCACCAAGACCGTAATCACCACAGGCATGATAAAGGCCAGAATCGATAACACGACCGAGCCAATCAACTCACCTGTCGAGATCACAAAGTTACCCAACCCACCTGTGGTTGCCGTCGAGACCCCGCGTGCCGCTACGGTACTCATTTGCACCACACCTGCGGTTCCGCCACCGACAATCAGTGCAGCGGCCCAAGTGGCAAACTGGGACATTTCGCCACTGCTCACCGCCATCGTGGTCAGCGTACCTGCCACCACAGCCGCAGGTGTGGCGATGGTATCTAATAGATTATCTACCCATGGCACATAGTAAGCTGCGATTTCACAGATTGTGGCAAAACCCAGTGCCATACATACCGATGGAAGTGCCAGCCATTCAAAGCCTTGAGCGGGTTGATACCACCCCATTAAGGTGGCAATGCTCATCGCTAATAGCGGTACAAAGACACGAAAACCACAGGCTGCGCTGAGTCCAACGCCAATACAAAGTCCTAAAATTGTTTCCATCATGGATTACCTTTCTATGCCTATGACAGGTCTTGTTATTTACATCTTATTTTTAAGGTAACAAAAAGCCCTATCAAGGGATAGGGCTTTTATTCAAACAGTGGATAACTGTTTGGTATTTTGCGGCTTAGGCATTCTTACTGTTGAATTGATTGCCAAGGCATTTGGTACACGGAGGTAAACGATCAGTACCAATTTCTAAATAGGTGCGGTGTCCGCATTGAACACAAAAATAGAAGCCTGTTCCAGGTTTTTCGCCAGCAGTTACCATCTTTGTTCTCCATAGATTTTAGAAATGGTACATATACTATAGCGTGATAGTTTTGATTATTTATTGACCTTTCCGACAAGTGGTGATGGCGGAAAGGTGAAGGGTGAGGGTTATTTACAATTTAAACGAGTTATAAGGGAGTCGACACCCAATTCTCCACACGCAGTCCATCAACACGTAAAAACTCTTTTTCATTATTGGTGACCATCACCCAATTATTTGCTCTGGCATGCGCTGCAAGCCATAAATCATTAGATCCAATAATCTGACCTTTAGAAGAAAGCGCTTGACGTATTTGCGCATAATGATCTGCAATATCTTCATCTAATTCAGCCACTTGAATCATTGAGGTAAACTCATCAATGACTTTTAATGCTTTTTCTTTGCTTTGACTTTTTTCAGCGCCAAAACGTAGTTCACCTAAGGTAATCACTGAGATTAAAATATTCCGATTGGGAAGATGTTTTTCAAAATGCTGGCGGACACTTTCAGGCTGATGTTTGCTGATATAGATACAAATATTGGTATCCAATAAATATTGTGTCTGCATTAAAACTCTTCTCGTTCTTGCGGTGGTTGATCCACTCTTTCTTCTGCATAAAAATCATCTGGCATTTGTGCTAATACATTAAATAAGCGTTCTGCAGTGATTGGTTTTTCACGTAGGATCACTTCATCGCCACGGCGAAATATTTCAACTTCTGTGCTTTCAAATCGAAACTCTTTCGGTAAGCGAATCGCTTGACTACGACCGGTCATAAAAACTTTTGCGGTAGACATTGTTGCTACTCCAACCGTTCTGATACATACCTTATGATAGATACTATTTGATCATTTTACCAACAATATTTGATTAAAATAAATAAAGCCAAATACAGCTAAATACTTAACGTCATTCATCTTCAAAATTAAAAAAAGATGAAGCCGGATTTCTTTTATATATAAAAATAAAAGACCCTACGCAAAGTAGAGTCTTTTAATCACACTATGATCGCTTTTAGCTAAGGTATTAAGCCACTTGACCTTCTAAAAAGTCTTGTGCGAAACGCTGTAATACACCACCCGCTTCATACACAGAAACTTCTTCTTCAGTATCTAAACGACAGGTCACAGGCACTTCAACAATCTCTTCTTTACCATCTGCTGTGGCACGCTCAATCACCAAAGTTAATGTCGAACGCGGTGCAATGTTACCAATCACACTATACAGCTCAGTACCATCTAGCTTTAAGGTCTTACGGTTTACACCAGCTTTAAACTCAAGCGGTAAAACACCCATACCCACCAAGTTAGTACGGTGAATACGCTCAAAACCTTCGGCAACAATCGCTTCAACACCTGCAAGACGAACACCTTTAGCAGCCCAGTCACGGCTTGAACCCTGACCATAATCCGCACCCGCTACAATGATCAACGGTTGCTTACGGTTCATATAGGTTTCAATCGCTTCCCACATCCGCATCACTTCGCCTTCAGGCTCTACACGCGCTTTTGAACCTTGCTTAATGCTGCCGTCTGAACGAACCACCATTTCATTAAACAGTTTCGGGTTGGCAAAGGTTGCACGTTGTGTGGTTAAGTGATCACCACGATGAGTTGCATAAGAGTTAAAGTCTTCCTCAGGCACACCCATTTTCGCCAAATACTCACCAGAAGCACTGTCTAGCACAATCGCATTCGATGGTGACAAGTGATCGGTGGTGATGTTGTCACCCAAGATCGCAAGCGGACGCATATTGGCTAAAGTACGTGGTGCAGCCAACGCCCCTTCCCAATACGGAGGACGGCGAATATAGGTACTCATTGGACGCCAATCATATAGTGGGCTTGCCGCTTCTTCATTGACACCCAAATCGAACATTGGAATGTAGATTTTACGGAACTGTTCAGGCTTCACTGCCTCTTTGACTAGCGCATCAATTTCAGCATCCGAAGGCCAGATATCTTTCAGGTAAATTGGATTACCGTCTTTGTCATTTCCGAGCGAATCTGTTTCGATATCAAAACGAATGGTTCCTGCAATCGCATAGGCCACCACAAGCGGGGGAGATGCAAGGAATGCCTGTTTTGCGTATGGATGGATACGGCCATCGAAGTTACGGTTACCCGAAAGCACAGCAGTCGCATACAGGTCACGCTCAATGATTTCTTGTTGAATCACAGGATCAAGTGCGCCTGACATCCCGTTACAGGTGGTACATGCATAAGCGACGATACCAAAACCAAGTTTCTCAAGATCACCCAACACACCCGCTTCTTCTAAATACAGCGCAGCTGCCTTAGAACCTGGTGCAAATGAAGATTTCACCCAAGGTTTACGTACCAAGCCCAGTTCATTGGCTTTACGTGCCAATAGACCTGCAGCAACGGTATTACGTGGGTTAGAGGTATTGGTACAAGAGGTAATTGCAGCAATAATCACTGCACCATCAGGGATTAAACCTTCTGCTTCTTGTGCCTTGGCAAGATCCAAATTCCCTGCAATGCCTTTTGCTTTCAAATCAGCGGTAGAGACACGTGCATGTGGGTTTGATGGGCCTGCAATATTACGCGTCACCGTTGAAAGATCAAAACGAAGCACACGTGGGTACTCAGCTTTGGTCATATCAGACGCCCAAAGACCGATTTCTTTAGCATACTGCTCAACCAAAGCCACTTGCGTATCTTCACGGCCCGTCAGGCGTAAATAGTCGATGGTGTTCTGGTCAATGTAGAACATTGCCGCAGTTGCGCCATATTCTGGGGTCATATTTGAGATGGTGGCACGGTCGCCCACAGACATGCTGTCAGCACCTTCACCGAAGAACTCTAAATATGCACCCACTACACGTTCTTTACGCAAGAACTCGGTTAATGCCAATACGATATCCGTTGCAGTAATACCTGCTTGACGCTGACCGACAAACTCAACCCCAATGATGTCTGGAAGACGCATCCACGACGCGCGACCGAGCATCACATTTTCAGCTTCCAAACCACCGACACCAACTGAAATCACGCCAAGTGCATCGGTATGTGGGGTATGTGAATCTGTACCAACACAGGTATCAGGGAAAGCCAAGCCATCACGGTTTTGAATCACTGGAGACATTTTCTCCAAGTTGATCTGATGCATGATGCCGTTGCCCGCAGGGATCACGTCGACATTTTTAAAGGCTGTTTTGGTCCACTCAATAAAGTGGAAACGGTCTTCGTTACGACGATCTTCAATTGCACGGTTTTTCTCAAACGCGTCAGGGTCAAAGCCACCGAACTCCACTGCCAAAGAGTGATCCACGATCAACTGAGTTGGTACCACAGGATTGACCTTGGAAGGATCACCGCCTTTGTCCGCGATCGCATCACGCAGACCTGCAAGATCCACCAATGCGGTTTGACCCAAAATGTCGTGACAGACTACACGTGCGGGATACCATGGAAAATCCAGATCCTGACGGCGTTCGATCAACTGGGTTAAATAGGCCGTTAAGTTCTCGGCATCCGCTTTACGTACCAGCTGTTCAGCAAGCACTTTCGAGGTGTATGGCAGCTTTTCATATGCGCCTGGCTGAATATCTTCAACGGCTTGACGCACGTCATAATATTCGAGCTGGGTACCTGCCAGCGGTTTACGATATTTTGTGTTCATTAACCACGCTCCGCCAATGGTTTGAATTCGAGGTTTTCAGGACCAGTATAGTTCGCGCTTGGACGAATGATTTTGCCGTCTTGACGTTGTTCAATCACGTGTGCAGACCAGCCCGCAGTTCGTGCAATCACGAATAATGGCGTGAACATTGCTGTTGGCACACCCATCAAGTGATAGCTTACTGCGCTGAACCAGTCGAGGTTCGGGAACATGTTCTTCACTTCTTTCATCACCGCTTCTAAGCGCTCAGCGATGAGGTACATCTTGGTATTTTCTTGTGCTTCAGCCAGTTCACGCGCCACTTGCTTGATCACTTCGTTACGTGGATCAGAAACGGTATAGACTGGGTGACCAAAACCGATCACCACTTCTTTTTTCTCAACACGGCTACGAATGTCAGCTTCTGCTTCGTCTGCATTGTCATAACGTTGTTGAATCACAAACGCAACTTCGTTAGCGCCACCGTGTTTAGGGCCACGTAACGCACCGATACCGCCTGTGATTGCCGAGTACATGTCTGAACCTGTCCCTGCCACCACACGTGACGTAAAGGTTGATGCATTGAACTCATGCTCTGCATACAGAATCAAAGAGGTGTGCATGGCTTGAATCCACTCTTCCGATGGCGCTTCGCCATGAAGTAAATGCAAGAAATGTGCAGCAATCGAGTCATCATTGGTTTCAACTTCGATACGACGACCATTGTTGCTGAAGTGATACCAGTACAACAACATTGAACCCAAGCTTGCCATCAATTTATCAGCGATGTCTTTTGCGCCTGCTTCGTTATGGTCTTCATGTTCTGGTGTTAAGCAGCCCAATACAGATACGCCTGTACGCATCACATCCATTGGGTGTGCAGACGGTGGCAGTTGCTCCAGTGCGGTTTTCAATGCTGCGGGTAAGCCACGCAATGCTTTTAATTTTGCTTTATAGGCTTTGAGTTCGGCTTTGTTTGGAAGTTTGCCGTGTACCAGAAGGTGTGCCACTTCTTCAAATTGGCTGCCCACTGCAAGGTCAAGAATGTCATAGCCACGGTAGTGTAAGTCGTTACCGCTGCGGCCTACGGTACAGAGTGCGGTGTTGCCTGCCACTTGTCCGCTGAGGGCAACTGATTTTTTCGGTTTGAAGCCTGTTGGAGTTTCATTACTGCTCATAAGATTGTCCTTTTTATATCCTTAGGTTAAAACTTATAAAGTTCTTAATCTCCCTAAATCCCTCTTTCCAAAGAGGGACTTCCCACCAACCCTAGATCATCCAAGATTTAGGTGATTCCCCTCTTTTTCAAAGAGGGGTTAGGGGAGATTGTTTGACTTATTTATTCTTCGCAAAAGTTCCATCAAGATATTGTTCAAACGCATGGTAGTTAATGCGTTCATACAATTCTTGACGGGTTTGCATAGTATCGACCACATTCTTTTGTGTGCCTTCTTTACGCAAGGTCTCATAGACATTTTCTGCGGCCTTGTTCATGGCACGGAATGCAGAAAGTGGATACAGCGCAATGCTGACATCGGCAGAAGCCAGTTCGTCCGTAGTAAATAATGGCGTTGAACCAAATTCGGTGATGTTGGCTAAAACAGGAACTTTGGTCAGATCTGCAAATTGCTTATACATCGCCAATTCAGTGATCGCTTCTGGGAACAGCATGTCTGCACCCGCCTCGATATACGCCCCTGCACGGTCAATTGCAGCTTGCAAGCCTTCAACCGCAAGTGCATCAGTACGAGCCATGATCACAAAGCTATCATCGGTACGTGCATCGACTGCGGCTTTAATACGATCGACCATTTCTTGTTGAGTCACGATGGCTTTATTCGGACGGTGACCACAACGCTTGGCACCAACTTGGTCTTCGATATGCATCGCAGCAGCACCAAACTTGATCATCGACTTGGTGGTACGTGCGATATTAAAGGCAGAAGCACCGAAACCGGTGTCGACATCGACCAATAACGGCAGATCACACACGTCAGTAATACGGCGAACATCAGTCAATACATCATCAAGGTTACTGATACCCAAATCAGGTAAGCCCAAAGAACC
Organism: Acinetobacter higginsii; assembly: GCF_000369525.1. Lineage (GTDB taxonomy): Bacteria > Pseudomonadota > Gammaproteobacteria > Pseudomonadales > Moraxellaceae > Acinetobacter > Acinetobacter higginsii. The sequence goes on from NZ_KB850070.1 coordinate 509,225, forward strand.
TGCGGCAACACCACCACCTGACAAATAGATCGCCTTGTAGCCAGCGCGTTTTGCCAATAACGCATGGTTGGCATTGATCGCACCCACCACTTGTAATGGTTTTTCATTTGCGACCGCGTCGCGGAATAGCTGACCAGCAGACTGTTTAGCCATGTTGTTGTTCTCCTTGATTTTGTAGCAATGTTTGCTCAACAATTTTGTAAGATGCATTGATGTGACGGTGCATCAGCATTTCGGCAAGCTCACCGTCACCTTCAGCAATCGCATCTAATATGCGGATATGTTCGTCCCAAGCTTTGCTCGGGCGATCTGGGGTATTTGAAAACTGGATTCGATACATACGAATGAGGTGATACAGCTCATCGCATAACATTTTTTCTAAGGTTTTATTGCCACTGCTTTTGATAATGCAGTAATGGAAATCGTCCTGACCTTCTTGCAGATAGTAGCCCTTACCTGCTTTAAAGTTTTCATCTTCGGCATGCATCCGCAATACATCACGCAAAGCCAGAATCTGTTTTTTATCAATATGCTGGGCTGCGAGTTTGCAGGCCAAGCCTTCTAAAGAGGCACGAATTTGATAGAGTTCTTGAAACTGCTGTAGCGACAGTGACACCACACGGGCGCCGACATGGGCTGTTCGCTCTACCAGTTTCTGCCCTTCCAAACGATGAATGGCTTCACGTAAAGGCCCGCGACTGATGCCATAAATACGCGCCAGTTCAGGTTCTGAAATCTTACTGCCTGCAGGAATATGCCCTAAAACAATTGCCGACTGAATTTGCTTGAATACGTGTTCCGTCAGGGTCATTCCCTGACTAGTGCTGAGGGCTTGAGGAACAAGGGTATCTTGCATATTGTCGACAATCTCTACAATTTTTATGATTTTATAACCAGATAAAAGAAAAAATGCAATAGGATTGTCGACAATAAATTAGACTGATGCTTTCAATCCGACGTGATTGTGATCACTCAGCGGTTGATCAATACACGGCCAAAAACCTTATATAAAAATAGAAAAAACAATAGGTTAATGATAATCCAAATCATCGCCCAACCCTAAGCTTTGATTGGCTGAACAGGCTTAGACTGTTCATGCTACGACCATGGTATGACAGCTTGATTGTAGACAATCTTTATAATCAGCTTGTAGCGACAAATTTTGTAAGTAAATACTGCACCAAAATGTAAATAACAGCGTGCTTCATGCAGTCTTTATTGATACATTATTGGGCATCAAAGGTTCCGCTTCTGAAGCGTCAGCCTCCCCAGACATCTATGCACTTTGTTGAAGAAAAGGACATTGTTAATGTTTCAACATATCCCACCTTATGCAGGCGATCCAATCCTTTCATTGATGGAACAGTTCAATGCTGATCCACGTGCTGAAAAGGTAAACCTCAGTATTGGTTTGTACTATAACGAAGACAGTATCGTTCCTCAGCTTGATACCATTATCGAAGCGCAAAAACGTATTGCACCTAAAAATACGCAAACCAAGCTTTATTTACCAATGGAAGGTTTCAAACCTTACCGTGATGCGATTCAAGCCTTATTGTTTGGTGCAAACAGCCCTGCAATTCAACAAGGTCGTGTTGCAACGATTCAAACGCTTGGTGGTTCTGGCGCATTAAAAGTCGGTGCAGACTTCTTAAAAACCTACTTCCCGAATTCAGAAGTTTGGGTGAGCCAGCCAACTTGGGATAACCACGTTGCGATCTTCAATGGTGCAGGCATCAAGAGCAACTTCTATCCATACTTCGATGCTGAAACACGTGGCGTTGATTTTGACGGTATGTTGTCTACTTTAAAAACATTGCCAGAACAAAGCATTGTATTATTACATCCATGCTGCCATAACCCAACAGGCGCAGACTTGAACCCAGCACAATGGGATCAAGTGATTGTGGTATTAAAAGAGCGCAACCTGATTCCATTCCTCGACATCGCTTACCAAGGTTTTGGCGATGGTATGGAGCAAGATGCTTATGCCATTCGTGCTTTAGACCAAGCGGGTCTGAACTTTATTGTCAGCAACTCGTTCTCTAAAATTTTCTCACTTTACGGTGAACGCGTTGGTGGTTTAACTTTCGTATGTGACGATGCTGAAGCAGCAAAATGCACATTTGGTCAGTTGAAAGCAACAGTACGTCGTATCTACTCTAGCCCACCAACAACAGGTGCGTGGTTGGTTGATCAAGTGTTAAATGACGCTGATCTCAATCAACAATGGCAAGGCGAAGTGAAAGAGATGCGTGAACGTATTATCAAAATGCGTAGCATCTTAAAAGATGAGCTAACTAAAGCCCTTCCTGAGCGTGACTTTAGCTACCTTGTCAACCAAAAAGGTATGTTTAGCTACACTGGTTTAACCGCTGAGCAAGTAGACATTCTTCGTGAAGAATATGCAATCTACCTGGTACGCAGTGGTCGTATCTGTGTTGCTGGTCTGAACATGAATAACGTGTACAAAGTTGCCAAAGCAGTGGCTGAAGTTTTAGCAAAATCTGCTGCAACCGCTTAAGTTGTAACGCATAAAAAAGGCGCTTGATGCGCCTTTTTTATTTCCTGTTTTATTTAAAGTCAGGACTTGGCCTTGCCCCAATACTTCAATTTAGAGGTCTGTCCTATCCCGACATTAAAACAATTATTCGGATCAAGTTTCTGATAGAAATTGGCCAATGCTGGCTTGGCAATATACAGATGCCCCACATTATGCTCGGCAGGATATTCAGCACGGCGTGCATCCAGCAACTGCCACATCTGATGTTCCATCGCTAAAGGATCATTGCCCTTTTTAAGAATGTAATCTTGATGAAACACGTGACAGAAAAAGTGCCCATAGTAAAGTTTATGGATAATCTGCTGTTCCATCTCCACAGGCAATTGCTCGACCCATTCACGGTCATTACGGCGTAATGCAATGTCTAATGCCACAATATCTTCAACCTCATCGCGATGGGTATCACGATAACGAATCGCAGCACCTGCTACCGCAAAACGATGCAAAAAGGCTTTACGTCCTTCATCAGCATCACAAAGAAAAAAATTGCCCGAAGCATGTACCGCAAAATAGTCTTGTAAAAATTGCTCGGTCTGGGCTTTGCAATTATTTTCGACTCGCAACATCAGGTGATGCTCATAATGATCGCGATATTCGGTCATTCGTTTAGGTAAATGACTCGGCAACAAGGCCGTGATCGCTTGTAACAGATGATCGGTCAGCCCTTTGATTTTAAATTGTTCTAAAAAGCCATCGACCTTGTCTTTAAGTGCAAAGGCTTTGGGCACATTGGCGGTGCCAAATTTCTCAATAAACAGAAAGGTATCTTTGCCGTATTTTTCACCGATATGATACGCATCACGATGGATGTATTCCCCTGCAATCGGCAAGCTTGGCAGCGAGGTCAGTAAATAACGTCGAATTGCAGTCAGATCATCGGCATCATTTGTACCAATATAAAATACACTGCTCTCTACCTTTTCATAAGTATCCAAACGCACCGCAAACACGCAGACTTTTCCCGCAGAACCTGAGGCTTCAAACAGTCTTGAGGGATCAGCATTAAAGCGTGCAGGACTATCAGCATCGACCTGAGTGACATCTTGTGCATAACGCTGATCGGATGCCTGCTTTTCAGCATCATCTAAAATATCTGTGGCTTGATAGCGCTGCTGCTCTAAACGGGTCAGGATTTCTTCTGGGCTTGAGCCTAAATTCACACCCAGATGATTGACCAACTCCAGCTGACCTTGCGCATTGACCTGTGCATACAGCGCCAGTTCGGTATAAGCAGGCCCACGACGTACCAAGGCGCCACCTGAATTGTTACACACCCCGCCTAAGACCGAAGCACCAATACAGGAAGACCCAATCACCGAATGTGGCTCACGATCATAGCCTTTCAGGACTTGTTCCAGATTGTCCAAGGTCGCCCCCGGTAAACAAATCACCTGCTTACCCTCATGAATGACTTGAATACCCTTTAAACGGCGCGTACTCATCACCAAAACAGGACGGTCATAATCATCGCCATATGGGGTTGAGCCACCCGTCAGGCCCGTATTGGCCGCTTGCATGATGACGATACAGTCCGCTTCAATCGCGGCTTGTAGCACCTGCCATTGTTCCAGCAAAGTGCCGGGAATGACCACTGCAAAGACTTTCCCCTCACCAAAACGACGACCTTGACGATACTGCCGTGTACTTTGATCATCACTCAGTACATGCTGACGTCCAACAATCTGCTGTAAACGATCAATCACCACTTTGGGAGAAAATGTTTGCATGATGGCTCCTTTGGATCATCCATTTATAAACTTAGACCAATACGACGGAGTCTTACTGTTTGTCATTTATCATTTGAGTAGCTCATTCTTCAATTTGAATCAGCCCTATATTTACTATCGCGGTTGGCGGCAAGGATGCCGCCTGTTGAGCAACCGTACAAGGAAGTACGGTTTGCTCAACAAAAGGTTTTTGGTTACTTTTGACCTTTCAAAAGTGACAAAGGCCTCTACCTCAGACATAAGCATGTCACCAAACTTGGCGGCTGTGCCTACGACTAAACTTAGAAAATTATTTTTAAAAACCTTGTTTAATGGCCTGTACCAAACAATCCGCATTAATCTCTTGAATCGACTTAGCGCCCGTCAACGTCATTGCTACCCGCATTTCCTTCTCAATCAAATCCAGCAAGTTTGATACCCCTTGCCCACCTGCTGCCGCCAAGGCATACACAAAGGCACGCCCCAATAACACCGTATCTGCACCAAGCGCCAACATGCGTACCACATCTAGGCCATTACGGATGCCTGAATCTGCCAGAATCGCCAGATCGCCTTTGACCGCATCAGCAATCGCAGGCAAGGCCCGTGCAGAAGACATCACCCCATCAAGCTGACGCCCACCATGATTGGACACCACGATGCCATCGGCACCAAAACGCACCGCATCCTTAGCATCTTCAGGATCCAGAATCCCCTTAATCACCATCGGGCCATCCCAAAACTCACGAATCCACTCCAGATCTTTCCATGAAATTGATGGATCAAAGTTAGAACCTAACCAGCCGATATAGTCTTCAAGCCCAGTCGGTTTACCCAGATATTTTGAGATATTGCCCAAGTCATGCGGACGGCCACACATCCCGACATTCCATGCCCAATGCGGATGCAACATTGATTGCAGATAACGACGCATCGCCGCATTGGGACCGCTCATACCTGAATGAGCATCACGATAACGTGCCCCTGGCACAGGCATATCCACGGTAAATACCAATGTTGAACAACCTGCCGCCTTGGCACGTTCCAAGGCATTGCGCATAAAGCCACGATCACGCAACACGTACAGCTGGAACCACATTGGACGCTGAATTGCAGGAGCCACTTCCTCAATCGGACAGACTGAAACCGTCGATAAAGTGAATGGAATACCCTTTTGATCTGCTGCCACTGCGGCTTGCACCTCACCACGACGTGCATACATACCGGTTAAACCCACAGGTGCCAAAGCCACTGGCATCGATAAGGTTTCGTTAAACAGCTTGGTTTCCAGACTCAATGCCGACATGTCATTCAGCACCCGTTGGCGCAAGGCAATTTCAGAAAGATCCTGCACATTACGTTTTAAGGTATGTTCCGAATATGCTCCACCATCGATATAGTGAAATAAAAAGGGCGGTAACCGACGTTGCGCCGCAGCACGATAATCATTGCCAGAAGAAATAATCATTTTGAATCAACTCTAGTTAAACGTGTTGCACGTTTCTGGCGAGCTTCATTTTCGTCCAGAGCACGTACATGATTAATCACAAATTCAATATGACCACACACGGCTTGGCGTGCGGCCTCGGGATCTTGACGATCAATCGCATCCATCACCTGAAAATGCTGCTCACTGAGTAAGTCACCATTGACAGGATGGTTATAAACTTTGTTACGCCCAAGCAAGACGTTGTATTGCAACAAGTCAAACAGACTACGCATCATTTGAATCAGCACAATATTGTGTGAGGCCTCAGCAATCGCCAGATGAAATTCAGCATCCGCCACTGCCGCCCGAGCTGAATCGCCTGCATTTTGATAACGACTGATCTCATCAAAACAATGATGAATTTTGGCACGATCCTCAGGGGTCGAACGCAGTGCGGCGTACCATGCCGTACCGCCTTCAAGCAACAAACGTGCTTCCTGTACATCAAAACGGTACAGTGGATCTTCTTCAATCAAGTGACTGATCGGATTGACGATGAGCTGTTGCGGCCACTGCTCGGGTAATTGTTGGATATAGGTCCCATCACCACGGCGGCTACTGAGCACGCCCTGACTATTCAACTGTTGGATCGCTTCACGTAAGGACGGACGAGATACGCCCAAGCTGGTCGCAAGTTGACGCTCGGCAGGTAAGCGATCACCTTGTTTCATCTGGCGTTGCTCAATGAGTGCCTGTAATTTCATGACCACTTGATCGGAGATTCTCATCACATTTCCTTGATTAGAGTTATGGAATCATCCACGGCACCAGATAAGCCTGAACCGTGACAATGATGCCAACAAAGACTGTAAATATGATGCTATGTTTTACCGTGAAACGGAACAGGTCCGATTCTTTTCCAACCAAGCCCACGGCTGCACAGGCAATCGCAATCGATTGCGGTGAAATCATCTTGCCAGTTACCCCACCACTGGTATTGGCTGCGACCAACAACACTTCTGGAATACCGATTTGCTGGGCTGTAGTCGCTTGCAAAGCCGAAAACAGCGCATTGGATGAGGTATCTGAACCGGTTAGGAATACACCCAGCCAGCCCAAGAATGGCGAGAAGAAAGTAAAGGCATGGCCCGTATGCGAGAGTGCCAAAGCCAAGGTCGCAGAAAGACCTGAATAGTTAGCAATAAAAGCAAAGGCCAACACCATCCCAATCGAATAAATCGGCGTTTTTAATTCATTCAATGTTTCGCCAAAGGTACTAACCGCATCACGGGTTTTCATCTTCAGGAATATGATGGTGATAATTGCGGCAATAAAAATAGCCGTACCTGTGGCAGAGAGCCAATCAAATTTATAGATCGCTTCATAAGCGGTGGTTTCAGGCACAATCGGGGCCATTTTTTCCACCAGCTTATGCAGATACGGGACTTCAATTTTAAAAATCCAGTCCGCCAAAGCACCGTCTTTGGCAAAGAGCGCTTTAAATGGTTTCACACTCCAAATGGTCACCATCACGGTCAAAATCATAAATGGTGACCATGCTTTGGCAATCTGGGCAATGCTATAACGCTGTTGTGATGAGACCGCATGGCTGGCTGCTTGTTCATCAGTCATTTCAAAACGGAAAATATGTTTCGGTTTCCAGACACGGAACAACAAGGTCAAACTGACCAATGAGGCAATCGCAGCGGTAATATCAGGCAGTTCTGGTCCCAAAAAGTTCGAGGTCAGATATTGTGCAATGGCAAAGGCACTACCACCGACCAGTACCGCAGGCCAAGTTTCTTTCACGCCACGCCAACCGTCCATGATCGCCATAATCCAGAACAGCACAATGATGGTTAAAAAAGGCAATTGGCGGCCTACCATCTGGCTGATTTCCATAGTATCGACACCAGACACCTGCCCAGCCACAATAATCGGAATACCCATGGCACCAAAGGCCACAGGAGCCGTATTCACAATCAGACAGAGCCCCGCAGCATAGAGCGGTTTAAAGCCCAAGCCGACCAATAGAGCTGCTGTAATGGCGACTGGTGCACCAAAGCCTGCCGCACCCTCTAAAAAGGTTCCAAAGGCAAAACCGACCAAGAGCATCTGTAGGCGCTGATCTTCAGTAATCGACAAAATACTTGAGCGAATCACATCAAACTGCCCCGTTTTTACCGAAATTTTATACAGAAAAACCGCCCCGATAATAATCCACGAGATCGGCCATAAACCGTAGAAAAAACCATAAACCACTGAAGCAAATGCCATTTCAGCTGGCATTTGATAAAAGAATAAAGCAATCAACATAGCAATGATTACGGTACAGGTTCCCGCGACACTGCCTTTTAAACGAAATACAGCCAAAGCCAAAAAGAAGAAAATAATCGGGATCAGTGCTACAGCACTGGATAGCCAGATATTGTTTAAAGGATCATATAGTTGTTGCCACACATTTAGCATTCTCATCTCCTTGAAATGCTGGGCGTCATTTTGTTTTTACTTCGATATTTAACGAATCTTCACAATATTGGTATGACCAATATTTAATAAATCAGCAAATCTTACTCATTCGCAATCTTCATGCATCTTAATTATATGAATTATCAGGATCAACCCTATCAACGCAATCATAATTGGTATGACCAATAATAATTAAAATAAATCAATCCTTTTCTGTTCATGTGCGCTTTCGGCATTCGACTAAAGTCTGATAAAAATTTTCCAACCAGCATTCAATTTATGTAGCTCAGGTCCTCAACCGCTGAAGATAAAACAATAAATATGACTTTGTAGCGATATCTGTATAATCTGTTCACAACTCAAATCACATCACTATGAATTGAACAATATGACTCAACTGACTTGCTTTAAAGCCTACGATATTCGCGGCAAACTCGGTACTGAACTGAATGAAGAGATTGCTTATAACATTGGTCGTGCCTATGGGCAGATCTATCAACCGAAAACCGTGGTGATTGGTTGTGATATCCGTTTAAGTAGCGAAGGCTTAAAACAGGCCACAATTCGAGGCTTAAATGATGCAGGTATCAATGTGCTTGATTTGGGCATGACCGGCACAGAAGAAGTCTATTTCGCAGCTTTTCATTTGGATGTACAAGGCGGTATCGAAGTGACTGCCAGCCACAACCCAATGGATTACAACGGGATGAAACTGGTGCGTGAAAATGCACGTCCAATCAGTGCAGAAACAGGCTTAAAAGAAATTCAGGCACTGGCTGAAACAGGGCAATTTGTAGAGGTCGCACAAAAAGGTACGACCCAACCCTACAATATTTTGCCTGAGTTTATTGAACACCTACTCACCTATATTGATCCACAAAAAATTAAACCCCTTAAACTTGTGGTCAATGCGGGCAATGGCGCAGCAGGTCATGTGATTGACGCCATCGAACAAAAATTCCAGCAACTGAATATTCCAGTAGAATTTATTAAAATTCACCACGAAGCAGATGGTCGCTTCCCGAATGGTATTCCGAACCCAATTCTGATTGAAAACCGCGACAGCACTCGTAATGCTGTGCTGCAACATCAGGCGGATATGGGGATTGCTTGGGATGGCGACTTTGACCGTTGCTTCCTGTTTGATGAAAAAGGCCAATTTATCGAAGGTTATTACATCGTTGGTTTATTGGCACAGGCCTTCCTGATCAAACAATCAGGTGAAAAGATTGTGCATGATCCACGTCTGGTCTGGAATACCTTTGACATCGTCGATCAATACCAAGGCATCGCAGTGCAATCTAAATCTGGACATGCTTTTATTAAGGATGTCATGCGTGAGCACAATGCCGTGTACGGCGGGGAAATGAGCGCACATCACTATTTCCGTGACTTTGCCTATTGCGATAGCGGTATGATCCCTTGGTTACTCACCATTGCCCTGCTTTCGGAAACGGGTCAATCTCTTTCAACTTTAGTTGAAAACATGATTGCCAAATTCCCATGTAGCGGTGAAATCAATTTTAAAGTGGCGGATACACAAGCCACTGTACAAAAGATTTTTGATCATTATGCCGATCAGAATCCACAGGTTGATCGTACCGATGGTGTGAGCCTTGATTTTGGTGCATGGCGTTTAAATGTCCGTGCTTCGAATACCGAGCCTTTACTGCGTTTAAATATTGAAAGTCGTGCCGACCAAAACCCAGAACCGATGCAACATTATGTCGATGAATTAACGGTGTTAATTCAGGGTTAATTCAGCCCAATAAAAAAGGAGCCTATCGCTCCTTTTTTATTGCTGTTCTATTCAGTTAAAGCCGTTGGGATTCTGCTTCTGCCAGTTCCAACTGTCTGCCAACATATCTTCCAACGTATATTGAGGCTGCCAACCCAACTCTGTAATCGCACGGCTATTGTCTGCAAATGAAGTGGCGACATCACCTGCACGACGTGGTGCAAATTCAAATGCAACAGGTACAGCATTGATTTGCTCAAAGGTATTTTTAACTTCTAATACAGATGAACCATTGCCTGTCCCAATGTTCCAAGCACGACATCCTTGAGCAGATAAGCGATTATTTAAGGCACACAAATGCGCATTGGCCAAATCGACCACATGGATATAATCACGAACCCCTGTACCATCAACGGTGTCATAATCATTGCCATAAATTGCCAGCTTTTCACGACGACCAACTGCAACTTGTGTGACATAAGGCATTAAGTTATTTGGAATCCCCTGCGGATCTTCTCCAATCTGACCGCTTTTATGCGCACCGACAGGGTTAAAATAACGAAGTAAAGCAATCGACCAACGCGAGTCTGCCTGTGCCAGTTTTTGCAGCATTTGCTCGACAATCAGTTTGGTATAACCATAATTGTTATTTGGCATACCTGTTGGCATATCTTCATTTAACGGAGAACTATTGGCTTCATCATATACCGTTGCAGATGAACTAAATACCAAGTTAAATACGCCAGCGCGTTCCATCGCCTTGACCAATTGAGCACTGCCGGCAATGTTATTATCAAAATAAGTCAATGGAACCTGTTGGCTCTCACCGACAGCTTTGAGACCTGCAAAATGAATGACCGCATCAATAGAATAGGCCTGAAAGACCTGATCTAACGCATCCTGATTACGAATATCACCTTTTACAAAAACCAAGCTTTTATTGGCGAGTTTCTGTACACGACGTAAAGCTTCTTCAGAACTATTTGAAAGATTATCAAATACAACAACGTCATGACTTGCATTGAGTAGTTCTAAACAGGTATGTGAGCCAATATAACCCGCACCACCTGTGACTAAAATTTTAGCCATCTATTTTTCCTAACAATATTTTCAACAAACCTTGCGTCGATGTATCAAAAGCAGATAAATCATCTTGCTCACGGTTTAAAATCGGTAACAGTTGATTGGCAATCTCTTTACCTTTTTCAACCCCCCATTGATCAAAGGGATTAATATTCCACAATACCGACTGCACAAAAACTTTGTGTTCATACGTCGCAATCAGCATCCCTAAACTATAAGGATTCAGCTCTTTGAGTAAAATGGTTGAACTTGGCTGATTGCCTTCGTATTGCTTATAAGCAGGTAAATCTTCAAGTTCATCTGCTGCCAAAGCTTGATTACCAAAGGCCAATAATCGCGACTGCGCCAAACAATTCGATAAGGCCAGATGATGCTGTTCAACCAAAGCCTCTGCACTTTCAGCATAAGTAAATTGATTGGCATTATAACGCTTTACCGGTGCAATAAAGTCACAACTGACTGAATGCGTGCCTTGATGCAGCAACTGATAAAAGGCATGCTGAGCATTAGGTCCAACCTCCCCCCACACAATCGGGCAAGTGGCTGTATTCACCTTTTCGCCATTACGCTGGATCGATTTACCATTGGACTCCATTTCAAGCTGCTGCAAATAAGCGGCGAAATATTTGAGTCGGCCGTCATAGGGCAACACAGCATGGGTTTGGATTTCAAGGAAATTATTATTCCATGCCCCTAACAATCCCATCAATACCGGAATATTCTGCTGAAATGGTGCTGTTTGAAAATGTTGATCAATCTCGTGCGCGCCCGCTAACAACTGCTTAAAACCATCAACTCCAATCGTCAGCGCAATCGGCAGACCAATACAAGACCAAAGTGAATAACGACCACCGACCCAGTCCCATAGCAACAGCTGCTTATCAGCGGCAATGCCCCATTCCGTCATTTTTTCAGGTTTGGTCGAGACCCCAATAAAATGATTCTGCAGAATTTTTTCATTCTGTCCAAGCGACTTTTCTAACCATTGACGCACAGTTTGTGCATTCGACAAGGTATCAATGGTGCCAAATGACTTCGAGGAAATAATAAATAATGTCGTTTCTGGGCGCAACTGATGTAGCAGGTCAGACAGTTGACTACCATCCATGGTCGAGACAAAGTGCACATCTAAAGGCTTTGTACTCGTCACCTTAAAATCAGACAATGCATGTGTCACCATTAAAGGGCCTAAATCAGAGCCTCCGACACCAATATTGACCACATCCTGAATGACTTCACCTGTTGCGCCACGATATTGTCCAGCATGGATTTTATCCACCAAAGCATACATCCGCTCCAGCTGTTGCTGTACCTGTTGATTCTCCTGAGGAAAATCTGGACTCGATTGCGGCAAGCGTAGAGCCCAATGCATTGCGGCACGATGCTCGGTATAATTAATTTGTTCCGAAGAAAATAATGTCTTAATCCATTGTTTTAAATCTTGTGCCTGAGCTAAGTCGACCAAGCCATTTAAAATATTTTGATCAATACGATGTTTACTAAAATCTAGAACAATTTGATCATGTTCAACTGAGAACCGTTTAAAGCGTGAGGGATCTGCTGCAAATAATTCTTTGAGATGAACCTCTTTAATTTGCTTTTGCAAAGATGATAAATGCTCAAGCACTGACGCTGGTGCCTTAACGGCAAAAGGCTGAATTTGCTTGATCATCATTAACGCCCCACGCCCATATATGCGAAACCTTGTAATTTAACATAGTCTGGATCATAAATATTGCGACCATCCAATATCAAAGGATGTGCCATCAGTTGTTCGAGCTGTTTAAAGTCCGGACTCCAGTATTGTTTCCATGCGGTTAAAACACATAGACCGTGCACATTTTTCACCGCATCATACTGATCATCACAGAGGACTAAATCGTCACGCTGCCCATACATCTGTTTAATTTCATCCAAAGCCTGCGGATCATGTAGATGAACCGTCACCCCTTGCGCCCATAGTGCCGCAAGCATTTGGTGAATGGGTGATTGCTGAATACTTGAGGTATTTTCTTTAAAAGAAGCCCCCCAAATTGCAACGGACTTACCCTTTAAATCACCATGATAATAGTTCCAAAACTTACGGAACAGGATTTCTTTTTGTTGCTCATTGATGTCCCATACTTGTGCAAGCAATTGGCTTTTAACGCCTGTATTTGCAACTGTATTAGAGAGTGTCAAAATATCATGAGAAAAATTTTCACCGCCAAAACCAGCACCAGGGGCTAAGTAAGCTGAACCAATACGGTTATCCGCCGCCATACCCTGACGGACTGAAGCAATATCAATCCCGAGTTTCTCAGCAACCACGGCCAAGTCATTAATATAGCTAATTCTTGTCGCCAACATGCCTGAAATACTGAGCTTCGTAAATTCAGCATCCAAAATTGGCATAAACAGATACTGCTGTGTCAAAGGAAAAAGAGGCCTTAGCAATTCTTTTACTTTACTCTGAACGTCAACTTGCGTGCACCCTACAATCATTTGTTTTGCTTGAGTTAAACTCTGTAAAGCATTTCCTTCTTGAATCGTATCTGGTAAATAAACCCAGTCATCTTCGGAAAGGATTTGTTTAAAGTGATCAGTCCCCTGCAAACCAAAGGTTGAAGCATTAATCATCAGTTTTGGATGAATAATCGGGCGCTGTTTTAACGACTGTAGCAGTTGAAAAACTTGTTGTTCTTGTGTTTGATTAAAACTAAATAAATAGGCATCTATATCTAAAGGGATAGCATCCAAATCACGATAACTGAGAAAACCACTGTTTAACTGTTGTTCCAGTAAACGGCTAACATTTTCATCATGAAATGAGTACTGCTGATCAGCGGAATTATCATTGAGATGTGAGCACCAATACACAAAGTGCCCAGATTCAGACAATAATGCAGACATCACGCCTGCATATAATGTATTGCCAAAGATTGCAACTTTCATAACCACATGCCCTAAACTACAGGGCCAATTCTTGAATTAAGCCCTTAAAATCTGCGCCCAATTTGGGATGCTCAATACCATAGTGTAATACAGCTTTTAGGTATCCAAGCTTACTACCACAATCGAAAGTCTGCCCTTTCATGCGATACGCTTCAACAGCTTCTGCTTGCTGTAATGCTGCAATGGCATCAGTGAGCTGAATTTCATTTCCAGCTCCGCGTGGGGTATTTTCTAAAAGCGCCATAATCTGTGCTGGTAAAATATAACGACCAACCACAGATAAGTTCGAAGGTGCTGTACCCACCGCAGGTTTTTCAACGATTCCCTGCATCACAACGCTTTCACCTTCATTCGGTGAAACCGCGACATCCACAATACCATATTGATCAACCAAATGATCAGGTACTGCTTCAACCATAATCTGTGCTGCTTGAGATGTCTCAAAGCGCTGGATCATCAGAGACAAATCATTTTCAGAGACTTGATTCTTGACTAAAACGTCAGGTAATAATACGGCAAAGGCTTCATTACCCACGATATCTTTTGCACAAAGTACAGCATGCCCAAGGCCTAAAGGCTGCGGCTGACGCACGCTCACAACGCTGACATGCTTCGGTAAAATATCAGTAATTTCTTTGAGTAGATCAAATTTCTTTTTTTGTTCTAAAGTTGTTTCTAACTCGAAATTACGATCAAAATAATTCTCAATCGAGGCTTTAGAGGAATGTGTGACCAAAATAATTTGTTCAATCCCAGCATCAACTGCTTCACGTACCACATATTCAATGGCTGGACGATCAACAACAGTCACCATTTCCTTTGGAATAGATTTGCTTGCTGGTAAGAATCGTGTACCTAAACCTGCGACAGGTAAAATTGCTTTCTTGATCATTACATTACTACTTCATTGATTTAGATAGATCTTCAAGAGTTAATTTTATCTTGTTCTTGTAAATTATTCCCCTTAAATAAAGAGGGACCAACATGTCCAGGCGCATTAATTCCTTCACGTTTCAACATAACGCCTAATGTTTTCCACATGATTTTAAAATCAACGAAGGTATTATGATGATCGACATACCAAACATCACATTTAAAGCGGTCTTCATAATCTAATTCATTACGCCCACTCACTTGTGCTAAGCCGGTCATCCCAGGTTTTACATCCAAACGACGCGCTTGCTCAGGTGAATAAAGTTCAACAAATTCTTTTAACATTGGCCGAGGCCCAACGACGCTCATATCGCCTTTTAGCACATTAAATAGCTGTGGCATTTCATCCAAGCTTGTAGAGCGTAATTTTTGTCCAAATGGTGTAATCCGCTGCTCATCAGGTAAAGCGTTACCTTCGGAATCTGTAGCATCTTTCATCGAGCGGAACTTAATCATTTTAAATAGCTTACCGTCTTTACCAGGGCGTTCCTGATAAAAAAAGATAGGAGCGCCTAAGTTCTTCCTGACCTTGTAAGCAACGAGAATAAATATTGGAGAAAGTAATAAAATTGCTACAGATGCAACAACTATATCAACAAGCCTTTTCATTGTTTGAAACCCATATATCAAAATAATTTAGACTTTCTTCCTAAGAAAATTATTATAAATTTTCCCCAACATCGTGGATGGTAGTAGTCGAAACACTGACCGTAACAAAAAAACTATATTAGCATGAATTGGATCTTGTAACTTCAACTCTTTTTTTAAATCCAACAACTTTTTTTCACTTTTAATATATTCCAAGCCTTTACGTCGAGCATGCATTCCATTATCAATACGTGCGTACACTAAAACATCTGGTAAATTTCTAATTTCATAGCCTTTAGCGATTAGTCTAAGAAAAAGATTATAGTCCTCCATCCATAAATGATGCTGATACCCACCAACAGATAAAACAGCTAGTTTACGATAAGCAATCGTCATATTATTAAATGGACTTTGCTTTATTGCATAAGACTTTAATTCATCATGCGACAATGGAACTTTACGCATACCTGTTGGATTTTTAATACTATCAATAAATTCAAAAATTTGCCCCCCAACAATAGAAACATCTGGATGACGCACCAAAAAATCTATCTGTTTTTCAAAACGCTCTGGAACACAGATATCATCTGTATCAACAATACATACGATATCAAAAGTACACTCTTGTAAACCAATATTCTTGGCTCTACCTGTACCAACATTTTCAGTAAGTTTCTTAGTGCGTAAAATTGGACCTAATTTATCTTTCCATTCCGAAATAACACAATTCAGCTCTGGGGTCAAGGGACCGTCTTCAACTAAGATAACTTCGGTTGGCTTTAATATCTGTTTATCCCAAATACTCTCCATACACATATTAAAGTGCTCAGAGTTTTCTTTGTAATAAATAGAGATTAATACTGAAAACATTTCAATTATCCTTTCAGAACTCTTTCAACCCAAATATTGATAATTTGCTCGACCTGATATTTCCGAGCATTCAACAATGAGTTTTTTGAGAATTGGGTCAGTAAATCTGGTGAGGATGCTAACTCTAACATCGCTTTTGCCAATCCTGGAATATCTTGGGTTTTAATCAACAAACCATTCTGACCATTTTGTATCACATCACTCGGTCCATTAGGACAATCATACGATACTATTGGCAAACCAAAACTTTGGGCTTCAATTAAAACCATTGGTAAACCTTCATATTTTGAAGACATTACAAAAAAGCTAGACTCTTCATAAACAGATTTCACATCAGATGTAACACCTTTCAAAGTCACATTTTGAAGAACATTTTTATCTATATACTCTTGTAGCATTCCGAACTGTTCTCCCTCACCATAAATATGAAGTTTCCAGTTTGGAATTGAAGTATAAATTTTTTCCCAAGCCCTTAATAAATGAATATAGTTTTTTTGGTCTGTTAAGCGACCAATAGTTACAATTTTTTGATTATGCTTATTGATTGTTAAAGCTATAGGGAAAGGCGAAAAATTAGGAATAACAAGAACATTTTTATGAAACGAGTCAAACTGCGTTTTATCATTTTGAGTTAATGTAATAATTTTATTAAACTTAGATGCACGAAATTTATATAAAAATTGCACCCACTTTGCACGACTTAAAAAAGCAACGTGTTCTAAAGATACGAGTTGACAATTACTTGGAATACTCAAAAAACTACTCAATAAGGACAACTTACCCATATTATGTACGACAATAATATCTGGTTTAGCTGTATTAATATAATTATTCGTCTGCTTATAAAAGCTTAAATAATTTCCAGCAAAATCTTTAACAACCACTTTATCATCTAAAGGATATGCCACCAGTGTCTCAGTTGTATCTCTATTAAGAATAGTAACTTTATAATCTAGATTTACAAAAGAATTTGCTAACTGACATACTACTCGCTCTGTGCCAGACTTATAACGAAGTGAACTAACAATAAAAACTAAATTAATCAAATTTTACTCCAAGGGGATAAAATAATAATCTTGAAGAAATAGGCCTGCTTGATAAACCCATGTCACATAAAAAATAATAATAAAATAAAGAGTTAAAAACAAATAAAAAGGTGCTTTTTTCAATCGTTGTGAAAGTAAATATGGAATTAGAAATATTTCTATAAATAAAAAGACGTTTGACAACCTACCACTTAAAATTCCAAAATCAAAAAAAGCAATACGCAATGTTAAACCAACAGTAAAAATAAAAACCATAAACACATAAAACTTATTTAATAATATTTTCTTATTTGTCAAACATAAAATTAAAACAAACTCTAAATAAAATTTAATATTAGCTAGTGAAAAAAAACCAACCTCCTCAGCATAATCAGAATTTGAGTAAGATACTAAACGATCAAAAAAACTTGAAGCTAAAGGCAACATTACTGTTCTAGCCAATATAAAAACAAAAAATAAAATACCAAAAAGAACAGAATAAAATCGAAGTCTCGAATAGCTTAAAGGATATTTTCTATCCAAGAGTAAATAACATAAAAAAATTAAAATATAAGAAAAAGTGATCTGATGAAATAAAATTGCAATAATAAAAAAAACTATAGACCATTTTTTTTTGTTAGATAAATACAGCAGACTAGCTAAAACAACAGCAGGGACAGCAAGTCCCTGTCTAATCTGCATAAATTGCTGCATCAAGAAAAAACCTGAAGGAATATAAAAAGCCATTACATACGCATAGTTCAACCTAATAATATGACTTGCCTTATATATAAAAGAGAAAGTTAAAAAAGAAAATATAGAAAATAAAACTAAAGAGCTGTCTGAAAATATAGAAATAACTTTAGAATACAATCCCCAACCTAATTCAACCCCACTTAATAAATAAAAGTTATAATAGCTAGTAAGATCGTAACTATCTATATTTTTAAATATTGAGTAATAAGTATAAGTATCATTCGTATTCCCTCGACCACCCACTATTAATGAGCATAAGAAAGCAAAAAAAAGAAAGAATAAAAATTTTCTTTTTACCAATAATTTCATTTTAGTTTACTCCTAATTTTTGACAAAGAGTTTCTAAAACCTATAAAAAAATCCATAAAAACAAAAAAATTATTTCTCAGAAGAAAGAACAAAACCCTTTTATAAATATTTAATTTATGTTCAATCTTCGCAAACGACAAATCATCATTATACAACTCTATATAATTCCCTCTGGTTTTCCTAGAAGAATAAGTCAATACATCAGATTTAATAATACACTTTCTATAAAAAAAAGCCTCTTTTATGTTTTCATTTATATTTTTATTCGAAAAAAAATCATCTAAAAAATTCACACCCATTATCATCTCAGATAGTTTTCTTTCAGAAAAATTCGTAGTATAAGAATTACTATTATACTTAACATAATGCAAATATGCTTTAGGAATATAAGCTATATTATTAGAAAAATAGACAGCTTGAATACAAATCAGCAAATCTTCAGAAATATTCACATTTTCCAATATCAAAACTTTCTTTAAAATATCTATATTAAACAACTTATTACACAGTGAACCATGCAACTCATTATCTAAGAGCTGAGATATAACATTTAACTTATCACCAATAGGTTTCTGTTTAACCTGTTTAATACTATTTTTAGTATTAATATAATAATCTGAAAATACTATATCTAAGGAATTAATATTGGCAAAAGACAACATAGACTCTAGAGCATCCAGCTCTAAAAAATCATCACTATCTAATGAAGCTACATATTTTCCTTCTGCTATATTTAAGGCATATTTTCGTACATAAGAAATTCCCTGATTTTTATCAAAAGAGACTATTTTAGTATCTTTTTCTCTATCAGGATATTGTTGTAATATTTGCTTGGCTATTCTTAATGATTCATCTGGAGAGCAATCATCAATAATTATTATTTGGAATTGATCCAAAGTTTGATTACATACCGACAATAGACACTTTTCAATAAAATTTTCAGTTTTATAAACTGGAATAATTAAACTAACTTGATATTTCATAGCTTATTTTTAGACTTTAGATACATAAGTGGATAAAATAATTTAGTAAAAACCAATAGCATAATTATTTTTTGCTTAAAAGAAAAACTTATAATGCTTAAAGACTTTAAGTCCAAAAACCCTGCTTCTTTAAACTCCATATAATACCTCTTCTTATCAGAAAAAGATAAAGTAGAATTCATTAAGTTTATCAGAGCAATTATCTTAATACGGATAATATGTTTTAAAATGGCAGCTTGATAGATATTATTGCCTTTAAAAGATTCTTTTAAATTATTAATAATTTTAATCATACTAGTATGATGAAAGGTATAATAAGCCTCATCCCTGCGCCTACTTAAACTTCCATCCTTCACGATATAATTATAACAAACAATACCTAAATGACTTATCCTACGACAATATTGATATAATCTCAGTACAAAATCATAGTCCTCACTTAGAACACCCTTTAAAAAAAACACATTATTATCTATTAATAGCTTTCTTTTTACAATAAACACACAAGCAGAATATTCAACATCATATTTACTAACATATGTTAAACCATCCACAATAACATTTACAGGCTTATTTAACATATTAGAATCTTTAGAGTAGGAATTAAATACATCTCGCATACCTAAACTCAACAAGTCCAGATTATCACGCTGCAGCGTATTAAGGACATGCATCAATGTATCTTTTTCCATTAAATCATCAGAATCAAAGAACCAAATATAGTTTCCACTTGCCTGTTTTAAACCATAGTTTCTTGCATCGCTTAACCCACCATTTTCTTTATTAATTACAATTATATCTATGTTTGGATTTCTTTCTTTAAATTCATTGACGCTATTTTCTGTATTATCACTAGAACCATCATTGACCACTATTATTTCAAAACATTGCCAATCGACATCATTTTGCATTAGAATTGATTCTAATGTTTTTTCTATATATTTTTCAGAATTATAGGCCGGCATTACTATCGATAGGGTTTTTACTATTTGCACAACATCCACCTTCCAAAGCAACCCAAATTTCGACACAGCAAAAGCTATTAAAATTATAAACAAACCAACAGCATCAGTCAAGAATTTTCAACTTAATATTTCCGATAAATTAAAGGAGAAAAAATCATTTTGTGCATTTTAAAAATTATTCCATTTTTATAAAAGTAATTTAGAACCGTACTCGCTATTACCTCAGAAATTAACATTGCTAGCATTGCACCCATCAACCCCCAATAATACACAAATATGATAGTCAAAATTATATTAAGTGCCATTGAATACAATGTTTTCTTTTTAAGATAATCATATGCATTAAACTTTAAAAGATATCGTTCAGCAATTGTTGACAATCCAGAAAACATCGTTAATACAACCGCTAGTATTAAAATTTCGTTACTTACTAAAAACTCTTTTCCATATAAAAAATTAACTACTTTCCCACCAAACAGACCAAAGAAAGATATAAAAAAAGTTGATATACAAATTATAATTACACTTAAAAAAGCAACCATTTTTTGAGTTTTTTCTAAATTAACTTCTTGATAAATTTTAGTAAAATATGAAGAAATCACTGCTAGTAAAACGAAATAAAAACTTCCACCAAGTGTCATTACCACCGTAAAAAGACCTAGCTCATACTGCGACTTTATTCCTAAAGCTAATTGAGAACTCCTAGAAAAAAAAGCAACTGATAATGAAAATAAAAATAACTTTCCCCCAACAGACAACATAAACCGCCTATATTTTTTTAATCGTTCATTGTTTATCTCTTTTTTTATAACCCTCCTTCTATTAAAAATAAATTTTCTCAACAAAAATGGAAGCAGTGTAATTATAACAATTGGGACACACAATAACTCAATCGCTAATTGAAATTTAGCTATAAAATATCTAATCAACAAAGATGTGATCAGCGCCAAAATATTACAAAATGCATTTATTTTGGATTCTAATATTGCATTAAAATAGATACTATAGACATCATGAACTGCAAAATATACTGCTAAACTTGTAGCCAATGAGAAAATAAAAGTTAATGAATCTGTCGCTATATATATATATATTAAAGTAATCAATGACAGAGTAATATATATAAAATCTCGTGTTAGCTTTGTCGCACTAATAATATATTCACCAAACTTTCTATCTTTTGCAGTTTTTTGAAAAATTATATTTTCCGAACCAAACATTGCTACAATTTGTATGGTGGCAAAAACTGAACTAGCTAAAGTTAATTTCCCAAAGTTTTCAGGACCTATATATTTCGCTACAAATGATGTAACAAATATCAGTCCAAAAATTGATACTAGCTTTTCTGACATCATCCAAATTGAGTTCGTAAATATTCTATTTTTGAACTTATTAATCATTAATTTCAGAAATTGCATTTTTCAACTCTATTAAACCACTGTAGCACTGTATTTATTGCAAATATCAAATCTATTAAACCGACAGCATCAACTTAATCACTTCTGCCCCTCTCCGCTTTTTGAATTGATGTTTTATTAATCTTTCAATTGTTATCAATCTCACGATATAATTACCATCATAAATATTTTTCACTTCAATATTTAACAACATTTTATTGCCAATACATTGAAGTTTTTTACTCTTTACATGATCTAAACTATCGGGATCATGCTTAAAAATTAATTTTACAATAATCATCAACATCATGCAAAAAACAAAATCATTTCAATATCATAAGTTTGATACATTGTAGTGATAACAAATCTTCATGAGTCTATCTAGAGGATATACTCTCGTTATTATACGGAATATAACAACCCTTAAAAAGCTCATTTTTTAACTATATGCTCTAATATTTAAAAAAAACTATATCTCGTTTTAATTATAGTCTACAATTCCGCAAGAATCTGATTCAAAATTACAAACGAAGGGTTAAGCTGTGAAGTTTAAGAGCGCCTCATTTTTATTATCTACATGCATTTTAAGTCTTTCAGGATGCGCTGTTACCTCAGGACTTCAAACTTATGATATCCCTGAGAAAGGCCACTATAAGACAGAACAAGGAGCTGAGGTTTCTGTAGTTCAATTAACTCAAGCAAACCTTCAAATGCCCCTTTACACGGAAAATTCAGATAGCTCAGATTTAGCGTCTTTATTTCACTCTCAATCTACTCCATACCGTTTAAGTTCGGGAGATGTACTTTCAATCCAACTGTGGGCCTACCCAGAAATCACACCACCAACTCTTCAAGATTCAAATAACATTCAGGCATCTGGGTACTCGATTGATAGCAATGGAAATCTATATTTACCACTCATTGGTAAAGTGCATGCGGCCGGTCAAACTGTTCTTGAACTCAATAAAAATTTAAGAAATTCTTTTGCTCATTATCTTAAAACACCAGATGTTATTGTTAGAGTATTATCGTATGAGGGCAATCGTTACTTTGTAAACGGGCAAGTCATGAAAAGTGGGCAATATACGCTAAAAGATCAACCGATCAGCTTATACACGGCACTCAGTATGGCTGGTGGAGTTAACCCCGAAACAGGTGACAATACAGCAATTCAACTTATTCGGCAGGGTATCTCTTATAACTTAAATCTAGTTGATTTAGAGAAAAAAGGCTTTTCACTCCATAAATTATTGATACGACCAAATGATACCATTTTCGTTAATACCAAACAAAACCAAAAGCTGTATGTAATGGGAGAGTCAAGTAAAAGTCAGGCTTTGCCTTTACGTGACCAAGGAATGACTTTAAGTGATGTTCTTGGTGAAAGTGAAGGGATTAACCCATACTCGGCTAGTGCGGCACGTATTTATATACTACGTACTAATTTAGCTGATCGGCATTCAACTCTTTATCACTTAAATTTAAGCAGTTTAGGTAATCTTGCTTTAGCCAATCAATTTAAAATGCAAAGAAATGATATTGTTTATATTGATGCGACAGGCTTAACCCGTTGGCAACGTATGGTCAACCAAATTATACCATTCTCAAATGCACTTTATAGTTTTGATCAATTAGGTAAGTGAATATAAACCTGCCAATTTAGCTATTTAAATAGCACAGGCACCAGACTGTTACTTTAAAATTTTAGATAGTTGTTTCCTTATGAATCAAAATACACAAATGACTGATGATACAATTGACCTTAGAGAACTATTTTATACTCTTATTGTCCAATGGAAACTTATCATTTTTTGTACTGTACTTGCTATCGTCTGTGCAGGGGTTTACCTTAAACTTGCAAAAAAAACTTATTCTGTTGATGCAAAAATTCAAATAGTTGATAATAAACAGAGTAGCTTAGCAAATTTAAGTCCACAATTAGCCTCTTTGGGTAGCTTCGCTGGTATTAATCTTGGTGGTGGTCAGCAATCGATTCAAACTGAAATTGAAGTTTTACAGTCTCGTTCAATTTTGGGAAAGGCGATTCAGGATCTGAATCTTGATCTCCAAATTCAACCAGACCAATCTTTTTTTCAAAATCTTTTTAATCCAAACAATTTTTATACTAATTATTTAGTTGATCAAATAAAAGTTAAAAACCATAAAGCAGAGTTTTCAATTCATAAATTTGATGTTCCAGCACAATATTTAGATCAAAATCTGATTTTGGCTTTCTCTGGGCAAAATTTTAGCCTGATTTCTGTAAAAACAGGTTTAGAAGTATTTCAAGGCACCTTAAATCAACGAACAGCCTCTACCCCCTTAGGCTTAACTTGGAACATTAATATTTCAAGTAAGCAACCTATTAAAGGGCAATACATTGTACAAAAGCAATCAACACTTACAGCAGTTAAAGCCATTTTACAAAACTTAAAGGCCGTTGAGCTTACAAAGCAAACAGGAATTATCACAATCAATTATGATGGGACAGACAAAGCCCACATCATGAAAGTGTTAAATCACATTATAGAAACTTACCAAGAACAAAATCTGGCGACAAAGTCTGCAGAAAAAGAAAAATCTTTAAACTTTTTAAATCATCAATTACCAAAGCTGAAGCAAGAGTTGGAAGAAACAGAAAAAAAATTTAATACTTTCCGTGAAACACATGGCACTATTGATATTCAACAAGAAGCTGGGCTTTATTTAAAACAAAGTGTTGAGCTTGAAACACAAAAAGTTCAGTTGGAACAAAAAAAGGCTGAGTTGGCGGCACAATACACTGCACAACACCCAATGATGCAAGAAATTAATGCCCAAATTAGTGTATTTAATAAAAAAATTAATGAGTTAAATGGTGCATTAAAAAAACTACCAAATACACAAAGCCAATATTTACAATATTATCGAGATGTACAAGTACAGACTCAACTATATACTAACCTATTAGGAACGTACCAGTCTTTAAGCTTATCGAAAGCTGGTGAAACGGGAACTTTACGGGTATTAGATTATCCCGTAGAACCAACCAAACCAATTAAACCTCTTAAATTAATTATCTTAATTCTTTCAATTTTGGTTGGAGGATTTATAGGTGTACTTATTGCTCTAATGCGTAATATGTTACAAACAGGCGTACGTCATCGCGGTGAAATTGAACAGGCTGTCGGAATTAACACTTATGTTGAATTGCCTAAAGCGAAACATAAAACTGCTCCTGAGTTACGCGCACTCAAGACATTTATCCCGACTTTACGTTTTAAGTTACAGCAAAAACAGCATAATGTTGCACTCATAACAAGTGTAACGCCTGATCAAAATCAAGGTATCATTGCTCAACATTTGGCACTTTATCTCAGTCAAGCTGGACAAAAAGTCTTAGTCATTGACAGTGATCTTTATCGTGGTCAACTCGATCAACTTTTCAATAGCACTGCAAAGGTAGGCTTATCTGAATATTTACACGGACAAGCCAACCTAGATCAAATTATCGTGAATACAACTTATCCGAATTTGAGTCTAATTGGCCGTGGACAAAGCAATGATGAGGCTTCTATTAGTTCACATCAATCAATTTTTGCACAGTTAATGCAACAGATCAGTAATCAATATGACTACATCTTGATCAGTTCAGCACCCGTACTTGCAACCTCGGATAGTTTAAACCTTGCTCAATTTACAGGTTTTAATCTGTGTTTAGTGCAATATGGTCAGACACAACTGAAAGATATTGAACTCGCAAAATCTTATTTTGTGAATGCTGGGCTTGAGATTGATGGTCTTATTCTCGATCAGATCCCGAGCTATCAAATTACTCAGTATCAATATCAGACCAGCAAATAATTGCTCTAATATTGAATAAAAGAAACCAGAGGGCTATAAATTCTCTGGTTTTTTTATTTCAACAAGAATGCTCATTGATTTCATAAATGACTCAATCCTCATACAAAAAATCCATGCATTTTTGCTGTTTATTATTCAATGCCTAAGCCTATACATGCTAAGATCAACGGCATATTTTTTATTAAAATCTCGCTTTGGGACATCTCATGAGTAAAGCTTTACCTTTCGTTGTCGCAGCTGTTTTAGGCGGTGCAGCGCTCGTTCCTATTTACTACGCTACTAAAAATCCAACCACTGAGTTTGGCGCCAAGGCTGACAAAAATGCAGCACCTGTGGCAAAAATCAGTTATGCATTAGGTTATGAAGTTGCAAAACAAACCCCACCAGAATTAGAAACCAGTGCATTTATTACTGGTTTCCGTGACGGACATGCACAAAAACCAGCAGCCTACACAGAAGAAGAGTTACAAGCGGCTTATGTCGAGTTTCAAAAAGAGCTGCAACAAAAGCAAGCGAATGAGACCAAAAAAGTCGAAGCGACCAACAACAGCTTTTTAGCAGAAAATGCGAAAAAAGAAGGTGTGAAAACCACCGCTTCAGGCTTGCAATATAAAATCACTAAAGAAGGTACAGGTAAACAGCCTGCCGCAACTTCTGTTGTGAAAGTTCACTACAAAGGTCAACTTGCTGATGGTAAAGTCTTTGATAGCTCTTATGACCGTGGCGAGCCAATTGAATTCCCACTGAATCAAGTGATTCCAGGCTGGACTGAAGGTTTACAGCTGATGAAAGAAGGTGGTAAAGCAACACTTTATATTCCTGCAAACTTAGGTTACGGTGAACAAGGTGTTCCTGGTTCGATCCCACCGAATAGCACATTAATTTTTGATGTAGAATTAATCGCTGTTAAGTAAATGATCTTAAGGAGAGCCTATGCTCTCCTTTATTTTTTGGAAGAAATAATGAAAAGATTAGGTCTCATTTTAATTGCTTCAACCATCGGAACGGTTCAAGCAGCATCAATTACACAAAAAAGCCCACAAAAAGATCAACTCGGATATAGCTACGGTTATCTCATGGGCAGAGGCAATGCCGAGACTTTAAAAGACTTAAATATCGAAACTTTTGTACAAGGCTTACAAGAAGCTATTCAAGGTAAAACAGCATCTTTAACCGATGAGGAAATGGCGACTGTACTCAATCAATATAAAAAACGCCTTGAAGCCAAACAGCTGGTTGAGTTTCAAGAACAAGCACAAAAAAATGATCAAGCAGGCAAAGCCTTTTTAGCTGAAAATGGCAAGAAAGCAGATATCGTGACCACGAAATCAGGCCTACAGTACCAAGTATTACAACAAGGCCAAGGTAAATCACCGAAAGCGACATCAATGGTTAAAGTAAACTATGAAGGCCGCTTGCTCGATGGAACGGTGTTCGACAGTTCAATCGCACGCAACCACCCTCTTGAATTCAAGCTTAGCCAAGTGATTGCGGGTTGGACTGAAGGTGTTCAAACCATGAAAGAAGGTGGCAAAACACGTTTCTTTATTCCAGCAAATCTTGCCTATGGTGATGTCGGTTCGGGCGATGCAATAGGACCAAACAGTACTTTAATTTTCGATATTGAATTACTTGAAGTGAAATAATAAAAACCCTCCATTTGGAGGGTTTAATTTTTTAATTGAATCTAATTTAAGCTTTTAAATGTCTTGGTCGGAAACCCGTAGCCAACAATGCTACAGCATAGGCAACGACACCAATGACACACAAGCCAATCACTTCAGCAATACGTAGCCATTGTGAAATATCGCCTTGGTACCAGGTTAAGCCATACCAAAGCGCAGCAATCATGGCAATATTGGCAACTGCATATTGCAATGCCAGTTTTTTCCAATGTGTCCCAAAACGATAGATATTACGTTTATGCAAATAGAAATACAGCATACCTGCATTGACTAAAGCTGAACCCGAAGATGCTAGTGCGAGCGCCATATGCTCAGCATGCCAATCGATTAACTTAAAAAAGCCAATAAAGACTACGTTTAGAATGGCATTGGCTGCCACTGCCATTAAGCCGACACGAACCGGGGTTTTAGTATCTTGTTGTGCATAAAAGCCTGGCGCAAATACTTTGATCAACATAAATGAAATCACACCTGCACTCATACATTGCAGGGCTAATGCCGTCATTCGCGTATCTTCTACAGTAAATTCACCACGCTGGAACAAGGCCTGAATAATCGGTGTGGACAGCATAAATAACGCAATACTTGCGGGAATACCAACCAACATAATAATCTTGGCAGCCCAATCTATCATGCCTCTAAATTTGGCTTGATCTTGCTCTGCATGACGTGCAGAAAGCGAAGGTAAAATCACCGTACCAATCGCCACACCAATCAATCCCAATGGCAACTCAGTCATTCGCTCGGCACTGTATAGCCATGACACCGAGCCATCTTGCATGAATGATGCCCAGATTGTATTGAGCAATAAGTTAATCTGAGTCACTGACACCCCAAACAAGGCTGGCAGCATCAGTTTTAAAATACGATCCACCCCTTCGTGTTTGAAGTCCACTTTAGGTGGAATCAATAAGTTCTTTTTCCATAATTCAGGGATCTGAATCGCCAGCTGTAAAACACCCGCAGCAACCACAGCCCAGCCCAACGCCATAATTGGCTCCGCCATATACGGCGTTAACCACCACGCCCCTGCAATCATCGCCACATTGAGTAATACAGGAGAAAATGCAGGTGAAGCAAATGAACCATAGCTGTTGAGGATACTGCTGGCAAAAGCCGTCAATGACATAAACATCAAATATGGAATAGTCAGACGGAACATATCCACGGCGAGATCGAATTTTTCAGGATCGTTATGGAAACCAGGCGCATACAGATAAATAATCGCTGGGGCAGCCACCATAGCGACAAAGGTCAATAAGGACATCGCTGTAAGCAAACAGCCAAACACCCGACTAATCAGAATCTGGACTTCAGCATGGGCACGACTGGTCTTATATTCGGTCAGAACAGGAATGAAAGCCTGAGAAAAAGCCCCTTCCGCAAATAAGCGTCGGAAAAAGTTGGGAATACGAAAGGCAACAACGAAGGTATCGAAGTCCTTACCTGCACCAAATACATTGAGTAGCACCACATCACGTACCAGCCCCAACACTCGAGATAACATCGTCATTGCACTGACAATTACAGTCGATCGCCACAATGCCATCGCATTCACCTACGGCTTATATTTTAAAAAGCGTTATTGTAATGAAAGTCCGAATAGATTTCGTTGTGAAATTATAAATCCAACGATGTTTTTTGGGCGAATTTTTGCTGGGACAATAGGTTCCGAAACAATTGCCAATCAAAATATAAGCCAGGATCGGTTTTCCGTTTTGGCGCAATGTCGGAATGGCCTGCAATATGATTTTGAATTTTTGGATATGCTTGGCGTAAACTATTCACGACTTCAACCAATGCTTGATATTGCTCAGCTTCGAAAGGTAGATCATCACTTCCTTCTAGCTCTATTCCAATCGAATAATCATTACATTCTTTCAATGCCAAATAGCTAGAACGGCCTGCATGCCACGAACGGTCATTAAAATTCACAAACTGAATCACTTCACCTGTACGCAAAATCAATAGATGCGCTGAAACCTTCATTCCCTCAATGGTTTGGAAGTAAGGATGTAATGACCAATCCAGCTGATTCTGAAAGAATTGTTGAATATAACCACCACCAAACTGTGAGGGTGGTAAACTAATATTATGAATAACAATTAGTTGAATATCGGTATCTGTAGGTCGGGCATTAAAATTTGGCGATGAAATTTGTGTTGCGCCAGCCAATATCCCATCTTGAACTTGAGTAAATCTAGATTGTTGCATGGTGACTCGAATCAGCAATTTAATATTTATCTTGCCCATTCTGACATGCTTTATCACGAATAATCGAGATGAAATACTTATTTTTTATGAGTAGAGTGCTAATATAACGCACAAGTTTTTTAGTCAAAAATATACTGGAAATGGTATGAGTATCCCTCAATCTTTGCTTGAACAATCTATTCAAATCAATATTCAACAAGCATTACAAGAAGATATTGGGGACGGTGATATTACCGCCATGCTCACACCTGAAGATGAACAAGCCACTGCAACCATTATTACACGTGAAGATATGGTGTTGGCGGGTCAGCCTTGGGTCAATGCGTTAATTCAAGCCTATGACAGCGCTGTTCAAATCACATGGCTCAAGCAAGAAGGCGAACATGTTGCGGCAAATGAAGCATTCTTAAAACTTGCTGGTTCTGCACGTAGTTTACTCACCGTAGAACGCCCTGCTTTAAACTTTGTGCAAACCCTCTCAGCTGTGGCAACCAAAACGGCTAGCTATGTGCAACAACTGGAAGGTTTACATACCAAACTACTCGATACCCGTAAAACCTTACCCGGCTTACGTATTGCACAAAAATACGCGGTTGCCATCGGCGGTGGTCAAAATCATCGTTTAGGTTTATTTGATGCATTCTTAATTAAAGAAAATCACATTATGGCGGCGGGTGGAATTGCTCAAGCAATTGCCAAAGCACATACCATTGCGCCAGGTAAACCTGTAGAGGTTGAAGTTGAGACGTGGGATGAACTCAATCAAGCACTTGAAGCAGGTGCTGATATTGTCATGTTGGACAACTTTAGCCAGCAACAGATGATTGATGCGGTCAAACATGTGGCAGGTCGTTGTAAATTAGAGGCTTCTGGTAATATTACCATTGAGAATTTACGTGAAGTGGCAAGCACTGGCGTAGACTACATTTCCATGGGCGTATTGACCAAAGACGTACGCGCAGTTGATTTATCCATGCGTTTTAACGCTTAAGCCTGATCAAGGTCTTTTTCTTGTTTCAGCGGCTTTTGTTCTACTAAAACCTCTGCTTTATTCAATTGTGTCGTTTCAACTTGCCATGCTGATTTGGCTTCAGTCGAATCAGTTGGGCGAGGGTCAGCCGCCATAAGTACGAATGTTACTGCAGTGAGTAAAACCAAAAATACTTGTAGCATCATTATTTCCCCTTAAACTTGTTTCTTTCAATTTGGCTCAATCTATCAAATTAAAATGAGTCAAATCAGTGGGCTGTGTTACAGGCATGTAAACTCTCGGTAATGTTGTGTTGACCATGATGGCTTTATGTCTGCTTTCATTTCAATCTATGTAAGCTTAAAATGCTAAACAGCTCAATTTATTAAAATAATAAGTATGGATACCATATTCGAAGCTGTGTTTCATGTGCTGTTTAAGCTGTTCCGTTTTCTATTCATTGACCTAATTTTTGAGATTATTTTTGAAGGTGTAATTCGTAGCCTTGGCTATGGAGTTGTACGTTGCTACCGGCTTGGACAACGAGTAGATTTTGACAGCACTGAAGTATTTGTCGTCGGTTTTATCACGCTGCTCATATTGATACTTCTATGTATCTACTGGTTTTTACTAAGATAATTTTCAACCTATAAAAAGCAGTCTAAGATTGACTTAGACTGCTTTAGGCTCATATCAAATAACCTTAATTTCCTGAAAAGCCCATATACGGATCAGAGATTGAGTCCTCATTGGTTTCAATACGTCCAGCAAAGCGACGGCTATAGCTTGGATCATTTTCAATCGTGACGGTAAAATCGTACCATCCCCCAAACTCAGTCATGTCCCAGCTCAGTTCTTTTTCAGTCGCAGCCGTTTCAATTTGCCAGCTCTTATTTGGTAAGTAGGCATTGGCTTTGACCACCAGTTTTGCTGTTTGTGTAGCATCATTGCGGACTTTTAAGAAAATCTTTGGATCACACTCCTCCATACAGACACGAATTTCTGGAAGTGCTTGAATTTGTGCGGTTTGAGTTAGATTACCCGTAAAGCTGCGATGGAAACCATTTGGCCCCAATACCCATAGATCATATCGATTCTCTTTAGTCTGCCAAACATCATCCAGTTGCTTACCTGCTTCCACCATATAACGACGTGGAACTGCTTCTAAATTCAATTTGTCATAGACATGAAACACGGCCGCATGTGTGCCCGTATTTGAGAACATCAATTTCACGGTTTTAGCCACAGCATCAACTTTGGCACTGCTATGCAGGACATAAGGCAGTGCACGCGATGGGCGAATCCCCATCTCCTGCACAGGATCGGTCTGACTAAGCGGACGGCTGACCTGAGATAAACGCTCCTGTGCTTTGCGAATCGCATCCGCCTCTGCTTTGCTCTTCTTACCGGATAAATCTGGCACAGGCAGTAAGTTTGGCGTTTTAAAATTAAATGCTGAGGTCAAGTCACCACACACTGCACGACGGTATGGACTAATATTCGGCTCTTTCACATCAAAACATTGCTCCAAGAATCGGATCACGGAAGAGTGATCAAACACTTGGGAATTGACCCAACCACCACGACTCCATGGTGAAATGATATACATCGGCAC
The DNA here is from genome assembly GCF_000369525.1 of Acinetobacter higginsii. Classification (GTDB taxonomy): domain Bacteria; phylum Pseudomonadota; class Gammaproteobacteria; order Pseudomonadales; family Moraxellaceae; genus Acinetobacter; species Acinetobacter higginsii. Next base: position 541,300 of record NZ_KB850070.1, read on the forward strand.
ACGGATGCCCGGTCCATAGACTCCGACTCCATTACTCACTTTTGGGTCAGTGAAATTAGGCTGCCCATTCGAAGCCTTAGCATGTGTCGCATATTCATAAGACATTTGCTCTTTGCTGAGCGTCGATTTGCCATAGACCGTGCCTGATGCATCCATTGAAGGTGCACTTGGCGAAGGTACATGGTCAAAGAAGCCATCATTTTCGTCAAAATTGATCAAGAAAACGGTTTGGCTCCACAGCTCAGGACGCTCAGTCAGCGCATTGAGAACTTCTTGGATATACCATGCTCCCTGCACTGGGCTTGATGGCCCTGGATGCTCACTATAGGTTGCAGGTGCGACTAACCAACTTACTTGCGGTAATTGCCCTTTAGCAATGTCTTCTTTAAATGTCCCTAAGAAACCACCATCTGGCATGGTATTGGCAATGCCTTTATACAAAGGTTGACTGGCATCAATTGCTGGATCATAGGCTGGGCAAATGGTGCTGTTATTGACTGGTTTGCCTGATAACTCATTGGCACGACGATACTTTTTAAATCCTGCTAATGGATTATCAGTAAAGTTGTCAGGCATGTTTTGATACACTTTCCAGCTGACACCAGCTTGTTGCAAACGCTCAGGATAGGTGGTCCAGTCATAACCTGTGGTCGATGGGCCAATCGCATCCAGATCATTGACTACACTAGCAACATTGGCGCCTGTTGGGCCATTGGTTCCCGTCCAGATAAACATACGGTTTGAGTTGGTTCCCGTATGCATGGCGCAGTGGTAAGCATCACACAGGGTAAAGGCATTGGCTAAGGCAAACTGGAATTCAACTTCTTGTTGCTTGTAATAGCCCATCGATTGCGGTTGCTTGTATTGCACCCAACTGCCCATACGGCCATGATCCCAAGCATATTGACCATCGGTCCATGAGTGTGGTGTACCGCTGACACGCTGTGCATTGCCGCGACTGCTGTCTAAATGATATGGATAGACCTTATTCTTGTTGGCATCATACTGTTCCCAGACTTTACGACCTTGGCTTAAAGGAATAGTAAAACGGTCACCAAAACCACGTACACCTTTCAACGTCCCAAAATAATTATCAAAAGAACGATTTTCTTGGGTCAAAATCACCACATGTTTAACGTCTTTAATGGTGCCTGTTTCTACCTTGGCATCAATCGCAAGTGCTTTTTGAATACTCATTGGGAAACTGGTGAGTGCTGCAGTACCAAACAAAGCTTTGGTTGAATTTAATAAAAAATCACGACGATTCATTGATTTATTTCCTTATTGTTCTTGTTTATGGCGCGCAGTGAATTTTGCATGTAGATGTGGGCGGCTTTGGACTTGGCGTAGGATTATTATTATCGCCATCACTGTCGTTACAGGCACTGAGTAACAAGCAACTGCTACTAAGCAACGCTAAAAAGAAATTTCGCATTTGACTATCCGTTAAATATCAGTGCAGATAGTCAATACAATCTAAATGACAATTCGATGATGATTTGATCGCAATTCGATGACAAAAAATGAATAAAAAAAAAGGCGGTCTAAAAAAACCAGACCGCCCGCACTATCAACTGGAGCTTACCAACCGAGTGCCTGCTGTTGCTTCTGAATCAATTCTGCGATTCCTTTTTCTGCAAGCTCTAACATGGCATTGCACTGCTGGCGCGTAAACGGCTTGTCTTCTGCCGTTCCTTGAATTTCAATAAATTCACCAGCCTGCGTCATCACCACGTTTAAATCGGTTTGGCAATTTGAATCTTCTTCGTAGCATAAATCGAGTAAAACTTCGTCTTGATACATCCCGACAGAAATTGCTGCGACTAAGCTTTTTAATGGATCCTGTTTAATTTTCTTGTTACTAAGCAATACGTTCATCGCATCAACCAAAGCCACTGCTGCGCCTGTAATTGCTGCTGTACGTGTTCCGCCATCAGCTTGAATCACATCACAGTCAATCGTAATGGTGTTCTCGCCTAATTTCTTCAAATCCACCATGGCACGTAAGCTACGACCAATTAAACGTTGGATTTCTTGCGTACGGCCCGTTTGCTTACCGCGTGCCGCTTCACGATCACTGCGAGTATGCGTTGAGCGCGGTAACATGCCATATTCAGCCGTCACCCAACCTTGTCCCTGACCTTTCAAGAAACGAGGTACTGAATTCTCAATGCTTGCGGTACACAACACTTTAGTATGACCAAACTCAACCAAAACTGAGCCTTCTGCGTAACGAGTAAAGTTACGGGTAATTTTGACCTCACGTAATTGGTCTAATGTTCTTTGGTCAATACGCATAACGATTCCTTAAAACTATGGCACAAATATCATTGCGCCATAGTATATCTCAATTACACGTGCTTCCAGTTTTACTTATTCGTTACAATTCACAGAATTAGTCATCGCTTAAGCAAACTTAAACTTCGATTTGAGATTCGTCCAAGTTTGAGCCACTTGTGCAGCCATATCATTTGGCAAAGAACATCTTGCTAAACGAACCCAAACCGTCCAGAACTGCTTCATAAAGTTAGCTTCGTTGTAGTTCACGCCATATTCAGCACATAAAGCTCTGATTTGTGGTGCAACTTGCTCATAACGATTAGCAGGCATATCTGGGAACAAGTGATGCTCAATTTGATGGCTCAAATTACCACTCATAAAGTGCATCCATTTACCACCGGTAAAGTTACTCGAACCACGGATCTGACGCAGATACCACTGCGCTTTGGTCTCATTCTCAGTATTATCTGCTTCAAAGGTTTCAGCATCTTCCGTAAAGTGACCATTAAAAATCACCGCAGATGACCATAAATTACGTATGATGTTTGCAACTGCATTTCCAGCCAATACTGGAATAAAGTTAATCGTTGCAATTGCAGGGAAAAACACATAGTCCTTTAACACCTGACGCGTCGCTTTTTTACGGAAATCTGATGCATCCGCCCAAACCTGTTTCCATGTTTTGGTTTTATAGACCAACGCATCTTCCAAATGCAGGTTTTGTACCCCAACATACCATTGGAAAAAGAACATCAACTGTAAAGCCAACGGAATATTGGCCAAATGACGCACTTCCCATTTTTGATCTTCTGTTACTCGTAAAATGCCATAACCGACATCATGGTCTTTACCGACAATATTGGTATAGGTGTGATGCATATAATTATGGGTAAAGCGCCAGTCATTGCCTGAACAGGTGTTATCCCAGTCGTAGTCTTCGCCACGCAAGCTTGGGTCATTCAACCAGTCAAACTGACCATGCATCACATTATGTCCAAGCTCCATGTTCTCGACGATTTTAGACACACCCAGCATGGCTGTCCCCAGCAACCATACGGGTGGGATCCAGCCACCGAACATCAACATACCGCGTGATGCGATTTCGGTATAACGTACGAAATTACGCACTTTATAGATATATTTTGAATCCTGCTCACCGAGATTTTGCATCACATCTAGACGTATTTGCTCGACACGGCGACCAAACTCTTCGACTTGTTCAGGGGTTAAATGCGCTGACTTTGATACGGTTTTAAATTCTAATGCCATATTCATTGTGCTAATCCTCAAATATCTTTGTTTTTATAGGTCAATCGTGACTGGGCTTAAGGCCTGGCTCACACATAACTTGATTGGACGATTCGGTTGATCATCAATTTCGCCTGTGATCACGTTCTGCGTCACACCACTGACTTTGGTACAGCTACAGCGGTTACATACACCCATACGGCAACCATGTTGTGGACGTAAACCTGCTTGTTCTGCACTACTTAATAGATTGGTCGTTGCAATAAAATTCTGTTGCGCACGACGGAAACTAATCGGTTGAGCTGCACTTGAATGCTCAATTTGGATCGGTTGGAAAAACTCTTGATGAAAATTTCCAGCCGCATCCTGTTGCGTATAAATGTCTTGCGCTTGGCGCATCATGCTGTGGTGACCACAGGCATAAGCTTGCATCTCTTTAAAATTTGGGACTAATTTCTCTAACAATGCTGCATCTAAATGCTGTTTTTGCTCTGCGGTATTAAAGAAATGATAGTGCAACTGTGGATATTGCTCTGCCAAGGCCAAGATGTCCTGATGCAATACTTCGGCACGGTTAAAATAAACCACATGAATCTGTTCAAGCTGCTGTTGTAGTGCTTGTTGCAATAAAGAATAAATCGCGGTAATCCCTGAACCTGAAGCAATCAGTAATGCAGGTTGCTGCCCTTGATGTAAGACGAAGTCACCTTGTGCCTGTGAGATCTCGAAACGATCGCCTACACACAATTGTTGTGCTGCTTTCGATACCACACCTTGGACTTTAATCCCAAGACGAATTTCACCCTGTGGCGTGACATCAATAATTGAATAACTACGTTGTTGATATACCCCATTGATCATCAAGGTAATCAAAACACTATGACCTGCTTGGACTTGGCTATAATCAAAATTATGATTAGGCTTTATCGTCAATAACACCATATCCGAGCTGAGTGGCTGTACGGCAGTCACTTCTGCAAGAATGCGTTTCCAAGCAAAAGTTGGCTTTATTTTTTGCAAAATAAAATCAACGAAATCTTCTCGAATCCAATGTGGCTGATAACTTAACTCTGCGTTCATACGTTCCTCGTTTTGTATCTGGCTATTTATTTTGAGTGAACAAATGTTCGTGTAGTGAACATGTGTACACTATATTTATTTGTGTTCACTGAGTCAACACTTGTTCACTAATTTTTTGAATATTTTTTATACTTTTTAATAAGCCATTTAAAATAAGGAAAAAATTTAAAATTTGCGCAGGCTTTGAACTCATATCTAGCAAGCGTTGATTAGTTAAAGATCAAAAACATTGGCATTTAGCAATGGACAAGGACTAAAAAGTTTCTGTTTTTTTTGCTAGACTCTGCTGTACGGTTTCAACGAGTCTTATTCATGTCGATTAGAGATGAACGAAAACAACAGAGTCGGCAGGCTCTACTAGATGCAGCACTTCATCTCAGCACTGCTGGGCGCTCATTTAGTAGTATTAGTTTGCGTGAAGTTGCTCGCGAGGTTGGTTTAGTCCCAACAGCGTTTTATCGTCATTTCCAAGATATGGACACACTGGGCCAAGAACTGGTTGATCAAGTCTCTTTGCATTTAAAAAGCTTGATCCATCAATTAGGGCAAAGTTATTTGAAACACAGTGGCAGTGCCAAAACCCGTACCAGTATTGAACTTTTTGTACAGGCCGTGAATCATAGCCCGCAACAATGGCAGTTTATGATTGCAGAACGTTGGGGCGGCTCAGAAACAGTCCGCATTGCGATCGCACGTGAAATTGAGTTTCTAATTGAAGACCTCGCCATTGATCTGTGCAAACTCGAAACCTTCAAACACATTAAAGAAGCCAAAGACTTGCAAGTCTTATCTACGATTTTGATTAATATGTCGTTTACATGGGCAATGACGTGGATCAATTTACCCAAACAATTCACGATTGATCATCTACTCGAACAACAAAACTTATTTATCGACAATGCAGCGACTCAAGTCCGTTTACTCTTCAGTGGCATTTCTAACTGGGAACCACAAAACGCTTGACCTGATCCAAACCAAAGTTTGATATATAAAAGCATTGCTTAGCGTTATGATGCATTAGACACTAATGCAAACGCAGTCCAGAACACTATGAGGAGCTTATAAGCATCATGAATCCTGATCGTCATACTCAGTTCTTAATTCGTAAAGAAAAAATTTTGCAGGTTGCGGAAAAGCTATTATTAGAAAACAACCAAGAAATGACCTTAGATGAACTGGTTGCGGAACTGGATATTGCCAAAGGTACGCTATACAAACATTTCCGTAGCAAGAATGAACTGTTGCTGGAACTGATAATTCAAAATGAAAAAGAAATCTTAAAAATTTCAGATAAATACAATACCGATGTCAAAGAATACGCACCGCGTTATATGCTTTATCATCTAACCTCACCTAGTCGTACCATTCTGCTGCATCAGCTAGAAGAACATCTGACCATGACTGAGTCGAAGTTAAAACATTTGTTTGATGAGCTGTATGCGATTCGTCAGCAGCGTATTGTTTCATTGAAAGATATGACTGAAAAATATTTAAAATCACAGAATTACGATATGTCGATTCGTGATTATCTGTCTTATATCTGGTCTTTGACCTACGGTGCAGCATTATTATTAAACTCAAGCTATTACCAACGCTCGATTGGTTCGCGTGAGAAGCTGATTAATCTTTATGTGAATCAGGCTTTGTCTCTACCAACACAGAAAGTTCAGATTGATTTAAAAGATCTACAGATTGACCAAAATTAAATAAAAAAAGGACTGTCACTACAGTCCTTTTTTATTGCAGATCGACGTAAATTATTTGGCTTTACGCTCTTTTTCTAGCAAATAATCAACCACTTGAGTTACTTTACCGTCTTCACCTTGAACCACATATTTACCATTCACGACAACGGCAGGAACACCCGTCAACTGGTACTGCTGAGCCAATTTATTCGACTCAGCAATTTTTGCCGTAATTGGGAATGAGTTAAACATGCTGTTAAATTTCTGCTCAGGTACACCATAACGCGCAAAGAATTTTGCTTGAGAGGCTTGGTCAAAGATTTGCTGACCGCCATCATGAATCGCATGGAACAATGGAATATGGGTCTTCTTGCGTACACCCAGTGCTTCTGAAACGTAATAACCACGTGCACCTTGTTCCCAGACTTTATTCATTGCCGCAGGCGTACGCAGGAAATAGACATCTTTTGGAATTTGTTTTAACCACGTTTGCATATGTGGCTCAAGCTTGAAACAGTGCGGGCAACCGTACCAAAAGAACTCACGCACTTCGAGTTGACCAGCAGGAGCTGATGTCTTACCCGGATTGGCAATCACGGTATAGTCTTTACCCGCCACAAAATCTGCTGCCATCGCATTCATTGAGAATGCCAACGCAACTGCACTCAAACCACCTAATACTAACTTTTTCATTGGCTTTGCTTTTCCTCTAAGCATTTTTCGTAAGTTTATATGCTAAATATAAAACAAACACGAGCAATTCGTTTTGCTTCTGTGAAGTTTTTTATTGGATTTATCGCTTTTTTTGCCAGAATCGCTACACTAGGCTAAATTCAGACTCAAAACATTCTCTGAAACTAGATACTCGACAACGTCATCTGCAACCTGCGGGCTATCTACAATATATTGTTTTTGCAATAGATTGGATAAATGCAAGAAGTGAACAGGTTTTGCAGATGACAATGGTTTTGCCTACTTTTCCCGAAAGAAAAGTAGGTCGAACCGAAGGTCTATCCTGAAGAGAGATGAGAACTCAGCAAGACACTGCTGAGTTTAATATTCTAAGGATTCGATCAACAAAACATCTCCATAAAATATTGATAGAGGTACTTCCATGTCGCAATTGAATGTTGACCCACAAGAAATCGCAAAATTTGAAGCATTGGCTGCCAAATGGTGGGATCAACATTCAGAATTCCGCCCACTGCATCAAATCAATCCCTTACGTTTAAACTGGGTGGATGAACGTGTCAGTGGTTTGGCTGGCAAAAAAGTACTGGATGTCGGCTGTGGTGGTGGCATCTTGGCTGAAAGCATGGCACGTCGCGGAGCAGATGTCCTTGGCATCGATATGGGCGAAGCACCCCTTGCTGTCGGTCGTTTGCATGCACAACAAGACAATGTACAAAACATTGAATATCGTCAAATCCCAGTTGAGCAATTGGCACTCGAGCAAGCAGGTCAATACGATGTAGTGACCTGTATGGAAATGATGGAACACGTGCCTGATCCTGCTTCAATCGTGAAAGCCTGCCAAACCTTGGTGAAACCGGGTGGTCATGTGTTCTTCTCGACCATTAACCGTAATCCTAAATCGTATTTATTTGCGATTATTGGCGCGGAATATGTGCTGCGTTTATTGCCGAAAGGCACGCATGATTATCATAAATTCATCCGCCCTTCAGAAATGGCGCATGATATTCGCAATGCAGGTTTAACGCTGAAAGAAATGACAGGCTTGCACTACAACCCAATTACCAAACACTATTGGTTAGCACCAAATGTTGACGTGAATTACATGGTGCATACCACCAATACAGGTGCTGAATGAAAGCGGTTTTATTTGATCTAGATGGCACATTAATTGACACTGCCGCAGACTTCATTCGCATCATTCAACAAATGTGCCGCGATGAACAACGACCAGTAGTTGATGCGGATACCATTCGTACTCAAGTATCGGAAGGTGCTCGTGCCATGGTGAAGTTGGTTTATCCTGAATTAGAGGTCACAGACCCTGTATTTCTAGCGCATCGCCAACGCTTTTTAGATGTATATGGTGACAATATTGTGGTCGATACCGACCTATTTGTCGGCATGTACCCATTACTTGAAGAACTGGAAGCACATCAAATTCCGTGGGGCATTGTCACCAACAAACCTCGTGGTCTAAGCGAGTCTCTATTGGCAAAACTGGATCTGACTGAACGTTGTGCTGTCTTGGTTTGCCCAGAAGATGTCAGCAAAACCAAACCTGATCCAGAACCGATGTATTTGGCTGCAAAGCAACTCGAGCTTGATGCGAAAGAGATTATCTATGTCGGTGATCATCCACGCGATATTGACGCAGGTCGTCATGCCGACATGTACACCATTTTGGCTGCTTACGGTTATTTGCCTGTCGAATCACGCGATGATCTTGCCGCTTGGCAAGCCGATGCCATTATTCAAACCATTCCTGAACTGCATCAGCTGATCAAACAGAAAATCACTGTTTTGTCAGAAAATCAGGGTATGATGAATTAAATTTTTAAGATAAGAATAGGAGGCATAACAATGAAATACTCAGAATATCAACCTCGTCCAGATTTATTGAAAGATCGTATTATCCTGATCACAGGCGCTGGTGATGGGATTGGTCGTGCTGCTGCGATGAGTTATGCCCTGCATGGTGCAACCGTTGTATTACATGGCCGCACCTTGAATAAACTTGAAGTTATTTATGATGAAATTGAAGGCTTAGGCGCACCACAACCGGCAATTTTGCCGCTACAACTGTCAACAGCATCAACACATGATTATGAGTTGCTCGTCAGTACACTGGAGCAACAGTTTGGTCGTTTAGATGGTATCTTGCATAACGCAGGCATGTTGGGCGATCGGGTTGAACTGGCACATTATCCTGTCGATGTTTGGGATGATGTACTCGCAGTAAATTTACGTGCACCGTTTGCCCTCACTCAAGCCTTGTTGCCTTTACTAGAGAAATCTGAACATGCCTCAGTGGTGTTTACCAGTTCGAGTGTCGGCCGTGAAGCACGTGCGCTTTGGGGTGCTTATTCAGTGTCTAAAGTTGCAACTGAGGCCATGAGCAAAATCTTTGCCGCAGAAAATACCTACCCAAACATTCGTTTTAACTGCATCAACCCAGGTGGGACTCGTACCGCCATGCGTGCCAAAGCCTATCCAGAGGAAGATCCAAAAGTCTTGCCAACACCTGACAGCATTATGCCCGCCTATCTGTACCTCATGGGCGATGACAGTTTAGATATGAATGGCCAAAGTATTGACGCTCAAGCTTAATTTCATCCTGACAATAATTCTAAATAACATTGGACACTGGCGTTAAAACTGCTTTTTTCAGAGAAATGTGTGAAAAATCTTCATTGTTTTAAAGGAATAATGAATCGATCTTCACAGTTTCTCTGCATTTTTAACGTACAGTAGTTCACATGAGAGACATCCGAAGTCCATAAGGTGCATCATGAAAAAATTTTTCATTATCTTGGTTTTAGGTTCGACAACCCTGTTCAGTAGTCTGGGGACTTTTGCAGGTCCACATGATCGCGATGATGATTCGCGTGGTGGCGGCTGGCAAAATGGTCGGGGCTTTGATCGTCCAGATGGTGAAAATCGTCAACGTGAACGTCGCATGCGTGAAGAGCGTGGTGTCGAGCGTTTAAAACAGCATCGTTGGCAGGAAGGCTATGTCATGCCGCAGCACTATCGTGGTAACGGTTATAAAGTCGACTATAAAGACAGTAATCTGCCGCGCCCAGGTCGTAACGAACAGTGGTACAAGATCAACAATGACTACATTTTAGTCAACTCAGATGACAACAGTATTATCCGAATCATGGGCTTCTAAGCCCTTTTTCATGGTTCAGCAGAATTAAAGTTGAATCGTTGCTTTAGGAATAGATTTATCTTTTGATTTTTTTCGTTAGAATCAGAGCAAGTGCTGCATATCTGAGATCAACATGGCGAAGCAAATGACTGAAAATTCACATAGTACAACAAAAGATTATGTGCATTGGTTTCGTCACTCCGCACCTTATATCAATGCACACCGTGATAAAACTTTCGTTTTGATGTTCTCTGGTGAAGCAGTCCAACACGAAAATTTCCAACATATTATCCACGATATTGCCCTATTACATTCTTTGGGCATTCGTTTAATTTTGGTTTACGGCGCACGTCCGCAAATTAATCAAAATTTGCTTGAACGCAATATCGAGACCCCCTTCCATCAAAGCCGTCGCATTACCACACGCGAATCCTTACGCGGTGTCATGAATGCGGTGGGTTCTATTCGTCTCGAAATTGAAGCCCTTCTCTCCATGGGTTTGGCAAATTCACCAATGTATGGTGCTCGCATTGATGTCGTTTCTGGCAATTTTGTCACCGCCAAACCGTATGGGATTCGCGATGGCATTGATTTCCAACTGACAGGTGAAGTCCGTTCAATTGATACCGATGCCATTCAACGTCATTTAGACAATCACAATATTGTTTTGCTTGGACCAACAGGTTATTCAACCACAGGTGAAGTATTTAATTTACTGGCTGAAGACGTCGCCACCAAAACAGCGACAGCCTTAAAAGCAGATAAACTGATCTTCTTAGGCGAAAAACAAGGCTTGATGAATGAACAGCAACAGTTATTACGTGAATTAAGTCCGCGCCAGCTAGAACCCTATATTCAACAAAACCAACAGCAATATCCAGAATTTGCCTTACACCTCAAACAAGCGCAACAAGCCTCTTTATCTGGCGTACATCGCGTACATTTGATTTCATATGCTTATGACGGCGCACTGATTGAAGAACTATTCACTCGCGATGGTATTGGTACCTTGATCACCGATGCCCACTATGAAGAAGTGCGTATTGCCAATATTCACGATGTCGGTGGCTTGATTAATCTTCTGCGTCCGCTGGAACAGGAAGGGATTCTGGTTTATCGCTCTCGCGAACGTCTTGAAAGTGAAATTGAACATTTTGCAGTGATTGAACGTGACGGTATGATTTTAGCCTGTGCAGCACTGTACCCAATTCCGGCGGGAGCAGATGAAATTCGTTCTGCTGAAATTGCTTGCGTCGCAGTGGATTCAAGCTATCGAAAATCCAATCGTGGTAGCCAAATTTTGCAATTCTTGGAAAGCAGAGCCAAACAGCAAGGGATTCAGCGACTGTTTGTTCTGACCACTAGAACCGCTCACTGGTTCCTAGAGCAAGGCTTTAGTCCTGCCAGCGTAGATGATTTACCCAATGCGCGCCAAGCACTGTATAACTATCAACGTAATTCTCTCGTCTTTAAAAAAGCATTGTAGTCATCGCAACGTAGACTGAAGGAGATATTTTTATTTTTGATAAAGATATCTCCGCTTCATCATTATCTCTGCTTAAGTGAGTATGAAGAATAAATTCACCAACCGATAAAATAAAAATAATACAATTAAAACAATACCTTATTTAAATTAAAGCATTCAGCACTTATTCAACCCATAGATAAGATTATGCAATTTTCTATTTTGCACTTTTCAGCATAAGCAAAGCCCGATTACTTATTTTTTATGCAATAAAAAAAGTTTTAGTTTAGTTGCTCATCTTATTTAAATCTTTTGATTTGTCGGGGAGCACAATCAACATGACCATTTCAATCAATCGTTCATGGGCAACATATAGCATCATCGCAGCAAGTCTTGCCAGCCTGATGAGTGTTGCAGGTTGTGCAAAAAAACCAGAGCAGCAAGAGACAACAAAACAAGAAACCACAACATTAAATATCGGCTTTCAAAAGTATGGCATCCTGCCGATTCTCAAAGCAAAAGGTGAATTAGAAAAAAATCTTGCTGCTCAAGGTGTCAATGTTAAATGGGTTGAATTCCCTGCAGGCCCACAACTGTTAGAAGGTTTAAATGTCGGCAGTGTGGTCTTTGGTGAGGCAGGCGAAGCACCACCAATCTTTGCTCAAGCAGCCAATCCAAACTTGGTGTATGTCGCCAACCAACCACCGGCACCAACAGCAGAAGCGTTAATTGTACAAAAAGATTCGCCAATTCAATCGATCCAAGATCTGAAAGGTAAACGCGTTGCGCTGAATAAAGGCTCAAATGTTCATTACCTCTTACTCAAACTATTAGAAGCGAACAATCTCAGCTTAAACGATATTCAACCAGTTTACCTGCCACCATCAGATGCACGTGCAGCATTTGAAAAAGGTGCAGTAGATGCTTGGGTGATTTGGGATCCTTTCTTCGCCGCAGCTGAACACCAAATACATGCCCGTGTGATCGCCACAGGTGAACACTTGGTCAGTAATCATCAATTCTATTTGGCTGACCGCCAATTTGCTGAAAGCCACCCTCAGGTTTTAACGACCTTAGTCACCACACTCAATCAAACCACGGATTGGGTCAAAGCACATCCAGATGATGCAGCCAAATTACTGGAAAAACCAACAGGGCTCGAGTTTGATGTTTTAAAAAGCTCAATTTCGCGCATGGGCTTCGGGGTTCAACCCATCTCTGCCAAAGTCGCAACAGAGCAGCAATATGTCGCTGATGCCTTCTTTGCGCAGAAACTGATTCCGAAGCAGCTTGTGATCCAAGATGCCGTATTAAAGAACGACGTTAAATAATTGAGGATCACCATGAAATTGCTATCTAAAGTTTCTGTTTCGGGATTACTGATTTCTGCATTTTCACTCAGCGGCTGCCAAAAGACCGAATCTCCAAATACTGAAAAAACAGCTTCCAGCACTGAAGATACAGCAGTCAAAACCCTATCCATTGGCTTCCAGAAATCATCGCTAAATTTATTGGTGGCCAGACAACAACAGTTGTTTGAGCAAGCATTCCCGAATGCAAAAATTGAATGGCGTGAGTTCCCAGCTGGTCCGCAAATGTTAGAAGCACTTGCCGTTGGTGCAGTCGATTTTGGTTATGTCGGCAATACCCCACCCATCTTTGCGCAAGCCGCAGCAAAACCGTTGAGCTATGTCGCTTATGAAGTCGTTGCACCAACAGGCCAAGCCATATTGGTGCATGCCGACGACAAGATCAACACGCTGCAAGATTTAAAAGGTAAGCGTGTTGCGGTACAGAAAGGCTCAAGTGCACACGAACTACTCGCCAAAACCCTGCAAAAAGCAGGGCTATCTTGGCAAGACATTCAACCGATCTGGTTACCGCCTGCCGATGCTCGTGCAGCCTTTGATAAAAAGGCTGTAGATGCTTGGGCGATTTGGGAACCCTATCTGGGGACTGCTGAGTTACAGGGCCATACCAAAACCTTGGTCGATGGTTCAGCATTTCCAACCACCTATTCTTTTTATATCGGCAATCCTGACTTCATTCAAAAGCATCCCGATTCAGCACAGAAATTCATTCATAGTGTGAACAGCGCAGATCAATGGATTGTGAAACATCAAGATCAAGCACTACAGATTTATGCACAAAGTACCGGACTCAGTACGCCTGTCGCTCAACAGGTTCTTAACAAACGACCAAAACCTTCACCGGTATATGCGCTCAATCCTGAAGTGATCAAAAGTCAGCAACAAATCGCCGATTTATTTAAACAAGAGCAACTGATTCCTGTGCAGATTGATATTCAGCACAGTGTCTGGTCTGCCCAATAAACATACCTTTCATTTTCATAAGGAACATCGACATGAATATTTTCTGGTTTATCCCCACTCATGGTGACAGTCGTTATTTAGGCACCAGCAAGGGTGCTCGTCAGGTCGATCATGCTTATATGAAACAGATTGCCGTTGCGGTGGATAATCTCGGTTATGCAGGCGTACTGATTCCAACTGGCCGTTCTTGTGAAGACCCATGGATTACCGCAGCCAGTCTGATTGATGCCACCAAACAACTCAAATTTTTAGTCGCGCTGCGTCCTGGGCTGACCACACCAGCACTTGCTGCACGCATGGCAGCCACTTTTGATCGTCTCTCCAATGGCCGTATTCTGCTCAACCTTGTCACAGGTGGTGATGAACAGGAACTCAAAGGTGATGGACTCTATGAGGATCACAGTACCCGTTATCAAACTGCCTCTGAATATGTCAAAATCTGGCGCGAAATTCTCACTCGCTCACATACGGGTGAACCGTTTAGCTTTCACGGCGAACGTCTCAGCGTGGATGATGCCAAACTGCTCTATCCACCCGTACAAAAACCTTATCCACCACTTTGGTTCGGTGGCTCATCGGAAGCTGCAACCGAGCTTGCTGCTGAGCAAGTTGATACCTATTTGACTTGGGGGGAACCTCCTGCTGCCGTAAAAGAAAAGATTGAGCATTTACGTGCCAAAGCCGCAGCCAAAGGCCGTACCCTGAATTATGGCATTCGCTTACACGTGATTGTGCGTGAGACCAATGAACAGGCTTGGGCCGCTGCAGATGAACTGATTCAATACTTAGATGATGCAACGATTGCCGCAGCACAGAAAAAATTTGCACAAATGGATTCAGTGGGCCAGCAACGTATGGCTGCATTACATGGTGGTCGTAAAGATCAACTTGAAGTATCACCGAACCTATGGGCGGGCATCGGCTTAGTCCGTGGTGGCGCGGGAACCGCTCTAGTGGGTGACCCAGAAACCGTTGCTGCACGAATTCAAGAATATGCAGACTTGGGTATTGATACCTTTATTTTCTCAGGTTACCCACATTTGGAAGAGTCAATTCGTTTTGCCGAACTGGTGTTCCCTTTACTGCCACTCAAAACCCGTGAAAAACTGGCGCAACCACATTTAACTGGGCCTTTCGGAGAAATCATTGCCAATAACTATGTCCCTGAGACCAAGGAAGCAAAAACCTTGATCAAGGAGGACGCATGAGTGCAAAACCATTTTTGAATGATGTTTCACGTGGAACACAAAAAATAGGCAAAGGCCTCCTGCCGTGGTTGTTTCCAATTTTACTGATTTTAATTTGGCAAGCAGCTTCTAGTTCAGGTTTGTTGCAAAGTCGGGTCTTGCCTGCCCCAACTGCTGTTGTAAGTGCCTTCTGGCACTTACTGATCAGTGGTGAACTTTGGCAGCATGTCAAAGTGAGTGCTGGTCGTGCCTTACTCGGCTTATTGATTGGTGGTGGTTTAGGGTTGGTTTTGGGGCTATTGAATGGTTCGTCCCGTATCGCATCGACTTTACTGGATACCACCTTACAAATGATCCGTAATATCCCTGCGCTAGCCCTGATTCCACTGGTGATTTTATGGTTTGGGATTGATGAAACTGCCAAGCTATTTTTAGTGGCTGTCGGTGTGTTTTTCCCAATGTACATCAACACTTATCACGGTATCCGCTCGGTTGACCCTCAACTGATCGAAATGGGAAAAAGTTACGGACTCAATCGTTGGCAACTTTATAAAGACATTATTTTACCGGGTGCCATGCCCTCGATTTTAGTTGGACTACGTTTCTCTTTAGGTCTGGTTTGGGTACTGCTCATCGTGGCTGAAACCATTTCTGCACAAGCAGGAATTGGCTATATGACCATGAATGCACGAGAGTTTTTACAAACAGATATCGTCTTGGTCGGGATTTTACTATACGCCCTACTCGGAAAATTAGCAGATGTATTGGCTCAAGTGTTGGAACGTTATCTACTGCGCTGGCATGCAGGTTATCAAAAATAATAAGGACATAACGATGAGTAACTTAAATTTAAACTTCTACGATAACAACCTGATTCAGCCCGTTGCTGAACCAGAAACCGTAAGCTCGCCAGACAATGGCGCTCATATTCTGATTGAGCAGTTATATAAATTTTATGGCGACGTCAAAGTCCTTGAAGACCTTGATCTGAACATTCAAGCGGGTGAGTTTGTTGCCATCGTTGGTCGTAGTGGCTGTGGTAAAAGCACCCTGCTCCGTTTGATTGCCCAACTCGAAAAAGCCAGTTATGGCGAAATCAAGTTCCAATCCGCTCGCAATTTCCGTGAAGGCATCACCAACCACGATATTCGTGTCATGTTCCAAGATCCACGCCTGTTACCATGGAAAAGCATTATACAAAACGTACAATTGGGTTTGCCTAAAAATCAGCATCAACTTGCAGAAGCATTGCTAGAAAAAGTCGGGCTAAAAGACAAGGCCACGCAATGGCCAGCTCAGCTCTCAGGTGGACAACGCCAACGCGCTGCGCTTGCACGAGCGCTTTCCCATACACCCCGTATTTTGCTATTAGATGAACCACTCGGTGCCTTAGATGCACTGACCCGTTTGGAAATGCAGAACCTGATTGAGCGCCTTTGGAAAGAACAAGGTTTTACCGCCATCTTGGTTACACATGATGTCAGCGAAGCGGTGCAACTTGCCGATCGGATTATTCTTTTGGATCAAGGGCATATCGCTCATAATTTTCAGGTCAATCTACCACGACCACGCAAAAAAAGTATTGCATTCGCTCAACTTGAGCAACAAGTCCTCGATGCGGTTTTAGCCACCTAAAGCCGCATTCATTTGCACTTAAATGTGACCAAAATAATAAAAACTTAACGCTCTTTTGCCCTGATCAGAAAAAAATTATTTACAAAATATGTATGCATTTTTTTAGATTTCAATAATTATCAAATACATCGTTTGCATTGGCCTAAAAAGTATATTTTTTTCGATAAAAAATTTTCGCAATTGTGCACAAATCCGACAATTTATCTTACAATGTCAATGACATTTTTTGAATCAAGCTCGCAGATGGAACAGAAGAAAAGTACACAAAAGCGCAATCAACTGCTGAATGCTGCCCTAGATGTTTTTTCCGTCTATGGGTTTAGTGGTGCCAGCCTCGATGAGATTGCGCAACTGGCGAATATGCATAAATCGAATATTTTCTATTACTATGAAAATAAAGAATCTCTTTATGTCGAAGTGCTCACCACTGTGTTGCAAAAGTGGCTTGCACCCTTACAAACCTTAGAGTCTGAGCTTGAGCCAACTGAAGCACTCACTCACTATCTGATTCAAAAAATTGAAAGCTCACGAGATCAGCCTAAAGCCTCACGTTTATTTGCCCTCGAAATTATTCAAGGTGCGCCGCATATTTTACCGATCTTAAAAGGCCCTTTGAAAAAGCTATTTAAGCGTAAAACCAAGGTGATTCAAACTTGGCAAGAACAAGGCAAATTGTCGGCAGAGATTGATCCAGAATTGTTGATTATCAACATTTGGGCGATCACCCAAAATTACGCTGATTTTTCGACGCAAATGGAAATGGTCACAGGCAAAACTTTGCGTAACCGTAGCATGTTTCAACGCACGGTTGAGCATACCGTACATATGATGTTGTACGGCGTATTGCCACGTTAAATTTTCTTCTAAAAGCCTGAATTTTAGCGATTGAAATACAATAAAAAAGCGACTTTGTTAGTCGCTTTTTTCTATTCGATGCATGATGAAAAAGCTGCTCTTGTGCGCTAAACCTTAGAATGGTTTAAAGTATTTCATGTAAGGCGTAGTATGTTAGTTTTATGAGATCTTCAAAAGTATCTATCGGGTAAATTGTTGCTCTAACATTGTTTTCCCCCACTGATTCCCTTCCCATTCCTTTGTCAATTTAAATCCAAATAATTCATAAAGTTTACGAGCTGCTTCAAGACCACTGAATGTCCATAAGTGCACAGCAGAGAATTCTTCTTGATCACAAAAAGCTATCGCTTCTGCTAATAGCCTTTTTCCAATGCCACTACCTCGGCATCCATCATCTAGAATAAACCAACGCAGATGAGCCTGTTTATTTCCTAAATCTTGCCCATCTATAGCTACTGAACCAACAATCTGATCATTCTGAATTACAAGCCAGATGTTATTGCATTCTTCATGTAGTCGTTCCGAAAACTCAGCAAGACCTGTTGCAACTTTACCTTCAAAGAAATGTCCAAACCCATAGTTTCTTGAATAGTAATTGCCATGCATCTCTGCAATACGACCAATCATTCCTGCACGATATCCAGATACTATTTCAATATTTTTATTTACCTCAGTAATCGGATCACTTCGGCAAGCAACTAGCGCGTCTGCATAACATGTGAGCCCTTGAGCTATTTGTTTTTGTTGAGATAGTGCTAAATTTTCTATAGCTTGAATAACCCTCATTTCACCATATTCATTTATTTTTTTTGCCGTACTTCGCCCTTTATTTGTTAATTGAATTGACTTAGACCGGCCATCATTCACCGCTTGAATTTCTTTAATTTCGCCAGCATCAATTAACTTAGCCAGCATTCGACTTACACTAGATTTTTCTAAGCCTAGTATTTGTGCTAATTGGTTAGCAGTCATAGATCCACTATTTTCAATCTCCAATAATGCATGAACCGCTGAAGGTGAATATTCTGTAGCGGCGAGAGTTGCACTCATAAAGCCAAGTTCACGAACCATAATTCGGGAAGATCTACGAATTTCTTCAATCAATTTTTTATTTATCATAGTTACACCCTTAAATATAGTTGCATCATACAACTATATTTAAGGGTGTGAGTCAAATGTTTAAAATAATGTTCACTATACGATTTAAAAATAATATTTTTTAATTTCAAAAATTATTAATCAATTCAAGTTCATCCATGCATACAGCAACATTAAACCTTTGCATTTAAAAATGTGCTTGATACAGCGCCAATAATTTTTGTGCACCCAGCAACAGATTTTCTTCCCAATCCAAATGAGCTGTGTCATTCGCACCATCTGTAATATATTTGACCGAAATCAAACGTACCCCTAGCTTTTGACACACTTTGGCTAAAGCATAGGCCTCCATATCGACAAGGTTACAACTGACTTTAGGAATCCCTGTTTCAAAAGAATCACCTGTGCCGCAGATCCCTTTGGGTAAAAGCTCAAAATGTGGCTGAGTATGGATCTCCGCAGGAATCTCATCATCCATTGGCGTCACACCCACGGCAAAACCTAAAGGCGATACGTCCATATCGCGTTGTACGAAAGTGATGACTTCAACCAAACTATGTGCATCAAAATGAGAACTTCCCGCACTGCCTAAATTGATCAGGGTCTTGCAGCCCGTCTTTTGAATCACCTCAAAGGCTTTAAATGCTGCATTAATTTTGCCGATGCCACTGTAATGAACGTCAATGCCTGCTTGTTCAAACAAGCCTTTGGATTCATTCGGCAAAGCCATAATCAGAGCAACATCAGCATTCATAAAAAGACTCATTCAAATCAAAATAGAGACACAAAAAAGGTGTGCTTTAGCACACCTCGATATTATTGCATCTTCTGCTGTAAGGCGACCAAACAGGGAGAGAAAAATAATTGACCGCTATATGCCCCTGCCAACGTTTTCTTCATCACCAATGCCCATAGGCCAACCAACAACAGACTTAAAACCACAGCCACGTACTGTAAGAAGTCGATATGTAACTGATGCGCTAAGTTGAAGATCGCCAAGATAAATACACCGAATGGGAAAGTCAGTCCCCACCAACCCAAGTTAAATGGAATGCCAGTGCGCATATGACGTAGTGTGGTCAAAATCGCAATCCCAAACCACCATAAACCAAAGCCTAATAGCACCAAACTTGCCACAATACCCAAGGCTGGAAGTAATGTCGCTAAGCCTTCAAAGCCCATCGCCTGCATAATACGTGGTGCTTGCTCACCCAGTAATAATAACGCTAATGCCCCTGTTCCAATCGGCCCTAAACATAACCAGCTAGAAATCGCGACTTCTTTTTCAGGTAACTGGTGTAAAGCTAAACGTAACATCAAAATGGTTAAGATCGCAAAAGCAGGTAGTACAGAAATACCCCACAACACATAGCCTGTGATCAAGATGGTTAATGCATGTTGATCGGCAGCTAAATGCTGTAATAGCAGCCCCGCAGAGCTAGCAGCGACTTCACAGGCCACGATCGGGAGTAACCATACCGCCGTCATCCGTTGTAATTGATGATCTTGGCAACTAAACATACAGAATGGCACCACCCACGCAATCACTACTGCAAGAACAACATCGATATACCAAAGGTAAGTGGCAATCTGAATGGCAATATCGCCATATAAATGGGTACCAAAACTGAGAAAACCATTGGCAATCGTCGCTAAACCCATCGGAATCGCACCGAGGAATAAGCTCATGTTGGGGTGAGTAAAAATCTGCTTGGCTTCAGCCGG
Source organism: Acinetobacter higginsii (assembly GCF_000369525.1). Lineage (GTDB taxonomy): Bacteria > Pseudomonadota > Gammaproteobacteria > Pseudomonadales > Moraxellaceae > Acinetobacter > Acinetobacter higginsii. The sequence continues at coordinate 561,738 of NZ_KB850070.1, forward strand.
AAATAAAATCCAGCGTAAGATATAAAGCACACTAAAAGTGCTAAATAACAAAATATTAAATTGCCATAATTTGGTCGCAAGCATAAATAAGACAGATGAAGCGAAAGGCAGCTGTGCTAAAATCATCGCCACCACACCTGTTCCCATGGTTGCAGTAAACCAGTTCGGGGTAAAATGGCGAATCACATCGGTGCTCTGTTCTAGCTGATAAAACGGCTTTTTCATCTCTTTACTCAATATCAAGCGACTATGCAGCTATTTTAAATCAATCATTAAATAAGAAAAATTGATTTATTTTTATTTAATGAATCAATTTTATTGATATAAAACTTTTAAATCCTGAAATTTTTCTGTGTAAAAACACAACAACAAGACGAAACGCTGAGAATATGGCAATATATAGCCTTTGCAAAAATCACTGTATTTAACGCCCATGAAGTTGCTTCGTCTCAACGCATTATCGCCAGATTTTCAGTTACCTCCGACTGCGGTAACGATCGGCAATTTTGATGGTGTCCATCTCGGCCATCAAGCGATGATTGCTCAACTCAAAACGTTGGCTGAAGCGCAAGGCTTAAAAACATTGGTAATGATTTTTGAGCCACAACCGCTTGAATTTTTTAAAGGTTATGATGCTCCGCCACGCATTAGCTCATTACGTGAAAAAGTAGAATATTTAACTGAGCTGGGTGTTGATTACATTGCGGTCGCGAAGTTCGATCAATATTTCAGAAGCTTAAATGCCACTGAATTTGCAGATTTACTCAAATTAAAACTCAATGCACAAAGTCTCGTTCTTGGCGATGACTTCCATTTTGGTAAAGATCGTCAAGGCAACAGCGAATTTCTACGCAACTATGGCTTTGATGTGACCAATTTAAATACCATCGCCTTGAATGGTGAACGTGTCAGTTCAACCCGTATTCGTCAGGTCCTACAAGCAGGTGATCTGGCTTTAGCTGCAAAATTACTAGGTCGCCCGTATAGCATCACTGGCCGTGTCCAGTATGGCGATCAAATTGGTCGCACCCTTGATTTTCCAACGATTAATGTCCGATTAAACCGTCATAAACCGTGCTTAAACGGGATTTATGCAGTCGATGTGGTGTGTGAAGATGCCTCTCTTACGGCAAAAATAAAACATGCAGATCCTGCTCTTAATGGCATCTCTGGCTATCAAGCCGACAGTTTATTTGGTGCAGGTCATGTGGGGACACGCCCAGCCATCAAACAAGACCAGCCAGAATGGCGATTAGAGGTACATTTCCCTGATGTTTCTGCTAATCTGTATGGCTTATTGATGCGGGTAACCTTTCTTCACTATTTGCATGGTGAACTGAATTACCCTTCGCTTGAAGCCCTCAAAGCTGGAATTGATGATGATGTGCAAAAGTTACGAGACTATCGTAAACGCACACCAGAATTTCCTTTTTAAATTTAAATAGTAGGATTTGTTAATATTTCACAAATCCTAATGTAAAACATGTCAGTTTACCAACTGATCAAACTGGAAGAAAACTTGCATGAGCGATAAGCAAACTCCTGAAAATGCAGTGGATTATAAAGCCACACTCAATTTGCCAGCGACTGAATTTGCCATGAAGGCAAACTTGGCTGTGCGTGAAGCCAAATGGTTAGAAGAGTGGTATGCCGACAACATTTATCAGCAGATTCGTGAAGCGCGTATTGGCAAGAAAAAATATGTACTGCATGACGGCCCTCCATATGCCAATGGTCAAATCCATTTAGGCCATGCAGTCAATAAAGTCTTAAAAGACATCATTATTAAAAGCCGCGTTTTAGATGGCTTCGATGCACCGTATGTACCAGGTTGGGACTGTCACGGTCTGCCAATCGAACTGAAAGTCGAAGAAAAAGTCGGTAAAGTGGGCGTTAAAGTTGATGCCTCTACTTTCCGTAAAGCTTGCCGCGAATATGCTTACACACAAGTCGAACTACAAAAGAAAGACTTTGTGCGTATGGGCGTGTTTGGTGATTGGGATAATCCATACCTCACCATGAACTTCAAGCAAGAAGCGGACATCGTTCGTGCGCTTGGCACCATTGCCAAAGCAGGTCATATCGAACCGGGTTTAAAACCAGTGAACTGGTGTATGGACTGTGGTTCATCACTGGCTGAAGCTGAAGTTGAATACGAAGATAAAAAATCAGATGCGATTGATGTTGGCTTCACGGTTGTTGATCTTAAAGAGCTCAGCGCACGTTTGAATGTTGATGTTCAAGATGCAACAGATATCGTGATCTGGACCACTACACCATGGACCTTGCCTGCCAACCAAGCCGTGGCGCTACACGCTGATATCGACTATCAATTGGTTCAGGTGACCACTGACCGTGGTACGCAAAACTTTATTCTTGCCAAAGACTTGGTTGAATCAGCAATCGAACGTTACAAATTGGAAAATCCAGTTGTACTCGCAGATTTCAAAGGCGCTGCAATTGAGAACCTTCTTTTACAACATCCACTGTTGGCAGATCGTCAAGTCCCTGTCATTTTAGGCGAGCACGTGATTGCAACCAGTGGTACAGGTGCCGTTCATACTGCACCTGGCCATGGTGTAGACGATTATAAAGTCGGTTTGTTGTATCAATTAAAAGTTGAAAACCCTGTCGGTGGTAATGGTGTTTATTTACCAACATCGCCAATTTTTGCAGGTGAACACATCTATAAAGCCAATCCTCAAATCATTGAAGCATTGGGTGCAGTCGGTCGTCTATGGGCTCATCAGCCAATTAAACACAGCTATCCGCACTGCTGGCGCCATAAAACTCCAATTATCTTCCGTGCGACGCCACAATGGTTCATCAGCATGGATGCCAATGGTCTGCGCCAAAATGCCTTGAATGCGATTGAAAATGAGATCGAGTTTGTGCCTGATTGGGGACAAAGCCGTATTCAGTCGATGATTGAAGGTCGTCCAGACTGGTGCATCTCACGTCAACGTACTTGGGGTGTACCAATCCCATTCTTTGTACATAAAGATACCAATGCATTGCACCCACGCACACCTGAATTGATCGAAGAAGTGGCTAAACTGATCGAGCAAGAAGGTATCGATGGTTGGTATAACCGTGAAGCAAGCGAGTTCATCGGTGCTGATGCAGAACAATATAATGCGGTACGCGATACCTTAGACGTTTGGTTTGACTCTGGAACTACACACTACGCTGTGCTGCGTGAACGTGATGATCTACAAGATCCAGCAGACTTATATCTTGAAGGTTCTGACCAACACCGTGGCTGGTTCCAATCGTCATTGTTAACTTCGATCGCAATCAATGAGCGTGCACCATATAAAGGCCTACTCACCCACGGTTTCGTGGTTGATGAGAAAGGCCGTAAGATGTCTAAATCATTAGGCAACATCATTACCCCACAAGACATTATCAAAGATATGGGTGCTGATGGCTTACGTTTCTGGATTGCATCTGCTGACTATCGTTACGAAATGACAGCTGGTAAAGAAATCTTTAGCCGCGCATCAGATGGTTATCGTCGTATTCGTAATACCTTACGTTTCTTGTTGGCAAACTTGAATGGCTTCAAACCATCAACAGATGCGTTACCAGTCGACCAGTTGATTGCATTGGACCAGTACATCTTGCAACGCGCTGCTGAGGTTCAAAAAACCATTCAGCAAGCCTATGAAGAGAAGAACTTCCATATCGTCACTAATGCGCTAACAAGCTTCTGTATTAATGACTTGGGTGGTTTCTACCTCGACATCATCAAAGATCGTCAGTACACCACCAAAGCAGATTCACAGGCACGTCATTCTGCGCAAACTGCGCTGTATCATATCGTGCAAGCTTTTGTTCGCTGGATGTCACCTATCCTCAGCTTTACCGCACAAGAAGCTTGGCCATTGATTCCAGAACAAACTGGAAAATATGTATTTACCGCTGAATGGTATGACATCCCAACTGCATCAACAGCAAATTTACTGTCTGAAGCAGATTGGCAAACATTGATTAGCGTAAAATCAGCAGTAAATAAACAGATTGAAGCAGCACGTAACGCTAAACTCATCGGTAGTAACCTATCTGCTAAAGTTGAACTTTGGGCAGATGAAGCATTACAAACATTGTTAAACCAATTGGCTGATGAATTACGTTTTGTCTTGATTACCTCTCAAGTCATCGTTCACCCTTATGCTGAACAAGGCGAAAGCACAGACCTCGAAGGTCTGCGTGTGCAAGTTTCGGCGGCAGATGGTGAAAAGTGTGTACGTTGCTGGCATGTATTGCCTGATGTAAATACACACGTTGGTCATGCTGGTTTATGCGCTCGTTGTATTATCAATGTCACTGGCAGTGGCGAAGTGAGAAAATATGCATAATTCTGTGCAAACAAGCCCAACAAAAAAAGGCTTATTCCAATTTTACCCGCACAACGTACTCTGGCTTGGACTTTCAGTCCTTGCCATTGTGTTGGATCAATGGACCAAATGGATTGCAAGTTCGCATTTAAACTATGCGGACCCTGTTCCCGTCCTGCCTTTTTTAAATTGGACACTGCTGCATAATTATGGCGCAGCATTCAGCTTTTTGTCTGATGCAGGTGGCTGGCAACGCTACTTCTTTACCTCATTAGCAGGTTTTGTTTCGGTAATTTTTGTTTTCTGGCTGATGCGTATGCCTAAGAAAATGATTGTATTACCGATGGCAATTGCCTTGATTCTTGGTGGAGCAATTGGCAATCTGATTGACCGTGTCAGCTTAGGATATGTGGTCGACTTTATTCATGTTTACTATCAAAACAGCCATTTTCCAGCCTTCAATCTTGCAGATAGCTCAATTACCCTAGGCACGATTTTGCTGCTGATTGATACTTTCTTCTTAGAGAAGAAACGCAACCAAAATGCGGATGCATAAGATGAACGAAATTATCCAACCAAACGAAGAAATCCGTATTCAAGAAGGCTCAAAAGTCGACTTACATTTTTCTGTATCGGTTGAAAATGGTGTTGAAATCGACAATACCCGTGGTCGTGAAGAGCCAGTCAGTCTTGTGATTGGTGATGGTAACTTGTTACCTGGGTTTGAAAAGGCTTTATTTGGTTTACGTGCAGGCGACCGTCGTACTGTACATTTACCACCTGAAGATGCTTTTGGACCTTGGAATGCCGAAAATATCCAAATCTTTGATACGGTTAAATTTGAACAACGCCCAATCGTGGGTCATATGATTGAGTTTGAAGACAAGGCCAAAGCGACACTGTTTGGTGTGGTAAAATCAGTCAATGATGACACCACAGAAATCGATTTTAATCATCCACTGGCAGGCAAAAATATTACTTTTGAAGTGGAAATCTTCAAAGTCACCCCAGCAGGCCAGCAAGGCATCAAATTGATGTAACAAAAAAGCTCTCAAATGAGAGCTTTTTTTATCGCCTAAAAAAAGTATAAGATCATTTAAAGGCATTCATTTTTAAAATCAAAGCAATAACACAGGAATTTAAACATGCTCATTTATATTATTGTTGGTAGTGTTCGGGAAGGTCGTACAGCGATCAAAGTCGCAAATTGGGTACAACAAGCGACAACTGAACTCGCATTAAAAGATATTCAAACCGAAGTTGTTGATCTTAAGGAATGGGACTTACCGCTATTTTCAGGTTCTCATCCACCAGCAACAGGCATCTATGATCAGCCTAAACAACAGCAATGGGCAGATAAAATTGCGCAGGCACAGGCATTTATCTTCATTAGCCCTGAATATAATCATGGCTATAGTCCAGCACTGAAGAATGCCTTGGATTATGTGGGTAAAGAATGGCAAGGCAAACCTGCAGCCTTTATCGGCTATGGTTCTACCAATGGCTCACGTTCAATCAGTCAAATTCGCCAAGTAACCTCAAGCTTAGGTATTGTTGATCCAAATGCTGTGATTGAAATTCGCGACATCTTTAAGCGCAATAAAGACGAGAACTTTGACGCCAATGAGTTTGAAGTGAAAGGCTTAGCAGCGTTGATTGGTAAACTACAGAAGTATCATATCGCTTAGTTGTACGCCTAAGCGTACGTTGATTAGGTCGATTTACGTCTATTCCACTTTCGACTTGGTCGCTAATATATAAAGCATAGAGAGACAGGAAGTCTCATTGAGAATAATAAAACACACAGGACGTGGTCGTTAATAGGATATCAACGACATAAACTGAATATGAAGAAGCCCCGTCAGGATGATGGGGCTTCTTTTTGTTTATTTTTTAATAAGTGATTAAAGACTTTTTTAAATACGTAATCATTTCGGTATGCTCCGCAAGGTTGGAATAGTAAATACGGATACTAACCGCTGCTTAGCGATCAAGCAAAGAAAGTGCTACGATAGCTTTCACCTAGTAAAACTGTTGTACAACGTAAATCCTCCAACATCATTTGCTAGCTCATATACTTGATTGTCGGAAAAACCTTGGTGGTTTACCTCTATATTTTCTCTCTTCAAGCTCAATACATGCAAACATTCCTAGAGCGCTTAATAGTCCAGACACAACTACTGCGTATATACCGAGTCCTAAGCCGATAGAGATACTTAAATCAAATTTATCGTTAACTAGTTGAGGAAAGACTAAAAAAATAAAAGCACTCAAAGCAGCACCAACGAATAAACCCATTTTTCCTGCCTCAGCTCGTTCATGTCTCGTCGCTGAATATGCAACATCCGCATGACATACTCTACATACGGTTTGCTGATGTTCAACAAAAGAACGGCAATGCCCACAGATCCAACCGTCTTTTATAGGATATTCAACTGGTGATTTACCTTCTAGCTCTCGGCGGCTGTTTTCTTCCGATACTTGCTTCCATTCTAATAATAAGCTTACAGCGTAAACTTCCTCATCGTTATCAATAAGTTTTGCGCAGTTTTGGCAAAGCCAGATACCATTTGATATATGAGCCCTTTTGTCTTTCGTTAATAATGAATCAAAACGTGGACCACCTTCTGAAGCTCCAGTAATATGAGCAGCTACACCAATTCTTGTTGCCTTTTCCTCATTGGAGTTTGGTCCAGACGTCAGACATCTACATTCCGGATTAGAACAACGGTTTCCAACTCGTTCCTGTAATATTCTCTTTGATTCTTTATTAAAATCATCTCTACTATTCAAGAGTAAATTTCCTATAGATTAGAATTTTTTCCGAAAAACTCACTAAAGTTATAAAATCTAACTACCATATAACCCCAAATTAGATTAGCTTTTCATTTACATCAATATTAACCATTAGATTTATCTCATACCTATCTTTATGCTTTTAGTTATAAATAGAATAACTTTTCAACACTCATAAAAGTTAGCCAATCAGGCCAATATTTTTAACACATTATGTTTTTTGTTCTTACTTTTCGTCCGCCCAATAAAAAACACCCCCAGCCGTTAGGTTGGGGGTGTTCTAGATTTAAAAGCTGGCGATGACTTACTCTCACATGGCAAGTGCCACACTACCATCAGCGCTAAGAGGTTTCACTTCTGAGTTCGGGAAGGGATCAGGTGGTTCACTCTTGCTATTGTCGCCAGCAAACTGTTGTGGTGCTTTCGGGTCTTAATCACGATGTATTCATCGTATGCCTTACTTACGGTCCAAAGAGTTATTAACGGATTAGATAATTGGTCTGTATTGTAACTAGTTTATTCACTAAATCAAGTTATGTATTGAATTTATCTTGAATACAACAAC
>NZ_KB850071.1:0-69555 GCF_000369525.1 Acinetobacter higginsii
TAGCCAAATCCTTGTTTCTCAACAAGTTTTTATCTGCATCACCGCCGATGGATGTGCATTCTACAGCATTTCACATCAGACACAACCCCCTTTTTTAAATTATCTTAATTTATTGCTTCGACCGCTTATTTTTTGAACTGAACAGTTACTTTTAATGCTTTTTCTTTGTGTTTAAGAACTTTTTTTAAACAATTAAGTCCAGTAGAATATGTCTCTTGCTTCACATTTTTTGGCACTTTTGATTGAAAATACGGTTTGCTGGTAAAAAGGCTCGATATTTATTGCTTGCTGCATCTTTTGCTGCGAGCCCGCTTTGCTATGCCATATCAACGCATAACTTCTATGAATTGGCCTTATCAATATTAAGTTATAGCAAATGGTCGAATACAAATCGGCCAACCATTTGTGTCATAGATAATCAAGATGCTGCGAATCAGTTCCAAAGCAATATTCGTCAGCTTGCTTATGAATATCAAGTTCAGGCAGTCAGCGCTAAAGACTTCCCGAAAACAGAATGTCATGTTGCCTATTTCACAACAACGTCACCGCAACAACAGCAAAACTTGATTCAAGCCTATCCGTCCCGATCGTTGCTTTCATTGAGCACCAATAACCCAGCCTGTGAAATTGGCAGTATTTTCTGCTTATATAACAAGAAGACCTTTTCTACATTTAAGGTAAATTTGGATGCGTTAAGTTATTCCAAAGTGCATATTGATCCTCGTGTTTTACTTTTAGCAAAGAATGCAGGGTGAACAGGATGATTTCTAATTTATATCAATCAACGTCCTTACACGCCTTATTCCGTAAGTCGCAGTTTGCGATCTTTGCAATTACTTTCGTAATTTGTTCTTTTACATTCGCCACAATTTCCATGTTCACTATGGAAACCTATGCGAAACAAAATTTACAGTTATTAAGCCAAACGGTTCTGGAACGTGTTCAACCTGCAGTGGTGTTTAGAGATAAAGGTGCAATTGATCAGATCCTTGATGATTACACCAGTGAACATGCTATCCGCAGTATTCATGTTTATGATCCACAGCAACAACTATTGGCTGAAAGTACCAAAAAAGTTGCACATACATCAGTGATGCAAGATTTAATGGATCGTTGGTTTTTGCATGATCCCGTTAAACTCATGGTAGTCCATCATAAGAAAAAAGTAGGCGAACTGGTGCTCTATGGTAGCTCCGAGAATATTTTGCACTTTTTAAAGACCATTATTATTGGTCTTGCAATTTCAATGTTCTTCATTGTGATTGCTTTATTGTGGTCGGTGAATATTACCTATCGCCAAATTATGCAAGCAATCAAGCCACTCACCCATATTGCACAATTGGTCAGTGATCAAAAGGCCTATAACTTACGCTTCCCCAACAACCATATTCACGAATTTCAAAATTTAAATACCGTATTTAATGAACTGTTAGAAGAAATCCAAATTTGGCATACTCATTTGCAAAAAGAAAATCGTCAACTGTCATTCCAAGCCCATCATGATCAACTGACGAGCTTGCCAAATCGTCATTATTTTTATCAAGAATTATTCAATATCTTCGAAAACCCGCAATATCGTCACAACTCGGCCTTATTATTTATCGATAATAACAAGTTTAAAATGATTAATGATGAGTATGGGCATTTAGCCGGTGATGCGGTTTTAAAAGAAATGGCGTCTCGTTTAAGGCTATCGGTCCGCCATGAGGATTTTATTGCGCGTTTAGGTGGTGACGAGTTTGCCATCATTCTACATGCAATCCATCACACTGATCATTTAACAACAATCGCTGAAGGCGTTCTCGCAAGTTGTGAGCAGCCTTTAGAGTTTAACGGACAAATGATTCATTTCGGTTTTAGCTTAGGGGTTGCTTTTTCTCAGTTTGCAGAGAATCCAGAGGATTTAATTATGCAAGCCGATCAAGCCATGTATAAAGCTAAAAATTTAAACCCACATTGGTTTCTTTATAAACCAGAAATTTAGGACATGTTATGCGCACTCACACCATTAAAATTTCATTTATTGCGTTGCTCTGCCTAACATTGGCTGGCTGCTTGAGTTTTGGCCCGTTGAAATATCGTCAGGTCAAAATGCTGAAGAAAGAAGGTTTCGTGCTGACAGATGAAGGCTGGACACTGGGCCTACCTGAACGTTTATTATTTGATTTTAATAAGGCAGAGATCAAACCTGAACATCAAAAAGAGATTGTTCGTTTGGCCACGCAATTAAATAAATATGACCTACAAAAATTAAAAATTGTGGGTCATACCGATGATATTGGTAATCCAGAATACAATCAGAAACTCTCTGAAGAACGTGCTCAAAGTGTTTCAACAATTTTTGTCGCTCAAGGCTTTAAGCAAAATAACCTAACTGTAGTGGGTCGCGGCTCAAGCCAACCTTTTGTAGCCAATACATCAGATGAAAACCGTGCCAGCAACCGTCGAGTGAATGTCATCATTATCCCATAAATGCTCATCACGATAAAAAAAACCGACTTTATTAAGTCGGTTTTTTTTATTTAAATCAGTTCAATGATATCAATCGTTGGTGGCACCCGAAATCGAAAAGGTACACCAACCATCCCCGTTCCCACCGTGACAAAAACATCCGCAAGTTCATGGGTATAGAAACCTTTCTTGTGTCCCAAAATTGAAACGCGTTTCATAATATAACTGGTAATCCACGGTAATTCGATCTGCCCACCATGTGTATGTCCCGACAGCATTAATGGACGCGTTGGTAACTCAGGCACCATATCTACAGTGTCGGGATTATGTGACAAAATCAACCAAGGCTTATCTTGTGGTAAATCTGGCATAAAACGCATATTCGCCTTCCCTGCCCACAAATCTCCAATCCCGATCAAACGGAACTCATCAAAATCAACAATTTTCCCTTCGATATCTATGACATTATTCTGTTCGAGTGCCTGACTTAATAATGCCTGAATTGGAGGACCTGGATATTGTTCATCATGATTACCTGGTACCGAATAAACAGGTGCCTGAATTTGCTTTAAAACCTCAAGCTCCTGTATCAAGCGATTTTCAGGTTCATAGGTCCAATCACCAGCAACCACAACCAAATCAGGTTGCGCTTGATTGAGTTTCTTTACAATGCTTTTTAATTGTCGCTCATGTCCTGAAAATAAACCCACATGCATATCAGCAACTAAAGCGACTTTAATCGGTCGGGTAAATTCACGTTCTGAATTGAGTCGATACTGATGATGTTGAACATGAATTTTGTGTGGCTCAATAAAACGCGCATAGATCAACACACTGCTGAGTAAAAATACAAATCCTGCTTGATGAAGGCTGTAATATTCAACCCAACCGGCATATAGACTAAAAAACCAGAGTGGGACTAATAAATAAGACAGATAAAACGCCAATAAATGTACAAAGGCTTTAAATGGATGGATGGTTTCTGTACGTGCTTGATGAACCCAAGCTTGAATCAATGCCCAAAATGCCAAAACGGCAAAAATAAGGTAAAAACCAAAAATAATAGTATCCGAATTCGACATTACAGCCCTCATTAACTTTACCTTAGGGACATACATCTCATCTTATATTTATCTTTTTCGATGAAGTGGTATACTCGAGCCCAACTTTTAATCAGTAACGATTATGACGCAATTTTCTCATTTAAATAGCAAACATACAAAGATAAGTACAAGTACTTACAATAAAAGTATGCTTGCGATTTATTGCTCAATTGCACTGACCGTTACAGGTTGTAGCACCCTACCTAAACATAAAATTGAACCTGTCATTCAAACAACCACACAAATCGACACCTCACAAACATCTTTAGCACAGGTGATTCGCCCCCTACAAGAACAGCACCCCGAGCTCACGGGTTATCACGTTTTATATGAGCCTTTAGAAGCACTTGCAGCTCGACTTCGTTTAATTGATAAAGCCGAAAAAACCTTAGATTTACAATACTATATTTGGGACAATGACAAAGTTGGGGCTTTGGCCTTGCATGCACTGATCCGTGCTGCAGATCGCGGTGTTCGCGTTCGACTATTGATTGATGATAATAATGCCAAGCATACCGAAGGTATTTTTTTAGCTTTGGCACAACATCCCAATATCGAGGTAAAACTATTCAATCCTTACCGTTTCCGAAAATATCGTGCAATTGATATGGTACTGGATCTAAAGCGCATTAACCGTCGTATGCATAATAAGAGCTTTATTGCCGACCATCAGGTGGCTTTGATTGGCGGGCGAAATATGACCAACCAATACTACAATGTCAGTGATACCTATCAGTTTTCTGACGTGGATGTGATGCTATTCGGTACCGCTGTAAATGATATTTCCAAATCATTTGATGATTACTGGAACCATGAATATGCCTACGATGTCCGAGAAGTGGTTAAACAAAGTGCTCACCGTTTAAGCTATGAGAGTCTTAAAGAGCAACTTGATGAGCACTATAAACGAATCACGGTACAAAACTATGTTGATTTAACCAGCCACTCTCAAGCCGTCGACGCACTCATGGATCGGGATATTTCACTCGATTGGGTCAAAGCAGAAGTGGTCAAAGACTCACCAGATAAAATCAAATCTAAAGCTAAAAAAGAAGAACATCTCAACTTCCAGTTAATTAACCACCTCGAACAACCCGAAAAGAATATCGATTTAATTTCTGCTTATTTTGTTCCTGAAAAGAAAGGAACAAAAATTTTAAGTGATTTGGCAAAAGATGGTATCGAAGTCAGAGTATTGACCAACTCATTTAAAGCCAATGACGTAGCAGTGGTACATGCTTTTTATGGGAAATACCGCCAAGAACTGCTGGAAAATGGCGTACAACTGTATGAGTTTTTACCTGCTTTAGATAAAAGTGATCTGGATAAACATACCGAAGATCTGGCAAAAAAAGCCAAGGTCAATATCAAAGGTTTAAGTCGTTCGAGTCTGCATGCCAAACTGATGGCACTCGATGAAAAACAGGTCTTTATTGGTTCTTTTAATTTTGACCCGCGTTCCGCTTATTTGAACACCGAGATTGGCGTATTACTGAATAGCCCGCCATTGGCACAAGCAGTGCATGCGACCATGGATCAAAACTTAAAGACTTATGCCTATCGCTTGGTTTTAGATGCCAACAAGAACATTAATTGGCAGCGAGAAACACCACAAGGTCCTTTGATCTATACCAAAGAACCGAAAATGAAATGGTGGCAAAGAGCAGGCATGAAAATGATTTCATGGTTACCAATTGAAGGGTTTATGTAGTTTCCAAGCTTTCTGGTAGCACGGATAGTACTTTTCGCTGCAAGCGCTCTAGACCTGCTCGCATTTGACGGTCCACTTCCTTGGTGAGTGTTTCTACCGTATGCCCTTCGACTGGAATGGCAGGTAATGTCATTAAATGTGCAGTGACTTGAGGCATCTCCAAAACACGTTGCACATGCTCTGCAAATGTCATTTCGCCGATAAACGGCGCAACCAAATCTAGTTCACCTTGTTGGTTCACATAGCAAATCACACAAATCTGCACAGGTCGTTGCGCTTCAATTGCAGCACCTAATAAGCGGCCATGTACTTTTTTAACTTTACTGCCATCGGTGGTGGTTGCCTCAGGAAAGAACAGTACAGGAATATCTTGTTTTAAGAATTCAGTAATTTGCTCACGAATGCGAATCGAATCACCTGAACCACGCTTAATAAATAAAGTGCCGCCGCCTTTTGCTAAGCTCCCTAAAATAGGCCATTTTTCAACTTCGGCTTTGGCCAAGAAAAAGATGCGTGCACCCGAGCCCAACACTGCTACATCTAACCAAGAAATATGGTTACTCACCCATAAGGCAGGCTCACGCGGAATGGTGCCATGAACTTGGACTTCAATATTAAAGACTTCACACAAACGACGACAGAAATACTGTACATAACGGGTATTTACTGGATTATTTGGATCTTTATATAAACCATGCCGGTAAATGAGATAGAAGCCTTCACCAATCGTCTCCAGACCTGAGGCTAATTTTTTACTGTATAAACTAAACTTCGAAAACAAACTTAAAGGTGTGTTATTTACTGTTGTTGCTTGTTGAGTCATAAATTCTTAAAACCGTACGCATGTATGCACGTGTGCATTGAATTAACTCTGTTATATCATGTCGATATTGCCTTATAGAAGTTTCCTTCATAACAAAAAACGAATGTGAGCATAAATTTTTTCAATTTTAAAAGATTTATCAGATCAAATATTATAAATAAATCGAATTTACAGATCAAAAGGTGATGTGATGAACCAGCAAAGCACGACATCTGAGCCACAAACCACTATTCCTTATGGCTATGCCTTAAGAATGTTTCTAGGGTGGTCAATTTTGTATATGGGAACATTAGTCGGATTCATAGAACTTTTACGTCGTAATGTCATATAAGTCGAGTAAGTCTTTGCCCTTTGCCTGAAGTTTATTCTAGAATAAGACTTTAAGTATAAGGATTACATAACAGCGTGGAAAATTTTGAGCAGCGTCAAAGTGGTGAACGGGCAATATTAGTCAGTGTGTCTGTTCAACTCCTCGATGATCTTGATGCTGAAGAGTTTCGATTGCTCGCTCAATCCGCAGGCGCTGAAATCCTTGAACATCTCTCAGTCCAACGTAATAAACCTGATCCGAAGTTTTTCATCGGTTTAGGTAAAGTGGATGAGATTGCAGAACTGGTCCAGACTCTCGAAGCGGAATTGGTGATTTTCGACCATTCACTCTCACCCGCGCAAGAACGTAATCTAGAACGAATTCTCAAGTGTCGAGTGATTGACCGTACTGGTTTAATTCTGGATATCTTTGCGCTCCGTGCACGTACCCATGAAGGGAAATTACAGGTTGAGTTAGCTCAACTTAAACATTTATCCACCCGTTTAATTCGAGGTTTTACGGGCAATTTAGAACAACAAAAAGGTGGTATCGGCCTACGTGGCCCTGGTGAATCACAACTAGAAACAGACCGCCGCTTGATTCGAGTGCGTATTACTCAACTCAAAGACAAACTGGTTAAAGTACAGCAAACTCGCTTACAGGGACGTGCCGCACGCCAAAAAGCTGCTATTCCAACAATTTCGCTAGTGGGATATACCAACGCGGGCAAATCGACTTTATTTAATATTTTAGCCAAAAGCGATGTCTATGCTGCCGATCAACTGTTTGCGACCCTCGATCCTACCTTACGTCGCTTAGATTGGGACGGTATTGGTACCGTTGTACTGGCAGATACCGTTGGATTCGTTCGTAACCTGCAACATGATTTGGTTGAATCGTTCAAAGCCACCTTAGAAGAAACATTAGAAGCGACCTTGCTGCTACACGTCATTGATAGCAGCAGTCCGAATATGCCTGAACAGATTGAAGCGGTAGAATCGGTACTGAAAGAAATCGGTGCAGATGCCCCGATTTTGCATGTCTACAATAAAATTGATCTCAGCGGTGATGCCGCCAAAATCATTTATAAAACATCTGACGTCCCTGATCGGGTCTATGTTTCAGCCCATGCTGGGCAAGGCCTTGAATTACTCAGTCAAGCCGTACAACAATGTCTGATGGGACAATTGCAACAGTTTGACTTAGTGCTAAAACCCGCTTACGGTAAATTACGCACACAACTTTATACGCTGAACGTGATTCAATCGGAACAGTATGATGAGCAAGGCGACCTCCATATATCCGTATGTATTGCACCACATAAACTGGAACAAATCATTAAACAAGCCCATTTACCATTAGACGAAATTCTTGGAAAAAAAGCTTCCTTATTTCAACGCCCTTTGGAAGAATTTGAAATAGATCATCCGTCCCTATAATTACGATCAGCCATCGTTCCGATAAACGAGAGTTAGAAAGAAAATGAAAAATATTGATTGGACAGCTTGGTTTGGCACGATTTTATTAATTATCGTCTATCGTGAAGGAGCTGTCGCAATCACGCAAGCTTTTGGTCATCCTGAATTGGGCAATCTGGCTGGGCTGATTAGCTTATTAGCAACATTGTTAATCTGGAGACGTTTTAGAAAAATCTCCAATCGCCTGATTGATACCAACAACAAAATCTTAAAAGAAAGTGCATTTGCTTTTCTACCGATCTGTGCAGGTTCATTAATCATGCTGGTACATATGGGCAAAGAAATTCCTGCATTTTTATTTATTCTAACTTTCAGTACATTATTGCCATTATGGATTTATGCCAAAATGGCGAAACGTTGGTTATAAGGAGCTGATCTATGTCAATGGTTATCTATGGCTTCATCATTACCTTCGTTAGTTATCTTCTTGCCAAACCACTGAATCAAAAATTCCCACAAATTCCACTGATTGTGTTTGGCATGTTTATTGTGATTGCTTTCTTGGCAATCTTCGGCATTCCTTACCAACAGTATATGGATAACGTGAATGGCGTTTTCAACCATCTACTCGGCTATGTCACGGTTGCCTTGGCAATTCCCTTAGCCGCAATGCGCTATGATGATCTACCGCTAAAATCGATGATTGGGATTTTATGCTTTGCCAGTATTAGTGCGGTTGCCCTACCAATGGGACTGGCCTATTTACTGCACATGTCTGAGCCAACGATTATGGCTTTTGCAACGCGTGCTGTGACTACTCCAATTGCCTTGAACATCGCAACCCTACTGCATGCTCCTTTGATGATGGTGACACTGATTGTGATTTTATCAGGTGTGATTGGTGCGGCATTCTCCCCTTGGATTTTAAAACATATCCATGACGAACGTGCTTCTGGTCTGGCGCTAGGTTTAGCTGCGCATGCAATTGGTACAGCTCAAGCATGGCAACGCGGTCCTGTCACAGGTCGTTATGCAGCCTTTGGCATGGCAGTAAATGGTGTATTTACAGCCATTTGGCTCCCGACCTTTATTCTATCTTTATCTTAAAATTTGCCGCAGATATCACATAAAGATTGAACTAGTTGTCATATATCCGCCATAATGTAAGCTTAAACGTTAAAAGGATTTTTAATGATGGGCAAACAATTATTAAGTGCGTTACTTTTATCTGCGGTGAGCAGTTTTACTTTTGCAGAGGATATTACGGGGCTCTGGCAAAGTATTGATGACAAGACGGGGGCGCCTAAAGCATTGGTTGAAATTCGTAAAGAAGCGAATGGAACATATGCAGGCAAAGTAGTTAAAATTACGCCACGTACAGGTTATACACCTAAAGAAACCTGTGTGGATTGTCCTGCGCCCTATACCAATAAGCCAATCATTGGTTTAGACGTAGTAACGGGTTTGAAATATAGCGAAGGCTTGAACTATACCAATGGTCGTATTCTCGATCCAAATTCAGGCAAAATTTATAGTATGAAGGCCAAACTCAGCGCCAATGGTAAGCGTTTGCACTTACGTGGTTATCTCGGTGTATCGGCATTGGGTCGTAATCAGATCTGGATTCGTGCTGAGTAAAATCAATAAAATTTAGAGCCATTATACGCACTTCTCTCTGATCAAATTGATCTCGGTTCTAGCTAAAAGCTTCTTCATATCGTGAAGAAGCTTTTTTAATTTCAACATAAAAAATAATTGAAATTTCAAATATTAAAAATATACAACCGTAAAATAATGATTGAATCTCGAATTAGAAATCCGAAATAATAGCAGGACAGCCATGGCAGCAAGGAGGCTTTAACATGAACATGTCGACAAAACTGATCTCTTCTCTCTTCTTATTTACACTCAGTCATTCTGCTTTTGCTCAAGACATTGCTGGGATTTGGCAAAGCGTTGATGATGTAACAGGTGCCCCTAAAGGACAGGTTGAAATCATACAAGAAGCCGATGGCTCCTATACGGGTAA
The DNA here is from genome assembly GCF_000369525.1 of Acinetobacter higginsii. Lineage (GTDB taxonomy): Bacteria > Pseudomonadota > Gammaproteobacteria > Pseudomonadales > Moraxellaceae > Acinetobacter > Acinetobacter higginsii. The sequence goes on from NZ_KB850071.1 coordinate 9,846, forward strand.
AATTATCAAAATTACCCCACGTACAGGCTATACCCCCAAAGAATTATGTACGGGCTGCCCTGCACCTTATACCAATAAGCCAATTTTAGGTTTAAATGCGATTACCAAGCTAAAACATAAAAAGGACCTCACCTACACAGGTGGGAAAATCTTGGATCCGAACAGTGGCCGTGTCTATAGCTTGACTGCAAAACTCAGTAGCAATGGGCAACGCTTACATTTACGTGGCTATGTTGGCGTCTCTGTACTTGGCCGTAGCCAAATCTGGATTCGGGTCAATTAAGTTGATTGAATCAGTAATAAAAAAGCCCTGTGATACAGGGCTTTTTTATTAATCAAATCAAGTCAGTCTTAACGCGTTTGCAACTTCGAATAATCTAACAAGACATTCGCTGCTTCATTGATGAAGGTTTCCTCTTCAGGCAATGGTGGGCGCAAGTGTGCTTTCATTTTGGCACGAGATTCAACCAATGCATCAATAGATGCCTGATAACTTTCCCAGTTTGCATACGGCGCTAAACCTGTTGCAGTGCGGCGTTGATTTTCTGCATTCAAGGTTTGTTTCTCAAGATCAATCAACTCGGCACGGCGCTGATTAATATCGAGCACCACTTTCTTTTGATCCGAAGTTTTCTTGGCAATTGCTTTACGTGCTTCTAAATATTTAAATTGAGAATCTGCCGCAACACGTTGTTCAGATGATTGAGCCAATTTAGCAACATACGGTTGCACTGAACCTTCACGTTTGAATGGTGCTGTTGGAATGGTATCCCACTTCAAGGCATTTTTCGCTTTACGCTCACCAAACTCCTCATTGTAAATATCAACCAACTTGATATCTGGGATCACACCTTTATTTTGGGTACTACCACCAGTGATACGGTAAAACTTACGCTGCGTCAATGTTGCCTGACCATAAGCCAAAGAGTCTAATTGAACCTGTGCCGTCCCTTTACCTGTCGTGGTACTACCAATGATAATCCCACGCTCATAATCTTGAATCGCCGCAGAGTAAATCTCACTTGCAGAAGCCGATGCTAAGTTAACCAATACCGCCATTGGGCCTGCATAGATTTGCTCACCACCATCGGTATCTTCAAATACATTGACATTACCGTTGCCGTCACGGATTTGCACCACAGGACCAGACTTGATCACCTGACCGAGCATACGCGCAACTTCTTCTAGAGAACCACCTGGGTCATTACGCAAATCAACCAAGATACCTTCTACTTTTTGTGCCTTAAGTGAATCTAATGCTTTGGCTGTATCTTCAGAAACTGAACGGTATTCAGTACCTGCACGACGAGAGCGATAGTCAAAATAGAACGATGGAATTTCAATCACCCCAAACAGATGTTTTTTACCATCACGGGTGATTTCAACCGTACGTGAACGCACACCCGCATCTTCTTCTTGAATAATATCGCGGGTTAAAGTCACATTACGTGCTTGACTCATCGATGCACCCGCACCCAATAAGCGGACCACAACTTTGGTACCACGTTTACCACGAATTAACCCGACGATTTCCGAACTCGGCCAACCAATCACATCCACCATTTTCTCGCCATCTTGCGCGACACCAATGATACGATCACCTGATTTTACCTGACCCGATTTACTGGCTGGACCACCCTCAACGATGGTCTCAATTTTGGTGTAGTCTTCATTACCACGTTCAGGACGGATCGAAACACCAATTCCCTCTAATTGTAGCGTGGTCTGACGGTTCAACTCCATCGCATCAATTGGTGGGTAATAGTTACTGTGCGGATCGTAAGTCGCCAACATTGCATTCAATGTTTTCTCTAACACGTCATCACTTTTCACACGTCCAATACGCTCTAACTGACGGGTATAACGCTTGGTTAAGGTTTGCACTGGGGTTAGATCTTCAGGTCCAGTCAAATCCTGACCATTAGCTAGCGATGGGTCTGCTTTTAAAGCTTTTTGCTTCGCCTGCTCTTCTTCTTTACTAATAGTTAAATTGATCAACTGCGACACTAGCATTTGCTGCCAATGTTGTTGCTGCTCAGCCGTCGTTTTGAAATACGGTGCTTTTTCACGATCGGTATCGAGATAAACATCTTTTTGATTTAAATTCTGCGGCTTTTTCAGCTCTGCCAACATAAACTCATAAAATTGTTTCAAACGATCACGGTATTGCGCATGAATCGCGAAAGGTCCAGTTAAGTTACCCGCTTTTAACGAACTACCAAAATTCGAACCATATTTCTTTTGATATTCTTCAACTTCACCATTTAGAAATAATGAATGATCTGGATCAAGACTATCCAAATACATATTCAAAACACGGTTTGAAGTTGCTGCATCTAGGCGCATATTTAAATAATGTTGACGATCTACCAATGTGGCTAACTGACGTGCAACCAATGCCTGCTCTTGTGATGGCTTGATTACCGTTGAAACGACAGGTGCCTCAGTCGCCGCAAATGCCTCATTTATGGTATGAGAGAAAAATAAACCACCAGTCGCGATTGCAACTGCACACGCTATCATTTGAAGTTTCATAAAATTTTGGTACTTCCTTGGATATGGCAATTATTACATGCAGATGTGATTAAGATGAATATATTTCACTCAACCACTTCGCTACATGTAAAACTCATCGGTCATCATAAATAAATAACCAACAAGCACTTATCATCAATATCATGTAGTTTTATCATATTCTGTACTGACAAAATGTAGCAAATCATTGCACAATTTAGCTATCGTTTTTTTCATCAAATTTTTTATCAAAAATCAAACGGAATCCTTATGATCGGCGCGTTGATGCTGGATATTGCTGGCACAGAACTTACTCAAGAAGATATTGAACTATTACAAGCTCCGCAAGTCGGTGGCATGATTTTATTTGCACGAAATATTGAATCCCCTCAACAAGTACGTGCCTTAACCGACCATATGCGTCAAATCCGCCCAGAGATCCTTATTGCGGTGGATCAGGAAGGTGGCCGCGTACAACGTTTAAGACAAGGTTTTACCTTACTCCCAGCCATGGGACGTCTAGGTGAACATTACCTGAGCCATCCACAACAAGCGCTCGAACTGGCTGAACAATGCGGCTGGTTAATGGCAATTGAAGTCCTCGCGGTTGGTATTGATTTTAGCTTTGCGCCTGTTTTAGACCTGAATGATGTCAGTGATGTGATCGGTGACCGCGGCTTTGCCAAAAACATGCAAGACATCGTGCCACTAGCGGATGCCTTTATGCGTGGTATGAAAAAAGCAGGCATGGCAACCACGGGCAAACATTTCCCTGGCCATGGTTCAGTCAAAGCGGATTCGCATGTTGCCGCTGCAATTGACAGCCGCTCGTATCAAGAAATCTATGACAAAGACATGCAGAGCTTTATCAAGTTAATGCCTCAGCTTGATGCGCTAATGCCAGCCCATGTGATCTATGATCAAGTCGATCCAAATCCAGCAGGCTTCTCACCTTTCTGGTTACAAGAAATCTTACGTAAGCAGCTTAAATTTGATGGCGTACTATTTTCAGATGACTTGAGCATGCAGGCTGCCTGTGTTGCAGGCGGTGCGGACGCACGTATTCAAGCTGCTTTAAATGCGGGTTGTGATATGGGCTTAGTCTGCAATGACCGTGCAGCTGCATGTACCGCATTGGATGGAATCCAAACATTAGCGTTACCAAACCAAGAGCGTTTAGAACGTATGCGCGGTAAAATTCCGAATATTCAGGTTGGTACCACATTGACGTTAGACGATGAAAACTGGCACAGCGTCAGAAAAGTCATTGAAGAGTTTAAGAATTCGTTCTAACTTACTTCACATCAAAAGATGTTTTTGCCGATATACGATACTCGGTAATGTCATCCGCAACCTGCGTGATTTCAAAAAGATAGATATAGTCTGTCAATATGCTGAAATTAATCACATGCAAGGAATGAACAGGTTTTGCGGATGACAATGCCTTTGGTTACTTTGGGCGAAACCAAAGTAACTCCAGCTGAAAGCTTATCCTGATATCAGATGAGGACTCAGCAAGACACCGTTATAGATATCGTTAAAAATAAGAATTAGGGAAAAGAGTCTAGGACAGATGACACAACAACTTTCGAAACATCGCCACATTTCATTTACCGCACACTACACTGGCTACATCTGGTATCAAATGGGGATCTCACATCCAGCACTGGCAACAGCAAAAGGAAAAACGCTGGCAGCCTTAGTTCATCCAATTGAAAGCTGGGCAGAAAAATATGTCGGTGGCAGTATGCGCACCACTCTTAAACAACGCCACAGCATCTTGGATAGCCATTTAAAAGAATTAATTGAACAACACCCTAATCTTCAAGTACTAGAAATTGCATGTGGCCTATCACCACGAGGCTGGTGGTTTAGACAACATTATCCAAATATCACTTACCGTGAACTGGATTTACCCGATATGGCAGCCACCAAACAAGCTGCACTACAACAAATTGAAAGCAATGTAGATGAAGTTCTGTCTGTCGACTTATTTACCGATGCCTTTGCTGCTGCATTTGAAGTATTTGATCCGCAACGTCCATTGGTGATCATTAGTGAAGGACTCATCAATTACTTTGAAAAGCCATTATTACAACAATTGATTCAAGCCATTGCCAACTATGGTCAAGACTTTAAAGAGCTGCATTACTTAACAGACATCTATCCAGAACCTACCCAAAACAAACTGGCAACCATTATCTGGAACAGCAGCCGTTTATTAAAATGGATGTCACGCAGTGCATTTAGTTTTCATTTTAAAAACCCAGCCGAGGTCGAAAACTTCTTTCAAGAGGCAGGCTTTAATCAAGTTGAAGTCCTGCAGCCAAAGCAGTTTTTTGAACAAGCAACTTTAGAAAATACGCAGCAACACTTAGGTGACTTGGTCTGGGTGATTCAGGCGAGCAATAAATAGGTAGCATAAAAAAAGGGAAATGGTCATTGACCACTTCCCTTTTCAAATCTTCGGTTTTCATTAAGCCTGTTTTTGACGCTCAATAAAACGCGTTAAACGATCAGCAATCTCAAAACTGCCATGTTTAAACAAGATGCGCAGTCCTTGCTCAGTTGCATCAAAGTTTAAACATTCAATTTTAAACTCACCTTCTTCATCAGCTAAATGTAGAGCTAAATCACGAGGATGTTGGCTAACAAAATCAAGCTGTTCAAGATCATTAAGTTTTAAATAAACGCCAAAGAATGTGATATCGACAACGTTCACTGCCACTTCTGTCGCTAAATGACGGTGAGTCAATTTAGTCTGTGGTTGTAAAACAGCAATACGTTCCTCGCCCCGACGTTCAATTTTTTGCATTTGTTCACGCGTCATCGGGATAATACCATCCAGATTCTCGATAGATTCCCCTTTCAAGAATGAGGTAAACAAATTCATGGTTTCTTTACGGCGTTGTAGTTGCGGCACATGATCTGCGTTTGCAATTAAAGCAAACTGCATATCTTGGCATTGCAAAGCAAAATCAGCATTTTCATGTGGCAAAGTAAAGCTATCGTACTGTCCAGCAGCCACCAAAGTTTTACATTGGGGTACTGGCACGTCGCTTAAACGCAATAAGCGGTTGCAGTTAATTTCATAACGTTCACGTTCAGTTGCACTAAATTCTGCCATTTGTCTGAAGAATAAACGCTTTGCTGTTGGCGACATACGCGTTTTATCAAGCTTGGCATGATTCACTAAATAGAGGATCACCGCTTGACCAAACTCATCCATGCGATCTTCGCGCATTAAATGCAATGATTCTTCCAACAGCATCCGCCAGCTTTTACGCGTCTTCTGCATCACACCCATCAATACCATACGGTCAATCAATTCAGGGCGTTGGTGTGCAAATGACGATGCAACCACCGATCCAAGTGACATCCCCATCATTGAAACTTTTTCAAGTCCAACAATATCGAGCCATTGACCAAGCATTTTAGACAGTTCAGGCAGTTCTAGGATTCCAGCAGATTCACCTGTATCAACATTACGAATCTGTTGATTCGCTCCCATTGACGGTAAATCAATGAGAATAACGGGACCACTCTCAAAGAGTTGCTCGACACAATACTTGTAAGAGTTAAAATTTTGAAATGCGCCCCCGACAATTACAATCGGCGTGTTGTAGATCGTTTTCGGATCTGCAATTGCCATATATTCAATTTTCCAACCATCGATCCACGTGGTACGCGCTGGCTGTTTAAAACTGTTTTTATTGTAAATGTCGAAAAAACCAAAGCCTGTGTAGGTATGATTTATATCCGAGTCCATTTGGATAATGGAATTCATGTCCTTCCTCCATCCTTGTTTATTTTTTTGTTGCAAGAATCTCATTTTCAGCGATTTCTACTTGCAAGTTAACAAATTTATAAAATTTGTATTACATTTATCCTATACTTTTTCATTCTATACATATGCACGTTTTATACGCAATCATTTCCTTAACCACTTATCTTGTTTAGAACATTAATCTTTTGCAAAATATGTAATCTCAGCTTTAGATTCAATATCTTCATCGCATTAAAATAAAAACTTTTGCGCCAATTAACGCTTCATAATTTTTTGAATTGTCAGTTCAGCCTATTCATTGTTCAGCCGTTGACTGTTACTATCTTTATAAATACATGCAAATCTCAAACTGCTATGCAAGATTCTATTCAAAATTATATGCAACAGGTCGGTGCTCAAGCGCGTCAAGCTTCTCGTGTATTAACGAGCGCATCGACGCATTTGAAAAACCATGCCCTATCTGCAATCTATACGGCTTTGGAAAATAATCAAGCCCAAATTTTAGCAGCCAATCAAATTGATATGGACAGTGGTCGTCAACGTCAACTCGACAGTGCTTTGCTTGACCGTTTAGAACTTACCCCCGCACGTTTCAAAGGCATGCTGCAAGGCTTGAAAGATGTGATTGCCTTGATTGATCCAATTGGAGAAATTACCGATTTGGCCTATCGCCCATCAGGCATTCAGCTTGGAAAAATGCGTGTTCCTTTGGGTGTGATTGGCATGATCTATGAATCAAGACCCAATGTAACCCTTGAAGCCGCTTCATTGGCTTTAAAATCTGGCAACGCGATTATTTTACGTGGTGGATCAGAAGCACTTGAATCGAATAAAGCTATTGCAACTGCGATTCAACATGGCCTACAAATTTCAGGCTTGCCTGAACATGCGGTTCAAGTGATTGATACCCCTGATCGCGCCGCAGTGGGTCACCTGATTACCATGACTGAATTCGTGGATGTAATTGTGCCGCGTGGTGGTAAAAGCTTGATCGAACGAATCAGCAATGAAGCGCGTATTCCAGTCATTAAACATCTAGATGGCAATTGCCATGTATTTGTTGAAGCACAAGCGGATTTGCAAAAAGCTTTACCGATTGCACTGAATGCAAAAACGCATCGCTATGGTGTCTGTAATGCCATGGAAACATTATTGGTCGATGAAGCGATTGCTGAGGAATTCTTGCCACGCATTGCCGAACTTTATGCTGAAAAACAGGTTGAATTGCGCGGTTGCGCGGAAACTCAACGTATTTTAGGCGTATCCGTGAAAACAGCGACGGAGGAAGATTGGTATACCGAATATCTCGGTCCAATTCTTGCGATTAAAGTAGTCACTGGCATGGATGAAGCGATTGAACATATCAATAAGTATGGTTCACACCATACCGATGCGATTATTACTGAAAACTTTAGTCTAGCCCGTGAGTTCTTGGCACGTGTGGATTCTAGTTCGGTGATGATCAATGCTTCAACCCGCTTCGCTGATGGCTTTGAATATGGTTTAGGTGCAGAAATCGGTATTTCAACCGATAAAATCCATGCCCGTGGTCCAGTTGGCCTTGAAGGCCTAACCTCACAAAAATGGATCGTTTTTGGTGACGGTCAAATCCGCCAATAACAAAATCGAGCATTCGGACACAGAAACACGATAAAGGCCATTCATTTGATCTTTATCGTGTTTTTATATATTTACATACAAAAAATAATGACAAAATCAACAGATCAATCAAAACAACTGCTCATTTCCTCACTATACTGAATAGGTTGATTTATAAACGGGTTGTATAGGCTAAAGTCTATCTTCGCCAAGATGACATCCCATGTTAAAACATTGCGCTTGATTCCACTGCCTCATGCGTTGCAGCAAGATCAAAGTGTTCATCATAAAATTTAAAATCTGTTAGGTGTTCAAACGTGGCTATATCTGTATTAGTAATTAACTGTGGTTCATCATCAATCAAGTACGCGCTCATCTCGGAACGTCGTGAAGACCGTATTTATGGTTTGGCAGAGAATTTAGGGGCTGCCGACGCCCGTATTAAAGGAGTCACACTGGGTGGCGAACCACTGGAACTTTCGATTCCGTATGCAGATCACGCCAAAGCACTTGAAACCTTATTGGCCCGTTTAGCCAATTATAACCCACAGGCGATTGGACACCGTGTCGTTCACGGCGGTAACATCACCAAAGCAGAATTACTCACACCAGAGTTGGTTGAGCGTATTGAAGCCGCAACGCCTCTCGCCCCTCTACACAATCCAGCACATTTGATTGGGATCGAAGCAACCATGCGCTTGTTCCCACAATTACCACAAGTTGCTGTATTCGATACTGCCTTCCACCAAACCATGCCCGAACGCGCCTACCGTTATGCCTTGCCACAATTTTTATATACAGCACACCAAGTACGTCGCTATGGTTTTCATGGCACCAGCCATGCCTATGTCACTGAACGTGCCAGCGAATTGGCAGGTCATAAAAATGAAGGTGGCTGGCTCAGCGCACACTTGGGCAATGGTAGTTCGACTTGTGCAGTATGGAATGGTCATAGCGTCGATACGTCAATGGGCATGACCCCACTTGAAGGTGTGGTGATGGGAACCCGTAGTGGTGATGTCGATCCGAGTTTGCATTTATTCCTTGCCAGTAACCTCGGCTGGGATATCCAAAAAATTGACAGCATGTTAAATAAAGAAAGTGGCTTATTGGGCTTATCTGGTTTATCCAATGATATGCGCACCTTGGTTGAAGCCTCTGAAAATGGTCATGATGGTGCAACCCTTGCCATTGAAGTATTCTGCTATCGCCTCGCCAAATCTTTATCGGCAATGAGTTGCGGTCTACCACGTCTGGATGGTTTAGTATTTACAGGTGGTATTGGTGAAAACTCGGCTTATGTCCGTGAAAAGACTTTAGGCTATTTGGCACATTTCGGTTTTCAATTTAGTAAAGAGAAAAATAATGCATTGCCGCGTGGCACAGAAGGTCGTATCGATAATGGTACAGGACCACAAATTTGGGTGATTCCAACCGATGAAGAAGGCCGTATTGCCAAAGAAACCCGTCAAGTACTTGAACCAACAGCTTAATCAACCTATTAAAAGAATTTAAGGTCACTATGAATACGATTTTACTCATTCCCACAGGTGAAGGTGTTGGCTTAACTTCAGCCTGCTTAGGTATGATCTACGCGCTGGATTGTAAAGGGATTAATGCGGGTTTCTTAAAACCTTATTCTCAAATTGCAGACACCACGGTTGACCGTACCACGACACTCTATCGCCATTTATTTCAGCATAAATCTGCCGAGCCAATCACCTATGAAAGACTGACACAACTGATTGCCTTGGGTGAAACAGATGAATTGCTTGAAGAAGCCGTTGCGCTACACCGTCAAATTTCAGCTGATCATGATGTGATTATCGTTGAAGGTTTGGTTCCGAATGGACAAGATCATTTTGTCAGTGAAATTAATGCCGCGCTTGCCCAAGCACTAGATGCGCAAGTGGTTTTGGTCAGCACCGCAGATTTAGCTGATCCACGTAAAACAGCAGAAAGAGTCGATGCGCACTTACGTCAATTCGGTGGCGCGGCCTCAGCACGCACGACAGGCGTGTTGTTTATGCGAACCAAAGGCTTGCCTGAGGGCACGGCCGAAATTCCAGTCACACTTGATCCAAGTCTACGCCTAGACCAGCACATCGATGCGTTTGCCTTAGAGTTACAACGTTATAACCGCTTTATGGGAACCGATGAACTCCCGATTATTGGATTGGTGCCATTCAGCAATACCCTCAGCGTGCCACGTAGTTTAGATATCGCTTCGATCATCAATGGCACATGGTTGCATCAAGGTGAGGCTAAACAACGTCGTATTCTACATACCAGTTTAATTGCATCCAATATCGAATCAGAATTGCATAAATTTGTTGCGGGCGAATTGATTATTAGCGCATCACAACGCACCGATGCGATCTTGGCAGCCAGTCTTGCCAGCAGCAATGGTACACCGCTGGCGGGTCTGGTTTTAACCGAGCAAGCTGCGCCTGCAAGCAATGTACTCGAATTTTGCCAAAGTGCGATTAAGCAAGGGCTCCCGATCTTACACACACCTTTAGATACCTTAGAAACGGCACAACTGCTGCATCGCTTTGGCAATGAAATTCCAATTGATGATACTGAACGTGCCGAGCAAGTGACCCGTTTCGTATCCAGTCATTTAGATAGTAATTGGCTGGATCAACATACCCAGAACAACTTGCATCCTCGCTTATCACCATCTGCTTTCCGTTACGAGCTGGTACAAAAATCCATTGCTGCGAAAAAACGTATTGTCCTGCCTGAGGGGGATGAGCCACGTACGGTACAAGCGGCTGTGATCTGTCAAACCCGTGGCATTGCACAGTGTATTCTATTGGCAAAACCTGAATCGGTTGCCGAAGTAGCTAAAGCACGCGGTATTCAGTTACCCGATGATTTACAAATCATTGATCCAGATACCATCCGTGACCAATATATCGAACCGATGGTGGAACTGCGTAAAGGTAAGCTTGATGCACTACAAGCCAAAGCACAGCTACAAGATACCGTGGTGCTCGGCACCATGATGTTAGCACTCGATCAAGTCGATGGTTTGGTGTCTGGTGCGATTCATACCACTGCTAACACCGTACGCCCTGCATTCCAACTCATTAAAACTGCACCAAATTACTCACTGGTATCATCGATTTTCTTTATGTTGTTGCCTGATGAAGTCTATGTCTATGGTGACTGTGCCATCAATCCTGACCCAAATGCAGAACAACTTGCCGAGATTGCGATTCAGTCTGCGGATTCAGCCAAAGCCTTTGGTCTCGATCCACGTATCGCCATGATCAGTTATTCAACGGGAACCTCAGGTACCGGTGCAGATGTTGAGAAAGTAGCTGAAGCCACCAAAATCGCACAGCAACGCCGTCCAGATTTATTGATTGATGGGCCCTTACAATACGATGCTGCTTCGGTTGAAAGCGTCGGTCGCCAAAAAGCACCAGACTCGCAAGTGGCGGGACGTGCCAATGTATTTATTTTCCCTGATTTAAATACAGGTAATACCACCTATAAAGCGGTACAACGTGCTGCCAATGTTGTGAGTGTCGGGCCAATGCTACAAGGTTTAAATAAACCTGTGAATGACTTGTCTCGCGGCGCATTGGTGGATGATATTGTGTTTACCATTGCTCTGACGGCGATTCAGGCGAAGCAACAAGATTAAATCCACTATTCGATTGAAATTGAAAAAGCCCTTTAGATTGAAAGGGCTTTTTCATTAGCAGTATTGAGCTAACCAGACCGTATGCCCCGTACATTCAACATCTTCAGCAATCATTTTAATCAGCTTAAACCCATTGTGTTGCAGCAAAGTCTGATATTCCTGCGCTGAGAGACTGGCATGGTACAGTGGCTCTCCACATAACGAACCAATCGCCTCGCCCTGTGCAGGACCACTGCTAAACATTAAAGCTGTACCTGATTGTGCATATTCAGCAAAACGTTTAAACATGTTGCGTTGATCATCTTGGGTTAAATGGAAGAAACTATCCCACGCAACAATGCCCTGAAACTTTTGTTCAGTAAAGTACTCCCGAAAATCTTGCTGCACCCAGACTTGTTCAGGGAAAGACTGCCGTGCCATTTCAATCATGTATTCCGAAGCATCTACCCCTGTTACCTGATGTCCTTGCGCAATAAAATAGGCAGCTATCGGCTGCCCTGGGCCACAGCCCAAATCCAAAATACTGGCCGAGCTTGGGAGCAACGTTAGAAAACGATCAAGCCAAACTTTCTCAATTAGTACCTTGCCTCGTTGTTCAATCCATTCACGCGCATGCTGCTGGTAGAGTTCAATAATATGCTGTGCTAGATATTCCTGTACCATGTCATTGCTTTTTTAAAGCCATTGAGCAAAATCTTAACAAGATTCTGGCTTATTTAATGTCTGAATTTTCTTGGTTTGTGGCCCTTTTACAAAAAAAATCGCATTGCCACATAGGATCAAAATCACCCCAATCACCGCATTCATTTGCCAATGATAATCCTCCCATACCGTCGAAATCACCAATGCGACCAAAGGAAATAGCAAGGTACTATAGGCTGCCTTACCCGCACCAATCCGTCCGACCAGATAGAAATAGGCAGTGAAACCGATCACTGAACCAAAGATCGCGAGATACAGTAAAGCACTCACTGCACTGAATTGCATACTCGGGAAAAACTGATCCTGTCTAAACCATGAAATCAACGCCATCAACAGTGAGCCATACAACATACCGTAGGCATTGGTGGTAAAAATATCCAAGCCATGTTTTTGATGACGCGTACTGATCATATTGCCCAAAGAGAAACCATAAGTCCCTAAAATACAGAGTCCAATACCGATCAATGTATTGCGATTTAACGTTGTTCCCACCACGTCATGCCAAAACAAGGCAATAATCCCGAGTACACCTAATAAGGCCGCAGGATAAAAGCGCGAAGAAACCTGCTGAGAGAAAAATAATCGGGCATTGATGGTATTAAAAATCACCGCCATGGAAAAAATCACGGCCTCTAAACCACTACTGATATATTGCACTGCATAATAAAAACAGACAAAGTTAAAGCCAAAAATACAGCAGGCCTGCAACATACAGAACAGATGATCTTTGCCTGCCAGTTTCTGCAACTTTCGGCTCAAAGCAACGAAAGCAAATAACACCATTGCAGAAATAAAAAAACGCCAGAACACCGCAACATTGGCTGAAATCCCACTTTGTTGTTGCAGCGTAATCGCAATCCATGTGGTTCCCCAGATCACCACCACCAAAGCATATAACAGCGCATTCATATCATTAGAACCAAACTCAATTACCTCGACGACTATTTTGCTGCTTTTGAGGTCATGATTACTTGCACCATCTTGCGATGATTATCATGGATTTGCGTTTTTCTAGAAATTTTTTGACCAGATGACAAAACTGGCTGAAAGTTCTACACTAAACTGGATCATATTTGGCACTGCGTATAGAAGATGAAATATCAGATTCTAGATCAATTACAGCAATATAAAGCGCAATTGCTCGACTCGGTAGAACTGGGTTCGGGTATGCAGTTGGCCATGTGGCAAAATAACCAAGACCGTGTCAGCGTCTGTAGCAATCACCATACCCTAAGTATGTATATTCAGGGTGGTTATGAAAGCTATCAAAAAACCCAACAGGGCTGGCACAATGGCGGTGGCCCTGACCGTATGTGTCTGATGCCACAAGACTTTGAGTCGACTTGGGACTTACGTGATCCCCTCACCTTCGTACATCTTTACTATACTGAACAGCACTTACAACGTGTGGCCGAACAAGTCTGGGATCGCGAACCGAGTCAAATTATTTTAAATCCACAAATTTTTGTGGCTGACCCACAAATTTCGATGATCTATCGACACTTTTTACTCAATGGCGCATGGCAAGATCGTGAAAACCATTTGCAGATGAGTACCGCAACAACGCTATTACTCAATCATCTGATCAAAAATTATAGTCATGCCCGATGGCAAGCACCTGAAGTCAAAGGGGGGCTCTCGCCTTATGTGCTTAAGCAGTTATTGGAATGGATTGATCAACATCTCCATTTGAGTTTGACCTTGTCTGATCTGGCACAACAAGCGCAACTCAGCGAGTATCATTTTGCGCATATGTTTAAACAATCGATGCAGATGCCACCGCATCAATATGTGATGCAACGCCGTCTTGAGCGTGCCCATCAAGCACTAGAACAGACCACAACGAATCTGACAGAGATTGCTGGGCAATATGGATTTAGCTCAAGCAGCCATTTTAGCCATCGCTTTAAGAAACAGTTTGGCTATAGCCCATCTCAACTGAGAAAAAACTAAAATCCAAAGCGCACCTTTGGTTGATGCAATTTAGATCAAAGGCTTACTTTAGACCTTTAGCCAAATCTAAGCTAAAACTCCCACATTCATTCCTTTTTGTCATATAATTTAGCCCGCCAGCTAATCGCCCGCTCAAGAGAAATTTGATATGACAACGATCATCAAACAAGATGACTTGATTACATCAATCAAGGATGCCCTGCAGTTTATTTCTTACTATCACCCACAAGACTTCATCCAAGCGATGAGCCGTGCTTATGATCGTGAAGAAAACAAAGCTGCAAAAGATGCTATTGCCCAAATCCTTATCAACTCACGTATGTGTGCTGAAGGTCACCGACCAATCTGTCAGGATACAGGGATCGTTAACGTTTTCCTTGAAGTCGGCTTAGATGTTAAATTTGATTTAACCATGAGCTTGGATGATGCTGTAAATGAAGGTGTACGCCAAGGTTACCTAGAGAACTCAAACGTACTCCGTGCTTCTGTTTTAGCAGATCCAGCTTTTGGTCGTAAAAATACCAAAGACAACACCCCTGCCGTGATTCATTACAAACTCGTTCCTGGTAATAAAGTTGATATTACCGTTGCAGCGAAAGGTGGCGGTTCAGAAAATAAATCTAAACTTGCGATGTTAAATCCATCTGATTCAATCGTGGATTGGGTACTTAAAACTGTCCCAACTATGGGTGCAGGTTGGTGCCCACCAGGTATGCTCGGTATTGGTATCGGTGGTACTGCAGAAAAAGCCATGATGCTTGCAAAAGAAGCACTTATGGAAGAAATCAACATGGACGAATTACTTCGTCGTGGCCCACAAAGCAAAATGGAAGAACTCCGTATCGAGATCTTCGAGAAAGTGAATGCATTGGGTATTGGCGCACAAGGTCTTGGTGGTTTAACCACAGTACTTGATATTAAAATCAAGGATTACCCATGTCATGCGGCAGGTAAGCCAGTCGGTATGATTCCAAACTGTGCTGCGACTCGTCACGCACACTTCCAGTTAGATGGTACTGGTGTTGCACATATTCAAGCACCAAAACTTGAAGACTACCCTGCTGTAACATGGGATTCGTCTCAATCGAAGCGTGTCAACCTTGATACCATTACTCAAGAAGAAATGAATGCTTGGAAGCCAGGCGATACATTATTATTGAACGGTACCATTTATACAGGCCGTGATGCTGCACATAAGCGCATGGTTGACATGTTAAATAATGGTGAAGAACTTCCAGTGGATCTAAAAGGTAAATTCATTTACTACGTAGGTCCAGTCGATCCAGTTGGCGATGAAGTGGTTGGTCCTGCTGGCCCAACAACAGCAACCCGTATGGATAAGTTCACTCGTCAAGTTTTAGAAGCAACTGGCTTATTCGGCATGATTGGTAAAGCGGATCGTGGTCCTGCTGCAATTGAAGCGATCAAAGACAATCAAGCAACTTATTTGATGGCTGTTGGTGGTGCTGCTTACCTCGTGTCTAAAGCAGTTCGTGAAGCTGAAGTCGTTGCTTTTGCAGACTTAGGTATGGAAGCAATCTACAAATTCGTAGTTGAAGATATGCCTGTTTCTGTTGCAGTTGATGTGAATGGTACTTCGATCCATGCAACAGCACCAAAAATCTGGCAAGCGAAAATCGGTAAGATTCCAGTAGTTGATGCTGCTGCGTCATAAATAATACTCATACAATAATCATAGCCGAATCATCGTATTCGGCTATTTTTTTGCCTGCGGCTTCTGCTAAATTATAAAAAAGACGAGAACAATAAGGCGGTCTATAGATGAATAAATACATGTTCAACATGGTGATTGGACTTTGCCTTCTCGTTGGCATGCAAAATACCTTTGCATCCCCAGCCCAGAGTAAATCCGTCAAAGAACTGATCAAACTGAGCGAGCTCGAGAATGTTTTAAACACCTCACTCGATGAAATGCAACCGACACTCGATCTTGAAGCGGAAAATATTTTATTAAGAGTCTTAGGAAAAGAAGAACTGACCACAACACAAGAACATCTTGCTGTGTTGGAATTGAGCCAGTTACTGAAAGATACCAGTTCAAAAGTCTTTGCTCGCCCCGAAACTATTCGGGCAATCGAGAAGATTTATGCAGACACCTTGAGTGAAGAAGAAATACAAGCCTATTTGAAATTCTTAAAAACACCGGAAGGTAAATCCATTAATCAAAAAACATTGCAAATCAGTACGCATATTTTTCAATATATGAATAACTTAAGCCAAAAAAACTTAAATGATCCAGAGCAGAGCTCGCAATTAAAAGAGCAGTTCCTCACCATCATCAAACCTTTAATTCAGGATGAGTAACTGCTCAAGTAAACCTACCAAGTTAATGGATTCCAAAGTTTAAATGGCTTAACCAAATGCACTTCTGACTTTTCATCATACTTTGCTGGTTTTAATTCTTGAGGTTTTGAACGAACCTTACCCGATGCATCTTGAGCGACAAAGTTATAGCTAGAAGATTTTAACCGTGTGAATGCGATTTCCTGATGTGCCACCTTGTCAGGCGTAATCATAAATGGGCCTGTATGCTCACTACGTGAAATCTTATTTTCTTCATCGTATTTAATAAAATAAGTTTGTGCAGCATCTACAGTAAAATCGAGATATTTCGGCTTTTGGAAATGTAATCCTGCCAAAGGACGGCTTACACTCAAGCGATAAGTCCCAGCAGGTAGTTCCACCCAGTAATAATGATTATGTAATAAGCTCGGAATACGATGCCCATTGATAAATAAATTGGCCGCAGCAATTTCCTGACGGTTCCAACGTGTATCTGGACGATATAAATAAACCACCGCAGCTTGTTCATTTTGCGGTTTGACTGGGGCGTAATATTGGCCTAACTTTTGATTAACCCAACCACCAACAGAGAAGCCACCCACATGATATTGATCCAATAGACCTGGTTCTTTTTCAGTATCGACAGCTGGTAAGGTTGCAGTCAGTGCGGTTGGTTTTTCTTCAACTGTCTTATGACTTTGACAGCCAGCCAATACCCCAGCACAACATAATGACAATATTAAATAACGCATGACATCCCTCAAGGCGTTTTCTTGGATTTATTTTTAACAGCGCAAAACTATGCACATTTTTTCAATTTTTTAAGATTAACACCTCAACGCCTAATTGCAAATAAAAAAAGCATGAAAAGCCAAGCCTTTCATGCTTTTTTAGATGAATGAGAATTAGGCTGATTTAGAATCAATCACCTTCAAATCCTTCTTTTCAGTTGCTTCTGGCGTACCCACTTGTGGTAAACGCTCTGCTTTGAATGTTGGCTTAGCCGTGCCATTAATGACAGCTTCATTCAAAATAACAGTACCAACATCCGTACGACTCGGTAAGTCATACATCGTTTCAAGTAATACGTTTTCCAGAATAGAACGTAAACCACGCGCACCAGTATTACGTTCAAGTGCTTTCTTCGCCACAGCACGTAACGCAGACTCATCAAAGACAAGGTCTACATTTTCCATGGTGAAAAGATATTGGTATTGACGTGTTAATGCATTTTTAGGCTCTGTCAGAATCTGCATTAATGCTTCTTCATCCAGCTCTTCCAATGTTGCAATCACTGGCAAACGACCGATAAATTCAGGAATCAAACCGAATTTAACCAGATCCGTTGCTTCTACTTGACGGAACAACTCAGAGACTTTTTTACTGTCATCTTTATTCTTCACATCTGCTGTAAAACCAATCCCACCTTTCTCTTGGCGCTGTTGTACGATTTTTTCCAAGCCAGAGAATGCACCACCACAGATGAACAGGATGTTGGCTGTATCAATCTGGATGAATTCTTGCTGTGGATGCTTACGGCCACCTTGTGGTGGAATAGACGCAACTGTACCTTCAATCATTTTTAACAATGCTTGTTGTACGCCCTCACCAGACACATCACGCGTAATTGAAGGATTTTCAGATTTACGGGTAATCTTATCAATCTCATCAATATAGATAATGCCTTTTTGTGCTTTCTCTACATCGTAATCCGCTTTCTGCAATAATTTCTGCACGATGTTTTCAACATCTTCACCCACATAACCTGCTTCGGTTAAAGTGGTTGCATCTGCCATCGCAAATGGAACATCAAGCAAACGCGCAAGTGTTTGTGCAAGTAATGTTTTACCTGAACCTGTCGGTCCAATCAGCAAAATATTACTTTTTGCGATTTCAATCTCTTGATGCCCGTGAGTCGACTGGCCTACTTTTAAACGCTTATAGTGGTTATAGACCGCAACAGATAAGGTTTTCTTCGCAACATCTTGTCCAATCACATATTGGTCCAAGGCAGCACGTATTTCATGTGGTTTTGGCAGGGCTTTAGTTGCCCAATCACCTGCTTCAACTTGTTGACTGGTTTGAACGAGATCTAAGCAGACATCTACACACTCATTACAAATATATGCGTCCTCACCAGCAATCAATTTTCCAACTTCAGATTGCGTTTTACCACAAAATGAACAATGTTTTTGTCCTTGAGGATGTTCGGACATATTTACTCCACAACTTAAATCTTAAACTTAGGTCCTAAAAAATCAGGGACGTTTGCTTAGCACTTCATCGACTAAACCATACTCTTTGGCTGCTTGTGCCGTCATGAAATTATCACGATCTGTATCACGTGCAACGGTCTCATAATCTTGACCACTATGTTCAGCCATTAAGCGATTTAAACGCTCTTTTATGAACAGAATTTCACGTGCGTGAATTTCAATATCAGAAGCCTGACCACGGAAACCACCTAATGGTTGGTGGATCATCACACGCGCATTTTCAAGACAGTAACGTTTACCTTTTGCACCCGCATTCAATAAGAATGCACCCATTGATGCGGCTTGTCCCATACAGTAGGTCACAACATCTGGTTTAATAAACTGCATGGTGTCGTAAATCGCCATACCCGCAGTGACTGAACCGCCTGGTGAATTGATATAAAGGTGAATATCTTTTTCTGGATTTTCTGCTTCAAGAAATAACATCTGCGCAACGATTAAGTTCGCCATGTTATCTTCAACTTCACCCGTTAAGAAAATAACACGCTCACGTAATAGACGTGAAAAAATATCGAATGAACGCTCACCGCGAGATGATTGTTCAACGACAACAGGAACTAAAGCATTTTCAATTGTTGGAACATACATACGTTTACTTATTCCTAAATTATTGTGACTCGATCTATGCCAACAATATGAGGGATAATCAATGAAATTGCAAAAGGTTCAATCTTAAATATTCGATTATTTAGACTAAAATCTGGCAATTTTTCGACAAATTAACACTTTGCTAACAGAGGGTTTGCAGACTTTACATCGATACTTTAAGCAAGGGAGATTTTCTGATGATGCACAACATGGTTTATGAAATTTCACACCTATGCTTAAAGCTCTGCAAGCCAAAGTCTTACTGTTTTAAATCAGAATGAAATACAAAATTCTAAACCCTAAAGAAAAAGGCGCATTAAGCGCCTTTTTCTTGAATCAACTTTTTAAAAGATTAGCCACGGCGAGCTTGTTGTTCTTTCAATAAGTCTTCATAGCTGATCGCAACATCTTTTACTTTAGCTGCAGCTAAGATGTGATCAACAACTTGATCTTCTAACACAACAGCTTCGATTTGAGCACGTTGTTGTTGGTCATTTTTGAAGTATTCAACAACTTCTGTTGGATCTTCATAAGAAGAAGCCATGTCATCGATATAAGCATCAACACGTGCTTGGTCAACTTCAAGTTTAGCGTCAGCCAATACTTTGCTTACCAATACGCCAAGCTTAACTGATTTTTCAGCTTGTTCTTTGAACAATTCATCCGGAAGCATGCTGCTGTCAAATGCGCCTGCACCTTGAGCACCAAACTGTTGAGTGAACTGTTGGATCATTTGTTGACGTTGACGGTCAATTTCTTGAGCAACCATTGAAGCAGGAACTTCAATTTCGTTTGCAGCAACAAGCGCATCAAATGCAGCTTGTTTAACTTGGTTACGAAGACCGTTGCGAACTTCACGTTCCATATTCTTACGAACGTCAGCTTTTAACTTGTCTAAGCCTTCTTCTTCAGTTAAACCAAAGATTTTTAAGAATTCAGCATCGATTTCTGGAAGTTTTGCTTTTTCAACTTGCTTCACAGTGATTTTGAATTGAGCTGCTTTACCCGCTAAGTTTTCAGCTTGGTAATCTTCAGGGAAAGTCACGTCAATCACTTTCTCTTCGCCAGCTTTCATACCAACGATACCGTCTTCAAAGCCTGGAATCATACGACCTGAACCAAGTACGAGTTTAAAGTCTTCAGCAGCACCGCCTTCAAACTTCTCACCATCAACAGTACCTTCAAAGTCGAAAGTTACTTGCATGTCTTTCTTCGCCATACCTTTAGTTACAGCCCAAGTTTGACGTTGTTTTTGCAAGTTTTCGATCATGACATCAACGTCTTTGTCGTTGATTTCTGATGCTTTACGTTCAACTTCCAAGTCAGCAAAAGCTTTAACTTCTACTTCAGGATAAACTTCAACAGTCGCTTCAAAAACTAAAGCATCATCTTTGTTTTCAACTTTTTCAATGTTCGGCATACCGACCGCATTGATTTTTTCTTGTTGAATTGCTTCAAATACTGTGTCGCGAATGATGTCATTCACAACTTCTTGATAAATGCCCGCACCATATTCACGGCGAACAACATTCAAAGGCACTTTACCTGGACGGAAGCCGTTGATCTTCACAGTTTTGGCAGTGCGTTGTAAGCGAGCTTCAAACTGCTCGTTAACACGGCTCGTCGGTACAGAAACATTTAAACGACGGGCAACGCCCGAAACCGCTTCAGTCGTTACTTGCATGGCTTCCTCGATATTAGTTAGTAATAACAATTTTTAAAGTGCCACATTATATGACAACTTTCTGGATATACAAAATCGGATGCTAAAAAAGCAAATATATTTCTCATTTTAGCCAAAAACATAGATTTCTTAAAATAACCTTAAATCAAATGTTACCTTTTGTTGTTAATGATAAGTATTATCACTATACTTTGTGCTGTTTTTAAGCATTTGTTCTTTTTTTCTCGTCCAGCTTTGGAACTCTAGTTATGAGTAAATTTAATTTGAATCCCCTTTCATTTGCATTACTTGGGGCAATGACCACATCCGCTTTCGCAGATACAACGACAGCATCTGAAAATACCAACACACACCAACTTGCAACCATTGTGGTATCGGCAGCTGGTTTTGAACAAGATATTAAAAATGCACCAGCAAGTATCACAGTCATTACTGCTCAAGATTTGAAAGATAAAAGAATTAATTCCATTGCAGATGCATTAATTGATGTAGAAGGCGTTGATATCAGCCCAACAGCAGGTAAAACAGGTGGTTTGAATATTCGTATTCGAGGAATGGATTCTGAATACACACTTGTATTAGTAGATGGTAGAAGACAAAACAGTACAGGCGACATTACGCCAAATGGTTTTGGTGAATCCAATAACAGTTTTATTCCCCCAATATCTGCAATTGAGCGAATCGAGGTAATTCGAGGGCCTGCTTCTACACTTTATGGTTCTGATGCTATGGGTGGCGTAGTCAATATTATTACTAAAAAAGTAACTGATGAATGGACAGGCTCAGTAACTTTAGAAGGCACAATTCTACCAAACTCATCTGATTTTGGTAATCAACGCTCTGTCGATGCATTTATTACGGGTCCACTTATAAAAAATCTACTAGGTTTACAATTAAGAGGCAGAAAGGCTGAGAGAGACCAATCCAATGTTGTTAGGAAGGATGATGAGTCAACTGATGAATCATTGAATATGGGAAATAACCCAACCAAATCCGATATTGAAACCATTGGTGCACGCTTAACTCTTACACCGACAGATAACCATGACTTATCTGTGGAATACGAGCAAACACAGCAATGGTACGATAACAGCAAGGGACAACTGGGTACTTTAGGTGCCAATGGAGGCTATGCAGAGTCTCAAAAATATAATCGTGAAAAATATATTTTAGCGCATACATGGAGAAGCGATTTTGGTAATTTAGAATCCAGTATTAGTAATATTCAGACCGAAACTATTGGTCGTCTAATTCCTTCTCGCGCGCAAAACGGATCTAAAGCCATTACTCCAAGACTTCTAGAAAGTGAAGATACAACTTTTGATACCAAATTTACGACTGAACATTTCTCGGGTCATAAAATCACTCTAGGTGGCCAATGGTGGGAAGCTAATATCAAAGATGGTTTACGTGCCAATAAAGAAATCTCCTTTAAACAGCTAGGTCTTTTCGCTGAAGATACATGGTCAATCACAGATAGTCTGGCACTTACGCTTGGTTTACGATACGACGACCATGATACCTTTGGAGACTTCTGGACTCCACGTGCTTATCTAGTCTGGAATGCGAATGACAACTGGACATTTAAAGGTGGATATAACGAGGGCTACAAAGCACCTAGACTTGAGCGTTTAACCGATGGTATCTATAACGTTGGTGGACAAGGCCGAACTCCTCTCTTTGGAAATCCAAATTTAAAACCTGAAAAAAGTAATAACTTCGAAATCGGAACATATTTTAGTAATGGCTCTAATTTTGATGCCAATATGACGGCTTTTTATAGCCAAGTTAAAGACAAAATCGTAACTGGGGCAATTGAAAGAACTTGTGATGCTGCCAGTAGTGATGCTTTCGGAGGAAAAGTTGCCTGTGAAAACTTTATGGCAAGCGTTGGCACACCTTGGCTAATGGAAAATGGAGATACAGGGACTCGCTCATGGAACGTTACACGACCAACCAATGCTGAAAAAGCTGAAATTTATGGAATAGAAACAGGATTTAACTGGGAATTTGTACCTGATTGGAAATTTGGTATCAACTACACGTGGACAAACACAGAGATTAAAGATAAGAGCATTGGAAATCCACCACTTAACGATACGCCTGAACATATTGCAAATGCTTCACTTAAATGGCAGGCAGATGACAATATCCAACTTTGGGCTCGTGGTGAATACCGCAGTGAAAGGGCTCGCTACCTCAAAACTTATCAAAATATGAGCACTGCAGAAAAAAATGCTTACGATGCTTTGGGTGATTATAAAGAATATGCCTTATTACATGTAGGCTCTAATTTTAATATCACACCAAACTGGAACTTGGGCGTTGCTTTGTATAATGTTTTTGATAAGAATTTCAATGACTATGAGCGTGTTGGTACCAGCTATTATAACCGCTACAGCAATACCCAAGAAGGTCGTCGCGTTCAATTAAGCACAACTTTCTCTTTCTAAACACAATCTTTTCACTAGTTATTAGAAATCATCTAATGACTAGTGAAACACTTATCTAAATTAAAAGTCAAACCTTAAAAAACAATCGTTTTTTTAGATTAAATAAAAAAATCAACAAATTAACAACATTATTGAACAATTAAGGATGAAAAATTATTTAAGTTTCCATTGTAATAATTAGAAACAATTGAAAAAAACAATCCAAAACAAATGAATATAGAAATGACAATGATTATCCTTTGCATAAATTTTTACACTGTTAGGCGTGTCCCATGTCTTTTATTAAATCACGGAAGAAGCTCGTTTCTTCTGCAATTGCATCTTCACTCTCAGTAATTGCAGTACCAGCGATTGCACAAGATCAGGCAGTTCAGCTTCCAACAATTCATGCGCATGCTGCTCAAGAAGAATCTTTAAAAGTAGATCAGTCTGCAAATGCAAAATTTGTAGCACCACTGAAAGACACGCCGAAGTCAGTTTCAATTCTGTCGCAAAAATTAATTAAAGATACAAACTCAAATACCTTACTTGAAGCACTTCGTTATGAACCAGGTATTACTTTAGGTGCTGGTGAAGGTGGTACACCATTTACAGATATGCCTTATATTCGCGGTTATAGCGGCCAATCTTCTATTTATGTAGACGGCGTACGTAACACCACCTCTCAAAGCCGCGATATGTTTGCAATTGAACAAGTTGAAGTCATTAAAGGCTCTTCTTCTACCCTTGGTGGTGGCGGTAGTGTGGGTGGTAGTATCAACCTCGTACCTAAAGTGGCACATCAAGGTGATGTCTATCAAGGCAGTATTCAAGGTGGGACCGATAACTATCGCCATATCCAACTTGATGCAAATAAAGATTTTGGCAATGGCGTTGCAGGCCGTGTCGTAGTGATGGGACATGAAAATGAAAAGCCTGGTCAACACAACGGTGCAGAATTTGCTCGTGCGGGTCTCGCATCAAGCCTTGCTTTTGGCTTAGATACAGCAACACGTGGCACATTGAGTTATTACTACCTACGTAGCAATGACGAACCAGATGCAGGAATTCCTTTCAACAACCCAACCCGCGCTCCTGCTGGTGTGACGCTTAACCCAGGTGATGGCCGTCCAGTGAGTGTCAAAGCTGGAACTTACTATGGTTGGAAAGATCGTGATTTTGACAAACGTGAAAATCATATTGGTACATTTAAGTTAGAGCATGATTTCAATGAAAATCTAACCTTGTCAAACGTGGCAACTTACAACAAGTCGAAGTCTGACTATGTGTATACCAATGCGGATGATTCGAATGGAAATATTTACCGTGGTACGGTTGCTCGTCGTGCTTTAAGCCGTATTTTAGATACTGACGCATATAGTGACCAACTTTCTTTAAGAGGTAAGTTCAACACAGGTGCATTCAAACATTCATTTAATCTGGGTACTGAGTGGAGCTATCAAAATACTGATCAAGGTATGCATACGTTTACCAATGCTGCAGGTCAAACCACATCAACCATTTTGGCATCTAATGTTAGTGGTTGTAATTCAACTGCAGCAATCGCAAATGGTTGGTGTACCAGTTTAAATAACCCTGGTAATGGTGTGTTTACCGACACAATGGGCAGTATCAAAGGGCAATCAACTACACGTAGCCGTACAGCTTCTGTTTATGCCTTAGATAGCATCGAATTTAATCCACAGTGGTTACTTAACTTAGGTGTCCGTTGGGATAAATTTGAAACAGAGAAGAAATACAATAAAGACGTATATGGTGCAACTGGTGGAGCTTATAACTCAACCATTACAATTCCTAAAGGAACGAAATACGAAAGTGATTCAGACTTCTTCACTTACCAAGCTGGTTTAGTATTTAAGCCAACTGAATCAGGTAGCATCTATGCAAGTTATGCAACCTCAGCAAACCCAGTGGGTGTTTTAGCTGAAGGCGATAGCAGCGATAACGCTCTAGGTACTACAGATATTGTAAATAACCTTAAGCCTGAAGAAGCACGTACTTTTGAAATCGGAACCAAATGGGATTTGTTTAATGACCGTGCAAATTTAACGGCTGCAATTTTCCGTACTGAAAAGCAAAATACACGTATTCAAATTGATCCTACGACTACAACCAATGCTGGTGAAAGTAAAGTGGATGGCTTTGAAGTCAGCTTAAACGGCAAAGTTACTAACAAATGGGATATCTCTGCAGGCTATAGCTACTTAGACAGTGAAATTACTAAAGCGGCTTATAATGCAGTTGCTCAAGAAGGTAAACCATTACCATTTGTCGCCAAAAACAGCGCAACATTATGGTCAACTTATCGCGTATTACCGAACTTGACTCTAGGTGCTGGCGCAGAATATCGTGATCAAGTTTTTGTAAACACCACTGCACCAAAATATTTACCAACTTATACCATCTATAATGCGATGGCAAAATATGATGTAAATAAGAACGTGAATGTTCAGCTAAATGTAAATAACATTGGTGATAAACGTTACTTCACCAGCGCACATGCAGCACATTATGCCTTTGAAGGTAATGGACGTAATGCAGTCTTAGCGATTAACTTTAAATACTAAGCCAAAATCCATAAAATATTTATGGAATTAAACTCAGTTCGTATAAAATAGCCTCGACATGAGGCTATTTTTACATATGAAGCAAATACTCAAAAGGTGTTCACAGTGATTCATCATATTCCCAATGTATTAACGAAAGAACAAGTTGCAGAGTTCCGTCGCTTGATGGCAGATGCAGATTGGGTGGGTGGAAAAGTCACCGCAGGTACACTCTCTGCTTCCGTGAAAAAAAATCAGCAGTTATCTGAGCAAGATCCACTCACTCACGCGCTCAGTGATATCGTGATCAAAGCAATTTGGCAAAACCCACTTTTTCAAGCAGCAGCGCTTCCTCATAAAATCATTCCTCCCCTATTTAATCGTTATGATGAATCTGAAAGCTTTGGCTTCCATGTCGACAACTCGATTCGCCTGATTCGTGGCACATCTGAGCAAATCCGCACTGATTTATCATGCACCTTATTCTTAAGCGAACCAGAAGAATATGAAGGTGGTGAACTGGTCATTGAAGACACTTATGGCTACCATGAGATTAAACTCCCTGCTGGTGATGTGGTGCTTTACCCATCAACCAGTTTGCATGAAGTCAGCAGTATTAGCATGGGAACCCGTTTTGCCTCATTTTTTTGGGTACAAAGCTTAATTCGGGATGACAGTAAACGCCACCTATTATTTACTTTAGATGAAAGTATTCGTGAATTACGGAAAACCCATGGCGATGCTTATCCAGAAGTGATGAAACTCACCAACATTTACCATAACCTGATTCGGATGTGGTCTGAACTCTAAATCACACACTTTTCAAAGCTTAGAGATAAAAACAACTTTTTTATCTCTAATTGATAAAATTACGGAAATTTTTCCCCATTAAAATTTAAATAGTGCAAAAAACAGGGAAATATTTCCCATTCATTCAAATTAAAATGTTTTATAGACCTTTGCAGTCGTCTGTATTTTCGCCTAGACTGAATATCGTTAGATGATTAATATAACTGCAAAATTAAATACCCCATATGAATGGTAGATGATGAAAACAAATCGCGGCTTTACCCACCCGTCTCATATAACACATCTCGCTGCACTTCTCCTGATGCTGCGCCTCGCGCGCGTATAAATTTTTTCGCCTACATTTTTAGGCGCTCGATCCCCGAATTCGCTTTAAATTAATTCTTATAGACACCATATATATCTGTAGCACGTTGCTTTTATTTGACTCAGCAACCATGCTACGACAAGGAGTTTTCTCATGATGTTGGCTGACCCAAGCAAAAAATACCGCCGTATGTACCAGCGAGTGGATTTACCAGATCGTCAATGGCCGAATAATGAAATCAATCAAGCACCGATTTGGATGAGTACCGACCTTCGTGATGGGAACCAAGCGATTTTTGAACCGATGGATATGGATCAAAAATTAAAAATGTTCCACATGTTGGTTAAAATCGGCTTTAAGCACATCGAAATTGGCTTTCCATCAGCTTCTCAAATTGACTTTGATTTTACTCGTAAATTGATTGAAGAAAATTTGATTCCCGACGATGTCTATATCGAAGTGTTGGTGCAAGCACGTGATCATTTGATTGAACGTACCTTCGAAGCGTTGGTTGATGCAAAGCGTGCCATTGTGCATATCTATAATTCAAACTCTCCAACCTTCCGCCAGAAAGTCTTAAACGTCGATGCCAATGGTTCAAAGCAACTTGCCATTAATGCAGCAACAAAAGTCAAAGAATATGCAGCGCAGTACCCTGCTACAGACTGGATTTTCCAGTACAGCCCAGAATGTTTCTCTGCAACTGAATTAGAAGTTGCCAAAGATGTCTGTGATGCTGTGACTGAAATCTGGGAAGCGTCACCAACCAATAAAGTCATCTTGAACTTGCCTGCAACAGTTGAAGTGTCTACACCGAATGTCTATGCCGATCAAATCGAATGGATGCACCGTAACTTGGCGCGTCGTGATGGCGTGATTATCTCAGTTCACTGTCACAACGACCGTGGTTGTGGTATCGCAGCCTCTGAATTGGCAATTATGGCGGGTGCTGACCGTGTTGAAGGTTGTGTATTTGGTAATGGTGAACGTACAGGTAATGTGGACGTTGCTGCGATTGCCTTGAACATGTACACCCAAGGTGTTGCACCAAACTTAGACTTTTCAAATATCAATGAAATCATTGCAACAGTTGAAGAATGTACCGGTTTACCTGTGCATCCTCGTCATCCATATGCAGGTGATTTAGTCTTTACCGCATTCTCTGGTTCACACCAAGATGCGATTAAAAAAGGCTTCGAATTCCAGAAAAATGAAGAAATCTGGGATATGCCATATTTACCAATCGATCCGAAAGACTTGGGTCGTGACTACGATGCAGTAATTCGCGTGAATAGCCAATCAGGTAAAGGCGGTATCGCCTACTTATTGGAATCGAATTATAACGTTGCCTTACCACGTCGTGTGCAAATCGAATTCAGTCAGATCGTACAACAACATACCGATGAAAATGGTACAGAAATCAGTGCACATGAAATCTGGACATTATTTGAAAATACCTATGTGGATGTGAAGAACAGCCATTATCAAACCAAACATTATCAATTGTCAGATATCAATGGTACACAAATCATTGAATTAGACGTTGAAATTGACGGTGAAATTCAACGTCTCCGCGGAGAAGGAAATGGCCCGATCTCAGCTATGTTGAATGCCTTACAGTTACCAATTGATGTGGTGAACTATGAAGAGCGCAGTATCAGTTCAGGTGCCAATGCCAAAGCACTTGCCTTGATTGAGCTTCAAGTGAAAGGCACAGGTAAGAGCGCATTTGGTGCGGGTGTACATGACAACATCGTGACTTCATCAATCGAAGCCATTATTGCATGTACCAATCGTTTAATTGAACAAGGTGTATTAACCACCGATCAAGTGGCTGCTGCAGCTGTTTAGATAGGTGAAATATCACATAATCGTCAGTAAAGCTGAGTTGTAATATCAGAAAAAATGACTTTTGAAAGGATACCTGAATTGGTATCCTTTTATTATTAATGATTTATTATAGGGCGAATCATTCCAGTGTCTTTTCCATCGGATTCAGTGGGTTTAGTCACACCACAAAATTTTCAGTTTGAACAACCTTTAGAACTTGAATGTGGCCGCGTATTGCCACGTTTCGATTTAATGGTTGAAACCTATGGAACCCTCAATGCAGATCAATCCAATGCCATTCTGATTTGCCATGCGCTGTCAGGACATCACCATGCTGCAGGCTATCATCATGAAGATGATAAGAAGGCAGGCTGGTGGGACAGTTGTATTGGCCCTGGAAAAGCGATTGATACCAATCACTTCTTTGTTGTTTCCTTAAATAATATCGGTGGATGCAGTGGTTCAACTGGTCCCACCTCACCAAATCCTGAAAATGAAAATCGCCCTTACGGTCCTGACTTCCCATTAGTCACAGTGCGTGACTGGGTCAAAACTCAAGCAATGCTGTCTGACCGTTTAGGCGTTAAAGTTTGGTATTCTGTGATTGGCGGCTCTCTGGGCGGTATGCAAGCTCTACAATGGTCTTTGGATTATCCAGACCGATTACAAAAATGCGCCATCATCGCTAGTGCACCCAAATTATCAGCCCAAAATATTGCCTTTAACGAAGTTGCACGCCAATCGATTCTATCTGATCCTGATTTCCATCATGGTCGCTATCTGGAAAATGACAGTTATCCAAAACGTGGTTTGATTTTAGCGCGTATGGTGGGTCATATTACCTACTTGTCAGAAGAAGCCATGAAACAGAAATTTGGTCGCGATTTAAAATCGGGCAAATTTATGTATGGTTTTGATGTCGAATTCCAAGTAGAAAGCTATTTGCGTTACCAAGGCGAACAATTTAGCCGCAATTTCGATGCAAATACTTACTTGATTATGACCAAGGCCTTGGATTATTTTGACCCTTCGCGTGAATACGAACATTCTTTGACGAAGGCAATGAGTCAACCGAAGTGCCAATTTTTGGTGATTTCATTTACTACAGACTGGCGCTTTAGTCCAAGCCGTTCTCAAGAACTGGTGGATGCTTTGATTGATAATCATAAGCCTGTCAGCTACTTAGATATTGATGCTGAACAAGGTCATGACTCATTCTTATTTCCTATTCCACTGTATGTAAAAACGCTACGCGCATTTTTAGGTGGAGAACAACAGTTGCAATCGACATCGCAGGAGCAGCACTAATGCGTATAGATCAACGACTCGCCGAAAAATGGATTAACCCGAACTCTAGCGTGCTAGACTTAGGCTGTGGTGATGGTGAATTGCTGGCTCATATGAGCAAACAGCACAATATTCGTGCCTATGGTCTAGAAATTGATCAAGAAAAGATTGCAATTGCCATCAGTCGGGGGTTAAATATTATCCAACAGGACTTAAACCTCGGTTTAAGCCGTTTTGCCGACCAGTCTTTTGACTCTGTGGTTATGGCACAAGCTTTGCAAGCTGTAGATGCACCAGATGTATTACTTCGTGATATGGTGCGTGTCGGCAAACAGGCCATTATTACTTTTCCAAATTTTGCATATTGGAAGACACGTTCTTTTCTTGCATTGAAAGGGAAAATGCCTGTTTCGGAAGCTTTACCGTATATGTGGTATAACACCCCGAATATTCATTTATGTACTTTCCGTGACTTTGAAGCCTTATGTGCTGAGAATCGGATTAAAATTATTAATCGACTTGCCGTTAATGGTGACCAACAAGGTAGTGTGCTCAGTAAGCATATGCCGAACCTATTTGGTGAAGTCGCAATTTATCGAGTGAGCGCTCTATGAAAAAGACATTAATCAGCACATTTTTATTTGGTCTGATCAGTATACAAGCGCACGCTGACTATGTTGCTCAACCTCAATCGGTTGCAACACAGGCAGCGCGATATTCAGTGATGGGTATCAACGAACTACAAAGCGCAGCAAAATCTGGTCAAGCTGGGGCACAGTTTTACTTAGCAACCCGTTACCAGTTTGGTAAAGACGTTGCTAAAGATGAAAAACAAGCATTTTCTTTATTCAAAGCAGCAGCAGATCAAGGTTTATCTGCAGCACAATTGAATGTTGGTCGTATGTATGCCGATGGTATTGGTGTAAAGAAAGACGATGCTTTAGCGCGTAAATATTTCGAGAAAGCAGCAAGCAATGGTGACAACCGTGCCAGCTTCAATCTTGCGATGATGGAAGAGCAGAAGAAAAACTTTGTTGGCGCTTACCAATGGTATGAGCTTTCAACCCGTGACGGTATGCTAGATACCAAAGTGATCAGTCTTTCTGAAGGTAAGAAAACTGCGTTGGCTGCAAACTTGACTCAAGATCAGATTCGTACTGCACGTGACCGTGCTGATAAATGGATTCAAGCGCAATAATCTTGCTTAGAGCTATTGAGTAATAAAAAACTGACTATCACAAGTCGGTTTTTTATTGGTTTTATTCTCAATTGATTTAAATGTAGTCTAATTTCTACTTTTACAAAAAGAACTTAAACTGCTATTTATATTAAATTCTTCATTCTTTAGCACTCATGCCCCAGATATTTGCTGAACTCACCCAAGATCAGCCCCATCGTCCGATCTTGGAATATGCACTCCAGTATGTTGACGAGACTCTCCCTCGTGTTGTGATCGATTGTGGATGCGGTGCGGGCAATGAGGCTGCCTTCTTACTCAAACATGATTATCAGGTTCACGCCTTTGATCCATCCGAAGCATCACAACAGGTGTGTCAGCATCGATTTAAAAATCATCCTAAATTCTTTTTCTCAAATCATATTTTTGAAGACTATCCATTTCCTTCAGCCAGCATTATCGTTGCTCTATTCAGTCTGTTCTTTTGTGCCCCCAGCCAAATTGATCATGTACTCGCAAAGATGAAACATGCCTTGCCCCAAGGCGGAATTTTATTAATACAACTTTTAGGTCAAGATGACCCTTGGTTATTACAACAGCCTCAGACTATGCAAGGATTTGATCGCAAGCAAATTGAACAACTGTTCATTGATGATTATGAAATTTTAATGAATGAAGAAACTGGAACAGAACATCCAAATGCTCACGGAAAAATGAAATTCTGGAATTTCCATACACTGATCTTGAAAAAAATTTAGCATGAAATTTTCTTTTACAGTTACGCCCTATTCAGATGGAATTTATGCAGGTCTTAACATGCAAATCATTCCTTATGATTTGCAACGAAATCCAAATTGTGATCATTCAATTGTCATTGATGAAATCGCATTTTCTTTAGTCGAGCACTTATTTTTAGGGAGTGAAAACCCTTGGTCACATTGGGGAAATACGTATCTTGATGCAGAAGAAATAGCACAAATTATTGCAAAACTTAATACCTATAAAATTTACTTAGAAGCTAAAAAATATTTACGCTATAACGATAATGTTCATCTTTTATTTAAACAAGAAACTAAACTTTTTAAGAAAAAATATCCGAGATACAAAACAGATGTGATCAAAATGATGGATGATCTTATACGCTTCTTAACCAATCGATTAGAACAAGATGTTGATGGTTTCACTATTATTGGCGTTTAATCATAAAGACATACAACCGACTTAGACCACCAAATCTAGTACAATTCATTTTATTTAAAATATTGAGATTTTCAGCATGTCTACTCAATCATGGCTCAACCAAGGCAGTCTTGTCCTTGCAAGTAATAACAAAGGCAAAGTGATGGAATTTGAACATCTCTTTCAACAACTTAATCTTCCTGTCGAGATCATTCCTCAAGGTAAACTCGATATTGAAGATGCGATTGAAGACGGTCTCAGCTTTGTTGAAAATGCCATTATCAAAGCACGCCATGCGTCTAAGCTTTCAGGTAAACCTGCACTCGCAGATGACTCTGGACTGTGTGTACCCATTTTAGGCGGTGCACCTGGGATTTACTCGGCGCGCTATGCAGGTGAGCATGGTAATGATGCTGCCAATAATCAAAAATTACTGACTGATCTTGCGCCTTTGCGTAAAGACGGCGAAGCCATTGAAGGCATGTTTGTCTGCGTATTGGCGTTGGTCACGCATGCAGAAGATCCACTCCCACAAATTTTCCAAGGCATCTGGAAAGGTGAGATTTTAGAAGCAGCACGTGGTGAAAACGGTTTTGGTTATGATCCTTTATTCTGGCTGCCTGAACTCAATGTTTCGAGTGCTGAACTGAGCAAAGTTGAGAAAAATAAGATCAGCCATCGTGGTCAAGCCATGCAGCTGTTTAAAGCCAGTTTGGTTTAACCAATCAAAGTGCCCTCCTAGATGAGGGCACTTTTTATATGCAGCAATAGACCATAGAGCACAATCACCACGCAGCTCACGATGGTTCCCGCCGCAATATAGCGGGCTGAAACACCTGTACCTTGATAATGCGTTTCCAACGCGACAATATTGGCGGCAGGAGGTAAACAAAATAAGAAAAACAGAACAGGGAGCAATAATTCAATCTGCGGAATCGCAATAAAATAATAGGTCAACGTACAGATCATGACGCCAGACAAGAGCTTGAACATTAAGGTTCGCGTACTCAGCCACAAATCAGCCATATGTACACGGGTATGTCTCAGCCACATTCCCAAAATACACATGCCCGCAAAGCTCATCCCAAATTTGGCAATATCATACAGCCCTTCTACAACCCCATTACCCTGCAAATGATGAGCCCCCAATAACCATAGAATCAAGGCTGCAAACAAGGCCAAGACCGGTGGTGACTTGAGAACTTTATGCAGTGTTGCAACGTAATTAGTCTGCCCTTCTGAAACCGCAGCAACTGCCCAAATATTGCCAAACAGTGACCCCCCGATATATAGCGCGATCATAGCCCCACTGACCTGCTCTCCAAATAAGGCGATGGCAAATGGAAAGCCTAACCAACCAATATTGCTATAACTCATACAGAGCGCTTGTAGGCGATCCTTTGAGAAGTGGAAAAAACCATAAAATAAAATAATCGATGTAATAAAACTAAATCCCATCAATGCAAAGCTACCTGCCTGATAAAACACCATGTTGTAGATGATCACCACAGGAATAAATAAGCGTGCCAATAATGAAGATAAGATTTTCTTCGCCTGTTCCGCGACTTTGAATTGAGCAAGCAACAGCCCGAAAATAAAGGCACTGATGGGGAGAATAAAGGTCATGTCGATCTGTTTTTATCATGTCTTGATATGCTGCATATGCTAGCACTATTTACCATTGGGTAAATGCGCTGTCTTAAAACTGCAATATAAGTGTCACATCTTTGTCATGCCAAGCTGTTGAGATATATCCAAAGTTTTATAGGAATAGAATGATGGCTGGTTTATCAATTTGGCATGTACTGATTTTTGCAATTGTGGTGATTCTACTGTTCGGTACATCGAAGCTAAAAAACCTGGGTAAAGATGTTGGCGGTGCAGTCAAAGACTTCAAAAAATCAATGAAAGAAGAAGAAGCTGCGACACCTTTAAATGAACCTCGTACCATTGATGCTCAAGTTAAAAATACTGAAAGCTCAGTAAAAAGCTAAGCGAGCACGATTATGCTGAATTTGGGAATGACCGAGATCTTTTGCTTTGCCGTGATTGCATTGCTGGTGCTCGGTCCTGATAAATTACCAGAAGCTGCACGATTCGTAGCGAAATGGTATGGAAAAATTAAAAAGTTTATCAACAACATTCAGAACGAAATTGATCGAGAATTACGCCTTTCTGAGTTCCGCGAAGAAATGCAAAAAGAAATTGATAAAATCACTGAACTTGAACGCAGGATGCAACAACAGTTAGACGCGCTTAAAAATACACAAACGTCTTCTGAAGTTGAAGAAGCAAAAACTGAGACTAAAGCCCCAATCATCTATACGCTTTTTTCTCAGCAAACGACCATTCCTTTCAGTCTTGAATATCAAAAGCAGTTACCTTTCAAACCTGAGCCGAAGCTACCGACTCAACAGTTTGATACAGAATTAAAGATTGCCGTATGAGCCAATTACCATCGACTTCAGTCACTACTGATGAACCCTTACAGCAAATGCCTGTGATGCAGCATTTGATTGTGCTGCGCCAATATCTATTTAAGATTGTTGGGGTAACGATTTTTCTTTTCTTCTGCTTATTGCCTTTTAGAAATACCACCTATCAATGGCTGTCTGAGCCATTAAGACAACAGCTGCCTGCAACCTCGACCATGATTGCAACCGATGTCACTGCAACATTTATGGCACCGTTTAAGCTGAATTTATTTGTCGCGTTTATGCTGGCAATGCCCTATATCATTTATCAGATTTGGTCATTCATCAAACCAGCACTTTATGAAAAAGAACGTCATTTAGCCATTCCCCTCTTATTAGGCAGTATTGTGCTGTTCTATTTAGGGGTGGCATTTGCTTATTTCATTACCTTACCTGCGATTCTACATTTCTTTATTAGTGTTTCCCCAGAAACAGTTGCACCAATGACAGACATCAACAGCTATCTAAGCTTCTGTCTAAAATTATTCTTGGTGTTCGGTTTTACCTTTGAAATCCCAATTATTACTTTAGTTTTGATTTTAATTGGCGTGGTCAGCACCCAAACGCTGATCGAAAAGCGTCGCTTCATCGTAGTCGGGTGTTTCTTTGTCGCGATGTTTGTGACGCCACCCGATGCCTTATCGATGATCATGCTGGCAGTTCCGATGTGGATGTTATTTGAGCTCGGCCTGCTATTTGGAAAAATACTAGAAAAAAGAAAAGCATCTGCTTAACTTGAATACTTGACAAATCTCCGAAATCCATCGGGGATTTTTTTATTACAACCCTATATTTATTAATTAGTTATAAAATCAAATTTGTCTTTAAACTGCCTTCAAACTGTCAGAAAACTGTCATCTCCGCTACATAGAATCTATCAGGATTTATTTATCATATATTACAGATACGGATTTACTATGACAGCCAATACCAATCAGCCAAGTCGTCGTGATATTTTAAAATGGTTCGCGGGTGTTCCGTTTTTACCACTGGGGGCAATGGGCACAGCAGCAGCTTTAACGGGTTGTAATGATGACAACGATAATAACGTTGTTACACCACCAGCAAAACTGGTTAAATTTAAAAATGCCAAATTTACGCCAATGGCGGCACCCACCACCACGGCAGAAATGGCAATAACTTCTGTTAAATCAAGTTTAACAGTGACTTGGGAAGACAATACCAGCACTGAATATAAATTAGGTTATCAAGAATTTTTCCGCACAGGTATGGAAGTTGACAATCTCAACGGCGGCAAAATTATCGCAGGTAGCTATTACGACATTAATAACAAAGCGATCAGAGATACATCTGTTGCAGGTCAAGAACGTCAATTCTTCTCTGACTGTCCAGATGGCTCTTCAATGATTCATCTCAAAGATGCAAAAGTTGACGGTGTCAACAACCCTGTCTTCCATGTGGTTCAGTTCGAATACACCACACAAAACTTAGCCAAACAAAGTATGTATGGTCAGTTACCCTCTCCTATTGCCGTACTCACTTTAGACCAAGATCAAAAAACCGGACATCTTGCATTGAAAAAATACTTCAATGTCGACATGTCTAAAGTTCATGGCCTATGGATTACTTGTGGTGCCAGTCTTTCTCCTTGGAATACACACCTTTCAAGTGAAGAATATGAACCAGATGCTTTTGATCAAATCGGTAGTACCTTAGCCACATTAAGAGCCTACAGTAAAAATCTATATGGCAATGAAAATACAGCCAATGCCTATAACTATGGTCATTTACCAGAAATCATTCTGGATGGTAAAGGTCGTGGAACTGCAGTTAAGCACTACTGTTTAGGCCGTATTTCACATGAGCTAATTCAAGTCATGCCAGACAACCGTACCGTGATCATGGGTGATGACTATACCAACGGCGGCTTCTTTATGTTTGTTGCAGATAAGGAAAAAGATTTATCTGCAGGAACGCTATATGTTGCAAAGTACACTGCTGAGCTGAATGAAACCTCTACAGCGCCAATTAAATGGATCAAACTGGGTCATACCGACAGTAAAACCATTGAAGACTTGGTCAATGTTCGCGGCATTAAAGCTGAAAACATTATGGAGAGCTTAACCACGGCACCTGCAGACTTAACGGGTTATACGCAGATTGTATTGGATAAGAAAACACTCTGGATCAAGTTAAAAGAAGCCAATAATGGTTTCAGCAAAGCAGAAATCGAATTAGCTGCTGCCTTCCTCGAAACGCACCGTTATGCAGCCCTCAAAGGCGGTAGTATGGCATTCACCAAGATGGAAGGAACTACCGTTAATATTAAGGATAAGGTTGCTTATTCTGCACTTGCCAATATTCAAGACTCGATGATCGAAGGTAAATCAGGTTGGGTTGCTGCACACAATGTTAAATTCAAGAGCACATTGAAAGCTGGTGGTGTACTTGCGCATGACTTGAAAGGCAGTCAAGTTGACCACTTAAACAATGTAATCAATAGTGAGTGGACGCCTTACCAAAGCCATATGGTTCTTATGGGCAAAGATATTCCAGCAGACAACTTGGGCAATACGGCTGATCCAAATAACATTGCCAGCCCAGACAACTTAAAATTCTCTGAAACTTTACGTACTTTGTTCATTGGTGAAGATAGTGGTAACCATACCAATAACTTCCTTTGGGCTTATAACGTTGAGACCAAGTCTTTAGACCGAATTCTGTCTACACCAGCAGGTGCAGAGTCGACTGGTCTACATGCAGTTGATTCGGTCAATGGCTGGACCTATATCATGAGCAACTTCCAACATGCGGGTGATAGCTCAAGCCTTCCTGCTGAATTAAAAGCAAAAGTATTAGCCAACTACAATGGTGGTTATAGTGCAAGTGTCGGCTATATCACCGCTGATCCAGTTGCACCATCAATTGAGAAAAAAGCTTAAATCTCAGCGCTATTAAAAAAACAAATGCCGACATCATGTCGGCATTTGCTTGTCTAAATCAATCACAATCCAACCATTCAGCTAGTGCTCGTGCTTATATAAAATAATAGAAAAGTGGGATCATTTTATTCAAAGATTGAAATGGCAGCGGCCACAGAGCAGATCTATTTCTCTGATAAAAAAGCCCCTTTAAATAAGGAGCTCAATTCAGCCAATCCAGCTTTAGCAATTAATCACCAAAGTCTGAATAATCTTTGCTGGTAAATTTACTGTAGCTTTTCCAAGGTTCTGCAATATTGACCTGTTGGATATTGGCTTTCAGAATGTCATAGCGCAAACCATCTAGACTGCGCACTTCAACCCGTTTGGCAATGTTATTGCGATTATCCCATTCAATATTCATTTTATTTTTCTTATTCTGGCTTTCATACCAAGTGCTGTTGCTGTCTTTTTTCTTGACGGTCATTCCCTTTAGACTTTTAGGGTCAATCAAAAAATAGACACAGTTCCAACAGTTGCTGAGTCCTAACATATCGACATCCGCATCTTGCAAATGGACGACAGTTTTATCTTCCATCAGCACCAAATTGAGTTTGGGTTGTTTTTTCTGATCAATAAAATAATGCTGGGCTGCTTCAGCTAAATCTAAATGTTTATGCCCACCCTTTTCATGTCCATGTTGGTGATGTTTAGGCAGTACGCGTTCAATCCAAATATTTTGAGTATTACGATACATGCGTTCCTGAAACACACTGGTACGTGTCACTCCATCATTGCCAATGGTTTGGGTCTCACGGGTAATATTGGCACTTAATATTGGGGCTGCATGCAAAGACGTCATTCCCACGCTCAGTAATACCGCACTCATCACTAGACGCATGTTATTTCCTACATAAAAAAACCTCAGTCATAGTGACTGAGGTTGTTTGCAATATGATGAAAATCTTCAATAAAGTGTTTATTTAAAACCAAAGGCTTCTTTTAACTTGCTGAATACCCATGCATTTTCACGTGTACCTTTAAATACTTGTGAACCCGCGCCTTCTGCAAATAACAGTACATCACCACCCCCATGGGTTTCGGAACCAGGATTGCCGAGTTTTACACCAACTTCTTGCAAGTAATCATCTGCAGCTGCGTCATTGTCAGTAATGTCGATGCGCGATGTTGGACGCGGGCCACCACCATTACCAAATACCAAGGTGGTTGAGGTTTTACCATTGACATCCAGATTCGGTGCATGCTTCTTGCCGTCAGCCAATACACGCGTACGGGCGTCTGTTGCTTTAGCTTCTTGATAGCTATAGCTCAAACCCAAAATACCCGGGTTGGTAGTCGTCGTTTTTCCAGTACGCGCGGTATAGCCATTAAAGGTCATGGTATGGTCGTGGTCGGCAGTAACAACGATTAAAGTATTCTTTAACTCAGGATCGGTTTTCTTGATTTT
This sequence comes from Acinetobacter higginsii, assembly GCF_000369525.1. Taxonomy (GTDB): domain Bacteria; phylum Pseudomonadota; class Gammaproteobacteria; order Pseudomonadales; family Moraxellaceae; genus Acinetobacter; species Acinetobacter higginsii. The sequence continues at coordinate 49,321 of NZ_KB850071.1, forward strand.
ATCCAATGCCGTCTTAATCGCATTATCAAAAGCAATAGTGTCTTGCAATGCGCGTTTGGCATTGGTGCCGTGTAAAGCATGGTCAATACGTCCACCTTCCACCATCAAGAAAAAGCCTTTGCCCGCAGTATCTTGTGCTTGTAGCAGGTCAATTGATTTCGCAGTCATTTCCGCCAAACTAGGTTGGTTTGGCGCTGTTCTCGCGCGATCCAAATCATATTCCAGATGTGAAGTGGCAGAGTAAAGACCGATGTATTTTTTATTCAATGGTGCTGCATCCATCTCTGCTTTGGTCGCACCAACCGTGTAGTTTTTGGCTTTTAATTCATTCAGTAGGTTACGCCCATCAATACGCCCCTTCTTATTATCCGCCGCATTATAAGGGGTGAAATGATTGCGCCCGCCACCCATCAATACATCAACGCCATCTAACAGTTTAGTGTTATAACCTACTCCGCCAGGAATGATCTGACGTGCAATCTCAAACTGTGCATTACGATTACACACATGGGCAAAGGTTGCTGCAGGCGTTGCATGGGTCAATTCTGTGGTGGTAATCGCACCCACTTTTTTACCATTGGCTTTGGCCAATTCTAGAATTGTTTCTGCAGGGCTGCCCGCAGCCACACTCGAACCTGGGGTTGGACAATTATTGATGGCATTAGATACTTTAGTACCATCTGGTGCTGTACCCGCACTTGGTTCAACCGCGATCGTCCCAGGTGTCATCCCAATCACTTCATTACGGGTTTTCTTACCCGTCATATAAGCCGCCATTGATGGTGCGCTATCGGTGGTTTGACCATCTTCTGAATAGGTCTTGATGCGTACAGTACGACGCAAGGTGTCCATGGTTAATTTGCCAGATTCACCATAGCCATAAATACGGCTTGCGGTCACTGTGGTTGGGCCCATGCCATCACCCAAGAAAAAAATGATATTCTTGGCTTCGCCCGCAGCTTGTGCACCAGTGCTTGCAGCAACTAATGCAACAGTTAAAGCAGATGCTTTCATACCAAACTGACCTAATTTAAATTGTTTTAACATCATCGTTCTCCAGTCTGTTGTTATTTATCTAGGCCAATGGCTTTGCGAACTAAGTTAAAGACTTCGATATTTTCGAGGCTGCCGTGGAAGTTATCTGACCCCACACCAATTGCACCCAGAAATACATCGGTACCACCATGGGTTTCACTATCCGCAAAACCAGTTTGCACCACAGCTTCTTGCTGGAAGTCATCGGAAGCGGTACCTGTACACCAACCTTCTTTATCAATATCCGTACCACGACTATCGGTAAATTTACCCGCTGGACCTACGGCTGGATTACAGCTGTCGTTATCGGTCAATACCCCACGCGCTTCGATACGGTCATTGTCTAAACGCTTTTTACCTGTACCAAAACCGATAATTGGATATGGGTTGCCATTCACATCAGTTGAGAAACCTGCCTTGTTATAGTTTTTGACTAAACCGAGCACACTGGTCTCTGCCCCTTTCACATATTTACCTGTACGTTTTGCATAGCCATTCAAGACCATGGTGTGATCATGGTCAGCGGTGACCACGATCAAGGTATTTTTGAGCTCAGGATCGGTTTTTTTAACTTTATCAATTGCAGCTTTAATCGCATTATCAAAAGCAACCGTATCTTGTAAGGCACGCTTGGCATTGGTGTCATGCAGGGCATGGTCAATACGGCCCCCCTCAACCATCAAGAAGAAGCTTTTGTTTTTTGCTTGTAAGACATCAATCGCCTTGGTGGTCATATCGGCAAGACTTGGCTCATCAATTTTCTTATTGGTACGATCCAAGTCATAGTTCATATGGCTGGCATTGAATAAGCCCAATAATTTCTTGGTTTTGCTTGGATCAATTTTGGTTAAATCACTTCCGCTTGAAACAAAGCTATAGCCCTGATCTTGCATTTCTTTGACCAGATCACGACCATCCGCCCGTTTACCACCCGATACCGTCGTTGGTTTAAACTGGCGCAAGCCACCACCCAAGACCACATCCACACCATCGTTTAATTTAGTGTTATACGCACCCCATCCTGTTCCCTTACCTGCTGGAACCAATTGTGCTGCAATATCGTTCTCAGCATCACGATGGCACACATGCGCATAGGTCGTAGCAGGTGTTGCATGGGTAATACGGGTTGTGGTGACAAGCCCAGTGCCCATGCCTTGCGCTTTAGCAAGTTCAAGCAATGTTTCTGCGGGTTTCTTGCCTTTATTGGCTGCAACATCGTCACAGGTACTGGTACCATCTGCTTTCGGTGGGGATGCGATGGTACCTGACTGCATGGAAATGACTTCATTGTTCATTTTCACGCCGGTCATATACGCTGCCATAGATGGCGCACTGTCTGTCACTTGACCATCTTCTGAAAAGGTACGCACAAATGCAGTTTCTGGCAGCGTATCAATGGTCAAATCACCATCCTCGCCAACAGAGTAAATACGCGATGCAGTTAAGGTGGTAATCCCCATACCATCGCCCAAGAAGAAAATTACATTTTTTGCGGTTGGTGTTTTTGGTACTTCTGTTTCGTCATTATTATCACTATTGTTACAAGCAGTCATTCCAGCTGACAAAACTGCCATTAAACTGACCGCCAATAGCTTTTTGGAAAAGCCCGTCTTTGATAAGAACATAGAATATCCCCAGATGTATTGTTTGGACGTAACTTGATTGACTAGACCATAACAATGCTGGGTGACCCTTTTATGTCACCTTGATGACAGTATTATTTCATCTTGTTGTTTTATATGGATAATTATGTTATAACATACCAACTCAAAGATTCAAATTGACGTGTAGATCAATCACCTGTCCCTGCCGTTCTCCCTGTTGAGATTTCTCTAGCCATTGCCATTCGGCGTCCGTCAATCTTAAAAAATTAGAGCATCGTGTCCCATAAATTGGACTTTGAATAAAGGTGGACGACAATAAGGCCTCCATCTCTGGATTAATTCCCGTATCGGGTAACAGATTGGCGATGACTTTACGCTCATCTTCCAAAATATCCCAAGCGGCGGCATCGATTGCTGATTCTGCAATTTGTGGTTGCTGCAACATCGGTAAAAATTCTTGAGTAAAGCGTTTACGCAAATGTCTGGTTTTTTCCCAATCTTCTGACATGAGTCCATTTGAGACCACATAAACGCCATTGGCAAGCACTTGTGGGGCTTCACCTCGGTTACTCATATAAACGGCTTGCTTAGTATCTCCAACAAACAAATTAAAGCCCGCATAATCCTGTTGCTGTTGTTCCAATTGCCGAGCAAAACGAATCGGGGCTAAATCACTTTCCAAAAAAGATTGAATCAAATGCCCACGAGAAGTCGTATAACTTTTTTGATCGCGGCCATTACGGAAATTGGTGACAATCGCCCATCGACCTGATGCTGTCACGCCCATCCAGGTCCCGCCAGACTGTAAGTCCTGTCCTGCCACAATGCTGCTGTTTTGCCATGCATGCAAGGCAGCACTGGGCCGATGATAAAACTCATCCCGATTTGAAATTAAACACAGCGGCATTTCATCCAACACCTGCCATGCAAAAGCGACAATACACATAAGTCCTTTTTCTCCCACGTTTTGGGACATTGATCTTTCACATTGAATGTACAACATTTTTCACATCATTCCGCTACAATCTGCTCAAAATATAAAATTGAGGAGCAGCGATGCTGACCTATCCAAATATTGATCCAGTTGCGCTGAGCTTAGGACCAGTCAAAGTGCACTGGTACGGGCTGATGTATCTTCTGGCTTTTCTATGCGCATGGGGTTTAGCATCGTATCGCGCTAAACAACATGATGGCTGGACAGGTGACATGGTGTCAGATCTGGTCTTCTACGGCGCGTTGGGTGTTGTGCTCGGTGGCCGTGTCGGCTATGTGTTGTTCTACGAATTTGGTAAATTTTTAGAAAATCCATTGTGGTTATTCCAAGTCTGGACTGGAGGCATGAGCTTCCACGGCGGCTTCCTCGGTGTGATGATTGCGATGCTGTTTTGGTGTAAAAAATACCAAAAAACATGGTTCCAGACCTTGGACTTTATTGCACCCTGCGTACCAACAGGCTTAATGTTTGGCCGCTTTGGTAACTTTATTGGCGGTGAACTATATGGCCGCCCAGTACAAGACCCAAGCTATCCATTTGGAATGATTTTCCCAACAGATCCACTCGGTTTGGTGCGCCATCCCTCACAAATCTATCAAGCCCTCTGTGAAGGTTTGATCCTCTTTATCGTATTGTGGTGGTTTAGCTCTAAACCTCGTCCGCGTATGGCCGTTTCAGCTCTATTCCTTGTCGGCTATGGTATTGCTCGCTTCTTTATGGAATTCTTCCGCGAACCCGATGCAGACCAAGGCTACATTTTATTTGGCTGGATGACCAAAGGCCAGATTCTCAGCTTCCCAATGATTATTATTGGTCTGTGGATGATTTGGTACGCTTACCGTAAAAACATCTATGACTGGCAGTTAAAGAAATAATAAAAATGGGAGCGAATGCTCCCTTTTTTAGGCCAATAATTTAAGCTATTTATCAATCTTTCAAAAACAGCGTATATTGATTCTATTCCTTTCAGGAGAGAGTCGATGCAGCAACAACGTCAGCATCTCGCCCACTTTAAAGTGCATGAGCTGGTTCTTAGCCTCTCTCCCCTACAGTTCAATCCGCAACTGGTCTGCCAAATCGAAAAATCACTTGAACTCAGTTTCATCCACGACAATGAGCCGCATCGGGTATGTTTCGCCAACCAAAACACCGAATTACAAGATCCCTATAAACAGGTGTTTAGCGCAGTTGATCTACTCGATTATCTCTATGCAAGTTTAATCTCAGACCAGCAACGTGCAGAAAAAATACAACTACAGAATCCTGCCTTAGCTCCAATTCCCTCTCCAACTGATAATCTTACTTTCTGGAGATTGGTCGCAACTGGGCGGAAATATCGACTTTCGCTGAGTTAAAATTTTCCGGCCAACGCTTTCACCACTTCACCTAAACGCTTGCCTTGTGCTTCACACAAGATTTTCTCATCTTGACTTAAGCTCTGATCATGACGTGGCCCACTAACATGACTGGCACCATACGGTGTTCCACCGGTTTTGGTATTGGACAAGGCTGGAATCGAATTAGGTAGTCCCATAATCAGCATGCCGTGATGAAACAACGGCGGTAACATCGTTAGCAATGTGCTTTCCTGCCCACCATGCATCGAACCAGAAGATGTAAACACACAAGCAGGCTTATGATGCAAAGCACCATTCAGCCATAGGCTAGTGGTTTGATCCCAAAAGTATTTCATCTCACTGGCCATATTGCCGAAACGCGTTGGCGAACCCAAGGCCAAACCCGAACAATGGCTAAGATCTTCTAAAGTGCAATAAATGTCGCCATCTGCTGGAATACTCGGTGCCGCTTCAGTCACAACAGTGGCTAAATTCGGTACGGTGCGAATGCGCGCCGTCACCCCTGCAGCTTCAATTCCATCGGCAATCAGATGCGCCATTTGCTTGGTTGAACCGTATTTACTGTAATAAAGAACAAGAACGTAAGGTTGCATCACTTTCAAGAATTTTGTTAAAAAGGACACTATACGACATTTTTTACTTTTTGAGCTGTAGTAAATCCTGTGATTAGACAGGATTTTTATTAAAAATAACTAGGATAGAACCCATGATCTTAAATCGTTATCTAAAAAAACTGCCTTTTTTAGAGGAAACATGGTTTCAATTTATTGTATTTGTGTTACGACGTTTTGAAGCCGATCGCTGTCGGGAACAAGCAGGAGGTTTAACCTATACCACCCTGTTTGCAGTCGTGCCGATGCTGACGGTTTTTTTAGTGATTATCTCCTCGATTAAAGCACTTGAACCTGCCAGACAACAACTACAACAGCTGATCTATAGTAACTTTCTACCGAAAAGTACCATTGCCATTGATAAGGCATTAAGTGCTTTTACTGAGAAATCCAGTAACCTGACCATTATTGGTGTGCTGTTCCTGTTTGTCACCACCGTGCTGATGCTGACCTCGATTGAAAATGTATTTAACCGAATTTGGCGGGTTAAGGAGACTCGAACGGGCTTGGTCGGTTTTATGCGTTACTGGACCATTATTTCATTGGGACCGATTGTTTTGGGCAGTGCCTTTGTGCTGTCTTCGACCGTCGCATCAATCAATGTACTCAGTAATAACTTTGCGGGTTATCAACTCGATGGTGCTTTTATTCTGTGGTTGATTTCATTTTTATTAACCATTGTCGGTTTCTTTATTTTATATTGGACCATTCCCAATCGAACTGTGCCTGTTTTTTCTGCCTTCATTGCAGCCTGCTTTAGTGCCACCATCTTCGAAATTTTGAAGCGTTTTTTTGGTTGGGTGATGAGTAACTTTACCAGCTATGAAATCGTGTATGGCGCCTTTGCAGCGGTCCCAATTTTCCTGCTGTGGATATATTTATCTTGGAACATTATCTTACTCGGGGTCGAAATCAGTTATGCACTCACCGCCTTCCATTCAGGTAAAGAACAAAAGCGTCACCCGATATTAATGATGCTGGACATTCTGGAATTATTTTATAAAAAACAGCAAATCGGACAAAGTGTCAGCGAAAAAGAGCTGTTAAATATTATTGGTCGTGGTGAACTCGGTCGCTTACCGTCTTTTATCTTACAACTAGAAGCCCAAAACCTGATTATGCGTACGGACAAAGACGAATATGTCTTGGTCCGTAATCTGGCTCAGGTGGATTTTTGGAGTTTCTTCACCGCCCTGCCTTATCCACTACCGTTACGTCCCGATGTTGAGCACATCCATCAGGACGATGAATGGATGGAGCGACTCGGCCCTTCCTTGGTTGAAAGTAATGATTATTTAGCAGCCAAGCTTTCCATTCCACTGTCCACTCTGTTTGAACAGAAGTAAGAAAAAGACCTCTTTCGAGGTCTTTTTTATTTCCTTAACCAGCCCTGTAAACTCACCACTACAATGCCAAGCAAGACCAACGTAGAACCAATCACAAAGTTCAGTTCAATTTTTTCGCCCAATAACCAGACACCAAAAGCCATCCCGAATAAAGGGGTCAGGAAGGAAAAGACGCCCAGACGGGAAGCCAAATAATTTCGTAGCAACCAAAACCATGCCAAGAAACTGGCGAAAGAAACTACCAAGGTATGAAAAGCTAAACTGCCCATCACCAATGGGGTGAAATGAATCGTGCCTTGCCCAATAACCAGAGCCGCGCCAAACAACAGCACAAAACTACCCGCCAATTGATAAAACAAGGTTTGTGTTACGGCAGCTTGCGCCAGTGAGGATAAACGTACGGTAATCGTGGTCGCTGCCCAAGCAATACTGCCTGCCAAAGCGAGCAAATCACCCCACAACATCTGTCGATCCGCAATCGATCCACCTGAATTAGCACGTAAGAACGTCACTACGATCCCTAAAAAGGCAATCCCGATACCTGTCCATTGCAACAGACTGAGACGCTCTGAAGGAAGTTTCCAGTGTAAGCCCAAGGCGACAAAAATCGGTGCGGTATACAGCAGCACCACGGCATGTGAAGCCGAGGTTAGCTGTAAAGCTTGTGCCAATAAAAAAAATTCTAAAGAAAATAGAAAAGCGACCAGTGCACCTGCTTTTAAATTCTGGCGATTGAAAAGTTGACTGGTTTTATCGAGGTAAAGTAAGGGTAAAAGCAGTATGGCGGCAAGGCCCGAACGCAGCGCGATTTGCATTAAGGGCGAAATATCAGGAGCTGCCATTTTTAAAATGACTTGTTGTAGTCCCCAGATCATACACAGTACGATCATCAGACCCGATGCCGTTGCATCTAATGCTTTACGCTCATCCATTGCGCGCTCCTGATTTTATGGTTTGAGCACCAATATAAGACTGTCTTATTTTCATGATATAGTGAAATTACGACAATAGATGCGTATTTTCAGGCAATTCTCATGTTATGAAAAAATCAGCACAAAGAATTCAAGATTTTCAGCCAATCCCGACCTACAACGATATTCCTGCGCCGTTATGGCTTCAGATTCGGGACGCACCTGCAGAGACGTTTTACCCACAACACGCACACGCTTGGGGAGAATTTATCTATGCTTTTGATGGTGTGTTAGAAGTCAATATTGAGCAAATTCATTACTTAACCCCACCACCTTATGGGATTTGGCTACCACCGCATTTACAACACAGTGGCATCAATCGTAATGAGGTCACCCATTGCACCTTGTACGTGCATGAATCACTCTGTCAAAACATGCCTCAGCAGGCAGGTATCTTATTGTCTGCACCCTTGGTTTCTGCACTGCTCGAACATATCCGCAAACATCCCTTTTCTGAACAGGATCCAGAATATTTACGCTTGCTGCAAGTTTTGCTCGATTCACTGACCCATGCGGAATTAGTCGGGAGCTATTTGCCGACCACCGAACATCCAGCACTGGCTAAAATATTGACCCATTTACATGAATTCCCTTCGGATAATAGTACTTTGGAGCAGCTTGCACAGATGATCAATATGACTGAACGTACCCTTGCCCGCTATAGCCAAAAAGAATTGGGGATGTCGTTACACGAATGGCGGCAACGTTTAAAAGTGATGAAAGCGATGTCGATGTTAAATCAGGGTAAAACCATTGAAAATATTGCTTTGGACTTAGGTTATGCCAGTTCATCGGCTTTTATTTATATGTTTAAACGTTGGATGCATTTCACCCCAGATCAATTTCGTAAACTGTATCAAGGGCGCTAAACCTTTCGTTTGCTCACCCAACTAGACGAACAGCTAAAAAGAAAATCACTTTTTTCATGCATAAAAAAATGGCGCTGATATCAATTACAGCGCCACCCTTTTATTTCAACTTAGGCTTTTACAAAAGTATTCCAGTCATACTCGCCAGACTGAGTAATCAATTTCATGGTCAATTGATCATTGGCACGTAATGCGCCAACACCAGCAGGTGTACCCGTCATAATGACATCACCAACTTCCAGACTAAACGATTTGTTAATCTCAACAAGTAAAGTCCCAATATCAAAGATCATATCTTTGGTAAAACCGTGCTGACGATCTACCCCATTGATATTCAAAATCAGCTCTAGCTCTTGCAAGTCACCAATTTCGTCTGCTTCAATCCAGTCCGCCAAAATACAGGCACCATCAAAGGCTTTGGCACGTTCCCACGGTTCGCCCTTTGATTTTAAATCGCTCTGTAAATCGCGTAGGGTCAAATCCAGACCTAAAGTGATTGCACCAATGGCTTCCAAGGCTTTGGCTGGATCGGTTTCTTGCGATAAAGGATGTGCGATTTGCAAGCAAATTTCGCATTCATAGTGACACTCACCCAGTGCTTGATTCCAGCTTACACCTTGCGTCAAAGAACCAAGACTGCTGGGTGGTTTGATAAAAAGCAAGGCACGCTCAGGAATGGCATTACCTAATTCCTTGGCATGTTCGGCATAATTTCGACCCACACACACAATTTTTGAAGGACGTGTACTCATGAAAACTCCTTGTTCTTTCAACCGTCGATAAACTTACTTCTTGAAACTATTTTCAAATTTTGTTTGCTCTGCTGAATCGCTAAATGCGCGTTTAGGTACGATTACCACAGTGTGGCTTTTCAGCTCTAACATATAAGTCAACTTGCCAACCGCAAATGATTGGACTTCGGCATATTGTGCACTTTGTTTTTTGCCTGCAGCATACAGTTCAAAGTGATCTTGATAAAGGTCAATCCCCTGTTCACTTTTACCAAACTGATAGCGTACAAATTGGCGCTTAAACAACATTGGCAACAACCAATAGCGCATAACGGTTTGCATCACCAGAAAAAAAGCGCCCAGTGCAACGTAATAACGTCCAACACCAGAAAAACCTAAATAGATTCCCCACAAAATAATCGCAATACTGATCACTGGGGTTAAAAAGCGGCTAAAGGTTTTTTTGCCAAAAGTGACCAAAGCAAAACCATCTTGTGATTCTTCTAAATTCAAATAATAGCGCACCGATACACTTGGACGTTGTTCAGACATTTTTAGATTTCTAACATTTGAAAAAAAACTGACCTATTAGAACATAAATGATTTAATGGGAAATCACATTTATCGCGATTTAATACAAAATTTAAATGTGATGTTTTTTCTCTTTTGGGCGCGCCCTTTTATATCAATTTAATTTTATAGATGAATTTAACAGTATGAAAATGATGAAGATGCAACAACAGTTCAAATCGTTACTGTTGATTTTAGGTCTTTTGATCACACTCAGTGCCTGTAGCCAACAATCCTTTCTCGAAAAGATTGTACCGCCACAAGAAAAGGCTTTTGCTGAAGATATGTTTAATCAACTCAGCAAAAAAAACTATGCAGCCGTTGAGAAATATCTCAGCCCAGAACTCCAAGATGAATCAACCCATAGCACCTTGATTCAAATGGCAAGCTTATTTCCGCCTGAACCCGTTAAAAATATCAAGTTAATTGCAGCCAACAAAAGCTTATTTAAAGATGTTGTCACTTATCAATTAAGCTTTGAATATGAATTTGCAGATCATTGGCTGATGAATAAAATCGTACTCAGTAAACAGGCAGATCAAATCCGTATTATTGGCATTCATGTTGAACCGATTGACCATTCTGTCCAAGCCATGCATGGCTTTACATTTGCAGGAAAAAGTCTACTGCATTATGTCGTGTTTATCCTTGCCATTACGATTCCGCTGTTTTGCATTTATGCCTTTATCCTATGCATAAGAACCCCCATGCAAAAACGGAAATGGGTGTGGTTAATTTTTATTTGCTTTGGCTTTATGCAATTTTCACTGAATTGGACCGATGGCAGTTACGCTTTTCAAATGCTGAGCTTCTTGGTCTTAGGTGCGGGTTACTTTCAGCAAACGGTCTATAGTCCGATTATCTTGCAAATTGCACTGCCACTGGGTGCCATCTTGTTTGTTTATCGTCGTAAAAGCTTAATGGCAGAACAATAAACTCTTCCTAGCCCCGCTCCAGACATCCTCTTGAGCGGGTTTTACACAATACGACTATTTTTCATGCATAAAAAAAATTATTAATAAGCAGTATTGATCGCTCAAGTCAGGAGATCAAGTCATTGGATGAAATCACGGATAAAAATCAAAGGAATGTGATGTCTTATTTAAATCGTTTAATCTTGCCCTGTATTTTATTGGGGCTTACACAAACATGTTTTGCACAAATCCTACCATGGACAGACAATATCCCGAGTGCCCTACAACCTTTTCAAAATAATCCACAACTGTTGGCCAGTTATACCCAAAACAATATTTTTATTTACGGGCATCCCGCAACCAAAACAGCGGTTCCCACACTGAAAAACAATCCTCAACCCAATGTCAGTTTTAATTCAGCCGCGATCATTGTTCCCGTCAATGCACAACAAGTGGCCAAAACACTGACCGATTTCAACCACTATGTCGGATTATTCCCAACGCTCAAATCGGCGAAGACATTAGAGCAATCAGGCAATACGGTACAAATGAAATATCGGGTCTCGGTTCCAACTCCAATTCCCGTACTCAACTTTAATGAAGACGTCACCCTACAACATCAGATCAAACCCAATAGCATTGCCAGTTTGGTGATCGATGCGCCGATTCCCTACGGTGTCGGTAAATTTGAATGGTTTGCACTGGACGAGAACCGCACCTTAATCACCTTGACCCAATGGGGCGATTTGAATCAACCCAAAGGATTTATTTTTAAGAAAATTCTCAATGCCATTCCTGAGGTCAAACTCGGAATTCCAAGTAGTAGTAATGCATTTATTTTAGAGTCCTTAAGAGCCCGTTTTATTCAAGCCAATCTTAAGCCACTCAATGCAGGACAAATGCCGAATCCGCAGTTGAATGCAGCTCAACTCAATAAAATCACACAACTGATTCAATCTGCTCAGCAACCTGTCAGTATCCTGCATGCACCGACCAGTATGCTGTATACCCATGGCCGAGAATCCATGCGTTTTACCACCACCTATCAATTTTATAAACAACCGACTCAACCCTTACAAAAATGGCTGAGTCCATTGGCCTATCAGGAACTGTTCCCTCGGCAAATTAAAAAAGTGGTGACCACTCCCATCCAAAATCAGGCACAGGATGCGGATATTCAAGTCAATGTTGGTCTAGGTGTCATCAATATTCCCTTTGCCTTTAAGTTACGCTTTAACTATCCGCAAGCGGCTGAAAATAATTTTTATGCCAATGGTGGCGATTTGCGTTTTATTAAAGGAAAAATGCAGTTGAGTTCACTTAATCAAGGCAGCTTATTGAGCATGACCAGCGCAATGAAAATCGATGAGAAGGCCCCATTCTTATTAAGAGCCATGCGCAGCCTGCCTTATCATGATGTACTTCCTGCGGTGGGTGGCAATGCCATATTTGTACAAAAAATTAAAGCAAAAACTTAAGACACAAAAAAACCGCAATTAAGCGGTTTATTTATTCAAATTGGTGCGCTCAGAGAGATTCGAACTCCCGACCCCTTAGTTCGTAGCCAAGTGCTCTATCCAGCTGAGCTATGAGCGCATATTTGATGGGGGCATTATACGCACTTTTCCCCAAATGATAAGACCTTTTTCACAAGATCATGATCAACTGTCTATAGATTCAGCAGTGATTGGTCATTTCAGCATGCTTCAACCCACAACAACAGTGAGATAAGTGGTTCATATCAACTGCCAATTCTGTATACCCCTCAATTAGACACAAACATTTATTATTCGCTAAGTGAATGATTAAACTTTAAATAAACCATATTTGAGTCATTTTATATTTTTATCGATTATCAATTTTTGATAAAGAATTAAAAAAATCGCATTCCAAATTAGAACGATAAACCCGTGATCACTAGAAAATACATCTCTTTGTTTTATCGTATGTTTATAGCTATTTAAAAATATGATACAAAGCACAATATTGACTTCAAATAGATAAGCAATAAATACTAATAAACACATTATGAGACAGGAGTCACATAATTATTAAGGCTTATTAAAAATAAAACTCCAATAATTATAGGTATATCGACATGTTATTTAAAAATATTTTATCACCAATTACGGGTATTCTTTCTCATTCGAGTAGTAATAACCAAGCGGCAGTACCGACTGCTGTAAATACGGTATCAACCACAAACCATGTTGTGGTCGAGAGTACTAATATCACCAACAACAATAATGGCTCAAATAATGGTTTATTCAGTGCAATAACAGGAAATGGCAATCAAAATTATGGTGTCGGTGTTGGCAATGGCCAAGATCTTAACGTCCCTCTTCCTTTCACTACAGCTTTTCATGCATTAGGAAACTCTTTTCCTTGGCTTGGAGGTTCGTCACCCATTAGCTCAATCAATACGACCACAACAATGTCTTCAACTCACATCCAAGACAATAACAGCATCAACAATAGTAATACTGGTACTGCTGCAGGTAATGGTAGCAATGGCGGTTTATTAAGTGGTGTTGCAGCAGGCAATGGCGATCACAACTATGGCGTGGGTAATGGAAATGGAGATGACGCAAATCTCACCACACCAGTTACGGTGCCTTTTGATGCTTTAGGTAACTCAATCGGTGCATTGGGTGGTGGTGCTGTTCACTCTATCAATAGCACACCAATCAGTTCAACTACCCTCATTCAAGATAATGACAGCGCCAATAATAGCAACACAGGTACTGGAGCTGCGGGTAATGGCAATGCAGGTGGTCTACTCAATGGTGTTGCAGCAGGCAATGGAGAGCATAATTACGGAGTTGGCAATGGTAATGGCGACGATGTCAGTATCACTGTGCCATGGACCACACCTGTTCAAGCGGCTGGTAATGCAATTATTGGCTTAGGCGGTGCTGATGTTAACACTATAAATACAGCAGCAACGACATCGACTACACAAATTCAAGACAACGACACCGTTAACAATAGCAACAATGGCACTGCTGCTGCAGGCAATGGCAGTGGTGGTGGATGGCTCAATGGGATTGGTTCAGGAAATGGTGAACAAAACTATGGCATCGGCAATGGCAACGGTGATGATGCCAGTATCACTACCCCAGTGACAGCCCCCTTCCAAGCCTTAGGCAACTCAGTTGTGGGCATCGGTGGTGGAGATGTAAACTCAATCAATACTGCTCCAACCTCGACCTCCAATGTCATTCAAGATAATGACAGCACCAATAATAGTAACAATGGAACAGGCGTTGGAGGTGCGGGTAATGGCCTCGGCGGCTTACTGAATGGTGTTAGCGCAGGGAATGACGAACACAATTACGGAATTGGCAATGGCAACGGTGATGACGCCAGTGTCACGGTTCCTTGGACAACGCCAGTACATGTACTCGGTAACTCAGTTGCGGGTTTAGGCGGTGGCGATATTAACTCCACCAATACCGCACCAACAACAACGTCAAATATTATTCAGGATAACGATACAACCAACAACAGTAATAATGGCACAGGTCTAGGTGATGTTGGCAATGGTGTCGGTGGTTGGGGCAATGGCCCTGCTGCAGGTAATGGCGAACAAAACTACGGCATCGGCAATGGTAACGGCGATGATGTCGATGTTACTGTTCCATGGACCACACCATTCAATGTATTAGGCAATTCAATTGGTGGAGGAAGTGATAATTCATCTAGCAACTCTGCGCCAACCACAACACTCAATCATGTTCAAGACAATGATACAACCGACAATAGCAATAGCGGAACGACTACGACTGGCAGTTCAGGTAACGGTATCGGTGGTTTGCTCAATGGAGTGAGTGCGGGCAATGGCGAACATAACTATGGCATAGGCAATGGTAACGGTGATGATGCCGACTGGACCTCACCTATAGTTACCCCAATCAATGCGATGGGTAACAATGTCTCTTGGTTTGGCAGTAATGATCCAACCCATACAGGCAATACATCTGTGAATAACGGCTCAACCAATACGACCAATATCGTCGAAGACAATGACCATATCGACCATAGTAATCATGGTACTGGAGTAGGCGGTGCAGGCAATGGCATTGGTGGTCTACTCAGTGGTATTGGTTCTGGTAATGGTGAACAAAACTACGGTATTGGCAATGGCAACGGTGATGATGTCGGTGTAACCACACCCATCACGACGCCAATCAATGGCTTAGGAAATGAATTCAGCTTCTTGGGCGATGCCAATAACGCATCTCATAACAATGCTTCGACCACCACTACCAATATTGTGCGTGACAATGACAGTACGGACAATAGTAATAGTGGTACAGGTGTAGGCGGCAGCTCAGGTAATGGCATTGGCGGTCTGCTCAATGGCGTAGGGTCAGGCAACGGCGAACATAATTACGGCATTGGTAATGGCAACGGTGATGATGTCGGTGTGGTGATGCCGATTACAACGCCACTCAGTGGTTTAGGTAACTCCTTCTCCGTATTTGGGGACTCAACCACAAGTTCAGTCAACAACTCATCGACCACAGCTGTCAATCATTATGAAGATAATGACAGTACGGACAATAGTAATAGTGGCATAGGTCTACTCGGTGGTTCTGCTGGTAATGGCGTGGGTGGCTGGGCTAATGGTCCTGCTGCAGGTAATGGTGATCACAACTATGGTATTGGTAATGGCATCGGTAATGATTCCAGTGTGGTTGCACCGATTACAACCCCAATCAGTGGTTCAGGCAATGCCTTCTCAATTTTTGGGAATGCCACTTCAAATTCAGTCAATGATTCCTCAACCAAAACCACCAACATCTTCCAAGACAACGATAATACCAATAATAGCAACAGCAGTACGGGCGTCGGCGGCACAGCAGGTAATGGTGTCGGTGGTGGTTTATTAAATGGAGTCGCCTCAGGTAATGGTGAACACAATTATGGTATAGGCAATGGGATTGCGGATGATGCCAGTGTTGTTGCACCGATTACGACACCAATCAATGCATCCGGAAATGCTTTCTCCATCTTTGGCAACGCCACTTCAAATTCAGTCAACAATTCATCTACAACCACTTCAAACTATTTCCAAGACAATGACACCATCAACAACAGTAATACTGGCGCTAATGGAACTGGTTCAGGTAATGCGGCCGGTGGTGGGCTATTAAATGGTATAGCCGCAGGTAATGGCGAACACAATTACGGTATTGGTAACGGGATTGCGGATGATGCCAGCGTAGTTATGCCAATCACGGTTCCTGTAAATGCATCTGGAAATGCCTTCTCCATCTTTGGCAATGCAACAGCAAACTCAACCAACAACTCATCCACCACAACCAACAACTATGTTCAGGACAACGACTCCACTGACAATAGTAATAGCGATGGCAATGGTACAGGTGGTGCTGGTGGAGGTCTCCTTGGTCTTGGCGGTTTACTCAATGGCGTAGGTGCCGGTAATGGTGAACACAATTATGGTATAGGCAATGGGATTGGTGACAATGCCAGCATAGTAGCACCGATTGCAATTCCTATTAATTTATCTGGCAATGCAATTTCTTTATTTGGCAGCGCAACAGCAAACTCACACAATAATTCATCTACCACAACCAACAACTATGTTCAGGACAATGACACCACGAACAATGGAAATGGTACCGGCAATGGCTCTGGTGGCCTACTGGGTGGTATTGGTTCTGGTAATGGCGACCATAATTTCGGTATCGGCAATGGTAACGGCGACGATGCAAGCATCGTGACACCCATTACGATTCCGATTAACTTCTCAGGCAATGCCATCTCAGTGCTTGATTTAAGTGGTCTAAATGGTGAAGGTGAGTTCAATCCATTGAGCCCTGTAACCAATCTTATTCATATTGTGGCAGGTGATGGTGAAGGTGCAACAGGCTTATTAGGAACTGTGACAGGTATTGTTGCTGGCGTCACAGGAGGAATTGGCGGCGGTGAAGGTGGTCCTCTAGGCGCAATCACTGGCATCATCGGTGGTATTACTGGCGGTATTGGTGGCGGTGAAGGTGGCCCTCTAGGCGCAATCACTGGCATCATCGGTGGTATTACTGGCGGTATTGGTGGCGGTGAAGGTGGCCCTCTAGGCGCAATCACTGGCATCATCGGTGGTATTACTGGCGGTATTGGTGGCGGTGAAGGTGGCCCTCTAGGCGCAATCACTGGCATCATCGGTGGTATTACTGGCGGTATTGGTGGCGGTGAAGGTGGCCCTCTTGGCGCGATCACTGGCATCATTGGTGGTATTACTGGCGGTGATCTTGGCAATAACCCTGTCACAGGGGTCATCCAAACAGGTATCGATGTGCTTCAAGGTGTTGAAAGCTTAAAAACAGATATCATCAATACAGGTATCACCACTGTAGGTGGTGCAATCAGTGGTGTTCTTCCTGGCGTTCATCCAGTCACAGACCTCACCAATTTAGGCACCCTTACCTTTGAAACTTCACGGGATACGGTAAACGGAACACTGGAAGCGATCTCTGATTTAGCGGGTGCGGATATTGGTGGTGCTGCGGGTTCACTGACAGGTGTACTTGGCACACTCGTGACCAATGGCTCAACTGCTTCTGGACTGGTTCAACATATTGCAGGCGATCTTACTGATGTGGGTGGGATTATCGGTGCTGTGACTGGTGGAATCGGTGGTGGTGAAGGTGGTCCTTTAGGCTCAATCACAGACATCATTGGTAGCATCACGGGTGGTATCAGTGGCGATGGTATTCTTTCTGGTATTGCCCAACCGATCAATATGGTGATTGGCAGTGGCAGTTCAGCAATCAGTAATCTACAAGATAGTCTCGGCGATCTCGCGAGTGGTAATACTATGGAAGGTCTCAACAACCTTATCCATATTAACTATGACAATAGTGGTAGCAGTAACAGTCTAGATAGTCTGCTCACCATAATTACTGGCACACTTTCGACTTCTTCCGGCATTGCTGTCGGTGAACCAAATCCAAATGGGGGAAGCATTACCGATCTCATTTCAGTTTCTTCACCATTAACAAACCTAACCGATCACCTATTCGGCTCATTTCATCATTTTTAAAATATAGCAATACCAAGAAAAGTCACTCTAATCAGTGGCTTTTCTTTTGCAGCTTAATAAAGTTCATCAAATTAAGATTAGAATATTCCAAAGAGACCACATTTGATTGGTAAGTTTTTTTAAATAACACGTCAAAAACAGCATAAACAATACGATTTTAGATTTATTATAATTTTAAAAAAATTAATTAAGAAAAAATTTAAAATATTGATCTTTATTAATTAAATAAAACCGAAAAACACTGGAAATATTTTTTTGCAAACGAGTAACAAATTTTAAAACTTTCTTTCTAGCACCTTCTTCACAAGACATAGATTGTACTCAAATAACACTTTAATTATATGATAAATAAAACTTATCTCGCTATGATAAAAATCCCCTCACCCTTTCAAATAAAATACAAGTGTAAATTTAGTTAAAATTAACAACCCATAAATATATTAAAATTCAACATTTTAAATCCACATTTAACAATCATATTTAAGCCCGTTACAGATTGACAAAATAACTGCCACATATAACACTAAATATGATTAATGTGACTTTAATCACAAAAAAATCATAGCAATTTAATAATTACTCAAAACAACACAACTTTAAAAATATAGGTATCGTTATGCTTTTCAAAAGTCTTTTGTCACCCATTAAAAGTATTACTTCAAGCTTAGTTGATAGTAGTACATCTACATCACACGTTGGCGGTTCAATCCTTGCTCCTTTGTCCTTGTCTACAATTACAAATATCGTTTCAACAAATACCGTAACTCACACGGTAAGCAATCTTACAGGTGGAGCAGCCAACAATCCTATAAGTTCAATTACTAGCGTTCTGGGAAATGTAACAGGTAGTAGTAGCCCAATTTCTGCAGTCACAAATATTTTAGGCGGTGTTACTGGCGGGGCAAGTGGTAATCCACTTGGTGCAGTAACAGGCATTCTTGGAGGAATTACAGGCGGAACCGAGGGTGGTCCGCTTGGTTCAGTCACAGGCATTATTGGTGGTATTACGGGTGGAACAAATGGTGGTCCACTTGGTGCAGTGACTGGAATCATTGGCGGTATTACCGGTGGAACTGAGGGCGGTCCACTTGGTGCGGTAACTGGAATCATTGGCGGTATCACCGGTGGAACTGAGGGCGGCCCACTTGGTGCAGTGACTGGAATCATTGGCGGTATCACGGGTGGAGCTGAAGGCGGTCCACTTGGTGCAGTGACTGGAATCATTGGCGGCATCACTGGTGGTGACCTAGCGAACAACCCAGTCACAGGTATTGTTCAAAGTGGTATTGATGTCCTTCAAGGGCTTGAGAGTTTAAAAACCGATATCATCAATACAGGAATTAATACTGTTGCTGGCACGGTCATTAGTGCAGTGCACCAATCTGAACACCCAATTGGAGATCTAGCAAATCTGGGTACCCTCACCTTTGAAACTTCGCGCGATACGGTAAACGGTACACTAGAAACCATCTCCCACCTTGCAGGTGCAGATATTGGCGGGGCAATTGGTTCTGCAACAGGTGTCATTGGTACACTGCTGAATAATGGGTCTACTGCATCAGGTCTGGTTCAACATATTATAGGGGATGTAACCAACATTGGTAGCACAGGTCCATTAGGTTCTATCACAGGCATCATCGGAGGGATTACTGGTGGTATCGGTGGCGGTGAAGGCGGTCCTCTTGGTGCAATCACGGGCATCATTGGCGGCATTACTGGCGGTATCGGTGGTGGTGAAGGTGGCCCTCTTGGTGCGATTACTGGCATCATCGGCGGAATTACTGGCGGTGGTGAAGGCGGTCCTCTTGGCGCAATCACGGGCATCATTGGTGGCATTACAGGTGGTGACTTGGGCAATAACCCTGTCACAGGTGTGATCCAAACAGGTATCGATGTGCTTCAAGGCGTTGAAAGCCTAAAAACAGATATTATCAACACAGGCATCTCTACGGTAGGTGGTGCAATTAGCGGTGTTCTTCCGGGCGTTCATCCAGTCACAGATCTCACCAATTTAGGCACCCTCACCTTTGAAACTTCGCGCGATACCGTAAACGGTACATTAGAAGCAATTTCTGATTTAGCAGGTGCGGATATCGGTGGTGCTGCGGGTTCTCTCACAGGTGTTGTCGGCACATTGATTAATAATGGTTCAACTGCTTCTGG
>NZ_KB850071.1:70025-70726 GCF_000369525.1 Acinetobacter higginsii
TCTCTCACAGGTGTTGTCGGCACATTGATTAATAATGGTTCAACTGCTTCTGGTCTGGTTCAGCATATTGCTGGTGACCTCACTGATGTTGGTGGTCTCATCGGCGGTGTGACTGGTGGAATCGGTGGTGGTGAAGGTGGCCCTCTTGGCACAATCACTGGCATCATCGGTGGCATCACTGGCGGTATCGGCGGCGGTGAAGGCGATCCTTTAGGTGCAATCACAGGAATCATTGGCGGCATTACTGGCGGAATCGGTGGTGGTGAAGGTGGTCCTCTAGGCGCGATCACTGGCATTATCGGTGGTATCACGGGCGGTATTGGTGGTGGTGAAGGCGGTCCATTAGGTGCGATCACAGGAATCATTGGCGGCATTACTGGCGGTGACTTGGGTAACAACCCTGTCACAGGTGTAATCCAAACAGGCATCGATGTCCTTCAAGGCGTTGAAAGCCTAAAAACAGATATTATCAACACTGGTATCACTACAGTAGGTGGCGCAATTAGCGGTGTTCTTCCGGGTGTTCATCCTGTTACCGATCTAACTAATCTAGGTACCCTCACCTTTGAAACTTCGCGCGATACCGTAAACGGTACTTTAGAAGCTATTTCTGATTTAGCAGGTGCGGATATCGGTGGTGCTGCGGGTTCTCTCACAGGTGTTGTCGGCACATTGATTAATAATGGTTCAACTGCTTCTGG
>NZ_KB850071.1:71031-548005 GCF_000369525.1 Acinetobacter higginsii
AAAACAGATATTATCAACACAGGCATCTCTACGGTAGGTGGTGCAATTAGCGGTGTTCTTCCGGGCGTTCATCCAGTCACAGATCTCACCAATTTAGGTACCCTCACCTTTGAAACTTCTCGCGATACCGTTAACGGTACTTTAGAAGCTATTTCTGATTTAGCAGGTGCGGATATCAGTGGTGCTGCGGGTTCACTGACTGGTGTAGTCGGTACATTAATTACCAACGGTTCAACTGCGTCTGGTCTGGTTCAGCATATTGCAGGCGATCTCACTGATGTGGGTGGCCTCATCGGTGGAATCACTGGCGGTATCGGTGGTGAAGGTGGTCCTTTAGGCGCAGTTACTGGCATTATCGGTGGCATTACTGGCAGTATCGGTAGTGAAGGTGGTCTAAGTGTGATTACAGATATTCTTGGAACCATCAATAATGGTGCAAATAGCGGAGACGTTATCGCAGGAATTGCTCAACCGATTCAAACTGTCATTAGCAATGGCAACATTGCAGTAGACACATTACAAGATCATGTCAGTACCCTATTCAGCGATGGTTCATTAGAGAGTATCAATAATCTAATTAGCGTCAGTGTTGGAAATGGAGATTACAGTCTTCATGGCAGTGTAGACGGAATTTTAGATGCATTGACTGGAACCGTCACTTCTGGCATCGCTGTTGGCGAACCAAATCCAAATGGTGGTTCTTTAACAGATCTTGTATCTCTTCAATCGCCACTCAGCAGTCTTACAGATCATCTATTCAGTTCAGTGAATCATTTCTAAAATAGATTAACTAAAAAGCCGCTGATCTCAGCGGCTTTTTTTATATTTATTATTTAATTTATATTCGATCAAAAAAATCAGACACAAAAAAACCGCAATTAAGCGGTTTCTTTTATTAAGTTGGTGCGCTCAGAGAGATTCGAACTCCCGACCCCTTAGTTCGTAGCCAAGTGCTCTATCCAGCTGAGCTATGAGCGCATTACTTATGTGCCTATTTAGGCATGTGTTACTTTAAATCTTTACTTGGTGCGCTCAGAGAGATTCGAACTCCCGACCCCTTAGTTCGTAGCCAAGTGCTCTATCCAGCTGAGCTATGAGCGCTTTAAGTAAAGTGGCGGTGAGAGAGGGATTCGAACCCTCGGTACAGTTACCCGTACGCATCCTTAGCAGGGATGTGGTTTCAGCCACTCACCCATCTCACCGTAACACGAGCGCAATAATACAAACTAAAACCACATTACACAAGGGATGTTCCTGTTTTTTTCTACTTTTTAAGTTCAATCAAATGTTTTTTAATCAATTTCCACATTTTTTCAGCATTTTTTGGTTCAACGCTTGTTAATATAGCGTTCTCTCCTTTATTCAGATCGGAGCAATAAACAGAATCTTGCAATCTTTGACGTGCAGTTAGAGTTTGAATGACTTATGCTAAACCGATCTGCCAGATGTGAATTGAAACGATATGACTAAAAATTGGGCCGATCCCGAAGCAAAAGCAGAAGCGCAACGTTACGATAATCCTATTCCTAGCCGAACTCTTATTCTAACTACACTAGAACAATTACAAACTGCACAGTCCCATGCAGAGCTGGTTGACCACTTTAATATCCCAGATCAAAAAAGCATTGATGCCTTGAATCACCGTTTAAGTGCCATGGTACGTGATGGTCAACTTATGAAGGATGGTTTTAAATACCAACCTGCAACCGATCTGCCAACTCATGAAGCAACGGTCTATATCAATAGTAAAGGTCTGGGGACTGCCAATATTGCAGGTCAGGACGATATCCTTTTACCTGAACGTGAACTTCGCTTAGTTTTTAATGGTGACCGCGTTAAAGTGCGTCAGACCTCCGTTGATCGTAAAGGTAAGCCTTGGGGCTTTATTAGCGAAGTAGTACAACACCGCGTTAAACAAATTATTGGTAAATTGTCTGAACATGAAGGTGAATACTTCATTCAACCAGCCAATCCAAACCAGCATCAACCTATTACTTTAGAAAAAGAATTGATTGAGCATGCCAATGCTAAAGTTGGTGATATGCTCCGTGTTGCAATTGATGACTATCCAACACGCGAAGAGCTGGCGACAGGTCATATCGTTCAATCAATGGCGGATAAAGCAGATACTGAAATCATCATTCCACAAACGATTCTAGAATTTGGTCTGCCTTACGAATTTCCAGAAGCTGTGGTGAAAGAAGCAGAAAGCTTTAAAGAACCATCAGCAAAAGATCTTAAAGGGCGTGTTGATCTACGTGATCTACCATTAGTTACTATTGATGGTGAAGATGCACGTGACTTTGATGATGCCGTATTTGCAGAAAAACGTGCAGGTGGTGGTTATCGTGTTGTCGTTGCAATTGCGGATGTTAGCCATTATGTACGTTTAGACTCTCCATTAAATGAAGAAGCAGAAGAACGTGGTACATCGGTTTATTTCCCGCACTTTGTATTGCCTATGCTGCCAGAAGCGCTATCAAATGGCTTATGTTCTTTAAATCCACATGTTGATCGTCTGTGTATGGTCTGTGATTTAAAACTTTCTCGTGCAGGTAAAGTCACAGGATATGAGTTCTACCCTGCGGTGATGCATTCCAAAGCTCGTCTGACTTATACCCAAGTAGGACAATATTTTGAGGGGGCAACCAATGCGATCCCTGAAGATAAGAGCATTCATAAGTCACTTAATACGCTCTTCCAGCTTTATCAAACACTAAAAGGCTTACGTGCTGAACGTCATGCAATGGAATTTGAAACCGTTGAAACCTACATGACCTTTGATGAGTTAGGCGGAATCAAGGAAATTTTGCCACGTACACGTAATGATGCGCATAAACTCATTGAAGAATGTATGCTGCTGGCCAACGTTGCTGCAGCAGAATATGCTTTAGAGCATGATATTCCGATGTTGTATCGTGTGCACGAAGCACCAGAGTTTTCACGTATTCAGAAAGTGCGTGACTTTGTGAAATTGCTTGGTCTGCCATTCCCTGAACAGCCAACTCAAGCAGATTATCAAGCCGTCATTGAAGCAACCAAAGATCGTTTAGATGCGCCAAGTATCCACGCGGTGCTATTACGTTCGATGATGCAAGCCTACTATGGTGCGAAGAATGCAGGACACTATGGTTTGGCATATGAAGCCTATACCCACTTCACGTCACCGATTCGTCGTTATCCAGACTTATTATTACACCGTGCAATCAAAGCGTATTTAGACAAAAAAGTGTATCCACTGTCAGGTGCAGCATTAGATGATGCGGGTGAGCATTTCTCCAAGACAGAACGTCGTGCTGATGAAGCATCACGTAGCGTCACCATGTGGTTGAAATGCCACTATATGCAACAGCATATCGGTGATGAGTTTGTCGGGGTTATCAGTGCAGTCACTGAGTTTGGACTATTCGTGACTCTGAAAGACCTCTATGTCGACGGCATGATTCATGTCAGTCAGTTAGGTGATGACTTCTTCATTTATGATCAGGCCAGTCAAAGCTTAGTCGGTCAAAATCGTGGACAGTCATTCAGCCTTGGTGATGAAGTGAAGATTCAAGTTGCGGGTGTGAACTTGGAAGAACGTAAAATTGACTTCCAACTGGTACAACAGCTGACACATTTGGGTCGTGTAATTCGTCAAAAAGCACCACGTACTGCGAATCCTTCTAGCTCGAAGCGTGCTTCAACAACTGAAGAAGTATTTGGCAAACAGCCCTCTACTCAATCTAAAGTTAGTGAAGATGGTGAAAAGCCTGTACGCAAGAAAAAGGACAAGAACAAACCAAGTTCTTATACCAAGAAGCCTGCAAAAAAAGCGTCTGCCAAGCCTGAAAGCAAAGACAAGGCCAAGAAAAAAGTGAAAAAGAAAAAGTCGAATGCGAAAGCAAAGGCTGAGTAATTGATAAAAGATAAGGGAGCTTCGGCTCTCTTATTTTTTGTTATATAATGAATAGATAGACTATTTTTAAATATAAATAAAATCCAAATGACTTACGCCCGCATCACCAAATATTATTACCACCATTACTTTTCTATTCTCTTTTTCTTTCTCACAATCGGTGCTGCTATTTCTGTATTTTGGAGTGATTTTTCACCTAGCTTTACAGTAGAAATTGTCGCCTTAATCATTGCATGTTTTCTCTATGCCTTACTCCTCATTTATTTTCTCTACTTGAAAAAAAGACAGGAATGGGTGATTCCTAGACAATGGCAGAAAGTACGAAAACAGCCTAAACATTATGCTTTATTTATTTTCCCTTTATTCATTATTCCCGTACTCTGGCTCAACTTAGCCGGTACGCTTCCAATGATCTGGACATATACGCTAGGAAAACCCCAAATCATAGAAATATCAGCACAAGCAGTAAAAAAACGCTCTAAAAATACCGATTTTTATTCTTTTCAAACAATATATTCAGGGATCCCTATTTTCAGAATTACATCAAAACAATATGCAATGTATAGGGATCATCAACTCAAATTAAAGCTATCTACCCGTCACAGCACATTCGGTACATATGTAATGTCGATTGATGAAATCCAGGTCGCAACGCAAAACCCAACGAATAAATAATCAATCAACCTTGATTTCTCCCCTCCGAAGCACTACATCTATAACTATGTTTAAAGATGAATATGGCAAAAATACAATGACACTCCAGCAAGCGACACTTCCCGTTCCTCAATTTGATCAAATTCAACTTGCCGATTTAAAACAACAGATCGAACAAACCATTCAAAACGGTCAAAATTTCTTAAATCAACTCAATAACGTTCCGCAAGGGACTGAAGCCCAACTAGCAACATTGACTGAAGTTGATCAACTTGAAAATAACATGAGTGAAGCATGGGGAATTTTGTCACATCTCAATGCGGTGATGAACAATGCGGAAACCCGTGAAGTGTATCAAGCCCTGTTACCGAGTTTAAGTGAGTACTATACCCAGCTTGGTCAACATACGCCGTTGTACCAAACCTATCAACAGATCCATGACAGTTCCGTATTTCAAACGCTGAGCGAAGCACAACAAAGTGCGATTAAACTGGCTTTACGTGACTTTAAACTGTCAGGTGTTGCACTGGAAGGCGAAGCCAAAAAACGTTATGCCGAAATCTCAGCACGTTTATCACAACTGTCTTCTGACTTCTCTAACCATGTACTCGATGCCACCCAAGCCTACTTCAAGCCGCTAACAGAAGCGCAACTTAAAGGCTTACCGCAAAGCAGTGTTGAACTGTTAAAACAATACGGACAACAACGAGAGCTTGAGCAAGCCGTTGCCACACTCGACTTCCCTGCTTATTTTGCGATTATGACCTATGCCGATGATCGTGAATTAAGAGAAGAGCTGTATAAGGCCTATGTCACCCGTGCTTCAGAACAATCCGACCAAACTGAATTTGACAACACTCCAGTGATGGAGGAAATCCTGAGCTTACGTCAGGAAATGGCTCAGTTGCTTGGCTTTAACAACTTTGCCGAATATTCCCTTGCCAGCAAAATGGCACCTGATGTTGAAACCGTAGATAAATTCTTGGTTGATCTGGCAGAACATGCGCGTACACCAGCACTGGCTGAAATTGCAGAATTGAAAGCAATTGCACGACAAGATGGTATTGAAGAACTCAAACCTTGGGATGCAACCTACTATTCTGAAAAGTTGAAACAACAACAGTTCAATCTTTCTCAAGAAGCACTTAAACCATATTTCCCTGCACCGAAAGTGGTTCAAGGTTTATTCCAGATCGTACAACGCCTTTATGGTATCCAGATCATCGAACGCCAAGCGCCTGTGTGGCAAAATGATGTACGCTATTTTGAAATTGAAGATCAAGGCCAAGTGGTCGGTGGTTTCTACTTTGATTTATATGCCCGTAGTGGCAAACGCGGCGGAGCATGGATGAGCGGTTTCCGTTCTCGTGTTCAAACAGCCAATGGTCTGCAAAAACCAATTTGCTACATGGTGTGTAACTTTACCCCACCAATTGGCGATCAACCTGCGCTGCTGACCCATGATGAAGTAATTACTTTATTCCATGAGTTTGGTCATGGCTTACATCATATGCTCACCGAAGTGGATAACATCTCGGTTGCGGGGACACACGGTGTGGCGTGGGATGCAGTTGAATTACCAAGTCAGTTTATGGAGTTCTGGGCATGGGACAATGAAAGTTTAGATGTACTCAGCGAGCACACTGAAACCAAACAAACCTTGCCGCAAGAATTACTCTCTGCATTGTTGAATGCACGTTTCTTCCAGTCTGGTATGCAAACCTTGCGTCAGATTGAGTTTGCCCTGTTTGACCTGAGCATTCACCGTCAAGCACCTGCCTTAAACAGTCAGCAAATTCAGGCCACGCTGGATGATATTCGCGCTAGGTTTGCCGTGGTTCCAGCAGTTCCTTATAACCGTTTTCAACACAGCTTCAGCCACATTTTTGCAGGCGGTTATGCTGCAGGTTATTACTCGTATAAATGGGCAGAGGTTTTAGCCAGTGATGCATTTGACCGTTTCGAAAGCGAAGGTATTTTTAATACCGAGACTGGAAAAGAGTTTAGAAAGTTTATTCTAGCAGTTGGCGGAAAAGATACGGCGCTTGATGCGTTTCGCAATTTCCGAAAAAGAGAACCAAAAATAGATGCATTATTACGTCATCAAGGTTGGACGAACACTGATAAAACCGCTTAAACTACGTCATTATTGTTCACAGGGTGTAATTAACTGACATGAAAAGACAGTTCATCGCGGGCGCAAAATGCCCGAAATGTGGGGCCTTAGATCGTGTCGTTAAGATCATCACTGTGGATGACGAGTGGATTGAATGTATCGAATGCGCTTATAGCGAAAAACGCCCAACCCATGTGGAACAAGCGCAACCCGCTGAGCCAGATGAAATTGGGGTGATACAATTCAAACCTCGTCATTTTGACTAGAAGGTTAAAAGTGATGTCCACATACCAAACAGAAAATTCCAAATTATTATGGATGATAATTGGTGGAATTAGTATTGTCGTGGTGCTGTTCCTTGCGGTCCAATGGTTCTTAGCTCAAAAAGATCAGCAAGCCACAACATCCGCACCGACTCAGCCTGTGGCTGAAAAAACCGTTGCCCCAGTAGCAACTGAAGCAATGGCAACCGTTGATGAAGTAACAACGGCGAGCAGTGATGTCGCTGCACCGATCCAATTGGTTGAAGAATCGATTGTAAAAGCGCCACTCCCTGTAAATGACAGTTTGGCAAAAGAAGAAATTGCCAAACTGGATGATATTCATCAACAACTGCAAGACCAGCAACATGATTTGAAACAGCAGAATAGCGATGTGGATACTTTGCTCAAGCTCAAAGAAGATCAAATTAAGCTCTTGGAAGCCCAGATTGCTGCCCAGAGTAAATCTTAATAAGAAAAGCTTTAACTTCGGTTAAAGCTTTTTTGTTAGTGGCCTGTTTAATCTAAAATTTGCTTTGATGCTGGTTTGAATTGAATCGGTTTCTGAATAGTTTGTGCTATCAGAATTCCAATCAAGGTTAAACCACCGCCTATATAGTGGAACATCTGCAAATGCTCGCCTAGCAAAGCGACCGCAATCAGCGCAGTAAATAAGGGCAATAGATTCATAAAAATACTGTTGCGATTCGGTCCTAAATGTCTCACCCCTTCTATCCATAAATACGACAACAATACTGAAGAAAAAATACTGGCGTAGATAATCAGTGGAATGGTCTGTTGGTTCAGTTGCATCTGCGATGCTGGTAAAAATATAAAGAATGGCAGTACATAAACAATCGCAAAACAGGATTGCACAAAATTCGATTGCCAAGCAGGGATCGGCATTTTCCAACGTTTAAGTAACACACCATATAAGGCATAGCCTGCCGCAGCAATCAACATTAAACCATCACCCAAATGTACGCCTTGCTTCCAGATACCGGTAATTGAACCATGGCTCAGCAAATACAAGATGCCATAAAAAGACAAAGCACCTCCGAACAACATGCCATAGCTCAGCCGATCTTTCAGCATCACACTACTTAAAATCATGGTCAGTAAAGGAATCAAGGCGGTGACAATCGCCATATTGGTGGCTGTGGTGGTGGATGCTGCCTGATAAGACAAGAACTGGAATAGAGACACGGACAGAAAACCTCCCAATGCCAACTGTTTCCAATACTGTTTGATGGTGTGTCGATTGTTCCAGACTGGAATCAGCACAAAGGTACTCATCACGGCGAGCGCCAACACCAGACGATAAAACGTAATCGCGACAGGCGAAATGGCATGACTGGCCATTTTAGATACCACGACATTGCCCGCCCAAAATAAAATCGCGAATAAGGGATAAAAATAAGCTTTCTGAAACATAGGCTAGACCTCTACATTGCGGTAACGGTCATGCTAAAAAATAATCAATTTATTGTTTCTCGACAATAAGACGATTACTATCGAGAAATAGACAACTTGTTTTTGGACATTGCACACATGGGGAAAAACTTTGAACATGGATTTGCAGATTATCCAGTCTATGCATTTTCAGAAAACTACCCCCATGGCCATATTGAAGACTGGCATAGCCATGATCGAATTCAGTTGATTCATACCCTATCAGGCGTGATTCGAGTACAAACCCACGAAGGGATCTGGATTACCCCACCTGGACGTGGCGTATGGATTCCTGCGCATAAACCACATGCCTTACTCAGTAGCGGTGATGTCAAAGCCCGAGGGATTTTTATAGAAACCTCAGCACAAACCCATCTGAGTTCCGGATGTCGGGTTGTTGCCATTCCTGCTTTACTACGGGAGCTGATGAGTAGTGCAATGGACATTAAAGCAGCGATCCAGCCCATGAGTCGCGATGAAAGACTGTTGCAATTGATTTTAGACGAAGTTCGGGTATTACCAGCTCTTGCCTTTAATTTGCCAGATCCTCAAAACCCACGCCTGCAACAGCTTTGTCAGCAAATCAAAGACAATCTCAGCTTTAACTGGAATCTGAAAGATACAGCTGAACAACTGCATATCAGCAGTAAAACGTTAGCGCGACATTTTCAAAAAGAGACTGGACTGCATTTCTCCCATTGGGTTCGTCAAGCCAAACTGATGCAGGCCATGATTGATTTGGCCCTGAACAAACCGGTTTTAAATGTGGCCTTGGACTTGGGCTATGACAGCCCCAGTGCCTTTAGTGCCATGTTTAAACGTGAAACCAGCATGACACCGAGTGACTATCTTAAACAATTCTCTGACACACTCAGTTGAGTGTCCTGAGCATAGATTGAGTGAAGAATCTCATTCCTTTCATCCTCACAGCAGCATAAAATAAGCGCAATCTCCCAATACCCGAATCGCTATGGATGCTCAACCCACCAATCGCAACCTGATGATGGCGATTGGTTGCCTTACTCTTTCTGCGCTGCTTTTTTCTGTGATGGGCATTTGTATTCGTTACGCTTCACATACGGTCGATAACTATACCATTGTGTTTTTCCGCAATGTGGTGGGCCTGATCCTGTTTTTACCTTTTATCTTCAAGCAAGGAACCCAGTTTGTAAAAACAGAAAAACTGTGGATGCATACCTGGCGTAGTATTGTTGGGCTTGCTGCCATGTATGGTTTTTTCTATGCCATTGCACATTTAAAACTCTCCAATGCCATGGTGTTTACCTATTCTTCCCCCATTTTTATTCCATTGATTGCTTGGCTGTTTCTTAAAGAAAAAATCACCACGGCGATGCTCTGTGCCGCAGGACTGGGCTTTATTGGAGTGTTCTGTGTAGCTAAGCCTGATCAAGGTTTATTGAACTGGATTTCAATCGTTGGCATCAGTTCTAGCCTGTTGGCTTCAATGGCCTTTGTCACTGTGCGCGCACTGACTCAAACCGAGCCACCTGAACGGATCGTGTTCTATTTCTGTTTTATTGGTTCTTTGCTTTCCGTGATTCCGATGTTTTGGGTATGGCGACCTTATCATTTACAGGAATTATTGTTTTTGATCGGTGCAGGTGTACTGGCCAATGTCAGCCAGATTTTTATGTCGCATGCCTACCGTCTTGCCCCTGCTGGACAGATTGCACCCGTCAACTATATTGCAATTATTTTTGCAGGACTTTGGGGTTTTTTACTGTGGAATGAAGTGCCTGATTTATATAGCTTGATTGGTTTTTGCATTATTCTCTCAGCGATTTTTTTATGTAGTCCATTGATAAAACGATCAAAGTCAAAAAAGTCAGTACTGTAAGCTCAATGCTTTGGATAAGGGTGCAAGTCCAGTACATAATGACCTAGAATTTCCCGTTTTGGCTTATCAACAACGATAACAAGATAGGTGTTATCTAAGGGCACTGGAATATTAAGATGCTGGAATTGCACGTCTCCGCTTTCATAAATATGTTTCACAGACCATTCCCATGCAGTACAGGAGTGATACAGCTGTTCAATCACAGGATCAGCATAGCCCCATAAATCTACAATTTCCTCCGCACTCTCCGTGACATCTAACATAGGAGGGAAAAAAGTTGCCTGATACTCTGCCTGACTCAATGCTTTCATGGATTCACTCCTTCAATAAAATAATAATAAAAAAGCACCCGTAGGTGCTTTTTTAGTTTCAATTGTTAATGCTTATACCAACCAAACATTTGGAAGATATACGGCGCATAGGTCACCAACACCAACGATGAGAACAAGACGATAATCGGCAATAACCAACGCTCATAGCGGAAGTAGAAACTGGTGTATTTCTCTTTCGCTTCCTTATCGGCGGCCGAGACCTCTTCATCCCCGACGGAGAGTCGCGTCAGCAAGTGGTTCAGGGCAACAGGCGGCGTTACATAACCAAACTCGAATGCCACCAATACGATCATCCAGAAGTGGATCGGATGGATACCATTCTCGTAAGCAACAGGGGCAACCGTTGCAGCAACCAGAATCACCGCACCGAATGGATCGGTAGTCATCCCAATAATCGCAAGTAACAACGCAATGAAGGCAAGCGAAATATAGATATTGCCCAAGTGAGTCGGTAATAACTCAACCACTTCTGCACGTTCAATTAAGCCACCGACACTTGCAGACAATGCCATTAATAGAATTAATGCACCGATGTGCCCCACTGTTTCTGAGGTTGCAAAACGTAATGCCCCACCAAAACCAAAGCTCTTGCTACCGTGTGGATCATGTGATTTCAAGAACTCAGATTTTTTCTCATGTTCACGAACCAAAGCTTCATGCTTCGCATCGACCACTGGCGCAGGCGCAAGTTTTGAGGCAAATAACTTGTCAAACAAGATCATTGCAATCAACACCAACGGTAAAATCATTGGCGCAGTAAATTCGTTGATTGAGGTATCTAAAGCAAGCTTATAGAACATCACCACAGCAAAACCAATGATGATATATGGGATCACAGGCACACATGCACGTAACATCCCTGGCACAGCGATTTTAGGTGAGTTCACACGGAACTTTTCCTCTGCAAGAATCAGAGAAACACCCAAGAAGATGAAGGCCGTTAACCAGAAGACATAGATACCGTGATCAAATAATTCAGTCGATGTCACATGGCGGCTGTCGAGCATTGAGATCAAGATAACCAATAGACATGGACGAATCACCACACCCAAAGAACCCGACATTGCCGATACAGCTAAGGCATATTGACGGCGAGCACCTGAGTTCCAAACTTCTTTATAGATGATCGCACCTGCTGCAATAACGAAAATCCCTGAAGCACCTGTATATGCTGTTGGAATCGCTGCTGCAATCAAGATTAACCAAGTTAAAGTTTCTGGCGCCAAGTTCCACGGACGTAAGATATTTAAGAATAAATCCATCACGCGTGTTTGGGTCAGTAACATACCCGCCCAAATGAACAAGGCTAGATTTAAGAAAATACCTGAGAACTCAACCAAGATACCCAAGTAAATCCCTTGCCCCATTGGATAATCCATGAAGAAGGTAAATACAATCCCTGTCACCAAAGACATAAACGCATACAGAGGAACACTCAGTAGCGCCAAACCAAAGTTACCCTTCGGTTGTGCAGTTTTCGGGATAAAGATGAATTGGAAAATACTGATAATGGTCAATGACACAAATAGCGCAATCCACAACCAATACAAAACGGCCGTTTTTCCAGCAACTTCAACACCTGAATTCAATACTGAATGGTATTGGCTAATCACCGAATAACTGAGTAAAGCATTACCCGCAACCATCAATGCTGAATAGACACGGAAGTCGATTCTAGTTTTTGGTGCACGTAAACCAATGTGGTGATAACGCAAAGATGCTGTAATTGAAGCAAACAACACCATGATTAATAAAATAACAGTTTGGTTTTCAGAACCTAATTTAAAGATTCCGAAGAAAGTAGTTTCAACTTTACGATAAGTACGAATACTTGGATGCGCTTCCAAGTGCTTCATTGCTTTATCATAGAATTGGTATTTTTCTTCACACTGCTGCTGTGCGGCCAATAAAGACGCACGAACATCAGCTTCAGAAGCCGCACCAAACATACTTGCAAATTCATCGGCAGCATTGGCTTTCATCTGCTCTTGAACTTGTGCATCAATGTTTGGATGTCGATCACAAGATGGTTTTTCAGGTTCCGCACGTAAAAACGAATATTGCATCCCTGTTGTTTGATCACCGTAAAGACGCTCCCCCATACGAAGCATCTGACCGTGAATCATTTCGCCTGTACCAATAAGCAACGTCATTAGCAACAAAGCAAGAATAATGAAGGTTGATATCCAATCATTCCAGATATAGCCTAATCGGGCTAATCCAGTCTTATTCTCTTGATCATTTTGCATGTCTATTCCAATTTATTGTTATCAACATCCATCCAAAGATGTTGAATCATGCGCTGTCCTTGGTTGATAGATAAATGAATTTACCCTTTGAATCACCAATCCCTTTTAAACCGCTTAAATTTGCAGCAAACTTTTATAAAAAAGAATGACTGCAATCACTTTTTTGTTGGTTGTTTTTATCAATTTATCTGTTCTCTCGAGCGCTCTCCATTTTTATCACTCTGCTGATTACAAATTTCGCGCCCCAAATTGCCTTTTTACAGCTGCCCTTTAGAAAGATGAATCCGATCTTAAAGCAGGCTACTCCATCTTTTCCGTCTATTTATAGCATAACTGGTTCGATCTCAAAATGTTATTTTAATCACATAATAATCAACGCTAGTCTAAATTCACCTATAGTTATTGGTTCACTCGATATTCACCACTATAACCAGAGTTCAATAGCATTTACTTCTGCACAAAATAAGCACCCTAAGGTGCTTATTTTTTCTTTAAGCTTCGCTAGCTATACCAGCCAAATAATTTAAAGCTATAAGGGACATAGGCAATGATCAGAATTGCAGGCACCATCACCAGTAATGGTAAAATCCAGCGCTCATAGCGATAGAAAAAGGATTGATGGCGTACTTCAGCATCCGCCTCTGCCACTTCAGCATCCCCAATCGACTGTCTCGCCAATAAGTGATTCAATGCAACTGGCGGCGTGACATACCCCAGTTCAAAACCAATTAATGCAATCATCCAGAAGTGCACAGGATCAATCCCATACTGATAAGCCACGGGCGCAACTGTTGCAGTAATTAAAATCACTGCCCCAAATGGGTCCATAATCATCCCCACAAAAATCATCAGCAGCACGATCAGCGTGATCACCACATAGGTGCTGTTAATATCTTGCGGGAAATTTTCCATGATATGAATCTGTTCAAGGAAACCACCGACACTCACCGAAAGTGCCATGAGGATCACCAAAGCCCCAATATGTCCAACCGTCTCACTGGTCGATGCATGTAATGCTTTACCGAAAGAAACACGGCGCACAGGATTCCGCGGATCATCTGCAGGGTTGATCGGCGCAGCAGGTTGAGAACCATCCGCAGGAATGATGTAACTGTTCAAAGTACTATCCCAATGCCCAACGGGTGCTAAGGGTGCAGGTTCTTTGCGCAACTTATCAAAAAGCACCATCAATAATAAAATCACTGGCATCATTACAGGTGCAGTAAATTCATTCAGATCTGTGGCCAAAGCATGTTTATAGAACAGCCAGATCAAAATAAAAATCACGATATAAGGTGATACTGGCACAAATGCACGTAACGACTTAGGTAAGGCGATTTTGAGTGGTGCAACTCTAAATTTCTGTTCGGCAAAAAACAGCGCAATCACCAAGAATAAAGTTGAGGTTAACAAGAAGGTGTACATGCCATATTGATACAGCAGGTCAGTGGTCACTTCTTTATTTAATGACGCTACAACCACGATCAATAGACATGGACGAAGCACCACCCCAAGTGAACCTGACAGTGCAGTTGCAGCCAAAGCAAATTGGCGACGTCCACCTGCATTCCAGACTTCTTTATAAATAATTGCACCTGCTGCAATGACGAAAATACCTGACGCGCCAGTGTAGGCGGTCGGCAAGGCCGCAGCAATTAAGATTAACCAGGTTAATGTTTCAGGGGCGAGATTCCAAGGTCGCAGAATATTTAAGAATAAATCCACAATGCGCGTCTGTTTTAACAACATCCCCGCCCAAATAAACAAGGCCAGATTTAAGAAAATATTCGAGAACTCGACCAACTGCCCTAAGTAAATCCCTTGCCCCATTGGATAGGCCATAAAGAAGGTAAAAGCAACTCCCGTGATAATCGCCATATAGGCATAAAGTGGCACGCTTAGGAAGGCTAAACCAACACTCCCCCCTTCTCGGGTTGGCGTAGGCGACTTAATCAACTGATACAGACTAATCAAGGTCAGTACCGCAAATAAAATCATCCATAACCAATAAATCAGCATCATTTCTGGGCTGATCGGAACACCAGAGTTCATCACAGATCGATATTGACTCATCACCGATGAGGTCAATAAAGCATTTCCAATCAGCATCGCAATGCTATAGATACGGAAATCAATTTTCGTCGCTGGGCTGCGTAAACCGATATGATGGGTCTTTAATGTGGCACTGATGGCCGCAAATACCACCATAATCACCAAAAATAAAGCACGGTTTTCTGTACCAAATTTAAAGATGCCAAAGAAGCTGGTTTCAATCTGACGATAGGTCCGCACACTCGGGTGTGCCTCGATATGCGTCATTGCCTTATCATAAAATTGATATTTTTCATCACATTGCTGCTGTGCTGCCATCAAGGAAGCGCGTACATCTGATTCCGAAGCCACGCCAAACATACTGGCAAATTCATCGGCTGCATTAATCCGCATCTGCTCTTGAACTTGTGCATCGATATTGGGATTTCGGTCACAGGTGGGTTTTTCTGGTTCGGCACGAAGGAATGAATACTGCATTCCAATCGCAGGATCACCATATAAACGTTCGCCCATCCGTAATAACTGACCATGGATCATCTCGCCAGTACCAATAATCAGTGTCATGAGTAATAAGAAAAGGATAACAAAGGTTGATATCCACTCGGTCCAAATATAACTCAATAGACCTAATCCAGTTTTTTTCTGTTGATTATGCTGCATATCTATTCCAGTTTATTGTGATCAACACCCCTCCGAAGATGCTGAATCTTGCAATGCACATGGTTGATAGAGAATACATTTATTCCCTGTATAACCAATCCCTCTGTACCCACTGAATTATTATTAAGCGTCTTAATCAAATGATCATGTTGTTGTCGTTTTTATCTTTTTTATCAGTAAATAACCTAAACCACAGAGCAACCCACCAATCGCACCGATCAAATGTGCTTCGGTGAGGACTGGACTGCCAATTAATTGAGCAGTCCCTGTTTGCCCAAAGGTATTCTCCCAAATCAGTTTTGCCGCAATCAAGGCTAAGACCAAAATTGCAAATTTCCGTTCATTTTTATATTGCAGATATACCACACCCACTGCGGTATATAGACCATGCAAGACCCCTGAAAGTCCAGCATAGGCATCAATATAAGGCAGATAAAAATAAAAAATTAAACTAATAAAGGGAGGTAGCACGAGCAATAATGCACCTAAATGCCAATTGCGAACATGAGGAAAAATAAAAGGTAAACAGGCAAAAGCCATCATATTCAGTAGAAAGTGAACCCATCCTACATGAACCCAATGTGCAGTCCATAAGCGCCAAAACTCGGTGAGTAAACTTGGACGCCAATAAATAAAATGATCAGCAAAAACTTGTAGACAAGCCGATATGGAAATACATATCGCAATCAAAATAATTTTACTTACCCATATTTGATCTTTCATAGGCTGACCGCCTCCTAAAAAAACAGACCTTTTACAAGTTTAGATAGTTCATCTGTAAAAGGTCGTTTAATTCAGGTTACTCCGCTGGAGTTTCTTGTGCTGGTGCCGCCTGGTCTGATGCTGGTGCAGCTTGATCCTGCGCAGGTGCTGCTTCACCACCGTCAAACAACGAATCCAACTCAGCTGAGCTTTCTTGTTTGTCATCCCAGAATGAAGTTAAGCCTTCGTCACTGGCTCTTACACCTGTATTTTCAGTCCAATAACGATCTGCGATACCACGAACCATCAAACCGGCCATTTTATCAATCAATCGGAACTGTGGATTTGCTGGTTTATCTTCACCTGTTGCCGCAGCATATGAACGGAAAGCATCGCGTAGCTTGGCATCATCACCACTGGCCTGTGCGGCAACGGCATATAAAGCATGTGCTAAACGAACACCCTTCTTCTCACCAATGGCCATAGACTGCTTCATGGTGGCATACGGTTCAGGCTTACCGTCACCCGCACCTGGTAATAAGGTCCAGATGACTGCACGGGTTGCCATTGGCGCACCCCAGAATTTCTCATTGTCTAAACACGCCATACCGCGTTCAACAATACCTGCAATATCTTTAGGTACATTGATCGCACCACCAGAGTTAATATCGTTGGTCATGGCTTGTAAACCACTCACCATACCAAGTAAATAAACGGTTTGATCTAGATCATTACGCATGGTTGGGCACGAGTCGCCCAATTTATATTTGTATTTAGTTTCCCAACGATTCGCAAACAGCTGATAGCCTGCATATTGACGTTCAGCAGCAATTCCCGCCCAACGTTTCTGTTCAATACGTGCATCTTGTGCTTCTGAAACCTGACCTGCTTTAGACGCACGTAAGTAACGCAACTCTGCTTCTAAAGCTTGATTCTCAGCACAAACGCCCGCTGCGGTATATAACAATACCGCCATGCGGGTTGGGTCAGCACCCATATCTTTGGTTGACATCACGGCAGGGGTTAAAGCATTCCCTGAGTTACACACCATTTCAGCGTCATCCATTGCTAAAATTGGTGGAACAATATGGTTTTCACCAAAACCAAGTGCGACATTCGCACCCGTTTTAATCACATATGAACATCCTGATAGCATTGATGTTGTCAATACAGCAACCGCCACACCTTGTCCAATTTTTTGGAGTTTAGACATACTTCCTGTCCCTCTAATAATTTGTTTTTTCCTTTTAGCTGTACATTATCAGATGCATAACCTGAATTAAAGAGTAATTGCTCTAATTTTAACCTAGACATTTTGACACAAATCACAGAGGAATGAATTGACACTTAAGCGGCTGAACAGAAATTTCAGGCAAAAAAAAGTAGCATTGCGACGGTTCAGCACATGCTACTTATTAACTGGTAAAATCGTGAAACTCTTTATATTTTAGTTTTGTTGAAAATAATCCTTGAGTAACGTTCCAGCTCTTCCTACAACAATCGCCATAACGATTGCAATTACTAGAAACATCCACATTGAAATCTCCATAGAGACCTCCTACACTTACGTATCTACTTTTGATAGATACTAGATTGGCGTTCACCATCGATATTCACGGGAGAGTGATATATTGATGACACTTTCAATCTCTTTCTCTTGGTCACGACAACTTGACGTGATTCAAGAAATTCCCTGAGTAAAGTTCCTGCTCTTCCTACTACAATCGCAAAAATGATTGCGACCACCAGAAACGACCATGTTGGAATTTCCATTTTGGACCTCCACCATACTTTACGTTGGTGTTTGTACTTTAACGAAAATAAATCGGACTTGATCGCCAGATTGTCTGACAATCATAATTTTCACTATTTTTTAGAGTATTTAATCTAACAATTTAAACAAGACAAACCATAATTTTAATTAAATTATTGAAATTTATATTTTTATTAATTTTATACAGTTGTAGAATTGTCAAACAATCATCCCAGTTTTGCGCGTAATTTTAGCTTTTTCCATTGCGAATGTGATAATTGATCCCACCAAATAATGCAATTTTTATGCTTTTTATGAGAAAAATAGAGCGCGATATAAAGTTGCTGATCTAATATTTTGATGATCTGTCTACGCTGGATCTTTAATTTGGGGTCATAAAATTCGAACGAGCATTCTTGATGATCCAAGTATTCAAAACGTCTAATTTGAGGTCGTTTCAAAAATAAAAACCAAGTAATGCTCATCATGCCAAAGCACAGTAGCCAAATCCATAAGGTAAGTAAGGAATAGGTTAAACTAAGAATGGCAATGAAAATCAAGAGCTGCAATACCATCGCAAAACGACTGCGTTGCAGCTCGAAAACACCATTAGCCATGGACATAGTGTTTTAATTTTAAAATAAAATCTTTTAATTCTGCACGAGGTGGTTCCCCTACCTCCATAAACCAATCCAATAAATCTGGATCTTCTTGATCAACCAACTCGGCAAATAATGCCTTTTCAGCAATATCGGCTGTCAGGTAGTGGTTTTTAACATAAGGATCAAAATACACATCGATTTCTTTTAAACCGCGACGCGCACGATACACAACCTTACGCTCTTCCAGTGTCATTTCATCAGACATTATTGGCTCCGCAATGCAACAATTTTTCCATAGTGTACCCGATCTCCCCGATGAAGTTCTGAGAGATTTTTCTCAAGTGACCAAATACATCAATCAAATTGAGCATTGATCACATTGTTCACTATTTTCAATTTCTTGTATGGTGATGAAGATGATTTAAATCCAACACACTAGGGAAAAATAACAAATGCAATCAGGTGCTATTCGTCCAATTCCAAACATGCTGCCACGCAAACTGTTTACTTCAGACCATGAAGCATTCCGTGAAACCGTGCGTAAATTCTATGAGAAAGAAGTTGTTCCGAATATTGAAAAATATGAAACACAACAACATGTAGATCGTGACTTATGGAATAAGGCAGGTGCACTTGGTCTACTCTGTACAACAATGCCTGAACAATACGGTGGTTCAGGTGTCGATCGTCTTTACAGTATGATTCTGATCGAAGAACAAGCCTATGCCATGGATTCAAGTACGGGTTTTTCTTTGCATTCAGATATCGTTGCCAACTATATCAATAACTTCGGTAATGAAGAGCAAAAGCAACACTGGTTACCAAAAATGGCAACAGGCGAAGCCGTCACAGCAATTGCGATGACTGAACCTGGTACAGGTTCCGACCTACAAGCAGTTCGCACGACTGCCGTATTGGATGGCGATGAATATGTCATCAATGGTTCTAAAATCTTTATTACCAATGGCTATCTTTGTGACATGGCGATTGTGGTGTGTAAAACAGGCAACAATGAAAAAGGCTCAGCCAATTTATCCTTACTGATTGTAGAAGCGGATCGTGCGGGTTTCAGCAAAGGTAAGCCACTGAACAAAATTGGGATGAAAGGCCAAGATACCTGTGAATTGTTCTTTGATAATGTCCGTGTACCGAAAGAAAATTTACTAGGTATGGAAGGCATGGGCTTTATCATGTTAATGAAAGAGCTCGCTTGGGAACGTATGCTGGTCGCAATTATCTGTCAAGCAGGTGCTGAAGCAGCCTTTGCACATACCGTGCAATACACCAAAGATCGTAAAGCATTCGGCAAAGCAATTAGTACCTTCCAGAATACTCGCTTTAAACTGGCGGAATTGCGCACTGAAATTGATTTCTGTCGTACCTATCTCGATCGCTGTATGGAACTACAGCTTGAAGAAAACTTAGGTGTGGATGCGGCCGCAGCTGCGAAATACAAAATTTCCGACATGTTCTCAAAAGTTGTAGATGACTGCTTACAACTACATGGTGGTTATGGTTATATGCTGGAATATCCAATTGCCCGTGCTTATATCGACAACCGTGCCAATCGTATTTATGCAGGTACCAATGAAATTATGAAAGAACTCATTTCTCGTACCCTCTAAATAGCAATACAACAAAGCGATCGTGCCCGATGCACGATCGCTTTTTTATTTATTTCGATTCAGGTTTTTCAGTCGTTTGAACGGGCTGCGGATTCATTCTTGCCATTAGCTGCTTAACTTTTGGATTCTCAATATATTGTTGCATGGTGGTATTGAGCGCTGTACGTGCATTTTGTGTGGTGAAATGTGCGACTTCACTGCCAACATCACTGGCTTTCTTTGCCCAAG
This sequence comes from Acinetobacter higginsii, assembly GCF_000369525.1. GTDB lineage: Bacteria > Pseudomonadota > Gammaproteobacteria > Pseudomonadales > Moraxellaceae > Acinetobacter > Acinetobacter higginsii. The sequence continues at coordinate 91,473 of NZ_KB850071.1, forward strand.
CCTTACCTTCTACAGATTGATAAAAGGTCAATGCAGCTTGTAACTCTTTCTGGCTAAAACTTTCCACATAACGTTGCACGATAAATTGCTTACGCTGTTCACTATTCAGATTTTTGCTCAAATCGGTATAAAAACTTTCAGGTAAGTCTTTTGGCAAACGCATACGAATTTGCTCTAAAATCATTTTATCGGTGTTTTGCAAACCTTGTTCAGTCCCGTCAACAGATACCAGCTTTTGCGCAATGACTTCTTTTTGTTTTGCATCATCGGCAAACACCAATGTACTGAATAATAATGTCCCTAAGATGATGATTTTTTTCATCGTATTATCCCTAATCAAAATTTTCTAATGTGCTCAATATACGCGATATTGATCGAATTTAAAGCCCGATTGCAAATAAAAAACCCCATGCTTATGCATAGGGTTTTTTAATAAATTCAATAAATAATTACGACACTAGCTTTGGCTTACGATCGACTTGCTCACCACGTTTATGGAATTGCAGGACCACGTCATTGAATGATGCATCTTTCAATTCTTTACGATCCGCAAGATAGTTATTGGTGATTTTCCACGGTGCTTTTTTACCTTGCTTCGGCATTACATCTGCTGCACGTGCAATATAACCAGAAGACATTTTACCCATAATGGTATCTTGTTCACGCAATGCTGGATCCGCATGGGCAATGACTTCATCATAGCCATTTTTGTCCATATGATTCAGCAAACGACAGATATAATCCGCTGCAATATCAACCTTTAAGGTCCAAGATGCATTGATATAGCCAATGATCATTGCCATATTTGGTACATCACTGACCATCACACCTTGATAGAGCATGTGTTGAGAGGTATCCATTGGCTTACCATCAATTGTGCCTTTCACGCCACCCAAGATTTGGATTTCTAAACCTGTTGCTGAAATCACAATATCTGCTTCAAGGTGTTTACCAGACTTCAATTGAATACCATTTGCCGTGAATTTTTCAATTTGATCTGTTTCAACATTGGCTTGGCCTTCACGTAATGCCTTGAATAAATCACCATCTGGTACGACACATAAACGTTGATCCCAAGGGTTATAGCTTGGTGTAAAGTGTTTCATATCCACCTTACCTTTCAACTGCAACTCAATACCTTTCAACAATAAGCGACGTACTGTTTTTGGATATTTTTGTGCTAATGCATAAATACCACGTTGCATACCAATATTACGTGCACGGGTAAATTTATAAGCGGTTTCCTCAGACATAAATTTACGCGTTTTTTCATAAATGAAGTCAATTGAAGGAATCGTCGCAATATAAGAAGGAGAACGCTGTAACATGGTTACATGCCCTGCACCGCCTTTCACCATTGAAGGAACAAGGGTAATTGCTGTTGCACCACTACCAATAATAACGACTTTCTTACCTGTATAATCTAGGTTTTCAGGCCAGTGTTGTGGGTGGATCAATTGGCCTTTGAAATCTTCTTGTTTTGGAAATTTCGGTGCATAACCTTGATCATAGTTGTAGTAGCCTGTGCAACCCATCACAAAATTTGCAGACCAAGTTTGCTTTTTCTTGTTACTGTCTTCAATTTCAACAGCCCATTTTTTCTTTGCAGAATCGTAGTTTGCAGAAAGGACACGATGACCAAAATGAATTTTATCTTTTAACTGATTTTCACTGATCACATCGCTTAAATAGCCCTTGATCTCAGCACCGCTTGCCAATACTTTATCTTTTGCCCATGGTTTAAAATTAAAACCAAACGTTGACATATCCGAGTCAGAACGAATACCAGGGTAACGGAATAAATCCCAAGTCCCACCAAAGCTATCACGACGTTCTAAGATTTCGAATTTACGTTGTGGACAGTTTTTCGAGAGATGCACAGCTAACCCAATCCCAGAGATACCTGCACCAATAATTAATACATCAACTTGCTTTTCCATTTTTTTTATACCCTGTATAAACCATGACTTTATTAAAGCACAAATTTGACAATACGCAATGTCAAGTTTGGTCATTCATCGGTTTTTTCATATCACTTCGGGACAATTTTAGAAAAAAGAGTGCTAAAAAATCCTGAGATTTCTGCTTGGATTTCGTTCAGTAGAGGGTTTGCTTTCGTAGATGAATAAAATTATCTGTACTCACTGAATACTTATAAACATGCTTTATTCAATACCTACAGGGAGACAACTTTTAAGGAAAAAGCTCAGGATAAGAGATGATGTAGAAATAGATGTATTAGCAATTTTAGATCGTAGCTTTAATTTCAAATAGAAAATGCCATTTATATCCTAGAATAAAAATAGCTTCATCAAAAGCTCATCTATATATTCTGCGTTATTTTTCAAGGCTTTTGATTCCACCCCATAAGTTTGAAAACCAAACTTTTGATATAGCTTAATTGCTGGCTGATTATCATCAGCGACAATAAGTAAAATTTGTTCTAGATATTCTTTACTATGTTCAATAACAGTCGTGAGTAATCTATCTGCCACTCCCCGTCTTTGAAATTCAGGTTCAATAAATACACTTGATAAATAAGCCTTATGAGCAAGCTTTGTTGCGACCTCTCGGGTTAAAGTCGCTAAACCAATAATTTTATCGTTGTAGTAAACGCCAAAAACTGTTGAACTAGATAAGCAATTTTCAAAGAAACTTAAGGGCTTCACTACTTCTATACGATAAGTAGAACCAAACATTTCAGGGGCTTTTGCTAAAGCTGAAAGCCTGATCGTTCTAAAGTCATTCAGCTCATTCACACTTAGAATTTTAATCTCAATATTTAGCATACTTGTCGATTTGAATTTTTATAAGAACGCGACTTAATTTAGCATATCAACCAGTTGGCCAAACACAGATTAATTAAAAAGATAAATAAAAAAGGCCGGTTATTACACCGGCCTTTTTTGGAACAACTGACTGTTCTACACGTAGAAGTATTATTTTACTTCACGGTCAACGAGTTCAACGTAAGCCATCGGTGCAGCATCACCTGCACGGAAGCCCGCTTTAAGAACACGAAGATAACCGCCGTTACGTTCTTTGTAACGAGGGCCAAGAACGGTAAATAATTTACCAACAGTTGCTGCAGAACGAGTACGAGCAAACGCTAAACGACGGTTTGCTACTGTATCGTTTTTTGCCAAAGTGATTAAAGGCTCAGCAACGCGGCGAAGTTCTTTCGCTTTAGGTAAAGTTGTTTTAATTAACTCGTGCTCAACTAAAGCATTTGTTAAATTTTGGAACAACGCCTTACGGTGGCTGCTGGTACGGCCTAATTTCACACCACTATTACGATGACGCATGGTGATAGTCCTACTTAATTAACGGCTACGATAGGCAAAACGGTCATCCATACGGAGACTAGCTGGTGGCCAGTTCTCTAAACGCATGCCGAGTTGTAAACCTTTCGAAGCCAAAACATCTTTGATCTCTGTTAACGATTTTTTACCTAAGTTAGGAGTTTTTAACAACTCAACTTCAGTACGTTGAACAAGATCACCAATGTAGTAAATATTTTCTGCCTTCAAACAGTTAGCAGAACGAACAGTTAGCTCGAGATCATCTACTGGACGAAGCAAGATTGGGTCAACTTCTTCGCGAGGCTCTTGAGCAACAGGAGTTTGATCTTTCTGAAGGTCAACAAAAATTGCAATTTGTTGTTGCAAGATTGTTGCCGCTTTGCGGATTGCTTCTTCTGGATCAACAGTTCCGTTAGTCTCAAGATCAATCACTAACTTATCAAGATCGGTACGTTGTTCAACACGAGCATTTTCTACTGTGTATGAAACACGCTTGATTGGGCTATAAGAAGCATCTAACTGTAAACGACCTACAGGACGTGTTTCACCTTCAGGGAAACGTGAGTCAGATGTTTCATAACCACGACCTTGAGAAACTTTAAGGCGCATTTTCAATGAACCTGTAGAACTCAAAGTACCGATTAAATGATCAGGGTTAACCACTTCAACATTATGAGGTAAACGAAGATCAGCTGCAGTTACGTCACCCGCCCCTTGTTTCTCTAATGTCAAATATGCTTCGTTTTGATCGAACAGCTTAATAGACAATCCTTTTAGGTTCAGCAAGAGCTCGACGATGTCCTGCTGCAAGCCTTCTAAAGTACTGTACTCGTGCTCGACACCTTCTATTTCTACTTCAACCACAGCAGCGCCAGGTAAAGAAGACAATAGAATGCGACGTAAAGCATTACCTAGAGTATGACCAAAGCCACGCTCTAAAGGTTCCAGAATCACTTTTGCCGAGGTCCCGCTCACCGCTTCGACCTTGATCGCTTGCGGAGTTAGAAACTCGTTTGCAGTACGCGTCATTTATTGCTACCTCAAGGATTATTTAGAATACAATTCTACAATCAAGCTTTCGTTGATTTCAGCAGGTAAATCAGAACGATCTGGTGCAGCTTTAAACGTACCTTCTAACTTAGAATGGTCAATTTCCATCCAAGCAGGGATACCACGTTGAGCAGCTAATTCAATTGCGTTTTTAATACGTAATTGTTGTTTAGCGCCTTCGTGTACTGCAATTACATCACCAGCTTTAACTTGGATAGATGCAATGTTAACACGACGACCGTTCAAAGTGATGCTACGGTGAGATACTAACTGACGAGCTTCTGCACGTGTAGAACCAAAACCCATGCGATAAACAACGTTATCAAGACGGCTTTCAAGCAATTTCAACAAGTTTTCACCTGTTGCGCCTTTCACACGAGCAGCTTCTTTGTAGTAGTTACTAAATTGACGCTCTAACACACCGTACATACGACGTACTTTTTGTTTTTCACGTAATTGTAGTGAGTACTCTGATTGTTTGCTACCACGAGCTCCGCCATGTTGGCCAGGAGCTTTAGCATGTTTTTTAGTCTTAACGTCAAACGGTTTAACGCCAGATTTTAATTGCAGGTCTGTCCCTTCGCGGCGAGAGAGTTTGCATTTTGGACCAATATAACGAGCCATGAATGTTTCTCCTTACACGCGACGTTTTTTAGGTGGACGGCAACCGTTGTGCGGAATTGGAGTCACATCGGTAATGCTGTTAATTTTATAACCCACTGCACCTAATGCACGAACCGCAGATTCACGACCAGGACCAGGACCTTTTACAAGGACGTCCAAGTTTTTCAAACCGTAATCTAAAGCAGCTTTACCAGCAACTTCAGCAGCTACCTGAGCAGCAAACGGTGTTGATTTACGTGATCCACGGAAGCCTTGTCCACCTGAGGTAGCCCAAGCCAATGCATTACCTTGACGATCGGTAATCGTAACAATGGTGTTATTAAAAGAAGCGTGAATGTGTGCGACACCTTCAGAGACGGTACGAGTGACCTTCTTGCGTGCGCGAGTATCTTTAGCCATCTTTTAGCTTCCAGAAATCTTATTTCTTAATCGGTTTGCGCGGACCTTTACGGGTACGTGCGTTAGTTTTGGTGCGTTGTCCACGGACAGGCAAGCTGCGACGATGACGAAGACCGCGGTAGCAGCCTAAATCCATTAAACGTTTAATGTTCATGGAAATTTCGCGACGTAAATCACCTTCGGTCGGAACCTTAGCAACTTCTGCACGAATCGCATCAAGCTGAGCATCATCTAATTCACGGATCTTAGTAGTTTCAGCAATACCAACAGAAGCTAAGATATTCTTAGCAGTGTGGCGACCTACACCAAAAATATACGTGAGAGAGATAACAGCATGCTTGTTATCCGGAATGTTTACACCGGCAATACGAGCCATTCAATTTTCTCCAAAAAGGCAGTCAAGATAATCAACCGCCCCACAAAAATCTTGAGGGGCGGATAATAACCTAATTAGCCTACTGAAATCAACAGGTCTTAATTAAATTAACCTTGACGCTGCTTATGACGAGGTTCTGCGCTACAAATTACGCGAATAACCCCATTACGACGGATAACTTTACAGCTACCACAAATTTTCTTTACAGAAGCTTGTACTTTCATGATGAAACCTTCTAAGTGCGCTTATCCCTTAGGATGAGCAGTCGTTTTTCTCATTAACGTTTGATTATCATATTGATGCGAAGTAAGGTGCGCTTGGAGTTGCGCCATAAAGTCCATTACGACTACGACGACAATCAATAAAGATGTTCCACCCAAATGGAATGGAATACCAAACGAACTTTGCAGTACCATAGGCATTAAACACACTACAGTAATGTAAATTGCACCAATGAAGGTCAAACGGTTAAGAATATGATCTAAATAACGAGCCGTTTGCTCACCTGGGCGGATACCAGGCACATATGCCCCGCTACGCTTTAAATTCTCTGAAACTTCTTTCGGGCTAAAAACTAGCGCAGTATAGAAATAACAGAAGAAGATAATTAACGCGCCAAAGAGCATTAAATACAACGGCTGTCCAGGCGATAACACCAATGCCAGATCTTGTAGGCTGCGCTTCACAATCCCTGCATTTGGATCAGCACTTCCTAACCATTGTCCCAAGCTCGCTGGAAATAATAACAATGAGCTTGCAAAAATCGCTGGAATTACACCGGCCATGTTAATTTTTAACGGCAAATGCGTTTGCTGTGCAGTAAATACACGACGACCTTGCTGTTTTTGTGCGTAGTTCACTGGGATACGACGTTGTGCTTTTTCAATAAACACGATCGCAGCTAAAACGGCTAATGAGAGTAAACCGAATACAGCTAAACCAATTAAGCTACCCTGACCATTCTGTACAGACGTAAACGACTGAATCACAAGATTTGGCAAACCTGCCACAATACCTGCGAAAATGATCATCGAGATACCATTACCAACACCACGTTCGGTAATTTGCTCGCCCAACCACATCAAGAACATCGTCCCAGCAACTAACGAAGTTACTGCTGGGACGTAGAATGCCAGGCCTGACGTTAAGGTAATACCTTGACTAATCAAGCCAGCACACATCCCTACACCTTGCACGAGTGCAAGAAATAAGGTGCCGTAACGCGTATATTGATTGATCTTACGTTTGCCTTGCTCGCCTTCTTTTTTCAAAGCTTCTAGCGAAGGAACTACCGTAGACATTAACTGCACGATAATCGATGCAGAAATGTACGGCATAATCCCTAACGCCAGAATCGACATGCGTTCTAATGCACCACCAGAGAACATGTTAAATAAACCTAAGAAGGTACCTTCATTAGCTTTAAAAAACTGTGCTAGCGCTACATTATCAATCCCCGGCAACGGAATATGCGCTCCTAGTCGAAAGACCAATAACGCGCCAATCAAAAACATTAATCGACGAATAATTTCACGGTATTTCACATGAAATGGTTGGCCTTTCATCATGTTTACATGACCTGAAGAACTAGGAGTCATAGACACTCGAGATTACTCCTCGACTTTACCGCCAGCAGCTTCAACAGCAGCTTTAGCGCCTTTAGTCAACACAACACCTTTAACAGTGAATGCGCGAGTGATTTCACCAGAAAGAACGATGCGAGCACGAATTTGGTCACGACGAACAACATTCGCAGCTTTTAAAGTTTCAAGGCTAACAACATCACCTTCAACTTTATTCAACTCAGACAAACGTACTTCAGCAGTTTTCAAAGCGATTTGGCTAGTGAAACCGAATTTAGGCAAACGACGATATAACGCAGTTTGACCGCCTTCAAAGCCTGGACGAGTACCACCACTTTTACGTGAGTTTTGACCTTTGACACCACGGCCACCAGTCTTACCAACGCCAGAACCGATACCACGGCCTAAACGACGGTTATCACGCTTAGCACCTTCTGCAGGTGCAAGTTCATTTAAACGCAGAGTCATGGCTTATTCCTCTACACTAACCATATAGTAAACTTTGTTGACCATACCACGGTTAGAAGGCGTATCTTGCACTTCTACAGTATGACCAATACGACGCAGACCTAAACCTTTAAGGCAAAGTTTATGATTTTTTAAACGATGCGAAGAAGATTTAGTCTGGGTAACTTTAATCGTTTTCATGATTGATTACCCTTGAATTTGTTCTACTGAAAGACCACGTTTCGCAGCGACTTTCTCAGGAGAAGTCATATCACGCAAACCTTTGAAAGTTGCGTTTACTACGTTAGCAGCATTTGTAGAACCATAACATTTAGCAAGTACGTTATGTACACCTGCAGCTTCAAGAACAGCACGCATAGCGCCACCAGCAATTACGCCAGTACCTTCTGAAGCAGGTTGCATGTATACACGGCTTGCGCCATGACGAGCATTCACAGGGTGTTGTAAAGTAGTGCCCGCAAGGTCTACAGTAATCATGTTACGACGAGCAGCTTCAAGTGCTTTAGAAATAGCAGCTGGAACTTCACGTGCTTTACCACGACCAAAACCTACACGACCATTACCATCGCCCACAACAGTTAATGCTGTGAAAGAGAAGATACGACCACCTTTAACAACCTTGGCTACACGATCAACGGCAACCAGCTTTTCAACGAGACCTTCGTTTTGTTCAACTTTCGCCATGATTAGAACTCCAAGCCGCCTTCACGAGCAGCATCAGCCAAGGCTTTGATACGACCATGATATTTAAAACCAGAACGGTCAAATGCAACTTTGGTAACACCAGCTGCTTTAGCACGTTCTGCGATCAAAGCACCAACTTTCGTAGCTGCATCTACATTACCTGTAGTACCGCTACGTAAAGATGCATCTAAAGTTGAAGCTTGCGCTAAAACTTTTCCACCATCTGCTGAAATAACTTGCGCATAGATGTGACGCGGCGTGCGGTTTACACACAAACGAGTCGCACCCAATGCACGAATGTGCAAGCGTGTGCTTTTCGCACGACGCAAACGGGTTTGTTTCTTTTCGTTCATAAGAACCTCGCGCCTTATTTCTTCTTAGCTTCTTTACGAAGAATAACTTCATCCGAATAACGAACACCTTTACCTTTATATGGTTCAGGAGAACGGTATGCACGGATTTCCGCTGCCACTTGACCTAACAACTGCTTGTTTGCTGACTTCAAAATGATTTCAGTCGCAGTTGGAGTTTCCGCTGTTACACCTTCAGGTAAAGCGTAGTCAATCGGGTGTGAGTAACCAAGGTTAAGGTTTACAGAAGTACCCTTAACCGCAGCTTTATAACCAACACCAACAAGCTGTAACTTACGTTCGAAGCCTTCGCTAACACCTTTTACAAGGTTGTTCAATACAGCGCGAGCAGTACCAGCCTGCATCCAAGCGTCTTTCGACTCTTTAGCTGGAGCAAGTTGAAGTTTACCTTCTTCCTGTTTTAGCTCGACCAGCGCATGCAGGTTGAAAGACAATGTACCTTTGCTGCCTTTCACTTCGACCTGCCGGCCGTTCTGAGTAACTGTTACACCATTAGGTACAGTTACTGGGGCTTTAGCCACACGAGACATGAGGAATCACCTATTAAGAAACAAAAGCAATAACTTCACCACCAACGCCCGCAGCACGTGCAGCGCGATCAGTCATGATGCCTTTGCTTGTAGAAACAATTGCAATACCTAAACCTTGCTTAACGCTAGGAATTTTATCTTTACCGCGATATTGGCGTAGACCTGGACGGCTTACACGCTTAACGGTTTCGATAACTGGTTTGCCTTCGAAATATTTTAAAGTAATTGTCAAAGTAGATTTTGTTTCTTCAGAAGCAACTTCTACATTTGAAATATAACCTTCTTGTTGAAGTACGTTTGCAATAGCAACTTTCAACTTAGAAGAAGGCATAGAAACAGTTTGTTTCTTAGCCATTTGTGCGTTACGAACACGTGTTAGCATGTCGGCAACGGTATCTTGCATACTCATTTAGTCGCTCCTTACCAGCTTGCCTTAACAACGCCTGGTACATCACCCTGCATTACTGTGTCACGTAATTTGTTACGGCTTAAACCGAACTTACGGAAGTAACCATGAGGACGACCAGTTAAACCACAACGGTTACGAAGACGTACTGGAGATGCGTTACGTGGCAATGCCTGTAACTTTAATGTCGCTTCGAAACGTTCTTCGTCACTTGCATTTACATTAGCAATCGTTGCTTTTAATTCAGCACGTTTTGCAGCGTATTTAGCAACTGTCTTTTCGCGTTTCAATTCGCGATTAATCATACCTTTCTTAGCCATATCGACCTCTTATTTGAACGGGAAGCCGAATGCACGCATAAGCGCACGGCCTTCGTCATCGCTACGAGCAGTTGTCGTAATAGTGATGTCTAAACCACGGATACGATCAATCTTGTCAAAATCGATTTCAGGGAAAACGATTTGCTCTTTTAAACCCATAGAGTAGTTACCACGACCATCAAATGATTTCGAAGAGAAACCACGGAAGTCACGGATACGAGGGATTGCGATCGAGATCAAACGATCCAAGAATTCGTACATTTGGTCGCCGCGTAAAGTAACTTTACAACCGATCGGCCAACCATCACGGATTTTGAAACCAGCGATTGATTTACGAGCAAGTGTCACAACTGGTTTTTGACCAGCAATGAGTTGCATGTCAGCAACAGCGCCATCTAATAATTTCTTATCAGTTGCAGCTGCGCCTACACCCATGTTAAGAGTGATTTTTGTGATGCGAGGAATATCCATCACATTCTTAACGCTAAGTTCTTCTTGTAACTTTGCTTTAAGTTCGTCGTTGTAACGTGCTTTAAGTCTGGCCATTGCCTTTTCAACCTATTACTTCGCTACCGCCACTGATTCACCATTTGATTTATAAACACGAGTTTTCGCGCCATCAATCACTTGGTAACCAATACGGTCAGCCTTTTGGGTTGTAGCATTAAAAATTGCCACGTTTGAAATATGAAGCGTAGCCTCTTGAGTAACGATGCCGCCTTCAGCGCCAGTTACACGGTTTGGCTTTTGATGCTTCTTCACTAAGTTAAGGCCTTCGACCTTAACTCGATCTTCAGAAACTGACAAAACGATACCTTGTTTGCCTTTTTCTTTACCTGCGATCACAATTACTTGATCGCCTTTTTTAATCTTAGCCATGATTGCCTCTTATAGAACTTCAGGAGCCAATGAAATGATTTTCATGAACTGTTCAGTACGAAGTTCACGAGTCACTGGTCCGAAGATACGAGTAGCAATCGGAGCTTTGTTGTTGTTCAAAATAACAGCCGCGTTATCGTCGAAACGAATAACAGAACCGTCTGGACGACGGATGCCGAACTTTGTACGAACAACTACAGCATTCATCACGTCACCTTTTTTAACACGTGCGCGTGGAATTGCTTCTTTTACAGTAACTTTAATAATATCGCCAACTGAAGCATAACGACGGTGTGAACCACCAAGTACTTTAATACATTGTACGCGGCGTGCACCACTATTGTCTGCTACGTCGAGCATACTTTCGGTTTGAATCATTGCCCTACTCCAAAACCGAGCATCACCGGTCACAATTTCGAAAGGCTCAAAGAGTACTCGAAATTGTCCGATGATGCAACAAGAACGTCTAATTACTCAGCAGCAGCTTCAACTACTTCCACTAAAGTCCAAGCTTTAGTTTTAGAAATTGGGCGGCTTTCTTTGATGGTTACCAAGTCGCCTAATTTAGCAACATTGTTCTCATCATGAGCGTGTAATTTAGTTGAACGGCGGATTGATTTGCCATACAACGGGTGTTGAACGCGGCGTTCAATAAGCACAACAATAGACTTGTCCATTTTGTCGCTTACGACTTTGCCGGTTAACGTGCGGACTGTTTTTTCACTCATTGTCCGTTCCCCTGTTTTTCGGTAAGGAGTGTCTTAATACGAGCAATTGTCTTACGAGCAATTTGCACTTCATGCGATTTGCCTAGTTGACCAGTTGCTTTCGCCATACGAAGACGGAATTGGTTAAGCTGTTGCTCATCAAGCAAAGCTTTCAACTCTTCTACCGACTTTTCACGTAGATCTTTAGTTTTCATTACATCACCGTCCGAGTCACGATAGTGGTTTTAAACGGGAGTTTAGCAGCAGCTAAAGCAAAAGCTTCACGCGCTAACTCATCGCTAACACCTTCAATTTCGTACAGGATCTTACCTGGCTGGATCTGACAAACCCAGTATTCCACGCTACCCTTACCTTTACCCATACGTACTTCTAATGGTTTTTCGGTAATTGGTTTGTCTGGGAATACGCGGATGAAGATTTTACCACCACGTTTGATACGACGGCTAATGGTACGACGTGCAGCTTCAATCTGACGCGCAGTCATACGACCACGTTCAGTTGCTTTAATTGCAATCGAACCAAATGATACTGTACTACCACGGTGCGCTAGACCAGTGTTACGGCCTTTGTGCACTTTACGGAATTTGGTACGTTTAGGTTGCAACATGGATTATTCTCCCTTGTCAGCAGCACGGTCACCGCGACGACCACGACGCTCTTGACCTTCACCACGACCACGACCACGTTTAGCTGGACGCTCTTCAGCAGGAGCAGGGTTCATGACTTGTTTCATGCCACCTAAGATCTCGCCACGGAAAATCCAAACTTTAACACCGATCGTACCGTATGTTGTTTCTGCGCGCATAGTTGCATAGTCGATGTCAGCACGAAGCGTATGCAAAGGTACACGACCTTCACGATACCACTCAGTACGAGCAATCTCTGCACCACCTAAACGGCCAGAAACTTCAACTTTGATACCTTTAGCGCCAGCACGCATTGTGTTTTGAACCGCACGTTTCATAGCACGACGGAACATAACACGCTTTTCTAATTGAGAAGCAATCGCTTCAGCAACTAAACGTGCGTCCAAGTCAGGGCGATCAATTTCATTGATGCTAACTTGAGCTGGAACACCCATAATGTTGGTGAGTTCGCGCTGTAATTTCTCAATATCTTCGCCTTTTTTACCGATAACGATACCAGGACGAGCAGTACTAATTGTTACTTTAGCAGCGCCTGTAGGACGTTCGATAAGAATATTGCTGATCATCGCGTTTTTAAGTTTTTTAGTTAAAAACTCACGAACTTGAAGATCTTTAAGCAAGTATTCAGCATATTGTTTCGGACTCGCATACCAGTTAGCGTTATGACGTTTCACAACACCTAGGCGGATACCGATTGGATGAACCTTCTGACCCATATCAAACCCCTACCTTAACGGTGATGTGACAAGTACGCTTAGTAATACGATCTGCACGGCCTTTAGCACGTGGCATGATACGTTTAAGGCTCATGCCTTCATCAACGTAAATCGTAGTTACTTTAAGGTCATCAACATCTAAGCTGTTGTTGTGTTCAGCATTCGCGATTGCAGATTCAAGTGCTTTTTTAACAAGCACAGCTGCTTTCTTGTTGCTGAAGTTCAAAATGTCTATCGCACGTGCAACCGACTTACCACGGATCAAATCAGCAACTAAACGTGCTTTTTGTGCCGAGATAGCGGCACCGCGTAATTTAGCAGTTACTTCCATCATAGCACCTATTAACGTTTAGACTTCTTATCAACACCGTGACCACGATAGGTACGAGTTGGCGCGAATTCACCCAATTTATGACCAACCATGTGTTCAGTAACAATTACTGGAACGTGGTTACGGCCATTGTGAACAGAAATTGTTAAACCAACAAAGTCTGGAAGGATCATTGAACGACGTGACCAAGTTTTGATCGGCTTACGGTTGTTAGCAGCAATCGCAGCTTCAACCTTAGCGAACAAATGCGCGTCGACGAATGGACCTTTTTTTAATGAACGAGGCATTATTCAGATTCCCTTACTTGACGCGACGGTCGCGAATAATCATCTTAGTCGTACGCTTATTGGTACGTGTCTTGTACCCTTTAGCTTTTTGACCCCATGGACTTACAGGTTGAATACCTTTACTACGTCCTTCACCACCACCGTGTGGATGGTCTACTGGGTTCATCGCCATACCACGAACGGTAGGACGAATACCACGCCAGCGCGCAGCACCAGCTTTACCCAATGAACGAAGGTTGCTTTCTTGGTTAGAAACTTCACCAATTACAGCACGACATTCAACGTGGACTTTACGCATTTCACCAGAACGTAAACGAACGATAGCGTAAGAACCATCACGACCCAACAACTGAACTGAAGTACCAGCAGAACGTGCTAATTGAGCACCTTTACCGATTTTAAGTTCAAGGTTGTGAAGTGTAGAACCGATTGGCATGTTGCGAAGTGGCAAGCAGTTACCTGGACGAATTGGAGCATCGTTACCAGATTGTACTTTATCACCAGCACGTAGGCCTTTAGGCGCAATGATGTAACGACGCTCACCGTCAGCATATTTCAATAAAGCAATATGAGCTGTACGGTTAGGATCGTATTCAATACGCTCTACAGTCGCAGGGATACTGTCTTTGTTACGTTTAAAGTCAACAATACGGTAGTTTTGCTTATGACCACCACCCACGTGACGTGTAGTGATGTGACCATTATTATTACGACCACCAGTACGTTTTTTAGCTTCTACCAACGGTGCATAAGGAGCGCCTTTGTGAAGATGGTCATGAACCACTTTCTCTACAAAGCGACGTCCTGGAGACGTTGGCTTACATTTTTGAATTGGCATAATTCTCGTCCTTATTCCGCTGCGTTTTCAGCGGTATCGCCCAAGTCAGCCATTTCTACATCTTGGCCAGCTTTCAGGGTGACGTATGCTTTTTTCACATCAGAACGACGTCCTAATGTTTTACCAAAGCGTTTTGTTTTACCTTTAGTGATCGTTGTATTGATTTTTACAACTTCAACACCAAAGAGCTGCTCAACTGCTTTCTTGATTTCAAGTTTGTTTGCATTTAATGCAACTTTGAACACTTGAACACCAGCAGTATCACCTAAAACTTGTGCTTTTTCTGAGAATACTGGTCCTAATAGGACTTGATAGATACGTTCGTTGTTCATCCGAGTTCTACCTCAATTTTCTTAGCAGCAGCTACAGACATTACAACTTTATCAAATGCGATCAAGCTAACAGGATCAATAGCAGTAGCATCAACCACATCAACGTGTGGAAGGTTGCGAGCTGCGAGATACAAGTTCTCATCTACAGCATCTGTAATGATCAATGCGCGAGTTGCATTCAAGTCTGTAAGTTTTGCAAGCAAGTCTTTAGTTTTTGGAGCTGCAACAGCAAACTCTTCAACTAATACAAGACGATCTTGGCGAACAAGTTCAGCTAAGATACATTGCATTGCACCGCGGTACATCTTACGGTTTACTTTTTGAGACCAATCTTGTGGGCGAGCAGCAAAAGTTTTACCACCACCAACCCAGATAGGGCTACGAATAGAACCCGCACGAGCGCGACCAGTACCTTTTTGACGGAATGGCTTTTTACCACCGCCAGAAACATCTGCACGTGATTTGTGAGCACGAGTACCTTGACGACCACCAGCTAAGTAAGCTGTAACAACTTGGTGTACAAGAGCTTCGTTAAATTCACGTCCGAAAGCAACTTCAGACAATTCAACAGCAGAGCCGGAAACAGTTTTTAAATTCACAGTATTTCCCCTCAGGCCTTGATGGTAGGACGTACAACAACGTCACCGCCAGTTGAACCAGGAATAGCACCCTTAACAACTAAAACAGAACGTTCAGCGTCAATAGATACAATTTCAAGACCTTGAACTGTTACGCGTTCGTCACCTAAGTGACCAGCCATTTTCTTGCCTTTGAACACGCGACCAGGTGTCTGGTTTTGACCTGTAGAACCTAATACACGGTGAGATACAGAGTTACCATGAGTAGCATCTTGCGTACGGAAATTCCAACGCTTAACACCACCTTGGAAACCTTTACCTTTTGACTGACCAGTTACGTCAACAATTTGACCAACTGTGAACAGATCAACACCGATAGAAGCACCCACTTCACGGCCTTCAAGCTCAGCTTCAGTAACACGGAACTCTTTAACTAAACGACCAGCAGCAACACCCGCTTTCGCGAAGTGACCTTTCTGAGCGTTAGTTACGCGCGATTCGCGACGTTCACCAGTAGTTACTTGAATTGCTTGATAACCATCAGTTTCAAGTGTTTTGATTTGCGTAATGCGGTTTGGATCGACTTCGATAACTGTAACAGGTACAGATACACCAGCATCTGTAAAGACGCGAGTCATACCACATTTGCGACCGACTAAACCAATAGCCATGTGCATAAACCTCTAAAAAAGCGGCCTAATTAACTTAAAAAGTTAATCAACCGAAAGCCTTAACCCAAAGCGATCTGAACATCAACACCAGCAGCAAGATCTAACTTCATCAATGCATCAACAGTTTTATCTGTTGGTTGAACGATGTCGATCAAACGCTTATAAGTGCGGATTTCGTACTGATCACGAGCGTCTTTGTTGACGTGTGGTGAAGTAAGAACGTTGAAGCGTTCGATGCGAGTAGGCATCGGAATTGGACCACACACTTGTGCGCCAGTACGCTTAGCGGTTTCTACGATCTCTTGAGCAGATTGATCAATCAGACGATGATCAAAAGACTTCAAACGGATACGAATTCTCTGGTTAGACATACCAGTAAACTCCAAGCCAAATATATAAAGAATCACCCATGACGCACCTCACCATTCTGGTAAGTGTCAAGGGCAGTGAAAATCACTAAGGTCATGATCGATGCCACGACTGTAATGCGTTAACTACTTTCTTCGTAGTAAACGCCCTCCATTTGAGGGTCGCTCATTATAACGATTGTTTAAGTCTTATGCAATTCTTCTTTTCATTTTTTAAGCAATCAATCCTGCTATGCACTCACAACATAATCGATTGCTTGATTCAGCAAACGATTCCCCTGTTCAAATTTACTTTTGATGGTTCTTTTTAATTCAGATATCGGTTGTACATATTCACCATTAAAAACCGCCATATCCTCTTCATTCTCAATCAACAGTGCCAAGGTCTGTGGTGTCATTTCTGGATGAAACTGAAACCCAAGAACATTACGCCCAATCTGATACATTTGATTTCGGCAGACTTTATTCTCGGCTAAACGCACCCCACCCTTTGGAATTTCAAAAGTTTCGCTATGCCATTGCAATATATTCAATTGCTCTGGAATCTGAAAATAATCCTCAGGTATATGCGAGGCACGCCCCACATCCATCCAGCCTAATTCTTGGTACGGATTACGACTCACGGCTGCCCCCAAGGCATTGGCAATTAACTGACCACCCAAGCACAAACCAATCGCAGGCTTACCCGCAGCCAAATAACGTCGCAACCATCTTTTTTCGAGTTTTAACCACGGATAATTTGCTTCATCATTCACACTCATGGTACCCCCCATGATAATCAGTAGATCAACTTCATCTACTCGTGGTAAGGCCTCCAACTCCAATGGTAAATCGACGGGTAATGCAAAAAACTCGGTTGCGGTAATTTTTGCTTTATGTGCTTTTAAAAAGTCATAGCAACTGCCAAAACCCTCGCCAGCAATGTGCTGAAAATAATGCACTCTTAAATGCGACTTCATGCGCTAAAACCTATTGTAGTTAGAATGATACTTAGTCTTAGCAAAAATAAAGCCAGTTTTGAGCAATCGTATTAATCCGTACCGATTCTGTACAAAAGCAGCGCAACACTAGCGGCTTTGTTGATTTTCTCTTAACCTAAGTCATTATATTGATTTAGCCCATGCCCCATGACAACACACAATAAAGCACAAACCAATCTAATTCATGCACCACGCCAAGCCCCTCAATACATTGAAACCGTACAACCTCCCTTATTTCGTGCATCGACCATTATTTTTAAAAACACGTCGCACCTTTTTGAGCGCCATTGGACCGATGCATATGACTATAGTTATGGCACACACGGCACCCCGACGACGTTTACATTAGGGGACAACATTGCCCAAATTGAAGGCGGACGTTATTGCTTGCTTGCACCAAGCGGTTTATCTGCGATTAATCTCGTGAATAGTACGGTTTTAGGATCAGGTGATGAGGTTTGGGTCGCCGATAATATTTATGGCCCTAATCTTGAGCATTTAAATCATCTGCAAAATCGTTATGGCATCAGCGTTAAAATTTATAATCCAATTGATGCTAATAGTTTTCAACCGACTGAAAAAGCGAAATTGATTTGGCTCGAAGCAGCAGGATCAGTCACTTTAGAATTTCCCGATTTAAAGAACTTGGTTAAAAAAGCACAACAGGCCAATGTACTTACCGCACTGGATAATACATGGGGCGCAGGGCTGGCTTTCAATGCGTTTGATTTCTCAGATGAGCATCTCACTGTTGATATTACAGTTCATGCACTGACCAAATATCCAAGCGGTGGTGGCGATATCTTAATGGGTTCTGTAGTCACAAATGACCAAGCACTCCATCACAAACTCTATCGTATGCATGCCATCCAAGGAGTTTCAGTTTCAGGTGACGATACGGCACAAATCCAACGCAGCTTGGCGCATATGTCTTTACGCTATGAACAGCAAGCGCAAAGTGCACTCACCCTATTGAATTGGTTAAAACAACAACCACAATTTAACCAAGTCCTTCATCCAAGCGATCCTGATGCAGCAGGCCATCAGTTCTGGACAGAAATTTGCAGCACTGGCAAAAGTGCAGGCTTGGTCAGTGTTATTTTCAAACCAGAATATGATCTAGCCACGATCCGAAAGTTCTGCGACAGCCTGACGCTGTTTAAACTCGGATTTAGTTGGGGCGGTCCTATCAGTCTGGCAATGCTATATGACTTAAAACAAATGCGTACTTTGGAAAATACACATTTACAACAAGGTTTATTGGTTCGCTTCTGTATAGGACTAGAACATCCAGAAGATTTAATTCAAGATATTCAAAACGCATTAAAACAGCTCGATTGAGATTAAAAACAGGTGAAGAATGAGTACACCAATCGTTATTGCAAAAAAAACCACTGATACAACACAAGATATTGTTTTACATTCTAAATTTGCAAACCGACATGGTCTGATTGCAGGTGCGACAGGAACCGGTAAAACCGTTACACTAAAAGTGATGGCGGAAAGCTTTTCTCGTATTGGCGTACCCGTCTTTCTTGCTGATGCCAAAGGGGATGTCTCTAGTCTTGCCAAAGCGGGCAGCAGCAATCCTAAATTTGAGGAGCGTCTGAAAAGCCTGCAACTAGATGCAATTCCTTTTGCAGCATCTCCCGTTATCTTTTGGGATTTATTCGGTCAGCAAGGCCATCCGATTCGTACCACCATTTCAGAGATTGGTCCCTTATTACTGGCACAAATGCTGAATCTGAATGACACCCAAGAAGGTGTGCTTTCAGCTGTGTTTCGTGTTGCCGATGATCAAGGTTTACTGCTGATCGATTTTAAAGATCTAAAAGCTATGCTGACTTATGTCAGTGAAAATGCTGCCAGCCTCAAAGCCGAATATGGCAACCTTTCCCCTGCCAGTCTGGGTGCAATTCAACGTAATCTACTGGCTTTAGGTGATCAAGGCGGTGAACAGTTCTTCGGTGAACCAAGCCTGAATATTCTCGATTTCATTCAAACTGATACCAATGGTCATGGCTATATCAATATCTTGGCTGCAGATAAGCTGATGAACACCCCAAAGCTATATGCCACTTTCCTGCTTTGGATGATGTCTGAACTATTTGAGCAGTTGCCTGAAGTCGGCGATATGGATAAGCCAAAGTTGGTATTCTTCTTCGATGAAGCGCATTTACTATTTGATAATGCCAGTCCTGCTTTGCAACAAAAGATTGAACAAGTGGTGCGTTTGATCCGTTCTAAAGGTGTGGGGATTTATTTCATTACCCAAAATCCACTGGATCTGCCTGAAAGCGTATTAGGGCAATTGGGTAACCGTGTACAACATGCCTTACGTGCATTTACCCCCAAAGACCAAAAGGCAGTCAAAACTGCAGCGGATACTTTCCGTGCCAATCCAGAGTTTAAAGTCGATCAAGCAATTACTGAACTTGCCGTTGGTGAAGCATTGATTAGTTGCCTAGATGAACAAGGGACGCCACAGATTGTGGAGCGCGGTTGGGTGATGCCTCCTTACACCTCCTTTACCCCGATCACGCCTGAAGAACGCCAAGTGATTATTGGGCAAAGTATTGTGGCGGGTGTCTACGACCAAGCCGTGGATCGCGACAGTGCCTATGAAATGCTACAGAAAAAAGTGCTGCAACAGTCGCAACAAAAAGAAGCAGATGAGTTAGCCAAACAGCAAAGCAAAGAGCAAGATGCTTTGGCCAAGCAACAAGCCAAAGAACAAGAACGTTTTGCCCGTGAGCAACAAAAAGCCGCAGAAAAGTCACAGCGTGATCGTGAGAAACTCACTCAAGATATCGTCGGTACTTTTGCCAAGAGTGCAGCACGTAGTTTGGGCGGGACGACTGGACAAAAAATTGTTCGTGGCTTACTCGGTTCTTTATTTGGTAAATAATAAAACCTTAGCTAATTGTAAATTAAGGGATAATTTAATATCCCTTAATTTTTTTATGGATTTTATTTAAATATGCATTGCAAATACACCTTATAAGATGTATTTTAAATACATCTTATAAATGATAGCCAAGAGAGATCAAGCATGACTCCACAGCAAATTGACCTAGTAAAGGCCACTGTTCCGGTCCTACGCGAAAATGGTGTTGCACTGACTGGATACTTTTATAACCGCATGTTAGGTAATCATCCCGAATTAAAAGAAACCTTTAATATGGGACACCAACGCAGTG
The DNA here is from genome assembly GCF_000369525.1 of Acinetobacter higginsii. Lineage (GTDB taxonomy): Bacteria > Pseudomonadota > Gammaproteobacteria > Pseudomonadales > Moraxellaceae > Acinetobacter > Acinetobacter higginsii. The sequence goes on from NZ_KB850071.1 coordinate 112,141, forward strand.
GGGCTCAAGCACAGGCACTTGCAGGTGCAGTTTTGGCGTATGCAGAAAATATTGAAGACCCTTCTGTGCTTTTGCCTGTGGTTGAAATGATTGCGCATAAACACGTGAGCTTGAATATTCAATCCCCTGACTACGGCATTGTCGGTGAAAACCTTTTGCACTCAATTAGTGAAGTCCTCAATATTTCAATGGAAGATCCATTGATTGCTGCATGGGCTGCCGCTTATGGTCAATTGGCTGATCTATTTATCAGTACTGAAAAAGCCATTTATGATCAACACCAACAAACCCAAGGCAGCTGGTTAGGCTGGCGTAATTTCAAAATCGCCAAAAAAGTGGTGGAAAGTGATGAGATTACCTCGTTCTACCTTGCCCCTGTAGACGGCGGCGCATTACCGCATTATGAAGCAGGCCAATATATTTCTGTCCGCGTGTTTGTCCCTGAACTCAATTTAAGACAACCGCGTCAGTACACGCTTTCAACCAGTCCGCAAGCTGACTATTTACGTATCTCAGTGAAACGTGAAGATGAAAAAGGCGAACTTGCAGGTGGCTGGGTATCTAGTACTTTACATGGCTTAGCTGAAGGCTCAGAAATTGAAGTGTCTGCACCAACAGGTAATTTCTATCTGATCGATAGCAGCAAGCGTAATGTCTTTATCAGTGGTGGTGTTGGTCTAACCCCAATGATTGCAATGTTGAACCAATTGGTAACTTTAGATATGCCGCAACCCGTGAATTTCATTCATGCCTGCCGCAGCAGCCAAGTGCATGCCATGAAGCAGCATATCCAAGAGCTTAAAACCAACTATCCACGTTTAAGCACATTTACGGCATATGAGTTTCCACACGAAAATGACAACCTTGGTGAAGACTACGATGTTGCTGGACGTTTAGATTTAAGCAGCATCGATGCTGCACTATTACCCGCCAATGCTGATTATTATTTATGTGGCCCAATGCCATTTATGGCAGCGCAACATCAGGCACTGGTTGCTCGTGGTATTCCTGCTGCCAACATTCACAGCGAAGCCTTTGGCACAGGTGGCGTTAAACTCAGCTAAGCCACACTACATTTTGCATGGGGCTAGTCTATGTTAGACTAGCCCTTTCTATTTCTTGCACTAGATTGAGTGAAACCACATGCAACTCAATAAGTTTACTGATTATGCACTCAGAATTTTGATGTATGTCGCTCGTCCGAGTGATGTACCTTATACGATTGCAGATATCGCAGAAGACTTACATGTGTCGCAAAACCACTTGGTTAAAGTCGTGCACTTCATGGGTAAGCAACACTGGATTGTAACCATTCGCGGCAAAGGTGGTGGCCTGCGCCTCAATCCGGAAGCCAAGAATCTGAAATTAGGTGCGATTGTTCGAACCTTACAAGGGAATCATCAAATTGTTGAATGTAATACCCCTCCTTGCGTACTTCGAGCCAACTGCGGACTAAAAGGAATTTTAGATCAAGCCTTAGAATGCTTTTATCAAAGCCTTGATCAATATACGCTTGGCGAAGTCGTCCAACAGGGCATTATCCCCTCTTCCACACGCTCAAATATCGATTTTTTAGAGCTGATTCAAAAAGCTTAAAATCACATACAGATGAAGGATTCGCACGAATGCCTCACATCCTTTATAATGGTCGTTGCTATTTCTATTCAAAAGTAAGCTTCTATGCGTCGCAGTGAAAAATCGAAAGATACCAAAGCCAGACTCGCACCTAAACAAAAAATCAGTTATGAAAAAAAGGCTGACCCTGCATTAACTGAATATGCAGTACAGTCTTTAACTTGGTTACGCCAAGCTGAATTTTTGATGAGTGCGCCGAAACTGGCTTTATGCGTAGAAGATACAGGTTATGAAATCGCATTTGCCGGCCGCTCCAATGCTGGTAAATCAAGTGCAATCAACACCTTGACCAATCAAAAACAACTGGCACGTGCTTCAAAAAGACCGGGCCGCACCCAAATGATCAACTTTTTCAGCTTGGGCAATCCAGATCAGCGCTTGGTCGACTTACCAGGTTATGGTTATGCAGCGGTTCCTGAAGCAATGAAAATCGTCTGGCAAAAAGAACTCGAAAATTATCTGATCCACCGTAAAAGCTTACAAGGCTTGGTATTATTGATGGATATTCGCCATCCTTTACAGCACTTTGACTTGATGATGCTGGAATGGGCACATTCACGTCATTTATTTGTCCATATCCTGCTGACCAAGGCAGATAAGCTCAATCGTGGTCCTGCCAATGAAGTTTTATTTGATGTAAAACAGCAATTGAAGAAAATGAAACTCGATTTCTCAATTCAACTGTTCTCATCGCTTAATCGCATTGGCTTAGAAGAACTAGCAACTGTCATGGCAGGTCGTTTGAATTACACCCTTGATCAACCGACAGAATTTGACCTCAGCCAAATCCCTGAAGCCTCAGAAACCGACATCCAAGAATAAAAAGTGCATTTTATGCAACTTGATGCATAAAATAATTTTTAATTGTCCCGAATTGCTAAACACAAACACTAGGTAGTTTTCATATACTGCTTAGTGTTGGTTCATTGCACTATCGATTAGGACTAAACGATGAAATTACTATCATTTGTGAAGAACAAAGTTCTTGGTTCTTCGATTGACTATAAAATCCTCCCACGAAAAGTAAAATTTGACTGGGAAAATACGCCAGTGGATTGGATTCCAAACCAGCCTTTTGCCAGCTATTTTATTAATGAAATTAACAATATTTTACCTGCTGGTGAGTTTTGGTTTTGCCGTTTATATAACAAAGTCCTTCCTCAAATTACCGATGAAAAATTAAAGCAAGACGTCCAAGCCTTTATTCGTCAGGAAGCAATGCATGCCGTTGCCCATACCTCAGCCAATAAAGAATATTTGACGCAACGCAATATTGATATTCAGCGTAACCTCGACATCATGGATTTCTTATTCACCAAGGTCTTGGCTGACAAGCCTTTCGATAAAGAAATTCCAAAAGCATTCGAACATCAATGGGATTTATTCCGTCTCGGTGTGATTGCGACTGTTGAACACATGACTTGTGTATTGGGTAAATACGCACTGTACAACAAGCGTTGGGAAGAACTCGGTGCAGATCCAGAAATGATCGATCTGATTAAATGGCATGGCTCTGAAGAAATTGAACACCGTACCGTTGCATTTGATCTCTATCGTCATTTGGGCGGTGGTTATATCGCACGTTACTATATGAGTGTTGCCGTCATTATCGGTGTACTTGGCCTATGGGTCGATGGTGCAGCGCATATCATGAGCCAAGATCCTCGTTTTGCTGACAAGAAACCAAGCTTATTTAAACCATGGATCTGGATCGAATGGTCGAAGATCGCATTAAAAGACGCTAAAATCTTGCCAGGTCCTGCATGGTTGGTTGCACAACAGATTGATTACCTCATGCCTTGGTATGACCCCGTCAAAGAAGGCAACACCCAAGATGCTGTGAATTATTTAAACAGTTCCCCTGCTGCAAAACGCGCCTTACAACCCGCAGCATAAGCACTCTTTTTAGAATAAAAAAAGCAGGAATCATCTCCTGCTTTTTTTGCGTCCAATACGATCAACTTGATTCAGCTTCTGCCTGTTTTGCGTAGCGATCAACCACTACACTAATCATCATATCGCCTTGTACATTAACCACAGTACGGACCGTATCCAACACGCGGTCGATCGGCAGTAAAATTGCAATCGCCTCCGCAGGTAAACCGACTGACTGTAACACCATAATCATGGTGACCATCCCTGCACTCGGAATCCCTGGCGCGCCCAATGAAGCAATCATGGCGGTTAAACACACAATAATCTGCTGCGTTAAACTCAGATCCAAGCCCATCAAATTGGCAATAAATAAGGCAGCCGCAGCTTCATACAAAGCCGTACCATCCATATTCAGTTGTGTGCCTAAAGGAATCACAAAACCTGCCGTTTGCGGCCGTACACCTAAGTTTTCCTGTGCACACTTCATACTCAGCGGCATGGTCGCTGAACTGGAACTGGTTGCAAAAGCTGTGACTAAAGCCGTTCTCGCCCCTCTAAAAAAGGTAATTGGATTCATACGACCAAAAATCCACAACAAAGCAGGTAACACCACCACACCATGGAAAATGGTCGTCCCCGTCACTACTGCCGCGAATTCAACCAACCGACTTAATACAGACAAATCTTCAGTCGCAATCAACTTTGCTAAAAGCGCAAAAATCCCGATCGGTGCAAGCTTCATCACCCAACCCACTAACATCATCATGATGTCAAAGAATTGCTGGCTGATGTTACGGACGAGACTAAAACGTTCGCCACCTTTGACTAAGGCCACACCTAAGAATAAGGCAAACACCACCACAGCCAACACATTACCTTCACTAAATGCCTTAAATGGATTGATTAAGGTATTTTGAATAAAGCTAGTGACAAAACTTGATGGCGTTAAGGTGTCTGGTGTTTGATGACTGTCCATTGCTGCTTGAAACAGCTGAATATCGACGCCTTTACCCACATCAAACAGATGCGCACAACTAATCCCTAGAATTAAAGCCAAGGTGGTCGTCGTCAGGCAGCTCAATGCCGTAATTTTCCAGACACGCCCGAATTGACCGCCTGCCTGTAAATTGGAAACCCCAACGATGATTGAGCTAAAAATCAATGGAATCAGCAGCATTTTCAATAAACCAATGAAAACACTACTTAAGATGCCCAGTCCGTAAAGACTAGATTCAACAAATGCAGTTTGTGGATAGGCAAGCAACAGAAAACCGAAAGCGACACCAAGCACAGCTGCAATTAAAATTTGTGTATTTAAATTCATTGTTTAATGGGTAAACATTTAACTTATTGGTACTATGGCATGCTCATGTTGAAGAATCGAGCAATTTTTTGTCACATCCTTATGATAAAAAAAGCCATCAGAATGATGGCCTTAGTACTGGTTTACTTTTTACTGGGTTTCAATTTCTCTGAGCCGAATCAAACCTTCTTGAACGGTACTACAGACCAACTGTCCATTTTGCCACATCCGCCCAAAGTTTAAGCCACGTGAGCTGGCACTAATCGTTGCTTCCATGTCGTAAAGCATCCATTCATCTGCACGCAGTGGGCGATGGAAATAGATAGTGTGATCAATACTGGCACATTGTAAGTTTGGAGAGATCCATGACAATCCATGTGGACGTAAAGCCGTGGTCATCAAGGTAAAGTCTGAATAGAATGCCACAATCGCCTGATGCAGCGAGATCTCATCTAAATCTGCTGGAATCGTATCATGGGTACGAATGTAATGTGCATAAAACGGCGCTTCAGGCTGCGGCTGAAATGGGTTAATCAACTGCGTCGGTCTGATTTCCACATGACGCTCCCGCATAAAACTGGCACGTACATTTTCAGGTACAAAGTTAATCAGACTTTCTTTCAGCTCATTCTCAGACTTTAATGTCTCTGGTTCAGGGTATTCTGGCTCTTTATGTTGATAGTTCAAGCCTTCTTCTGGATTGGCAAAAGAGACCATTGCAGAGAAAATAGTACGGCCATGTTGAATCGCACGAACCTGTCGACTGGCAAAGCTTTTACCATCTCTGAGTGGATCAACTTCATAAATAATCGGTGCATTGACATCGCCACCATACAGGAAATAGGCATGTAAAGAGTGCGCCGGACGATCCGTAGTATATGACGCCGCTCTTAATGCTTGTCCAAGAACCTGCCCACCGAACACTCGCTTGCCTACCAAATTGCGGCTATTGCCTCGAAAAATATGCTCTTCAAGCTTTTCCAGAGTCAACAGTTCTACCAATTCTTGAGTTAACGCATTCATGTAATAGCCTTCCAACATCAATGAGGAGAGATCAACCAATCCTTTCAGGGTTGATAATTTTGATTGTGCCACAAATTCAAATGACAATGGTCAGGATAAAATGATTCATCCGTCACGATAATGATGTATTGATTATCTTAATATGTATTTATAGCGGCTAAAAATACGATTTTTAACGATAAAATCTACCAAATACGCTATATTTTGTCAGAAAATAACATACCGTTTCATGTAAGAATATCGCAGAATGTCGTGTTCATCATGACTCGATGTCAGGATTATTATTTAGGAGTTTGTAATGTCCAAGACTGGATTTGGTCAAATGTATCGCCAACTTTCGAGTAAGTTACTTGACCTTGTGGTAACCCCACATGTTCTTGGTGAAGTTCCTACAGAATCCACCACAACAGAGCAAAACACAACCGATTCAAATAAGTTAGTTTGCTATGTTTTACAAAATTATTCGCGTAGTAATGCGCTGGTGGTTGATGGTGAGACCCGCCGCCTAAATTTAAAACCAGCCTTAGACCCCTTGAGTTTTGGGAGCTATCAAGAAAAAAATTCAGTCTTGTTTTTACATCATAACGAAAACAATTTTTTTAATACTCAAACGTTCCCGCCTCGCTTGTTACAACTGGTCGAAGCCTTAGAACAACAAACTGATATTGATATTCAGCTGGTACCTGTGACCGTACTTTGGGGCCGTTCGCCAGACAAAGAAGACTCTTGGTTCAAATTATTATTTTCAGATACTTGGGCAACTCCAGGTACAGTTAAACAACTGATGAATATTGGCTTGCATGGGCGCCAGTCTTATTTAGAGTTCCATGAGCCGCAATCTTTGCGTGAGTTGGTAGATTATGCCAAGACCAACCATCCAAATATCTCACCTGCAACCTATATTGCAAGTTCTTTAGATACCTATTTAGATCAGCAACGTGAAGTGGTACTTGGCCCTGACTTATCAGACCGTCGCAATGTGATGCAATCGGTAGTGAAGTCAGCTGAGGTACAAGATGCCATTCGTCGTGAAAGCATTCAGCATAAAATCAGTATGCTCGAAGCTGAACGTCGTGCGATTGGCTATGTCAATGAAATCGTGTCTGACTATTCGGCATCTGCGGTACGCTTTGCCGATATGGCCTTAACCCGTTTATGGACGCAACTCTATGACGGCGTAGAGGTACATAATTTCAGTACCGTACGTGAGCTGGCAAAAGACTACGAAATCGTTTACACCCCATGTCACCGTAGCCATATCGATTATTTATTACTGTCTTATGTGATTTATAAGCGTGGCTTGATGATTCCGTATATTGCCGCAGGTGATAACCTTAATCTACCATTTGTAGGTCAGTTATTACGTGGTGGTGGTGCATTCTTTATTCGCCGTTCTTTCCGCGGAAATGCACTTTACACCTCTGTATTTAAAGAATATTTATACAGCATTTTATCGCGCAACACGCCTATCGAATACTTTATTGAAGGTGGTCGCTCACGTACAGGTCGCTTACTCCCGCCTAAGACTGGTATGCTAGCGATGACCATTCAAGGTCATTTACGTGGTCCTGCAAAGCCGATCGTCTTTGTACCGACCTATATTGGTTATGAGCGCCTGATGGAAGGCTCAACCTATGTTGGCGAAATGCAAGGTCAACCGAAAGAAGCGGAATCCATTTTTGGTATTGTGAAAACCTTACGTAAAATTGAACGTATCTTCGGTAAAGTGCATGTCAACTTCGGTGAACCTGTATTCCTGAATGATATTCTGAAACAACAGGGTGCGGAGAATATTCAGGCGGATACCGCAAGCACCACAGAGATTTCTAATGTCGTTGCAAGCTCAGCCAATCTGATTTTAGAGAACATCAACCGCGCTGTCGTCATCAACCCTGTGTCATTACTGTCTTTAATTCTATTGGCAACACCAAAACACACTTTAGATGAAGAAATCTGTGCGAAACAGCTCGATATCTACCGTGACTTGGCAACACAACGACCATATGATGAGCGCACGCAAGTGACCTCATTGTCAGGTAAAGAGATTATTGCTTATGGTCTCAAACTCAAGTTAATCAAACGTGTACAACATGTGCTAGGCGATATTATTGCGATTGAAGATAATCAAGCGGTATTGCTGACTTACTTCCGTAATAACATTTTACACGCCTTTGTTTTACCGTCATTGGTGGCTTCGCTGGTTGAGCACAATGGTAAAATTCACAAGAATGATTTAAGCAATGTGATCCGTACCTTGTATCCGTTTTTAAAAGCTGAATTATTCATGAAATGGGAAGCTGCTGATCTACAAAAGCAGATTGATAATTATATCGATGCCTTGGTTCAGATTGGTTTGATTTTCCAAGATCATGACGGCAATTTATTCAGTCCAACGCCAAATAGTGAAGAACATCAAAAGCTTGTCACTTTAGCTCTACCAGTAAAGCAAAGTTTAGAACGCTATTACATGACACTGGCACTGATTACTCAGCGCGGTTCAGGCAACATTTCAACCAAGCAAGTTGAAGAGCTGAGTCATCTCTTGGGTCAACGCTTATCTGTGCTGTATGAATTCAACTCACCTGAGTTCTTTGACAAAGCCTTATTCCAAAGCTTTATTAAGGTCCTCACTCAACAAAATTATATTCGTAATAATGAGCAAGGTTTCATTGAATATGATGATAACTTCAGTGAAATGGCCGCAGGTGCACAGCTGGTCTTAGATGAAACCACCTTACAAATGTTGCAGCATATCACCACCTTCAGCGATGAAGAGCTGGCTGAGGCATTAGAAGCAATGGCCTCACAACAAGCCAAACGTCGCTTAAAACGTAAGAAAGCTTAAAGCCACTAACACCGATACAACTCAAATTTCAGAGATAAAAAAAGCAAACCGAGGTTTGCTTTTTTTATCTCTGAAAGAAATTAGATAAGTGCTTTACTGACTATTCATGAAAGAACGTTGCTAATGCCTGAACATATTGCTGTATAGCCTGTTGTCCTATTACCGTCATTGGTGCATAGCCATCAAAACCATGAAAGCAGCCAGGATACAAATGAAATTCAGTGGGGACTCCTGCTTTTGCCAGTGCTGCCACATAGTCCATTGTTTCATCCCTAAACGGATCTTGATCACCCACACAGGTATAGGTTGGTGGTAAATGAGCATAGTCCTCAGCCCTTGCTGGAGCTGCATAAGATGGAACTTGCTGTGCTAGCATATCACCTAAATACATAGCCCATGCATTTCGATTGGATTGCTCATTCCAGACTCGACTATCCTGAATTTCAGTACTAGAGTGCGTCTGAAGACGATCATCAATCATTGGGTAAAGTGGCATTTGAAATGCAATCTTTGGTCCCTTACGATCCCGAGCCAATAAGCTAACCGCAGCGGTTAAGCCACCACCAGCACTCGCCCCTGCTACCGCGATCTTGTCAGCATCAACACCAAGTGCAGATGCATTTTCAGATAACCAACACAAGCTATCATAACAATCCTCCAAAGGTGCAGGATAAGGATACTCAGGTGCCAGATGATAATCGACAGCAACAACCTGACAACCAGCCTCAAGTACAAAGCGCTCACAAAGACTGGCATCCATCTCAGGTGTTCCCATCACATAGCCACCTCCGTGAATCCACAGTACGGCAGGACTCGGCTTCTGAAGGGATTGAGAACGATAAATTAATATTCGAATCTCTCGTCCACGATGTTGTGACGGAATCCACTGCTCAAGGCATTCGACTTGTGGGTGAGCTTGAAAATCACCGATCAAATGATCTTTCAGGAACTGACGAATAGCAGGCATTTGCTCTGCACTAATCATTAACTCAGGGAGTTGCGCCAATACAGACTGCAATTCCTTATGAACATATCTCATGTTGCTTACTCCTTTGTCTAATGCGAGTTAACTAGCTAGGCCACCATCCACTGGAAGCAAGACTCCGTTGATATAAGAAGCATTTTCTGACAATAGATACACCACACTATTAGCAATTTCTCCCGCTAAAGCCAGACGCCCTAAGGGACCTAAACGTGATGCATCACTGTCTTTTACCATGCCACTAATCATGCTGGTATCCACACCTCCCGGACAGACGGCGTTAACACGTATGCCGTACGGCCCATATTCATGTGCAGCGGATACTGTCAACCCTGACAAAGCATGTTTACTCGCGGCATAAATTGCCAGATAAGGTTCTGCACGTATGCCAGCATGAGATGACGTATTGACAATGCTGCCAGATTTTTGTCCCATCATCTGCTTCAGCACCAGCTGCATTCCCCAATAAGCGCCTTTTAAATTCACATTCAAAACACGTTCCGCTTCAATCTCTTCCGTTTCATGTAATAACGAAGGTTTCTGGAGCACACCAGCATTGTTATGAAAGAAATCAATTCGTGGAAACAACTCGTTTGCCTGATCCACATAAGCCTGCACGTCAACATAATTTGCTACATTAGCTTGTTTACAGTAGGCAATGCCGTGCTCATCTTCAATTAATTGTTTTGTTTCAAGAAGGGCCTCATAGTTATAATCCACCAACAGAACTTGTGCGCCCTGCCTACAGAGTTGTATAGCCGTTGCTCGGCCAATCCCTCCACCAGCCCCCGTTACAATGCCAAATTTATTTTTAAAGTTCATAATTAAGCACTCCATACTGTATTGTGACTGTCTACTTGTTTGAATTGAAATCCTCGATATTGATCTGCCGCAACTTCATTACAGAGCTGTCGATATGGTCCAATACCAGGCAAATAGATCAGAAAGCGTCGCGGTTTTCCTGCAATATTGGCGCCGGTATACCATGACTCAGCTTTGGTAAATAAAGTGTATTCCGCAATCTCCTGGCAACGTGCACTCCATTGATCTTCAGCCATAACCGAAGCCTCGATCAGGTCATGATCGCAATCTCGCATATAATTCAGGCAATCGGTAATCCAGTCGACATGCTGTTCAATACACAAAGGCATATTGCTAAGTACCGATGGGCTTTCTGGTCCAGTAATCATGAAAAAATTGGGGAAGCCTGCTGTGCTGAGCCCAAGATAGGTCCGGGTCGCAGCTCCATTTTCCCATTTATCTTGTAAGGAAATACCAGCAACGCCGCGGATATCCATTTTAAACAATGGCCCAGTCATGCCATCGTATCCCGTTGCATATACCAGAATATCTAATTCAAAATATTCATCGGTGGTTTGCAAGCCATACTCATCAATCGCAACAATTGGATTCTCTTTAATATTGACCAATTGCACATGTGCCTGATTGAACGTTTCATAAAACTGCGAGCCTAAAATTGGACGCTTGGTTCCATAGTAATATTGAGGCTGCAACTGTTTGGCAATTTCATTATCATCAATACTGTCTGCAATTTTATCTCTAAAGAAATGAGCAATTGCGGCATTGGATTGTTCATTTACCAACAAATCGTTATATGAAGTTGCGAGATAAAAACCACCTTTATCCCAAGCATGTTCAAATACTTGTAAGCGTTCTTCAGCACTATCTTGCATAGCAGACTTGTCTGGAGGGTCTTGTGGCATCCCAAACATGGTTTGATGCATTTGCGCCTTCAATGTCTGAAAGCTATTTTTTATGTGCTGACGTTCCTGATCTGAATAGGGACGATTATTAGCAGGCGCCACATACTGTGGAGTTCGCTGGAAAACAAATAATTGTTCAGCCTCTTTGGCAATCTCTGGAATACTTTGGACGCCACTTGACCCAGTACCAATGACACCCACTCGTTTTCCTTTGAAGTCGACCTTGTCATGCGGCCAATGTCCCGTATGGTAAGCTTGTCCCTTAAAGAGGTGTTGCCCTTGAATTACAGGCATATTCGATGCAGACAAACAGCCCACACCAGAAATAAAATACTTAGCTGAGAACCGTTGTCCCTCCTGTGTATGAATGTCCCAGCGTTGGCTCTGTTCGTTAAAATGCGCAGAAATGATCGTTTGGTTAAACTGAATGTCTTTCTTTAAATCAAACTTATCTGCCACATAATTGAGATAAGCTAAAATTTCAGGTTGTTCCGGATAGCGTGAGGACCAGCTCCATTCTTGGAACAGCTCTTCGGAAAAGGTGTAGTTATAAGAAAAACTTTCTGTATCACATTTGGCACCAGGATAGCGATTCCAATACCAGACACCTCCCACACCCTCACCCTTTTCAAAAGCCATGGTCTTAAACCCAGCGTCTCGCAGCTTTAACAGCATATAAAGCCCTGAGAATCCTGCGCCAACGACAACTGCATCCAAAAATACATTGCTTGTGTCTAAAGCTGCTTTTATCATATTCAAATACTCCTTTTGAATTTTGCTGACAAATTCATCATAAGAGCTTGAATCGGATACGGATATTCCCGATTTCTATACTAACAATTCCCTAAAAAGGAGGATAAGTATTGATCCCGCCTTCTAGAATAATTAAACAGGTGCAACAAATCGAATTGGCAAAAAGCCATGAAGAACAACTCTTTATGATTTTAAAGACCTATATGTCACTTTTCCCGATGATGAATGCCACACTCTCCCGATATTCTGCGTTCGGCTTTCTTGGAGAAGGTATTATTTCAATGGAAGGTGAACGGCTCGAATACATCAGTGAAATACGAGATGATATCCGTTCTATTCCTATTATTTATCAAGCCATACAGGAGCGTAAGGCACATTTTTGCCAAGGAATTGATTTCCTAAAAATGGTGAGCAGTCGCTATCAAATTGCAAGTAATATACAAGCCATTACGGTCACACCCATATGTAATGGTTCAGCCGTATTGGGGTTTATTTGCAGCACCAAATTTAGTGATGATACTCAACTCAATCCAACTTTACTCCATGCCCTTACCCAATTTGGACATTTGGTCGGTCAATATATGGCCGGTGGTACTGCCTTGCAATTAAAGAATCGTCTCAGCAAACGAGAACTTGAAGTCATGAAACGGGTTTCACTGGGTGAAAGAAGTAAGGAAATTGCTGACGCCCTCGACATAAGTGAATTAACGATTAATCAATATATCCAATCATCAGTCAAGAAATTGCTCGCACATAATCGCACCCATGCAGTCAGTATTTTATTGCGTGAAGGTGTCTTGACCTAAGCTCATTAAGCGATGTATCAATTCAATAAGGAGTTGATACCCCAAAAGGCAACTTCGGTTGCCTTTTTTAATGTGCTAACGACACTCTAAATACTTCGGATCATCCAAACATCTCAGTCGTTTAATCAGCGATACAAAATATGCATCATAATAACCAGAGTCGACATAACGATTCCGAATTTTGACCACCATCGCGTCATAACCCTGTTTCTCATAACCTGAAATATCCGCCCAGTAATAAGCTGGTAAATGGTTTTCCCATTGAATGGCTTGTGCAGCAAGCACATTGCTGTTGCGTACAAACCAAGCTCGTATTTGATGACCGAAGCCCGCTGGGTAGACTTGTGGTCGAATCACGATATTCATCGCAAAATACGCCATAGGGAAGTTAACGACCTGCGTGTCTGCACCAAATTCCTTTTTCAAGTTATACGGCAATATTCCATAGGCAGGTGCAGCCAAAATATCAATTTTTTTCTGCTTGAAGGATTCCACCGCATTGGAAAAATCTACATAGACAGGTTTAGCACCTACACTTTGCACCAAGGCTTGCTGTGGTGGATTATTCTCCAAAATACCAATGGTTTTATTTTTTAATTGAGACACCTTATTGATCTGTTGGGTATTCATGATCATATAAGCCGTGCCGATCGGGATCATACCCAGCATTTCATAATCTGTCCCGATCATACGCTTTTCTACATTGCTATTATTTAAAAGCTGTAAAAAGACTCTGGCGACACGATTATTGGGAATCAAACCAATTCCACCTGTTGTCCCCATAAAGCGGTTATAGCGATAGGTATTAAAGTTGGATGCTACCAAGCCTGAACATTTACGCTGCTCAAAAGCTTGTATAGCCTCCTTTTCATTCTTAAAGGTTTGAAATTTTAATTGAACTTGATTCTGTAGCGCATACAAACGAATATCCTGTAGACGGCGACTAATATCACCCTTTGTACTTAAAGGATCAAATACGCACCAAGACTGCTCAACAGCCCAGCTAGTGGTTGTGATCAACCCGAATAAGATCATGCAAATTATTTTTCTCATGTATCACCTTTACGCCTCACCGCAAACCATGTGCTTAATTTAGGCGGTTCCTTTCAGGAATCTATTGGTATTTATAATTCAAAATACATACCAACTCTTTAAACTTTCTTTACAGTCTAATCTAATTATTTTTCATTACTATGTACCAATAAAGCCGCTGCATAGTCATTAAAGCAAATCAAATGGTCAAATTTAAAATCAATCTCAACTAATCGTGTCGCGTAAATTCGCTTGCCAGTGTGTTGTTCTGATACTAGTTTTAAGGGTTTTACATGAAGTTGCTGTTGAAACCACCATAATATTTCGTGCATTGGTAGTGGTGTATTATTGCTAATGATATAACTTGCTTCAACTTTAGCTAAATTAACTAATAGTGCTAAAAACTTTGCTAAATCATCAATATGAATGCGATTACTAAAATGGATTGCGGGATAAGTTAGACTCTGTTCTGCCATTTTTTTGAGTCGGGCGATTGAAGTCCCATAAATGCCAGTCGGGCGAACAATAATACTTTGTTGCGGATAATGCGCTTGCCAGAGTAATTCCATCTCCCGAAGAATGTGCCCTTGCTCATCAGCAGGTTGTATCAGCGATTCATCATCAATTCGCTCTCCTGCATTTTCGCCATACACCCGAGTCGAGGACACCACGACAATACGTTGTACGGGATGTACTTTGAGTGCGTTGACAATAGGTAATACACTATCAAGATAGGTTTGCTGATAAGCCGCTATACCACTCTGTGCAGGGGCCAATATCACATACACCATATCAACAGGTAGCAGTTTACTTAAATCCAGCTGATGAATATCCTGAATATAATGGGTCGCGTAACAATCTGTTTTTTCACTGCGACTAATTGTGCTAATGTGGTGACCTTGCTCAAATAAGTGTTTAGCGACACGCTGAGATGTTTTACCATAACCAATAAATAAAATATGCATACACACCTTTGAGCAGAGATGACATCAGTTCAGCAATTACAAGGCGTTGGTGCTGCCGCAGCGACCCTCTTAGAAAAGCTTCATATTTTTAGCACGGATGATTTGTTATTCCATCTTCCCCGTGACTATGAAGATCGTAGCACTATTATTCCAATGAATCAGCTGATCGTTGGACGAAGTTACTTGCTTGAAGGTGAAGTTCGTTCTGTCGATTTCCCTCCGGGGAAAAAGAAATCGCTCGCAGCTCTGCTACAAGATGATTTTGGCAAGGTAACCTTGCGCTTTTACCATATTTATAAAGGTCTGACAGATCGTATCCAAATGGGGCAACGATTACGGATTTTTGGTGAAGTTCGAGTTGGTGCACGGGGTTTGGAGTTGTATCATCCCGAAATTCAAGTAATCCAGCAACATACTGCTTTACCTAAGACACAACTCACTGCGATTTACCCCAGCACTGAAGGCTTAACTCAACCCAAGCTGCGTGAATACGTCCACCAAGCCTTGCAGCATCATAGTGATGACTTACCTGAATTACTGCCCAGCAAATACAGCAATGGCTATGAGCTTAAACAAGCGCTCCATTACATCCACGAGCCGCCGCTTAATGCCAATATGCTGCAACTCAATCAAGGTTCGCATCCTGCACAACAACGCCTGATTTTTGAAGAACTGGTTGCCCATCAAATTAGTTTACTCACCCGACGTGCCTATATTCGGCAAATTTCTGCACCTCGCTTTAGCAGCAGTAAAGTACTTGCAAAGAAACTCTTGGAAGGCTTGCCCTTCCAAATGACCAATGCACAAAAACGGGTGTCCAAAGAAATTCTGCAAGATCTTAAACAAGATCAACCGATGCTACGCTTGGTGCAAGGTGATGTGGGCGCAGGTAAAACCTTAGTAGCTGCAGTCGCTGCCTGCCATGCCTTAGAAGCGGATTGGCAAGTAGCCCTCATGGCACCAACTGAAATTTTAGCCGAACAGCATTACTTAAACTTTAAACGCTGGTTTGAACCCTTAGGCATTCAGGTGGCATGGCTATCAGGCAAACAAAAAGGCAAAGCCAGAACTCAAGCGGAACAACAAATCAAAGAAGGTCATGCGCAACTAATCGTAGGTACGCATGCTCTGTTTCAAGACACTGTTGGATTTTCTAAACTTGGCTTGGTGATTATTGATGAGCAACATCGTTTCGGTGTCGACCAACGTCTTGCCTTAAGAAATAAGGGTGCAGATCAATTTACGCCGCATCAATTGGTGATGACGGCAACACCGATTCCCCGTACTTTAGCGATGAGTGCATATGGGGATTTAGACACCTCGATTATTGACGAGTTACCCCCTGGACGAACCCCAATTCAAACCGTAACCATTCCCCTAGAGCGTCGTGAACAGGTATTACAACGCATCGCTAGCAATTGCCGCGAAGGTAAACAAGCCTATTGGGTCTGTACCTTAGTGGAACAATCTGAAACGCTGGATGCGCAAGCCGCAGAAGCCACTTATCAAGAAATTAAAGAGCGTTTTCCAGACATCAACATTGGTCTGGTACATGGCAAGATGAAGGCTGATGAAAAGCAAGCAGTGATGCAAGCGTTTAAAGACAATCAATCCCAACTGTTAATTGCCACTACAGTGATTGAAGTCGGGGTCGATGTCCCTAATGCGTCGATTATGGTGATTGAAAATGCAGAACGCTTAGGCCTTTCCCAACTGCATCAACTTCGTGGTCGCGTGGGGCGTGGTGCAACCGCCAGTTTCTGTGCCCTACTGTATAAAACCCCATTATCGCAGAATGGGCAGGAACGGCTTTCGATTTTACGCGAGAGCAATGATGGCTTTGTGATCGCAGAAAAGGATTTGGAAATTCGAGGTCCGGGAGAATTACTTGGCACCAAACAAACCGGAGATATGGGCTTTCGAGTGGCACGTTTAGAACGGGATGATCATTTGCTTACTCAAGCACATTATGTGGCAGAGCAAATCCTGAAAGATTATCCCCAGCATGCAGATGGTCTACTCAAGCGCTGGCTGCCTGAGGCCCCAAGATATGCCTATGTTTAAACGACTTGGCACATCAGCACAGCAGCTTTTTGATTATTTTACGCCTTGCAGTCTCTGCGACATCGGCATGAAACGTCAGTTTGGTGTATGCCACAGTTGCTGGCAACAACTGCCTTGGTTGAAGCAAAGCATTGAACGTAACCAGCAACAAGTCTTGGTTGCTTGCCATTATCAATATCCAATTGATCGCTTGATTCAACAATTCAAATACGAGCAGAAACTGCATCATCAAAGAATATTAGAAGGCCTGCTATTACAACTCAGACTTCCTAAAGTACATGCGATTGTACCAATGCCTATTTCGATTGATCGCCTAACAGAACGTGGTTTTAATCAGGCCCTGCTATTGGCCAAAACACTAAGCGCTCACCTAAATGTTCCTGTGTGGCAACCAGTACAACGCTTGGCTCAACACTCACAAAAAGGCTTATCGCGCTTAGAACGTATGGAAGATATTGAGCAACAATTTGTGGCAGCACCACCTAACTCAATTCGTTATCGCAAAGTCCTTATTCTCGATGATGTCCTGACCACAGGCAGTTCAATTCGTGCTTTATCTAAGGTACTGACCCAACTCGGCTGCCAACAAATCTATAGTGCCTGCATAGCAGCCGCACAAGTACAACAAACTAATTCATTTGATTTTGCTGACACCACGGAATCACAATTTCTTTCGTTAAGGGCGCAAGTAAAGTAAATTGATCATCTAAATCAATCCATTTCATTTCTGCGATTTCAGCTGCAATTTGCGGTGGCTGTTTTAATTCAACGGCATACACATAACTTACCAAAACATGATCGGGTTCATTGGCTGCAGCTGTTTCAAAACGACCAATGAATTGTTTCAGCTCACATTCACAACCAATTTCCTCCAAAATCTCACGTTGCATCGTGATTTCAGGTGCTTCATCCATTTCCAATTTGCCGCCCACTTGCATAAATGCATGCGTGTTTTGCTTGCGTACTAATAACAATTGATTGTGTTCATTCAAAATCACGGCAGCCGCGACGGTGATAATTTTCACTCATTGATCCTCAAGCCTGAATTTCAGCAGTCGACATCCATTTCGGTGTCGCTGGCTGATAATTTGAAAATGCCATAAGAATATCCTCAATTTGTTCCGCCACAATCAACTTATCGACAAAACGTTCCTGACTAAAGCCGCGCTCAACCGAGCCCTGAATCATCTGGATCAAGCCATCATAGAAGCCATCCACATTTAAAAATGCGCATGGTTTCTGATGAATCCCCAATTGGCTCCATGTCCATTGTTCAAAGATTTCTTCCAGCGTGCCCGCTCCACCCGGTAAAGCCACAAAGGCATCGGATAGCTCAGCCATTTTAGTTTTACGCTCATGCATATTCTTAACGATATACAATTCAGTTAAACCCGTATGTGCTAGTTCTCGATCGACCAAAGCATCAGGAATCACCCCGATGACTCGCCCACCCGCCTGTAATGCACTATTGGCGACCACTCCCATTAGACCAGAACGACCACCGCCGTAAACCAAGGTTTTTCCCTGTGCAGCAATTGCCTGACCAGTCGCCTCAGCCATTTGCTGATAAATGGGATCATTACCGAGAGAAGAACCACAGAAAACACATATAGAATTCATACAATTAAAACCGTTTTATATAACTGTCATGCTGATAAAGTAGGCTATGTAACAAGATTTTTGAGAAAATAACGTTTAGGCAAGTGTTTTTCGTTTCATCCTTGTCTAAAATACACCCTGCTTTTCGGTAAACGACCGAAAACATTACACCGACTGCGCGAGGAAAAAAGACATGCTTGAAGCCTTTTATGCCACAGAGCGCGGTAGTCTAGAAGATGCAACCATCAACGGAGGTTTCGACCTCCACCCCGAACTGGTCTGGATTGATCTCATCGCCCCCTCCCAAGAAGAACAACAATGGGTTCTGGATGCGTATGACCGAAACTTACCAACCCTAAAGTCGCTTGAAGATATTTCCTCATCTGCACGATTTTACCGTGATGATGATGGAATTTTGCATATCAGTACCTATTTTTTAACAAAGAATAAAAACTTTCAAGTCGATGGTGATACTGACGACTCCTTACCCATGTTAGCAATGGTACAAACGGTTGCATTTATTTTGCATAAAGATCGCCTATTTACCATGCGTGGTGAAAAATTGGTTGCCTTCCGTGCATTTCGTGCCCGCGCGCGTCGTAATGACTATGACATGGACTATAAAGATCCCACATGGATCTTGCTCGGCCTACTTGAAGCGAAACTAGATGAGCTTGCGGATATCTTGGAAGATATCCACAAGGACTTGGAACGATATTCCACAGAAGTCCTGAATAACCATCATCGCGAGAAAATTTTAGACCTTGATGACATGATTACCCGCTTAGCCCAGCAAGAAGATATGCTGGGAAAGGCACAACTCTGTTTAATTGATTTACGCCGTGTATTGACCTTTTTAGCACGCCCGCGTGCATTAGGCAGTCACATTTATGATGCCGACATTCGCGAGTTAAGTGAAGACGTTCGCTCTCTAGTCGAACATGATGCCTTCTTATTCCAAAAAGTGCGATTCTTACTGGATACCACTTCTGGATTCATTAATACTGAGCAGAACGACACGATTCGTCGATTCTCGATTTTACCCAGTATGCTTGCGCCCCCAATGCTGATCGCGAGTATTTATGGGATGAACACCGATGTGCTACCTTTTGCTCATGGCAGCCTCAGTTTTTGGATTGTGATTGGTATTCTGATGGCCTTCCTCGTCTTGCCAATGTTTTACTTCCGTTGGAAAAAATGGATCTAAACAGGAAAGGATTATTTCTATTTTTGAGTATAATCCTTTCAATTTCAACAGCTTTTGCATGCGCACCTCACTCCCCAAAAGATGTATTTATCGCACGTGTTCAATCTATACAAAAACAGTCTTCTGACACCCAAAATCAATTTGAATTTCAACATGTTCGCTTTATATTTCAGCATTTTCTCACTAGGTTATTTACACCTAAACCCACCCAGTGGCACAGTAATTTTCCAGCCAAAACAATAAAAGCAAATGATTTAGTGATTGGTCTTGCCTATCCCGCAGATTCTGCTGCTCCCAATCATTATCGGATCAGCACTATGGCATTATTAGGTTGTGAGAAAAATATCATATCGATCGATCATCCAATTGCGCCCTTTACGGTATGGGATAGACAAGTTAAAAGCTGCAGTAATACCCCATCCAGCATCAAATTATTGGATGGTTTTTTAGAATATGATCAGAATTATTATTTAGCAAAGTTACATCAAAAATATCCAAGCTGTGAGGCGCTATTTTCTGCCTTCCCCAAAAGCTAAGCATAAAAAAGAGAGCTAAAAATAGCTCTCTTTTTCCACTTTGCCAGATCAATCAAATCAATTTTAAATCATCTTGTAAATGGCAAGCTTGGATGATTTTCAACATCTTCTCAGACACATTTTTGAAGTGTAGACCTTTATTTTCAGGAGTTTGACGCAGCCATTGCACCAATACCGCCAAAGATAAAGTATTGCCTTGTTCAAGTTGGGCCAAATCAACAACCAAAGGAAAATTCTGATGTTGCTGAATATGCTTTAAACCAGCCTGATAGATCTGTTCTGCATTTTCAAAATTAATTGTCTTTGACACAATTAATTGCTGATCAATATATTGAATCACCCGTCACCTACTTATTTTTTGCTAACAGCAGCATCTGCATCTGGTTTAAATGTCGCAATCGCTTTATTGATGTCACCACCATTACGTTGAACCGTTGCCGCAAACTGATTACGGAATTGCAAACCAAGGTCAATACCAGACACATTGATATTACGTACCTTCCATTGATCGCCTTTGTCGGTTAACTGGAACGATACTGGAATTTTTTCACCATTGTGCAAGAAGTCTAAAGTAACCACAGGGTTTTTACTGTTGGTCGATTTAAACGGACGCATCGTGTAGCTTTCGTTGGTATATTTAGCGAAAGCACCACCATAGTTCTCAATAATGACCGCACGGAAGTTTTGTTCAAACTGAGCACGTTGAGCAGCATTGGTGTATTGGTTATTCGCATACGTCCCTAACACAATACGGGTAAATGCTTGTGAGTCCACATACGGGTCAAGATTCTGACGAATAATCGTTCTGACCAGAGCTGGATTATTCTGTAATTTTGCATTATCTGCTTTTAAACGAGTAATCAAGCCATCAGCTACGCGCTTAACAAAATCAGGTGGGGTCTCTGTTGGTGCCGCAAATGCTGCACTTGCAAGCATTGTTGATAATACGCTTGCTGTTAGAGTTTGTTTCAATAATGTGTTCACTTCAATCTCCTAACCTGAATTACTCAACAAAAGAGGGTTCTGCTTCAGTCGCCGCTGGCTTTGAAGCTGGACTTTCTGTCGCTGTTGAGCTCGATGTGGCTTTACCAGCACCACCAGTAATAAACTTACTGATTAAATCTTCTAAATCCATTGTACCTTGGGTATTTGAAACTACATCACCACGTTTTAAGTAGTTCACACCACCACCTGGGACAACTTTCAAATATTTCTCACCCAATAGACCATTGGTTGCAACCATAATATAAGCATCTTCATCAAGACTGGTGATGGAGGTCATGTTAGCAATAAGTTGCTGTTCCATTTCTTTTTGTTTCGCAGCATCAGCTTGTTGATAATCAGCGCTATAGCGCAATTCTTCAAGTGCATTCTTTTGCACTTCTTTCAGTTGCTCTGGGCTAAAACTGGTCAACTTACCATCTAGATCAAATTTTACAGTTGCCAAACGTGTCACTGGATCAAGTGTAATCGATTCAACACGGCCAATGGTTACGCCACTCATGGTGACTTTCGCGCGTGCTTTTAAACCGTTTACGTTATCAAACTGCGCTGTCATGCTGTAGCTATCACGTAAATTAGTACCGACTAAACCACTGACTTTCATCGCAAGAAAAAATAGAGCGATACCGAAGATAATGACAAAAATACCTACGGCCAGCTCACTAGTACGTGATTTCATTAAATCCCTCCGAACATGACCGCAGTCAACACGAAATCAAAACCTAATACACAAAGTGAAGAATATACGACCGTTCTGGTCATTGCAGTCGCGATACCTTCTGGCGTCGGATCACAAGCATAACCTTGATATACCGCTACCCATGTACAAATTAAAGCAAATACAATGCTTTTGATGATGGTGCCGTTAAAAACGTCATGCCAGAATTGTACGCTACTTTGCATACCGCCCCAGAATGAGCCTTCATCCGCACCCAAGAAATCAACACCCACCATCTTGCCACCAATAATACCAATGGTTGCAAAGATCACAGTCAGCATCGGAAGACTGACAATTCCCGCCCATAAACGTGGCGACACGATTTGTCTGAGCGGATCAACTCCGATCATTTCCATGCTGGCAAGTTGTTCACTTTGTTTCATGGAACCAATTTCAGCAGTTAATGCTGAACCGGCACGACCTGCGAAGAGCAATGCAGCAACCACGGAAGCCAATTCACGCAATAGTGTCAATGAAATCGCAGTACCTAGCATTGCCTCACTACCAAAGGTGACCAGAATGCTATACATCTGCAAACCAAGAACAGCACCAATAAACAAGCCAGAAACAGCGATAATCAGCAGGGACATCACCCCGACACGATACATTTGGTAAATAAAGCGCTGAAATCCACCTTTCGATGGCATGGAAAATAAAACTTGCAAAAGCATCAGTGCCGCAGCACCAATCCCCTTTATCCGCTCAATAACGAGTCTACCTAACCAGGCAATCGCATTCATGGACGAACCTCGTTATCTAAATATGCTTGGTGAGTAAATTGATATTCGACAGGTCCCTCAATCGAACCTGTTAAAAACTGGCGTACAAATGGCGATGCATGATTTTTTAATTGTTCAGGTGAACCTTCACCCTGAATTTTGCCTTCAGCAACCACATAAATATAATCAGCAATCGATAAGGTCTCTGCAACATCATGCGAGACGATAATCGTGGTTAAATCTAAAGCATCACGCAAAGAGCGGATTAAGCGGGTCAAAACACCCATCACGATCGGATCTTGGCCTGCAAATGGCTCATCGTACATAATCAATTCAGGGTCTAACGCAATCGCACGTGCCAAAGCAACACGACGGTTCATCCCGCCGGAAAGCTCTGATGGCATCAACTGCTCAGCTCCACGCAAGCCCACTGATTCAAGTTTTAACGCAACTAACTCTGCAATAATATGTTCGGGTAATTTGGTATGTGCGCGGATGGGAAAAGCGACATTTTCATAGGTCGACATATCGGTAAATAATGCACCACTCTGGAATAGCATTCCCATACGTGCACGTGCAGCGAATAATTCTTGACGCGACATTGTCGCAATATCTTTACCGTCGAGCAGCACTTCACCATGATCAGGAAGCAATTGGCCACCAATCAAACGTAATAAAGTCGTCTTACCCGTACCAGACGGTCCCATAATTGCAGTAATTTGACCACGTCGAATTTTAAGACTGATATCGTCATAAATGACGCGTTCTCCTCGATTAAAGCTCAAGTTTTTAACTTCAATTAAGGCTTCGGTATCGAGAGGAGATTTGTTATTCATAATGGCATTCATTCCTGCACTTTTTATGCACGCATACTATACACTGAAACATTAAACGCTTGTTTTTATTTTGATAACCGATGGTACGAAGATTATTTAATTTATGTAGTTATTCTTCGAATAAGTTTGGCTGGTGGTATGTTGAGAATTGACATTAAAAGCATCAGAGTGACTGGTATCAAAAAGTGCATAGGCAAAGAACAAGCCATTACAAAGCATCAGAATGACAAATAGACACGGCAGTCCTTCACTACACATGAAAGACCACATTTGACTCAAAAGACTTTTATTTTGCTTAACCCTATTCATTTCTTATATAAAATTTGAATTAGTACACATTTTTAAGATTTTACATGACTAACACAAAATAAAAAAGCCAGTTTTTCAACTGGCTTCTTGTTTTCATCGGTTTTTAACGATTAAAAATCGTTTTTGCGACGACGGTCACCACCGAAAGTTTCTTCACGTGTACCGCGTGCTGGGCTATCTTCACCAAACTTACGTTTTGGACGATCTTCACCGCCGAAGCTGCGTTTTGGACGATCTTCACCACCGAAGCTACGCTTTGGACGGTCATCACCACCGAAGCTACGCTTACGGTCGCCAAAACCACCTTCACGTTGAGCAGGACGATCACCAAAATCACGTTTTGGACGGTCGCCGAAGCTACCTTCACGACGTGGTTTGTAATCTACGCGGTTGCCACGGTTGTCATCATTCGAATCAAAACGCGGTTTATCATTGAAACCACCTTCACGACGTGGGCGGTCAGAGTTGAACTCGCGACGTGGACGGTCTTCACCACCAAAACTACGCTTTGGACGGTCTTCGAAACCACCTTCACGACGTGGACGATCAGAGTTGAACTCGCGACGTGGACGGTCTTCAAAACCACCTTCACGGCGTGGACGATCTGAATTAAATTCGCGACGTGGACGGTCTTCGAAACCACCTTCACGGCGTGGACGATCTGAATTGAATTCGCGACGTGGACGATCTTCACCACCAAATGATGGACGTTCGCCACGAGGCTTGTCATCGAAGCTACGACGTGGACGGTCATCACCACCTTCACGGCGTTTGAAATTGCTTTCGCCTTCAAAACGACGACCACCGCCGAAACCGCCACGACCGCCATCACGGCCGCCACGACCACGACCACCGCCATCACGGCCACGACCACCACCATCACGACCTGAACGCGCAGGAGGTGGAGATGGCTCAAGACCTTCAATTTCAGATACATTTAAACGTGCATCTAAGTAATCTTCTAACGCACGGATTTTACCACGCTCGCGGTAAGTCGCTAAAGTAACGGCTTGACCTGTACGACCCGCACGACCTGTACGACCGATACGGTGTACATAGTCTTCGTTTTTCATCGGTAAACCGAAGTTAATTACGTGTGAAATTGTTGGTACGTCTAAACCACGTGCTGCAACGTCAGTCGCAACTAAGATTTTTGCACGACCTTCACGAATGCTACGTAAACGACGGTTACGAACGGTTTGTGGCATTGCACCGTGCAACGCAACAACTGAGTGACCAGCTTCAGCTAATTCTTCAGCAAGCATATCTGTATCTTCTTGCGTGCTTGCGAATACAACAGCTTGATCTACTGATTCGTCAGATAACCAATGCGTAAGTAATTTTTTCTTGTGTTCGAAACCATCAGTCCAATGCAATGTTTGCGTTACATCAGTATTGGTACTGTGACCAGTTTCAATTGCAATACGTTGTGGATCATTCATCATGCGTTCAGCAAGACGGATAATACGATCCGCAAATGTTGCAGAGAACATTAATGTTTGTTTACGGTTTGCTGCTAATTCACCAATTGCTTCTAGATCTTCAGAGAAACCTAGATCAAGCATACGGTCTGCTTCATCAACAATTAATGATTCAACTTTATCAAGTTTAATTTGACGACGGTTTACAAGATCAAGTAAACGACCTGGAGTCGCAACAACAACTTGTGCACCTTTAAGCTGTTGAATTTGCTTACCAAAAGGCATACCACCCATAATTGCAGCAATACGAACACCTTTCATGTGACGTACAAATGCAATTGCGTCTTGGCTCACTTGTTGAGCCAATTCACGTGTAGGAGAAATAACTAAAATTGTAGGCTGAGTGACTGCTTTCATACGGTCTTTAAAAGAAACAAATGCTTCTTCACCCGCTAACGCATTTAACGTAGGTAATAAAAATGCGGCAGTTTTACCTGAACCAGTTTGGCTCGAAACTAATAAATCTTTCCCTTCTAATGCAGCGGGAATCGCTTGTTCTTGCACAGGAGTTGGTGTAGTAAAACCTAAACCTTCAAGCGCTTGTTGTAAGGTTTCGTGTAAAGAAAATTCGGCAAAAGTTTTGCTCATAGAGAGTTTCACCCTAATGGGTGCTCCATTTTAATAAATGCTAAAAAATAGACATCGGCAACAAGCGGCAAAGCGACTCAAGCTGAAAAATAGATGAAGTTCAGCGGCGATCCGAATAACGACGATGTGGACTTAACGCACGCTTGATTACTGCTTCAACCTGAAGAATCGCTAAGCGATTTGGGCGCAAGATGTGGTCCTCTCTACGGACAGCGTGCGCTAATGATGAATAGAACTGAATGTTCAGGTAATGAACTGGAATTTAAGTGCGTGGGCGGATTATAGCAGAATAATTTTAAAAGTCACCCTTTTTAATAGGTTTTTTCAATTTCATCACACTTTATATTTGTATCCAAGCCATAGTAAAAACAAAAGATTAAGAATAATTAGGTACTTGAGTAAAAATTCTTCCTATATCTAAAGATTCATCATTTAATATATTTTCAATCGTGCTTACTAAACACTCTATAGTCATTTCTTTAAGAACCAGCATATCAGCACTCCAAAAATAGGGACCGAAAGCAGACTCACCAGCTCTATTATCTTTAATCATTAAATATTGAATATTTGCTAGCGTAAAAGCACTTCCAGAAAATGTCTTACCATTAACAGTTAATAACCAAAAATCAATATTTTGCTCTTCAATATTATCTATCTGTATTTCATGATGTGTCTCTATATAAAATCGCTCGTCCTCATAAATAATCTTCATAACTGCCCCACTAAGCTGAAAATAAAAAGCCCTCAAACATTGAGGGCTTTTTTAGAATTCGGCAAATTATTTTGCAGCATCGCCCCAAGCAGGAACTACGGTTTGCATCAATGGTTTTAACATCTTGAGTGAACAAGCAATCACTTGACCATTATCCAATGAATCATTGCCACCACGAGCATCAACAATAACGCCGCCCGCTTCTTTCACAATCAACTCACCTGCAGCGATATCCCATGGTTTTAAGCCAAGCTCAAAGAAACCATCAAAACGGCCTGCAGCAACATAAGCCAAATCAAGTGCAGCTGAACCACCACGACGGATTTGCGCACCAGATTTAGTCACTGCCAATAATGAAGCAAAATGCTGTTCTGCATAAGAAACGATTTCGCCATTACGTTTTGCACGGTATGGATGACCAACAGCAAGGAAAGTGTTTTCTAAGCTTTCTTTTACATTGACACGGATACGGCGTTGGTTCATCACTGCACCACGACCGCGGCTTGCAGAGAATAATTCATCACGCACAGGATCATAAATCACGCCGTGTTGAGTAACACCTTTATGTTGTACAGCAATAGAAATACAGAAATGTGGGAAACCATTAATAAAGTTTTGTGTGCCATCTAAAGGATCAATCACCCAGCACCAATCTGCATCATGACCTTTACCTTCTTGCATACCAAACTCTTCGCCAAGGAAGCTGTGGTTTTTATAGCTTTTACGGAGGGTATCAATTGTAAGTTGTTCCAAGTAACGATCGACACGCGTTACTGGACCATCGATGCCTTTTTCTTCAACTTGCAAATCGAGTTTATGACGATTTTGATGTGCCTTTAAAAGCTCTTGACCAACTGTTTGAGCCGCACGCGCAGCCATAACCACCATAGGTTCCATTGAACACCCACTACAAATTTGAAGATTTTGACAAAGAATAATGCATAAAAGCGCGTATATTCTAGCAAATATAAGCGCTTTTAGGGGAAAAATGTTGCGAAAAATTATTTTCGCTTTTACATGAGTTTATAGATTAAAACCAAGCCTGCTCAATTGAAGTTAAAATTCCCTGACTGTCTAAACCACAATCTTGCAACATTTGCTGATGCGTTGCCTGATGTAAGAAGCTATCTGGCAAACCAATATTCAAAATTGGCTTAAGAATCTTCGCATGTGCTAAGAACTCATTCACAGCACTCCCCGCACCAGCCATCACGGCATGTTCTTCTACTGTTACAAAGAGTTGGGTCCGTGGAGCCAAATCACGAAGTATTTGCTCATCTAAAGGCTTCACAAAGCGCATATTCACCACACGCACACCCATCGAGTGTTTGTTTGCAAACTGCTGAGCGGCTTCTACCGCTGCTGCAACACGACTACCAAAAGCAAGAATACTGATCTGCTGTTCAGCATCCACATTAAATTCAGCAACGATTTCAGCTTTACCAATTTCCATCGCTGTCATCTGCTGTTGAATCTCAACACCCGTACCCACCCCACGTGGATAGCGTACTGCAGTTGGCCCTTTGTAGAGATAAGCGGTATGCAGCATTTGGCGGCATTCGTTTTCGTCTTTCGGCGCCATGATCACAATGTTAGGTACGGTACGCATATAGGCGTAATCATAAGCACCGGCATGGGTTGGGCCATCTTCACCCACTAAACCAGCACGATCAATGCCAAAGGTGACGTCCAGATTTTGTAATGCAACATCATGAATCAATTGATCATAACCACGTTGCAAGAAGGTTGAATAAATCGCAACAACGGGTTTAAGACCTTCACATGCCATACCTGCAGCTAAAGTCACTGCATGCTGTTCTGCAATGGCAACATCAAAGAAACGCTCAGGATATTGCTGCGCAAATTGAACCATGCCAGAGCCTTCACACATCGCTGGGGTAATTGCGAGTAAACGATCATCTTGCGCTGCTTCATCACATAACCATTGCCCAAATACATCTGAATATTTTGGAGGTGATTTTTTTGCAGGTGTAGTTGCTGCTGGTGCAATCTTGGTAATGGCATGATAGGTAATCGGATCGGCTTCCGCTGGTGCGAATCCTTTCCCTTTTTTCGTATAAATATGAACCAGACGTGGACCTTTACGCTTTTTAAGCGCATGGAAAACTTGCGCCAACTGATCCACATCATGACCATCAAATGGCCCAAAATAATCAAAACCAATTGCTTTAAATAAATTATCGGCTGCATCTGTCGCAGATTGGTGTAAACGAGAGTTATATGTCCACTTCGGGTGCGGTTGAACATAGGCTTCGCCTTGTTCATTTACATTGACCAGTTGGCCTGTTTCCCAAATCGCAGCCAAATGTTTTGCAAAACCACCGGTACTGCACGAAATCGACATATCATTGTCATTTAAGACGACGATCAAGTCTGCATCATGCGCAACCGCATCATTCATGGCTTCAAAAGCCATGCCCGCTGTCATTGCACCATCGCCCACAATTGCCACAACGTCGCATGGATCGTTCTGATAACGACGCGCCAAGGCCATACCTAAACCAGCAGAAATCGCAGTAGATGAATGTCCAACACCAAAGGTATCGAACTCAGATTCATCACGCGCTGGAAATGCAGCTAAACCATCTTTACTACGAATCGTGGTAATTCGATCACGACGACCTGTCAGCACTTTATGAGGATAAGCTTGATGACCCACATCCCACACTAAACGGTCATTAGGTGTGTTAAAACAATAATGCAGCGCAACAGTCAGTTCGACTACACCTAAATTTGCACCAAAGTGACCGCCACTTTGCCCTGCTGCATACAAAATATATTGACGTAACTCATCTGCAACTTGTACAAGTTGGCTTTGCTCGAGCTGACGTAATTGTTGCGGATGATCAATTCCATCTAACAATGGCGTAACAGGGCGTTGAGTTGGAATTTCGGTATACAACATAATGTGGCAAAGCCTTTTTAAGCCTGGCAAGTCCGAAGCTGGGTTTTAAATGGGGGCAATCATACAATTAAATACGATCTACCTTCAATCAGCCACACGTGCGAATGATGTAGTGCTGAACATTCTCATGCAAATTTTAAAGAATGACCCTTAGATTATCCTGAATTATGTCACTGTTTATCAACCATTATTGTGTGCTTTGTATGAAAAAGAAAAAGTTATGTGAAAAATCAGAAATTCCAGTTCACGCAATCTTCAAACATTAGGCTATACTCGAACTGTTTTTATTATCATAGTGAGCTCTCTGTGCCAATTGAATTTATTGCAACATCAAAGCTTCCCACCGCTTTTGGTGACTTCAATATTTCCGTGTTTCAAGACCCTGCAACTGGCGAAGAACATGTGGCGCTATCTAAAGGTTTAGAAACGGCTCCAGATCAGCCTGTACTCGTGCGCATCCATTCAGAATGCTTAACAGGCGATGCTTTCGCTTCACTCAAGTGTGATTGTGGACCGCAACTACAAGCCACACAAAGCTTGATCAATGAAGCTGGT
The DNA here is from genome assembly GCF_000369525.1 of Acinetobacter higginsii. Taxonomy (GTDB): domain Bacteria; phylum Pseudomonadota; class Gammaproteobacteria; order Pseudomonadales; family Moraxellaceae; genus Acinetobacter; species Acinetobacter higginsii. The sequence continues at coordinate 142,336 of NZ_KB850071.1, forward strand.
CAAGGCGTGATTCTTTATCTCCGTCAAGAAGGCCGTGGTATCGGTTTAACCAATAAGATTCGTGCTTATGCCTTGCAAGATCAAGGACATGATACGGTTGATGCGAACCTGTTATTGAACTTGCCTGCTGATGCGCGTCGATATGATATGTGCAGCATTATGTTGGATCACCTTCAGATTAAAGAAGTGAAACTACTGACCAATAACCCGCTTAAATTAAAAGCCTTGACTGATCTCGGCATCAATGTGGTTGAGCGTGTTCCATTAACGGTAGGTCGCAATCCTTTCAATGAACAATATTTAAAAACCAAACGTGAGCGTATGGATCATCTCTATAAAAAAGATGACTTTTAATTCATTTTTCAAAACGTTTAAAAATAAATCAGTTAAAGGGTTTTTATTGTAAAAAATAAAAAACCCTTACTTTTTTTATGGGTTTTATGTTTTGATATAAGCAATCCCTAGATCACTTTCAGAGGATCATCATGCAGCATCCAACTTCAGTTGATATTCAACGTGTTCGCGAATTTTTACTCGATCTACAGGCACGGATTTGTGCAGGACTAGAGCAACAGGAACGTGCAGGCGGTGGTACCGCGGAATTTATCATTGATGATTGGCAACGAACCGAAGGTGGCGGTGGCCGCTCTCGTGTTTTGCAAAATGGTGAAGTGATTGAAAAAGGTGGGGTCATGTTCTCCCACATCAATATTAGTAAACTCCCCGCTTCTGCAACTGAACGGCATCCACAAATTGCTGGGGCGAAAGCACAGGCACTGGGCGTATCCTTAGTGATTCACCCGAAAAACCCAAATATTCCAACCTCTCATGCCAATGTTCGCCTATTTGTGGCTGAGCCTGAAGGTCAAGATCCAGTGTGGTGGTTTGGTGGTGGTTTCGACTTAACCCCATTTTATCCAGATGATCAAGATGTTCAAAACTGGCATCAAACTGCGTATGACTTATGTCAGCCTTTTGGCGAAAATGTCTATGCTGAACACAAACAATGGTGTGATGATTATTTCTACCTAAAGCATCGTGATGAACAACGTGGTGTCGGTGGTTTATTCTTTGATGATTTAAATCAATGGGATTTTGAAACCTGCTTTAAATATATCCAAGCTGTAGGCAACGGTTATTTAGCCGCGATCTTGCCGATTTTTGAAAAGCACCGTGAACAACCATATACTGAAGCACAGCGTGAGTTCCAACTGTATCGTCGTGGTCGTTATGTCGAATATAACTTGGTCTATGACCGCGGTACTCTGTTTGGCCTACAAACTGGTGGTCGTATTGAATCAATCTTGGTGAGTTTGCCGAATCTTGCAGGTTGGTCGTATCGCCCTGAGTGGGATGAGGACTCAGCAGAGAAACGTCTCACTGATTATTATCTAAAACCTAGAGATTGGTTAGGTTTGAATGCCTAACTATCTAAAAGCCAAAGCAACCATCTGCTTTGGCTTTTTTCTTAATCTAAATGCATCCGATACTCAATAATCCCTGGCCTTTCTGCAATCCAGTCATAGAGTTTCTGTGCCGTATGATTCGTTTCCTGTGTATGCCAGTATAAGCGATCACACTGATGTTCCCTCGCTTGTTGCTGCACATATTCGATTAATTGCTTTCCGATCAACTGCCCCCTTTGTGCTGGTGAAACAAATAAATCTTCTAAATAACAATAGTTATTTTTCGCCCAAGTTGAACGATGAATAACGTAATGTACAAAACCTAAAAGCTGATCTCCTTGTTTTGCAACTGCACAATAGACAGGCTCAGTTTGGTCAAAAAAACGTTGCCATGTGGTTTGTGTGACGGCACTAGATAGTTCCACCTTGTAAAAATTCTTATAGGCCAGCCAAAAGGGTATCCACTGTTGATAGTCATCTTGTTGCACAGGAATCACTTGGATGTCTCGATGCTGCATGAAGTTTTCCTCAAATTTTATAGTCTTGGAAATGAGAGTTCGTAGTGTAGTTTTGATTGTGGATGGTTTATAAGATACAGTTTTGATCTATTTGACAGTACCAGTTTACTCGAAATGAAAAGTTCATCTGTTGCTCATTTTCCCCATCTCGTCTTAGCACAAGGCAACATTAAAGACGCCTTATATACGGCCTTACATACGGCCATTCTAGATGGCAGGCTGCATGCTGGAGCAAAGCTTCCTTCAAGTCGTGCTTTAGCAGAAATGATGTCCATCTCTCGTAATTCCGTTTTAGCAGCATTAGAGCGCTTATTAGATGAAGGTTATCTCATCACCAAACCGAGTTCTGGAACCTATGTCAGTGCAGTCATCCCCGACCAATTGATTCATGCGCAAACCCAAACACCAATTGATCACCTTGTGACGACTCAGTATTTGGATGTTAATCCAAACCTTGTGCAACATCTTAAAACTTGGCAATTACAACAAGCATCACAAGAAAAAAGAGTGTTTCATGTAGGAGTCGGATGTGTTGATCTTTTCCCACACCGACTTTGGGGGAAACTCCTAGGCCGAGCTTGGCGGCAGTCATACCATCAATTGGGGCAAACGCATGACCCTCGTGGTTACTTGGCTCTACGACAGGCAATTTGCAACTATGTTCGTTCAACACGCGGCTTGAATTGCACAACACAACAAATTTTGATTGTGAACGGCACCCAACAAGCGATCCATTTAACCGCTTTCGCCTTATTGCAGAAGCAGGATCAGGTCTGCATGGATGAACCTGGTTATGATGCAGCTTTAGCAGTTTTTCAGAGTTTTGGGGCAAAAACACAACCTATTTTAAGTGATGATGAAGGGATGAATATTCCAGACATCATTCAAAATCATGCACAAAGTAAATTGATTTATACAACACCCTCACACCATTTTCCATTAGGCGGTACATTAAGTTTAAAGCGCCGTTTAATGCTGTTGGAGTGGGCTGCGCAACAGCAAAAATGGATTTTTGAAGATGACTATAATAGTGAGTTTCGTTACGGCTCTCGTGCTATTCAAGCCCTACAAGGATTAGATCATCAGCAACGTGTGATTTACTCAGGAACATTTTCCAAAATGATGTTCCCCGAGTTTCGCTTAGGCTTTATGGTGATACCAGAGGCATTAATCGAACTATTTAGTCTTGCAAAGAAGCAAATCGACAGCCAATGTTCTTATTTAGAACAAGTTGCTTTAAGCCTTTTTATCCAAGAAGGCCATTACGCACGGCATGTTCGCAAAATTCGTAAAGCATGTTATGAACGTCAACAGGTCTTGATTCACGCGATCCAGACCTATCTTGCAGATATTTTAACAATTCAAGTGACAGATTCAGGAATACATTTACTCTGTTGGTTAAATCCAAATTGGACGGAACAAGAATTTATTGCTTACTGCTTAAAGGTTGATTTGGCGGTTCAACCCCTTTCTCGATATTGCCAAACCGACAATTCCCAAAGCGCAGTCTTATTTGGTTATGCAGCGCATCAACCTGATGAAATTTGGCGCAATATCCAAAAGCTGGCTGAAGCCATCAAAGTATCCATGATCTGATTGCGATCAGATCAATAACTTTATACACTTCAGCTATTTTCTTCAGTTAATCGTCGCACAATGACCAAACAATTTGCTGTAATTGGAAATCCGATTGAACAATCTCGCTCACCTGAACTTCACCATGCATTCGCAGCAAAAACTGGGGTCGATCTACACTATAAAAAAATCCTTGCACCCTTAGATGGCTTTGAAAATACAACTAGAGATTTCTTTGCAAAAAAAGGCGTGGGAATGAATGTCACCGTACCCTTTAAAGAACAAGCCTTTGCTCTTTGCGACCAATTGACTGAACGTGCCAAGATCGCCAAAGCCGTTAATACGTTGTGGATGCAGGACGGCAAACTGTATGGCGATAATACCGATGGTCAGGGCTTAGTTGCAGCAATTCAGGCATTGGGCTGGGAACTAAAAGAGAGTCGTATTTTAATTTTAGGGGCTGGCGGTGCAACCCGCGGTGTCATCTACCCTTTGGTACAGGCAGGTGCAAAACAGATTGTGATCGCTAATCGTACCCTCGCCCGTGCTGAGCAACTCGTTGACGATTTAAAAGATGCTGTGCCACACGCAGAACTTAAAGCAACAGGCTTAGACCAACTCGCTGGTGAGTTTGATGTTGTGATTAATGCGACATCTGCAAGCTTAACAGGTGATGTCCTACAATTGCCTGAAAGCTTAGTGTTCCATCACGCTTATGAAATGGCTTATGGCAAACCATCTAGCTTTCTAGATCAGGCCAAACAACGCCAGATCCCGTCTACTGATGGTTTCGGTATGTTGGTCGGTCAAGCGATAGAAGCATTTTCGATCTGGAACGGAGTAAAACCAGAACTAAAAGACTTTTTATAATCTTCAAAGCACAAAATAAAAAACCTGCACTTTGCAGGTTTTTTATTGGGATAAAGAAATTATTTAACTGTCAGCATCTTCTGATACACCTCTTTGAAAATCTCATAATCAATAAATTCGTTATGCTCGATTTTTAAAGACTGAATTGATTTTTCAGACAATTTATTCTTACGGGCATCCACAAACACTTGCCCTAAGATATTTGCGGTTTGTCCAAGTAAGATTTTTTCCTCACTTGAAGCGCCATTCTCTTGTTCGAACTGGATTTGATATTGCTTGGCAAATAATTGCTGTGGCTGCTTATACTGCGCTTGTAGCTTTTTCCACGCTTGGCGATCTGTATCGCCACGCATCGCATCAAGTACAATACGATTCACTGCTTGCCCCAATTTGTCATCAAACTGATCTTCATTTTCAAGATGATGTTTCTTCTGTAAAGCTTCAATGCTTTGCAGGGCTTTCCCTTTTGGATTATAAACCTCTTCATTGGCATACCAGTATGCATATACCGTGGCAATTTCTTGCAGCTCTTGACTCGAGTAACGCTGTACAACCTGTGGTGTGCTTTCCGTTAGTTTGGCAATAAATACCGCTTTATAGGTTTGATCATAGGCATGCGTAGCATCATAGCGTTGTTCCGCAATGACTTTGAGTTGATCTTCCAAAGTCATGGTATATGGTTCTGCTGAACGTTCTTGAACCCCTGCTTGACCTAATTTCTCAGAGAAGCTATTCACTGCTTGTTCCAACATCGAGCCTTTGCTTGCTTCTGACCAACTCTTCGCGCGTTTCAATTGTGCCTGATCAATTGGGGTGGCTTTGCCATAATTTGAAATCAACATATCGGCTTTGACACTAAAACGTGACTTCAATTCAGATAAGCCATAGTTCAAATCATAATCGAGTTTAACCGCACGACCTTGGGCATCCAAGCCGACATCCATAACAAATGGATTGCGTTTTTCAACTAGTGGCAAAGCTTTTGCAATATCCGCTTGGTGCTTGATCCAAAGTGCCTTAAATGCCTGATCATCAATAAATTGATTTTGATCATATGCAGCAAACTGTTTTTCGACCGCTTGTAATTTAGTGATATAACTCAAGAAACCAGATTCTGCTTTCTGCTCACCAAAGACATCAATGTCATACATACTTTGGCAATACTGCGCATCGCCATATGTGGTTTTTGGCGTATTTTGCAGGGCTGTACATTGCTCCTCGGTTAAAACTGCCTGCTCGTCTTCAGCGACTGTGGCATCGATCGTACTATCCGCAGCAGCCTCGGCATAGGCCTTCTGCGCTGCTTGTGTTACATCTTCTGCCGCATCTACGCTCTCATCAGCATAATCTTCTTCGGCATCTTCAACGCCAAAATGTTTATTCACCAACCGGTACAGTTCTTGGCTAACCACACTGGCATCATCAGCCGAATCTTTTTTATCCAACAATGAAGCAGTTTTTCGTGATTTAGATGAACTTGCAGCATCAACTTCATTGGCAATCAGTTTCTCAAGATTCTCTTCTTTAATATTGAGAACACTTTGCATGAAGTATTTCTCATTGACTTTGCTATACAAATTGGCTTGTAAAATCAGCTCTTCAATCGAGCTTTTTAACCGAATCTTCTCGACCACACCGGCAGCTTGATCAGCAGAAGAAACCGGTAAGGCTTGAAGGTTATTTTGATCGGCTAGACGATAATAGACGGCGCCAGAAGCTTTCACATATTCAGCAAATTTCTTGTAATCGACTTGCTTGAACATGTCCTGATACTTGGAAAAATCTAAATACGCCAGATTATTTTGACTATCTTTATTGACCAAATACGGCATCAAAGCAAAGTAATTGATATAAAACTTATAGTTATTTAAATCTAATACCATCGGCACTTTAGCTTGAACCAATAAAGTTGGTTTTTCATAACGGGCGGTTAAATTAAACGAACCCATTTTCTGACGATAATGCACTGAACCATCATATTCAAACTGCATGTCATTCAGAACATTGGCCGCGATTTGGGTAAACTTATCCACCTTGGTCTGACCATAGCTTTTTTGTTCTTGTGCAAGCGCAACATACAACGCCTGTTTCTGTTTACTGTTTAAATTGACCTTTTGATCTCGTAAATATTGATCAACCTTTTGCTTGAGCGCTGCATCTAAAGGTGCATTGTCTGCTTTGGTATTTGTGTTATTTTGCTGTGGTTCAACATGAATATTAAATTTGCCACGGTAATCATAGCTTGGATATTCATACATCGCATTAATACTATTGATTGCCTTCTGTTCCAGATTGGTCGAAGCTGTATTGGTTTTAATGACATGTTGTGAACATGCAGAAAGACTTAGACCCATTAAGCATAAAGTTAAATATTTTATACGCATAGCTTTACCAAACACCTTTATATCATTATATTTTCAAGTATAAAATTGAGTACTTTTCACGTTTAAAATTAGTTTTTAGACCAATAGAAAAGTGATTTTTTTACAAATCTCCCTTTTAGGAAATTCGCTTTTCTGACATTCTTTTCCCTAGTGGTTATCAATGTATTTTTATCACCATTGTGAATAATCAAAGTATCGAAACAGATAATCCAAAATGATTCAAATACAGGATTAAGATTATGCCAGCTTATAAAGCCCCGCTCCGTGACATTCGTTTCTTAATGAACGAAATGTTAGATTATCCAGCACATTACCAAACTTTGACAAGTGGTCAAAATGCGGATGCTGAAACGGTTGATATGATTCTTGAAGGTGCAGCAGATTATTGCGAAAACGTACTTTCTCCGCTCAATCAATCAGGTGATGAAGAAGGTTGTACCTTTAACAACGGCGAAGTGACAACACCAAAAGGTTTTAAAGAAGCTTATGACCAATTCGTCATGGGTGGTTGGCAAGGTCTTTCTTATCCAGAAGAGTTTGGTGGTCAAGGCTTACCAATGTCTTTAAACCTGATCAAATCTGAAATGATGGGGACGGCAAACTGGTCATTCACCATGTATCCAGGTTTAAGTACAGGCTGTATGAACACGATCATGCAGTTTGGTACAGATGAACAAAAAAATACCTATATGCCTAAACTGGTTGAAGGGACTTGGTCAGGCACGATGTGCTTAACTGAACCGCAATGTGGTACAGACTTAGGTCAAGTTAAAACTAAAGCAGAACCTGCTGCTGATGGTACATACAAAATTTCTGGTACTAAAATCTTCATCTCTGCAGGTGAGCACGATTTAACAGATAACATTATTCACATCGTACTTGCGCGTCTTCCAGATGCACCAGCAGGTACTCGTGGTATCTCTTTATTCATCGTACCTAAATTCATTCCAACTGCGGATGGTGGTGTAGGTGAACGTAATACTGTTTCTTGTGGTTCAATCGAACACAAGATGGGGATCAAAGCTTCTGCAACTGCAGTGCTTAACTTTGACAATGCAACAGGTTATCTGATCGGTGAAATCAACAAGGGTTTACATGCAATGTTTACCTTTATGAACACTGCGCGTATCGGTACAGCAGTTCAAGGTATTGCGCATGCTGAACTTTCTTTCCAAGGTGCTTTACCTTATGCGAAAGATCGTATGTCTATGCGTGCCCTTTCTGGTAAAAAAGAACCTGAGCGTGTCGGTGATGCGATTATTCACCACGCTGACGTTCGTCGTATGTTGTTAACGCAAAAAGCAATTGCTGAAGGCGGTCGTTCAATGATCTATCATGCTGCAAAACTTGCAGACAAAATGACAGATGCATTGGTAAGTGGCGATCAAGCAGCGTATGAAGCTTATGATGACAAACTTGGTTTCTATACACCGATTCTTAAAGGCTTCTTAACTGAACTTGGCTTAGAAGCTGCAAACCACGGTATGCAAGTATACGGCGGTCATGGCTATATCCGTGAATGGGGTATGGAACAAATCGCACGTGATGCGCGTATCTCAACCTTGTACGAAGGTACCACAGGTATTCAAGCACTTGACTTGATTGGCCGTAAAGTACTTTTAAGCTCAAAAGGTAAAGTCGTTCGTGACTATACTGCTGAAATCTTGAAGTTCTGTGCTGCACATGCACGTAACAAGTACCTTCGTCGTTTTGCTTGGGACTTAACTAAGCTTTGCGCACAATGGAATACCCTAACTGTCCGTATCATGCTTGCTGCACGTAAAGACCGTGACATCGTTTCTTCAGCGTCGGTTGATTTCTTGATGTTCTCTGGCTATGTGATGATGGCTTATTTCTGGGCGCAACAAGCAGTGGTTGCTTCTGAGAAATTAGAAGCGGGTGACGGAATCGAAACACCTGAATTCTATAAAGCAAAAATCAAAGTTGCAGATTTCTACTTCGACCGTCTATTGCCACGTGCACAAGGTCATGCAGAATCTATGGTATCAACCTCTCGCACTTTGACTTCACTTGCACCTGAACACTTCAGCTTCGACTACTAATCGGAACTGCAATAAAAAAGAGCGCTAAATGCGCTCTTTTTTATTTTGAATACAGATTATTTAATCAACTTTCTTAAATACATAGGCTTGTTCTGGGAATGGATACTCTTTAAAGAACTTACGATTCCGCCCATTATCGCCATTCCAGATCTTATCCAGATCCATCACCAAGTCTTGATTCGGACTCACTTGATAATACAAATTCACATCCGCAGCATCACAGCGAATCATAATTTCATTTAGTTCTTTATGCACATGCCACTGTACTTGCTTACAGGTCTGCTCAATCTTGGCAATATTACGTGACGGATCTGAGCCAAGGCGGCTAAAACTGGTATTGGTCCAGAACACAGAACCATCATCCATTAAATTCAGAATATATTCTGCTTCTTTCTCATTATTGACACAGCCTGCAAATGCATCACTACAAGGGATACGTGCATGATAACGACCCGCATACACCAAATCGGCTTCTGAAGGTTTACTCAAATTATTTTTACGATCCGCAGAATACGGCAATGTTGCTTGGCCTGCCACTTGAGTCAGCGATAGCCCTTGCGCGTCAGATGCAAGCTGTTCTTCTTGTTCATCTGCAAGCACTTCACTCGTTTCACCACTCGGTTGCGTCTGGGGTTGTTGCTTTACTGGTTCTGGATGATGGCTATCACAAGCACTCAAACCCAAAATCAATAGAAGTCCTACACTAACATGCTGTAAGAATAACCTGAACTGCATATCCTAAATCTCTAACATCAACATCATTATCGCGTGCTTTTCATGAACTCGTCCTAAACTTCGGAAAATATAGGGATCATTTAAATGTTCGTCTATTCCCCAAAAGGGTAATAGCCAATGCGATAGGACTGAAATAGTAAATTGACAAAGCAGGATGCTTTAATTCGGTGCATTTTAGGCGATGCTGTCGGTTTTTCCATCAATGATTTACACAACTTAACTAATCTCCCATCTGTTTAAACTTTAAAAAGAGCAGTTCGCCCCTATTTCTTAATTAACAGCAGCTCAAACTAACACTATGTATTATTTTCACTGTTGTTTCATGAATTTAAGGAGAAAAACTCGATGGCCAACTCTGGTTTATATCGCTCAAACCAACAAAGCATGATCGCTGGTGTAATGGGCGGTATTGCGGAACGATTTGGTTGGAACGCAAATTTATTACGTCTGATCTTTGTTGTGATCTCACTCATGAGTGCAGCCTTCCCGGGTATTTTGGTGTATCTGATTTTATGGCTGGTCATTCCGAAACAGCAGCAAGCGCGTATTGATCACGTACAAGGCTATTCACAACCTGTAAAAACAGTGTATGAAGACCAAGGCATAAAACGTTAATTTTCGGTTACCTTTTTGGTCGCTACGGTTGAAATTACCCCTAATCCAACCGTAGCTTTTTTTTATCTAAATTCAGACCTGTCGATTCAACTGCTGTTGCAAAGCTGCAATCATATCTGCACGGCTGATCATTCCAATCAAGCACTGTTCTTCAACCACAGGAATATAGTTAAACGACTTTTCCACAAAGTAAGGCACCAAATCCTGAATCGGTTGCAAGGGGCTGACTGTCACAACTTTATGACTCATGATTTGTCGCACATAATGCTGCCACGAATTACGCGGATCTGTTGCTCCCTTGAACCACTCTACCACTTCGTATAAGGCCAATGTCCCAACCAAATGCTCTTCCGCATTGACGACTGGCAAACTCATTAAATTCACTGCTTTAAACTTATCTAAAGCCTGATGAATATCATCATGCTCATGCAGTTTAATCACATCTCGGCTCATAATATCTTGGCAAACGAATGAGTTAATCAAGCGCTCGTTGGCATGCGATTGTGCTTCTAAAATGATTTTTTCTAAATCGTACTGACTAATATCCAATAGCTCAGTGTGATGCTCTAAAGCATATTCAATATCTTTTGGTTGAATTGAGACTTTCTGGGTGGGTGTCGGGTCTTTAGATCGCTCATTTACATGTGCCGTGATCGGATAATGACGGCCAATCAAACGATTAAAAAACACTGCAAACACAAGCAATAAAATCGAATTAAGCAGAACTGGATACAAGATAAAATGAAAACCTAAGCGGTGTACAGCTTCACCTCCTAAAACAGCCGTAATCGCAACTGCGCCACTTGGTGGATGCAAGGAGTCTGTGGTCATCATCACAAAAATTGCCAATCCAACAGCAACACTAAAAGCACTGGTCAGATCAGGCAGATATTGCGTACAGGCAACACCAATGAATCCTGCCAGCGTATTCCCCACAATGACATTCCAAGGCTGCGCCAACGGACTGTTAGGGACTGCAAATAGCAGCACAGAAGATGCACCCATCGGAGCGATATACCACGCATTCATGCCACCTAGGACATACCAGCTAATCAAGGAGGAAATCGCCAAACCACATAAAGCCCCGAAACCAGAAAGTATCCTCTCTTTTATAGGCAGGACTTTATAATTCGGTTTTAGAAAATTTAGCCAGTCTGATTGGGTCAAGCTCACAATGCACCTTGCTGGATTCGCGTGGTTTTACTCGATGCAGAAGTATACGCCTACTCAAGCTTAAGGTGTATTTAAATTACAGTTTTAAATCATGATAAAAGCTGTTCAAGCTCAATTTAAATATTCTTTTAGCTGCTCCAATCGCTCTGCATATTTTTGCATCGGGCAGAACTCATACATCGGTGAGCCGATATAGGCCCCAGCATTACGGCACTCTTGATCCACAAAATTTTTCCAGAGCTGCTGCGATTTCATAATGTCGTTATATCGTTCAGGCTGCTTATATTGCTTGCTCTGAATTTTAATTTGATCCAGTAATTGTACGATCTGTTTGGTATAGCGTGTTTTAGCCCTTGTACTACAGATTTCCACCACGGCATTATTGATGTTACCCAACTTTAATTCTTGAATGGTTTCGTCAACACATTGGCTATAGGGATCAGTGGTTTTATCCTGTGCTTTAGCAAAAGCATGAGCGCTCAAACACGTCATTGCAAACACTACAACGGTGAACATTAATTTAGTCATGGATCTGCTCTTTTGTTGTTCTCATATTTTTTAATCATAATCAAAAAATCACGCCCATACTGATTTTTATTCTCCTATCTTCTACGAATATTGGTCACCATGACATCCATTTTTCAAACAACAGACATCACCTCAAATGAATTTTTCATTCAGATAACGCCAATAACGTTTCGGCAAATATTGCACATGTAATTTGATATTTTGACGGGCTTTAATATTGATACTATTAAAATAATCTTTCCAAAGCTGATCGTATAAAACTTCCTGCTCATCAAGCTGCAACTGGAAGTTTTGGCTACCGCCATTTTGAATATTGCGATCGATCTCATTTGCATCCATATAGACTTCATGAACATCGTTCAAATCATAATAAAGTCCATATTTGCGCTGTTCATCATAAATCAACCAACGCTGATCCTGATAACGGCGTCTAAAATGCGGTTGTATCAAAGGCAATACATTAAAATCGGGACGAACTAAACTTAAAAATAGCCCATCCTTGGTTTTCTTAAACCGTACAAAAGCCTCCATCCGATGCTTTTCACGTCCTACTTTTTTGGTCCATTGAGAAATGGCCAACACACTCGGATGTAAATAATCTTTTTCTATAGAATGCTGCTGTTGAAAGACATAAATACAGTAATTAAATACATGCTGGTAGGCATCAAGTGACTCAGATAGAGAAGCAAAATAAATCTGCTTCAATGCTGCTTTAGACAGTTTTTGTTGTAAAGCAGACCAAACCCGCTGTGCATGTTGCTCATGACTAGGAACCTCAATGACTTCAGAAAACAAGCCATGTTGTGCTCCATCCAATAAACTGAGCTGAACCTGAAACTCTTTAAACTGAAAGGCACGAAATACGCAGCTCAATAAGCCTGCCATTGAACCATCAAAATAATAGCTCAGTTGCTCATTCGACATTGTCAAAACCCTAAACTCAACTGAGGTGAAAGCGGCTTGATATATTTAGATGAGCCTTGGGTCAAAATCTGCTGACGAATAAAACCAGCTGAAAATTCTTTCTGAAAGCGAGCACTGTCTTCACAACGAATGAAATACTGTGCACGTGAATAGGCCACACCTAACTGCTTTAATAAATCGACATGAATTTTGCCAAAACGACGCGCCTGTACAATTTTCTTGGCTGATTTCACCCCAATGCCAGGCACACGTAAAATCATAAGGTAATCAGCTCGATTTAAATCCACAGGAAAATGCTCTGGATGCCGCAATGCCCAACTGAGTTTCGGGTCAACATCCAGATCCAAATGTGGGAATCGGTCATTCACAATTTCATTGACCTGAAAACCATAAAAACGCATCAACCAATCACTTTGATAAAGCCGATTTTCTCGTAGCAACGGTGGTGCAGAGCCAACCGCAGGCAAATAATTATTCTCGGTATTAATCGGAATATAGCCTGAGAAATAGACCCGTTTTAATTTAAATTCTTTGTAATGTCGATCTGCCATAAACAGCACATCTTGATCCGTTTCCTGATGCGCTCCCACCACCATCTGCGTAGTCTGCCCTGCGGGGACATATTTCGGCACATGCTTGATAATCTGACGTTCATCTTTAAGCTGAATCAAGCGATCTCGAACCAGCCCCAAATCTTTTTGTACTTCTTGATGCGACTTTTCAGGCGCAAAGGCTTTTAAACCGACCTCGGTTGGCATTTCCAGATTGATGCTCATTCGGTCGGCATACAGACCCGCTTCATGAATCAATTCAGGTGAAGCTCCCGGAATGGTTTTAAGATGGATATAGCCATTAAAATTTTCTTCTAAGCGTAGTTTCTTCACCACCTGCAGCATGCGCTCCATGGTGTGGTCGGCTGACTTGAAAATACCTGAGCTGAGAAACAGCCCTTCAATATAATTACGTCGATAGAAATTAATGGTCAGGTCAACCACTTCCTGTACCGTAAATGCAGCTCTTTTCACATCATTGGAACGGCGTGACACACAATAGGCGCAATCAAAAATACAGACATTACTGAACAGGATTTTCAGCAGAGAAACACAGCGTCCATCTTCGGTATAGCTATGGCAAATCCCTGCCCGACTCGCGTCGCCTAGACCTTTGTCTTTATTTTTACGGTCACTACCACTGGAGGAACAGGACACATCATATTTGGCAGCGTCCGCTAAAATTTGCAGCTTTTCACGAATGCGATCAGACATTTCAAACGACCTGAGGAGAACAGAGAATATCGTTTTAAAATTAGCATTTCAAAGTTGTGAAATTAAGAGCATGTGAGATGCAATACGTCATGAGCTGACGTGAGGATTGTTCACTTTAAATCCAGACGGTTCATTTCAACGTTATTTAATCGATCTATACATATAATTAAGAAGAGCCGCTCTATTTTTTATTTCTGATCAGAACTTGCTGGCGAAGTGCTAGAAGCCTTTGCCACTCCTCTACAAAATCCTTATACTTAACCACAATTTTTGTTTGATTCCAGTGGATGCACCATGAGTCGTGCTATATCGCATATTGATACATTTCAGGGCTTAATTCTTGCCCTACAAAACTATTGGGCGGAGCAAGGCTGCGTCGTATTACAACCATATGATATGGAAATGGGCGCAGGTACTTTCCACACTGCAACCTTCTTACGTGCATTGGGGCCAGAAACTTGGAACGCGGCTTATGTTCAACCATCACGTCGTCCGAAAGACGGTCGTTATGGTGAAAACCCGAACCGTTTACAACACTACTATCAGTTCCAAGTGGTACTTAAGCCAAACCCAGACAATATCCAGCAGCTTTATCTCGATTCGTTAAAAGCGATCGGCATTGATACCCTAACTCACGACATTCGTTTCGTAGAAGACAACTGGGAATCTCCAACCCTTGGGGCTTGGGGCTTAGGTTGGGAAGTTTGGTTAAATGGTATGGAAGTGACTCAGTTCACTTACTTCCAGCAAGTTGGTGGTATTGAATGTTACCCAGTAACAGGTGAAATCACTTACGGCTTAGAACGTCTTGCGATGTACCTTCAAGGTGTAGACTCAGTTTACGATCTGGTTTGGACCAAAGGTCAATTCGGTACCGTAACCTATGGTGATGTATTCCATCAAAACGAAGTTGAGCAATCGACCTATAACTTTGAATACGCGCCAGTCGACAAAATGTTTGAATTGTTTGACTTCTATGAAGCAGAAGCGTCTCGTTTAATCGAAGCTGAATTGCCACTTCCTGCTTACGAGCAAGTGATCAAAGCATCACATTGCTTTAACTTGTTGGATGCACGTGGTGCAATTTCGGTAACTGAACGTCAACGTTATATTTTACGTGTCCGTACTTTGGCGCGTTCAATTGCACAAAGTTATGTGGCTGCCCGCGCGAAACTTGGTTTCCCAATGGCAGAACCACATTTGCGTGATGAAGTATTGGCTCAACTTAAAGCACAAGTTGAAGCAGAAGCAGCCCAAGCTGAAAAAGCGAAGGAGAATAAATAATGACTAAGCATACAGTTTTATTCGAACTTGGCTGTGAAGAACTTCCACCAAAAAGCTTAAAAACTTTGCGTGATGCACTTAAAGCAGAAACGGAAAAAGGCCTAAAAGATGCGGGCTTAAACTTCGCTGCTATCGAAGCCTATGCTGCTCCACGTCGTTTAGCATTGAAAATTGTTGATATCGATGCTGCTCAAGCGGACACGCAAAAACGTTTTGATGGCCCTGCTGTACAAGCGGCTTATGATGCTGAAGGTAAAGCAACTAAAGCACTTGAAGGCTTTATGCGTGGTCAAGGCATCACGGTTGACCAACTTTCGACGTTCCAAGCAGGTAAAGTTGAAAAAGTTTGCTTCTTGAAAGATGTCAAAGGCCAAAGCCTTGATGCTTTACTGCCACAAATTTTACAAACTGCATTGGATAACTTGCCAATCGCAAAACGTATGCGTTCAGCAGCAAGCCGTACTGAATTCGTGCGTCCAGTAAAATGGGTGGTATTGCTGAAAGATGATCAAGTGGTTGAAGCAACCATTCAAGATCATAAAGCAGGTAATGTGACTTATGGTCATCGTTTCCATGCACCTGAAGCCGTGACTTTGACGCATGCAAATGACTACTTGGCAACTTTAGAAAAAGCGTACGTGGTTGCGAATTTCGAAAAGCGTCAAGCGACCATTCAAGCACAAGTCAAAACATTGGCAGATGAAGTCAATGCGACTGCAATTGTGCCAGCAGACTTGCTTGATGAAGTGACAAGTCTGGTTGAATGGCCTGTTGCTTTACGTGCAACTTTTGAAGAGCGTTATTTAGCTGTTCCTCAAGAAGCTTTGATTACCACCATGCAGGATAACCAGAAGTATTTCTGTTTAATCAATGCAGAAGGTAAATTACAGCCTTACTTCATTACCATTTCAAATATTGAGTCGAAAGATCCGATTCAAATTATTGAAGGGAATGAGAAAGTTGTACGTCCACGTTTGTCTGATGCGGAATTCTTCTTCTTACAAGACCAAAAGCAACCACTTGCGTCTCGTAAAGAAAAATTAGCTAACATGGTATTCCAAGCGCAATTGGGCACACTTTGGGATAAATCAGAACGTATTGCTAAATTAGCGGTGGCATTGTCTCCAATTACGGGGGCAAATGTTGCTGATGCTGAGAAAGCTGCGTTACTTGCGAAATGTGACTTAACCTCTGAACTTGTGGGTGAATTCCCAGAACTTCAAGGGATTGCAGGCACGTACTATGCGCGCCTTGAAGGTGAAAATAACGAAGTTGCCAAAGCTTTAGGTGAACAGTATTTACCTAAATTTGCTGGTGATGTATTGCCGCAAACCAAGACGGGTACAACCATTGCCCTTGCGGATCGTTTAGATACGCTAGTAGGTATTTTCGGTATTGGTCAAGCACCAACAGGTTCTAAAGATCCATTTGCATTACGTCGTTCTGCAATCGGTATCTTGCGTTTAATCATCGAAAATGAACTTGATGTGACCATCGAAGAGCTGGTGAATTTTGCCTTGCAAGGTTATGGCGACGTTGTTAAAGATCACGATAAAACCCGTGCGGATGCTGTTGCATTCCTTGAAGGTCGCTACCGTGCCAAGTATGAAGACCAAGGCGTTGCGGTTGATGTGATTCAAGCGGTTCAAGCACTTGCACCAAAATCTCCTCTTGATTTTGACAAGCGTGTGACTGCGGTCAATCATTTCCGTACCTTACCAGAAGCAGCTGCATTGGCTGCGGCAAATAAACGTGTTGCCAATATTCTTGCTAAAGAAGCGACACCGGAAGGTGCTGTGGTTGAAGCAAATCTGGTTGAAGCTGCTGAAAAAGCACTTTATGCAGAATTGTCTACCCTCACGCCTGTGGTTCAGCCTTTACTTGCTGCGCGTAACTACACAGAAGCGTTGTCTAAGCTTGCTGCGCTTCGTGCACCAATTGATGCCTTCTTTGAAGGTGTAATGGTCATGGCAGATGATGCTGAATTAAAAGCCAACCGTTTACGTTTACTCGCTCAGTTGCGTGATTTGTTCACGGCAATTGCAGATGTAAGTGTGTTGCAGGGTTAACTATTTATAATACTTGATCTTTTAAATAAACCCCGCTATAAAATAGTGGGGTTTATTTCACAAGCTATTCATGATTTCAAATAAAGATATTCAAAACTGTTTAGAAAATAATTTTACGTTCGATGTCTTGAATGGTAATCTTAAGAATGCCAAGAATAATTATTCTTGTACAGGGAGAATTACCCAAAAAAATGGGAAAATCAATTTTTACGGTATTTGTAATCAACAGACTAATTTTGAAAATATTTTCAATCAGAATAACGGGTTATCTGGAGAGTTAGTTGATGATGATGAATACTATAATCTACAAGTGAGCAATATAACTGGTTCATTTCACAGTTCTCATATATCCCCCTCGTTCGTTTACTATGGTACTTCTGGTTGCAGCATAGATGCTGAGCTATCAGCTCTAGAATATTCCGGTATATCTAAATCCTCAATAAATACTTTCAATTTCTACTATAAAAACCCAATTAATTTAGAAGTAAATCATGGATATCCATTAAAAATAAATTTAATAAACTTTATTTCTATAGAAATAAAAAATATAGATAGTAAACATGGACTTATATCCATCAACTCATCTAAAAATTTTTCCTATGAAGATGCCAAGAATATACTTAAAGGTCTAACCATCTTATTTAGCGAAAATTTATTTTCTTTTGTTGTAAGAACCTCAATAGAAAATGATAGAAAAGTTATTCAAATAAAATCTACTAGTAACAAAGAAAGCACTTTTTTCCCTGCCCCAATCCCTCTAAAGACAAAAAAAGACTTACCTAATCTAATACGTTTTCTAAATAATCAAATAATTTTAAGCCATAAAGAACAGAATTTCTTCTTCAACTTATACTCAAGTATATATAAACTTAGGGATGCATATCTTGACATCCAAGCTTTAAATGTTTGTGTCTGTATCGAAAGTATCTTAAAAAAATATTATGCAAAAAGTATTAAAGTTCCTGAGAAGCTTCTAAATAGAATTACAAAAGCTAAGGCTGAATTAAATCGTGTAAAATCTCATTTTGATGAAACAACTTTATCCGACCTAAATTACTCTCTAGATTTAAAACTCAAACCTTCGCCCAAACAAATATTAAAGTCAGTAGAATATTTAGATAGTAAATTTGAGATATCTTGGACAAAAGTTAGAAACTCAACAGCACATGGAGTAAGTCTAAGTGCAGAAAATCAAGTAAAACTACAAATTTCTCTTGATCACTTTTACACTTGTATAGAATTGTTTTATAAATTATGGCTTATACATATTGGTTATTCAGGAGATTTTTATCAATATTCAATAAAAGATTGGCCGAGAAAAAATCACAGAAATTTATTTGAAATGATCCATAAGTAAGCTTAAAAGATAACAGCAATTACATTTTTATACGTACTTATACTTTGAGTTAGATCACAGTCTGCGATATAAAATCTCGATTGCGACAATATCGCGGAAAGGACAAAAAGATGATGAATAAAGTACAACTATTATGTGTTACGACGGCACTGATTGCATCGTCTTCGCTTTGGGCAGCAGACACAACTAGCACCACAAGCAATGCTTCTAATGCTGTGCCTGAAAAAGCCATGCCCTATGGTGACAATCCAAGCCTAGGTCGTATCTTGTTATATAAAACAGGTAAAGGCATGCAGAATTTGGGCGACTCAATCCAAGGCGCATCTGATAACACCTCACAAAAGATCAGTGAAAGATGGCAAGACACCAAGAAATATACGGAAGAACAATCTGAAGTTGTTCAAGCACAAACTGAAAAAGCCAAACAATACACAGCCAAGAAATGGCAAGACACCAAAGATGCGGTGGTGGGCACCAATGAAGGCAATGTCCCGATCGAGCGTGCTGAACTGAGTCAGTCTTCAAAAAATTAAACCCAAAAACCTCTACACCGTAGAGGTTTTTTATTTCTTCAAATACATCTAGCCTGATCATCTGAAATATCATTTTCTAAAGACTGCGCTGTTATAGTGATTTGAAAAATAGGCTTTAAATTTACAGTGTACGTTCAAAACATTCATTGAACTTCACGGGATTTGCCGACACACTAAACCGCATAAATTCATCGGACTGGAATTTTGCACATGACGCAACGCACTTTCAAAATAATTCTTCTTTCCTGCATCAGTGCAATCAGTTTTACTGCTTGCTCAGCACTTTCGACACAGAACAATGGCGCACAAACATTACAGCAAGTGAAGAATATTGGTGCCACACCATCCACTGAAGGTAATATTGCAAAATTGATCAAACAAGAGCAACACTGCAACATCGAATTCATGGGATATTTTGATGGCGGTCAGGCGGTTGAACATTGGCGCTTTAACCAAAATGGTTTAATTTCAGCAAGCTCTACCACTCAACACTATCAAGATAAAACGCTTGCTCAACCAACAACCGCAACCGCCTTTGATGTGCAAGATGCCACTGTTCAAGCCAATTTTCAAAAACTACAAAGTAACTTTAGTGCGGATAAGCTAGCACAATGTCATTAAGCCTATAAAAAACTCGTTGCATCTATCTCTAGCTGCAACGAGTCATGGCTTTTTAAACTATTTTTGGATCGATCTTTAAACTATAAAATCATCTTAATTCGAACTGAGTCCGCTGGTTGCAGACAGTAAATCAATACGTGGGAACACCAAACCAGTTCGCGTATCGGTAATTGGCTTACCTGTTACTTTCAAACGATTTACGGTTTGATCGATGGTCTCTGATGGTGTCACGCCATTGGCACGTAATAATGCGATTGCCCCTGCAACATGAGGCGCAGCCTGTGAAGTTCCACCTTGAGTTTCCCCACCTGCAGTAATCATTGCACCTGGTGCCAATAAAGTCACCAATGAGCCACCATTACTAAAGCATGTGATTTTATCGGCTGCTGTGGTTGGATCAGAGCATTTCAAAGGATTGCCCCAAGACACGCCACCAATATTACTGTCATACACCGCGCCTACTCGTACTGCACCTTTCACACAGGCTGGTGAAGAAATCCCATCGGCGAAGGCATCATTACCCGAAGCCACTACAGGTACAACACCTGCTGCACGCGCATTGGCAAAAGCCGTACTATAGCTGCTATTGCTACATTCAGAGGTGTATTTCACCCCAGGTACACCCAAACTTAAATTAATCGCTTTAATGTTATAGGTTTGCGCATTATTTACGGCCCAGTTAATGCCTGCCAGAATATCACTGTCATAAGCGGTACTTGCCCATTGCCCTTGTGATCGAACTTTTCTAAACACATCTATCCCAATTATTTTGGTTTTAGATGCAACTTTGGCAACAATCCCAGAAACGTTACTGCCATGCCCGTCATCATCCAAGCTATTGTCATCAGGTGCGCTATCAAAGGCATAGACCACACGACATGTTGAAGCTGGGGTATTGACTGCGGTACAGCCAAAGTCAGCATGTTTATAATTCACCCCAGTATCAATCACCACCACACTCGAACCCTCCCCAGTAAAGCCATTTGTGACCGCTTGAGGTTGATTAATAAGAGGTAGACTTTCCATTGTGGTCGGGACATTTTTACGGTTTGGATAAACACCCTTTACCGTCGGATCATTTAACACCTGCGCTAAGGTTTCACGATTTTGAATACGATATAAGCCCAAAGGCAAACCATTAAACTCACGCAAGGTCTGAAAACCTGCTGCGTTGCTAAATTTATTTTTAAACTGACTTTTACCATCCGCAATCAGGCTACGTTTTTCTCGCCCTAAAGTAGTGCTCGTTGCACTGCTATCGTATTCAATCAGTAGATCATTTGAGTCATTGTCGACTAAGGCATCAATATTAATTTTGCCATTCGACACTTTATTTAATGCTGCGGTGCTGAGTCGTTGTTTGAGTTGGACAGCATCGAGTGCTGCGGCAGAGGCTGTAGTGGTATAAAAAGCACACAAGCTTAAAAGTAGTAAGGTTTTATTGTTCACTATTGATCTCCATCGTTCTTGGATAAAGAACGGTTCTTAATATCTGTTTTTCTTGGATAAAAGAAGCCCAGACGATTTAAAGTTTTTTAATTTCATTGGCTGGATCAGTGTCAGGATCAATCGGTTGTATCGAAGGATCGCTTTTCGTATCGTAAAATTGGGTATCTTTTTGAGTTGTCTCCAATTTTTTCAACATATGTGATGTGGTATGTTCGGTTGTGTTCACCTCCTGTTTGCTTAAAACGGTTGAAATATTCCCTGAATGATCAGGGCTGATCTGATAAATTGCGGTATCATCCGTTGAACTGGTTGGTTCGGCAGGTTCAAAGTAGAAAACCACCACACCCAGTGCAATCAATACAATTAAAAATGCTGCAATCTGTTTCATTCATATTCTCCAGCGCTTTATTTACTGGCCATTACTTGGTTTTCAATTCTTTTTCTATAAATAATGCGAATACAATTTAAGATTCACTTTATATTTCACATATATCTTTAAATAAAATACGATCTGAATCGTGGGTTTATCAAAAAATATAGCGGCATCATGGTATTTAATCTTGTGCTTCCTGGTGCAAAATTTCTACGCACTGCAAACACGATGAAAAAAATGAAATGACTAAAAAAGTGCAATCACAATTTCACATAGTTATACCAAGCAATAAAAATGCCATTTTTTTGATCTTTTTTGAATCGGTTTAAAGCTATTTATTTATTCATAATTTTCATATTCATTTTGTTAAAACATAACCAGAAGAGTAGCTATATTATTGCCATTACTTTTCTCAAAATTGATTTACTACAATAATTTATATTAATTAAAAAACTATACTTTTCACGTGCTTATCAGTATAAATAATCTCCACAATTTCTCTCCAGATTGTTTTTAAGCTGTAATCTGGTTGTAACGTTTGATGAAAATCACACATTTCTGTTTTTTTGCTCGCTATGATGCAGTTGCGTTAATGAAGTACCCCAATACGGTACATCGCTTAAGGAAATCGCAATGAAAAAAATGATCAAAACAGCTATCGTGACAACCTCTATCCTTGCTTCTGCTTCAGTTTTTGCACAGAACGTAGGCGCAAATGCCAGTGGCTCAGCTCAAGTCAATGTACAATCAGGTGGCCTACTTAAAGGTGTCACAGGTGCAGTGAAAGGCACAGCACAAGGCGTCGGTCAAGTGGCTCAAGATGTTGGTCATACTGCACATAATGTCGGTCATGCTGCTGTAAATACAGGTGTTGCAGCTACGCATCAAACAGTTAATGCAGCAACAAATGTTGGCTCTAAAGTCGCGAATAAAACAGGCGAAGTCGTAAAGAATACCAAAGACTATGCTGTAGACAAGGCAGTTGATGGTAAGGAATTGGCTGCAGATACGACTGCAAATGTAAAACAGCGTATTGCCGATAAACAGGCAACTTCAAAATCTAAATCATTGAATTTGGAAGCACAAACCAATGCCAAAGCACAATTGAATGGCAAAACAGCTGGTGTAAATGCTCAAACAGGTTTGAATGCTGATAAAAAGAACCTGCAAACAGGTGCAAATGTGGGTGTTAAAGTGTTAGGCGTAAATGCCAACGTCAATACCAATGCAAAAATTGGTGCGAATTAATATTCAGTAAGATATAAAAAAGCCCTTTGAACATTCAAAGGGCTTTTTTATTGTCATTGCAACGTTCAGCAAAGTTGCAGCTTGGTTTGCTCGTCCGCATTATTCTCAATGAATTGAGTAAAGCCAGATGCATCACAACTTAAAGTCAGTTGTTTATAACTCAGACTATAAAAATCTGCATAGTGTTTAAATACCAATGGAGATTGATCAAGTGCAAAGGGCTCCCCCTCTTTGACCAATTTATGAATTCCACGATCATTCATACTCAATAAATAATATTCATCATTCAATCTGAGCTTCACCAAACTATTGGCAGTCAGGTTTAATGGCAAGAGATAGGCGGAATTGGCCGCAATAATATCAGCGCTATAGCACTCTAATTTCAAGCTTGCCAAATTAAAGACCAGAAACTGATTCTGCAGATTCACCACATTGGCAGCTTGGGTCTCGGTATGTTGCGCAAAATGCAGATGTACGCCGAGCTTATGTAAATTCTGTTCCGTGCCTTGTTTTAGATTAAACAACTGCTGTACCAACTTTTGTTTAAGTACCGCATCAAAATAACGCTCATCTAAGGCAATGTCGTTCTGTTGCAGTATTTTTAATAAAGCTTGATGATGGTGCGGCAACAAAGCATCCAACACATGACGATAATAGAATTTGCTTTGCTTCTTAACTTCTCGAACCCGCTGATAGAAATAAGTGATTTCAAATGGTTTAACCACAAAATCATTCAGCAACTGGGAACTTGCTAAAACAGAAAGTGCTTCATGGCCTGTAAATGGCAAATGAATCACATGCATTTTAGGTAATAAAGGTTGGATCTTTAAGAAATGCTCTTTATCTTCTGCATAGTATGGATCGTAGACAATGATGTACTCACGCGATGAATCGACTTCATCTGCCTGAATTTGCATGTCTTGATGGATAGACGCATCAAAAAACTCAGCATAACGGCGATCCTGTACCACATCAGGGTCAATGGAATACTGTGGCACAAAAGCCACAATCTTTTGCATATTCAATAAATTTGAATACTTGATTGCAGCATAGCCACCCATTGAGCCGCCATAGCCGACAATGCCTTTAAATTGCTGCAAAATCGGTTGAATCTGCTGCTGCATCTGAAGCATGCTACTTTTCGGAAACCATGATTTCTGCTTCGGCATAATGCCGATCACATTGTATTGATATTTTATTAAGGATTTTTCAGCATTAATTGACATGCCTTTAGCACGACTAATCAAGTCGCCAAACGAAATCACTAAAGTGTCACTTGAACCTTTTAAAAAAATAACGCGAATGTGCTCATCTTCAAATATTATTTGCTTATCCATGCTCACACTGAAAAGTTGATCCTAGGTCTGTAGCAAAAAGTCACCAAATGATGGCTTTGCCAAACCATAATTGCGGAGTATCTTATTTTATAGAGATAAGACAGATTAAAAAGCGCAAAAAATGACACAATCCTTACATCCTGCTGCTCAAAAAGGCTTTAGTTTAGGGGCTGAACTGTACCAGCAGGTTCGCCCCAGTTACCCACAAGAAATAGCGGTTTGGCTGCAAGATCGGCTCCAAATAGATGAAAGTTCCACTGTTGTTGACCTCGGTGCAGGGACTGGCAAATTCTTACCCTACTTGATTCAGACCCAGGCAAAAGTGATCGCGGTCGAGCCTGTCACTGAAATGTTACAGCAGCTTCAACAAGCCTATCCGACAGTCGATTGTCTGCAAGCATTCAGTAGCGAACTACCATTCGCCGATGCGTCAATTGATGCCATTCTCTGTGCGCAATCGTTCCATTGGTTTGCCAATATCGAAACGCTCAGTGAAATGCATCGGGTACTTAAGCCAGCAGGCCATCTAGGGCTGATCTGGAATCAACGTAATACCGCTGTCGATTGGGTCAAAGCCTTGGCTGATGAAATTGCCCCTTTAGAAGGTGATACCCCGCGTTATCATAGTGAATTATGGAAACAGGCCTTCGAAGGACAATCCTTATTTAAACTGGATGGATTAACCACCTTTCAACAGGCGCATCAGGGCACTGTCGAACAAGTGGTGAGTAAACGCTTGCTGTCCACCAGTTTTATCGCCGCGATGCCCTCCACAGAGCAACAACAGTTAAAAGCAAAGTTTGAACAAATTGTATTTGATTTTACAGGCTTAACTGCGCAAGATCAGATTAGTTTCCCCTATACCACTTTTGCCTACCATTTTCAGAAAATACCCAACTAATTCTTGAACGAGCTCTGCTATGCCTAACCTAAAAACCACATTTGCCATCACCTGTGTACTCAGTTCAGTACTGATGCTCAGTGCTTGTAATAAGGACAAAGAGCCAACTGCAAAGCAACAACAGCAAAGCAGCGCAAGTAATGATGCAATTGGTCAACTGAATCAAACCCCGATCAAGCAATTCCCTGCCACAGCAGATGATGGGCATGATATTGCGGTATTGGATGACTATGATCATCGCTTTACCGACATGAGCGATAGCATGGAAATGGAATTGGCCAAGATGAAAGAAGCCAATAGCCTCACCCCTGAATTCGAGCAGCAACGTCAAAAAGATAATGTGAACTCAGCCTTGAAAATGCTCAAAGAACTGGAGCTCAAAACTGAGCAGGGTCGCTATATTCAAGGCTTGCTTTATGATTATTGGGAACATCAAGCCCAAGTCTTGGAACACGCCAATGCTGCTCAAACGACAGATGCGAATCAGCAAGTCAATCAGCTAAATGAATATCTACATGCACAAAGCCAGTTGCATCATTGGAGAAATGCGCAAACAGCGGAAAGCAAAATGCAAGCTGAGTAGCTGAAATAAATAAAAAGGGGCTGATGCCCCTTTTTCATTGCAAATTTATTGTTAAATATTTTGTTTCTCAATCCAGTGAATGGAACTCACACGAAATAACTCACATGCGCCATCACCCACTCCACCTGGGGTTAAAGACGATTTCCATACCAAGTCCTTATCCCGGACCTCGACCAACTCACCTTTGAGTTGAACCAAGTCACCACGTTTCACTTGCTTGATTTGTTTGGCAATCTCTGGATTGGCAGGAATAATATGCATATTGGACACCAGTTTGATCGCTTGATCGGGTGGCACAGGCAGTGTATTCATTTTCCAATTCAAATAACGGTCATATTGACGTACATCAATCGTCCGTGCGATCGCAGGATCAGTAAACAGCCCCAAACTCACCGCATAATCGATCGGAGAAAATTTGGCTTGCTCATCGTCATGATAGACTTTTGAACCGAGAATACGGAAATTACCATCAAAAGGTTTTAATACCGAAATCGATTGATATTCCACAACAGGCGCTAAGCCATTGGCAATGTTATATTCTGCCTGACCGGTTGATGCATGTGTTTGCCCAATTGCAGCCACCATGCATAAACTCATCCATAGACGTTTTTTCATGGCTCGATTATCCTCGAAAATATTAGAAAAGCCTTTCTCTTGATAGTATGCTGAGATGGTGAAAAAAAGTGCTTTTTTTGGTAACAGTCAAATTCATTTTAGTCATATTTTTGTGCTGTTAGTGAAGTATCCTCTTTATTAAAACCAACGAATGGATTTCTATGATTTACCAATTTTACCAACGTCATATCTTTCCTCATTTGCTCAATCAGGTCATGCAAACCGCTAGCTTGATGGATCGACGTCGTGAATTACTGCTCCCACTCGAAGGTGAAGTACTCGAAATTGGTTTTGGTACAGGGCTCAATATTCCGTTTTATGGCAATGTCGATTCACTCTATGCCTTAGAGCCCAATCCTGATATTTATCAATTGGCCGTTGAAAGGGTACAGCATGCACCTTTCTTTATTAAGCATGTGCAATCCAGTGCAGAGAAATTGCCTTTCGCTGATGCATCTTTAGATCATATTGTGTCGACGTGGACACTGTGTAGCATTGCTGATCTTGAACAGGCCTTAGCCGAAATACATCGGGTACTCAAACCAACAGGAACCTTTCATCTGGTTGAGCATGTCAAACATCCAAACTCGACAAAAATCCAATCTTTGCAAACGCTGCTGACTCCAATTCAAAAACGTATTGCCGATGGTTGTCATCTAAACCGAGACATTGAACGCCAGCTCTTGCAAGCCAAATTTAAATTGATCGAAAAAGAATATTTTGATGCAGAAGGTATTCCTGCTGTGGCACAAACAATGCTGTTGGCGCGTGTACAAAAATTAGAAACGCCTCATTGATCTTCGAAATCAATTCGCAAGGTTTCAAAACGAATGCGACCTTCTGTGACCGCCTGAGCAATCGCCTGCTGTCCTTTGCTCAAGCGTGCACCACCACTTTTAATATCCAATAGAATCACCTCAATATCGTCGGCTGTACCATCGCCATCGCGAAAGTCGGTATAACCATCAAAAACCACATAATCGACAGGATCACCTAAAAACTTGGCATCACTGGGTAAATAACGAAACTCTGGTAAGATCGGTGCAAACTGCTCCGCCATTTTGCCTTTCAATACCGCACGGCTGGTATTGACACTGCGCTTCTGCGCATCAAGCAAAGCCTGTTTATGTTCTAACTCTAGTTCGGTGATATATTTTTCATACTCAGCCTGAATCCGACCATTACGGGTGCTGGATAAAATAATCGTGGTGATCACGACACCAATACAACCACCAATCAGCATCGCCAACCAAACCGACATAGCAACTTTCCTTCTCTTGAATGCAGCTATTTAACTGCAACATTAAACTTTTGTCATGTGTAACACACTTGACCGAAAAAGATGCTAAGGTATAAACGAATACGAGAGCCTAGTTAATAAATCTAATTTCATGAAAACCATATTAATCGCAAATCAAAAAGGTGGCTGTGGCAAGACTATGACAGCTATTACATTGGCTGCAGCACTATCTCAAAAAGGATATAAGGTTGCGCTGGCTGACGCTGACAACCAAAAATCGTCTTTGCAATGGCTCAAGCAACGGCCTGAAACCGTCACAGGCATTCAGAGTCTGGATTGGCGACATGAAAAATCCATTGGTGAAGCGCCAAAGAATTTAGATTATTTAATTATTGATGCACCTGGTGCACTTTCAGGTGAACATGCAGAGCAATTGGTCAGCGAAGCGCATGCGATTGTAACGCCATTACAGCCATCGTTCTTTGATATTGACAGTACTCGTCGCTTCTTAAAACATTTACAAGACATTAAACGTATTCGTAAAGGTAAAGTGCAAATCCTGTTGATTGCCAATCGCGTCAAACCGAACAGTGCCAGTTCCAAAGATATTCAGGACTTCTTTAGCAAGATTGAGCAAGATCCTGTGGCATGGATTTCTGAGCGTAGTGCCTACGGTACATTGGCAATGCAAGGGCTGAGTGTGTTTGATAAAACCCAGAAAAATTTTGTCAGTATCCAAAGCCAATGGCAGCCTGTTTTAAACCAGTTGGTCGATGATCCAAGCGAGTGGTTCTAAGGCTTTGCAAAGAAACGTAATCTTTTGATATCAAATCTTAAAACAGGGAAATGAAAATTTCCCTCGCTTACATTTTCAGTTAAGATGGTTTTATTCAATTTATAGCACTTGAGAAATACTATCGTGCAACAATACGCTCCCATATTACAACGCGTTTTGCTGTTTGGACTGTTCTTTGTCCTGCTCTTTTTGGGATTCAGTATTCTCAAATACTTTATTGTCCCTGTCCTTTGGGCCGCAATTATTGCCTATATGACTTGGCCCTTATATCTATGGGTACAGCGTCGTTTCTTTGGTGAAAACCGACCTACACTGAATGCCACCCTAATGATTAGCTTGGTCATTATCGTGATTGGTGTGCCATTTATCTGTGCAATCTTTATGTTGCAACTTGAAGGTCGTAATTTATATTTTAATTTACAGCGACAATTATTTTCAGGCCATGTTCAAGTTCCTGAATTTATCAAAAATCTACCGATTATTGGCAAAGACATCAGTCGTACTGTCAATGAACTGAGTAGTGATCCGAACAGTATTACCAAGAATATTGCTGAATGGATTCAGAGCCATCTCAGCTATGGGCGTTTTGTGTTGAGCGAGATTAGCCGTAATTTGGTCAAACTCACATTTGCACTGATGACTTTGTTCTTCTTCTACCGTGATGGACAAATGATTTTGGCACAAGTGAGTCGTGCCTTGGAAATGGTGATTGGTCCACGTGTGCATCATTATTTAGATACCATTTCGGAAACGACTCGTGCTGTCGTATACGGCGTTGGTTTAACTGCAGTTGCACAAGCCCTATTAGCTGGCCTCAGCTATTTTGTTGCAGGCGTTCCAAATCCAATGCTGTTGACCATGGTCACCTTTATCTTGGCGCTGATTCCTTTTGGAACACCTGTTTCATATCTTGGGGTAGGCCTGTGGTTATTTGCTCAAGGGCAAACGATGGAAGCCATTGGTGTTGTGGTTTGGGGTGTGGTGATTGTGAGTAGCTCAGACAATGTGATTCGTCCACTGGTGATTTCAGGCGCAACCCAGATTCCATTTATCTTGATCATGTTTGGAGTATTAGGCGGTATTGCCAGCTTTGGTCTGGTCGGCCTATTCATTGGCCCAGTGATTTTAGCCATTCTGTTGGCGATCTGGCGTGAATGGCTGCATGAAAACGTCGATGAGCCTGTTGCGGCTTTGGAAGCTCCTCCCGAAACTAAATAGGTTTGTTTTGTTTAATTTTTTGTCATGAATTGATTAATGTTGCTTGCGAGATATCGCTTACTTTGTTTGAATCGTCAAATAAAGATAATTTATAAGGATATCTTCGCAATGACTTCAATGCTTCAAAAAATTTCTCTGCTCGGCTGTCTGAGTTTCAGTCTCGCAGCCTGCTCTTCGGTTTCTCTCGATAACAATGCATCTAAAATCCAAACCAAGACCAGCACAACGGATCAAAAGCAGTTGATCCAAGTCTATCAAGTCGATGCCAATGGCGTGGGTACTTCAATCGGAACGGTTGCTTTTCAACAAACACCTAAAGGTTTATTAATCACCCCTGCGCTTTGGAAACTTTCTCCTGGCGAACATGGTTTCCACATCCATGAGAACCCATCCTGTGAAGCGGCATTAAAAGATGGAAAAATGGGGGCAGCCTTGGCAGCAGGCAGTCACTTAAATCCTGAAAAGGTCGCGCATCATGGTACGCCCGAAACAGGCCACTTAGGTGATTTACCGGTATTGGTGGTGAATGACAAAGGTTTTGCAACTACTCCTGTGATTGCACCACGTTTAAAACTGGCTGATATTCAAAATCGTGCGATCATGATCCATGTCGGTGGAGACAATTATTCGGATACACCTAAGCCATTAGGCGGTGGTGGTGACCGTATTGCCTGTGGTGTGATTAAGTAATTTAAATACTGTGGGTATCTTACGAGTTATCCACAGCTGCTTTGCTTTTAGTCTTTTTTTATGTGTTCTTTAATCTCATCATAACAAAATACAACTGAGCATGAATTTTGCATCTTATCTATTATTTGAAAAATCATGCAAATATTGATGCTAAAAAATAGTGCTACTTGTTGGTTAACAATGCTTTCCTTTGGGAAATTTATTTGTATGATGAATCCAGAACATATTAAAGAATAAGAATCGTGAAAAATTTATCCCGCCTGTTCAATCGCTTTCGCTCCAACTCAATTGTTCTTTATTGCCTACAAATCCTGATCGTACTGTGCGGTACAACATTAGGCTTATATCAGCTTGGATTCGGGCAACTGATTGTTCCTGTCACCTTAGGCGCAATTGCGACCGCACTGACCGACTTTGATGATCGTCTCAGTATCCGTTTACGCAATCTGATCTATGTCTGCGTGCTGTTCTTTACGGTCAGTACTATTTTAGAGTTTCTCGCCCCCTATAAATTTTGGTTCATTGTCTATCTCAGCCTCTCCAGTGCAGCGTTGGTCCTGATGGGTGCGCTTGGGCAACGCTATGCCACCATTTCCTTTGGCACAATTTTACTGTCGATCTATACCATGTTCGGTCTAGGTGAATATCCAGCTTGGTATCAGCAACCGAGTTATTTTGTATTGGGTGCCTTGTGGTATGGACTGACTTCAATCTTATTTTTTGTTATTCGCCCAACCTTACCTTTACAAGAAAAGATCTCTACTATTTTTCAGGATATTGCTGAATTACTTCAAACCAAATCACGTTTATTCGACCCAGATAATATTGATAATGTCGAAACACTGCTATTCGAACTTTCTCAAAAAAATAGCCAAGTGGTCAGTAGCCTGAATCAAGCCAAAAACTCCTTACTGACCCGCTTAAAAGCGTCTCGGGTTAACAACACCAGTATTTATTGGCTGAACTTATATTATTTTGCCCAAGACATGCATGAACAGGTGACCTCCAGCTATCTGCATTATGAAAAAATTCATCAGAATTTTAGCCGCAGTGATTTAATTTTCCGTATTCAAAAAAATATGCAGCTTCAAGCCATGGCGTGTCATGATTTAAGCCAAGCAATCTTAGATCATCAAAGCTATCAGCCCCGTGAATCTGCCAGTAAAGCACTAGAAAATCTAGAATTGTCGATGCGTGATTGGATGCAACAACATCCCCATAATCTTGAAGTTAAAAATCTGGAATTGATCCTCAATAATTTAAAAAGTGTGCATGAGCAGTTTGCTCAACTGCAGCTCAATCAAAATATTGAACAGCTTTCACCGCAGCAACATCAAGATCATTTGAACTTACTCGATGATGATATTCAGGGTGTGCAGGATCTAATTTTAAAAATCAAACAACAACTCAGCCCACAATCGGCGCTGTTCCGTCATGCCGTGCGTTTGGCTGTGATCTTTGCGGTTGGCTATGCCATTTCATTATTGCCCTTTGCTCAAAATGGCTACTGGATTTTACTCACCAGTTTATTTGTTTGCCAAATTACTTATTTTGCCACCAAGAGCCGACTTAAACTGAGAACCATTGGCACTTTACTCGGGGTGCTATTAGGTATCCCCATTCTTTATTTTGTGCCAAGTATTGAAGGCCAATTGCTATTAACCGTCATCTGTGGGGTCTCATTCTTCTATTTAAGACAAAAGAAATATGCACTTGCCACGGTTATGGCTACTTTGATGGTGTTATTGATTTTTAATTTAAAAGGTGCAGGTTTTAGTATTATTCTGCCACGCATTATTGACACTTTTATTGGCTGTGCGATTGCATGGCTGGCGGTCAATTTCATTTGGCCCGATTGGAATTTTCGCAATATCTCCAGCAACATCAAGAAAAATAATCAAACCACCTTCGATTATTTTCATGTGGTGGTACAACAATATCATCAAGGGCGTGAACTCGATCTGGAATACCGAACCACTCGACGTGCAGCACATAATGCCCAGATCGAGCTGTCGAATATGATCTCAAGTCTAAGTACCGAACCTCAGCCTAATCAAGAACTCATTCAGCATGCCTTTCGCTATTTGGTCTATAGCCATAGCCAACTCAGCTATGTCTCGGCCTTAGGACATCAACGGGAAAAAATTGAAGATCAGGCGTTGTTAGAACTACTGGATAAAATTGAGAATGTGCTCAAGCAAAGTCTGATCGAACAAGCCGCTATTCCGCAACAGCAAGTAGAACGCTTGCTTGAAGAGATTAAGATCCTCAATCAACAGCATCAGGTCTCTGCAAAGCACCCGTTGCTGTTAAAACAAATGAGTCTGTTACTCGAGACCTTACCTGAGTTAGTCCTATTAAAAAATAAACTGCTCGCCTTAGAAATCAAGTGAGCAGTCGATGGGGATAATTAATTCAACCCGTCTTGCTGACGTGCCAGCATATGCTGTTTCAAGGCATGGCGTGGTGAACTAAACCAGAATAAAATCAAGACCAAACTGGCTAAAGCAAAGGCCCAAATATGGAAATGCGTATACAGCACACGAACCAATTCAATCACGACAAAATAACTGATCATCATCAACATCGAGACCGCGGCTGCGACTGTTCCTTTTGAGACTTCCGAAGACATCAGTGCAAAACGGTACATCACCGAGAAGCTAATCCCCTCGCCCAAACTGATTAAGGTCATACCAATCAATAAACAAGGCACCAAATAGCTTTGCCAAATGACACCGAGCAGCAAGAATGCAGTACCCAATAACATGATCGGCAAACCAAATAGAATGGTTTTACCTAGCGGGAAACGATCAATAATCTTGATCAGGATGATATTGCCTGCAATTAAGCCAAAGAACACAGGAAACTGCGCCAAGCCATATTGCACACTGCTCAATTTCAGCTCATCCACCAAAATAATCGGCGATAAAGCAATCCATAGCATCAACGGCATCCCCACCATCGGTAAGGCGATGCTTAAACCCAAGAAGCGACGGTTACTCAATACCTTTTTAAAGTCATCAAAGATATAACTAAAAGGCTGCTTCGGTTGTTTACGACTTTCTTGGGTCGCAGGCATAAATTTCTTTAAGCCAAACCAGCTGATAAAAGACACCGCAGCAATGGCGACGAAACCCCAATGCCATGACACATAATCAATCAGGAATGCCCCCAATACAGGGCCTAGTAAAGGCGCCAATAAAGAAATATTTGCCATCAGTGCCATAACTTTGATCGCATCACGCTCTTCAAAGGTTTCTTGAATGGCTGCATAACCGACCGCAGAAATGACGCTCAGCCCCATACCCTGCAAGAAACGCAACGTTAGGAATTGTTCAATATTGTGGGTCAATAAAATCAGCAAACAACACAGCGTAAAAAATGCCACACCAGCCAAGAGCACTTTTTTACGCCCGAGGCGATCCGAAAGCGGTCCCAACAGCCATGCGACACTGGCACCACCCAACAAATAAAATGACATTGACGACGGTGCCCACGTTGCACTGACTGCAAATTGTTCTGTAATCGACAACATCGCAGGTTGAATCAAGTCATTACCGATATAAACTGAAAATTCGAATAGCACTAAAGCTAAAGGAAACATGAGCGTTATACGGTTTAACGTCATGTTCTGATTATTCGTCATCATGTTTTATTCACAAAAATAACCAACTCGTGTACGTCCCATTTTTCAAAACGAAAAAGGGATCATCACCACAAGATTTTATGGCTTAGATTTAAATTAAATTTTGATTTCATGCTGTGAGAAAGCATGTGATAAATGTGAAAACACCGTATTCACTAGGTGTATATAAGAAAAACAATTTATTTACGTGAGATTGGTAAATGTTTTACCGTTTGGCTAAATTGCCACGCGCAACTGTAGCACTTTTTCAAAATGACCGCAATTTAAACAACTCATAACGAGGATTCAGCAATGTGCATAACCAAAAAGTTATCCACAGTTTTGCTGATCTTTTATTCACTGTTTGATGGTGCATCGAATTATGGGCATAACTCGAATTGGAAAGTTTCGGTATTCTCTCCTCGGGCACATTGGTAGCTTTGCTTTTTATTTACGACTTTCCAAACATCTTGATTTCGTTTTAATTGATATTCTGTCCGTACCGCAATCACCGAATCATCTAATTGTGCTTGCTCAACCGTGACCTGTGCATCGGTTGGGTTTTCAGCACTGTTAAATTGCTGATCTATTTTTAAATTGCTGTCTGCATGAAATAGATCGGGCTGATCCGATAAGATCGCATGCATCACCGTACTCTTTTGCACGGCTGCTTGTTGCTGCGATGGTGCTGTTGGTTGATTACACGCCGTGAGGAATAAAGCAGATCCCAAGATCATCGCAATTTTATACATTTTGTACCCATCCAATCCATTTAGCTCATTTATGCTACTATGCAAAACTGAATGGCCGCGCAACAAAATGTATGTGGCGTGCATAATATTTGTTGTCATCATTCAAGATGATGATCATAACAAATGATTAAAAAAACACAGTTTATAACATCAAAATCACCTTACTTTGGACATGCCGATATGTCAGATTTAGCGAAAAATTTAAGCATTATTTTAATCTTGGGCAGTACGTTGGCTGCTTGTTCCAAACATCCAGAAGGTGCAGCAAGCGATGCAGCTGTGGCAACTGAAAGTGCTGCAATGGACAGCACTGCTGTTCAAGAAAATGCCGTTCAAAATCCAGAACAACTGGTTAGCAATCAACAGAGTGCTTTGGAACAAAATCGTCAATTGGTCAAAAGCGCACAATTGCAATTTGAAGTGAAAGATGTGTTAAAAACCACATCAGCACTAGAACAGCAGTTATTGCAATACAATGGTTATATCGAAGAAAAACAGATTAATTATCAAGTCAGTGACCGATCTGAGCGTGATCGTATTGATGGCAGTGTCGATATTTATGAAAAGATCACCCCCACCGTGCAACTCACAGTCCGTATTCCCAATGCGCAGGTGACTAGCTTCTTAAATAATTTATTGCCACTCATGCTGAACTTTAATACCCAGAGTTATGAAGCCAAGCGTTATGAATTAAAGCTACTCGAAGAAAAACTGAATACCGCCAATCAAAGTAACAGCGGATCCAATGCCGTTAACAATCAGCTACAGCAACTGACCAATTTAGAAGTTAAAGACCGCTTGGCTTATAGCACCATTCGACTGGAATTCTTCCAGCAGTCACAAGTGCGTAAAAGCCATGATTTGAATATCAACCGTATTGCGACTCTGGACAGTGATCCGTTATTCAGTCGGATTTGGGAAGCGATTAAAGTGGGCTTGTACGGCTTTAGAGAAACCATCATTTGGCTCGTGATGCTGTGGCCGCTGTATGTAGCGATTGCGATTTTATGGGGCATTCGTCGTTGGTATAAGACTAAAAAATCTAAAGCTGAATAGTTTAATTATTGATTTTTGATCAATAGTATTTTGCTCATTTATGCATTTTTACTCATGAATAGATTTTCTAAAATGCTTTCCAGTTTTTAGAGATTTATTTTTGAGTAATCGCATGAGCAATATTTTAATTATTAATGGCGCCAAACAATTTGAACATTCGAATGGTGAGTTGAACGACACCCTGACCGAGTTTTCTCAAGCACATCTAAGCACCTTAGGGCATCAGGTACAAGTTACGCGTACTGACAGTGACTATGACATTCAAGCCGAAATTGCCAAATACCTATGGGCAGATGTGGTGATTTACCAAATGCCAGGTTGGTGGATGGGTGCACCATGGACCATGAAAAAATACATCGATGATATCTTCACGATTGGACATGGTTCACTTTATGCCAGTGATGGCCGTAGTCGTTCAGATGCCTCTAAAAAATATGGTTCAGGTGGTTTAATCCAAGGTAAAAAATACATGTTGTCTTTGACATGGAACGCACCGATGGAAGCCTTTACCGATCCAGATCAGTTCTTCCACGGCGTTGGTGTCGATGGTGTTTATTTACCTTTCCATAAAGCCAATCAATTCTTGGGCATGGATTCATTACCGACCTTTATCGTGAATGATGTCATCAAGGCACC
The DNA here is from genome assembly GCF_000369525.1 of Acinetobacter higginsii. Lineage (GTDB taxonomy): Bacteria > Pseudomonadota > Gammaproteobacteria > Pseudomonadales > Moraxellaceae > Acinetobacter > Acinetobacter higginsii. The sequence goes on from NZ_KB850071.1 coordinate 178,775, forward strand.
AAATGTGCCAAGTTATATCGAAGCCTATAAAACCCATTTAAACCAACTTTTTGCAGCAAGCCATTAAGTGAGAAAATAATATGCTAACCATTATTGCTGAAATTTATACACATGCAGGCGCTGAACATCGCCAAGCGGTATTAGATGCATTTGAAAAAATCATTCCAACAGTACTGGCAGAAGATGGTTGTCATGGCTATGAGCCATTGATTGATCATCTTCCTGCGATTGAGATGCAGGCAACGAATGAGAATACGATTGTCATGTTAGAGAAATGGCAGAGTACCGCTCATTTAGAAGCTCATATGCAAACTTCGCATATGCAGCAACATTTTGAAGCAACCAAAGACCATGTTGCCGATGTAAAAATCCGTATTCTAAACATCGGGATTTAACAGATAACACCCTAAATCTGAGTCCGACAAAATATGAAATCATTGAATATTTAAGTCGAACTCAGCTGATGAGTAAATGCATGGTTTTACTGATAGTAATGCTGTTTTAAATGACGGCTATAATCTGTTAAATAGGATTCCAAACTGGCACGACGATCCGCCTTCGGCATCGACTTTGCTGCCAGTTGCTCTATCTTGCTTTGCAACAGTTGAAGAATCGCAGCTTGTTCCGCTTGGGGTAGCTGTGCTTTTTCTTGTTGCTGCTTTTTAATCTCCAGATAATCTTCCGCCCAATGCCGTAATGGATCGTTTGCATCCACTTGCGCAAACAGATCGGTAATCAATAATTCAGGCATCTGTTCTTGGGTCGCCAATTCAGCCGACATCAAGCCACGAATCGAATAAAACACTTTTTTATAAGTAAAGTTATCTGCGGTTTGCATCACTTTCATGCCACCATTCGCCAATGATAAATAGTGGTGATACAGCGCGCTATAGTCGATTCGCTCAAGTAATCCATCACGGAAGAGCTGCCATTCTGGAAAGGCATTAAAATAGACAATATGTGCTCTGACCCACTCTAAAACAGTAGGGTTGCTTTTTGCCAACAGCCCAAACATTTTATTCAGGTCATAAGAGACAAAGTCAAAGTCCCCATCCATAATCTCGATCAAGTCACGATGCTTTTTATAATCAAAATATTGGTCTTTACTCGGTAGATGAAAACCGCGTACATCATAGTCACTATCAGGACTGGCCATGCCCCATAAACGGCTACCACTTTCAATATAAAATAATGGGATATCTTGGCGTTGTTGAAATAGTTTTTCGATTTCGTGATGGATATTCATTGCGATGACTTCATTATTTAAAAATTTATACTTGTGAGAAACAATACTATTTTTTACCGTACTCATTCATTTGATTTTAAAAAAATTATCGTTTGATAAAATCAATCTCTATTCAATATAACAAAGAGGATCATGCATGCAACTGACTTATGCGGGACAGGTTTTCTTGGTGGTGGTTGCGATCTTATGTGTCTGGTCTTTTGTGCTGACAAAGTTTTGGCTAAAACGTTTAGCCAAGAATCGTGACAGCAGTAAGTTTGAATTTGCTTATTTATTTGTGGTGGTGTTTAGCATCAGCTCCCTATTTTTCCCTTTTACTTATTGGGTATCGCAAGCTGTATATGGCTTAGCAACCAAACCGAGCTACGATGCAACTATCGTGAGCTATACCTCTGAATGGGTCGATACCGAACGTACGGATTCCAACGGGCGTAAATATAAAACCCAAACTTTAATGCATACGGCTCAGGTGCGATTCAAAGATAATCAAAACAGAACATTGGTCTTGGACAATTCAGTCCGTTCAGGTGACGTGCCTGTAGTCGGAGATCATATTCAAGTTGTTTATGAAGCAGGAGATCATTCCGCACAAGAAAAGAGCTGGCGCACAGGTCTGCTGTTTGCCGCTACCCTATTTATGTTGTTTATTATGGGCTATATCTTGGTCATGATTATTGCCTATGCTTTGAATCGAAACATGGATCCTTACAAAGCCTTTGCTAACTTTTTAATTTTTAGAATTACCCTTCCACTCGGCACAATGGCGATGTTTGGGATGCTGTCTTATTCGGTTTTTGCTTATTTCTTTTTGGGCAATCCACAGAATATACCTGTCTGGGCCGTTGCGATTTGCAGCTTCTTTTCGCTCTGTCTTTTACCGCTGATTTATCATATTTTGACAGGTTGGAAAGCGTACAAGAAATAATTTTTTATTGCCGTTTATTCTTTGATTGTTGTTATATACGCTGTTCCTACACTTTTACCTTGAAAATCCAATACTGAATAATTTTTCATCAAAATAATTTCATCTAGGATTTGCCCAAATAGGATTTCACAGACCAAAAACTCATTCAGAATTTTCTTTTCTTCATCTTTCAAATATAAGCGTATCATATGAGTTGAATCTTCTATTTTCATAAATAAGATCATACTGATATATAAATCATTATTCTTGTTATTAAAATCAACGTAGTCAGCAGCAATGTCTTTACGATGTAAGCAAATATATCCCCGACAAACCATTTGTTTTTCTATCATTTATTCTTTCCTAATAACAAAAAAGCGCATCTTTCGATACGCTTTTAACAGAGCTTCTTTTATTTAATCAAGCATTAAAGATCAAATAATTTACCTGGGTTCATAATCCCGTTCGGATCAAACGCCAACTTCAATGCTTTCATATATTCAATTTCTTCAGGCGAACGCGAATACTCTAAATATGGCTTCTTAGTCATACCCACACCATGCTCGGCAGAGATCGAACCATCATATTTTTTCACGGTATCAAACACATATTTATTCACCACCTGACACTTGGCAAAGAATTCATCTTTAGTCAGGTTTTCAGGTTTTAAAATATTGAGGTGTAAGTTACCGTCACCAATATGACCAAACCAGCAAATTTCAAAGTCTGGATAATTGTCCGCAACAATCGCATCAATTTCCGCAATAAATGCAGGTACATGAGTAATTAACACAGAGATGTCGTTTTTGTATGGAATAAACGGCGCAATCGACTCTGAGATATCTTCACGCAAACGCCATAAGCTTTGCGCCTGTTCAAGACTTTGGCTCATCACCCCATCAACAACCCAACCTTGTTCCATACAATGCTCAAAAATCTGCATTGCCTTGTCCATGATTGGTTCATATGGTGCTTCAAATTCCAATAACACATAGAACGGACATTGCGTTTCAAATGGACGTTGTACATGACCGCGATCCAACACTTTCTGCATTGCCAATTCACCAAAGAATTCAAAAGCAGTCAGATCAATTGCATTTTGGAAAGCATGTAATACAGGCATCACGGCTTCAAAGTCAGGCGCACCCAAGACCATCACTTGTAAGTTTTGTGGCTGACGCTCAAGCTTGATTTCAGCTTCTGTCACTAAACCAAGCGTACCTTCACCGCCAATAAACAAGTGTTGCAGCGAATAGCCTGTCGCATTCTTAATCATGCCTTTGTTTAAACGCAGCACATCACCCTTACCTGTCACCACCGTCAAGCCAAGTACCCAGTTACGGGTCATACCGTACTTGATCACTTTAATGCCACCCGCATTGGTGCCGATGTTTCCGCCAATCTGGCTTGAGCCTGCTGAAGCAAAATCGACTGGATAATACATACCCTGTTCTTCGGCATAATTCTGTAATTGCTCAGTCACCACGCCTGCTTGAACACGGACCATACGATCTGCTGGGAAGAACTCAAGAATCTGGTTCATCTTGTCAAAGCTAATTACGATCTCGCCATTGGTTGCCACCGCACCCGCAGAAAGGCCAGTACGACCACCCGATGGTGTAATCGCGACATTAAATTGATTGGCAAGTTTAACAATGGCCTGAACTTGTTCAGTGCTTGAAGGGAAAACGATGACTGATGGGTTCGGATCAAAATGTTTGGTATGATCTCGTCCCCAATTTTCTAAACTGTCGGCATCGGTTTTAATTCGGTTTTCACCCACAATTGCCGTTAATTGGGTCAATAACTCAGGTGTTAAAGCGACTGAAGCATTCATCGTTTACAGGCCTAGCAAGAAGTAAAGATAGAGCATTTGAATAACAACACAATATTTTTCAATATCTTAAAATGCAGTATTCAACATATAGAAACTCGGCAGAACAGCGCAAACCTGATGTTTTCAGATTTGACTATCAGATCTCTGCATTTTACATAGAAGCAGGCACAGGATAAAGCTTAGGATAAAGATACTGTAATAACAAAATGTGTATAACCAATAAAATTCAGCTTCAACTGAAAAATTATCAATAATTCTGCTGCGCTAATTTTAAACCAAATATTTATATCTCAAAGCTCTATGCTATAGTACTGCAACTAAATTTTGGCCTTTGTAGCGGAGCCGTAATGAGCCAACATCTATCACTACCTAAAGACAAAATCCGTTTCCTTCTGTTAGAAGGTGTGCATCAAAATGCCATCGATACTTTAAATGCAGCGGGTTATACCAACATCGATTATCACAAAACTGCGCTTGAAGGCGATGCTTTAAAAGAAGCAGTTAAAGATGCTCACTTCATTGGTATTCGTTCCCGTACGCAATTAACTGAAGAAATCTTTGAAGCTGCGAACAAACTGATCGCAGTTGGTTGCTTCTGTATTGGTACCAACCAAGTCGATTTAAAAGCGGCGATGTCTCGTGGTATCCCTGTATTCAACGCACCGTATTCAAATACACGTTCGGTTGCAGAATTAGTTCTTGCTGAAACAATTCTGTTGCTTCGTCGTGTACCTGAAAAATCGAAAGATACACATGCGGGCGGTTGGAATAAAGCTGCGGTGGGTTCGTTTGAAACTCGTGGTAAGACTCTAGGTATTGTCGGTTACGGCTCGATTGGTTCACAACTTTCTGTTTTGGCAGAAAGCTTAGGTATGAAAGTCATCTATTTTGATGCTGTGACTAAATTACCATTAGGTAATGCACGTCAAGTTGGCTCTTTAGATGAACTTTTGGAAACTGCGGATGTGGTAACGCTACACGTTCCAGATGTTCCGTCAACGCGTAACTTCTTCAAAAAAGAACAATTCGCGAAAATGAAAAAAGGCTCAATCTTCTTGAACGCAGCACGCGGTACATGTGTGGTGATCGAAGATTTAGCAGATGCAATTCAATCAGGTCACATTGCTGGTGCAGCAGTTGACGTATTCCCGAAAGAACCAAAAGCTAATGGTGAAGAGTTCCTATCTCCACTTCGCGGTTTAGATAACGTGATCTTAACTCCGCACGTGGGTGGTTCGACCATGGAAGCGCAAGCAAACATCGGTTTAGAAGTGGCTGAAAAATTCGTTGCTTATTCAGACAAAGGTATGACCCTTTCTGCGGTGAACTTCCCAGAAATCGCATTACCACTTTCTGATGGTCAGCACCGTTTGCTGCACATCCACAAAAACGTTCCGGGTGTGTTATCGAAAATCAATACATTGTTCGCTGAACAAGGCATCAACATCTCTGGTCAGTCGTTAATGACTAAAGGTGATATCGGTTACTTGGTGATGGATGTTGACGCATCTGCGTCTCAAGAAGCGCTTGATACTTTGAACCACGTTGAAGGCACGATCCGCGTTCGCGTATTGTTCTAAGCAATATTTAGAATAATGTCGAAAAGCCACAGTTGATGCTGTGGCTTTTTTATGGGCGTTTGACTTATTATGTGAATATTATACCAACTGTTAAATAATAAAATGTCGACCCCAATGCTGAAAACACCACTACATGCTTTATTGCTGTTGATGATTGCCATGTTGTGTGTGCAAGGCAGTGGTTCTTTGGCCAAAATTCTGTTTCAAAGCTTTCCTGTACTGACCGTTTCCGCTATGCGCCTATTTTTTGGTGCGATCATATTGGCGGTGATTTTTAAAATCTGGACCATCAATTTTAAAGTAGTGCGCTGGAAAGCCATTCTCACTTATGGAGTGGCACTTGCAGGCATGAATGCGCTGTTCTATTTATCACTAGAACGCTTACCGCTCGGTCTTGCCGTTGCCTTTGAATTTATTGGGCCTTTAAGTGTCGCGCTGTATCATGCTCGGCAGAAATATGACTTCATCTGGGTTGGCTGTGCCATTCTAGGTTTAATGTTGCTCTTTCCTTTGCAACAGGCACAACAAGGTCTCGACATGCTTGGCGTATTCTTTGCTGTCAGTGCGGGTGCGTGTTGGGCCCTGTATATTATTGCAGGACAAAAACCGTCAGGCATCTCTGGTAATCACACCGTCTGTTTAGGCATGTCGATTGGTATGCTCTGCTTATTGCCCTTTGCACTCTTTTCAGGCGCCATCGATCGAGTCTTTGAACTGCCAAACTTATACTATTTTATTGGTCTTGCGATCTTAGCCAGTGCCTTGCCCTTTACCTTAGAAATGATTGCCTTGCGTAGTTTAACCCCGCTTAGCTTTGGTACCTTGATGAGCTTAGAACCTGCGGTTGCCGCCCTCTCAGGCTTTATATTCTTAGGTGAAATGTTACTTTGGAATCAATGGTTAGCATTGGGCACCATTATTATTGCCTCGATTGGCTGTACCTTTACCACGCAACAGGCTCGACAGCAGAAAGAGGCCAAATAAATGATCTTGCCTCAACATCAGAAAAACGCTCTCACTTCTCTTGGAGATCTTAGATGAGAAATCTCCAACTGGTCGCCGTGCTGTACATGGTGTTGTCCATGTTGTCCTATCAAATCAGCGCATCCTTTGCCAAGCAATTGATTGCCACACTTGATCCACTCACGGTGACCATTTTAAGACTGTGTTTTGCGACCATTCTGGTCTCGATCATGTTCCGTTCATGGAAAATCATTTCCAAATTGAAAGAACTGAAATGGCGAGATTTACTCTGTTATAGCGCAGCCTTAGGGTGTATGAATATTCTGTTCTACACCTCTTTGGGTAAGTTACCTCAAGGCATTGCGGTGGGCTTAGAGTTTATTGGCCCTTTGGGTTTGGCGTTACTCTCGATTAAACAGCGTAGTGATTATATTTGGGTGGCATTTGCAATTTTAGGCATTGCTTTGATGGTACCGTGGCACGATGCTCAAGCACAGCATTTCTCCTATATCGGTGCAGCCTGTGCGTTGGGTGCAGGGTTCTTTTGGGCCTTGTATATTTATTATGGGCATCGCGTGGTGCAGCAGAATATTGGCATGCATGCGCTAACGATTGCTATTGGTTTATCCGCACTGACCTTACTGCCTTTTGGCCTATGGAATAACGCGCCGGTGCTACTAGATACTCAATATTGGGGTAAAGCACTGGTGATTGCCCTAATGGCAACTGCGATTCCTTATGCTCTGGATTTAATGGCGCTCAAACGCCTGACTAAGCTCAGTTATGGGACGCTTTCCAGCCTTGCGCCTGCATTGGCAGCCTTAGCAGGTCTGGTACTGCTACATGAGCGAATTAGCTTAATTCAGTGGGTGGCTTTGGCTTGCATTATGGTGGCTTCGATTGGTGTTACCTTACGTGGAGGGAAAGCTTAGGTAGATCTAAGCATCTAGCCCGTAATGATCTGATAGCCCAAGCGGCAGATTAAAATACTCACAAGTATCAAGAATAAAATACGGATAAAGCCACTGCCGTATTTTAGAGCCAAACGTACACCCAATAACGAGCCAGCAATATTGGCAACTGCCATCATCATTCCCAAGGCAAAAAGCACATGACCTGTCGGAATAAAGAAACTGAGTGCTGCCAGATTGGTCATTAAATTGCCAATCTTTGCCAATGCCGAAGCATGTAAAAAATCGACCTGTAGAAAACGAATAAAAAAGAAAATAAAGAAACTGCCCGTACCCGGGCCAAAAATACCATCATAGAAACCGATGGCTAGACTACCAATTGCAGCCAGTACCAATAACTTTGGCGTGATCTGTTGATCGACATGGACTTGCCCAAACTGCTTTTTGGCGAAGGTATAAATCGCGATCACAATCAGCATGACCAAGACAATCGGTCTTAAGATATGCGTCGGAATCAATGATACACATGCTGCACCAATAAAGGAGCTAATAAAGGCAAACAGCGCAATCACGCCCAACAGCGACCACTGCAATTTCACCCGACGTACAAATGAAAATGCAGCAGAGCCTGTCCCAAAAATGGATGCCAGCTTATTGGTTCCAAATAAGGTGGCTGGCGCTGTCTGCGGTAAAGCACCCATCAATGCGGGAATCTGAATCAGCCCACCTCCGCCTACGGCGGCATCAATTGTTCCTGCACAAAAAGCAAAGAACACTAAGGTTAGAATCAGTTCCCATTCCATTAACGATACTCTTATAAATTTAACAAGCGTTTTGGTACTAGACGTTTTTTATCGGTGATTTCAGCCAAACCTAGGCAACGTTCACCATCAAAAACCAACACTTCAGCTGCAGCTTCATGATCAATATTGCTTTCCTGACCGTTACCAAAATACTTTCCACGGCCTTCAGGCAATTGCACACGAGGAAAATGCTCAACAGGTGCATAGACTGGCAGCAATAAGGCATCGCGTTGTTCTTGGGTAAGGCTTTCGAGATATTCAATGGTATAACTTGGATTAATCTCAAAATGGCCTGTCTGGGTACGATGCAATTTAGTTAAATGGCCGCCACAGCCCAAAGCCTCGCCAATATCTTCGCCTAATACACGGATATAAGTGCCTTTTGAACAAGTCACATCCAATGTCAAACTATCTTCAGTAAAGCCAAGCAAGCTTAAGTTATAAATGGTGACTGGACGTGCTTCACGCTCAATTTCGATCCCTTGACGTGCCAATTCATAGAGTGGACGACCATCACGTTTCAAGGCCGAATACATCGGTGGCACTTGCTGAATATCACCACGGAATTGCTCAAGTATTTGTTCAATTCGTTCTTTGCTCAATGTCGGCACTTGTCTCTGCTGGAGGATTTCGCCTTCAACATCACCTGTCGCTGTGGTTTGCCCTAATTTGACCGTGGTTTGATAACGTTTGGTTGAGTCCAGTAAGTAATGTGAAAACTTGGTCGCTTCACCCAAACAGATCGGCAATAAACCTGTCGCCAATGGATCGAGCGCACCTGTATGTCCCGCTTTTTGCGCATTAAAAAGTCGACGCACTTTTTGCAGCGCAGTATTAGAACTTAAACCTAAAGGCTTATTTAATAGGAAAACACCGCTCAAATGACGATAAGAACTTTTTTTCATAAAAGAAAAATCAAAGCATAAAGACCTATTTTAGCAAAACTCGGTCTAGGATTTAAAAAAGGATTGGCTTTTAGCCATCAACTGACATAAAAAAAATGCGCCAAAGGCGCATTTTCTTGCTTTAAAACAAAGTTAAAATTAACCTTGTTTACGAGCTGGTAACTTTTCACGAATACGTGCAGCTTTACCAGACAACTCGCGTAGGTAGTAAAGTTTAGCACGACGAACGTCACCACGACGTTTCACTTCGATTTTAGCAACGATTGGAGAGTGAGTTTGGAAAACACGCTCAACACCAACACCGCTAGAGATTTTACGAACTGTGAAAGCAGAGTTTAAACCACGGTTTTTCTTCGCGATTACAACACCTTCAAATGCTTGAAGACGCTCACGGTCACCCTCTTTTACTTTAACTTGAACGATAACTGTATCGCCCGGTGCAAAAGCAGGGATGTCTGATTTTAACTGTGCATTTTCAACAGCTTGAACTAAAGGATGTTTACCACTCATTGTGGAATCTCCAATATGTGCGGGAGAGAAGAGGTCTCTGACACCGCTGGGAATAGAGGCTAAAGCGCATATCTCCCGTTTAACTTTCCCCTTAAGACCAACGTCTTAAAGAGCCTATTTTTAACTTAAACTAGGTTTAAGTAGAACTCGAAGCAAAGCTTCTCGTTGGGTACAAAGACAAACTGATACCAGTTTAACCTTTGGAATTTTTTAACCATTTAATTTGCTGCTTAGTCAACTCTACTTTTTCTACCAATTCTGGTCGACGATCTAAAGTTCGTTGATAACGCTGCAAAAAACGCCATTTCTCAATATTGGCATGATGTCCTGATTTAAGTACCTCAGGCACATCCAACCCTTCGAAACAGTCAGGCTTGGTATATTGTGGACAATCCAGTAAACCATCCACAAAAGAATCTTGTATCGCAGATTGCTCGTCAGACATGACATTTGGCAATCGACGAATAATACTATCGAGCAATACCATCGCAGGAAGTTCACCACCCGATAAGACGTAATCCCCAATTGACCATTCTTGATCAACATAATGCTGGATTAAACGCTCATCGACCCCTTCATAACGCCCACACAATACAATCAAACCATCATAATCAACGAATTGTTGTACTGCCTGTTCATTTAAGGTTTTGCCTTGCGGTGACATATACACCACTGGCGCATGGACACAGCCTGCTTGCATTGCAAGTTGTTTAGCATGGGTAATTGCTTGTGCCAAAGGCTCAGCCATCATCACCATACCCGGACCACCACCGAACGGACGTTCATCCACTCGTTTATAGTTGCCCTCAGCAAAATCTCGTGGGTTAATGCAAGTCACTTGCACGATGTCACGCTTTGCTGCACGCCCGCTAATCCCGTGCGCTGTAATCGCTTCAAACATTTCAGGAAACAATGTGATGACTGCAAAAAACACCGCAGACTCCTCTATTTTCCTGCTGCGCTACCTTCCCCGAAAGGATTAGTAGTCTACGCCCCAATTGACGTAAATACGACCAGCTTCAAGATCAACGCGTTGTACCACATCTTTATGCCAAGGAATCATTCGCTCTTCAGCATCAATGCTATCAGGCGTCGCTTTGACAACCATGACATCATTGGCACCAGTTTCAAACAGTTCGTAGATTTGACCGAGATTGACTTCTTGTTCTTCATCATCAAGACCTAACACCGTTAGACCTTTAAGATCAGACCAGTAGTACTCGTCTACATCTGCTTTTGGAAGCTGAGATTTGGCAATCCAGATATTTGCGCCAACTAAGTTTTCTGCACCCGTGCGATCATTTACGCCTTTTAATGCAACAACCAAGCCTTTGCCATGTGGTTTCCAACGTTTTACATCAATAGTTTGCCAACCTGCCTTGGTTTCAATGTACCAAGGAAGGTAGTCAAACATATTGCTCATAGGTTCTGTATTAGAGTAAACCCAGAGCCACCCATTCAATCCATAAGCTGAACGTAACTGTCCAATCTGAATACGATCTTCTGGCACATTCTGTGTCGATGTCATGGGCTACCTACTACAATTATGCAGTAGTTGCAGCTTTTTTAGCTTGAGCAGCTAAAGAAGCAACGCGATCTGAAGGTTGAGCACCTTGAGCAACCCAGTGAGCAAAACGGTCAGCATCTAAACGAACTTTTTCAGCTTTACCTTGTGCAGTTGGGTTAAAGAAACCAATACGCTCGATGAAACGACCATCACGTGCATTGCGGCTATCAGTTACAATGATTTGATAGAATGGACGTTTTTTTGCACCACCGCGCGCTAAACGAATAACAACCATGAGAACAACCTTATAATTTTTACGGATTATCCCTGCGCCGACCATCGGCAACACTTCAAACCCCTTTCATAGAGGGCGATATTCTACGTTATATTTGCTTTGAAAGAAAGATTAAATTTTGGGTTATCCACAGCTCTGAATTTAATTTATAAAATCTGCTGAGTTACCAGTCTTCAGTCTCATTGCCACAGCTTGATGTCGTGATATTTGCAGCCGTTTTGGTCTTACACTTAAGACCTGTGCTGGTTAATAACAAGGAATAATTCCTCGGACTTTGACTCACGGCTTTTAATGACCACGCCTGAGTATTGACCGTTAAGCTTAATGTGAATTTTTGGTTAGCACTCGTTGCTGTCAAAGGTAGAAGCAAGGTGGTGTTGGTCGCGCTAGGTACGGAATAGTAAGCACCTTGATTCGTCGCAGTTCCTTTCAGCACAAAACCATCATAACTAAAATTGCGTGCCCGATGTTTTTCCAAAAGCTCAGCAACTTTGAGCATTTCTTGCTGTGCTGTAGATAAATCTGCACGGCGGATATAGGTGTCATAGCTCGGAATCGCGATCGCAGCAATAATTGCCACGATTGCAACCGTAATCATTAGTTCAATCAAAGTAAAGCCTGTGCAAGGTTTCGTTGCACAACAACGAGCGCTAGGTCGGAAATGGTAAGAAACACGAGGTCTTATCACTTCCGAAGCCACACATCGACATAACTGCATTTTATTCATTACGTTCATACCAAGTGAGTGGCACTAATTGACGACGCATGGTATTCATTGGAAGTTTACTATTCCCAATTTTATCTTTTGCATTTGGATTCAGTAACTGACGTGTCAGACCATTTTTGTCACTTAAACCAATTCCAGCACCCACCATTGAATCCACAATCCCATGCCCTGCGCCAAAGCTCATAGTGATGTCTTTGACGTCTTGTTCACAGACACCAAACGGTAAGCAGAAACGTTGAACTGTAGTTGCGCCATTGGCCTGAATTTTACAACCATTGCCTATAGTTGTATTAGGATTATAAACACTGGCATAAAGGCTCTTATTCATCACCACCATTTCGCTTAAGACCTTACTCCCCGTTTGATTGGTAAGACTCACTTCATTACCTTGTGCATCAAGCTCTTTTCCAACCACGGTATTGGCCTGTGCATACCAACCATTTGGCAGCATCGCTTTGACTTGTACTAGATTCTTCCCTTTCAAATCACTCCCAGTCAGCATTGCTTTAAGATCAGTTGGTAAAAGTTTAGGTGTGCTATTCCCCGTAGCGATGAAATTTTTGCGCACGACATCCTGATCAAAGAGATTATAAATCGTACTACTTGAAGTCTTATCACTATAAGGTAGGCTACGATTTCCTGATGCAATACTCACCACGGCAAGCGGTTGTTCATAGCCATAAACACTAAAGTTTGGTGCTTCATAGAAGCGGCTTGTACCATCTTTAAACAGCACACTATAAGCACCACAACTACCAGCTTTTGTACCAAAGTCCTTACTTAAATCAACCCGCCAGACTTGGCCACCAAGGTCACCAAAGTAAAGGTGATCTGTAAGGCCATCCCCATCGCGATCAACCGCATTGATACGGCTGACAACGCTGTATAGATCTTTCATCTTCAATCCATAGCTTGCATCATCTGGATTGCATGAAGTACTTTGACTATCTCCACCCGCATACCAAATTAAATCGCCATTATCGGCATCAAACATATACACCATACGGCCTTTGGTTGCCGTGGTAATCGTTGGAACGACTTTTTCATATTCCATATCATAACCACCACCCACCAGCATCACACGTTTTGCTGCACCTTTATACATAATGGTAGTGATCGTCGGTTTAGACCAACTTTGTCCCATGGATGCCAAGGCAGTATTAATAGTGGTTTTATAACTTCCATTCGTTTGTAGACTGATAATACGGTTATTATCTGGATCGATATGGAATTTGAGTTTTGGCTGGGTGATATCACTTAGATCCAAGGCATAATAACTACGCCCTCCCATACGTAAACCGCCATAGGCCATTTGCTTACCTTTCGCGAGAACCTTACTGTCTTTTTTAATTTCACCAACCGTTGCAATGACCTCACTACTGGTACTACCGCTACTCACTGCTTTCATGCCATAGACATATTCGCTATACATCGTCCATGCACCATCAATTCCATAGGCCATATTGGCTTTTACACCCGATGGTTTTTCCAAAAATGCTTTACTTTGTTGCGTATTTTCCAACATCTCATTCGGTACAAAGGCAAACATTTCCTCACCAGTTTTGGCATCAACCACATGTAAAAGACCTTGAGTGGTGCCAAACAACATATAGTCTTTGCGTTCTTTCACACTATTGTCTGTATTAAAAACGGCTTCCTGAGTCAATTTAATCGGAGTTGAATGTAGATTCATGCCCACTTGCCAATTAGTACGGTTTGTCTCAGTCAAATCAGCAGTTGTTGCGGCATTGCCTACGTTATAGCCCAACAAATTCATCAACAAATAGCCTTTCGTATCTGTCTGTGCTGTTGTTCCAGAACCACATTGAATATCTAGATATTTCTTATCAATCGTTTTCAGACCTCCCACTTCAGTGAATTGATACGTTGTCGTATTTTCGATTTGCTGGCAATCACGATTAATTAGTATTTTACGTTCTGTAATAATGGGTTTAGTTGGATCTGAATTATCCGTCTTATTTTTTAAATTTTTAAGTTTGGCCAGTACCCCTCCCTTATTCCAGTCTTGTACATCGTAGCTTGTTGAGCTGGTATCCCATGCGTCTTTGAGCTTATTAATCGAATTATCAGTTTCTACATAATACTTTTTAAAGTTCCCAAACCAACTGGCTTTTTCCGTTGGCTCAAACATACTTTTATAGACTTCATTACTCATCCGATACGGTGTAAGCGGATCTTCAGGTAGTGTTTGTAAACCAATTGGGTCGCCATCTGTTACCCCTAAATCATCATGAAAATCCTTGATACTTTGCGCGATATTTTGGCTATTCGCAGCGTTATACCAACCACCACCGCCGATCACGCCCCAACGTGCCATATTTTTAATATCTTCTGGATTTCTTGGTAATAAACGGTCTAACAGACTGGTAATCCCTGTGGTTAAACCACTGCCGATCAAACTATTCGGCAATAAACCATCTAAAAGTGCTCCCGTGGCGCCCAGTAAATCACGCACTGCTTTCGGTACAATACCTGTTAACAGTTGATCCTGTGCCACATTGGTACTTGAGATTTGGGTTAAGCCTTTGGTATCCGTGCTATTTTCCTGTCCTGCAATATAACTTGGCAATTGTAAAAATGAGCGATCCAAACCAATCACGGCGGTTTTAATTGGATTAGTTTTTAATGCCCGAATATCCCGAGCATAGGCACCAATACACTGCCATGTTGCAAAATCAGTATTATCATTTGAGTTTTTATTATTTCCTAAAGTCGTGGCTTTTAGCTCTGTTGAATTACATCTAAATCCCCAATTATCATTCAAACGTCCATCTTTATATTGCACACTTAAAGCCTGACTATTATCCAAGGAACGCGCCATCAAGCGCTCCATCGCAACTTTAGTCGCATCAGATTGACTACCTTGAGGTTGCAATAAAGAGTCTGTTAAAGTCGGGGCAATGGTTGGTACTCCACCTGCAATCACCATTAATCCATTGGCATCACATTGCGGCGCGGTTGATGGTGCTTGATAAAAATTACCATTACTTTTAATCAGTGGATTAATACTACTATTATTATTTTGGCTGTCACTAAAACCACTATATTTGGCATCTACATCAGCACGATATTCATAGAAAATTTCTTGCTTACCCACTTGCAAAACACCTAACAAGTTTAATAAATTCCCATCAACTTTTTTATAGCCATTGGTATTTAGCAGACCAGCATATTTCCAATCAGCACAAGTCATACCATCGGCTTTCCAAGTCTTACATTCATAATCAGTCCATAATAATGGTGCGCCAAATAACCCTAATAAAGCATTACGTTTAGCATATTGTCTTGCACCTGTCCCCTTGGTGGTATTCCCCAACAAGTAGGCGCCTGTTTCAGCATAGGTACTTGCCATTGGATTATTACCACCAAGTCCCAACATGGTCAGTACATCATTTAAGGCATTATTGGTATTTTCCAAATTCAATAATTCACTCACCGCATCAAGTGGGTTACTTAAAATTTTCCCTAGGGTGGCAACCACATCATTCAACAAACCAGTGACTAGCTTCGGTGCAATCGAGAGTAAGCTTTGCAAATTGAACTCACCTTTTGAATCCATATTTGAGCTAGCGATATAGTCAATCATATGCTGGCGATGCGTTTTCGTTTTCCCGTTATACAAATAAGTATCACTAAGTAATTTGGGTTCAAATACAATTGCACCAGCACGATCATTCACGGTTTGGTTATAAGGTGAAATAGATAACCCGACCATGGTGCTATCAGGAATTTGATCAATATCAGGCAGACCAGCCTCCCCCTTTTTACCTTTCAAGACATCGGTGAGCGCCATACGGACACGTGAATTTTTATCATAGCAGCGATAAATTCCTACCGTAGATGAATTGGTAATCGATTTAAGCAAACTAATATCAATCAGCGGATCACAAGTTTCACGGATATATTGTTCAGCAGATAACCCAGTTTTCACCCCCAATAAACCATTGAGTAAGTTATCCAGTAACTTAACCGTTGCATCCGTAGTAACTACCGTACACGACTGACGTGGGAATGGATAAGCCGTACTCGGCTGCTCTGTTTTAATCTCTGCAATGGAATCTAGTATTCCTTGGCCTTGTCCATTACCAAGTAACCCTTTCAAGATCAACTGATTCACTAAATCAGTTGCCTCTTTAGTTACATTGATCAGATCGGTTTGACCTGCGACTTTAATCCCCAAATTCAAACCATTTTTGCCTAGTACATCGGTAACCCCTTGATCGATACATAAGGGATAATCTTTCACCAAGTCCAAAAGACCTGCACCGCCCATACTGCGAGACTGATCAACCATCAACATGAGACGTTTTTTATTGCCTGCTGCTGGTTGGTAAATCTCAATATCACTGGCAGTTGCGACAGATGAAAAAATCAAAAAGCTAGATGCGATCGTACAACTCAACAATAATGCTTTGGTTCTGTGTTCTTGTGGATGCTCATGTTTAAACTGTTTTTTTATCTTATTATTATTCATGACCTTTCTCCCTTATGAACTCGAAGGTTCAAAGTCAGACAAGAAACGATATTCTGCGACTTGTATGTTATATATCGGTTTTTCTGTATTTTGTTTTAAGCAGGTCGCAACATCATTTGCGCCGTTGTTATCGATACTTTTGGTTAAACAGCCCTTTTTAATATCGTTATCTGCTGTAAACAGAGCATCGGAGGTGAGTAAGCCCTGCATGACAGATACAACATAGACACGTAAGCGAATATTATTTTCAGTTTTTGCACCCAACACCTCTGTCCCACGCGACAAATCTGCAAAAGGGACTGTAGATCCGATTTCTCTTTTAATATAAACCTGTGTAACCACTTGCTTACGACCACTCGACTGAGATGCTGTATCATTCGTGGCATTGTTAGGATCAACTTTACAAGCACCGCTATTGCTTGACATCGGCTCAAAAGTTGTACTATTCAATCGGTAAGCCGCTTTACTTAATGCAAATGGTTCTGAACCTGAAAAACAAAACACCAGTTCCGCATTTTTGTTATTTTCATTTTTAAAGAACCCAACAACACCATTGGCCGAAGCCAAATTCTGCTGCGTATTTGGATCTTGAAAATACATCAGTGCAGCATCTGCATTTTGCGCCAATAGCGTTTGTATTTGATGATTACTCACCAACTTGAGTGAACTGATACTTTGACGGATTGCCAATGTCCCCACAATCGTGATCATGAGTACGATCATCAATACAACGATCAATGTTGAACCGCGTTGAGCATATCTCATGTGCCAGCCCCCCCATTTGTGCAACTTGTGCTTTTAGTACTGTCACAGCCTTCTGAAACCCACCCCATCGCATTTCTTAAAGCAATCGTTTGATCAACGACCTGTCGTAAATAATTATCCTGAGAAGCTGGCGTGAGATTGACTTTTGTTCCAAGAATCTGAAATGGCTCTTTATTTCTTTGTTTAATGACTGACTGATTGCCGGTTTTATCATCAGAGCGAACTAAAACGCCAATTTGAATCGCATGGACATAAGGACGAACCGTCTGTGTTACTCCATCTACATTCTTTTTGGCGGCCGTCAAGGCCATATAGTTTTTAACATCCGTATAGGCCAACATGCTGTTCGCACTGTTGAGATCTCCATCCATATATCCCAAACGAATTTGGAAAAGATCCACATTCGGCAAAATCACCTGACTTGTACTCCAAGCGAGCTTCAAACGGTCTGTTGCGGTTTTGCTATCAAGTACTGCTTGCGTATATTGTGCAGCCTGACAACGTAAAGATTGACGTGCATCCGTTGAAGTCGAACCCACATAGTAGCGCTGTACCACAAAAGTTCCGCTTGCAACATCCTGTCCCGAGCAATCAATCCCACCTTGAGGTGCCTGATAGCGAATCAGCAATTGGTCATTGGTTAGTCCAGTAACATTGGCATTGCCAAAACTAGCAATCTGATTATTCGAGAAACAATCCGTACAATTCAGGTCAATTTTTTCACCCACATTATTCGAGCTGAGTAAAATACCCGCATAAGCTGTTTGGTCATTAATCGCGGGAACTGGAGAGCTTAAGTTTGCTTTGCGAATATCATCAACAATAAAGTTCAACCCCAAACTCGCATTATCTTGGATATGTGCCATCGCTTTTTGTAGCTTATAACTGGTGATCCCTGTAATAAAAAGTTGAATCGCAGCAGCGACAATCAACAAACCCAATGTCAGTGAAATCATCAGCTCGATCAGGGTAAATCCTGCCTGACCCTTACTATGTTTTAGATTTAAGAGGCCTATTTCCATTTCAATATGCCTCCAAGAATAGACAATGTGATCCAGAAACATAAGCACCATCTTTAATACATGCTGCGATGCCTTGATCACCTGCTAAATTAGTCTGATCCCACGCGACATAAATACATTGTCGATTATTTCCTGTTGGGCACTGATCGACGGCAAGGTTCATCCCATTATTTTTTGCTTCCAGTGCTGCATTCTGTAAATCTTGTAGGGCAATTTTTTCAGGTTTATCTGCTACAGTTGAAACATCAGTTTTAGGAACTTCCACCGCTTTAACCTTATATTTTCCAGCACGAGTGGCTTGTGGATTCGCTCTCATACGTTCTGCAAGATCCCGTGCGATGGTGGTTGCCAAGACCTGCTTATTCGCCTCAAAACTGGAATCAATTGCTCTTAACTGCAAAGCAGCAAAACCCAATACACTGATTGCCAATAAAACCAGAGCAACCAATACTTCCACCAGCCCGACACCTTTCTGTTTTTGAATATTCATGTGCAAGCTCCCTCTTTGATTGTGGTATCGCCAATCACCCCGACCTGAATACAGTAAGCAAGATTTTTCCGTTCTAAAATAAAATTCTTTTGTGCAGCAAGGCTGCCATTTCGTCTAAAGCTAAGATTGGTCGAGGAGCTATTAGCACTGGTCACACCATGATCTAAACGTGCAATAAAGATTCGTTGTGTTTCTGCTTTTGGAATGGCGATGGCTGTAGCACAATCGTCGTCGGATAAAGAGGCTAAACAGACTCCTGTACTTTGTCGTAACAAAACAGCTTGACTACGAGCTTCTGAAATTTTCATCACCAGTTCACGTGCTGAAGACTCAAGCTTTTGTCGGCTATACATGGTTGCAAATGAAGGAGCTGCCATTAAAACAATGATGGCTAAAACAGCGATCGTGATAATGAGCTCAACCAACGTAAATCCTGAGATAGGAAACTGTCGAGTATTACTCGATCCTATCGCAAGACGAGAAGCTAGGCTTCGAGTACGAAGATGAACAAAGCTATGCTTTGTCTGAGCGCAAGATGGAGAGCTACGCTCGAAGTTGAACGGCTGAAGTTGGACAACACTCGACCCTATCATAAGACGAGAAGCTGTAGCGCGAGACTGTAAGTCATTATGTGCTTGTTGCATACAGTCCTCCATATGCACAAATCTTTTTTTGTTTTAACGAGCATTTTGATTAATTTTTTATTAAGCATTGATTTTACAAATTATTTTTATAAAACCCTTACAGGTCTTTAATTTTAAATCAGTAAAATCAAATCGTTATATTAATAAAATGAACGTTATTTTCGTGATTGTTTTCATGTTTAATACCAATTTCCGTCTAAAATGCACTTAAATCCACCTTTAAGAGATAAAAGGTAGGTAAGGACAGATAAATGATAAATGAGTCACATTCATTAATTATTGTTGTTAAAAATATTAAATAGTTCACAAAATCAACTGCCATAAAAAAAAGCAAACACTGAGGTTTGCTTTTTTTATAATAATCAGGAAAAGAAATCAGCGACCATCCCAGTTAGTTGTTGCTGATGGAGTACATGCAGAGCCACCGTTCTTATCACTACCTTTGGTCCAGCATCGATGTCCTTGATTGTTTAAAACCACATGGCCATCTCCAGTTTGCCCATTTGCAGGCGTAGCTGTAAGCGTCCAACTTCCAGCTGTAACATTTGACAATGCTAAATTGTATAGAGTTGGTCCCGATTGCGGGCTTAAACCATTGTGATGTATGGTACTCAGTGTAATTGCCGCATTAGTTGGCGTCATAAAAGTAGAGTTTATTGCTTTATATCGCTGCAAACTAGCAGCGATCTCTAACATTTCACTTTCTACTGCTACGCGTTTCGTTTTAGAGATATATTGTTGATATGATGGATAAGCAATCGCAACTAAAATGCCAATTACAACAACCACAATCATCATTTCAGCAAGTGTAAATCCAATTTCTTTACCATGTTTCACTGTTTACTCCACAAGGATTTGCTGACGCCAATTTTGTACTGGTGAGAACTTCTGCCTCAATTAATTTATCTTTTGTCTTACAGCGAATACCTCCGCTTGTTAACAGATAATTATAATTTTGATCCTGCAAACCATTACATGTTGTACAACCTGATCCATAATTTATTGCAGAATTAGCCTCTGCTAACATTACCCATCCCTGCCCTAAAGCACTTGTGTCATTTAATGCAACACTAGGTACAATCGAGTCTCTTACATAAATCGTATAGTTCTTACGTGGCCCTGTAGTGTTGACAGGCACTGCAATTGACGTTGTTGCAAAACCTCTATAATTTAAATTCCGTGCTTTGTGCTGCTCTAACAACGTTGCTAAACGCTGTATCTCATGTTCTGCTTGAGATGCAGCACCACGTCTAGCAAATTGCTGATAGCCAGGTATGACCATAGCAGCAAATATAGCAATAATGACCAATACCACTAACAATTCAATCAAGGTAAAACCCTTATTTTTCATAAAAGCCACCTTTATTAACGCTCGTACCAGCGCTGAGAAACAAATTTTGTCTTCCCTGTATACTTTCTTGGAGTTTTGTCTGGTGTTAAGTTAAGAACCATCGAACGATCCCGATTTATTCCCCCAAAACTAATACCAACATTCCCTTTACCCAAGAAATTCTCATCAGCACCACCACCAGGGCCTGAACCTGAACCGTTATCAGCCGGTTTACAATCACCATCACCATAAGGCAAACAGAATTGTTTAGAATTACTTTCACCCCGTACCCCACCTTTACAATCTGTTGCTGTAAGATCTACTGCAGAGTCAAAAATACTGACATATAAATCACCATCAATTGCAACTGATTCATTTAAAATACGCTTTTTAGTTCCAACGGGATAATACCAACCACCATTGCTCGACTCTGTTTTTGTAGTTCCATTTGTATTTTTAACCAAATTATTTCCAGTAGTTGCTCCTGGTTTAACATTTTGAGTATATAGTTCAGTGGTTTGCAATACAGATAGATTACGGCGAGTTACATCCTTATCAAATATTGTATAAACACCATCATCATTATTTGTATCAGCAGACATTGGGAAGCTTAAATTTCCTGATGAGATGCTCACCGCAGCAAACAAACCATTAACAGAGCGATGAATCGTAAATGTTGGTGCATTATAAAAACGAGGTACTTTTGTTGCTCCTGACATATCTAATATGCGGACAGCGCGAGTTGCAAAATTTTCACCACTATCACCAGTAGCCACACCAGCTTTCGCAGATGCATTTAAATCAATACGCCAGACTTGCCCACCTAAATCACCAAAATACAAATGATCAACAAGACCATCGCTGTTACGATCAACTGTTTTAATATTACTTACCACGCTACGCTTCATATCTGCCGCATAGGTTTTTTTAGTATCTGTATTTGTTGAACCTGCATTGGCACTTGCCCACCATAACAAGCTACCATCATTCGCATCAAACATATAAACCCCAGCGCCTTGATCGATATAGCTTGATGAAGGTGTATAGTCAGCTGAGCTCTCATAAATTGAGTCATAACCACCACCAACAAACATCACTAATTTACGCTTACCTTGCCAATTTACCCATGCAATACTTGGTTTAGACCAGCTTTGTCCCATACAACCTAGGCCATTGGTGACACCACATGTGCCAGTAGGATTTATACGAAATTTAAGCTTAGGAGTTCCACTCGTTGATGTTACATCTGAAAGATCTAAAGAATAATAACTCTTACCTCCCATACGCAAACCACCATACAGCCATTGTTTACCACCATTCGCACTGGCAACACTGACAACTGGCTGATTGGTTTTTTCACCAGATTTTGTGGCATATTCTGTATAGGCGGTCCATTGCCCATCTATTCCATAATGTAGCGTTGCACTTGGGTCATCTTGTTGACCAATAAAACTCTCTGCTTGTCTATCTATCATTTCACTTGGTACAAAGCTGAAAACTTCTTTACCAGCATCACTATCTGTTGCACTTTTGCCAGCACGAACAACATGCAACACACCTTGAGTTGTACCAAACGCAATTAAATCATCACGATCATCATAGCTAATCGTATCTGTATCCTCATCGTATTTGGTTGTTCCTTTTTGTGTAATGAGGATCGGTTTAGAGTGCATCACAGCACCCATTTGACGAAGTGTCGCATTAGTATTATTTAGAAAATCGTTAAATGCTGTATTTACTTGATCCGTAATCGATGCGGCAACATCGCTACTTACATCATAACCAAATAACGCAGCAACATAACCACGCTTACTGTCCACATTAAAGTTATTATCAGGATTATTGGTTTTTAGATCTACAGTTTTGATCTGTATTAGATCACCATCCGTGATTGGTTGGGCAACATATGTTGTATTGTCGACCGCCAAACTCAGCTTCCGATCAGTAAAAATTTTTCTTTCAGTCGTTACCGGATCTGTACCTGTTGTTGTAGTTGAACCTAATAATAACCGGCTTAATGCTCCACCCACTCGAACACGTATTGTTTCTTCTTCGTCGATTCCGTTGACTTGCCTAACTTTAGTAATTTCTCGCATGATGTTTTGATCTGCCCAATAATCATTTGGGTTATCCACGCTCTGGCCCTTATCTGTACCAGAAGTGATCATGACATCTGCACCATCTTGATCTTTTAAAGTATTACTTACAACTTGATATTTCTTTAAGTTTCCAACCCAAGTAGTAACTTTTATGTCTGGACGTGGATCAAATTGTGGGAAATAGCCCCATGGTTGAATATTTTGAGTATCCAAGTTATCTACTGGAATAGTCACTGAGCCAGTGGTGACTGGTGGAATATATTTTTGCAACTTTCTCAAAAATCTTTTTACACTGTCAACAACATCTTGTGCACTTTGTCCTGGATACCATCCACCTTGTCCCACTTCCCCCCATTTTTTTGCATTTTCAACATCAGAGTTACTTGACGTAGTTCCACTAAAATCAGAACCGAAACCGACAACAGCTGTTTTAATTGAAACACCAGCAGGATTATTGGCAGGATTTAGAAGTGCCTTTGCGTAATTACCAATGCACCCCCAAGAATTGCCCGTTGAAACCAACTGATTTGTACTACAGCTAAAACTATTTGGAGACAAAGTACTCGACATGAAGTTTGTGTAATTACCAGGGTTATTATAATAATTTGGTTCACCATCCGTTAAGAAATAAATTCCTTGGGTATTACATTGTTTGCTGCGCGTTACGCGACTCGGCGCCAAATATGTATTCCCATCTTGGATAGCAGTTAATCCGTTTGAACTACTAAAACCACTACTGGTTAAATTTTTAGTTGTTTTCCCCATCATATAAGCAGCAGCTTCAGCATATGCATAAGCTGTTGGCGTATTCCCCCCTGCTGTTAGTGCATTTACGGCATCAATCATTCGATAACGATGAGTACTTGTTGCTGTTCCAGTATAAATGGTAGTTCTTGTATCTGCCCGTGTCCCAGAAGTAGTATCTGTACGTATTTGACGCGCTGTCACTGTTTGAGCAGTCTGAGTTCGTGTTTGGGTTTCACTATAGCTTTGTGTCTCTGTTCTTGTATTTGTATTAGTTCGGGTATGTGTTTCAGTTCTTGTTTGTGTTTGTGTCTTGCCATTTGTTACAGGTGTAGGATTACTATTTGAAACTGTCGAAGGATTATAGGTAGATGATGAGGCACTACCATTAGTAATTACTTCATTGAATGTAGAGTTTGTATCGGTATCTAATACTGATGTAGGATTACTAGGTGTCCATGTTGCTGATGGTGGGGTTGCATTTTGGGATCCACCAGATTGAGTGGCTATCCCAGTAATCGCTCCATTAACTAAAGTGACCGACGAATTATCATAAGTAATTTGTGACAAAGTTTTATTGGTCGCGACCCATGTCGCACAATTTATATTGTTTGTTTGCCATTCAGTACACATTTCTATTACAGAGGAAAGTACTAAAGCACCTCCATTATTAATAAAGTTACTGCAGGCTCCACCTCCAGTCCAGCTTCCTGTGGTACTTGCACCAGTATTTATAGGCGTACCATAGCCAGACCAACTTGACCAGGCATTATTCCATGCAGTTCCTGTTAAAGACCAACCAGACCAATTACTTGGAGTTGTCCAATTAGACCAAGATCCACTATCTACCCAACCAGACCAATTACCAAGCGCCCAAGTAGTGGGGAAATTCGGCCAAGTTCCATTTGTATTTTGAGTACGAGTTCTCGTGTTAATACGACTTTCAGATTGTGTAATAGTTTGTGTAGATGTTCTTGTCTGCGTCCTACCTCGGTTTCGCGTTTCAGACCGTTGTTGTGGAGTAACCGTGTCTTGCGTCGCTGTGGTAGAACAACTTACAGGTTGAGCCAAACGTTCAACTTGTCTATAGGTTTGTCTAGTCCCACCTAAAGTCACAGGAGTATTCAGAGGTAAAGCTTCTAATTTAATACGACCACTTACACTACTAAACTCAGAAAGTCCTGTTGCCAAATTATCAGGTAAGCGTGTTGTTGTTGCATCACCTTTGAGAAGCTTTAACATCCCGTCCTTTAAACGATCAATACGCTTTTGTGATGTTCCATCATAAGAACCACTATCCCCCATACTTCCTGAGACATCCAACATAAACATCAGTGTTGTTTCAGATGTTTGTGGTGCCTTGTATAATTCGACATCACTGGCCTGAGTAGATACAGCAATACTGGTTGCCATGGTCATTGCAGCTGCTTGACAAGCAACGACTAATTTTTTTAGTTTCATAATTTTCATTGCGTTATCCCCAATTAACTGCTTTTGGTGGCATAGCTCACCACCGCATAATCCATCACTTGTTGACTATAAGGCACACCAATTTTTTCAAAACAATCTGTGACTGTTTCTGAACCAGAATATTCAATCGACTTTTCATTGGTGTAATCTTTAAAACATTTATTAATTTCTGTTGTATTCGAAGACCATGAACTTCCACCCGTTGCCATACCTGGAATAATTGTTGTCACGACTACTCTTACAGGTTGAATATTATCGAGCTGTACTGTTGAAGAATCTGTACCAATTGGATAAAACTTAAATGGAACATCACTGTTGATGCTACTTTTCTTAACTGCAATCTGTGAAATCATGACATCACGACCACTACTAAAATCATTGGTGGTGTACTGACAAAAACCTGTTACACCCAATTCATCATTCTTAATTTGCGTAATTTTTTTTGTATTATCACTCGGATCAGTCACTTCTTCCCATGACACAATACTGGCATTTTTTAAATCAAAGACATTTTTTTGTGTTTTCGGACGATAACAAAAAACTAATTCTTTGGTTAGAAAATTATCAGACTTCACCATCCCCAACATTCCCAAAGAACTTAAGTTTTTTTGCAAAATACTATTATTTTTATTGTCTTGCTCTATCGCAAAAAATACCGCATCAGCTGTTTGCTGCATGAGATTTCTGGCTTGACTATTTGTCGCAATGTTCAGACCGACAATACTTTGTTTAACAGCAAACGTGCCTATAATTGTCATCAGTAATAAGATGAAGAGTACCGTTATAAGCGTTGCGCCTCGTTGGTCAAAAATACGCATTACAGACTCTCCATTAACCCATAACCATTACGTAATGCTACCGTTTGAGTAATCACCTCTCGGATATACCTTTTTGCTTTAGCATCATCTTTTAATGTGACTTTTTGATCTAAAATTTGAAATTTATCGGGAATTTCCTGATTACTAGGCACCGTCTCTACTCCACGCATCAATATACCTAGCTGTACAGACATGATTCTTGGACGAGAAGTTCCATCTTTCACCAAAGTATTACTATCTCCCATATAGTCTTTCACTGACATATATTTGAACGTATCAGTCGTATTATCTTTGACTCCCAATAAAATATGGAAATGATCTACTCGACGCATAATCACCTCACCAGTGCCGCCATAACTGCTTATGGCTGTTGGAAGCTCAGCGGTTTCCAATAAAGTTTTATAGTGACCCGCATCACAGACCAACGCTAAATCATCTCCATCTTGTCTTAAAAAATAGCGTTGGATAATAAAGATACCTTTTTCAATCTCTTCTTGAGAAACTTTACGCCCCTCACAATCCATTGAACCAGGCACAATGGCTTTATATTGAATAACTAACTGATCACTTTTGTATTCTTGAATATTACTTGCACCAGACCAACTTGCTTGACCATCGCCCTGAGTGAGTAACGCAATTTTTGTGGTATTTTCATCAGTTAGGTGAAAAGGTAAATTTGCAGATTGTGTTTTCTGATCATCAGCAGATAATGATGTATAACTTTTTAAACTTGTCAGTACAATTCCACTATATAAGTTACGATCATTAAGAATAGCTAGATTCGCATCTAAATTCGCCATCCGAACGTCTTTAGTAATATAATTTAGTCCGAAGTTGCCATTATCTTGAAGTTCAGATAGCGTTTTCTGCAAATTATAATTAATGGAACCCGAAACAAATAATTGAAATCCCGCTGCAACAATAATTAGCCCAAGAGCCAATGCGACGATCAGTTCGATCAAAGTCATACCTAATTGTTTATTCATTTTAGTAGGCCTCCAATACGATGCATTTTGTATTCGAGCCATAATTACCATTCGTCGTACAATCATTACTACCTGTACCATCTTTTGGATTAGTTTCATCCCAAGCTACATAAATACAGTAACGATTCCTTTGTATCCCAGTACCCGCACATTGATTCACACCAATCTTCATCCCTTTTTGATAAGCGTTATAAAGGGCTTGTTTTGCATCTTCAGCTGCAAATTTTTCACTATCACAAGCAGTAGCATTGGAAAAACATGCTGAATAGCTATAAGAGCTCAAATTTTCTTTACCGCTAAATGCTCTCACATACGCCTTATAAACTTCTTTCTCACCTTGCTCGTCCGTACCTTCAATTTCTTTCGTCAAACCATCTTGGTTCGCCCGAATACGCTCAGCAATATCTTTTGCTAAACTCATCGCCTGAATACGCTTAGATGCTTCGATTGAGGAATCCAATGCTTTGACTTGTAATAAAGCAAAACCTAAAATACCAATAGCCAGCAATAAAAGTGCTACAAGCACCTCAACCAACCCCATTCCTTGTTGATGATGTTCTACTTGCATTTATGAACACTCCTGGCCTTGCTTAGATCCACTTTTTGCAGTCACTTTTCCTAAAGGGGTTATTTCTACATAATTCGTTGTAACCCCATTGGAAACTACAATCTGAATAGCTGAGAGCGTTAAATCTTCTCGTTGATTATGACCATCGTCATCCGTAAAATTACGAGAAAGTTGAGCACTTCCATCTGTTAAAAATACTAATCTATCAATCCCCTCGATTGCCTCTCCATCCCATGCATTACTTTCACAGCTAAACTGTAAGTACGATATTTGCTGATCACCAGGAACGGACCAGTACAAAGTTTGTGGAGTCGAATTTCCAGCTTCACCAAGATTTACAGTTACTCTATGCCGATGTAAAACTGCATCATAACGAGCTTGGATTAATGTTTTTTCAAGGTCTTTTGTTGAATACTCAATTTTTTGTTTTGCTCTTACTTTTTGAAAATTAGGCATAGCAATGGACGCAACAATCGCCAGTACCACCATTGTCACCATCAATTCAATTAAGGTGAACCCCTGACTTTTCCCCATCGCCCCTGCACCTAATTATTAAAATTCACTACTCTATATTAAATTTTATTTTTACAGAACCAATACAAAGCAGATAAGCACCAAAAAAAAACGGATGGAGTGTCATCCATCCGTTTCCATTTCACATTTTTCTAATAAAATTAGGCCTGTATCACTTGGATACGCAACTCTTTTGGTAGACTAAAGGTAATATTTTCCTCACGTCCTTGTAGTTCTTTTGGTGGCGTAGCACCCCAATCTTGTAAACGCTGAATCACTTGTTTAATTAAAATTTCTGGAGCTGATGCACCTGCAGTGACACCAATTTTACTCTCTGCTTTAAACCAATCTTTTTCAAGTTGATCCGCATTATCGACCAAATAAGCAGACTTACCCATACGCTCAGCCAACTCACGTAAACGATTCGAATTTGATGAGTTTGGTGAACCGACCACAAGAACCACATCACATTGTTCAGCTAGATCACGCACTGCATCCTGACGGTTTTGGGTGGCATAGCAAATATCATCTTTACGCGGGCCTTGAATTTTTGGAAATTTAGTTCGAAGTGCATCAATCACTTTAGCCGTGTCATCAATTGAAAGCGTGGTTTGCGTGACAAAAGCGACTTTATCAGGATGTCTTACCATTAAAGCTTCAACATCCTGTTCATCTTCAACCAGATAAATCTCACCACCTCTAGATTTATCATATTGCCCCATCGTACCTTCCACTTCTGGGTGACCTTCATGTCCAATCAGGATGGCTTCAGTCCCTTCGCGTGCATATTTGGTCACTTCAATATGAACTTTAGTCACTAATGGGCAGGTCGCATCAAATACTTTTAAACCACGGCGATCGGCTTCTTGTTGTACTGCTTTCGATACGCCGTGTGCACTAAAAATCACAATGGAATCATCAGGAACCTGATCTAATTCATCGACGAATACAGCACCACGCTGACGTAAATCATCAACCACAAATTTGTTGTGCACCACTTCATGGCGTACATAAATAGGTGGATTAAAACATTCCAGTGCTCGATTGACGATTGCTATAGCACGGTCAACTCCAGCACAAAAGCCTCGTGGATTGGCCAACACGATTTCCATAACATCCTCTCTCATGATCTGAATTTTTACACCAAACTATTTCGTTTAATGGCACGCTACACTACAATAGCCAAGATATTTTATCATATTCAGGAAAAATATCATGTCGGGTCTCTTGTTTGTCGTTTCTGCAGCCTCAGGAACAGGCAAAACATCTTTGGTCAAAGCCCTACTCGATCGAGTCAGCAACTTACACGTTTCTGTCTCACACACTACCCGCGGTCAACGCCCTGGTGAACTTGATGGTGTTCACTACCATTTTACCAATAAAGAAAGCTTTTTAGCACAAGTTAATGAGGGCGGCTTCATCGAATATGCAGAAGTATTCGGAAATTATTATGGTACATCACAAGCCAAGGTCAAAGAACAACTACTACAAGGTCATGATGTTCTACTCGAAATTGACTGGCAAGGTGCTGAACAGGTTCGTCGACTTTTTCCTGAATCAAAACAAATCTTTATTCTCCCTCCAACACAATATGATTTAAGACAACGTCTTTCAAATCGTGGTACAGATTCTGTTGATGTCATTGAACATCGTTTAAGTTGTGCCGTTGAAGATATGCGTCATTTTGCCAGTTTTGACTATGTCATTATTAATGATGATTTCAATAAAGCGGTACATGATTTAGAAGCAATTATCGCTGCAAATCGTTTGGTTACTTTGCAACAAAGTGTGCGTCATCAACAATTAATCGAAAACTTGCTTACCCTTGATCGTGAATAACTTGAGTCTGGACTAAAAGCCTTTTATACTACTCAGTCTTTTCAAATGTAATGTTCAAACGAGACAACTTATGGCACGTGTAACCGTTGAAGATTGTTTAGACCATGTAGATAACCGCTTCGAGTTGGTCCTGGTGGCGAGTAAACGTGCACGTCAATTAGCACGTCAAGGTATGGAACCCACTGTAGAATGGGACAATGATAAGCCAACAGTGGTTGCACTGCGTGAAATTGCAATTGGTCATGTGACTAAAGAAATTTTAAAACAACGCGATCAAGACTACCAAACATCAAACCTTGATATGGTACTGTCTACAAATTCACTAAACTTAGAAGGTTTCACTTTCTAAATCGAATTTGTTATGCGTAAAGCCCATTGTGAAGACTCTGGGCTTTTTTCTTTCTTGCAAAATTCAATGCATATTGATAAAAGCAATATCCGTCATTGAAAAAAATTACGAGTTTTTATAATGAACAAATTGACAAGTTTCTCAATTTGCTTTTCATTAGAAGATAAGCGTAATGTTTGCGAACACTTGCGATCAGTGTAAGTTTTCAATGGGATCAAATCTGGTTTACGACATTCAATTCGCATTGAATAGGTGAACCATCAACGTAATATATCTTTATATCGTTGAAGTATCAGCAGACATAGCATTTCTGAATTTAGGTTATAAAAGGTGTTATATGCCAGGCGAAGAGGTCAGCCAAGCCAAGCAGCAGCTCAGAGCAATTATTGAGGCCTATCTTAATGATAGTGACGTTCAACGAGTACTTGCGGCCTGCGATTTTGCTGATTTAGCCCATAGTGGTATCACCCGTAAAAGTGGTGAGCCTTATGTGTTGCACCCGATTGCAGTAAGTTGCATTTTGGCGCATATGCGTCTTGATGCAGATACACTGATGGCGGCCTTACTACATGACGTGATTGAAGACACTGAATTTACCAAAGACGAAATTGGACAGAAATATGGCTCAGTGGTCGCAGAATTGGTCGATGGCGTCACCAAACTCAGCCATTCCAGTGATAAAGAATATAACAAAGCCGCATCCTTCCGAAAAATCTTGCAAGCAACGCTACAAGACCCTCGTGTCATTATTATTAAATTAGCTGATCGCTATCACAACATGACCACCTTAGGCGCATTGCGTCCAGATAAGCGTGCCCGTATTGCACAAGAAACGCTGGATATTTTTGTACCCATGGCTCGTCTGGTCGGTATGAATGAGATGGCGGATAACCTTGAACACCTGTGTTATCAGAATCTTGATTTAGACATGTTTAATGATGTGCAAACTGCACTGCTTGAGACCAAGCCGAAGCGTTGCGAATATCAAGCGGTTTGGGAGCAAAAACTTTCTGAACTGCTAAAAGCCTATGACCTCAAAGGCCGAATCAAAAAGAAAAACAATAATATCGAGTTACTGCGCCATTTTATTAAAAATGAAATCGACTTAAATGAACTCAGCCACAGCCATGCCTTTGAAATTATTTTACAAAGTATCGCAGACTGTGACCGTCTAGTTGATGCACTAAAAGACAATTTCCAAGTTCTACAATATAGCGATCATATTCGCCGTCCTTTACCTGGTGGCAACCAATCACTCATGATCCAGTTGAAAGGTGAAAAGACCACACTTTCATTGACCATCCAAACTGAACTGATGCGTAAAGCAGCGCGTTTTGGTGTGGTACTGGGTGAAAATGCACCGCAAGCCTGTCGCTCAGCGATTCAGGCATCCATGCAGAACTTGAATACTCTAATTGATAGCGGCTGTGCCAAAACCACCTTTAGTGATTTGCTTGATTATCTTCACCAAGAAAAAATTTGGGTCTATACCCCACATGGGCAACTACATGAATTACCACAAGGCGCAACCGTAGTTGATTTTGCCTATTCAGCTAGCCTATTTTTAGGTAACCACGCGGTTGGTGCCAAAGTCGATGGTGAAATTCGCCCTCTATCGACACCATTACACAGTGGACAAGTGGTTGAGATCATTACCGATGTTTTAGCAACTCCAAATCCAGACTGGCTCAGCTTTATTAACACGCAGAAAGCGCGTCGCGCACTGCAAAATATGCTTAGAGAGCAGGATATTGATGAACAGCGCTTAGTTGGTCAGCAAGCGCTAAACCGTGCATTAAAACTATTCCAGCGTTCAATTGATGATCTATCGCCAACTGATTGGACGAATGTACTGGAGTGGCGTCATTTAAGTAGTAAAGATACCCTGTTCGAACAGATTGCTGTGGGTGATCTACTCCCACAACTGGTCGCAAATCATTTATTTGCTCAGGATTATCATTCACAGCATCATGAAGCATCTGATCGTCTGATTTTAGGTACAGAGGGCGTTGATGTAAAATATGCGCATTGCTGCAACCCAGTCTTGGGTGATCCAATCCAAGGACACCTCTCCCGACGCGGTTTGATCGTGCATCGCTCACGATGTCGTAATTTATTACATGAACAGCACCTTCACCCAGAAAATATCATGCCATTGCATTGGCAATCCGAAGAAATTGATGATGTCCGTTTCAGTGCTTATCTATGTATTCACATGGCAATGAATGATGAGCAGATCTCTGATTTAATCTATCAATGCCGTAAAGCCAAAACGGGGGTAGAGATGGTTCATTCACAAGACCAAAAAACCTATGTCAACATCGTGGTCAGCAACCGAAATCAAATCGCCCAAATTATCCGAGATTTACGAATGAACTTTGGCTTCCCTCGTATTGAACGCCTAAATATGCCCATCGTACAGCCTGAAGTCGCAAAATTGGCAACCACCAATTAAATACAAATACAGCTGTGAAATGAATCTTTAAAGCATTTTATCGATATAAAAGTTCTAATAAGATATCCATGCAACTGCGACTACACAGTACTCAAGACTTTCGTGCCTGAATTTTTGTGTTAAAGTCGCATGGTTTAAGATAGAAAAAACAACCTAGGAGAGCTAAATGTCACGCCAAGTTATTCATACTGAACACGCCCCTGCTGCTATCGGAACATATTCTCAAGCAATTCTTGTTGGCAATACGCTCTACCTTTCAGGTCAGATTGGTTTAGATCCGTACAGTATGGAACTTGTAGAAGGCATTGAAGCTCAAATCCGTCGCGTATTTGATAACCTTAAAGCCGTTTGTACTGCGGCTGGTGGCAGTTTAGCCGATATTGCCAAACTCAATATCTTTTTAACCGACTTGTCACACTTCCAATTGGTAAACCAAATTATGGGCGAATACTTTGCGCAACCCTACCCTGCACGTGCAGCGCTTGGTGTTGCCAGTTTACCAAAAGGTGCTTTGGTGGAAATGGATGGGATTGTAATCATTCCATAAGCACTTTTTTTTAAATTTATATTTATCAAAAAGTTATAAACCATCAAAAATATCGCCGATCAGGCGGTATTTTTTTATTCAAATTCCCAATAAGAATATACGCATTGTTAGAATGAAATTCATTGACAAACGATAATAATTATCAATAATATCAATTATCGCATTTATATTTGTGGCTCACTCCCATGTATGTTTGTTTATGTCGTGGAATTACAGATCAGGATATCAAAGACGCCGTTGCAAATGGCGCTGAGAGCTATCGTGAAATCCGTGACCTACTCGATCTAGGAACATGTTGTGGTCGTTGTGCTCCAGAAGCCCGTGCTATTATCAGCGATGAACTTGCTGAAATCGCCGCACGCATTTCTATAGCCGCCTGATTTATCTTTAAAACTCTTCCTCAAATTTAACTCGTGTTTTACGACTCCACCGCTTCCTGTAGAGCTTAAAAAGTTCCTCATTTAAGCGGTTTTTTTATAAAAATCATAATCATATCAGGATGTTTTTGATTGTGATTTTCATTTGCCGTTCTATAAATTACTCGCCAGACGATTCTTTGTTGATTAAAATAAAATAAATTGCCTTAGCAACTAGGGCATCACTTGGTGTTTTTGGAGTAAGCGCAATGAAAGGCAATCGCGAAGTTATCAATCAGCTGAATCAGGTGCTGTACCATCATTTAACTGCGATCAACCAATATTTCTTACATTCTCGTATGTTTAATGACTGGGGAATTGAGCAACTCGGTTCAGCCGAATATAAAGAATCTATTCGCCAAATGAAACATGCTGATAAAGTGATTGAGCGTATTTTATTTTTAGAAGGCTTACCGAATCTACAACATCTAGGCAAGCTCTATATCGGTCAGCATACTGAAGAAGTTCTGAACTGCGATATCCGTAAGGTCAAAGAAAATATTGAAGCAATCAAACAAACTGTTGAACTTGCTGAAGCAGAACAGGATTATGTGACCCGTGATTTGGTCCAAGAAATTTTAGAGAAAGAAGAAGAATATTGGGATTGGCTCGACACCCAACTTGATCTGGTTGAGAATGTGGGTATCGAAAACTATATTCAAAGCCAAATCTAACTCTTCTCTTCAACCCAAACTATTTATTGGGTTGAATCAAAAAATAAAGCCCGGATTAGGGCTTTATTTTTATCTCGCTTGCTTATTCATCTCAACCACTTCTGACAGGCTGAGTGTTTGTCCGTACAGCTGTTGTAAAATAAAGAGCTGCTGTTCTGCTTCCTCAAACTTGTGATTATAAACCAGTACCTGTGCATACTTTTTCAGGTTATAAGGGGTTGCTTTATTTTTGACTAAAGCATCCATCCACTCCAAATCCGTATTAGACATTTGAGTTTGAGGTTTTAGATTGATCCAATCAAGTCGCTGCTGAAATTGCGTTAGCAGCAGAATTTTAGAACTTCCCAATATCTCCACTGTAGGTTGCTGCTTTTTAAAAATTAAACGACTGTTTTGCTGAAATAGCTTGTAATCACGCCAGATCAATAACAACAGTACAATACCAATCAGCCAGATAACGCGAATGACATTTTTATTTAAAGTCACTGCTTTTAGCTGAGGTGTTTGTGCTTGAACTATCCCTAATAAAAAGCCCATAGGCAGCAGGAAATACGCATAGCGTTGTGGAAACTCCAGCATGGCATGAATCAGGATTGCAGCGACCATCATGATTGCAATCACCGAAGTGCTGTCTTTGGCATTTCGGTCTAACCAGAAGAACCAGATTGCCAGATAACCAATAATCAATAATCCAAGTGGTAAACCATTCCAGACCAAGATATCCAACAAAACATTGTGCGCACTGATCACCCACTCATGTGAAGGATGTAAATTAAAAATACTAATCTGAGCAATACTGGTTTGATTCCAGCCATAACCCAGCCAAGGCTGCTCTTTCAGCGCCAATAACATTTGCGTCCAGATATCAAAACGTAAGTAGCCTGAACTCGCCCGTTCAGCTAAACTGGCTGTTTGAACCAATTCTGAGCTCGAGAACGTTTCAATGACATTTGTGAGCAGTGGCAAACCCCACGCTGCAATCACAAAAAAACTGGCACACCAAATCCAAAGCTGAATAAAGCTGAAGCGTGGTTGCTGCTTGTATTGTTTATACATCCAATAAAATAGAATAAATAAACAGACTACCCATGAAGTTCGAGACTGAGTTAAAGCAATGGTAAATAGGATCAATAGACTAGATGGCACCAACCAATACGCAGCTACAACTCTTTTTTCATAGAGATATAAAGCCCCCATTAAGCCCATAATCAGAAATGTTGCCAAGTGATTCGGTTGGCCAAAGTTTGCATAAGGACGATCACCTTTTAATTGCATCACCCCATTAATCACACCGCCAAACCCGCACCATTGCACAATTGCCATGACACTACAGACAATCGCAATACCAAATAGCAGCTTAGAGGTCTCTTGCATCAGTAGTTCACGCTGATGCGCCTGCACCGAAAGGTTATAACCAAGCACGATCATCAGCCAAAAAGCGAATACATATAATGAACTTAAAAGCGCAGAACTAAAGTCATCCACCAATCCAAAGCCACATTGTAGCAGTGGAACAGCAATAATCGGTGCGATCCAAAGTTGTGCTCTTGGAATAATCATTTTTTTATTGAGAAAAACAGCAAGTAAAATTAAGCCAGCGGCAAAGCTAGCAAGTTCCCCTGAAAAAGTCACCCAAGGATAAGTATGAAATGGGGAAAGCCAAGCAAAACTGATCAGAACGCTGGCAAGAAAAAAGCATAAAAATTGCATACTTTATACATAAGAAAAAAGCTTAGTGAATTATATCGCTAAGCCTGAATCTACAAATCAAATATAAGATAAAAACTACAATTTACTTCCAAGGTCGTAGGTCGACAATTTTAACCACTTCTCCTTTTTCTTTATTAATGAGAACCGTCATGTCAACACTGGTCGAGCTTAATGGCAACCATGCGTCTGCATTAGGATAAGCATTTATAATATTTTCTACTGCTTGCTCTTCATTAAATTGCTTTAAAATTTCAATATTTTGTGCATTTTCTCGTAATTGTACTCTACTCATATCAACAGACTGATAACGTTCTGGACGCATGGCATTTGAAATGCCTGTGGTGACTGCTTCAAAAATATTTTTATTCCGCTCTTCAATTGAGTTTCCTGCATTAATCGCAACAAACTGTGGTTTTAACCAAGAAGGTGTTTGGTATTCAGGCTTGGCCTGAGTGATATGCTCTGGGACAATTTCATTCTTTCTTACCAGCTCAAAACGATCCCCATTTTGTACAATCCATGCTGGACGGCCTTGCTCAATACTATACACCCCATAAGACAATGCTGCGACCTGAAGTAAAATAATCACCATCAAATCAATTTTAAGGGTTTTTTTGCCTTCTTTATAGACAAGTAAGCCTAGTACTGGCCCAATAATTACATCAATTGCAAGCATCATCAAAAAGATATTAGTCACCCCTACTGACTTTGCCAATGGGGCTGGATACCATAGAAAAAAGACTATCCCAACAACAATGGAAGCAATAAAAACAGAAATCGTTAAATGGCTAATAAAAAATTTGATGCGTTTTGACATTGCTATCCTAGAATAAAACAAAGTTCTTTTGAACTTAAATAATTATGTACAATCAACAGGTTTTAGACGATTTGGAATTCCTGCCGATGCGCTACATCTCCAAGAACCATTTGCTTGACGATTTAAATATATCGACTTACCTAGAAGCACAGTAGCTACACTATGCATTTGGCATTCTAAAGCAGGTTGAGAAACACCACCAGCATCTGGGGCATGAACTAGATAATGACAAAACTGAGAATCAGGTGCTGAGAAACCCATATTATCTGTAGTAAAAGCACTACTATTAGCACCATCATTCATCACAAGTTCATATT
Organism: Acinetobacter higginsii; assembly: GCF_000369525.1. GTDB lineage: Bacteria > Pseudomonadota > Gammaproteobacteria > Pseudomonadales > Moraxellaceae > Acinetobacter > Acinetobacter higginsii. The sequence continues at coordinate 216,031 of NZ_KB850071.1, forward strand.
GTGTTCTGGCCCCATTAAGCTCAGCGATTGCTGAAGTAATTTGAGATCTAGCCACATAGTTCTGATACAATGGTAATGCTATAGCCGCAAGCACGCCAATAATTGCCACCACAATCATTAATTCAATTAATGTAAATCCTTTATTCATGACTGCTCCCCCAATTTTAAAATATATTGAAAGCTAGCAAAAATAATGCCAAATATTTTAACATTAAATTTCAAATAGTTATGTTTAAAATAAATTTCTATATGACATTTTAGATACCATTCCAACAAAAAAGTCATATTTTAAAAACTAATGATTAAGCATCTGATAAAAGTATTTTTCTAACAGATTGTCATCGTAATCTTTATCATAACGTGTAGCGCCGTTACCCACCCATACAATAGTCTCTCCTTTTGCTGTAACCATAGCTAAAGAAGTTACTGCAGGTAAACCACCATTGCGGAAATACATCCTTGGAGCACTATTGTCTTGTTGGTATTGCCACATCGCATAACCATTACATGACTTAAATTGAGTAATACGGCATTTTTTAAGATTGTCTTCGGCAATATCTAAGATATTCAAATGTTGCTGCTGAAGCATACTACGAATTAACAATGCGAGACTTTGAGCACTACCTGATAATCCTGCAGAAGAGGAAGTGGACTGAAAGTTAAAAGAATTATCATCGCTCTCTGTCCAAAAGTCATTATTCCTAAAGTCATAACGCACTTCATCAGGATAATAAATGCCATCCACAAACTTAATATTATATTTTGCTAAAGAGTATGTTTTTTGAACATAACCCCTGTAAGATTGCTGTGTAACACGCTCGATGACCGCACCGAGCAGACAGGTATTGCGGTTATCATAGGCATAATGATCATTAGGCTCAAAGTCTAATTTCAGTTTAAGTAAGGTCGAAAGTTGTGAAGGACACCATGGCGTTTTATTCGTGGCAAAAACCACATCTTCACTACGTAAGCGGTCAAAACCTGAACGTTGTTGTAATAAATCAGAGATTGTGATTTTTTTTATTCTTTCGTCATTAAAGTCTTTTCCATTTAATTCATCAAAAAAATTGACCATCGGATCATCTAATTCTATTTTTCCTTTATTGATTAGGTCTAAAATTGCATTATTTGTTATTAGTTTCGTCATGCTGGCATAGCGGAAACGCGTGTTTTCAGAAATTTTCTTTGAAAATAATGTTGTTTTTTCCCAACCGCTTTGACAATAAAATTGATGACCAGAAGAATCAATATAAGCAATTTGATTCGATAAATTTTTCTGATTTTTTATGATGTATTTTAAACTTTTTGGCATCCATTTAGGTGCATTCGCTGAGCAATCAATATTCCATATAGTTATTTGTGCTTGAAAAGGGTATACCAAACGCCAAAAACCAATGCGATCAACTAGAGTAAAATGGGCTGCAGCACTAACAATAAAAATTAAGAATAAAACTAAAATCATATCTCTTATTTTAATAATTCTAAACATTATCTCACCCTATTCTTAAATTTTTATCGGCATATATAGCCATTACAAAAAAACATGCCAGAATAAGAATAACTCCATAATATGCACCTCCATTAAAAAGTGAAGAAACGAATACATTTAATAGTAGAGCCATAATGAAAACCTCTTTCAAAGGCATACCTTTAAAATTAAACTCAGAAAAAGCTTTATAAAATAAAATTATACATCCCACTAGCCCAACCAAACCAAACTCAATTAAAATTTGTAAAATACTGTTATGTGCTTGTACTCTACCATAGATATTTAATTGCCGAACTGCCTCACCACCATAACCCAATATTGGATGATAACTAAAATACTCTAAAATTTTTTCGTAAATAGCCAGCCTACCAGAAGAAAAATGATCTACATTATTATCTAACTGAGAATAAGCCCTAAAAATACCTAATGATGGATGATTTGTTCCAAAGCATAGTGAAATTAAGGTTGAGCAAAAAATCATAAAAAAAATTAAAAAATTAAAATAATTATTTTTTAAAAAGTATAAATAAAACATTAAACCGATAGAGACACCTACATAAGCGGCTCTAGAGCCACTCCATAAAATAAAAGTCAAAATAAAAATTGAAATAATTATAAAAAAAAATTTAAACATATTTTTTTTATAAAAACCAATCAAAAACAAAGAACAAAAAAAACATATAGACATATAATCTGTAAAATTTCTTATATTATTTGAGAAATATAATCCACCAACCCAATCATAATCCATAGGAGACAACAATGAAAACCACATTCGCAAGATTATAAAAACATGAATCAGTGCAGAAAAAACTAAAATATTACAAACCACAATAAAATTAACAACATTTTCACGCATTAAAAATATCGTTAAAAAACCAAATAAAAATAAAGAATATATTTTAAACAAACCAACCCATGATTGATAAAAATCAAGCGGTGTAATTACCGCACTAACTGTAATAAAAAATACAAACAAATAAAAAAATAAAAGTTTTTTTGAAAAAAAATATAAAATAAAAGTTTTCTTATAAAAAAACAATACTAAAAGAAAAAGATAAAAACCCCAACATGCAACATTATAATTACTATTGAAACTATTTCCATCAACCATAAAACTAAGAAATAAAACATATAAATAGTAAAAAAAAGAAACAATATAATATTTTTTTTCTTTAAAATAATCCACAATTATTTAACCTCAAAATTAATATAAGAAACTTTTGAGTGTAAAAAAACAGATTTTTCTTCTCTCAATATTGGTGGTTCATGGTCGCCAACTACAACTACATAAGTACCTTTTAGTGCAGGTGAATTAATTAATTTTGATAGCGTATCAAAATATTGCGTTTGTAGTTTTAGATTTCTACAACTCGCTGTGTTTCCCTCAATGTGATGCTTTTTACAATTAAACAGATCAACTCTCAAATCCCGTTCATCATAAATTGCATGGGTTGATAATGTCAGCCAATATAAAAATAATTTTTTATTTGACTCAAACTCTTTACTTATACGTTGAATCATATCCCGATCACAATTACCAGGAAAAGAATAGCAATGTGAGTTAGGTAAATCTAATCCTTGATCTCTAAAATAAATTTTTCTAAAGCCAGCTCGAGGGTACCAATACTCTCGATCATACATTAAGCCTAATGCTCCATGTACTGCAACAGTTTGATAACCTAATTTTTTATATATATTCGGTAAGCAGTTTTCAAAGCCTTTCATTTGATTCTTTAAATTAAAATGTACAACTGCTTTTTGACACAACTCCCTTAGCTCACCACCAATAGTGAAACCTTCAAAATCAATTTCTCCTTGCTCAATGTGGGTTATTTTAGAACTATTCAACAATGGGGCAAGCACATCTTTTTGAATATCCGGTTCGCTAGGTACTCCCCATGATTCATTTACAACCAATAATATTTTTTTATTTTTTGAGAAATCATTAAATAATGATTTACTTGCACTCGGTACCTTCCCATTTTGGAATGCCTCACCATCAACTGTATATGTTTTTATAAAACCTCTATTTCTATAATCGAGATAGTTCAAAAATTGTGATGCTACAACACCTTTTCCTTCAGGTTTCCAAAAACTAACCTTTTGATTACTCCCAAAATATATATAATATCCATATATCATTATAAAAATATTAAAAATTACGAGAAGATAGTTTTTTAAATCAGCCCTATATAGCTTTATTATTAAATAAAACTCTATCATCAGGGAAAAAAATATAATAAGACCATACAGTTTATAGCTATTCGATGAAATAAATGAAAACTTAAGTAAATAAAAAATATCAACAAAACGGACAAAAGGAAATATTTGTGAAAAAATCCCTAAAAAATCAAAAAAATAAATGATAGAAAAAATTAATATGAATAATATTTTTTGTCGAAAAGCCAAGAAAAAAAATGCAAAAAAATAATCAATATTAATTAAAGAACGCTCAGAGCCAGACCACAATGCTAACATCAATATAGAAAAATTTGATAAAAATATAATAGCCATACAAATTATAATATTTTTTATTTCTTTTTGATTTAACATTTTTTCATCTTTTCAAATAGCAAGAAAATATAAAAAAGAAGAGGGATATTCCCTCTTCTTTTTACGTCTAATCTATCAATTAAGAACCAGAGCTTGCACAACCTGCTGGCTTAAACTTAGCTTCAACTGTAGTCGCACAACTCCAAGCACCTTCTGGTGTACGAGTCCAAGTAAGAGTTTGGTTTTTAATTTTAATTGCCGCGCTATTACCAAATGTTCCTTGAATTGCAGCCGATTCAGTAGCAGACGCGGGATAAGTAATTGTTAAACCTGTCTGACCTGTCACAGCTGCAGTAGAACCCAATAAATTGCTGTTCGTCCAACCAAGTTCACAATTCGCCGCTGTTTTACCGTCCAAAATACATGTTTCAATTACAGTTTTAAGCGAACCAGTTTCAGACATTACACGGCTAACTTGAGACTTCGCAATGTAGTTTTGATATTGCGGAATCGCAATCGCAGCCAAGATACCGATAATCGCGACAACGATCATCAATTCGATAAGAGTAAAACCCTTTTGCATTGATTTCATAACATTTCTCCAATGGATATTTTTTTATAAGCTTTTTTCAGCTATTTAGTAATTAGCATGTTTTATGCCAGTCCTTAGCTTAGCTAATTTTAACCTAAAAAAACAGGGACTTAAAAAAAATTCATGCTGGATAAAATGAGAGCAATTCGGACATTTTAAGAAAAAAAATGACAAATAACGTCATCTTTACTGCTTAATTATTCATTTTTTTTGCTAATGAATTTGATTACTTTCTACTTGTATGTAAATTGAGCGACTCAATTCACAGAAAATTTATTGATATTTTTTTTACCGCTTATCAGAAGATATTTGGAACAATCGACCGATAATAGATTTAATGTACAGAACATTCTGCACATTAATAGATTTTAAACAAAACAACAAGCTCTATTTTTGGATAGCAAGATCCCGTTTTAATTTAGAATAATCGGCTCATTCGACAATTCATTTTGATCATTGAGGTCTGTTTTCACATAATACTGGTCTAGTACTTGTCCAACCTCTGTAACACCATTATTTACTGCTTGTAAATATTGCTTTTGAGCCAGTAACTGCACAATGCTTTGACAGATCCTATTCCAAGTTTCAGCTGGTGTAGCATTTTTTAAACCGCGATCAATTACAATCTCGACTTTACGCTCACATAGATTGAGATAGAGCAGTATCCCACTATTCAGTTCAGTATCCCAAACTCCTAGCTCGGCAAACAGTTGCTGAGCGCGTAAACGGGTATTTTGATGATAGGCCTGTGAACAAGGGATATGTCCTTCAATCACCACCTGAATCTCCCCCACATGGCCCTTTTCCGCTTGCTGTACCACTTTGGCAATCTCGGCTCGATCTTGCTTACTAAAGTACCGATGTGCTGATGAGACATAGAGGAAATGCTTAAACCAACGCTTCAAACTTGGCTGTACATGCTCATCTAGTTTAGGCTGAGTAATAATCTGTGTTGTATCTGTCTTGGTTACCATGAGCCTGATGCTCCCCCCCCGCCAAAGCTACCGCCGCCGCCACTATAACCACCGCCACTGCCGCCGCCAAAACCACCTCCGCCACCACCACGACCACCTCCCGATAGAAAGGCTTGGAAAATAAGTTGCGCCAACGAGGTGATCAATAAAAAGAAAATCCCGACACCGAGCAATAAGCTCATGACCAGACCCGCACCGTTGACCAAACCAGCAACAGTTGCAGCCACTGCTGCAGTAGAAGCACTTAAGCGATTACCGACAATAAATGATCCGACTACACCCGCAATCAAGATAAACAGTGCCATAGTCAAAGTATTGTCTTTAGCCTGCTGTGCTTGAATTGCTTGTTCATGCCGATCTTTCAATTCTTGTGCAGCTTGCTGTGCAATCTCAGGGTCTAAATTGACGATACGAGTGATTTCATCTAATCCCGCAGAAATCCCTTGTGCATATTGCCCCTGCTTAAAGTAAGGGGTGATTTGATTGCGGATAATTCGACTCAGCACCACATCGGGCAATACGCCTTCCAAACCATAACCCGTCAAGATTTGAATATTACGATCATTGACCGCAATTGCCATCAACAAACCATTATCGCGCTTGGCTGAACCCAACTGCCATTTCTCTCCTGCACGCAAGGCAAAATCAAAAATGGCTTCCTGCCCAGTCGTTGGTACGATAATCACTCCGATTTGCGCTTTGCCTTGCTGATACAGGCTGAGAATTTTCTGATTGAGTTGCTGCATTTCAGCAGCACTCAATACTTTGGCCTGATCAATCACAGGTTGATTTAAAGTTGGCAAACCACGAATCGATTCGCCCTCTGCCATGTCATTGGCCACTTGGGACAATACAGGAGTTTCAGCATTTGGCGAGGCTGGTGTAGTTGTCGTTTTATTCTTTTGCTGTTCTTGGATAATTTTACCCGCAACAAGCACATCACTTTGATCTGTTGCGGTCGCGACTTCAGCCCAAACCGTATGTTGGAAAAACAGTGTCGCAAAAATAATGGTTAAAACAGGTAGGATTCTCTGCTTTAAGCTCTGCATAAACACGTTCAACATACGGTGACTCCTCACAGTTCGAAACAATTTCAGATATTAATTAAATGAAACTGTTGGCGCTTGCTGTGCAGACTGTTCCGCTTTAAAGTTTTCTTTGGTTTTCATGCCAATCACTTTAGCCGTCAACGCTTGAGGGAATTGACGTACATAGCCGTTGTAATCTTGAACCGTGGTAATATAACGGTTACGCGCAACGGCAATGCGGTTTTCAGTGCCTTCAAGCTGTGCTTGTAAGTCACGGAACTGCTCATTGGCTTTCAAGTCTGGATAGTTTTCTGAAACCGCAATTAAACGAGACAATGCACCCGTCAATTGGCTTTGTGCTTGTTGGTATTTTTCGAATAATGCAGGATCTTCCAACACTTCTTTATCGACTTTTAAGCCAGCGACATTAGAGCGTGCTTGAGTGACTTCAACCAATACTTGCTCTTCATGTTTGGCATAGCCTTTCACCACATTGACCAAATTCGGCACCAGATCGGCACGGCGTTGATATTGGTTCTGCACTTCAGACCAAGATGCATTTACGGCTTCGTCTTTGACCTGCAAAGTGTTATAGCCACAACCAGTAAATAACAAGGTACTTGCCAATACGGTTGCCAGTGCAGTTTGTTTGATGATTTTCATAAAAATTTATCCTCAAGTTTTTCTTTATATTTTTGCGATAATTCATTGTAATGGGATTTTTTGTCAGCTGTGTAACATTTATTAAAGTTGATTTATAGGTATTTAAATAAAAAAGGCATTACTCAAGCAAGCTTGAAATAATGCCGCGCTAAGCACAAACGTTTAACTTTGAATTGAAATTAACTATAGATTTTAGATGCTGTTTGTTCTTGAAAACTTGCCATCCCATATTCATCGGCCATACGCGCTTTCCAGTAATTCACCAAGCTCGTATAGTCATGTTTGGCAGGATGAAAATCCGCTTGATAATAAGATAAATATTCAGGAATCAACTGCAATAACATTTTACTCAGCAAGTACATACCAAATAGATTGCCACCAAGTTTCGGTAAGCTTTTCCACTTATCTTGCCAGATTAAACGTGTGGTGGCATAAAAAGTCAGACTGGCAAAGCCTGTGGTCACACTGCGCATAAGCAAACGGCGAATACGGTCATCACCATAGACTTCTTGATAAACATCAAATGCCACCGAACGATGCTCGATTTCTTCAATTGCATGCCAGACCCACAACTTCATCGCATCCTCATCTAGCGTGCTGAGAATTTCTGGATGTTTTAGAATATAGCCACCTAACATCGCGGTAAAATGCTCAAAGGCACAAGTCAAAGCCAGTTGTAGTTTCGGATGAATATTGCGCAACATATCATCCCGTTTCGCCAACCATGCCTGAAACCGATCGAGATTATAATCGTCACGTCGCCAAGCATCATTAAACTCAGTATGTGCTTTGGAATGCATTGCCTCTTGCCCAATAAAAGCCGCAATCTGCGCCTGTAATTGTGGATCTTGCACTTTATCGCGGACATTACGCACGCTATTGACAAAATACTGCTCTCCAATCGGAAATGTTGAAGACAGTGCCGTAAGTAAATGAGACATCACTGGAGAATTGGCAAAATAATGACGTTTGATTTTTTTTGGATTAAATTGCAAACGTCGTACAGTAATTCCCAATGCTTTGGGACGGTTTAAATAAGTTTTTTCTACCTTCACATTTGCAAGAGCCATCTCAATTGCCTGCAGCATTTCCTAGACTGAGTTCGAGTATTACGCTGGGAAAATGGCAAAGACAGGGCAAAAAAGCTTATAAAGTTTGCCAAAACTACCAAAATGATGACTGGTCTAGGCCGATGAAATCGGTGCGATACATTCTTCTGGTTTAATTTTTCTCAGGCTCAGCATGGCTGCAAGAAACAGTCCACCCATAATCACAACCACACTATGGAAAGCGAATAACTGGGCTTGCGCCATAGAATAATGCAGTGTTTCAACGGTCCATTGAATAATAAATGCTGTCAGGGTTCCCAATACTGCAATGCCAAAGGTCAGGCCAAGCTGCCTGAGCATATTTAATATTGCCGCGGCAAAGCTTGCATCTGCCTGCGATACCGAATATAGACTCAAGGTACTGGAGCTCGGGACAATCAAGCCAATACCTGCCCCCATCATGCCACTTAAGCCAATAAATAGCAGATAAGATGAACTGCTCTGGAAGCTGATCATCGCAATCAAGGCGATTCCCGAAATGAGCAACCCCATTCGAAGTAACGGTAACACACCATAGCGTTGCTGTAACCGACCAAAGCAAATGGAAACCACGGCCTGCATTAGGAATTGCGGAGCGATCAACCAGCCTGCTTGCGCTGCACTTAAATGAACCTGTTCCTGATAAAACAAAGCAAAGACAAATAAAGAGCTATAGCCTGCAAATCCCAATAAAAATGAAATCAGGTTAAAACGCAAAAAAATGCGGTTGCGAAATAAATGACGTGGCACCAGAGGGTGCAAGACTTTATTTTGATGTCGAATAAAAATCAGAGTAAAGACAACCGATATGAGAAAACTAAAACTGATCAAATAACCGATATGGGCCTGCTGTACCATGATAATGCTATAGGTCAATGTTGCGATTGCAATCACGCTATAAATCAACCCTAAATAGTCAAAACTTACTTTTCGCTGGCTTAAATCTGGTTCAATCCCTTTCCAGCCTAAAAATAAGGCCAATAATCCAACGGGTAGATTTAACCAAAAAATACTCTGCCAGCCTAGATAATGCACCATAAGGCCACCCATCAGTGGCCCAACAATCAAGGCAAAAGCACTGAAGGAACTCCAGTTGCCAATTTCTCGTGCCTTGCGATTGGCTTGGGTAAAATGATGTACGATGATTGCAAGGGTTAAAGGAATCAGCATCGCCCCCGCAATGCCTTGGATCACTCGTCCACCAATCAACAAGCTAAAATCTGGCGCAGCGGCACAAATCACCGAGCCAAAAATAAAGATCAGGACACCCGTCAACCACAGACGTTTGCGCCCTAACCATTGACTTAAAGCTCCAACCGCCAGCATTAAACTCGACATACTCAGTGCATAGCTATCAATCACCCATTGTAAATCGGCAAGATGACTATTGAACTGGGTTTGAATTGCGGTTAAAGCCAAATTTACACTGCTCAAATCTACCAAGCAAAGAAAGGTACTGGTATACAGCGCAGCAATTAACAGCCTGTCATTGAGTTTCGATGTCATTATTTTATCCACTCAGCATAACAAAAATGAGAATTATTATCATTAATAGCATGGCAATTTATTGACTGCTTGTTAAAGTTTTTTATTTTCTTTGGCCATAAACCATCGACAAAATAAAAAAAGCCCAAGCACTTGGCTTGGGCTATTAAAACTTAAATACTGAAAGAAAGCTTACACGCCAAGGTAGTCCAAAATACCTTCAGCTGCTTGGCGTCCTTCCCAGATTGCAGTCACAACCAAGTCAGAACCACGTACCATGTCCCCACCCGCAAAGATTTTTGGATTCGAGGTCTGGAACTTGAACTCTTGTTGTTCAGCTGCGACCACACGACCCGAACCATCCAAACCTACATTTGCAGTGCTAAACCAATCTGCTGGACTTGGACGGAAACCAAATGCAAGTAACACCGCATCTGCTGGCAATACTTCTTCAGAACCCGGAATTGGTTCAGGGCTACGACGACCACGACTGTCAGGTGCACCCATCTGTGTAGTTACAACCTTAACGCCAGTCACTTTGCCATTTTCACCAACAATTTCAATTGGCTGACGGTTGAACAGGAATTTCACGCCCTCTTCATAGGCATTCTTCACTTCACGTGCAGAACCTGGCATGTTGCTTTCATCACGGCGATAAGCACAAGTCACATCATGTGCGCCTTGACGCAATGAGGTACGGTTACAGTCCATCGCGGTATCACCACCACCTAGAACAATTACTTTTTTACCGTCTAGATTGATGTATTCGCTTGGATCTTTTTCCCAACCTTGGCAACGATTTACATTGGCAATCAAGAAATCCAGAGCATCATGCACACCATTGAGATCTTCACCCGGGAAACCACCTTTCATATAGGTGTAAGTTCCCATTCCCATAAATACAGCATCGTATTCAGTCAGAAGTTGTTCAATCGTTACGTCAACACCAATCTCGGTATTTAAACGGAACTCAATGCCCATTCCTGTGAAGATTTCACGACGACGTTTCATCACATCTTTTTCCATTTTAAATTCTGGAATACCAAATGTGAGCAGACCACCGATTTCAGGGCGTTTATCAAATACCACTGGTTTTACGCCACCACGCGCAAGAATATCTGCACAGCCTAAGCCTGCTGGACCTGCACCAATGATCGCAACTTTTTTATCAGTCCATTTAACCCCAGACATATCTGGACGCCAGCCTAATGCAAAAGCCGTATCGTTAATATATTTTTCAGCATTACCAATGGTCACTGCACCAAAACCATCGTTTAAGGTACAAGCACCTTCACACAAACGGTCTTGTGGACAAACACGACCACAGACTTCTGGCAAGGTATTGGTTTGGTGGCAAAGTTCAGCTGCTTGGAAAATTTGACCTTCTGCAATCAGCTTTAACCAGTTTGGAATGTAGTTATGTACAGGACATTTCCATTCACAATACGGGTTACCACAGCCTAAACAACGGTGGGTCTGATTCGCAGCCACTTCCGCAGTAAAAGGTTTATAAATTTCCACAAACTCTGCCTTGCGGACAGTAATATCTTTTTTCTCTGGATCTTGGCGTGCTACATCCAGAAATTGAAAGTCATTATTCAGGCGCTCTGCCATGTCTCTCTCCGTGGGTAGGCGCAGCGATGTCCCTCATCTCTGCACCTGCCTATGTCTATGCAGTCGTGGAATTATTGTGGATCAGCTTGTGTTGTTTTCAAAAGCGTTTGTAAATTAGCAGCTTTTGGTTTTACCAGCCAGAACTTACGACTATAGAAGTCGAACTCATTACGGATCTTGTAAGCCCAAGCACTACCCGTCTCTTGGATATGTTCATCAAGAATACGCAGTAAGTTTTCTTTGTGGTCTTCCATCGCCTCAGTAGAGATACGATTCAGATCAATAAGTTCGTGGTTATAGTAGTCGACAAAGTCATTATCAAGGTCAAGTACATAAGCAAAACCACCGGTCATACCTGCACCGAAGTTATGACCCACTTTACCCAATACTGTTACCACACCACCCGTCATATATTCACAACAGTGGTCGCCCGCACCTTCAATCACAGCAAATGCGCCTGAGTTACGTACCGCGAAACGCTCGCCCGCAGTTCCCGCAGCAAAGACTTTACCGCCAGTCGCACCATATAAGCAGGTGTTACCAATGATCGCAGTATTTTGCGTTTGGAATGGCGAACCTTTTGGTGGGAAGATCGATACTCGACCACCCGCCATACCTTTACCGACATAGTCGTTGGCATCACCTTCCAGTTTGATATGCAAACCACCTGCATTCCAAACCCCAAGCGACTGACCTGCTGTACCAACAAGGTTCATGACCACCGGGCTGTTTTCCATAGCCAAGTTACCATAACGACGTGCAATTTCACCAGAGATACGTGCACCAATCGAACGATCACAGTTACCTACGGTGAAGTTGAATGAGCCGCCAGCACCGGCTTCAATTGCTGGTAACATCTCTGCCACCATTTTCTCCGCCAACACACCTTTATCGAATGGTGCATTGCCTTGAACTTGGCAATATTGTGCCTTGCCTTCAGCAGCAGGATGCGACGTTAATAGTGCACTAAGGTCAAGATGCGCGTGCTTGTCTGTTTCACCCGGTAAAACTTCAAGTAGATCAACACGACCAATCAAATCTTTCAATGATGCAACACCAAGTGCAGCCAACCATTCACGTGTCTCTTCAGCAATAAACTTGAAGAAGTTGATCAGCATTTCTGGCTCGCCAATATAATGCTCTTGACGTAAATGGTCTTGTTGCGTTGCAACACCAGTCGCACAGTTATTTAAGTGACAAATACGCAGGTATTTACAGCCGAGTGCAATCATTGGCGTCGAACCAAAACCAAAGCTTTCAGCACCTAAAATTGCTGCTTTCACCACATCTAAACCTGTTTTCAAACCACCATCAGTTTGAACACGGACTTTACCACGCAAATCGTTCACACGAAGTGCCTGATGCGCTTCACTTAAACCAAGTTCCCATGGCGAACCTGCATGGTGAATCGATGAAAGTGGCGATGCTGCTGTACCACCGTCATAACCAGAAATGGTAATGAAGTCTGCATAGGCTTTTGCAACACCTGCAGCAATCGTTCCAACACCTGGCTCAGAGACCAATTTCACCGATACCATCGCTTGAGGATTGACTTGTTTCAAGTCAAAGATCAATTGCGACAAATCTTCAATCGAATAAATATCGTGGTGTGGCGGTGGAGAAATTAGTGTCACACCCGGTACTGAGTAACGTAAACGCGCAATTAAGCCATTCACTTTACCACCTGGTAACTGACCACCTTCACCTGGTTTTGCGCCCTGTGCAACTTTAATCTGCAACACTTCAGCAGAGGTTAAGTACGCAGGAGTGACACCAAAACGACCTGATGCAATCTGTTTGATTTTTGAGTTACGAATCGTGCCATAACGCGCAGGATCTTCACCACCCTCACCTGAGTTTGAACGACCGCCAATGGTATTCATGGCAATCGCAATGGCTTCATGCGCTTCTGGTGATAATGCACCTAAAGACATACCTGCAGAGTCAAAGCGTGGAAGAATATCTTCAATCGTTTCAACTTGATCCAATGCAATCGAATTTGTGGTTTTTAACTTAAATAAGTCACGGATCGTTGCAACAGGACGGTTATTCACCAGCTCTGCATATTCTTTAAAGTCTTGGTATTGACCTGAACGCACCGCTTTATGCAGTGAGTTAATCACGTCTGGGTTGAACGCGTGATACTCTTTACCAAATACGAATTTAAGCAAACCACCTTGATCAATCGGTTTACGATGCTGCCAAGCAGTTGTAGCCAATTTCTTCTGGTCATTTTCCAAATCAGCGAATGTTGCACCTTGGATACGGCTTGGTACGCCAAGGAAACATTTATCCACCACTTCTGAAGACAAACCGACTGCTTCAAATAATTGACCACCACGATAAGACGCAACCGTAGAGATTCCCATCTTAGAAAGAACTTTGAGTAAGCCTTTCTCAATCCCTTTACGGAAGTTGGCTTGCGCATGGATTGGGTCACCCAATAACTCGCCTTTCGCAACCAAGTCATTGATCACATCATAAGCCAAATATGGATACACCGCAGTCGCACCAAAGCCTAACAAAACTGCAAATTGGTGTGGATCACGGGCAAAACCAGTTTCAACTAAAATGTTTGCATCGGTACGCAAACCGGTTTTAATTAAATGGTGATGAACAGCGCCTGTTGCCAATGCTGCATTTGCGGGCAAGAAACCTTCACGCAAGTTCTTATCGGTGAGCACAATCAGTGTTTTACCATCACGAACGGCTTGAGCTGCTTCTTCACAGATGCGTGCAATTGCCGCTTGCAGACCTTCAGCTTCTACATAGTTCAGATCGATATCAACAACGCCATAGCCTTCACGTTCTTTTTCAACATCACGAAGCTGCTGCATTTTCGAATTTGACAATACAGGGCTTGAAATGATGATACGGTCCGCATGTTCTGGGCCTTGCTCAAACACGTTCTGTTCACGACCCAAACAGGTTTCCAACGACATTACGATTGATTCACGTAATGGATCAATCGGAGGGTTGGTCACTTGCGCAAACTGTTGACGGAAATAATCAGACACATGGCGAACTTGGCGGGACAATACTGCCATTGGCGTATCATCACCCATCGAGCCTACTGCTTCCTGACCACTTTCTGCAATTGGACGCAATAACTGGTCGCGCTCTTCAAATGTCACCATAAACATTTTTTGCGCAGCTTTTAATGCATCACCTGTTAAGCCTTGGTCAAGCAACTGCTCTTCAAGCTGTGGATTGGCTTGTAAACGGATGGCGTGATCACGCAACCATTCACGGTATGGACGCATGTTTTTAAGATGGTTGCTAACATCTTTGGTATCTAGCACTTTGCCAGTCAAAGTATCAATCACTAAAATTTGACCTGGACCCACACGACCTTTAGACACCACATCTTCAGGTTCATAGCCCCACACACCAATTTCTGATGCAAGCGTGATGTAATCATTCTTGGTGATCACCCAACGCGCTGGACGTAAGCCATTACGGTCAAGCATACAGATTGCATGACGACCGTCTTGAATCACCAGACCCGCTGGACCATCCCACGCTTCCATATGCTTCGAGTTAAATTCATAGAAAGCACGTAAGTCAGCGTCTAAAGTTTCAACGTTTTGCCATGCTGGCGGAACCAGCATACGGAGTGCACGGAACAGGTCCATACCACCACCAACCAAGATTTCAAGCATGTTATCTAAGCTTGAAGAATCCGAACCAGTACGGTTCACAATTGGATTTAACTCAGTTAAACCTGGAAGTAATGGGTTTTCAAATTTTGGCGTACGTGCCAATGCCCAGTTACGGTTGGCAGTAATGGTATTGATTTCACCATTGTGCGCCAAATAACGGAACGGCTGTGCCAACGGCCAACGTGGTAAGGTATTGGTCGAGAAACGTTGGTGGAATACCACAATATGTGAGGTTAAACGCGCATCCGCCAAATCGGTATAGAAGTCAGCAATCGCAGCTGGCATCATCAAACCTTTATAGCTGATCACCGTTGTCGCCAACGTAGTCACATAGAAAAGCGGATCATTTTGTAATTGTTGTTCTGCACGACGACGAGCTAAGAAGAGCTTACGGTTAAACTCAACCTCAGTTAAACCCATCGGGCAGTTCACGAGAATTTGTTCAAATGCAGGTAAGGATTGTAGTGCAATCTCACCCAAGGCATCATTATTTGTAGGTACAACACGCCATGCTGCAACAGTTAAACCTTCAGCAGCAATTTCTTTATTTAAAATATTTTTGGCATTTTGCGCTAAAGCAGGATCGATGTTTAGGAATACAGTTCCTGCAGCAAAAATCTCAGTCAGGTTACTGCCTAATTTCTGTGCTTCTTCACGGAAAAATTGTTTCGGCATCGCCAATAACAATCCGCAACCATCTCCTGTCTTACCATCCGCGGCAATACCACCACGGTGCGTCATGCAACTTAAACTGTGAATCGCAGTTTCGACCAGATGATGGCTTGAGTCACCCTTCATATGGGCAATCAGACCAAAACCACAGTTATCCTTAAACTCGTCAGGCTGATATAAACCTTGAGCGGGAGCTACAGTATTAGGCGATGGCATGTGCATAGCGTACCCTTCTTTCAACATGGCTCTTTCGAGCAACAAACAATCAATTCATTTTCTGCGATATTGCCGATTAACTCATACAAAGTTCAATGCTTCGCGAAAACATTTTTCATGGCGAATTTGCAATATACGTCTTTCCTTTACGAGATTGCACCCTATAAAGTGTTTTCAGTTATTACACCTTCACCTAGGTTTGTAAAGCACAAAAACTTTCCATTTCACCCAATTAATGAACTGTTTAGCACAAAACAGGGCAATGAGCAGACAAATTAGCACCACAAAAAAGCAAAAAACATGCCATATATGCATGTTTTTACTAAATCATTAAAAAAGTTAAAATAACATCAAGATATGAAGAAGAATGCACTCATTTTTGCGCACAAAAATGCACCAAAAACTTCCATGATGCTATAAAAAGAACCACAAACGCACAATTATGGTGCAATTTTAATTAAAAGGGTCACTCACTTCACGCTTAGAAGCATCTGAATTTTCTTTTATTTTTTCAGCAGTTGCAGGTGGTTTTGGTGCCGATTGGGTCTGTTTTACATTAACGACATTACCCTGCGCATCACGCTGTGTAACTGTGGTCTTCACCGCCGATGGTTCCGTGCTACGTACAGCAGTTGTACTCTGCGACGCGCCGCTTCCCATCAGTAAACTCTCATCCACCCTAGGCAATGCCGCCGGTCTTAACTGAACTGCATAAAGTTGATTGGTTGCTGACTTCATTTCGTCAGCACCTAGATCATTCACTAAAGCAGTATAACTTGAGAATTGATGAGCCGTTGGCTGAACAGATTCTGGTAGGGTTAGATTTAATTGCGCAAATTGACGGCTTGCATCTTCAGCATTTGTAAATACACCATAGCTGAGAACATATTGTTCAACCTGATCTTCACCGCTCAAACGAAAATATATAAACTTTCTGCGATCTTCACGGTTCAATAGAAAATTTTTAACAATCGCTTCATCTGAACTACGGAAAATCTCCATGGTCCATCGCTGCTGATTTTCTTTAATAAATTTAGTGCCACGAAATTCAGGTGCATGATCATTGGAAACAACGACACGTGTTGTTAAATCCAAGGGCTTAACTTCGTCCGAAAGAGCGCCTAAATGTGCTGTCGCAGCAACCTTTTCTGGCTGAATTTGGACTTGAGTTTCGGTTTGGGATGGCTGCTCTTCTTTGACCAACACCTGACTATCGGTAATACCCCAAAATATCAATGCAGCTATTAAACAAGCTACGGCAAAAACCAGCCAGCTATATTGTTGAATATTTTGCCAAATTGATCGTGATACAGCCATGCTTTTCCCAAATGATTAATTATGCAGATTGATTTGCAAGAATAGATTGTTTCATCAGCTCAACATCAAAATCTTTGGTAATCACTGCTTGCCCTAATTTATTCAATAAAACCAAGCGCAATTGACCATTTAAGACTTTTTTATCGTGCGACATATAAGCCAAGAATTCATCTAATGGAATTTTCGGACATGATATCGGTAAATGAGCACGTTGAATGATATTTTTTGTACGTTGCAGATCTTCCGCAGAGATCCAACCTAAACGCTGCGACAAATCTGCAGCCATCACCATCCCTGTTGCTACTGCCTCACCATGTAACCATGTGCCATAACCTAGATAAGATTCAATTGCATGACCGAAAGTATGCCCAAGATTGAGCAACGCACGCTCACCCTGTTCTTTTTCATCATTAGCTACAATACGTGCTTTATGTGCACATGAACGAAAAACTGCTTCAGCCAATAGATTTGCATCACGAGCAACCAAAGCATCCATGTTTTGCTCTAACCAAACAAGAAAATCAGTATCACCCAATAAGGCATATTTAATTACTTCAGCCAAACCTGCAGACAGTTCACGATCAGGCAAGGTATCCAGTTGTGCCATATCTGCTAGTACCACTTGTGGTTGCTGGAAAGCACCCAACATATTTTTACCTAAGGGATGGTTAATTCCCGTCTTACCACCGACACTGGAATCTACTTGTGATAATAACGTGGTGGGCACTTGCACAAAGTTCACACCGCGTTGGAAGCAAGCGGAGGCAAAACCCGCCATATCACCAATCACGCCACCACCTAAAGCCAATACCGTACAATCACGGTTAAAGCCCGCTTCGAGCAGAGCATCGAAAATTAAATTCAAGTGCTGGATATCTTTATATTTTTCACCATCAGGCAAAATGCATTGCGCCACTTGTTTATCCAACTGGGTTAATGCATTCACATAATGTTCGAGATATAACGGTGCAACAGTGGTATTGGACACTAACATCACTTGTCGGCCATGTAGATACGGCTCAAGTAAACTTTTAGGATCTAAATGGCTGCCAATAAAGATCGGATAACGACGATCACCTAACTCAACATGTAACGTTTGCATAAACTTAAACCAACCAGAGACTATTTAACTTGTTTAGATAAAATGACGTGTAAAATACGTTGCGCTAAATCCCGTGCTGCACCTTGATTTGTTTCAATTATATAATGTGCAACCTCGCGATATAAAGGATCGCGGATCGTCAGTAGATCACGTAATTTTTGCTCTGGATTTTCGACTTGTAATAATGGGCGATTTTTATCGCGATAGGTCCGCTGCAGCTGTAGCTCTACAGGCGTATAAAGATAAACAACGATACCGCGTTGTTTTAAAAACTCACGATTCTTCGCTTGAGTAACAACTCCACCACCAGTCGCCAGCACCAATAATGGACGGGAAGTGAGATCATTTAAAACATTGGTTTCACGCAAACGAAATCCTGCTTCCCCTTCTTTTTCAAAAATCCATGGAATGGTCGCGCCTGTTTTGCGTTCGATCTCATGATCACTATCAATAAAATCTCGGCCTAACAATTCTGCTAAATGTCGGCCAACTGTTGTTTTCCCTGCCCCCATCGGCCCTACCAAATAAACATTTGGTAGGGTTTCAAACGCTTTGCTTGGCAACGCGCCACCTATATTCATTGCAATTATTGAAAATATATTAATGATTTCTGGTCAAAGTGTCATTAACAATTCTCGGCGTCACAAAAATAAGCAGTTCACGTTTATTATCTGTTTTGCGCTCTCTACGGAATAATTTACCTAAATAAGGAATATCCCCTAAGAAAGGTACCTTTGTCTGTGAATTAATATTCTCTTGTTCGAAAATACCGCCGAGAACCACCGTTTCACCATTATCAACCAAAACATTGGTATCAATTGAATTTTTATTAATTGTCAATTGTCCTGTTGGTGTTGGGTTACTTGGTGAATCCTTAGTAATATTCAACTTCATCATGACTTTACCCTCAGGCGTAATACTTGGGGTAACATCTAGACTTAAAGTCGCATCAATAAACTCGGTTTTCGGCACCGCATTCGCGCCTCCCCCCGAAGAAGATGCGTATGGAATTTTAGTCCCCGATTCAATTTTTGCAGGTTGCTTATCTGCAGTCATGACTTTTGGTGTTGAAATCACTTCACCATAACCATCCGCTTGTACAGCAGATAACTCGAGATCCAACATAAAGTCAGATAAACTAATCAAACCGAAAGCAATACGACTTGCACCAGGCGTGACGGCACCTAAATCCACATTCAGATTATCTGGACGTTCGATCTCATATTTCCAGCCACCTGTATCACTATTCTTTTTCGGATCTCGTAAATTCCAGAGTGTTTTATCACTACCACCGACTAACAGGTCATTATTATTACTAATCCCTTGAGATAAAATCCCCCACTTCACCCCCATTTCTCGGGTAAAATCGGTACTGGCGCTGACAATCCGTGCTTCAATCATGACTTGCTTAACAGAAACATCGAGTAAATCCACCATTTTACGGATTTTATCAATATTCTGAGCCGTATCATTAATAATCAAGGTATTGGTACGGGTATCAGCAACTGCACTGCCTCGTGAACTCAATAAACTTTCCAAAGCTAAAGAGTTCGTATTTGTTGTTCCATTTCCTATCGCCCCTTTACTATCACGAGCATCCTCAATCAATTTTAAGATATCGGCAGCTTTAGAATAGCTTAATTTAATATATTCGGTTTGAATCGGTGCTAGTTTCACACTTTGCGCAATCGCTTTGGCTTCTTCTTCTTCCGCCTTAATCAGTTCAGAAACAGGTGCAATCCAGATTACATTGCCATTACGGCGTTTATCCAAATTTTTA
Organism: Acinetobacter higginsii; assembly: GCF_000369525.1. GTDB lineage: Bacteria > Pseudomonadota > Gammaproteobacteria > Pseudomonadales > Moraxellaceae > Acinetobacter > Acinetobacter higginsii. The sequence continues at coordinate 236,209 of NZ_KB850071.1, forward strand.
GTTTTGAGCACAATATCGAGAGCCTGATCCCATGGCACATCCTTAAGACGCAGTGTGATATTGCCTTGTACCGTATCTGCTGCCACCATATTAATACTGGTAAAATCAGCCAATAGTTGTAACACTCGACGCACTTCAATATCTTGGAAATCTAAAGAGATTTTATTCCCGGTATACATTTGTGTCTTGGCTTTGACTGGAGAGTTATCTATAGGGCGTTTCAGACTAATAGTGAGCTTATTCTCTGCCTGATAGGCCATATATTCATAGCTGCCCGCAGATTGAATGGTAATCACGCCATTGCCTTTATCATTATAAGCATCAATGCTGGCAACAGGGGTCGCAAAATCATTGGTATTTAAACGACGGGCTAAATGTGTTGGAATTTTATTCCCTGCTGTACGCACCACAATTTTACTGCCTTGTTGTTGTACATCCACAGGGGTGTTATTCCCCAGCAAATCAATCACAACCAAGCCTTCACCTTGGTTGCCTCTTTGGAAACCAATATTGGAAACGCCTTGCTGTACCTGACGCGCAGCGGCAGTAGGTGTATTTATCGCAGCAGGTTTGGCTGAGTTAATTTTAAGAACAAAGGTATTACCTTCAACACGTGTTGTGAATGCACCCGCATCTTTTAAATTCACAATCACACGGGAACGCTGATCATCCGATGCAACCTCAATCGAACTCGCTTCAGCGGTTGATACTGGAATCGAGTTTTGCTTTAGACCCTGTTGTGACTTATCAAAGTCAAGAATCAAGCGAGCAGGTTGTTCAAGTTGATAAGCTTGCGGTTGTGGTGGAAGGCCATTAAACATCACACGAATTTCCGTGCCCTGATCACCCAAACTCATTGGTACGATATTGGTCATACTCACTTGCGCTGATGCCACTTGCATCACCGCAATCGCAATCGCACCCATAGAAAATTGACGGAATGCATGATTCATGGTCTTCGCTTCCCCAAATAAAGAATCTTTAAACTGTTTTTTCATTTTTATTCCCTTAATCTTACGGCGCTGGTCCAATTAAAACGAGTGTACGAGGTCTCTCGACATAGCCTTCTCGACCATCAGGTACAATCTCCACCAAATCGATTTGGGTTGGGCTAATTTTAATAATACGCCCTTGATTCATCCCCAAATAACTTCCGACTTGCACACGTTCAATTTGACCGTCTGGTGTCTGAATCAGAGCAATGGTATTGCTGGTTTTACCCCGCATACTGCCCTTCATATTCAACGATTCCAGCGCATAACTCTCTAAAGGCTGTGGCTGGCGATTAAAATTCGGATAAACCCGTTTCCCCGCCATAATCTTCAATTCAGCAGCCAATGAGCTTGGCATAAATGGGCTTTTAAGCTGATGAGCTGAATAGTTAAACAATGGCACAGGGGTAAAAACTGGTGCTGGCTCAATTGGCAAAGGTGGCTGATTACGAATGTCTGCCATCTTCTGATTCACCGCATCAATACGCGAATCACACCCCACCAAAGTCGCCCCAATGAATAAACCCAGTAATAATTTATAATTATTCACTACTATTTTCCTCCTTGCGCAGGTGGAGTAGTTGCTGCTTGCGCTGTACCAGCACTTGCAGCATTATTTGTTTGCTCATCCGCCCCAACATAACGATATGTTTTTGCTTTAACGGTATAGTTCACCACAGGAATATCAGATTTCTTCTGGTTATCTGTTGTTGCTTCAACCGTAAAATCATGCAAGGTCACGATACGTGGCAAAGCCGCAATGCCTGTCACAAAGGCACCAAAAGCATGGTAATCGCCTGTCGCATCAATACTGATTGGCTGTTCAATAAAGAATTCTTGCTTAACTTCACTCTCAAGACGAATATTTTTAAATTTCAACCCTGAATTCACACCGGTTAAGTTAATATCCTCAACCAAGCTTGGAATTTCAGTCTCTTTAGGCAATTGCTCTAACTGTTGGTTAAAGTTAGCTTCCATTTCTTGCAGTTGCGCTTGATATTGTTGCAGATTACGCAATTTTGAATCTTTTTCTTTAAACTCATTCAACAAGCTTTGTTCTTGAGCTTCGGCATTTGCAATTGATTCAAGCTGAGATTTAATCACCACAAAATAACCCAATGCTGCAACCGCCAAGAAAACAAAAATCCAGCAGGTAATTTTGACCGATAATGGCCAACTACCATAGTTATTCATATCCAGCGTATTAAATTGCTGGAAGAATTGATCTACCGTCATTTTCTTTTTCTTCACAGCAACGGTGTCTTGATTTAAATCATCCGATTTATCTAACTTCATTTTGTCACCCCTACTGCCCCTGATGCTGCAACGTCTGACGTTGGTGCAGCCTCAGCAGTTGTCCCGATTTCACCTAAATCTACAGTGACAACAAAGCTTCCATAATTTTCCTCAACACGAGGCACCAAAGAACTTGCTGTTTTGTCTTTATTTTTGTTTTCATCCACGGCAAGGAAGGAATTCATAAAGGCATTGCGATACCAAGGAGAAGCTTCTAGATTACGTAGAAGTTCAGCCACCGTATTTGGGCTTTCAGCTTTTCCTTCAATTGTGAATTTATCCCCAGTACGCGTAAACTTGGTTAAGTACATAGTTGGAGGAGTAACCCGTACCAACTCATCAACCAAACGTACCGTCACAGGACGTTGTCCTTGTAAACCTTGAATCAGTTTCATGCGTTCAATAATCGCATTACGTCGTTCTTGTAAACCATCCAATGCTTTTAATTGGGTATCTAAATTCTGGTTGGTACTCACAATCAGTTGATTGGCTTGTTCCTGATCATTCAATTTATGATCAAAATACATCCACCCCGAAAAAACTGATGCAACCCCTAATGCAGCAACCCCAACACAAAATGCGACAAACTGTTTCTTTCTTTGTTCTCTTAGCTCATCACGCCAAGGGAGTAAGTTAATCTTTGCCATTAATCAAAACTCCTCAATGCCAAACCACATGCAACCATCAAAGAGGAAGCATCGTTTTCAATTTTTTTAATATCAATTTGGGGAGAAAAACCCATTTGTAGGAATGGATTGGCAATGGTGACACGATAACCGAGTTTTTGTTGTAATAGCTTAGCTAGGCCTGGAATATTGGCATTCCCACCAGCCAGTAAAATATGATCAATTTCATTGAATTGAGAAGATGAAAAGAAGAATTGGAGTGAACGTGCGGCTTGTTGTACGACGGCGTCCAAGAAAGGTTCTAGGACTTCTGTGTCATAGTCATCGGGCAAGGTTCTTTCTTTTTTAGCACGACCAGCTTCTTCAAAAGAAAGGCCATAGCGACTTTGCACATCTTGGGTCAATTGGCGGCCACCAAACACTTGCTCACGTGTATAGATGATCTTGCCTTTTTGCATGACAGATAAGGTCGTCATGGTATGACCAATATCCAAAATGCCCACCGTATTTGCGCCCATTGGTAGCGTATCTGCAAACACACTGAACGCACGTTCCATAGCATAGCTTTCAACTTCTGCAATTTTTGCAGTTAAACCCGCCAGTTCAAGCACTTCTACGCGCGTGTCTACATTCTCGGTGCGCGTTGCAACCAAGAGCACATTTACCCGGTTTGGATTGGCCAAACGATCAGGTAAAACTTCAAAATCTAGGCTCACTTCATCTAATGGGAACGGAATGTATTGCTCAGCATCCATACGAATTTGAACTTCTCGTTCTTCATCCGTCATGTCAGCATCCATCTCGATGATCTTATTAATGACCATCGATGTCGGTACTGCAATCGCAACATTCATGGTGTGAGGATTTGCAAGGTTGACCACTCTCTCAAGCGCATCCCCTACCGCCTCTGGATTCAGTATGCTTTTTTCAACCACGCTGCTTTCAGGCAATGGCATCACTGCATAACTTTCAACCCAATATCTACCGTTCTTTACAGAGAGCTCCAATAATTTAACAGTTGTCGAACTAATATCGACACCCGTTAACCCCTTATTTGGTTTACGATATAACCTGAGCACAGTACTTTCCTATTTATTTTTTTATCCCCAAAAATACAACACACTAATTTGTTTTGGTCTTTAATTGCTACGGATACAATAACTCATCTAACAATCCGCATGTCTAAAGGATATACTGACCACAATTAGTTTGTCATTCGCTCTTATTAAAACTTACTTATTATGAAAAAGCTATCCAGTTCTGGTATTGTTCGCCCATTTTTTTTGATCATTATTATTATCTTAGTCTCACTTCCAATGGGATTTTATGGCATGTATCTCTATCTCGCACCTTCATTGCCAGATATGAGTTCACTTAAAAAAGCGCCTTTACTAAAACCATTGCAAGTTTACACGGCAGATAATCAGTTAATTGCAGAATATGGCGGAAAATTATCCATTCCAGTTAAGTATGAGCAGATTCCTCCAACCTTTATTCATGCTTTTTTAGCAGCGGAAGACTCATCCTTTTTTGAACATAATGGTATTAGTTTTAAAGGGCTTGGGCGAGCACTTACTGAATCTGTTACAGGGTCTGATGTCCAAACTGGGGGCTCAACCATTACCATGCAGGTGGCAAAGAACTATTATTTAAGCCCAGATCGAACACTTCGACGCAAACTAACTGAAGTGTTTTTGGCACGAAAAATCGAGCAAAACTTAACAAAACAAGAAATTCTAGCGGCCTATGTGAATAAAATTTTCTTAGGTAAAAATGCCTATGGTATTGCTGCTGCGGCACGTGTCTATTACAACAAAAATATTGGCGAGCTGACCACAGCACAAATGGCAATGATTGCAGGTCTACCTAAGGCACCTTCAAAATATAATCCAGTGGTTAATCCTGAGCGTGCACTTGAACGTCGCAACTGGATTTTAGGACGTATGTTACAACTGGGCTATATCAACCAAAATCAATACCAACAAGCTGTTGCAGAGCCCATCAACTTAAATATGATTGATCGTTCGGTCAGCAACGTATTCCCCTATGTCGGTGAAATGGTTCGTTCAGAACTGGTTGAACATTTTGGTGAACAAGCGGTTGACTCAGGTTATAAGGTGTACACGACCGTTGACAGTAACCGTCAACGTTATGCCGAACAATCCATTCAAGATGGTTTAGAGGCTTATGATCGTCGTCATGGCTGGCGTGGTCCCGAAGCACATGACAAACCACTCAAACAATTTATTGCTTATGCAAACACTTATCCTGCCCAAGTGATCAAGGTCAATAACAATTCTTTTGATGCCTTGATGCAAGATGGCTCAACTGTAACAGTCAACTGGTCAGGGATGTCATGGGTTCGCCCGTACCGCAATGCCAATAGCGTCGGTGGAGCACCTTCGAACGCCTCACAAATTGTCAAAGTCAAAGATATTATTCGTCTACGTCCAAATGAAGGCAAAACGGTTTGGTCTTTGGTTCAAGTTCCCAAAGTCCAAGGACAGCTTATTGCAATTAATCCCAATGATGGTGCAATTGAAGCCGTTGTGGGTGGATATAACTTCTATCAATCTAAATTTAACCGCGCAATACAAGGTTGGAGACAACCTGGTTCTACCATTAAGCCTTTTGTCTACGCATTGGCTTTGGAACGCGGCATGACCCCATACAGTATGGTCAATGACAGTCCAATTACCATTGGTAAGTGGTCTCCAAGAAACTCTGATGGTCGCTATTTGGGTATGATCCCTTTACGTCGTGCGCTTTATTTATCCCGTAATACCGTTTCAGTGCGTTTATTACAAAACGTGGGGATTGAACGTACCCGTCAACTATTTATGGATTTTGGTTTACAAGAAGATCAGATTCCACGTAACTATACCATTGCATTAGGTACACCACAGGTACTGCCAATTCAAATGGCAACAGGCTATGCAACTTTTGCCAATGGTGGTTATCGTATTCAACCGCACTTCATTACACGTATCGAAGATGCAGCGGGTAAAGTGATTTATGAAGCAAAGCCTGAGTACGCGTGTATTCCATGTATCAGCAATCCAAATACCAAGGCCGAACAGCAAACAGTGAAAGCTGATGAATCTAAAGACAAGGTGACAGAAGTTAGCAACCAAACTTTAGATGAAGTCTCTGCTGCTTCTGAAGCACAAATAATGTCTGCTGATGCGGCACAAACAGCAAAAGCCAATAGTGATTATCGTCAAGCACAACGTATTTTAAAATCAAGCTCGGCTTACGATATGGCCAACATCTTACGCGATGTAATCCAACATGGTACTGGTCGAGCTGCACTTAAAATTGGTCGTGATGATCTCGGTGGTAAAACAGGAACAACCAATGATGCTAAAGATGCTTGGTTCGCAGGTTTTAATGGGAACTTAGTTGCAATTGCTTGGGTCGGTTTTGACCAACCGCGCACACTGGGTCGTCGTGAATATGGTGGCGTTGCTGCACTTCCAATCTGGACCAACTTTATGGGCAAATCTTTAAAAGATACCCCATCAGCTTGGGTGCGTTTGGATAAAGAAGCGAAAGATCCAATCTCTCGTGATAAGTTACAAATCCAGCAAAGCGAAGATAAAAAAGAATATCGTGCCTCTCCACCATTGGCGCGCCCACTTTATCGCCCTGCACCACCTGCACCAGTTCGCTCAACACAAAATGATTTCTCAGACCTCCCTGGAACAACACCAGTGACTGACGAGCAGCCTATTGTCCCAGCGAAAAAGCAACCGCCTGCAATGGGTTCAAATTCACAGAATCCACCGCCAAAAGAAAAGGATGGGATTGAGCATTTGATCAATCAAATCCAGTAAATAAAAAAGAAGCCATCACATTGATGGCTTCTTTCTTTTTTGGAATAGATAAATCTGAAAGGCGGCAGTCACTGCAAATTGCTGCGCTTGCTCAAGTACTTTGCGTCGTTCAGGGTTTGCTTTATAAGCATAAGGCGTCATCGCAATTAAATTCTTTAATGCTTGCTGATCCAACTGCAGCGGTGCTTCAACAATCTGTGCCTGTTTTAACTCAAACTGAGCATCTAGCTGTTCTACAAATTTTTGTGGTTCATGCAAATTCACTTGCTCAAACAATGCCTCACGTAAATCATAAAGATGTTTAGGTGCAGGTGTTGCCACAATTAGATAGCCATCATCACGCAAAACTCTAACGATTTCATCTTGTGGAATCGGACTAAATAGACTGGTACAAATGTCAATGGAATGATCTTGCACGGGTAAGGTTGCACCTGTTCCCACCACCCATATAACCTCTGCATTTAACTTTGCTGCGCGCTGGACGGCTGTTTTGGCAATATCCACACCTATACACTGTTGGGTATGTGCTTGCATGGCACTGGTGTAATAACCCTCACCACAACCAATATCTAGAACGGCTTGAGGTTTAAGTTGCTGTAGAATTTCAACTACAGCTTGCTGCAAGGGCTGATAAAAACCTGCTTGTAAAAATTCACGACGTGCCAGCACTGACTCAGGGGTATCCCCTGGACTTTTACTATGCTTATGCTGCACCACGTGTAAATTAACATAGCCCTGTTTGGCTACATCATAGTGATGTCCTTTTTCGCAACGCCAAGAATTCTCAACCAAATTCAAGGATTGGCGACAAACAGGACACATCAACAAACTCATCTATTTTCTCCAAACATAAAAAAAGCTGGTCAATACCAGCTTCTTTCTTGAATCTTGGTTTAACGTAATTTTAAGGTCATTAAGCCTAACACGACGAGGAAAATCGTGATAATCCAGAAACGAATCACAACCTGAGTCTCTTTCCAGCCTTGCTTTTCATAATGATGATGCAAAGGTGCCATCAGGAACACACGCTTATTCCGCATCCGTAATGAGCCGATTTGCAAGAATACAGAAATCGCCTCCATCACAAACACACCACCCATAATGGCAAATACGATTTCCTGACGAACCATCACCGCAATGGTACCAAGCATCGCACCAAGTGCCAAAGCACCAACATCTCCCATGAAGACTTGGGCCGGATGTGCATTGTACCAAAGGAAGGCCAAACCAGCACCAACCATGGCAGAACAGATCACCACCAGTTCAGAGGTATATTTTACATAAGGAATATGCAAATAATTGGCAAAACGAATATCACCAGATAAATAAGCAAATACGCCTAAACCCGCTGCGACCATGACAATTGGCATAATCGCCAAACCATCCAAACCATCCGTCAAGTTAACCGCATTGGATGCGCCATTAATCACCAGATAAGTAAATGCAATAAAGGCTAAACCTAACGGCACAGCTGAAAGCGGGATAGAAAGATTCTTAAAGAATGGAATCAACAAATCCAACATATTGGCTGTATGCTCTATGCTGTCCTGTTGTTTTGCAATCACATACAGTGCAATACCAGCTCCCAAAGAGGCAACTGAGGTCCAGAAGAATTTTTTGCGTGCAGGTAAACCCGCATTGTCCTTATAACGAACTTTAATCCAGTCATCCGCCCAACCAACAGCACCGAACACCACCATGACACCAAGCACAATCCAAACATATGGATTAGATAAATCAGCCCAAAGCAAGGTGCTAATCCCAATGGAGAGTAAAATAAGAATCCCGCCCATGGTTGGGGTTCCCATTTTTTTGGCATGGTTTTCAGGCGCAAAAGAACTCACAGCCTGACCATATTTTAATGCTTGTAATTTACGAATCATCACTGGCCCTAAAACCAGTCCGATCGTCAAGGCCGTCAGTAAGCTCAACAAAGAGCGCAATGTTAAATAACGAACAACCTGAAACGAACTGTTATAGTCCGCCAATTGCTCAAATAACCATAACAACATTTAAATTTTCTCCATCAAGTCAGCCATCAACGTTTCCATGTGGGTATAACGAGACCCTTTGAATAGGAAACTCATTGACTGGGGTTGATGTGTTTGGACTAAATTAATTAAAAACGGTAATGCTTCTGCCTGTGTTGCAAAGGCATGTAACTTTTCTGAATGAGATGAACCTTGTTGCGCTGCTTCAGCGAATTCACCGACCACAACCAGATGCTCTAACGGTAACGATGCCAAGTCTCGGCCGAGATCATGATGCTCTTGCCAGCTACTGTCACCCAGCTCACCAATATCTCCCATCACCATGACTTTTAAGCCTTGCTGTTGTAGCAAAACCTGTGCCGCTGCACGCATGGAGGTTGGGTTGGCATTATAGGTATCATCAATAAACAGGTAATTCTGCTGCTGAATAAAGTTCAGACGACCTTTGGCACCTTGTGCTTGCTCTAAACCTTGCACAATATCATCCAATGCAATACCAATTGCTAACGCAAATGCGGTCGCTGCTGCTGCATTCTGTACATTGTGCGCGCCAGCAAATGGCAAATTCACTGCACGAATACCTTGTGGTGTATGCAAGTTAAACTGTGCTGATTGAGGGTGAAGCTGAATATCTGTCGCAAAAATATCACCACCTTCACCAAAACTCAGCATTGAATGCGTTTGCGCATTCTCACGAATCGTTTCAGAAAAATCATCTTGTGCAGGCACGATCGCAGTACCCTGAGGCAAAATATGCGCATAGATTTCTGATTTAGCGCGGCAAATGCCTTCACGTCCACCAAACTCACCCAAGTGCGCTGTACCAATATTTAAAATCCCAGCCACATGCGGCTGAACTAGATTCGAGGTGTAATCAATCTCACCTTGATGACTGGCACCCAGTTCCATTACGGCATACTGATGCTCAGGGCGTAGCTCAAGTAACATCATCGGAACACCGAGATCATTATTCAGGTTGCCACGGGTAATCAAGGTCGGCGCCAAGCGCGATAAAATACTGCCCAACATTTCTTTGGTGGTGGTTTTGCCACTACTGCCTGTTAAAGCAATCACTTTGAGTTGTGAATTCTGTTGGCGACGATAAGCACCCAACTGCCCCAAAGCCAAACGCGTATCTTTGACAACCAACTGAGCAATATCCGCATCCACTGGATGATCAACAATCGCAATTTGGCACCCTTGTGCTGCTACTTGTGCGACAAAATTATGTGCATCAAAACGTTCACCCTTTAATGCAAGGAAAGCATCACCTGCTTCTGCATGACGTGAATCAGTTAAAATACGTTTAATTTCACCTTGCGGAAGCTTCTGTTGAAACCACTCGCCTTGTGTGGCCTGTTGTAATTGTTCTGCGGTCCAAGGTTGTAATGGAACAGTACTGGTCGTTGAAGTATGCATACGCTTTATTTACCTTTTAACCTTATTGCGCAGGATAGGCTGAATCGACAGGATGTGGCTGTGCATCAATCGCAGACTGCACCTCAACCACATCATCAAACCAATGGCGAACCCCATCAATCTCCTGATAGTTTTCATGTCCTTTGCCTGCGATCACCACAATATCACCTGCTTGGGCTTGCGCCACCACAAATTTAATCGCTTCACGACGATCATGAATTTCATGCATCTCATGTTCTGCGAAATTGATGCTTTGCTTCATATCCGCAAAAATCTGTTCAGGATTCTCAGTTCGCGGATTATCCGAAGTCAGCACAACAGGATTGGCATGATCAAGTGCAGCTTGAGTCATGAGTGGACGTTTGCCACGATCACGATCGCCACCACAACCAAATACCGCCCATAATTGTCCAGTCACATGACGCTTCAAGGTCGTCAGCACTTGGATCAAAGCATCAGGTGTATGCGCATAATCCACTACGAATAGACGCTCAGCATCTTGAATGACCTGCATACGACCTGGTGCACCTTGGAGTTGCGGCACAAACTGGATCAAATCAGCCAAGGCAAAACCAGCAGACTCTGCTGCAATCAAACTTGCCAATAAATTCTCAACATTGAACTGCCCAAGTAATGGACTTTGCACCACATAGTGACCTGTCGGAGCAATTAATGTAAAACTTGCTCCACTCAAGCGATATTGCAAATCCGCAATATAATAATCCGCTGTCGTCTGAGTCAAAGAATACGTCAGAATTTTCGGCTGTGCTGGATTCGCCTTCGCAGCATTCAACATCAGATGTGCATGCGCATCATCCAAATTAATCACTACGGCTTTTAAGGTCGTAAATTTAAACAATAAGGCTTTGGCTTCAGCATAAGCTTCCAAAGTACCGTGATAATCCAGATGGTCACGACTTAAATTACTGTACACCGCAATTTCAAGCTCACAACCATTAAGACGCCCTTGCTCCAAACCATGTGAACTGGCTTCCAATGCAACAAAGCTCGCACCTTGTTTGGCATAACCATGTAACGCATGCTGTAGTTGCAGTGCATCCAAGGTGGTATGTGTGGATGGGGTTAAATTTGGCAGAATACCGTTACCTGTCGTCCCCATTACTGCACAGCCTTTACCTTGTGAACTAATCAGCTCCGCAATGAGGCGTGAAATCGTGGTTTTGCCATTAGTTCCTGTCACCGCAATACCACGTAAAGGCTGAACAGGATCAGTCGCTTGTAAATACTGCTTCTGCCATTCGCCCATTTGATAACGAACATCAGCACAAACCCATTCGTTTGCGAGACCCAATGGTGCCTCACTGATTACGGCCAATGCACCTGCATCCAAAGCATTTTGTGCAAACTGGCGTGTTTTTTCAGGTTGGCTATAGCTATTTAAAGCAATAAAAATTTGCCCTTTCTCAACCTTGCGGCTATCCAAAGAAAAACCCTGAAAAGGTTGGATATACCAAGCCGCATCTATGCTGATCGGGTGTATCTGTTGAAAACGAATCGACATAATTTACCTACGGATTGGATTTTATAGAAGTATCAAGTGGTTTATCTAAAGGCACATTCAAAAGGCGTAAAGACTCTTGCATGATGCGCGCAAATACAGGCGCAGCAACCAAACCACCATAGTAACGGCCTTGTGGGTTTTCAACCACGACAATCATGGCTAAACGCGGATCGCTGATTGGCGCAACACCTGCAAATAAAGCACGATACTCACTGTTTGAGTAACCTTTACGATCTGCACGTAATTTATGCGCTGTCCCTGTCTTACCCCCAACGCGATAGCCAGGAATCACCGCTTGTTTCGCAGTACCACCAGGCATGGTCACTTGTTCAAGCATGGTGAGGACTTGATCGGCAATTTTAGGACTCAACACCTGTGTGCCTTCTGGAGCCTTATCCAATTTTCGCAAACTCAATGGCATTTGTACGCCATGATTTGCCAACATGGCATAGCCTTGTGCAACTTGTAAAATTGTCGCATTCAAACCATAACCATATGCCATGGTTCCCAACTGCGATGGATTGAGTTTATCGCCAGAATAGAGCAAACCAGAACTTTCACCTGGAAACTTCACCGCTGAACGATGACCAAAACCTGCACGTCTAAAGAAAGACGGGACGGTATCTTTTGGTAAAGACAAGGCGATTTTTGCCGAACCGACGTTCGAAGACTTAATAATCACGCCTGAAACGGTTAAAGCACCATAGTTATGTGTATCACGAATGGTATGCCAACCTAGGCGCATTGATCCCGGTGAAGTATTAACAATCGTATTTGGCGTGTATTTCCCGCTTTCCAAAGCTGCAGCCACTGTAAATGGTTTCATGGTTGAACCTGGTTCAAACATATCAATCGCGCCACGGTTACGCATCGCATCTTTATTGCTGAGACCATTCTTATCGTTCGGGTTATACGACGGCCAACTGGTCATCGCCAAAATTTCACCCGTTTTAACATCGACTGCAATCGCAGTTGCTGAACGTGCATTGTTGGCGACACCAGCAGCAGTCAGTTCACGGTACATAATATATTGCAAACGCGAATCGATACTCAGGGTGACATTTTCACCTGATTCAACTTCTTTAATCACTTCAGAAACTTTCAGACGATTACCCTTTTTATCGCGGATAATTTTCTGTTCACCATCCATGCCTGACAACTGTTTATTCAGTTGCATTTCCAAACCTTCAATCCCCACCCCTTCACTATTGGTCAAACCAATAATCTGTGCATTCGGCTGCGGTTGCGGGTAGTAGCGTTTATAACTTTTCTCTGCGTAAACGCCTTGGAAATTACGCTTGGTAATCAAGTCAGCTTGCTGTGGTGGAATTTCTTTTTGCAAAACTAAATAACGTGAACGTGGACGTGCCTGCATTTGTTTCTTTAAATCTGCACGATCTACCCCCACTGCATCTGCCAATTCATCTAGGTTCAAGTTTTTATCAGGCAATTGACGTTTTAATTTACGATTATTCGGGTCTTTTTTGAGTTCTGCCGTGATGTCATCAAATTGCTGTTTGGTTTCCCAATAATCTCTTGGGTCCATCACAATTTTCATAATCGGAGTACTAATCGCCAAAGGTACGCCATGGCGATCACTGATCACACCACGCATCGCTTCTAAACGCTCAGTCCTTAAAATATTGGCATTGGCCTTATTTTGCAAAAAGTCTTTATTGACCACTTGTACATAGAATGCACGTGCAATCAACACAACAAAACAAAGGAGCACCGTTCCCCAAAGCAGATAAAATCGCCACATATCCAAAGCAAGGGTCGGTCTTTCAGAAATAGACTGCTGTTTTTTTCGTATTGGTTTACTTCGCTTATCTGCCATACAGCATGCCTTATTTATCTTGCTTTGAAGTCATAGGTAAAGAAATCACAACCGTCTGCGTGGCTGGAGGTGAGAACATACGCAGTTGTGTGACTGCGCGAGAACCGATCTGTGCAGTTGCACCAAAAGTTTGCTGTTCAATCAATAAACGCCCCCATTCAGCGTTTAAATCATCTCTTTCACGCATATATGCACTCAAGTCACGATAATCATGACGGTATTCAAACACTTGAAATACCACCATCATCGCACTTGTAAACACCAATGCAACGAGTACAGCATACACAACAACCTTTTTCAGTCCTTTTCTGCTGCTTGGTTTAACGTCGTCATCATTCTTGTTGTTCATTCTCAGCCTTTTTGCTCTAAACGCTCAGCCACACGTAGCCATGCACTACGCGAACGAGGATTTGCTTTTACTTCTGCTTCACTCGCACGAATACGAGAAACTTTCTTTAAACGTCGAGTATCGACCTGTGCTTGAGGCATCCCCCAGCCCGTGTCTTCAGCCAAACTCGATTCTTTTTGAATAAACTGCTTGATTAAACGATCTTCCAAAGAATGAAAGCTAATCACTGCCAGCTGCGCAGTTGGTTTTAATAATGTGACAGCTTGCGGTAAAAATGTCTCGATATCATCGAGTTCTTTGTTAATGGCAATACGAATCGCCTGAAAAGTACGCGTTGCAGGATGCTTATGCTTTTCCCATTTCGGATGCGCAGTTTTAACCACTTCTGCTAGTTGGGCAGTCGTTGTCATTTCACCTGCCAGTTTAATGGCTTTGGCAATTCGACGGCTATAACGTTCTTCACCATATTGGTAAATAATATTTGCGAGTTTTTCTTCTTCAATTTCAAGCAACCACTCAGCTGCTGTTAGACCTTGCGAATTATCCATTCGCATATCCAGCGGCCCATTTTGCATGAAGCTAAAACCACGTTCAGCTTGGTCCAGTTGTGGTGATGACACCCCTAAGTCAGCCATAATGCCATCAACTTCAGTCAGACCAATTTGAGCTAACTCGGATTGAATATCTGCAAAACTAGCATGAATAATTTTAAAACGCGGATCGTCTTGTTCTAATTGTGCTGCAACTTCAAGGGCTTGCGGGTCTTTATCGAAGGCGTAAACACGTGCATTTTGGTCTAATTTTGAAAGTAACAACTTGGTATGCCCACCACGACCAAAGGTCGCGTCGACAAAAATACCAGTATCGCGACCTGCCAATACGCCATCAACGGTTTCATGAAGTAAGACAGAAATATGCGACATAAGAAATGAATCAACAGCTGAAAATGTAACTGCACATTATCACCTTGTTTTATGCCAGCACCAAACGACTTTTTGTAGAGAATTCTTAACTTTTCATAGATAAAACCGTTTTCTTATCATTTTTCACTCAATAAAAAAGCAAACACCTTCGGTATTTGCTTTTCGATCGTTCTCTTTAATCTCAGTAACAACTAGATTTATGGTTTTTCCGCATAAATCTGGTCAAAAATCGCACCATTCACAAAGTGTGTTTTTTGTGCTTTTGCCCAACCACCAAACACATCATCAATCTTGAATAATTTAATCTTTGGAAATTGTTGCGCATATTTGGCAGCAACCTGTGGATTACGTGGACGGAAATAATATTTCGCAGCCAACTCTTGTCCTAAAGGTGAATAAAGGAAATTTAAGTAACCACGCGCCAATTGACGGTTGCCATTTTTATCGACAGTTTTATCAACGATAGCCACAGAAGGTTCAGCCAAAATCGAAATTGAAGGATACACAATTTCAAATTTATCTTTCCCTAAGCCTTGAGTTGCCAATAATGCTTCATTTTCCCAAGACAACAACACATCACCAATGCCACGTTCAGCAAAAGTGGTGAGTGAACCACGTGCACCAGAGTCTAAGACTTTGACATTTTGATAAAGCTTTTTCACCAACTCACGTGCCTTGGCATCATTACCACCTGGCTGTTTCAATGCATAACCCCAAGCCGATAAATAAATCCAACGCGGCGCACCACCGGTTTTTGGGTTTGGAGTGATAATTTCCACACCTGACTTGGTCAAGTCATTCCAGTCACGAATATTCTTCGGGTTGCCTTTACGCACCAAGAACACCACCGTAGAAGTGTAGGGTGCCGAATTGTCTTTAAATTGTTTTTGCCAGTCTTTACGAATTAAACCAGCATTGGCAATTTCATCAATATCATTGGCCAATGCGAGCGTTACAACGTCTGCCTGTAAGCCATCGATGACTGAGCGTGCCTGTTTACCTGAGCCACCATGCGACTGCTTGAAGTCAACATCTTGTCCTGTTCTCTTTTTCCAGTACTGACCAAATGCTTGATTGTATTCTTGATAAAACTCACGTGTTGGATCATAAGACACGTTTAAAAAAGTAGTTGCCGCTTGTGCTACACCATTTAAGCCCAACGCCAACAATGCTGCTGCGATGACAGTTTTCATTTATTGTTTACTCATTTCGCCCCGTTTGTCATCACTATATTTCTTTAAAAATAATTTACAATCATATAGTTATATCAATAACTTTATTACTATTCTATTTTTAAGATATAGCCCTAGCCCGTATTTTTTGTATTAAAACAATACTCAGCCTTTTATTTTTATGGCAAAATGAGAAAAATTATCATTCTCCACTTTTTCTACACATTTGCTTGCTAAATTCAACTTGCACACAAAGTAGCCATTTTGCTATAAATACATGTCAAGATGTGTCAAATTTTAAGATTTTTGTAAAAAGTGTGACGTAGTTATACTTTTTTATTAAGATTTATGTTTAAATCGTATTATTAAAGCAATACTATAGTTGTTTGGTTAGTCTTGTAGACTCAAAATCATGAAGGGGATGTGAGCAATGCGAGCATTAAAATTGAAAAAAGCACTAGGCTTAAGCTTATTTTTAGCAGCTTCTGTTCAAATGGGGCATGCGGCAGCAATTAAAGAAAGTAATAACATAAAAACAATTGATAAATCATCTTCAAGCTTAATTGTTAAAGCGCTTGATCAACAAAAACGTAATACAGGTTTGTTACCATCGTCAGACGATGAGTTAAAAATGTTGAATACGATTCGTACCACACCAACACAAACGTTCTTTGCCAGTCAACATGAACGTTTTTCACGTTTCGTTCAAACTATATTCCAGCCACATACTTCTTAAATTTTAAATATGTGCCCCTTCACATGTTTAAATCAAGCCTAGTCATGCTGTGACTAGGCTTTTTCGTTATAATAGTTTCAATTTAAATTTAAGCTCCGATCATTTATGAAAGTTCGTACCCGTATTGCGCCTTCTCCTACAGGTTTTCCACATGTAGGCACAGCTTATATTGCGTTATTTAATCTATGTTTTGCCAAACAGCATGGCGGTGAGTTTATTTTACGTATTGAAGATACGGATCAACTTCGCTCAACGCCTGAATCTGAAAAGATGATTTTAGATTCTTTGCGTTGGTTAGGTCTGAACTGGTCAGAAGGTCCAGATGTGGGTGGCCCACATGCCCCTTATCGCCAATCAGAGCGTATGGGTATTTATAAGCAATACGCGCTTGACTTGATTGAAAAAGGCCACGCTTTCTATTGTTTTGCAACCGCAGAAGAACTTGATCAAATGCGTGCAGAACAACAAGCGCGTGGCGAAACACCTAAATATGATGGCCGCGGCTTAAAATTATCACAAGAAGAAGTACAACGTCGTCTTGCTGCGGGTGAGCCCCATGTCATCCGTATGAAAGTACCAGAGGAAGGCATTTGTAAAATTAATGACTTACTCCGTGGTGAAGTTGAGATTCCATGGGCACAAGTTGACATGCAGGTGCTGTTAAAAACGGATGGTTTACCAACCTACCACCTTGCCAATGTAGTGGATGACCACTTAATGGAAATCACTCACGTGTTACGTGGTGAGGAGTGGTTACCATCTGCACCGAAGCATCAATTACTGTATCAATATTTCGGTTGGGACATGCCAACATTGTGTCACATGCCATTGTTGCGTAACCCAGACAAATCGAAACTGTCTAAACGTAAAAACCCAACCTCAATCAACTACTATCGTGACATCGGTGTTTTACCAGAAGCGTTATTAAATTATTTAGGTCGTATGGGTTGGTCAATGCCTGATGAACGTGAAGTATTCACCCTAGAAGACATGATTCAAAACTTTGATGTACAGCGTGTTTCGCTGGGTGGACCAATCTTTGACGTTGAAAAACTCAACTGGCTCAATGGTCAGTGGATCAAAGGATTGACGCCAGGACAGCTTCTAGACCGCTTGTTGGCATGGAAAAGTGACCGTCAAACCCTTGAAGACATTGCTGCAGCGATTCAACCGCGTATCAACTTACTCTCTGAAGCCGTGAATTGGGCTGGTTTTTACTTCAACCATATGCCACAAATCAGCAAAGAGCAGTTTGAAAGCAAAAAATTGACTGAAGAACAAGTTCGTCAGAGCCTACAATTTGCAATTTGGCGTTTAGAAAGTCAGTTTACCTGGAACAATGATACCGTCAGCCAAACCTTGATGGACTTGGCAAATCAGATGGAAATCAAATTACGTGATTTCATGCCAGCCTTCTTTATTGCGATTGCAGGTTCGACTAGTTCAACACCTGTCATGCAAGCGATGGTTACTCTCGGCCCTGATTTGACTTTTGCACGTTTACGTCACGCCCTAGAACTTGTCGGTGGACCAAGCAAGAAAGAGCTAAAAGTTTGGGAAAAGCTAAATGAATCACTAAAATTGCCGAAAAATGATGCAAATAGTGAGACTTAATTCAGTTTAATGATTGACGTGTGAGCGCATTCCCCCTAATATTGCGCTCACACATTCTGGGGTCATAGCTCAGTTGGTAGAGCGCTACAATGGCATTGTAGAGGTCAGCAGTTCGATCCTGCTTGGCTCCACCAGAGTCTCGAAATCGCAATGCTTTTCCGAGATGAAGTTAGGCTTTCAGTCATGTATGTGTTGCCTCATCTGTCCCTATCGTCTAGAGGCCTAGGACATCGCCCTTTCACGGCGGTAACCGGGGTTCGAATCCCCGTAGGGACGCCATATTCTCGAATATAATAATTATATTTTTCTAATAATCTTTCTCAAGCAGATTGCACATTTTCGAATTTTCCATAAAATAGCCGCTTCTCTATGCTTGGACAAATTGTCGTATGCAATCTTCCAACTCAAATGCGAATTCAGAACCAACAACGCTAAAGCGTGCCATGAGCACTCGCCATTTAGTCATGCTTTCTTTAGGTGGCGCGATTGGTACAGGTTTGTTTTTAGGTTCTGGCGAAGTTATCGCTCAAACCGGCCCTGTGGGTGCAATTATTGCCTATGTTTTAGGTGGCTTAATTGCTTATATGGTTATGCTCTGCTTAGGTGAGCTTGCAGTACACATGCCTGTTGCTGGATCTTTTGGTGCATACGCTCAAAAATATATTGGTCCAGGCACAGGTTATATGATTTCTTGGGTCTACTGGCTCACGTGGACCGCAACTTTAGGTACAGAATTTACCGCTGCGGCCTTACTGATGCAGGAATGGTTTCCACACATTTCCATGTGGATTTGGACCATTATCTTTGCAGTCACCATTTTGGGGTTAAATCTCACCTCAACCCGAATGTTCGCCGAATCCGAATTCTGGTTAGCCCTAGTTAAAGTTGTGACCGTGATTGCCTTCATTATCCTTGGTTTATTGGCAATTTTTGGTTTGATCTCATTCAATGGCTATGAATCAGCACCACTATTTCACAATTTGACTGCACACGGCTGGTTCCCGCAAGGGCTCATTCCAATCTTTACCACCATGTTGATTGTGAATTTTGCCTTTTCAGGTACAGAATTGATTGGTGTTGCTGCAGGTGAGACCAAAGACCCTGCTGAGAATGTTCCAAAGGCAATCAATGCCGCGATCTGGCGTTTATTGATTTTCTTTGTCGGCACAATCGTGGTGATCAGTGCCTTATTGCCATTCCAAGTCGCGGGCTTAGGTGGTGAAGGGGTGAGTAGCAGTCCTTTCGTGACGGTATTTAACTACATTGGTATTCCTTATGCCGACGACATTATCCGTTTCGTGATTATTACCGCACTTCTTTCTGCTGCAAACTCAGGTCTTTATGCTGCATCACGTATGATGTGGTCTTTATCAGATCAGCGTCAGTTACCAAGTGTATTCTCGCGCTTATCAAAAAGTGGCACCCCAATTATTGCACTGGTCGTGACCATGTTTGGTGCGATTCCTGGTCTGTTATCAGAGCACTTTGCCCCTGAAACAATTTTTAAGAATTTATTAGGTGTTGCGGCATTTACCATGGTCATCGTGTGGATGAGTATTTGCTGGAGCCAATTTAACTTTAGACGCCAATGGTACAAAGCGGGCCATAGCGCAAAAGACTTAAAATTTGCTGCACCGCTTTATCCTATCGTACCCATCTTAGGTTTTATCTTCTGCTTTATTACTGGCTTAAGTATGGCGGCAGACCCTGAGATGCAAGCAGGCTTTATTGGTTGTTTGCTGTTTATTGCAGCATGTTACCTAAGTCATTATGTTTTCTATCGAAACCGTAAATAATCAAATCTCAGAAAAAATGCAGCTTAAGCTGCATTTTTATATCTACCAATAAACCATTTGTTTGATAATTTTTTCGCTTAACTGCTTATTTTTGATTATTTATTCTGCGATATGTTTTATTTTTAGACACTTATTCACTTTTTTTAAATTTTATTCAGAAAAGTGTTTGACACCCTATCTAATTCACCCTAATATACGCCCACCTCTGAAACGTCCCTATCGTCTAGAGGCCTAGGACATCGCCCTTTCACGGCGGTAACCGGGGTTCGAATCCCCGTAGGGACGCCACTAAATTCGAGGAAAAGCAAAGATAAATCATCTTGCTGAGAATTTAGGCTTACAAGCGATATGTTTCATATTCTGTAAGTAAATCTCCTCCGATAAGTCCCTATCGTCTAGAGGCCTAGGACATCGCCCTTTCACGGCGGTAACCGGGGTTCGAATCCCCGTAGGGACGCCAAATTCTAAAAAAGCCACTGCATTGACAGTGGCTTTTTTATTGCCTATTCAGTTCCAATCCCGACCTGAACTTCTAGACGTCCAGATTGCACACGCAGACCACGGATCTCGAATTGATCAACCAGTTGTTGTACCAACTCACGGCTTTCCTGCAAGATATTTAAACCCGGTAAGATACTAAAATCGGTCAGGTTTAATAACTTATCCACCATCCACGAACGGTTATTAATGAAATCAATAAAGCCAGCCTCTTCCAGATCGATATACCACAAGCGATGCCCTTCTTTTTGAATCCCTGGGACATCACGAATCAAATGATTAATCAGGAAGGGAATCGGCAAAGAATTAATTAATTCAAAACTGACATTGCCCACTCGACGTGCAGCCCAATTGGTTAAGGTGCCGCCATGGCGAATTTGTAGATCAAGATGCTCATCGACTTGGCGTAGACGCAAATACTTTTCCTGCCCAATACGACACTCTAAGACATTAAATTCGAGCGAAAGTCGATACAGAAAACGACGATAGTGTCCATCGAGTTCAATATGGAATCGATCATTACCACATTCAATTTTAATATCATCAATTTCGCTGCGATCCATTCTTTTACGAATTTGATTATTCAACAGCATTTCTGGTAAATATAAGGTGAGACTGCTTTTCCCCAATGATGTTCTTGCCATCGCCAAAGCAACCTGACGTGCGACCTCGCTCGTTTCTGACACCATATCGCGTACCGTATTACGCACTCCTTCAACACCGCGCTTGGTCTGGTGTGTGACATGATCTAAGGCATCTAGTGCAGCATCTGCCACACCTGCAATGTTACGAGAAGTATCGCTGGCAAATTCCACCGCATCTTGTGCATGTTGCAATGTTTTATTAATTAGTCGACGTGATAATGATGGTTTATCATCAGATGAAGATACATCTGCTGGCATAATATCGAACATCGCCTTTTTATCATCTTGTCGATTCAAGATGCTCTCCCTCTTCCCTTTGCTACTGGCTCATTTTTCTTATGAGCGTCGATCTGCTTTCTGAACTTATTAGACGTTTTTCTGTAGATTAGCATGCTCTGCACAGCAATTTGCTTATTTTTGTTGCACAGCTTCAAATTATTTATTCCTCCTATTCACTTCATCTTTTTCAGAAAACACTATCACTGATCAACTTGCTTCAGTTGTTGTTCATTCTCAATTGCTGTAACGAGAATCTGACTCGAACGCAACGTTTTATACTGCTCTAATGTGGACTCAAGTCGCTGCACTTTCTCCTGCCCACCACCAAAATTCGAGCATTCACGTAATGCCACCCAAGCCGCTTGCATTTGATCAAATTCATTCCCTTTTACCAGTTTTAGCGTCATCCAATCAGCGAGATCCTGCGCACGTTTTTGCATTTCAAACTGCAAGGCAAATAGTCCGCTACTCAAGGCCGAGGCATCCAATAATCTCAATCCATTTCGCACTTGCTCAAACTGCTGGCTTTGTTGTTGCAGATATGGAGCTAAAACCTCCTGATTGAACCAGACAGCAAAAGCAATCATCTCCTGAACAAGCACATCACGTTGCTCATAAAGAGCCTCCCGCTCAGGATGTTGTTTATTCAAACGGATGTCTCCTAAATACGCCATCAGCCCTTGTTCCAGAATCATCTGAATATGCCCCGGATCAAAATCAGGCTTTGGCTTCGACTCAATTGGAGTCAGCTCAGTAAGCAATTCCTCATGGTGAACAGGTTGCTGTAATAAGCGCAAAATCTCTGCATTCCGCTGGATGGCTTGCCATAAACAAGTCAGCGCTAGATCAGCCTGCCCTGTACTGACCGTATTCTGCTCCAGAAGATGCTGCCAGGCGACTTGCATCGTGTTTTGCTGAACCAAGCTTGAGAGCACACACTGTGCTGTTAAAAGCTGCGGTGCGGTTGCAATCACGTCCTGACTAAAAGGGAGATGCGATTGCTTAGCGCCAAAAATGCTATTTAAGGATTTCCCGAGCGAATTTAGGCCACGTCCCATATCTGCCAATAGATTGCTATTTGAAGCTCGTGTCCGCAGTATCGACTCAGGTAATAACAAACTGACTGCACGCTGTAATCGTTGGGTCTGGTTGTTCTGGTCAATCGGTTTCAGATGATGGAGTAACAAATGCAGCGCATATTCAACATCACTCAACTGTGGCTGACATTCAGGCTGATTGCGACTCAACAGACAATCAATATAAGCATAAAAGGCAGTTTCATTACGGTGCTGCGATTGTTGTGCCGCCCATTCATAGTATTCAATTGCTTGACTGTATTGTGCTGCCCCTGCATAGGCTTTGGCTAGCGCAATCGCATGTTGCGCACTTGGATAATGTTGTTGAAAATAATGTAAAAGATCAATTTTCGGTTGTTGATCCAGACAGCGATCCAACTGACGTAGATAGCCATTGATATGTTGCTGATTCGGCTGAGTCTCAATGAAATTCAGACGATAGACCAAACACTGCTCATACCATGCATACTTACGCGCATGCGACTCATAAGCACTCAGCAGCTCATCCTCAATCAACTGAATCAATTGGCTGGCATAGAGAATGTCTTCAGCATCCTCATGCCTGAATTTCCACTGCTTGGGTAAAGTCACCTTAAATAAACGTAGGAGGAAGTGCGCACTGAGATCAGGGCTTTGCATCGTCACCAACATCAACTTATCTTGGCTAGATAAATGTTCTTTGCCCTTCTGAATGCGAGATAAACGCAACTTTAGAATCTTGGTGCTTAACATGCGTTTCCTTTCGCATTATTCAACCCACTCATCTTGCAACTTAACAGACTGCCCTGACTTTTGCGAATGGCTTTAGACGAGCTGTAGCAAGCTTTTCAAACAAATGTAAAAATCGACTTTGTGGCATCATAAACAACAAAATAAGTAAATTTATGTATTTGAAAGGCTCAAGATTTTTGCTTTTGCATAATTTTCGCTAAAATGGACAAAACAGAATAGGAATCTTCTATGCAATACCGTTGCCCTAAATGTCAAAGCGTGAAAATTATGCCTGTCAGTCAGGGTGCTAACAGCCCTCGTCCGAATGTACCCAAAAGTTTGGTGCTTCTGGTTCCTGCCATTTTTATTTTATTAATTTTGGTCTTGATTAGCGTTGCGATGTGGATTTTTGGCAATGGTGCCGGCCAAGGTCTGCAAATTGCGACCGTCGTAGTGTTTGCGATCTGTGTAATTGCAGGGGTTTTATTCTGGCGTGATCTACCTGACTTTAAAATTTCAATGCAAGCGTTTATGCAGGCACAAAAACATTGGAAATGTCGTGACTGCAACAACGAATGGCAGAATTAATTATTATCAAAAAAATATTCACATCAGCTTAATGCTGATGTGAAGGATCTTGTTAAGCTTTCTCATCATGTTGATGGGTATGCTGGCAATTCATTTCTTCATCATCTTCAATTTGCAAAGTCACCTCAGCAATGCCATGCTCATGCGACAACATCTCAATCGCAGCACGATGTAATTGATTACGATCAGCTCTCGGTGCAAATAAATGTACAGTCAAATGAATATTCTTCGAGGTAATCGCCCAGACCTTTAACTGATGAATACTCTCAACGCCATCCAATCCCAGTAGATCATTACGTAACTTTTCAATATCGACCTCTTCTGGCACACCTTCCAACAAGATATTGATACTCTGCTTGAGCAGAATCCACGTTCTCGGCAATACCCAGAAACCAATCGCAACTGCGAGAATGGTGTCGACCCAATACCAATTGGTGAAATAAATCACCACTGCACCCACGATAACAGCCACTGAACCTAATGCATCACTCAGCACTTCTAAATATGCGCCTTTCATATTCAAGCTTTCAGCCGCACTAGACATTAACAATTTCATGGAAATTAAATTAATAATCAGACCCAAGCTCGCCACAATCAACATACCGACACTTTGAATTTCAGGCGGTTGCGTAAAGCGCTGGTAAGCTTCGTACAGAATGTACATTGCCACAAAAAACAGCATCGAGGCATTAAATAAGGCTGCCAAAATCTCAAAACGCTGATAACCAAAAGTACGTTTGTTATCTGCGGGACGTTTGGCAATTTTAATTGCCACTAAAGCAATCGCTAATGCAGCCGCATCGGTAAACATATGTGCTGCATCGGACAGTAACGCCAAACTCTGGGTGATTAAACCCGCAACCACTTCAACCACTAAGAAGGTTGAAGTCAGTATCAGCGCAATAGTGAGTTTTTTGATATTACCTTCTGTGACCGCTGCATGACTATGGTCATGCCCTTGATGTCCACCCATGTTGGACTCCTTATCATAATTGAATAAGACCTGTTGCAGTCTTAAAGTCAGCCAAGGCGAAAATCGCTTTGGCTGGTTCAGATTCTTCTTAATAAAGTGCTTCATTAAGAAGATAGCATAAACAGATTAAATTGCACTTTCCTGACGTTTGTCCTGTTTGGCTTCATTCATCCAACGATACACCACGGGCAAAATCAGCAGGGTCAGCAAGGTGGATGAAATAATCCCGCCAATCACCACGGTTGCCAGTGGGCGCTGAACTTCTGCACCCGTACCTGTGGCAATCGCCATTGGGATAAAGCCAAGCGATGCAACAAAAGCAGTCATCAAGACAGGGCGTAAGCGTAATACCGCGCCATGCCATGTAGCGTAATGAACATCATATTGCTCTCGTAACTCTTTAATAAAGCTCAGCATCACCAGACCATTCAGCACGGCGACACCAGAGAGCGCAATAAAACCGACACCTGCCGACATCGACAAAGGAATGTCGCGTAGCCATAGCGCCACCAAACCGCCCGATAGGGCAAATGGCACACCACTAAACACCAGCAAGCTTTCTTTAAAGTTATTAAACACCGCCATCAACAGAACAAAGATCATCAGCAATGCCAATGGCACCACAATCTGCATTCTGGCTTTTGCCGAGGCCAGATTTTCAAACTGACCGCCATAACCAAGCCAATAACCGCTTGGTAATTTTTGCTGAGATAATTTCTGCTGCATTTCACCCACAAATGAGCCCAAATCGCGGTCGCGTACGTTGGTGGTGACCACAACCCGGCGTTTGCCATTTTCACGGCTGACTTGCGCCAAGCCTAAAATATTCTCCACTTTTGCCACGTCTTGTAGTTTGATCAAACCACCATTCGGCAGCTGAATCGGCAGCATGGCCAGTTGCTGCGGCGTACGCATCCCATCATCCAAACGCACTACAAAATCAAAACGACGGTCACCCTGTAAAATCTGCCCAACACTTTGTCCACCAATACTTGCAGCAACCAAATCCTGAATGGATTTCACTGATAAACCGTATTGCGCAGCCAATGCATGGTCGATATCGACATTGAGTAAAGGTAAACCATCAGTTTGCTCAACCTTCACTTCACTCGAACCTGTGATGGTTCTCAAGGTTTGAGCAACTTTTTCTGCTTCTTGGTTCAATACCTGCATATCATCACCAAAAATTTTCACCCCAATATCACTACGTACGCCTGAAATCAGTTCGTTGAAACGTAATTCAATCGGTTGTGAAAACTCACTGTTGTTACCTGGAATTTTCTCAACATAAGCCAACATTTTGGTTCGAAGCTCGTCAATGGTTTCCGATTTATCAGGCCATTGATCACGCGGCTTTAACAGAACGATTGCATCAGAAATATTAGGGGGCATCACATCCGTTGCCACTTCGGCCGTACCTGTACGGGCAAAGATCGCTTTGATTTCTGGAAACTCTGCGAGCAATTGCTTCTCAACACTTTCCTGAATCTTCAGTGACTCTTCAATTCCGGTACTTGGTGCACGCATCAACTGTAAAGCAAAGTCACCCTCACTCAGTTGTGGCGCAAACTCACTACCGACACGCGAACCAATCGCAGCGGTGAGTACCAAAATAGTCACCGCACCGGCCACCACCACATAGCGGAAAGCATAGGCTTTATCCAGCAAGGATTTATAACCGTTTTTTAAGGCGGCCATCCAACGACTTTCTTTCTCTTTGACCTCACCAGTAACAAATAACGCCACCGCAGCAGGAACAAAGGTTACGGATAAAATAATCGCACCAATCAAGGCCAAGACCACGGTCATTGCCATTGGGTGGAACATTTTCGCTTCTACGCCTGCCAGTGCAAAGATTGGCAAATACACCACCATAATGATGATTTGTCCAAAAATCAGCGGACGTCTTGCCTGTTTTGCCGCCAAGAACACTTCGGTAAAGCGTTCTGAACGGGTCAGGAGTCGACCTTTATGGTGTTGAGCCTCTGCCAGCCGTCGGATACAGTTTTCGACAATCACCACCGCACCATCGACGATAATCCCGAAGTCCAATGCGCCTAAACTCATCAGGTTGGCACTGATTTTCTGCTCCGCCATCCCTGTCAGGGTAAACAACATGGATAAGGGAATAATACAGGCGGTAATCAATGCCGCACGGAAGTTACCCAAGAACACAAACAGGATCACAATCACCAAGATTGCACCTTCGATCAGGTTCTTCGCCACCGTCTTAATGGCTTTATCAACCAAGTTACTGCGGTTATAGACCGTTTCGACCACCACCCCTTCAGGCAATGAACGTTTGATTTCCTGCATTTTGCTGTCGAGTGCTTGAGCGATGGATTTACTGTTCTCACCCATCATCATCATGGCAATACCGAGTACGGTTTCTTCACCGTTGTATGTTGCACCACCGGTTCTTAGATCATGGCCAATCGAAACTGTTGCAACATCGGCAACACGAATCGGCAAACCATTCTTGGTACTGACCGTGACATTTTCAATGTCTTGTACTGTTTTCAACATCCCCGGAATACGTACCGTCAGCTGTTGACCATTTTCTTCAATAAAACCCGCACCGCGGTTTTCATTATTTTCAGTGAGTACAGTTTGCAAATCGGATAAGGGAATTTGCAGTTGTTGCAAACGTTTCAGGTCGGGAGAAACCACATAGGTCTTGTTATATCCCCCAATGGTATTGATTTCAGCAACACCCGGCACACGTTGTAATTGAGGACGAACAATCCAGTCCTGAATTTCACGCAAGTCCATGGCCTCATAAGGCGTACCATCGGCCTTTTTGGCATTCGGTTCAGCCTTGATCACCCATTGATAGATCTCGCCAAGGCCGGTTGAAATCGGTGACATTTGTGGATCGATATCATCAGGCAAAGCACTCTTGGCTTCCTGTAGGCGCTGGTTAATCAGCTGTCGCGCCCAGTAGATATCGGTACCATCTTTAAAAATCACTGTGACTTGGGACAAGCCGTAACGGGAGATCGAACGGGTTTGTTCCAAGTTCGGAATACCCGACATGGCATTTTCAATCGGATAAGTAATGCGTTGTTCAACCTCAGGGGCAGTGAATCCCCCCGCCTGACTATTAATCTGCACCTGTACGTTGGTAATGTCAGGCACGGCATCAATCGACAGTTTTTGGTAGCTATAAATACCGACCCCGATCCACGCCACCACAAACAGCATGACCCAAATCGCATTGCGGATTGAAAACTGAATAATCCGATCAAACAGACCTTCCGCGGGAGGAAGCTGCAACTTATCTTTAGTGTCCATGCTCGGCCTCTCCCTTCTCGATCTCAGATTTCAAAAGGAAACTGCCTTGACTGACATATTGTTGCTTTTCAGTCAGACCCGATTGGATTTCCACCCACTGCCCATCACTTGAGTAATTACCCAGTTGTACAGGTGTTGGCGTGAAATGCATTTGGTCTTTCTCTTGCTTGGCCACGAAAACTGTAGCTTTACCCTCGATCTGCTGAATCGCCGCTTTGGCAACACGAAGCACAGGCTTCTTGTCCGTGCCATCTAACAATACGTTCACCATCAAATTAGGTCGTAATTCTTTGGCTGGGGTTAGTACTTTGGCACGCACCTGCAAACGACCTGTCTGGGTATCTGCCGCGGTGGTCAAGGTCTGGATCTGTGCTTTAAAGCTATTATTGGTTTGCAGCGACTTAAACTCGATCTGCTGATCTGGTTGGACATTGATGTTATTGACACTTGGTAAAATAAACTCAATCCAGAGTTGATCCAGCTGATCAATTACAAATAATTGCTTATCGGCGGTAATTTGCTCACCTACCACAATATCTTTCAGACTCACCACACCGCTTAAAGGTGCGGTCAAGACATAGCGACCCTGACTGCCACTGGATGCACCCAAGGCAGATAAGCGGCTACGTGCAGCTTGTACCTGAATCTGTGCCTGACGATAGGCATTATAGGCACGTTGATAATCCTGACGTGCAGAAACCCCTTGTTCCCAAAGTTGTTTTTCACGTTGATAATCTTGCTGTGCAAGCGTTAAAGCTTCTTGGGCAATACTTAAATTGGCTTGCTGATCTACCAGATCTGGGATAAATAGAGTGGCTAATACTTGCCCTTTCTTGACTTGTTGACCGAGTACCGCATTGACACTTTCCACACGCCCAGCAAAGGTTGCTGAAACATGCGCTTGCTGATCGGTATTGGTCACCAGTTTTGCTGGGTAAGCAAATTGCTGTCCGACTTCACCTACACCAACCTGAGCCAGCTTAACCCCATATTCAGTCATCTGTTTTGGGCTTAGGTTTAAGCTACCTTCCTCACTTTCAGCCTGCCCAGCCTCACCTTCTGTATGTCCTTCCTCACCTTCGCCATGACTATCAGCTGCTGCCTCACCGCTGGCTTTGTTTTTACCCGTGAAAAATAATAACGCGCTCAGGACTAAGCCAACGGCGATAACCAGAATGACCCAAAACCACTGCTTTTTAGATTTATTTGTCGACATTATTCTGCTCCTACTACAGCGGGAAGGCTATTGGTATCTTTCCAAAGGGTTTGATTAATCTGATTTAAGGCATCACTTGAACTCACCATACTCGGCTCAATTCCCAGTGCTAAACTTTCTGCATCAATTTGCTTTTGCCAGGCACTCTTAAGTAACTGCACTTTATTTAAACGTTGATCTTGCAATTGCATGGTGGCTTGCTGCACATCGGTAATGGCATATTTACCAACTTTGAAACCGAGCAGCATTTTCTCTTGCACCGTTTCAGACAATGGAATTTGTCGTTGATTGACGAGATCGAACTGTTGTTTCAATCCCGCCAACTCTGCAGTTAAGGTCTGAATGGCATTCAAGTTTTGCTGTTTGTAAAACTGTTGCTGTTTGACCAGTAAATCTTGTTTGGCATTGGCAATCCGTAATGAATACTGCTGACGATTAAAAATATTCAACGGGATATCGATGCCCACTCGGAACTTGTTATCGGTCGAATTGGTTTCTGCGCTTTTACTTTGCACCATGCCTAAATTGACCGTCGGATTTGGTCGGTTGGATACTTTTAAATAATCGATATTGGCTTTTTGACGCACAATGTCGAGTTGAATGGCGCGCTCAAATAAGTTGTTCTGCAAATAATCTTGCAAATCTTTTTGTTGTGGCCAGACATTGCTTGCCTGAGTAGAGAAGCGGTTATCGGTACTGCCCCACAGATTCGCCAATTGACGCTTTGCAGTGGCTAAGGAGAGTTCGGTTTGTTGAAATAACCGTTGATTTTCAATATGCGCCATCAAGGTACGATCTAAATCGACCTGCGCAATGCTGCCCGCTTTGAGCCTTAAGCGCGTTGCATCCAAAGTGTCCTGACTGGTTTTTAACTGTGCCTGAACCACATCATGTTCCAGCTCTAGCACCACGACTTGCGACCACAGATATTTAACTGCTAACTCAAGTTGCGCATTGTAGAGTTCCTGATTAAGGCCCACTTGAGATGCTTGTACATCGGCAAGCTTAACCGCAGCACGACGTTGACCAAAAATGTCTAATTTTTGTGAAACACCAAATTCCAGCTCTTTGTCTTTGCCTGACCTAAAGTCGGTTTGCTGAATAGAAATACTTGGATTCGACCATAACCCCGCTTGTTTTACATTGGCCTCAGCGATTCCTTGCTGTGTTTGCCACACCCCTGTACCAGCCTGATATTGCTTCACATCCTGCAAGATTTGCTCAAAATTCAGATTGCGTTGTGCAGCTTTGCTTACAGGCTGCTGATTCGCATCCAGTAAAGATTCTGCGGCAATGGATGGACTCAAAATGGCCGTGCTTAAAGCAAGTGCCAACACTGACCACTTCAATGACAATTGAGTACGATTTTTCCGCGTATGCTGCTCAACTGCATGAATACGCTGATTTAAACTAGAAGACATATAAAGCCCCGCAAAGTAATAAGAATGCGGTGGGCTATTTTTCGGCTACCCCACCTATAGCGGGGTCAATACAGGGGGCGGATTTAATCCAGAGAGATGTGGTGACTGGTAGGAATTAGACCAGTAATATTTTTGTTCTACGTCCTGACTGTGCAACATCGGTTCATTTACACGTTGCTGAACTTCAGCCACCACCACATGAAAACAAGATGGCAGATGGTCATGATGATCTTGCAAGCTTAAAGGCATCGGTAAATCTGCTGCGACTTTATCAAAGATAGCGCCTTGTTCAGCACTGTGTGTCTGTTCAGCAACATGATGCCCAAAATGATTCAATGTACTGTATTCACTGACCGTCTCATGCGCGCAAAATGCTGCCGCCACATTCCAGAAACTTTGGAACATGAACAAACTCAGCAAGACGGTCACGAAAACAGTTGAGCGTTGCAACAGCACACCCTTACAGTAAATTGCACAAAGGCACTATAGCAGGCTATGCCAATGTAATAAAATTACAAAACATTTTTTAGTCAATTTCTCACTGATTTAAAACGTTTTTTGATTCTCATTCATGATAACAATGTTCTCTGTTACGGGTATTTTATGTATAAAATCTTCTCTCTTTGGGTCTTAGCTATGGTATTAAGCGGATGCGCAACCAGCCTACTTTCCACTGCCTTACCCAATGAAAGCTCACAGGTTCAAACCACCACACTGAAAACCGATCAGATTCTGGCGCTTGGACAAGCCATTCAAAATGAAAAAAGCCAAGGACTAATCTTTATTGGAAAAGATTTCAATTACTTAATGACCGATGGTAGTACTGAACTCCTAAAGCTTTTGCATGCCATTCCAGCCGAGCAACGCAGCTTTAGTCATCCTAGCCCACTGGTACTGACCATGGATGACCCGAATCATTTTCGTGGCGTATTACAAATTCGCTATCACACCCGTATGGTGGATCTCAATCCAAAGCAAAAAGAATTATTGAAATCCTTAGGTTTTAGACAAAATTTTGACTTGATTCAAAACCAAGAAACTGCGCCTTATCCTTATATCAATGTGTTTTTTAAAGGGCAGCTGTATCAAGCACTCGATCAGCAAAAAATCCAACAAAAATTGGCACAGCCCTATCCAATTACCTTACAACAAGAGACCACCATCACCACCAAACATCCAGTCAAACGCGCAACCCGTATGGTGCTCTATCCTTTGGCAATGGTCTTCGATGTAGTTACTGTTACACCACTCCTGATGTGGTCTGATCTACGAGGTGATTTTAATAAATAGACACAAATAAATGGGTACAGTTAGATAAGCCAATGACCTAAACAATCAGGTATTGGCTTATTTTCTATAGCATTTCTCACAGCTATGGAATACACAAATAGAACAATAGCTGCAAAGAAAAAACATATATTAAAAACATAATAATGAAAAACTTAGCTCAAGGAGTTGCATGATGAATATTGCAAGTATCAAACAGCGGTTGCATTCCTATTGTTCTGGTTTGGTTCAACAGAACATCATCTCTGAGTCTGAACGAGAAATTCATAAAGCTGAGTTTTTTCAAACATTGGCACATCATGAACACGAGCAAGACAGCCACCCTTTTATTTCAGCCAATGACCGCAATGCGGTTTGGTATTTTCTTCGTGCAGCCTTACGTGGTAATGCAGATGCCGCTTTTAAACTCGGCGAAAGCTATTTGCATGGCGAGTTAGGTTTAGATAAAAATTATGGCAAAGCACAATATTGGTTAGAACGCGCAGCCCATTTAGGGCATCCTGAAGCGAAAGCCTATTTATATAGCGCATTCAGTGAATTAGCTTTTTCATAAGCATAAAAAAACCAGCTCGGAAGCTGGTTTTTTTTTATTGACAGAAATTAACCTGTAATCTTTTTATATTTAGAACGTTTTGCGACCGCTGCATCACCTAAACGCGACTGACGGTATGCTTCATATTCAGCATAGTTCCCTTCGTAGAACTCAGGCTGTTCATTTTCAAATGACAAGATATGCGTTGCAATACGGTCCAGGAACCAACGGTCATGCGATACCACCATCACTGTGCCTGGGAATACAAGAATTGCATCCTCAAGTGCACGTAAAGTTTCGATATCCAAGTCGTTTGATGGCTCATCCAGCAAGATAACGTTTGCACCCAACTGTAAGATTTTAGCAAGTTGTAAACGGTTACGCTCACCACCTGATAATTCGCCTACACGTTTTTGCTGATCTTGGCCTTTAAAGTTAAAGCGACCAATATAAGCACGCGATGCAATTTCGTATTCACCGATTTTTAGGATATCTAAACCACCAGAAACTTCTTCCCAAACGGTTTTATTATTATCCAAAGTATCACGGATCTGACCCACGTAAGCCACTTTAACTGACTCACCTAAAGTCACAGTACCCGTATCTGGTTGCTGTTCGCCAGTCATCATACGGAATAGCGTGGTCTTACCCGCACCGTTCGGACCAACAATACCAACAATCGCAGTTGGTGGTATTGTGAAGGTTAAGTCTTTATAAAGCAGACGACCATCAAATGATTTGCTGATGCCTTCAACTTCTACAACTTTATTGCCTAGGCGCGGGCCAGGTGGAATATAAATTTCAGAAGTTTCGTTACGCTGTTGGAACTCACGTGAGTTAAGTTCTTCAAAACGCTCCATACGCGCTTTGTTTTTCTTTTGCTGACCTTTGGCATTTGAACGAACCCATTCCAGTTCTTTTTTCAATGCCTTGGCAAAAGATTCTTCTTGCTTGTTTTCTTGCTCTAAACGCGCATTCTTTTGTTCTAACCAAGAAGAATAGTTACCTTGGTAAGGAATACCCATGCCACGGTCAAGTTCAAGAATCCACTCAGCGACGTTATCTAAGAAATAACGGTCATGCGTAATCGCTACGATTGTGCCTGGGAAATCTTTCAAGAAACGCTCTAACCAAGATACTGATTCAGCATCTAAATGGTTCGTTGGTTCGTCAAGAAGCAACATATCTGGCTTAGAAAGCAATAAACGACATAATGCAACACGACGGCGCTCACCACCTGAAAGCAATGATACATCTGCATCCCAAGCTGGAAGATTCAATGCATCAGCAGCAATTTCAAGCTGGTTATTCAGGTTATGCGCATCCCAAGCATGGATGATTGATTCTAATTTTTCCTGCTCTTTTGCAAGCGCATCAAAATCTGCATCAGGCTCAGCATATTCAGCGAAAACTTGATCAAGACGAGCTAAAGCATCAAGTGCTTCACGTACACCATCTTCAACGTTACCACGAACGTCTTTGCTTGGATCGAGTGGCGGTTCTTGTTCTAAGTAGCCGATCTTGATTCCTGGTTGTGCACGAGCTTCACCTGAGAAATCTTTATCTACGCCAGCCATAATACGGAGTAAGGTTGACTTACCAGCACCGTTCAAACCAAGCACACCAATTTTTGCGCCTGGGAAAAATGATAAAGAGATGTCTTTTAAGATTTCGCGCTTCGGCGGAACCATTTTCGACACTCGATTCATCGTATAAATATATTGGGCCACGCAGGACTCCTCAAGAAAAACCAATACATCGCAAAATAGCGAATAAAATAATCGGCGTATTATACGCTGAAAACCCAATTGACTTGAAGTTAAGATGACATTTGTTTGTCTGGATCAAAGAATTTTCTTTTGCAAGACATTACAGGTTTGAATTATTTGGTCATTTTCAAAAACAATTACGACCGATAAAGACTCGCTATATCACTAAAATCACTATCAAGCGCAAAAATTATGCACCATTTTGGATAAAATATACGCTAGACTCGATCAATATTTAACACACGTAGATGATGTAATCATGACTTATAAAGATGAAACTTTAGCTATTCATGCGGGATATTCACCAGAAGCAACCACCAAAGCAGTGGCGGTGCCGATTTATCAAACCACCTCGTATGCCTTTGATAATACGCAACATGGGGCAGATTTATTTGATCTTAAAGTTCAAGGAAATATCTATACCCGCATTATGAACCCGACCACGGCCGTACTTGAACAGCGTATTGCGGCACTTGAAGGTGGTATTGGGGCATTGGCTTTAGCCTCTGGTATGGCGGCAATCACTTATGCGATTCAAACCATTGCCGAAGCAGGCGACAATATTGCATCGGTATCCACCTTATACGGTGGAACGTATAACCTGTTTGCCCATACCTTGCCAAAGCAAGGCATTGAAGTACGTTTCTTCGATTATCAAAATCCAGAAGCATTGCGTCAGATTATTGATGAAAAGACTAAACTGGTCTTTGTTGAATCGATTGGTAATCCCCTTGGCAATATTATCGACCTTGAAGCAATTGCCAAAATTGCCCATGAGTATGGCGTCCCTGTTATTGTTGATAATACCGTAGCGACACCTGCCTTATTAAAGCCATTTGAATTTGGCGCCGACATTGTTGTGCATTCACTGACCAAGTATATCGGCGGACACGGCAATAGCATCGGTGGCGTGATTGTCGATAGCGGCAAGTTTCCTTGGGGCAAATATCCTGAACGCTTTAAAGCTTTAAATACACCTGACCCAAGCTATCATGGCGTGAATTATGTCGAAGTCTTAGGTGAAGCCGCTTTTATTGCGCGCGCGCGTGGTGCCATTACGTAATACCGGTGCAGCAATTAGTCCATTAAGCGTCTTCTTGATCCTACAAGGACTGGAAACCTTGAATCTACGGATGGAACGCCATACCGAAAATGCCATCAAAATTGCCGAATATTTAAAACAACATACAAAAGTGAAGTGGGTAAATTATGCAGGTTTAAAAGACCATCCGCAGCACCATTTGGCACAAAAGTATGTGAAAGGTAAACCTTCTGCCATCCTTTCTTTCGGTGTTCAGGATGGTCTGGCAGGCGGCACCCGCTTTATTGATGCATTACAGCTGTTTACCCGTCTGGTGAATATCGGAGATGCCAAAAGTCTAGCTTGCCATCCAGCCACGACAACCCACCGCCAACTCAATGCAGAAGAGCTCAAATCAGCAGGCGTCAGTGAAGACTTAGTGCGATTATCTATTGGGATTGAGCACGTCGATGACCTGATTGCCGACCTCGAACAGGCCCTTGCTCAAGTTTAATTTTAATGAAATCAATAAGCCCCTCTTCAGGGGCTTATTTTTTGTTCAAAATCACAAAGTTTTTATTGCTTTTTCAACTATTACAAGATCTTGTTTTAGAGCTTTTACTCTAAAAAAGACATTATTTTTCAAATATTTACACTAGACAAACAAAAAATATCGGTTAATATTACACCAAAATAAAGTGCAGTGTTTAATCGTAATAAGAAGGCATTGCAAACAACAGCGTGATTAATGTAGGTAACTTACATGAATGCAAAACTCAAAAAACTTTTTCAGCAAAAAGTCGACGGTAAAACAATCATTGTCACAGGAGCATCAAGTGGTATTGGTTTAACGGTTTCAAAATACCTTGCTCAAGCAGGTGCTCATGTCTTATTGCTCGCTCGTACTAAAGAGAAGTTAGATGAGGTCAAAGCAGAGATCGAGGCTGAAGGTGGAAAAGCGACCGTATTTCCATGTGATCTCAATGATATGGAATCTATTGATGCCGTTTCAAAAGAAATCTTAGCAGCAGTAGATCACATTGATATTCTTGTAAATAACGCAGGACGTTCAATCCGTCGTGCGGTACATGAGTCAGTTGATCGTTTCCATGACTTCGAACGTACCATGCAGTTAAATTACTTTGGTGCAGTACGTTTAGTCTTGAATGTTTTACCGCACATGATGCAGCGTAAAGACGGTCAAATCATTAACATCAGCTCAATTGGTGTTCTTGCCAACGCAACTCGCTTTTCTGCTTACGTTGCGTCTAAAGCTGCATTGGATGCATTTAGTCGTTGTTTATCTGCGGAAGTTCACTCACACAAAATTGCGATTACCTCTATTTATATGCCTTTGGTCCGCACACCAATGATTGCACCAACCAAAATTTATAAATATGTACCAACGCTTTCACCTGAAGAAGCAGCCGATTTAATTGCTTATGCAATCGTGAAGCGTCCGAAAAAGATCGCGACGAACTTAGGTCGCCTTGCTTCGATTACTTATGCGATTGCACCAGACATTAACAACATTTTAATGTCGATTGGTTTCAACTTATTCCCAAGTTCTACTGCTTCTGTCGGTGAGCAAGAGAAGTTGAATTTAATTCAACGTGCCTATGCACGTTTGTTCCCAGGCGAACACTGGTAATCTTTTTAGCTAGATTCAGAAAAATAGCCAATCTTTTGATTGGCTATTTTTTTATTAGAAATAAGTTCTAGTTGCTTTGATTGATCCAGTCGGTGGTTTTACGGATCGCTGCTTCTAAATTCCCCGTCGAAATCTGCCAGCGCTGTTGAAACTGTGTCAATCGTTCTCGATCCAACTGTTCTGTTCTTAGAAAACTCAGCATTTCCGTAGACATTTCTAATTTTTTTGCCAACCACGGCCACTTTAAAATAAATCTTAACAGCCCAATCGGCACATGTCTGGTTGGTGCATTCACCTGTAATTGATCTGCAATCATTTGAGTGAGTTGATGCAAAGCCAGATTATTTTCACTGACAGCCAACATCGCTTGATTCGACAAAGCCATATCCACAGAAGCACTGACCATTATCCGACATAGGTCATCGACACGGATTAAAGGTAGATAATGCTGAGCTGTTGCAGGGATGGCACTCATTTTTCTCCGTTTGAGCACATCAATCATTTGTGCGATTGGCTGATTCGTGGGAATTTCACCCGACACATCATCGCCAACTACTGTTGCAGGATGAATAATGGTCCAATCTACCGATAGCTGCTGTGCACGTCGTATCCATGCAAAATGCGCTTCAATCTTGGATGCTTCATAAGCCCCCAGATGCTGATACACAGATGGCCATTGGGTACGTTCAGGTTGTTCATGACAAACCCCTGCCTGCTCTAAATGCCTCGTGATCGTCAACATATAACCCGAAACATGTACTGCACGTTTTAAATCGCACTGCTGATGTACACAAGTTAATAAGTTCAACGCACCTTCAACATTGACTGACTGCGCTTGCTGCATACTCAGATTCCACGCAAATAACGCACTACTATTATATAAAGTGTCCACTGTGCTTAATTTTTGCCAATCTTGCTCGCTGATGGCTAGCTTAGCCTGTGTCACATCACCTTGAATAAAGCTCAATTGATTCAAGGACACACCTTTTTGACTGAGCCAATTTGTGAGCACGGGTTGTTGTTTAGCTTGATTCCGGACTAAGGCAAAAACCCTATGTCCTTGTTTTAATAATTCTAAAATTAAATAACGGCCAATAAATCCTGTTGCACCTGCGACCAAAGCGACTTGTTGATCTTGCTGAGTTTTTAAGTTGTTATGCGCCATCTCATATGCTCTTTTGATTGAATGTAGGCATAGGCTAAAGGATGGAGTACACTCAATGGTCAAGTCATTTTTTAGACATATTCAAGAATAATAAGGATGATCACCATGTTAATTGGACAATTGGCAAAACAGACGGATTTAAGTCGGGATACCATTCGCTTTTATGAAAAAATGCAGTTAATCAAATCCATCACCTGTAATAATGGCTATAAAGATTATTCAGAACAAACGCTGCAACAGTTACAACTGATTCGTACCGCAAAAAATCTTGGATTCTCGCTCAATGAAATTAAGCAGATTTTAGCGATGACAGCCCAAGATGAAATCCCTGCCCCACAAGTACAAAGCATTTTCCAAGACAAGTTAGATTTGATAGATGAGAAGATTGCACAGCTTCATCAAATCAGAACGATGTTAAGTCGATTTACTCAAGGTGAAGCGTGCCCATTGAGAAAAGATTGTCCGATTCCAGACCTCAACCAATTGCTTTAAAAACTTTCTGCAATGCCCACAACAGCTAATGTGTATAAACTAAAACTTATCCACAGCTTTGCTGCATTAATCATCAGTAGCGTCTGTTGATTTTGCTCCTCGCATATTTTCTGGATCGCATATTTCCAATGCGATTGCCACGCTCACCTTCCAAGACAAGCGCTTCATGTATTGAATTGAAATAAAAAGATGAAAATCCTAAAAAATGCCTTTATTACAATCTATTTACATAACAGCAGCTTGTCCTGTTCCTAGATTGTCCCTTGATACAGCTCAATTAATTGCTTTTAAAAACATTAAATTCCCAATATTGACCATTCTGACATTCTTTATCTGTCAATGATTTAGCTAAAAACCAGTATTATTCTCTCTATCTAAAAATACATTCATAAAAAGCATACAAAATAGTGTCATTTTCATGCTTCTTTAGCGGTATATAACATTCTGTAAAGATTCAGTTACAGAATCTTGCTTGGTTGAAAAGGAACATATATGAGTCAGACATATAGCAAGGAAGAAAAAAGAAGTCGTATCAAAGGTATCGTCGGTGCGGCATCAGGGAATTTAGTTGAGTGGTTCGATTTCTATATTTATGCCGTTTTTGCTGCCTATTTTACCCATGCATTGACCGCTCCAGATATGGATCCAACCACCAAAGCCATTTATGTTTGGGGGGTGTTTGGCGCCAGCTTTTTCATGCGCCCAATCGGCAGTTGGCTATTCGGACGTATTGCTGACCGCCAAGGCCGTAAGCAATCAATGGTCATTTCAATTTGCTTAATGGCACTCAGTTCATTCCTGTTCGCAGCCTTACCGACTTATGATCAAGTCGGGATGTGGGCCCCCTTTTTACTGCTCATGGTACGTTTACTGCAAGGTCTCTCTGTGGGTGGTGAGTATGGTGCTGTTGCCACCTATATGAGTGAACTCGGCTTAAAAGGGCAACGAGGCTTCTTTGCATCATTCCAGTACGTCACTCTTTCAGGTGGTCAGTTACTTGCCAGTTTACTCGGGGTAATCTTGCTCGGGTTTATGACTGAACAGCAATTGAATGATGGTGGCTGGCGTATTCCTTTCGTCATCGGCGGTATTGCTGCATTATTATCTTTGTTCGCCCGTAGTCGTTTAGAAGAAACCTTGTCACATGAAGATGCTGAACGTGAAGAATCGGGTAGCTTAATCGCCTTGCTTAAACAGCATTGGAAAACGTTCTTACTGGTTGTCGGCTATACCTCTGCGGGTTCACTGACCTTCTATGTAGTGACGGTTTATTCAAAAACCTACCTCACCAATATTGGTATGGATGGCAAAACCGTTGGCTTTATCATGACCACGGCGCTATTTGTATTCATGTTGGCGCAACCTTTATTTGGTATGTTGTCAGATCGCATTGGCCGTCGTGCTTCCATGTTGGCATTCAGTTTACTCAGCGCCATCTTTATTTATCCGGTCATGGTCACAGGTATGCGCAGCTTTGCTGACTCCCCTGTTATCATCACCCTATTACTGATTTTCTTGATGATGCTGCTGAGCTTCTATACTTCGATCAGTGGTTTGGTCAAAGCTGAAATGTTCCCGCCGCATGTTCGTGCCTTAGGTGTAGGTTTCTCCTATGCGGTGGGTAATGCCTTATTTGGCGGTTCCGCGCCATCCGTAGCGTTATTGTTTAAAGATGCAGGCATTGAAAATACCTTCTTTGTCTATGTCATTATCATGCTGTTAATCTGCTTCATGTGTAGTTGGGCCTTACCGAAAAAGCCTGAATATCTGGAACATGATCACTAAATAAATTGTGCCCGAAATCTAAACCACTTTTGTAAAAGCAAAGGTGGTTTTTTATTTTGAGCGTTATTGCACATAAGGATTTAAATTCACCAACTGCTTAAAGCCACTCTGCATCAGCATAGCAGTACGAGATCGAGGACGTTGCTGTGCTTCCTGTTGGGTAAATTCAATCATAATCTGATTAAAATCAAGACGAGGGTATCTTTGCTGTAATTGCTGTCTAAACTGTTCTGAAAACTCAAAACCACGGCTACCGATAACGTCACAACTGGCCGCTTGTTGCAGCAAATGCGCTTCTATCCCCTCAGTCAATGCGACATGGGGATTCATATGCATACTGATCACATCAAACAGTTGATCTGCACGAGGCAATTGCCAGCCCTGTTCAAGCGACCAATCTCTTGCAGCATAAGCGCCCTGTCCTGCAAAACAACGGCAATGTTGATGATGCTGATAATGTTGTTCAGTCATCCCTAAATCATGCAATAAGCAGGCAACTGCTAATAATTCATCATCACGTTGCATGTTTTGCATCTTGGCAAAAGCAATGGCATAACACCATGTACGAAGACAATGATTTTGCAGAGACGTTGAGCTACAAGACTGCATCTCCTCTAAAGCCCGTTGCACATTTACGCTATCAGGCAAGATAAGATCATCCAGACGCAATTCATGTTGAACAGTCGGTCTGTTGCGATTCGCCAAACTGTACATTTTTATACTCTGTTTTAACACAGGAAAAAGGCTGTGGCGCAACAGCAGCATACGATCTTTTAAGGATAAATCCCCTGAAGTCTGCGCCATCCAAACGTGTCGACCAATTTGCATTTTCACCTCTTTTTAAAAATTAGAGTAATTACTCTAATTTATGTTGTACTGCAAAAAACGACCGAAGTCAAAATCAAGTCATTTCATTTTGATTGTTCTCAGCACAGTATTTTTTAGAAAGTTGGTGATTCAATCCACCGCTGCCATCTTCTGTTATCGCTCTAAATTTGGCTACTTTTCATTAAAACCATCATTTTTCTATGACCAATTTTCCAGAAAAATTAAACAAAATGTTCATTTCTCGGCCTGTTTGTTTAGTTTTTATCCTTAAGCTTAAGAACAAATTAAGTTTTTATGCATAATGGTCGGCGCTTTAATTTTTATTTTTGGTGTATTTTTAACACTTTTTTATGTCAAGAGGTTACAACTTTAGGGAGTAAATAATGCTGACGCTGATAGGTATTCTAATTATTGTGACAATTGTTGCGCTACTGATGTCTGGTAAAACCAGTCCAATTGTTGCAATGTCGATTGTTCCTCTTATTGGCGCGCTCATTGCTGGTTTTTCGATTAGCGAGATTTCTGGTTTCTTTGAAGCCGGTCTAGCCAAAGTGACCAAAGTGGCGACCATGTTTTTATTCGCCATTTTGTTTTTTAGCATTTTAAAAGAATTACATGTCTTTGATCCCATGATTAAACGCATGGTGCAAATGACCCGTGGCAATGTCGTGATCGTTGCTGTGATGACCACCCTGATTGCTGCGATTGTGCATTTAGATGGTTCAGGCGCTGCCACTTTTTTAATTATTATTCCAGCCTTATTACCACTTTACCGTAAATTGGGCATGAGTCCCTATCTGATGCTATTACTCATGGCAGGCAGTATGGGCGTAATGAATATGGTGCCATGGGGTGGGCCTTTGGGACGTGCTTCAGCCGCGACAGGTTTAGATGCTGCCACACTCTGGCATAGTCTGATTCCCGTTCAAGTGGTGGGTGTTGCAGGGATGATGGTGTTTGCCGTATTTATGGGTTTACGTGAGAAAAAACGTATTCTCGCGGCTCAAGCCCTTGGCACCACCCCATTTGAACAAGACTGCATGGCCAAAGATCTGGCCGAAGATCTGCAAGAAGACGCCAAACCAAAGAATTTATGGTTTAACCTCGGTCTGATCGTTGCTGCCATTATCTGTTTAGCTTTTGGACTATTCTCTGCACCTTATGTGTTTATGATTGCCCTTGCCTTGGTCTTGATCGTCAACTTCCCACAGCCGAAAACACAAATTGAAGTCATTGGCCGTCATGCACCACAAGCTCTAAGCATGGTTGCCATTATTTTTGCAGCAGGTGCCTTCCTCGGAATCTTGTCTGAGTCAGGTATGTTGCAATCGATTGCCCTAGATCTCATTAAAATCCTACCAAGTACATGGATTGCGAGCCTGCACATTCTGGTGGGAATTCTAGGTGTCCCGATGGACATCTTTACCAGTACCGATGCCTATTACTTTGCATTACTACCTATTGTGCAGGAAGTTACTGCTACCGCTGGGGTGAATGCAGATTCTGTGGTGTATGCCATGGCGATTGGCAACAATGCAGGAACCTTTGTCAGCCCATTCTCACCTGCAACTTGGCTTGCGGTCGGACTGACAGGTACCGATATGGGACGCCATTTGCGCTATTCGTTTGGCTGGATCTGGTTATTCAGCTTCTTTACCTTAGGCGCTGGCTTCTTACTTGGTCTGTATTAATCCTTGCCAAAATAAAAAAGCATACTCGGGTATGCTTTTTTATTGTCTCTCTGCTTTGTCCACATGCATTGGCAGTTCCCTTCCCATTACAACTTGGTTTTTAATAATTCATTTAACCAGTCAATAAAGTCCTGAAAATATTTAGGACGGTATTGGCGGTCGGTTAGCAACAGACTGACGGGTAACTGTAAGCTTGGGGTATCAATAAATAATCGCTGTAACTGTCCCTGTTGTACATAAGGCGCTGCATCAAATTCAGGAATTTGAATCATGCCAATGCCTGCTAAACCTGCCTGAATATAAGCCTCGGTATTCTCAACCAATAAACGATAAGGCATTTTGACTCGATGCGCTTGGAATAAAAGCTCACTCCACTCTCGATAATGTTTAGCGACATGGTAATCCACGGCGAAGTGCTGTTGTAGTTCTTCAAAACGTTGAGGTTCGCCAAACTCTGCCAAATATTGCGGCGCTGCCACAGTCCATATTTCAGTTTGGGCAATGGGCCGAATCAGCAGATATTCATCCTGAACTTGTCCGACACGTACTACACAATCCAGCTGTTGCTCGATCAAATTAGAAAAATCATCACTGCCATTCACCAACACTTTTACTTTGGGGTAACGTTGATAAAATTCAGATAGATGAGGAATCAGAACTTGTGTGGCTAAGCGTTTCGGCATACCAATACTGATCTTCCCTTCCTGACTACGCACATGGGTTTTAAAACGATTCAGCTCTTTTAACTGTGCCACCAAACGCATGGCTTCATCGTAAAATAAACTCCCTTCATGGGTTAAAGCCACTTTACGCGTGGTGCGATAAAACAGTAATACCTCATACTCTTTTTCAAGTGTTTGAATCGCATAAGTCACATTGGAACGCGGCAAACCCAATTGCACTGCAGCTTGTGCAAAAGACTGCTTCTCTGCCACCAAACAAAAGATTCTTAAACGATCAATCTTATCCATTTTTATTATTCAACTTCTTTGCACAATCAGTTCAATACTAACAACTATTTCAAACAAATAAATTCAATTAGTATGTTTTTTATGCAAAAACAACATCAGGACAAATACATGTCACAACATCATTTAAATGGAAAAACCGTACTGATCACAGGCGGCGCAAAAAACTTAGGCGGTTTAATTTCACGCAAGTTTGCTGAACAAGGTGCAAATTTACTGATTCATTACAACAGCGCTGCCAC
Source organism: Acinetobacter higginsii (assembly GCF_000369525.1). Lineage (GTDB taxonomy): Bacteria > Pseudomonadota > Gammaproteobacteria > Pseudomonadales > Moraxellaceae > Acinetobacter > Acinetobacter higginsii. The sequence goes on from NZ_KB850071.1 coordinate 280,449, forward strand.
CCAAGCCGATGCCGAACAAACCTTAAAAGACGTACAGGCACTCGGTGCAAAAGCCGTTTTGGTACAAGCTGATTTATCCGATATGCAAAATATTGAGCAGTTGTTTATCACCGCTAAAGAAAACTTTGGTGGTGTGGATATTGCGATTAATACCGTAGGTCGTGTGCTGAAAAAACCATATTTAGACACCACCGAACAAGAGTTTGATGGCATGAATGACATCAACAATAAAATTGCCTATTTCTTTATTCAATCGGCAGGTCGTCATCTGAATGACAATGGCAAGATCTGCACCATCGTGACCAGTTTACTTGCAGCGTATACAGGACTTTATTCAACCTATGAAGGCTTAAAAGCACCCGTCGAACATTATACCCGTGCCGCATCCAAAGAGTTTGGTGAACGTGGCATCTCCGTTACTGCGGTCGCACCAGGCCCAATGGATACGCCATTTTTCTACGGTCAAGAAGCACCCGAAGCCGTGGCCTATCATAAATCAGCATCTGCTTTAGGTGGCTTAACCAAGATCGAAGATATTGAACCTTTGATTCGCTTTCTAGTGACAGATGGCTGGTGGATTACTGGACAAACCATTTTTGCCAATGGTGGTTATACCACCCGTTAATTTGAATATTGATAGTGGTTTGGGCATTCAACCGCAATGCCCAAACCCGCTAAGGTAAGAAAAACACCAAAGCATAGAAACAAGCCAAACTCAGAATAATGGTCAATAAGGTATGTTTCACCTTATAGGCAATGATGACGGTTAAAATCGTAGCCAAAAAATACGGATTCAATAAAGTCGAACGAAATGCGCCATGTTCATCCATAAACACAATCGGCGTTGCAATCGCAGTTAATAAACACGGTGCAGAATACTGTAAAGATTGTTGAAACCATTTTGGTAAGCGCAACGGAATATTCGGTTCCAGCAAAATATAGCGGTTCATAAACACCACCACAGCCAGAATAATCAAAAGGAACCAAGTCATGCCACACGCTCCCGTAAATTCTGTAAACACGTCGCGGTTAGCATCCCGATTACCCCTGCCAAGATCGCGGCACTTTTAATCCCTAGACTTAGAAAAACCAAGGTTAACAGCACCGATACCAACACACCGACCAAGGTATTTATGTTCTTAATAAACGGAATCACAATGGCGATAAAGGTCGCAACAATCGAAAAGTCTAAGTGATATTGATCAAGATTCGGCACAGATGAGGCAAGCAGCACCCCACAAATACTAAACAGGACCCAACACAGATAAAAGCAGCTTCCTGCACCCAATAAATAATAAATATAGTGTTGTTGCTTTTTAATACTCACCGCAAACAATTCATCAGTCAGCAAAAAGCCCAATAGCAAGCGGTGTTTTAAAGGCTGTTTGGAAATGTCTTCACGCAGATACAGCGCATATAGATAATGCTGTGTGGTAATCAGAAATACTGAAATGATGATGGTCAAGGCTGGCGTTCCTGCCATTACTAAACCTAAGGTCATCAACTGCGCTGCGCCTGCAAAGACTAAAGCCGACATGCCAATCGCTTGTGCAGTACTTAGCCCTGCCTGAATCGCCATCGAGCCCGCCAATAAGCCCCATGGTAATACCGCAAAACACAGCGGCAGGATTTTTATCACCCCATTGAGAAATGCCCGTGATACCGTCATTGGCGTATCATCGGTTATGCTTTCACTTAACATCAAAATCACAATTGTTCATAAAAGACCTTATGACTATGCCAAAAATTGATAAGAGAGAATTGTATAAAATTGCTGTTTTATTTGAGGTAAGAAATATAACCACCAGGGGTAATCCCAAAAGTCTGTCGAAAATGCCGACTGAAATGACTCTGATCCGAAAAACCACATTGTTGTGAAACCTCAGATAAATTAAGTCCTTGTCTTAGCAGTTTTTGAGATTTCTGCAACCGTGCCTGCACCAACCACGCATGCGGTGATAGTCCGACATGTTTTTTAAATTGACGTAAAAAATGCCATTGGCTGAAATTGGCCATTGCTGCAAGTTCGGCCAATGAAAATTCTTGCTCAGGCATAGTTGCCATCAGCTCTTTGATATTGAGGATACGTTGCTTGGCATTACTCAGATCAGTAATTTGCGGTTTCACCTGACTATATTTCGATACCAACCAGGCAATGGTCGAAAGAAACAAGGTCTGTTTTAATAAAGTATTATGCGGTTGTTCCAATAAATCGAATAACAGACGGAATTGCTGCGCCAATCCTTCATCATGCAATACGGCCTCTCTAAACCACGGCGCTGTACCATGCACGCTGGTCAGATCACGAGTCAATTCATGGAACACTTCAGGGGTTGGATAGATGGCACGATAACGCCACCCCGTTTCGACCGCAGCAGAACCCGTATGTACTTCATCGGCATTGACCAGAATAATATCGCCTTGCGGTGCAACATGGTTACCGCCAGTACGATAGAAGCGCTGCGCCCCTTCCTCAATCACACCAATGCAAAATCCTTCATGAACATGTCGTGAGAATTCCTGCTGATAGTAACTAGCTTTCAGCATTTCCAGACCACCCAGTTCTGCTAGGTGTAAATAATCGACTTGCTCACGAGGTCTACGTGACATCAAGACCTCCTTTGAATTTTTTGCATCTGGTCAGATTAACGTGATTCAGATAGATGTATAGAACAAAATTGCTTTTTGTTCAAATTCAAGCGCGGTCTAAGCCATTAAATAAAAACGAATGGATCAAATTTTATTTAAAAAATTAAATTGGTTCATTAAAATAAGGAATCGATTTTATATAATCTGAGACTAAGAAATTAAAAAAGATAATCATCTCAACATATTTAATTTTTATTTGAAATCTTTTAAACTCCGCGCATAATTTATGCAATAAATTGTAATAAAACCAAAAGCAAAAAATTTGAGAGAGCGATATGTTAAATCCCTTGCACCCTAAAAAATTAATCCCTTTAAGTTATGCAATTGCCTTGAGTCTTTCTGTATTCGGGGCCACCACGATCCCGAGTTATGTGCATGCATCGGCATCAACAGAAGAGACTGCGACAAATAATACGATAGCTCAAAATGCTACAGAAAACCCGATGGCAACATTAGATTGGCATTTAGGCCCGAAAAAAGAAAATGTCGCCAATGTGGCAACGTTGAATACCCTCAAAGATGAAGGATTTCTAGATCCAAAGAATGCCGATAAATTCCTAGAACTCACGGGAAATTTAACCACAGGCACGACCAATATTTTAGTCGCTCCAGATGATTCATGGTGGGCGACCTTTGATTTTGATCCATCAGGTTATGTCAAAGATGATGAGACAATTGATGCCGATGCCTTATTAAAACAACTCAAGGCGTCTGATGAACCTTCTAATGAAGAACGCGCGCGTTTAGGCTATCCCAAACTGTATACCGTTGGCTGGGCCGTACCACCACATTATGACAATCAAACCAAACGTTTAGAGTGGGCACTAAAAATTCGTGATGAAGAGAATAGTGAAGCCATTAACTACACCATTCGTATTTTAGGCCGTACCGGCGTAACCAGTGCAACATTGGTTTCTGACGAAGAACATTTAACTCAGAATATTAATGCCTTTAAAACTAGCTTAAAGGGTTTTGATTATAATTTTGGTGAGAAATACGCAGAATACCGTGAAGGCGATAAAGTGGCTGAATACGGCCTAGCTGCATTAATTGCAGGTGGTGCAGCAGTCGTTGCGACCAAAAAAGGCTTTTGGGCTGCGATTGCAGCATTCTTTGCAGCCGCATGGAAATTCATTGCTGTAGGTGCGATTGCCGTAGGTGGATGGCTGCGCTCCCTATTTAATAAAAATAAATCATAAATGTCGATATCTTTCGATCTATTGATCATCATTGGGATCGTCGGGTTCTATATCTATGACTCGGCTTATCTCTATTTCTATAATGAGTTTAATATTCACAAAGGGTTAGGATCTACATTTAAATCACAATTAATTTCAAGACAGTTCAATGTCTTTCATAAATATTTGTTCATCCCAAACCTATTTTTATCACATCAACTCCTTTTTAAATGTGCATGGAAGATCGAAGATCCTGAACCCGTTGTTCATACCCATGATATTGTCCACCTCAAAAATATCAGCCAAACATTAAAACCTCTGCAATGGGTCAATATTTTAATATTCGTGCTCACCATAGCGGTTTTACCCTGTTTGATTGCATTTAAAGCAGGCTATCTTGCCGTTGCGATCAGCTTAGTCGTTATTTATAGTTTGAATCTTATTTCAATCTTGTTTGTGATTGTAAAAAGAGGGAAACTCCAGCTTTCCTGGCTTAAAATCATACAGCTATTATTAGATGCCTTACTCTGCCCTCCTTTTGCATTAAATCTATTACGAAAAATTAGTTTAAATTATCTTGCCAAAACGGATGGTATATTGCTCACTGCTCAAATACTCAACCAGCAACAATATCAACAGTTACTTGATGAGATTCTGCTAGATATCCAAGCATTAAAAATAGCATCAAATGAGAAAAACATCGCACAGCTCGAATTAAGAGAACAACAGCTGCTCCAGTTAAAAGCACCACTTGAGCATCCATAAATCGCCCGTAGCAGGTAATTCAAATAAGAATTAGTTTAATGATGCTGGAAGATCAACTCGTCTCATCTCTTGACCATATTTGAGCCCTGAGTCCTTTTCCATGCGATAACAGACTTTGACATTATCATAGGCATCTCGATAGGCATAGACACTGCCCTGAATACACAAATGCGGCTGTTTAAGCGAAAATTGAATCAAGGCAGGTTGACCGTTTAATCCACCTTTCTTATCTTTAAAGCCTAAAACTGCATCACGTAATGGAAACACCACACCCTTTTGTGTATCAATCACCACATAACGAATTTCGCGAATCGATCCGACATTGAGCAAAATTTTTGTAGCATCATAGTTGGGCGACTGTTTTGCCAATGCAGCTTTATATTGAGCAATATTGCGCTTGGAACAAAAGTCAAAATCATCATAATCAAAGCGACAGTCAGCGGTTGCGCTATAAGGGACTTTCGCCAGCGTAGCAAAGCTCATACCCGAAATCGCCAATACAAACAGTATTTTTTTCATTGTTTAATCCTTCGTTTTTTATGGTTATTGCCGTCACTGACATACAAAAATTAGAACCCCCATACTCAAAATAAAAGCCTCCGAAGAGGCTTTTATTTATTTGATCAATTACTTAGAACCTTTAATCCCGGCTTGTAATAACAAAGCACCTAAACCACCAATTTTTTGCTCTTGTGGTTTTTCAGTTTTTGGCTTGTTATTATTTTGCGGACGCTTAAAGTCACCCTCTTTACGCGGAGGACGTTGGCCTTGTGGTTTACGATCTGAACGTTCAGTACGATCTTGTTGCGGACGTTGCTGACGTGGTGCTTTCGCTGGTGCAGAACCTTCAGCACGCATACTCAAGTTAACACGATTACGTTCCACGTCCACTTGCATCACACGTACTTGCACAATTTGACCTGGTTTCACGACTTTATGCGGATCAGAAACAAACTCATTGGCAAGTTCAGAAATATGCACGAGACCATCTTGGTGTACACCCACATCCACAAAGGCACCGAAGTTGGTCACATTGGTGACTACACCTTCAAGTTGCATGCCTTCAGTCAATTGCGCAACTTCGGTAATGTCTTCACGGAATTTCGCAGTACGGAATTCTGGACGTGGATCACGACCTGGTTTTTCCAATTCAGCCAAAACATCCTGAATAGTCGGTAAACCAAATTTGTCATCTACAAATTCATCGGCTTTGACTTGGCGAATAATTTCGGTATTCCCGATAATGTCTTTAACCGTGGTTGCTTTTGCCGCAACTATTCTTTCCACCAAGCCGTAGCTTTCAGGGTGAACTGCAGACGCATCCAATGGTTCAGAACCATCTTGAACACGTAAGAAACCTGCAGATTGTTCAAAGGTACGTTCGCCCAAACGTGGCACTTTTTTCAAAGCTTGACGGTTATCAAAACGACCATTTTCTTTACGGTATTCAACAATTTGTTGCGCAATGGCTTTATTTAAGCCAGCAATATAAGCCAGAATCGCTGGAGAAGCGGTATTCACATCCACGCCTACAGCATTCACACAGTCTTCAACCACAGCATCCAAGGTTTTTGCCAAACCAGCTTGGTTCACATCATGTTGATATTGACCTACACCAATCGATTTAGGGTCAATTTTTACCAACTCAGCCAATGGATCTTGTAAACGACGTGCAATTGACACCGCACCACGAATCGAAACATCAAGCTCAGGTAATTCTTGTGAAGCCAATTCACTTGCAGAGTAAACAGAAGCACCCGCTTCACTTACAGTGATACGTGTCAGTTGCAGATCAGTATTGGCCGCCATCATTTCCGCAACCACAGCTTCAGTTTCACGGCTTGCGGTACCATTACCAATCGCAATAAGTTCCACGTGGAACTCTCGACATAAACGAGCAAGTTCCGCAATAGAACCCTCTTTGTCTTCTTTCGGTGCAAATGGGTAAATGGTGCTATGCGCAAGAACATCACCTGCATTACTGACCACTGCAAGCTTCACACCCGTACGAATACCAGGGTCAACACCCAAAGTCGTACGGCCACCAGCAGGTGCTGAAAGTAATAAATGACGTAAGTTTTCAGCAAATACATCCATTGCTTCAGCTTCAGCAGCCAAACGTTTATCGGTTAATAAGGAATGTTCGATTTGTGGACGAATCTTACCTAACCAAAACAGTTTAGCTGTTTGCTTTAAATAATCTTGACGCGTTTGTGGTTGAATCTGTTCAAGATTGTATTCAGTTTCAATACGAGCCAATGGTGCATCATCTTCACCATCAACTTTTAAACCCAAGACATTTTCTTGACGACCACGTAACATCGCCAATAAACGATGTGAAGGGACTTTATTAAAGTTTTCAGAGAACTCGAAATAATCACGGAATTTTTTGCCAACTTCTTTTTTCTCTTCAGAAGCTACCGCACTTTTCAATACTGCGGTTTTAGCAAAAGTTTGTTTTAATTCAGTGGTTAATGCAATATTTTGTGCCCAGTCATCAATCAAGATATGCTGAATCGCATCAAGTTGGCTTTCTGCATCTGGGTAGTCTTCATGACTAAAACCAGCCAATGCTTCAGTTGGATCAACTTGTTCTGCAATAATTTTTTCAGCAATAGCGCCAAGGCCTGCTTCTTTTGCTTTAAATGATTTACTGGTACGTTTCGGACGATACGGTGCGTAAATTTCTTCTAATGCATTTTTAGTCTCAGCTGCATTTACACGCGCCAATAAATCATCGCTTAATTTATCTTGTTCTTGTAAAGATTGGATCACCTTCTCACGACGCTCAAATAAATCACGTAAATAAGTTAAACGTGTATCGAGTTGACGTAATTGCGTATCGTCTAAGCCTTGCGTGACTTCTTTACGGTAACGTGCAATAAAAGGAACGCTAGCACCTTCATCAATTAAACGAATAGCAGCTTCTACTTGGTTTGGACGTACGGCAAGTTCATTTGCCAACTGCTGAACTAAGTCAGTCATCGTGATTGATTCCACAAGGGTTAAGTCTAAAAGCACTGATTATAAAGTTCATGGCTATAAAATCCACCATTGTTTTTTTGAATATTGTGCAAGTAGTTTATGCAAATCGCTGAATGTTTCTAAAATACCAAGATTTTTTCGCCTAAATATTGAAAAATAGATTGATTGTCATCATTTTGCCTGTATATATTTGGTATCTATCTCTTGATTTTATTGGCAATATTTGTTGCTTTATAACATAGCCAAAACTGTGCAATGAATCGTATACTCAAAGGTCTATTGATATTTCACAATCGCATTGCATAAAGACGATGACAATAAACGATAAAGGAGCACATCATGAGTTTAGTTGTACCTGCCGAATCGACGGAAACTGTACACCATGAGACAGACCGGGTCGAACGCATCTTAGTGGTCGATGACGATGTGCGCTTGCGTACGCTGTTACAACGCTTTTTAGAAGACAAAGGCTTTGTGGTAAAAACTGCCCATGATGCAACTCAAATGGACCGTTTACTGCAACGTGAATTGTTCTCGCTTATCGTGCTCGATTTTATGCTTCCTGTAGAAGATGGTTTAAGCATCTGTCGTCGTTTACGCCAATCAAATATCGATACACCGATTATTATGCTAACAGCACGTGGTAGTGACTCTGACCGTATTGCGGGTCTTGAAGCGGGCGCAGATGATTATTTACCAAAACCATTTAACCCGAATGAATTACTGGCACGTATCCGTGCAGTATTACGTCGTCAAGTACGTGAAGTTCCTGGTGCACCAAGTCAACAAGTTGAAGTGGTCAGCTTTGGTCCATGGTCTTTGGATTTATCGACTCGTACCTTAACTCGTGAAGGTCAAGTCGTAACGCTCACAACGGGTGAGTTTGCAGTTCTAAAAGCATTGGTTCAACATCCACGTGAACCACTGACACGCGACAAGCTGATGAACTTGGCGCGTGGTCGTGAATGGGGTGCAATGGAACGCTCGATTGATGTCCAAGTCTCTCGTCTACGTCGTTTAATTGAAGATAACCCTGCTCGTGCACGTTATATTCAAACCGTATGGGGTGTGGGCTACGTTTTTGTTCCAGATGGTGCTGAATAAGCTTAGGAAATTAAACGTTGAAACTTGAACCAATCGATCCACAAGAATTTACGGATTTCGCGGCTTATTCCGAAAGACCACGAACCAAATGGGAACGTTTTTTAGATAAAATTAAACCGCGTTCCGCAGCCATGCGCACCACCATTCTCGTGTTGTTCATGGTATTTTTCAGTCTGTTTATGTCCTTGTGGTTCTTTTGGCGAACACTTTATCTTCCTGAATTACAGCAACATGCCCGCTACCTCGCGATTGAATTAGAATTGGTCAATAATCCAGATATTCGAATTTTACATCGCGAGAGTGAAGTTGATGTCGATACCTGGTTAAAGAATCGTATTGGCATCGAATATGTAACTGACCCAAACGAATTTCCTCGAGTTGAAGATAAATTCTTAGCGGAACTGTTTACCAATCAAATTGAGTCCAAACTGGCTAAAGAGTTAGGTGTAGAAAACGTCACGGTTTATTTTAAATTTAAACCGATTCCACGCATCTGGATTCAAACGCCAGAGATGAACGGGAACTGGGTTAGAGAACCTTTAAAAACCTATACCAACTATAGTGTTGAACTGATTGCCGGCTGGTTGTTTGGTGTTCCAATTGTATCATCCATCATTATCTTAATTTTGGTTCGGCAAATGAACCGACCTTTGCGTCGCTTACAAAATACAGCCAACAACTATAGTAAAACTGGCAAGGCGCCTTATCTCGACACCAATCATGGGCCACTCGAAATCCGTCAAGTGAACCAAGCTTTTAACCATATGGTGTATACGCTTGAACAAACTGAACGTGATCGTCAGATTATGTTGGCGGGTATCTCCCACGATTTGCGCACACCATTGACGCGTATTCGTTTAACCGCAGAAATGCTCCCTGATGAGTTCTTCCGTGAAGGTCTGATCTACGATGTAGATGACATGGACGCGATTCTCAATCAGTTTATTTCCTATATGCGGGATGGCTCTGATGAAGAACTGACAGAAACCAACCTGAATACGCTGTTGCAAGAACTGGTGGTCCAATTCAAACCGCTGGACATTCGTTTTGAAGCGCAAGAGTTGCCCATCATTCCAGCACGAAGCTTGTCTTTAAAACGCCTAATTGCCAATTTAATTAATAATGCCAAACGTTATGGTGCAGAACCGATTGAACTGTCTGCTAGCCATGTCGATGATCATATTATGATTACGGTTGCCGACCATGGTGATGGCATTCCACCTGATCAAGTGGAAGAGTTAATGCAACCTTTTGTTCGTGGTAATTCGGCAAGAACGATTCAAGGCAGTGGTTTAGGCTTAGCAATTGTGAAACGTATTGTCGATATCCATCAAGGGCAGATTAACATTCGCAACCGTGAGCAAGGTGGCTTGGAAGTCGTAATTTCCCTCCCCATTCCTCCAGCATCAAATGACGAACCGCAAAACAATGCCATCGACAAAATAAAGCAAACCCTAACAGGGCATTTTTAAAGAGATCAATCAGCATCCTCTTATCATCTATGCAGGACTCTTCGACTAAAGTCTTCAGCCCAATTGATGCTGGATTGATTGCTTTCGTTCGGTTTTACACTGATTCAAGCCCAAAAACTGTCCTTCCCTAATGTTCCTTTCCTGTATAAATTCAAGCAAATATCACACAGAAAATAAGCAACTGGAAAGCAGATGAATAAAGCGTATGCAGCTGTATTAGACCTTAGCCTTATTTCAATTCACTTTTCATGTTTTAGCGCTAAACTCCATATCCAATGAAAAGCAATATTGAGAATGGATGATGTCTTTAAGTCGTATTCGTCTTGCAGCACTGCATGACAAAGTGATGAGTGCAGAGCAGGCAGCTCAGTTTATTAAAAATGATATGACGGTTGGTATGAGCGGTTTTACCCGTGCTGGTGAAGCGAAAGCAGTCCCACAAGCATTGGTTGAACAAGCCAAAAAAAATCCGTTAAAAATCACATTAATTACAGGCGCGAGTCTCGGCAATGACTTAGACAAACAATTGACGGAAGCAGGTGTCCTTGCCCGTCGTATGCCATTCCAAGTCGACAATACCTTACGTCGTGCCATCAACAATGGCGAAGTGATGTTTATCGACCAACATTTGTCTGAAACCGTTGAACAAATGCGTAACCAGCAACTAAAACGTCCTGATGTTGCGGTGATCGAAGCGGTTGCCATTACCGAAGATGGTCATATCGTGCCAACCACGTCTGTCGGTAACTCAGCAAGTTTTGCGATTTTTGCAGAAAAAGTAATTGTCGAAATTAATACCTCGCTCAGCGAAAATTTCGAAGGCCTACACGATATTTATATCCCGACCTATCGCCCTACCCGTACACCATTGCCTTTAACGCAAGTGGATGACCGCATTGGTTCAACAGCGATTCCAATCGATCCAGCAAAAATCGTGGGGATCGTATTCAATGACACAGCAGATTCACCATCAACTGTGACTCCGCCTGATGCTGAGACTCAAGGCATTGCCAACCACTTGATCAAATTCTTTGAACAGGAAGTGGCTGCAGGTCGTTTGGCGAAAAACTTAGGTCCATTACAGGCAGGTATTGGTTCAATCGCCAATGCGGTTTTAACCGGACTGAAAGATTCGAATTTCGAAGATTTAGTCATGTATTCAGAAGTACTTCAAGACTGTACGTTTGAACTAATTGATGCAGGCAAAATGAAGTTTGCTTCCGGTAGCTCAATTACCTTATCAGCACAATGTGGCGAGCGTGTATTTGGCAATCTTGAACACTACAAAGACAAATTAATACTTCGTCCTCAAGAGATTTCTAACCATCCAGAGATCGTGCGTCGTTTAGGGATTATCGGCATCAATACGGCGCTTGAGTTTGATATTTACGGTAACGTGAACTCAACCCACGTTTGCGGTACCAAGATGATGAACGGTATCGGTGGTTCAGGTGACTTTGCGCGTAATGCACACTTAGCGATCTTCGTGACTAAATCCATTGCCAAAGGTGGTGATATTTCATCGATCGTACCAATGGTCAGCCATGTCGATCACAATGAACATGATGTCGACATCTTGGTAACAGAAGTTGGTTTGGCTGATCTTCGCGGCTTAGCACCACGTGAGCGTGCCCGTGTCATTATCGACAACTGTGTACATCCACTTTATCAAGGTGCACTTAACGATTACTTTGACCGTGCATGCGAACGTGGCGGCCATACCCCACACATTCTTCGTGAAGCCTTATCTTGGCATGCCAATTTTGAAGAAACAGGTCATATGTTAGCGCCTGCAGCTGTGGCGAAGTCTGCTTAACGCTCATATTTATTTTTATGGACCTACCTTCTCTGGTAAGTCAAAAAAGGTCTTTGCCTCACGCAAAGACCTTTTTTATTGCTTGAATATCAAGCCATCTTGTTATTTTAATTCAAATTATAGAAAATCGATCATCCAATAAAAATCAAACCGAATACAATGAAGAAAATTACGCTATGGCTATTCGTTATATCACTCATTCTAATCAGCCTTATAATATTCACAACCTTAATCAAAAGCTCGCATACAAGCCCTTATTTCATCACAATTTCAGGTAATCAATTACAAGAACAGGTAGACTTAGTTCCCGATCAACTTTGGTTTGATATGATTGCCAAAGGCAATGATCCTATCTCGAGCATCTCTTTTGAACTCAAAAATAAAAATATTACCGGTTGGATTGATCTAAATTTAGACTCAAATGTTGCCATTTTTCAACGGCTCGACGCTCAACAAGACCACGTCCCTTGGTCTGTTTATACGACCTCTACTTCAGAGAAAGCTATTGGAAGCTATCAAATTGATCTGCAAACATCACAGCAAAACTTAAACCTTCAATTTCACAATACGCCTATTCGTTACCAGCTTGAGCATTCAGAACAACAAAGCGTACAACTCTCTGGTCAATTACAATTTAAGGTCCCTTCACACTGGCCTGTTTTAAAATCTAAGCGTTTCCCTCAACTTCCCATACAAGGACAATTTATTTTCGATGAACAACCCTATCAGCTGATTCGTATGAATAGTGCCGTTTCTCAGCACTCTGTTCTTCATGACCCGATTTCTTATCAATTCAGCTTAAAACATCAAGATCAATGGGTTGATTTCACTTTTCAACAAGACAACATATCCTCTCAGCCACTGGTACAAATCACGACTCACGATCAGCTTTATCAACTTAAGTCCCCAGCCCCCCAAAACCTTTGGCACGAAGATGATAAAAAGATTGTGATTCGTGCCAAGAATATTTTGCTTCAAGCCAAGTCTGGGCAAACTAAATCATTAAATATCAATCTTGTTATCCCAAAAAATTACGCTCATCTAAGTATAAATCATCAAGATGCAAAGCTCATTCCTGCCAACTCTGAGTTATTAGCTGAAGCTAGAAATGAACAAAAGATTTACCAACTTAGCTTTGTACAACAACATCAGCTACTTACACTCGAGCTCATTGAAGAAATGCAGGGCAATTTCAGTTTAAAATTCATTACGGAAGATGGAGAACAATACTTTTGTGGTAATACCTCAACAGCCTGCCCAGGTTTAACCATTGAGCCAAGCAAACAAACTTTCTTATTCAATCAAGTTAAATTAGGGTCGCATCTGTTGAATGGAAGTCTTTTTATCGCTGGCGTGTTATAGCGGCATGTTCCGACATGCTTTTTTTATTTTTCTACCCAGAAGTAGCTAAGCGCCCGACTCTGAGCAAAATTGGAAAACGAACTGCAATCGGCTGTTGTATCTGCAAAATATCTTCTAAGCTCACCAAAGGGCTGACATGCAGCCGATCTTGGTAATGCTTTACTGCAGACCAAGTATTGAGATAATCCCACAACTGTGGCCCTGTCCAACCTAACTCGATCTGAAACTGTGGCATTGCGATTTCCTCAAAGGGAAATGGAATCGTTTGATAATGCTCATCAATATAACGTCGCTCTGCATCCCAAAAGCCCTTTAAAGTCTGATGATAGAGCAGATCGATTCGCTGATTTAAATCTGTATCATCTAACTGAATTAAGCCATAGCCAATTACGGCAAAAAGACCATTTAGCTTTAATGTTCGTTTTACTTCTGCATAAAACTTTTCAAAATCAAACCAGTGAATCGCTTGGGCAACAGTAATTAAATCAAAAGACTGATCTGCAAATGAGGTTTGCTCTGCGGCTTGTTGTAAATACTGCACATTGGATAATGCTGGGGCCTGATCTAACTGATTTTGACTAAGATCAGTTGCAACCACATGCTGAAAATAAGGAGCGATCAGCTGAGTCAGTTGCCCAGAACCTGCCCCACAATCCCACGCACAGTCCAAGCCATTGAGCTGCGCTATTAAGCAGTTTACTAACGTTTGCGGATAAGTTGGCCGTGCCTGTTGATAAAGTTCACTTTGCTCAGAAAATAAATCTTTCATACTGGTCTATTCTTAAAATTTTTGACTCAGCTTTAATATAGCAAAATATTTTAAATATAAAAAAAGCCCCAAACTTTCGTTTGAGGCTTTTTGAATATGGTGGCGAGACCCAGGATCGAACTGGGGACACACGGATTTTCAATCCGTTGCTCTACCTACTGAGCTATCACGCCAATGGGGTGTATTAAGCCGTATCTCAGACCAATAGTCAATAATTATCATGAGCTTTTGATTTGAATGCACATTTTTCACGCAATCATTTTTTGGGCAAAAAAAATCCCTGATGGGATCAGGGATTGAAAATACAAATTTATGGTGGCGAGACCCAGGATCGAACTGGGGACACACGGATTTTCAATCCGTTGCTCTACCTACTGAGCTATCACGCCAAAGTGGGCGTATTAAACAATGTTTGCCTAAGCCCGTCAAGCAAATTTGTGGATTTTTCTCTTAAGCGCTTAATTTTGCTCCAAAGTAGCAAGCTAAGTCTTAGATTTTGCCAATATGTGATAAACAGCGATGGATTGCCCCACAACCCGGTTCAAACTGTTTAACCCCTTGCTCTTCTTCCATACGGCATACCTCTTCAACCAAACGTTCTGCAACCCCACGCCCGCGATTGGCTGGATGTACCACAATATATTCCAAAACACGGCTTTCACCTTGTCCTGTCGCCCAAATTGCACCTATAATTTTGGTGTTAAATTCAGCAGTGTAAACTGTGGTATATTGTTGGAGATTTTGTTCAAGTTGTTCCATTGCATCTTGCCCATCGCCAAACTCTGGGCTGGTATCGTAAAGTCGCTCTAGCTGAGTACGAATTCCTAGATTATCCAGAGAACTGTAAGCATGTACGGTAATAGGCATTGATTAACCCTCCTGAGCAAACTATGATGCTGTCACTTTTTCGTCACAGCGAAACTATTGGTTTTTAATTCAATCATTTTTGACGTTTTTTGAGGAACGTGTCCATGACGCAACGTATCAGTGAAGTGGTAAGAAATACCAACGAAACAAAAATTCGAGTTCGACTCAATCTCGATGGTACTGGTCAAGGCACACTCAACACTGGAGTTCCATTTTTAGACCATATGATTGATCAAATCAAGCGTCATGGTCTATTTGATATCGACATTCATTGCGATGGTGACCTAGAAATTGATGACCATCACACCGTCGAAGACTGCGGAATCACCTTGGGGCAAGCATTTGCGCAAGCTTTAGGCGATAAAAAAGGCTTACGTCGTTATGGACATTTTTATGCACCATTAGATGAAGCACTGTCTCGTGTTGTGGTTGATCTATCTGGTCGTCCGGGTTTGTTTATGGATATTCCATATACACGTGCCCGCATCGGAACATTTGATGTCGATTTATTTTCAGAATTTTTCCAAGGTTTTGTCAATCATGCGCTGATGACATTGCATATTGATAACCTGAAAGGCAAAAATAGTCACCACCAGATTGAAAGTGTGTTTAAAGCTTTAGCACGTGCATTGCGTATGGCATGTGAAATTGATCCACGCGCAGAAAACACCATTGCTTCGACTAAAGGTAGTTTGTAATGACCCGTATTGCTTTACTTGATTATGGCATGGGCAATCTACACTCTGCGGCAAAAGCCTTAGAGCATGTCGGTGCAACAGTTGATGTCACCAATGATCCTAAACTGATTGCCAAAGCGGATAAAATTGTTTTCCCGGGTGTCGGTGCTATGCGTGACTGCATGCAAGGCATGCGTGAAGCTGGAATTGATGAGGTGGTACGTCAGGCTGCTTTCAACAAACCTGTGCTCGCAATTTGTGTCGGTATGCAAGCGCTACTACAAAGTTCGGAAGAAAATGGTGGCGTCGAAGCACTGGGTATTTTTAAGGGAGTGGGAAAACACTTTCCTCAAATCCCAAATTTAAAAGTACCGCATATGGGTTGGAATCAAGTACATCAACTTGATCCAGAGCATCCGATGTGGAATAACATTGAGCAAGATGCACGTTTCTACTTTGTACATAGCTATTATGTTGAGCCAACCGATTCAGCAATTATTGCAGCGACCTGTGATTATGGCGTGAATTTCTGCACGGCGATTCACAAAGATAATTTGTTTGCAACGCAGTTCCATCCTGAAAAAAGTCATACCGCTGGCCTACAGCTGTTAAAAAACTTTGTGGAATGGAAGATTTAAGTCCACCTAATGCAGATCAAGTTTTTCGTTATCACTTGGTCTGCAACTCATAAAATAATTTAAGCTTTAATTTTGCAATTTTTTCTTTATTATTCTAAACGATACATTTTTCAATTTTTACAATCCCATAAAAACACCTAGATAGGAATAACAATGAATTTATCTACTCAAAGCGTGGATCACCCACTGAGTCCCAAAGGTCGTTTTGGCCGACTATCCTATGCAGCTTGGACATTTTTAAGTTCAATCGTCGCAGTGATTCTCATTTTTGTCTTGGCATTTGGTGCTGTACTCGTGACTGGCGGCAGTCTTGAACAAGGGCAAGATTATCCAGTCCTCGCAATTGTCCTGTTTATCATTCTCTATATCGTGTTCGTCTATTTTTCTTTTGTATTTACCATTCGTCGTTTACATGACCGTAATCAAACAGGTTGGTTGTCATTATTAGCCATTGTCCCCTTTGTAAACTTCATTTTCATTATTTATCTGCTCTGTGCCAAAGGAACAGCAGGTGAGAATAAGTTTGGTGTTGAACGTGAGACATCAGGCTGGGAAAAAGTCTTGGGCTGGATTTATATTGTGATTATTCCACTTGCCGTCATTTTTGCCTTAGTGGGCAGCGCAGTTCCTGCATATCAGGAATATGTGCAACGAAGTCAATTGATACAGCAACAATAGCCCACTTAAAAGAGATCAACAACAGCCAAGTTCCCACTTGGCTTTTTTATTTCAATAAAACCCTTTAAGCTCAATCAAACGCTTTGAGCTTCTAATGCAGATGGATACGCCTCAACATACTCCCCTTTTAAGCAAAGAACAGATCCGCGCATTGCCTGCATTTCAGAATCTCGCCCCTGAAAATATTTTGGTGATCCAAACGCTTAATCAATGTCTGGCCGTTCAAACTGAACTTGCTTCTATTCAAGTTTTTGGTTTCGACACCGAATCTAAACCAACTTTCAAAGCTGGCGAAAAATCGACGGGGCCTCACCTGATCCAGCTGGCAACCCCAAACCAAGCTTATCTGTTCCAAGTCAGTGCTGAAATTTTAGCCTTTCTCAAGCCGATTCTCGAAAATGAACAGCAACTCAAAGTCGGTTTTGGACTGAAAAATGATGCGCATATCTTTCGTAGTAAAGGTATTCAACCTAATGCCATGATTGACCTATCCAAGAGCTTTGCAAGTTTTGGTTATCGCAGCCAAGTCGGTACTCAAACGGCAATCGCGCTGCTTTTTCAACGGTACTTTACCAAAAGTAAAAAAGTCAGCACTTCCAACTGGTCTGTTAAAAATCTCAGCCCGCAACAAATCAATTATGCCGCCGCAGATGCCTATGCCGCACTGCTCTGTTTCGAACAACTGTATCAGCAACAATTACTCACAACCCAATTATTGCAACAAATCAGGAGAATACTGGCAGGTTTAGCAGACAAGGCTTAGCGATTGATCAATATTTTGCTAATATGTAGCCAATTTAAACTCTATGATGACGCAAGGAGCGAAAGCATGCTAATCATCCCAGCAATTGACCTGAAAGATGGTAAATGTGTCCGTTTAAAACAAGGACGTATGGAAGACGATACCGTTTTCTCTGAAGACCCTGTGGCAACTGCACAACATTGGGTGGATGAAGGCGCACGTCGTTTACATTTAGTCGATTTAAATGGTGCTTTCGCAGGTACACCAATTCATAAACCCGTGGTTGAAGCGATTGCGCGTGCACAACCTGAACTTCCAATTCAGATTGGTGGTGGTATCCGTTCACTTGAAACCATCGAACACTATTTGGAAGCTGGTGTTTCTTTCGTGATTATCGGTACCAAAGCCGTGAAAGAACCAGAGTTTGTTGAAGAAGCATGTAAACGCTTCGCAGGTCATATCATTGTTGGTATTGATGCCATCAATGGCATGGTGGCAACCGATGGTTGGGCCAATGTGACTGATGTAAAAGCGACAGATCTTGCTAAACGTTTTGCCGATGCTGGTGTATCTAGCATTGTTTATACCGATATTGCACGTGATGGCATGATGCAAGGTGTGAACGTTGAACAGACCGTGAATTTGGCAAACTATTCAGGTTTACCTGTGATTGCTTCTGGCGGCGTCACCAATCTGGATGATGTGCGCAATCTAAAAGACAAAAAAGGAATCCTCGGTGCGATTACAGGTCGTGCCATCTATGAAGGTACTTTAAGTCTTCGTGAAGCACAGTTATTGTTAGACCAACAATCACTCTAATCGTTTCAGGCTCTAGTTATTGTAACAATCGCTAGAGCTTTATCCTCTTGGGTGCTATGCTTACCCCAGTTCAAATAAAGCCCCTCTCTGCTCACATGATGCTTACGCCACCTTAAGTTTTACATTTCCTATGTATTAACTCATCACTGTCTAGTGATGTGGTGTAGTTGTGTGTCTGTATATCACATCACTAGCCTTTAAAAATTCCTAAAAAATAGGCTATTTCTATGTTTTCCAATATTCGAGCGCAATGGTTCTCCAATATCCGTGCGGATATTTTGGCTGGACTAGTTGTCAGTTTAGCACTGATCCCAGAAGCCATCGCCTTCTCTATTATTGCAGGGGTCGACCCCAAAGTCGGTTTATATGCTTCATTCTGTATTGCAGTGGTGATTGCTTTCGTTGGTGGTCGCCCTGCCATGATTTCAGCCGCAACAGGTGCAATGGCCTTGGTCATGGCCAGTTTGGTCAAAGAGCATGGCTTACAATATCTGCTGGCTGCCACCTTGCTCACGGGTGTATTGCAAATTATCGCGGGCTATCTAAAGCTAGCGAAACTTATGCGTTTCGTATCCAAATCTGTGGTGATTGGATTCGTCAACGCATTGGCGATTTTGATCTTTATGGCGCAACTGCCTGAACTGGTCAATGTCACATGGCAGGTCTATGCCTTGGTGTTATTGGGTCTGATCATTATCTACCTATTTCCTCTGATTCCGAAAATCGGTAAATTATTGCCTTCACCCTTGGTCTGCATCATCACGGTGACTTTGCTCGCCATCTACTTCGGTATTGATATTCGTACAGTAGGAGACATGGGTTCATTACCTGATACGCTTCCTGTGTTCTTAATTCCTGATATTCCCTTCAATTTTGAAACCTTAAAAATCATCTTTCCCTATGCTGTTGCACTAGCAGCAGTCGGTTTGCTTGAATCGATGATGACAGCAACGATTATTGATGAGATGACCGATACCCCAAGCGATAAATTCCAAGAATGCAAAGGTCAAGGCATCGCCAATATCGCCTCTGGTTTTATGGGTGGCATGGCGGGCTGTGCCATGATTGGTCAATCGATGATTAATGTAAAATCAGGTGGCTTGACGCGTTTATCGACCTTCTCAGCAGGGATCTTCCTCCTCATCTTAGTGGTATTTATCAGCGACTGGTTAAAAGTGATTCCTATGGCTGCCTTAGTTGCCGTGATGATCATGGTCTCGATCAGTACCTTTGAATGGAAATCCATCAGTAGTTTTAGCAAGAATCCAATCAGCAGTAATGTCGTGATGCTTGCCACTGTGATTGTGGTCGTTGCAACCCATAATTTAGCCTTAGGCGTGCTTACAGGCGTGTTACTGTCGGCTTTATTCCTTGCCAATAAATTAGAGCAAGATATTCGAGTTGAGCGATATTTTGAAAATCAGGCACGCGTTTATAATCTGAAAGGTCAAATTTTCTTTAGTTCTTCAGAAAAATTTATGCAAAGCTTTGATTTCAATGAAGATGTTAAAGAAGTCATTATTGATTTAACCCATTCACATATTTGGGATGTTACTTCAGTGGCCATGATCGACAGTGTGGTGTATAAATTCCAGCGCAAAGGCGTACACGTCATTGTACGAGGTCTAAATGAAGCCAGTTCGATCATGATTGATAAATATGGTACGCATCAAAGCTCAAGCTAAGTTTGAAAAAGAATCCATAAATGCTACAGGTGCTTAAGCAATCAAACTTAAGCACCTTTTTTTAACGTTAATAAATCACGTTTCGGATAAAACGAACGCTACGATTACCCTGATTGAGATAGCGATAATTGACAGAACTCTCAAATAAAATCGACTCACCTGCCTGAATCACTCGATTTTCATGTTCAAACGAAATCGTCAACGCTCCATCCAGCACATAAATCAACTCTTGCCAGCCTTTTTGATCTGGCTCTGCTTGATACACTTCACCCACAGCCAAAGACCATGTCCATAATTCGACTTGTGTTTGGGTTGGCACAGCAGCCAGAAGCGTGGCATAACTTTCAGTCTGCTGCCCCTGCCAAGCCAAGGTATTGACGATGGCAGATTCACTCAGCTCAGATGGGCTGACCAGTTTTTTAAAATCAACAGCTAATGCCGTGGCAATCGCATCAAGCTTGGCCAGACTAATATTAACTTGTCCTGTTTCCAAAGCAGCAATGGTACGACGACTAACGCCTGCTCGATCTGCCAAATCTTGCTGGCTAAGCTGACGTTCGGTACGAAACAGACGGATATTCTGTCCCACATCTTGCAATACCGTCTCTGAATGACTCATTCATTCCTACAGTGAAAATAAAAAATCTGCGCAATATATTGCACAAAGCCAACAGGCAATGCAATATGTGCAGTATATTGCACTTTATCGATTAGGATCATTGCTTTGACCGCGTTAGCTCAATCTCCTAAAGCCGCACAATTCGCGCTTATTTTTATTACCATGATTTGGGGTGGCACATTTCTAGCCGTGCAATATGCACTGAATTTTAGTAGCCCCATGTTTTTTGTCGGCTGCCGTTTTGCAGTCGCGGCTTTGGCGATCTTCTTAATCTCAATTAAATCGATGCGTGGCCTAACCCTAAAAGAGGGCTTGGCTGGTACAGCCATCGGGATTGTAATCGCGATTGGCTATGGTACTCAAACCATTGGCCTACAAAGCATTCTCAGTAGCGAATCAGCCCTTTTAACCGCACTGTATGTGCCCTTAGTGCCCATTTTAATGTGGGTGATCTTTCAAAAGATGCCCTCTATGATGACGTGGTTGGGTACTGCACTGGCTTTTACAGGTTTGATCTTGTTAACAGGCAATGGCTTTTCCAGTATTAACTTTAGTTATGGACAAGTACTCACCCTGATTTGTGCCTTTGTGATTGCACTCGAAATTATACTGATTGGTTATTTTGCAGGGAAAGTGAACCTAAGACGGGTCACGGTGATTCAACTGGCAGTCGCTTCATGCTTATCATTTGCTAGTATGCCTTTGGTTGGTGAACACAGTATTCCTAACTTTTCATGGGGATTGCTGATTATTGCAGTGGCGCTCGGCTTAGCCAGTGCCTTGATTCAATTTGTGATGAACTGGGCACAACGTATGGTCGATCCAACACGTGCAGCGATTATTTATGCAGGTGAACCTGTTTGGGCAGGGGTAATCGGTCGTATTGCAGGAGAGCGTTTACCATTATTGGCATTATTTGGAGGAGTATTGGTGGTGCTTGGGGTACTCATCAGCGAATTAAAATTTAAATTCTTTGCAAAGAAACAACGACCAGAAAATTAATAGATAAAAGTGCACAACAGTTTTAGTTCAATAAAATCTATTGTGCACTTTTAAAAGACTAAGCTGGAATTTCTTTTTGATTCGCGGCTACAGGACTATTGCCAATCTGCCACACGTACGGCAAAGGCGCTTGATTGACTTCCCAATCTCCAATCACTTTCTGTTTATAGACCAATGGGTTGTGTGATGCAACCACACGAGCATTGCGCCAAAAACGGTCCAACTGCTTGTCAGTGCTACTGGCCGATGCGCCCAAGGCATTAAACAGCTCGGTGCTCAGATTCAAGACCAACTCCGCAATCACCACCTGCCCCTGTGCCGATACTAATTCAGCACGTTCATTGGCCTCCAACTCAGCCTGTTCATCATTCTGAAAATGTTGTAAATACGCAGCATCCAAAGCTTCAGCAGTAGTTAATGCAATACTTTGCGCCGCATAAGCTTCTGCAGACGCTTTGCCAATCACTTGCAGGATTTGTGCATCTTCACGTACCAAACTGGCATTGCCATGACTATAAATCCGCGTCCGCTGACGCACTTCCTGCTTAAAGGTCTCCACTGCACTGTGTGCAATCCCCGCCAAAGTCGCGAGATGTACCACCTGATAAAATGCAGTTTGATATTTAAATCGGTTTTCAAACACCAAAATGTGATCTCGGGCAATTTCTACATTGTTTAAGGTCAAGGTTCCGCTGCCCGTGGTTTTTTGCCCAAAGCCATCCCAATCATCCACAATATCAATGCCTTCTGCTTGCGTAGACACCGCAGCAATCACATGCTGATTGGTGGTTTCATCCAAAGCAAAAAGATCAATCCAGTCTGCGAAAATCGTGCCTGTGGAATAATACTTCTGACCATTAATACGGAGTTTGCCATCTTGCGTTACCTTGACACGAGTCGCCACATCTCCGATTTCAACTTTACCAATTTCTGTCCACGCATTCCCCACAATCTCACCACGGACAAAGCGTTCAAACCAGAGTGTCTGTGCTTCAGTTTTTTGTGCATTTAAACGGTCTTCGACAAAGGCAAAATGCCCCCGTAAGGCCTGAACCACATTGGAATCTGCTTGAGCAAGTTCAATTAATAACTGAAACAGCTGCTTTTGCGAAACCCCATCACCACCAAAAGCCACAGGCACGCGTACCGCGCCAAAGCCAGCCTGTTTTAACCATTGAATCGGTTCATAGGGCAAAGTTCGGTTTTTTTCCCGTGCTAAAGCACCTTCCGCAATTCGTTCGAAAATAGGACGGAACTTGCCCGCCACCTGTTCATAATGTGCACCCAAGGAGAGATTTTGATTACTTTGACTGGTCATAATAGCGTCCTCTTAGCTCCACGCATGACGTGGCAGTGCCACACCATTCAAATAATAATTACCCACCAGATTGTATTTCCAACGTACCGGATCATGCAGGGTATGCGTGCGTGCATTGCGCCAGTGCCGATCCAGATTCAACTCAGATAAGGTGGAACGGGTACCGGATAACTCAAATAATTTATTGGCTGCCAAGAGTGCGATTTCCGTAGTCAACACTTTCGATTCAGCCGTGAGTAAAGTTGCTTCTGTTACGGTATCTTCGGTTGGATTGGCCAAAGCACGATCAATCGCCTCACCTGCCAAAGCTAAAACTGCCTCTGCGGCACGCAATTTAATTTTTAGCTCACCAATATTGCTAATGGTATAAGGATCTTCACTGGCGTGTTCCACACCTGAATCAATCCACGGACGGGCATGCTCACGCACATAGCGGATGGTTTCCTCAATCGCCCCACGCGCAATCCCGGCATCGACAGCGGACTGAATAATTTGCGAAATTGCACCTGCTGCTGTTGGACGTTCAAAAGCCTGATGGATCGGTACCACATATTTTAAATCGACTCGAACATGATCCAGCTGCACGCTACCACTGGCCGTAGTGCGCTGACCAAAACTGCTCCAGTCATTCACAATGGTCAAACCTGGTGTATGTTGTGGTACCAGTGCTGCAAATACTTTGCCATCGTCACTGACTGCAACCACAGGAATCCAATGTGCCAATAAAGCACCTGTGGCAAAGAATTTCTGACCACTAATCAGCGCATAATCCTCTTTAAATTCAATTTTAGTAGTCAAATCCGCGACGGTTTTCGAGTTTTTTTCAGAGAATGCATTGCCTAAACGCTTGCCTTGCAGCACTTGTTCGAAGAAGAACTGTTGCTGTTCCAATGACGCATCCAAACGGATATGTTCTAAAAAGGCCCAATGATTTTGTGCAATCTGCCCTAAAGATGAATCTGCACTGGAAATAATAGTCACCACCTCAGCAAGGGTTTTATAACTCACCCCTGCCCCCCCGAACTGTTTCGGAATATTGATCCCCCACAGACCAGAGGCAGAATATTGTTGAATTTCCTGTAAGGGCAGCTTGCGCTCATGGTCACGCTTTGCCGCATCTTTGGCAAAAGCAGCCGCTATGCGATGTGCCACAGCGATGGCTTCTTGATCTGAAGCAATCACATGTGCTGGCGTATTATTCAAGTAAAAATCTTGCGGAATACTCTGTGCATCTTCCAATTTTATTTCTATTTTTGAGGTCATTATAAATACTCATCTTGCAGTTATAAAAAATAAACTAGCACTATTTTTATTGCATATTTATAAGTTAAATTTAGAACCTAATCTTTTTATTTAAAATAAACCCAGACCATTACTTATTTATTTAAAAAACAATTTAAAATCAAAAAGAAACAATCCTCTAAGCCTGACTTAGGCACCAACAAATTTCTCTCATTTAAAGAATAAAGTTTTGAATTTAATAAAAAATAATTTTTCAAACTACAATCCAAAATCACGTTAAATAGATTCATGATAAACATTTATTTTTTTATGATTAATCAATTCAATCTTTTTTAATTAAGATCAATAAAAATCTTTAATTTAGTAAAGAGCAATGAGCAAGCAAATTAGATTTAATGCCTTTGAAATGAACTGTATTGCGCATCAATCGCCTGGGTTGTGGCGTCATCCACTAGATCGCTCGACTGAATATAAAGACCTCGAATATTGGACCGATTTGGCCAAGATCTTAGAGCGTGGCAAGTTTGATGGGGTTTTTATTGCCGATGTTTTAGGCATTTATGATGTTTACCATCAATCAGCACAACATGCGCTCACAGGTGCCGTGCAAGTTCCCGTCAATGATCCTTTGCAAATCGTACCTGCTATGGCAGCAGTTACTAAACACCTAGGCTTCGGTCTGACGACTTCAATTTCGTTTGAACACCCTTATCCCTTTGCACGGCGCATGAGTACCTTAGATCATCTGACCAAAGGTCGCATTGGTTGGAACATCGTCACCTCATACTTGGAAAGTGGCTCAAAAAATTTAGGTCTTAAAACCCAAGTCAGTCATGATCAACGTTATGACATCGCTGATGAATATTTAGAAGTTCTCTATAAACTTTGGGAAGGTTCTTGGGAACAAGATGCTGTGCTGCGTGATAAAGAAAAAGGTATTTTTGCGGATCATCGCAAAGTTCATCCGATCAATCATCAAGGTCAATATTTTAGCGTTCCCGGCATTCATATTTGCGAACCATCACCGCAACGTACCCCTGTGCTCTATCAAGCAGGTGCATCCAGTCGTGGGCAATTATTTGCCAGCCAAAATGCTGAATGTGTGTTTATTTCAGCGCCCACCAAAGCAGCCGTGAAAAAACTGGTACAAGGCATTCGTTCCAACCTAGTTGAACAAGGCAAAGATCCTCATTCGATTTTGATCTATACCATGCTGTCGATCGTAGTGGATGAAACCGATGCAAAAGCCCAAGCAAAATTCAAAGAATATCAAAATTACGCCAGCTATCATGGCGGCTTAACCTTGGCATCAGGTTGGTCAGGGGTCGACTTCTCGCAATTCCATGCAGAAGACAAAGTTGAATATATTCATACCGATGCGATTCAATCGATGTTGGATTCTTATGTAAAAGCCGATCCGAATGGAATCTGGACCATTGAAGAGATTGCCAAATTTATTAGTATTGGTGGCAATGGCCCAGTACTGGTGGGCTCAGCTGCCACTGTGGCTGATCAACTACAGGCATGGACGGAAGAAACCGATATTGACGGATTTAACTTGGCCTATATTTTGGCGCATCAAAGCTTTGAAGATGTGGTGGAATATCTGGTGCCAGAACTACAGCAACGTGGCGTGTATGCAACGGAATATGCCGAAGGAACGTTGCGAGAGAAACTGTTTGGGCAAGGTCCATTGCTGACAGAACAGCATCGAGGGGCAAGCTATCGCTATCATGCAACAGCGAAAACCAATAACAATAAAGAACTCGCTTAGGTTCACAACCCAGCGAGTTCTGGCCGAGCTTAGCCTTGATACATCGGCTTATTGTCATTTAAGGCGATCAAACCACGGATGGCGCGATAGACAATCCAAATCCATGCACCAAAAATCACCGCAAAGGCAAAAGTGGTTGCAGAAACCGCAACGCCTGCAAAGGCCGTGCCGTTATCACCGGTAAAGAACAGGAACGAGAACGGAATAAAGGCAATAATATTCCAAGCCAAATACCACCAGAAAGTGCGGATTTGCCAAGTAAAGTGGCTTTCAAAAATTGAGCCTTGGACATCACTACGTTTTACATAGTTGATGATCAAAGCAATGATTGCCAATAGACCACCAGTAAAAATCGCAATGATATAAAGCACATACAGCACCAAAGTCAAAGTACGATTTGGATCTTGATCAACGGAATAATTCATTTTTATTTAATCTCCAGAAACAAACTCGCTCAATCAATAAAACACATTGAGCGGAGAAATTAACCAACATATCAATAGTATATGGAAGACTATGGTACAGAAATAAATCTTACGAAACGGTTGTTTTTGTGTTTTATGTCTCAGTTTTTGCTGAGCAAGCCAACCACCGCACCATCCCCCCAAAGAATCCACGATATGCAAAGTCTGCTCTGGAATACGTCGATTGCCCAACTGAGCGGCTTCTTTGTCTTGCGCATACAGCCAATAACTCAATACATTCATCAAGCTGACAAATAATAAGGTATATGGCGGCAGCAATTTACTAAAGCTTGCGATCAGCATAAAGACAATATAAATCACGATACCAATCTGCATCGCAGACCAGCGTTTCGACGGTTGAGGCTGACTCGGACGAGCACGATGTTCAATCACTTGCGATGCTTTTAAATACGTCGCCTGCTGAGCGCGATAACGACCGCGCTCATCCAGAATCACCACATACTCCAAGGCACAACCGACCAAGGGTCGCGGCCCTGTGCGAGCAAAGTCTTTGATATGGATAAAGACACGATCTTTTGCTGTGTCATTGGGTTGGATAAAGCCATAGCCTTTATCATCAAACCACTCAACTAAACGACCTTGATCTCGCATGTCTATTCCCTAAGCTGTGATTCGTTGTAAACGGTCTTGTAACATCATGCGCATTTCCAGCGGATCTTTTTGCAAAATATCATCGCCAGTACGCCCTTGCTCGGCATTTTTCTGCGCCACTTGTAAGCGCATACTCCAGAAACGGCACGCCGCCATTGCCAAGAAGATATTTAAACAGGCCAGCTCATCAACGGTCAGCTGACGAATGCTTTGATAAGCTGCAAGAAAGGCATTGGCCTTGGCTGGATCTAAATGCGCTTGTGGATAGGCAGTACAGAAATCATTGATACTAATCGCAATATCAAATAACCATTCATCTTGATTCAATTCATAAAAATCAAGAATACCCTGTAGTTGATCGCCTTCAAACAAGGTGTTATCTCTGAATAAATCAGAATGAATAAAGCCCGTAGGACGGTCTGGATGCTGTTGCGTGACCTGTGCAAATTGCTGAAAAACCTGAGCCAACAATGCCTGATCTTGCGCATTCATTTGTGGCTTAAGTTGCTCAGCGACATCTGACCAATATTGATGATTACGATTAAAATCACGTTCTAAAGGAAAGCCTTGTAAGGCCAAATGCAATTTTGCCTGTGCTTGTGCAATCGCCTGAATTTGGATAATACTGGCATCTTCTGGATGCTCACCCATCAAGCGTGGCGCAATTTGTGCAGGTTTATCTGCAATAGTATGAATGGCCTGACCACTGTGCTTTAAAGGCACTGCCACAGGTACACCTGCCTCACCCAAACAATCCAGTACAGGTACCAATTCACCTGCACCTTCAGCATCTAATTCTTCAAAAACCGTTAAAACATAGTGTTTCTGTGATTGATCCACCAAAAAATAATTGGTGTTTTGAATACCGCCTTGGATTGGAATCAGGTCAATCACCGCTAAACCATAAGGCTCAGCAAAGGCTTGAACTTCTTCTAAACTCAACGGGGTATAAACCGACATGGAAAACCTGCAAAAAATAGCTGTGAAGTTTGATAGAATACCTGTTCCCTCCATGAAGGTGTAGCACCCCTTTCTTTATTGGCGATTTTTTGGAAAATTTTATGCTCGCAAAACGTATTATCCCTTGCTTAGATGTTGATAATGGTCGAGTCGTCAAAGGCGTTCAATTCCTTGATATTCGTGACGCAGGTGACCCTGTTGAAGTCGCCCGTCGTTATAACGAACAAGGCGCCGATGAAATTACCTTTTTAGATATTACTGCTACCCATCATGGACGCGACACCACTTACCGTACCGTAGAACGCATGGCAGAAAGCGTTTTTGTACCATTAACTGTGGGTGGTGGTGTCCGTAAAGTTGAAGATATCCGTTTATTGTTGAATGCAGGTGCCGATAAAGTCAGTATCAACTCGGCTGCCGTGTTTACTCCTGAGTTTGTCCAAGAAGCTTCTCAACGCTTTGGTGCACAATGTATCGTGGTTGCGATTGATGCGAAAAAAACCGGCGAGAACAAGTGGGAAATTTTTACCCACGGCGGTCGTAAACCAACAGGCATCGATGCGATTGAATGGGCGGTGAAAATGGCCGACTTCGGTGCAGGCGAACTGCTGATTACCAGTATGGATGCCGATGGTACTAAAGCAGGTTATGACATTGCCTTAATGCGTCAGATCAATGATCGCGTCAATATCCCGACCATCGCTTCGGGTGGTGTAGGCAACTTACAGCATTTGGCCGATGGCATCTTAAAAGGCGGTGCAGATGCAGTACTTGCTGCTTCTATTTTCCACTTTGGTCAACACACCATTCCAGAAGCAAAACAATATCTTGCTGAACAAGGCATTGAGATGCGTCTTTAATTAGATGAGCCATAAAAAACCTCTCAAGCGAGAGGTTTTTTTATTTAAAAATAGCTGTATACAGATAAAAAAATACCTTGCTGAGCAAGGTATGGAAACTGCGTTATACAACGCTAGAGGGTAAGCACAATATCATCATTTTGAACAAATTCTGAGCATTTAAAATGCTTGAGCTAAATTAGCGAGAAAATGCACAAAGATATTGACATTAAAAACCAATTTTATTGACAATTCACGACATCCCCCTATTTTTGTCGTCATGATTTGTCAATAAAAGCCTGCTCAGCCCACTAGATCAATCCAATTTAAGCCACCGATTCTTGCGATTGTTTTTGCGGTGGCTCAGCAACAGGTGCTTCCACCAATTTTGGTTTTTGCTCGACCCATTTTGCAGGAAAAACGGATTCAATCGCTTGCGTCAATGCTTTAGACAAGGCTGCAGGTAAAGGAAGACCCAATGGATTGGCCTCTTTTAAATCCGCAGAAGACACCACACGGGTCCCCATCACATAATCAAACCATGGACGCGTCACACACCAGTTGGCATCTTGGTTTGAATTCATATGATGATCATAATGCCAAGGAATGGTTCGTTTTGCCCAATCTGGTTCTAAGTGTGCACGACGATGCACATAATAATAGTTGCCTGCACTATACAGTGCTGCCAAAGACATGCCTTTTGAAATGGGATAAAACGCCACACTGGCAACGCCTGCCACCACTGCCAATGACATGATTTCATTACGGGTACGCCAATGCTCCACACCCTCAACATAGCAATCATCCGAAAACTGCTGTTTACGTACTTCACGATGATGCGCCCAGTGCGATTCCATGCTTTTCGGCACAGGGCTATAACGTGGCTGCCCTGGGCGATGTACCCCATGCAAAATGTATTTATGTGCAAACCATTCAAAGGCATTTGCAACAGCCAAACCTGCGATAAAACCCTTAATCATGGTTTTCTCCAAATGTTTCCTTATTTTTATTCAAGATATAAATTTTTGTAGGCGAAGTATTGACGATGCGATATATTTATATTGACAAAACACGACAAGATAAGAGGTAGACAGGATGTCTCAACTCAAGAACTATACAGGCTCTGTTTTTGGTGGTTTGGGGCATTTATTAAAAGCATATTGCGAAGCAGAGAACATCCATATTCCTGAACAATTACAACAGGTTCAAAACCTAGAGCGTTTTGATTATGTGATTTGGCGGGATCTACTAGAAGATCTAAATCGACTACATCCAAAGAGTGGTCTAGGCTTGGAAATCGCAGCCTATGTACAACCCAAACACTTGGGCATCATTGCCTATCTGGCGCTGTCCTGTGAAAACCTAGGTGAAGCTTTGGCACGCTATCATGATTTTCATCGCCTGATTTATGATGGTAGCCCTTTGGTGGTTGAATTTAATCACCCTTATGCATCGATTCGTTGGGAAGCCCCTGAACCACATCCGACCCAGTTGACCGATGAAATCGCGATTGCCTTGATGGTGCAGTTCCTTAAACTGTTTATGTCGGGTGACACGATTCATCTGCATGAAGTGCATTTCGTCAATACTGCACCAAAAAACATCAGCATTTATGAGCAGTATTTCCACTGTAAAGTGCGTTTTGAACAGCCCAAAACACAATTATTATTGCCAGTGAGCGAAGCTTTTAAGCCACTCAAAACAGGTGATCACACCTTACAACAACTGTTGTTACAGCAAGCCCAAGCCTTGCTGGATAAATTGCCCAATTCAACCCAATTGGATCAGCGGCTACAACATGCCATTTTGACTGGGCTACAAAAGAACCAATATCAAATCGATTTTATCGCCGAAAAACTGGGTCTGTCGGTGCGCCAATTACAGCGTCATTTACAACAACAAGACACCACCTTTCAGGAACGGGTACAGCAGGTCCGCTTTATGCTGGCGACCGAATATTTAAAAGACCCTCATCTGAGTTTACAAGAAATTGCGCTACTGCTCTGTTATTCTGAACAAAGTGCTTTTCAACGTGCTTTTAAGATTTGGACGGGGCAAACCCCGCAACAGTGGCGAAACAACAACACAATTTACAATTCGTAATAAAAACACTCATGAACTAACGGTTTCGCAACTGATCGATTTTTTTGCCCGTTTTATATAAGA
This sequence comes from Acinetobacter higginsii, assembly GCF_000369525.1. Taxonomy (GTDB): domain Bacteria; phylum Pseudomonadota; class Gammaproteobacteria; order Pseudomonadales; family Moraxellaceae; genus Acinetobacter; species Acinetobacter higginsii. Next base: position 311,651 of record NZ_KB850071.1, read on the forward strand.
GCCTATATACCTATGTGAATTAGTTCACAATTTTTTCACGCAGGTTAAACATATCCATAATAAATTTTGGATGCTTGCTTTTTTATTTTTTATAACTGATGTGGTGATAACAATGAACAAATATTTAGCAGAATTTTTGGGAACCTTTTGGCTTGTTTTTGGTGGTTGTGGTAGTGCTGTGCTTGCAGCTGCATACCCAGAACTTGGCATTGGTTTCTTAGGTGTTGCATTAGCATTTGGTTTAACTGTTTTAACAGGTGCTTACGCTTTCGGTCATATTTCTGGTGGTCACTTTAACCCTGCTGTCAGTGTAGGTTTATGGGTGGGTGGACGTTTTGATTCTAAAGATTTAGTCCCTTATATCGTATCTCAAGTGATTGGTGGTGCGCTTGCAGCATTCGTGCTGTACATCATCGTACAAGGTCAAGCTGGTTTTGCTGGTACTGGCGGTTTCGCAACCAATGGCTATGGTGAACTCTCTCCAAACCATTTCTCTGTTGCGTCAGCATTCCTGATTGAGGTTGTTTTAACTGCGTTCTTCTTGATCGTGATCATGGGGGCTACTGATCGTCGCGCGCCTGCGGGCTTTGCACCAATCGCAATTGGTTTAGCTTTAACGTTGATCCACTTGATCAGTATTCCAGTCACCAACACCTCAGTAAACCCTGCACGTAGTACTGCAGTTGCGTTATTTGCTGAGACAGCAGCAATCAGCCAACTTTGGTTATTCTGGGTTGCACCAATCATCGGTGCCATCATTGGTGCAGTGATCTATAAAGTGGTGGGTAGCGACAAAGACTAAGCGCGATATACTCCATAAAAAAACAGCCTGCAACGGCTGTTTTTTTTATTTATAGAAATGGATTTTCAATATCCTGCTCAGGTTTTCTGTCAATCTGCTCAGGAAGTTGTTCTTTTTCCAAAGCGGCAACCACCTCATTGATAAAGCTTTGCAATGCCTTGGCCGTTTTCAGCCCTGCCTGATCTTTGGTAATCTGTAAATTGCCATATAAGCTCACGCAATCGACCTGATTTTCCAAAGTCAGATCATAAATTGCTGAAGATTCATCACCCTGTTCAAAAGGCTTAAACATCTTTTTTCTCTCATTGTTGTTGTCTATCCCACAACATGATCCATGCAGGATGACTTTGCAAGATGTTCTACATTATCTCAACATTTGTAAGAAATACTGCAGCAATGCATTTACCAATTGATTGATCAAGGCTTGTTTGGTCTCTTCATCAATTTGTGGGAATTTGCTTTCTGCGGCCTCGGTTTGCTGTGAAGTAAATTCACGTTGCTGCACTTGAATGGCATCTGTTTTAGCTTCTTCTGCACACTGGCTCTGTCCATCCCAATGCGAATAACTGATGTCTTTATTCGGCTTTACTTGTACTGCAGAAAGTGGCAATTGATAAACATTACGCTTCTGTTGTTCCGTCAATTGAGGGAACAAGTTAATGCCAAGTTTCTCTTCCAAATAGCAAACACTGACCACTTTGACCTGTTGAGAATTATTATTCGGCGCATAGTAGGCCCCAATAATCCCCTGCTTGGGTAAATACACCGCTTTGTACACTGCAGTCGGGACAATCACGCCGCTGCCTATGGTTTTAAGTCGCTTGCCTTCAAATACAGGACCGGTCAGCACATAGGCATCTTTATGCTGCTTGGTTACCATCGAGCGCACCGCTTCTTCTAATTTACGCCACACTTCCTGATTATTCTTCGGCGCTTGCGGCACCATATTGGCCAATGAAAAGCTGTCATATTGCGCCGCAGTATTATTCATATCACCATTCGGCGCCATATGACCACGGTCATAGCCTGAACCACGATAGTCTGACAATAAAGCACGATGCGCAGGCTTTAGCCGTGTTTCTTCATGGAAATTATCTTCACGTTTAATTTTGATGCTTAAGCGTTCTGGGGTCAGATATTCTGCCGTCCACAATGGGGTCTTAGAAATACCTGAATACATCACATTAAAATCATTAAAACATAGTGCATAACTGTCTTTTTTCAGACTGTCTTTACTGAGTAAGGGTGGAACATCACGATAAAACTGTTTTAAACAACCCGTATTACTGGATTGAAATGGGATGAACTTGGAAATTTTTTCACTGCCAAATGCGATCGCAAAACTCCCTGTTGCGACCAGTGCCAACATCATTTTTCCAACATTTTGGCTCAAAAAAGCAAATGGGCTTTTACTCTTTCGGGTTGGTCTCTTTGCCATAACTACATCAAAATCAATATGAACGCGCAGCTTAACAACTCAAAAGTCCTGTGTATATTGAGTTTCAGCCCAGAGCGACACTTTATGTCGCAAATCTGTACACTTGATCTACAGACAATAAAAAAGGCACGCTCAGGTGCCTTTTTTATACAGTTTTCTTAAATTTCGATCTGACTACCCAACTCCACCACACGGTTGGTTGGAATCTGGTAGAAGTCACTGACAGGGCTGGTGTTGCGCTGCATTGAAATAAACAGCTTTTCACGCCACGGCGACATGCCATCCCCCACGGTATGCACAATACGATCACGTGAAATAAAGAAACTCATTTGCATCATATCGAATTCAAAACCAAGCTCCTTATAAGCTTGCTCTAATGCATTCGGTACATTCGGCTGATCTTTAAATCCGTAGTACATATAGATACGATAAAAATGCTCATCCAATTTTTCAACTTTTAGGCGATCTTCATCTGCCACATATGGAATATCTTGGGTATATACCGTGACCATCACATTACGCTCATGCAGCACCTTGTTGTGCTTAATATTATGCAGCATTGCATGCGGCACAATATTCGGTGTTCCAGTTAAGAAAATCGCTTCGCCTGGTACGAAATGGGTTTCTTTGCTCATGCCAATACTTTTGATAAACAATTCAATTGGTAAAGCATTGGTTTCCATACGGTTATAGACAATTTCGCGACCACGTTTCCAAGTCATCAAAATGGTATATACCACCACACCAATCAAGATCGGCACCCAACCGCCTGAGAGGATTTTTAATGAGGTTGAACCCACAAAAATTAAATCAATAATCAGGAACGGCACCGCAAATAAGGCCACTTTCCATAACGGCCAACGCCATACGCCATAGGCTAAGGTCGAGATCAAAATCGTACCGCAGAGCATGGTCATGGTCACCGCTACACCATAAGCACTCGCCAATTCTGCACTGCTTTCAAATAGTAAAATCAGGATCACCACCGAGATAAACAACACCCAGTTAATGAAGGGTAAATAGATCTGCCCTTGTTCCACATCCGAAGTATGATGCACGGTTAAGCGCGGTAAGTAGCGTAATTGAATGGCTTGGTTCGCCATCGAAAAAACACCTGTGATTACTGCTTGAGAGGCAATCACGGCTGCGGCTGTTGCCAAGCCAATCATTGGGAATAAAGCCCAATCTGGAACCAATAAATAGAATGGGTTTTCAATGGCTTTAGCGTCGCGTAATAGCAATGCACCTTGACCTGCATAGTTCAAAAGCAAACAAGGCAGTACCACCAAGAACCACGCCAATTTAATCGGCACACGCCCAAAATGTCCCATGTCCGCATACAACGCCTCACCACCGGTCATGGTCAGAATCACTGCACCCATGGTGATAAAGGCAACTGTCGGCTGATCAAAGACAAAATGGAATGCCCAATACGGATTGACCATCATCAAGACATACGGGGTCTGGATAATGCTCCACAGTCCAATTAGGCCAATGGACGCAAACCATAGCAGTGTAATCGGGCCAAAGAATTTCCCCATGGTGGCGGTACCATGCCGCTGCACCATAAATAATGCCGTGAGGATACCCAAAGCAATCGGCACCAACCAACGATCTAAAGCAGGCGTCACCAGACTTAAACCTTCAATCGCAGACAGTACTGAAATTGCCGGGGTAATGATCCCGTCACCAAAAAACAGTGATGCGCCGATAAAGCCCAATGCAATCAGAAAGATTTTATTTTTATTACTAAAAACGGAGGAGCGCAAATTCAGTGCAAGCAGTGACATGATCCCGCCTTCACCATTGTTGTCCGCACGCATGATCATTGAGACGTACTTAAAACTAATCGTTAGGTTCATACACCAGAAGATCAGCGAAAGAATACCTAAAATCGAACCTTCACTGATATCAACATGTCCTGTGACAAAGCATTGCCGTATTGCATAGAGTGGACTGGTTCCAATGTCTCCAAATACCACCCCTAATGCTGCCAGCGTCATCGCGGGCAATGCGGCTTTTTTTGCAGTACTTTGCATATGATGTTGTCTTCAAAATTGAACGTTATATGGCGCAATATTATCACTAGCCAAAAAGTTTTTCTGCAAATCTGTTCGACTACAACTTGGCAGCATGCATTTTTTTGGGTACTATCGCACACCTTGGTGAGGTGTCCGAGTGGCTGAAGGAGCACGCCTGGAAAGTGTGTATACGTTTGCGCGTATCGAGGGTTCGAATCCCTCTCTCACCGCCAAGATTCTGTTTTAAAAAAACCGAAACATACCTGAAAGGCTTAAATTACAATGATTTAAGCCTTTTTTAATGTTCTTTTAAATCCTTGGCTATCCTTGTACTCCTGAAACATCATGGGGGACAAGTGGGGGATGATTTGGTTATACTATAGATCGTCCCCCAAATCCCAAAGAAATAGCTAAAAATGCTGACAGATGCACACGTTAGAAAAATAAAGCCGCTTGAAAAGAAAAAGCGTTATGCCGATGAAAAAGGACTATACCTTGAGGTCACGCCTTCAGGTGGAAGGTTCTGGCGATTGAAGTATCGCTTCAATGGTCGTGAAAGTACTTTAACCATTGGGAGCTATCCTGAAATCTCATTAGCTCAAGCTCGTCGCACCCGTGACGAAGCTCGTATACAGCTTTATAAAAATATTGACCCTAATGCCATAAAAAATGATCGCCTTCAGCAAAATGATGAAAGTAAGCTATTTAAAGTTCTTGCGATAGAGTGGATGGAAGATCGTAAAGCTGTTATTAAAGAAGCAACTTATCTACGTGATTTATCGGTTTTTGAAAAAGACATATTTCCTGCATTGGGTAACATGCCTATTGATCTAATCAAAGGGAAAGATGTACTCGCATGTGCTAAAAAAATTGAAGCACGTGGCGCACAAGAAATGGCAAAACGCTCTATTCCTTTGACTGGACGCATTTTCCGTTTTGCGATTCGTAAAGGATTGATTGAGAATGATCCAACACCTCACCTTCACGAAGCCTTAAAGCCTCGTAAAGTGAAGCATATGGCTCGATTGGATATTTCGGAGTTCCCTCCTTTTCTTGAACGCATGGATCGTTACCATGGGAATCCAGTGATCAAAACTGCACTTCAGTTGATGACTCTCACTTTTGTACGGACTACTGAACTCAGAATGATGGAATGGAGTGAAATCGATTTTGAGAACAAGATATGGCGTATACCAGCCGAAAAAATGAAAATGGCTTTGCCTCATCTCGTTCCATTATCTACGCAAGCAATTGAACTACTAGAAAGCTTATTACCACTCACAGGAAGAAAGCCCTATGTTTTTTATAATCACAGCACAGCCAAACCTATGAGTAGTAATGCAATTTTGTGTGTGATCCGCACAATGGGCTATAACGGTAAAATGACTGGACATGGTTTCCGTGGGCTTGCATCTACCACCTTACATGAGCAAGGTTATATGCATGATGCGATTGAAATTCAATTAGCACATCGGGTTGGTAATGCTGTTTCACAGGCTTATAATCATGCTCAACACTTAGAGTATCGAGTTAAGATGATGCAAGAGTGGTCTGATTTTATTGATAGTTTACGTAATAAAACTGTGCCTTTTCCTAAACATAAAAGAGCTTAGATCGAAAGCCACGCTCTTACCAAAGTAATAGAATTAATATTAGAACTTAGGATTTATATACGAAAGGGATGTTATTTCTTTACCACAGTATGAGCATTTATAGATTCCTCTATATGAAGGAGCTAGATTTAAATGCTCATGTTTTTTCAAGATCTTGTTTTGCTTTTCGCCTATATAGGACATAATTATGCCCCAATATATTCGTACAACTCGTCTTTGTCATTTTTTAGAAACCAAAAATTAATTTGTTCAACAATATCATATTTATAATTTATTCAAGCATTTATAAATACCATCTAAAACTTTCAAATATCTGATATTCTTCCTAGCACTGTGCAATCATTCAGATGAATGATTTTGGAAGTAATGGTATAAGGTGGTTGGTATTCCATAATACATTTACTCTGATAAGTTTATTGCGAATGAGATTTACAGCTTTCACCCCAAGCAATCAATTGTCCATGAAATTCAGGCACTAAAAACTCAATCAATTGATTTAAATCATGTTGATAAATTTTAGCATTCTCAGACTGTTGCTTATATGCTTCATAACGCCTTTGCCACTTACCAGAAATATCTCTATTATTCAACAAATTAGGCTTTCCAGTTACTTTTAGAGTAAGGAGGAAATGCTTAACATCAAGTTATGAGCTACACTCACCATATCGTTAATATTATTACCTACAACATAACCAAATTTTGCACTTAAAATTGAGTTGACCACTGTTTTATAGGGTGCATGCAAAAGGTATTTGGGAGTACTAATTCCCATTAGTTCAAGCTCTTTACGAATAGAGAACCACTTATAGTTAAATTGACTGTCGGTAAGGTAATGAGTTTTTCGCCATAGTTCAGTAAATTCAACTAATAGTTCCGATTTAGTTTTTGATGGGGCTTGGGTGTCTAGATCAATCTGCTTCAGTGATTCAATATACTTTTGAACTTTTAATTTATCTTTTTGATTCTTACTCTCTTGTAAATAACTATGTTGTAAGCCTAATTTTTGCTTTAACTTTCGATATTCAGCTTCATAATCAAAAAAATATATCTGCTTTGTAGATTCGTTATGGACTAAATTTTGAAATTCGATGAACTCAGTATTCCATTTATTAATAATTTGATTATTCTTAATTTCAGGCTTTAAATAATGACACTCTAAAGTGAAAGCTTTTGTTTTAATTGATTGAGCGACTGTAGAATCATTCACTACAAATGCATTCGCATTATTATTGTAGTAAATATCTTGCATTGACTGCTTCTTCGCTTTTTCTGTTGGCTCAAAATGATTAAAAATCCATAGTAAGCAAGCATTGTTATCTTGATAGAAAATTTTTCGATCAATAATAACATTCAAAAAAGTTGTAGAAAGTTGTCCTTCAAAAACAACTAATTGCTTTTTATATAATGACGATACATCTGGTCTACGCCATTGCTTTAAGTCAATGCTTTTACGAACTTGCTCAATATGAATATCACTAAAAGCCTCATCTGCCTGAAGGCTCTTATATATATTCTCTTTTAGCAATTTATGTTGTTGAGTTTCTTTTGCAATCTGATACTTTAAAGCAGTTTTTTCTTGCTCTGATAGCTGTTTAATATGCTTTACAGGACACTTGAAGTTTGGGTTATTTTCTAACTCAGGAATATGTTTAAAAAAGAATGTTGCCGAAGTGTTGATCTGCATGTGATCTGTACGTCTAGCAAGTGTTACAGGTGATTGACACCAAGCACAAGTGAAATGAGGGTTAGTTTTATCTCGTTTAAATCGTTCCCTTACTTGGGTACGCCATTGAGTAAGCTCCATCTCGGATTGTTGGAAGAATACATCAACATCGATCCACATATTTTGATCTGTATCAATGATATGAATTAACTTCATATACTCTCCATCCTAATACAACTTAGCCATTAATTCACAGGGAAAAAACCCACCCTTTCGCCATCACCAGCACTTGGTCCAAAAAATTCCGTATAACTTAATTGATTTTTCTGTTGTTCATTTGGCTCTTCATTCTCTAAGACTATAACCTGTCCAATATGTTTTCGTGTCGCTAACCACCCATAAAAACTATCTTTAACACCTTCTGGTAACAACTCTCCATCTAAATTCACATCATTTTCATGTAACTCTTTTTTTGAATGTTTAGGATCTTTATAAGTAACGACTGGAGAATCTATAATAACAAATCCTAGATGAGGTAAATTCTTCTCAATATTAAGTTCCATTAACGCAACCATATAAGCAGTTAAGAATATACCCCGTTTTCCTTTTCCATACGAAACCCTAGCTCTTTGATTAACCTTTATATCAATACATTTATCATCAAAGTCAATCGTTCGAACATCAGGAACTTTCCATTTTTCTAATAATTCTTTGATTCTTACTGATAGATCTGTTGCCGATTTAGCAATATTTCTTTCTATTTTCTGAGTCATACGCTTAGATTTTGGTATTTCTTTCTCTAATTGTATTTGTAACCTTTCAATAATTTTAAAATTATTCAAATAAATCGATAACTCAGCTTTTCTCTCAGTAAGTTCATTTAGATTATCTTTAATACTTACACCATCTGCTTCTAGTAAGTTTTTTTGCTGGATTTTATTGCTCTCCAAATTATAATTTAAACTATCCAATTTTAGAGAAAGTTCGGAAATTTCAGAATCTATATCTTCTATAGCGTACCTTAAACCATCTCGTAATCGATTTATTTTTTGAATTTCTACGGCAGCACCATTTCTTATTTTAGCAAAATCTACTTCTGAAATATGATGCCTTTTTTGGTGATCTAACGTAGTTAAACAAATTGGACAGGATCTATTCGGTAAATTAGCTACGATTGAGGCAGATATATTTGTCATCTCCAGTCTACTAATATCATTCAAATACTTCTGATCAAGTATAGAAAATTGCTCTTTAGCTTCTATTAGACTTATTACTTTCGGATTAGTTTCGTTTATTTCTCGCTCAAATGAAGAAAACTCACTTTTTAATTCTCTTAATGCTTGATAGTCACATGACAAAAATTTATTAATTTCATCTATTTGCAAAGAGATCTTATCAAGATTATCTTCAACATCTTCCTTACTTATATCTTTTGGAATTTCATCATTAAGTATCTGTATCTGTTCCTGTAATGATGACACTTGTCCTTTAGCTTGGTTTCTAGCATCCGTTGAAATAGCTAAAGGCATCTGTGAATCATCAGAACCTGTTAAAAAAAAAGATAAAGCAGATCTATTTCTAACCTTTGTATTGGAGTCTTTACCTTCAAAATTAATATTATCGAGAGTCTGAATCTCATCAAATATACTAATGCGCCTTAAGTCATTTGCTGTAACACGACCTAAAGTTCCCAATTTAACTAATATTTTGTTTTCTTGAATATTATTCTCAGTTATCAAAAAATCATCTACTTTAAGATCAAGTTTTTGATCTAAGTCTACTCGGATATCTGAATATATTCCTTCATGTATACTTTCTTGACCATTAGCTAAACTTTTAAAAATTGTAAATTCTTTTCCATTATTCGATTCAATTTGTAGAATAGCTAAACTGTATCCTTCACTAAAACCTACATCCTTAGGGATTTTTTCATCTCCTAAGCAAAACCTAATACACTCAACGATATATGATTTTCCAGTATCAGTTGGGCCAAAAATTAAATGAGATTTTTTATCAAAATTTAATATAGCTGGTTTTTTATTATTTCCAATAACTATCAAAGATTTTATAAAAAACTTCATTTAACTATTCACCTAAGTAATTTAAATTTGATTCATCAGAACCAACAACTATACTTTCATTAAAAAAAATATTTCGCAATTCATCTTCGCTATAGCTACCAAATTTGTTAGCAACCCATTCGCATCTCTTAATTAATTTTTTTGAATATCCATTGTTCATTACCGAAATAATACTAGGTCCATTATCTCCTATATAATAATTAACCCCATAATCATCAATAACAACATCGATCAGAGAGCGATTTAACATTAAAAATATACCACTTTCTAAAGCATCTTTCTTGTTCGAAAATTCCCCACCCCGAAAAGGCACTAATGTATGTAAACTTGAAGGACCACCAAAATCTGAAGAATAAATTACAGCATAGTCAAGATATGCTAATTTATGGATATCTGCCCCCCTAGGATATAGAGCTCCTAAGAGATAAACCATTCGCACCCCTAATTCTAAGGAAGTATTAAAAATATCACTCATCGTCAATCCATTGAATTTTTTCTTGATTAACCAAATGATGACAAGAACCTTGTAAGTCACCTGCTTGAAGCCTTGCATGTAATGGATTTGACGTTACTTGTAGTGTTGAAGCTACGTTTAAGACACTATGTACTTTTTTAAAGCCTGATTCATGTGGATACAAAAGCTCATTACCAACACCTAATTCAACCTGTTCCAATAACTCTTCAAAAGCACCTGGTAACTTGTCACGGCTAAAACGATTCAGACCTTCCGCAGAGTAAAATAGTCTACGTTGCATCATTAAATGTTTATTAAGCGGTTTTGATAACGTCGTTAATTCTAATAAACTTCCACCAACTTCTTTATATACTTTTAGCAATTCCTTCAAATATATCTCTTCTTCCTTTTCATATGCCGTTGGGACTTCAGGGTTTTGTTCTCGAGGCCCTAATACACCGAATAAACTCCAATGATTTGGCGATCTCGCATGTATTTCCAAAAGCTCATTGGAAGGTTTGATTTTAATTATTTCAAAATCAAAAACATTGATAAAATTTTCTAGCTCATCAGAAAATGGGTAACTGAACTCTCCCTTTTTCCATGTTGCTAGAATCCATTCTTTTAAATCAGCAGGCTTCATTACGTAATCGTATAGTTTCGGTCCTACTTTTAAAGCACAAATAAAATAAGATCTAGGAGTTGTATATTCACCCGTAAAAACACACCAAATAAATTTTGCTAATTCTCCCCCAAAGTTACTAGGGCTCAAACTATCCCCATAATGTTTAGCCTGATATAAATCCCATGTACCTGCTTCAGGCTTTTCTAGAGTAAGGCCACATACATCTCGGCCTTTATCACCTGCACCACCCAACCTATGCACATGTTTATAATTATTATCATTTTTTAATTGCACAGCACATTGCTCAATAAATAACTCCCAATCATCTTCATTCATTAAAAAGAGACGTTGCTCAGGCGTTGGTTGTGCAGGGCCCGTGTTATATGGCAATTGACTCATATTCAAACACCTTAAAGAATAAGCATAATGATAAAACAATGATACTTATCACTTAATTAAATTAAACTCACATTATTCGGCAATACTTTTCGCCCAAGTAACTGCTGATAAATATGTGCATTAGCATCAGTACCTTTAATCATTTTATATTCAATCTGACTATGGCTTGCATACTCTTCAGCAGCCTTGGCTTTAGCTAAAACAATCGGATCATCATATTGATGATCACCCTTCACTTCGACAATTATGTACTGACCATTTTTCAATTGAACTAAGAAATCAGGGTAATAATTTCTCAATGCATATGAGTCAGGATCAATGTACTGGAAGTAAAATTCAGTTTTAGATTTATCCGTAAACATACCCGTAAAGTAGATTTTTTCAACGTCATCATCTTTCAATAAATCCCAAAACAAAGCATATTCAGGATTTGAGTCAAATGTATAAGTATCTAAATTAAAGCTCTTTTCTCTATAAGTTTCTTGTGTATCTGCATAAGTTGAAGTTCCACCTTTACCTTCTGCAATTTCATAGAAAGATAATTCACCTATCGCTGGTGGAATGATCAGCTGTACTTCTTTCTCTATCGTTTCTGATTCAATTTCTTGTTCATACAATGCTGTAAATAATCGAGGGATCACAACATCGTACAAAAGCTCATTGAACTGATTTACACAGAATAAAATACTTTCTATGCCCTCTTTGGTTTGATCAAGCATTCGCTCAATTTTGATTGGACTTAGATTTAAATATCGAGATATCTCAGCAACTAAACTTAAACTTGTATATTCAACCTTTTCTTTTTCACTCGTACGATCTTTCGACTTTGTATATTGAGCTGTATTAAAGTCATTAGCCTGTAGATTTGTCGTCGTAGTTTGAATGATTAAATATTTACTCGTAAGTTCATGCCAAGCTTCTTCATTTGTCGGATCGAGATCAAGCACTGTTCCTTTCACAAACTCTTTTTCTTTAAGCTTGATCGTTTGCTTAACATGTTTAAGTTTGATCTTTACATCTTCCCTCACTTGAACATTTAGCATATTTTTAGGTTTAGGGCCTTGATCCGAAAACTCAGAAGCTGTCATCCTGAAATTCGCTTGAAGCTCTGTATCCAAAATATCGTAGTTTTCTTTGCTTAGATAAATTGAACCCGTATATTGTTGTTTACCGATTGAACGTAAACAGCGCATAGTTGCCTGTAAAACAAATACTTTTGATTTCGGTGAACGGTACATTGCAACACCGAATAATGAACGGCAGTTCCACCCCTCACGGCCTTTATTTACTAACAGAATAAACTGCTTTTCAGATCCCTCTGTTCCAACCACGTCCAAATTATTGAAGTTTCTAATATCATCAGAACTTGTATGGGATGTATCACCAACGTTCACCAAGATTCTATCAGCTGAAATGCCATGGTCAGCTAACTGACGTTCTAACTCAGGTTTTAGCTCCTCAGTAAGCTCTTCTACAGTCGAAGCAAAAAAAGCTAATTTTGGTAATAGTCCTTCAGGTTTAAGGCCTTGTGTAGCATCCAAGAAATCTTTTACCGCAATCTTCACGAACTCTTCTGTACGTGTAGTCGTATACGAGTTTACTTCAGGCGTTTTTAAATAGCGCTCTTGAATCGCACTCTTTAAATTAAACGCATAGACAACTTCAGGTAATACATCCTTTCCTACATAAGGTGTACCTGTATAGTTAAAACAAGCAACAACATGTGTATCTGCTTCTTCTAAATTTTTAGACAATTCATCAATCGTTCTACGTAGGCTTTTATCAGTTTTAGAGTTGTTATTTCCTAACTGATTTTTCTTTAATGCATCACCAAAAGAGTGATGTGCCTCATCTACAAAAATACCAAGTTGAGGCAAACGTGATAACTTCTCAAAACGTTGGTTTGTCTTTAAATCATCATCATTGGCAGGTAAACCTAAATCACCAAGCAGATCTGTCAATTCACCAAAATCAGGCTGATCATTTTCAAACAGTTTTTGAGCAGCGGACTTTTCAGCATGCTGACGCTTGAGAATAATTTTTTGAGTATTCGATACGATCAAGTTGAACTTAGATCCATCCATGGTACTGAGCGATGTGCCAGCTTCATCAAGGAAATGAAACTTCAAGTTTGCATCAAAAATACCCACGTACTCATTTGGAACCACCTTGGAAATATCAAATGATTCAATCTCACGCAAAGACTGCAAAACTGTTTTATCAGGTGCAAAAATCAGTGCGTTTTGGCAGAAGCGTTTATCTTTGGGAAACTTATTTGCCAATAAAAACTCATAAAAAATACATGTTGCCATGAGTAAGGTTTTACCTGTACCCATGGTCAATGCAAAAATATAGTTCGGATAACTTCGACTGTTATCCTTCATCTTTTTCAAAACGACTTGATAGTTTTTTACTTCAAGGACATCATCAAATGACAAACTGCCTTGTAATGAATCATCATTAATAAAGCCTGTAGCCTTTCGACCTTCAAATTGATTTTTTGACTCAAACCAATCTTCAAAAATCTGCTCTACTTTTGAATTTCCTAAAAACTCTTTCAAAAAGATATAGGTTTCCAAAGCCTCGAACTGTGGCCGACGTAAGAAAGCATCAGGACGATTTTTAGGATCGTTATAATCTAAAAACTTTTTACTCAATTCTTTGTAGCTTTTACGGATAGTACCTTTATTGGTTTCGTAAAATGCCCATAAGTAATTAAAGAAGGCAAAGTCTAAGGCTGATGAAGAGTTAGGTTTTTTATCCATTCGCTAACTCCTCTTCTGTCAAATCACGTTCTAATGACTCTGATAACAAATCAGTGATCTTGATACGGATCGTTCCTGCATCTTCAGGAATTGCATACTGGCCTTGTACAAGCTCATTTTGCGCAGGAATATCAGTTAGTGTTGGTTGGAATACCGCACCATCATAATTCCAGTCGATCATGATACTTTCAACCATTTCACGCCAATCAGACACAGACTCTTTTGTTTGTGACAGTTTTTGAAGCAAGTTCATTGGATAGAACTTATCTACAACCAGGTTACCCCCTTCAACTTTAAACAAAGCTTCGGAGTCACGTTTAAACTGAAGGTCTGAACGATCACGTAAAATATCGACAACTTCGATATCAAGTTTATAGCCGATTGACTGCTGAACAAATGCAGCTAAGTCAGGTTCATGCCCCATACAGAATATCGTAATTTTTTCGACAGGCTGATTTGGCTTTTCTTCTTTACGTTTTTCAAAGGCTTTGTAATCTACGCCGTGAATTAATTCATTCACATCTTGCCTAGTGGCAATATGATTGACTGGCATCAGTTTGACCATTCGGCCATCTTTTTCACCGTCATATACACTGTTAGGGATTGGCTGAATATCTAAAGCTTGAATGAGCAACTCTTTTGCTTGAACAGGATTACGAAACACATCGTAGTGGTTAACGTTATAAACTTCAAATCCAGAATAGAGTACTTGTTCATCACCTAACTCGGGTTGAGTATTACCCAGTTCTTCAGCAACTTTGATCAAACGCTTAGTCGTAGTTTGAATTGCTCCTAAGTTAATATCAGCACCAATAAACTTACGACCGAGCTTCATAGCAACTGCTTGTGTTGTCCCTGAACCCATAAAACAATCGAAAATTAAATCGTTAGGATTTGTACACGCCCTAATTATACGTTCTAATAATTTCTCTGGTTTTTGTGTTGGATATCCTACACGTTCAGCAGATTGCGAATTTAACAATGAAATATCATTCCAAAAATTACCAATTGGTTTACCTTTATCATCTTCAGGTCTTAGCTTTCTAAAAGGTTTATTATTAGATGTCCATCCAAGGTTCCCCTTCGAATCCAAATCGATCAATTTTTCTTTTGTAAGCCTCCACCCTGCAATACTTGGTGTATAACCTTTATATTCGTAAACCGAGTTTGGTCGAGCCCCCATAGAAATTGAACGTTCAATTGGTCCATCATAATAACGTCCTCTTTCATCGGTTCTATAATATTTTTCTTCTATTTCCTCAGGAGTTAAAGGCACCTTGATATCATCAATATTAAAATTATACTCGTCTGTTTTAGTTACGAAGTGGATTGTATCGGTAAATACATCAAATTTTGAACTCACATACTGCGAACCTTTAGGATTTGTAGACCGCACCCAAATAATCTCATTTCTATAATTTTGACTACCAAAAACTTCCTCTAAAATTGCTCGAATATGAAAATTTTTCCGCCAATCACAATGAACAAATAAAACACCTTTGTTACTCAACAATTCTCGTAATAAACAAATACGTTCAAAAATAAACTGTAAATAGTCATCATTTGCCCAAATATCAGTATATTGTTTCTCTTCAAAAGCAGTCTGATCATTTTCTACCGAACCTGCTCTTAAACTCACTTTTTTCTTATAATCAGCTTTAGAATCAAAAGGTGGGTCAATATAAATCAAGTCTACTTTGCCACGGAATTCACGTAACAAATGTGACATAACCTGTAGGTTATCACCCCAAAAAATCTTATTGAGCCAACCATTGACCGCTTCACCATGTTGTTCTTTTAACTGTGCTGGGTAATAACGAGTGGAAGTAAAAGGACGCTTTCCTTTCCAGTTCAACATCGGATAGCCTTTAATTGGCTCGAACTTAAATACACCCTCTTGAGGGTTTTCTTCAGGCAAATCTAAAGTGTTATTTTCAGTCGTCATTTAAAGACTTTCCTTCACAAAATTCCAATTTTTACGATCGCAGTAAAAACGCATGTCACAGTTGGGGCACAGCTTATCAGGTCTGCAACTCATGCCATAATCTTTCGCCTCAATACGAGACACAACTTGATCAAACTGTTTCACTGTCTGCTCGATCTGATCATCTCTCTTATCAAAACTCACATAAGGTGAACCTTCTGTTTCACCCGTATAGTAAAGATGCATTCGACTCACAGTCTGCCCTGTCTTTTCCTCTAACAAATGCGCATATAACTGAAGCTGGCGTTGGTACGTTTCAAATCTCGTTTTTTCTTTCTCTAAATCAGGTTTACGTTCTGACTTAAAGTCAATAATTTCTACCGTACCATTTTCTCCACGGATCAAATCAATACTTCCTTTTAAAATGTACTGATCTTTCACCAATGAAATTTCAACTTCAGCTTCTTGCAAACGATCAAGCTGTCTCTTTTCACGATCGTAGTAATTTACAACATGTCTTTCAATCGCCTTTAAGGTATTCGGCGCCAAGAACTGTCGTTCCTTTTTAGACAAATAAATATAATTCGTATTCAGCCAATTCTGTATTTGCTCATGACTAATCAAATGACCTTCATTACGCAACACAGCCTTATGAATATCTTCAATCGTTTGATGCACGAGCGTACCAAAGATCTGAGCACCCGCTCGAACAGGATGGAACTCTAGCTCTTTAAAGAATCGATATTGCTCAGGGCATGCTTCAAACAAAAGAATGTGTGAGGTAAAAGCATATTCACGCTTTAAGTTCATTTCTTTCACTTGAGCAAATTCGATCTTCGATAAATCTAATTCGGGATGTTTCCAACTCACCAAACCATCAACAACAGATCTAAAGTACTTCGAAGGTGAACTACCAGCACCCTTTTTAACTTCTGCTGAAAGTACCAGTAAATTCTGAGCACGAGAAAACGCCGTGTAATACAAACGCCAAAAATCAAAGTTTTTGATCAACTCAAATGGCTCATAGGGGGGCTTACTGAAATAATTGTTTTCTAAAACTTCATCAAGTGCCGTATGACTTTTTCTTGGAACGCCTTCTAAACTACAAGTGACAACGACTGGATATTCCAATCCTTTTGATTGGTGAATCGTCAGGAATGATACACAACCACTTGGTGCATATTCAGAGTCATCCTCATATTCACCTATACCACCATCTTTTAAGAATCTAAAATATTGGTTAAATAGATCAGTTAAATTCTTGTCCACAAATTCACGAGAAATGACGGTGACATAATGAAGATGCTCAAACTTTGCTAAAAGAGACGAGAATTTAGATAAGTTCCGAGCAGCACGACCTTTATCCAAACCACTTAAAGCTTCATCTGAAAAATATTTGCTAAATAAAGGAAATTGTAAAGCCTGATAAAACAAGGCTGTAAAAGCATAATCTGTATTTTCAACAAGTTGATAATGTGTTCGGGCACGCTCCTGTGCCCACTTTAACAAATCCTGATTTTCAGGCTTTTGTAATTCTTCTTTTATCAAAGGAATACATTGCTGATCATAATAGTCCCAAATGGCAAGCTTAAGATTTTCATTCCATTTACGGATATTGAAATACTGCGGGAATAAAAAAATAAATAAACCAATGAGTAACTTGATCTCTTCACGATCAAAAAATTGATTTGAACGTGGAGAATATACAGGTATGCCTTTTTCTTCTAAGTGGTTAGCGAGGCCAACTGCTCGATCGCTTTGCACAGATCTAAATAAAAAAGCAACTTGATTCCAATCCGTCAATCCATCCTTCTTCAAAGACAAAAGAAACTGATAGTTTTCCTCATACCACTCTTCACGGCCTTCCGCTTCGACTTTAATCACCGACAGAACATCAGGAAACTCGTCTTCTCTAGCACGAATATTTTTATCATAACGGAAACGATTAGCACCTGATCCCCATTCTAACCTTTGCATCCATTGGCCGAAGAAGTTCACAATATCAGGATGAGAACGGTAGTTCGTTGTGAGTTGAATCTGCTTACATTTATGTTCATCAAAGTTCTTCGGAAACTCTAAAATATTCCGAATTGTTGCACCACGGAAACGATATAGACCTTGGTCATCATCACCGACCACACATAGGTTTTGAGCCTCGCCCATCAATAACTTTAAAATACGTTCTTGGATAGTATTGGTATCTTGATATTCATCCACCATCAAGTACTTAAGTTTTTGCTGTAACTCCGACACGACTGTTGGCTGGTTCTCTAATAACTTTAATGTTTCGTATTGAATCGTCGAAAAATCGAGAGCGTTGTTTTCTTCTAAGAGCTGGTGATATCTTTCTAAACATTCACCTAATATAGATACCTCTATATCTTGAGCTTTCTTCAAATCCTCTGGAGTCAGAGCTTCTTCTGTAACCTTATTGAGTAAAGCCAAAAGTTCACTGGCCTGATTCCAACGCGACTGTTCTACTTTGATTAACAAATGAAAGTTTTCAATCTCTGCAAATTCTTTCATTTTTTTATACAGAAGGAACTGCTGATCAAACTGATCATACAAAGTAAAACTACGCTTTAAACGTGTATATTGCTGATTCTCTTCTAAAATTCTAAGACAAATAGAATGAAACGTCCCCAGATACATTTCATTCAAATTTAAGTCTATCTTTAGTTCAAGCAACCTATTTGAAATACGTGTCGTTAACTCTCTTGCAGCCTTCTCAGTAAAGGTTACGACCAAAATTGACTCAGGCTGCACACCTTTGACTTGAATTAACTTTACGATTCTTTCTACTAACGTGAAAGTCTTACCTGAACCTGGACCAGCAATAATAAGTACTGGCCCATCTAAGGTATTTAGAGCTTCTTGTTGAGCCTTATTGATATTCGACATCTCCCCCCCTCTTCTTTCAAGTAACACACTAATTTTTATACTTAAATATATTATTAAGGCCACCTACATGGCCTTAATAAGAAAATCATTAATCACAATAGGTATAATTTCATACACTTTCAGGCTCTGTAACCATACCTTGTGACTCGTCTTCCTTAATACTTTCTACCGACTGATAATATGTTTCAGGATTCCAAGTCTTTTTAATAAAGGTTATAAGATTTTTTTGACGATTCTTAATCGAATCAATCGTCCAATAGTAAATTTCATCTTCTTTTAAAGCGTACTTAGTTAACTCGCCTTGAGGAAGGTGATGCTTCAGTCGTATTACCCTTTGTAGTTTGCAAAATCGCTGATCTAAAGAAAGCATTATCTTCCTGAATAGTATTGAATTTATGTACTTCCTCATCATCATCGAATATAAAATTTCTATATAACGATTTAAGTTTTATCGTTGGATCATCGATCTTTTCTTTATTTTTTTCCAAAAAATTTAAAGCTGCCGCAATAAATATAACTGAAGTCGTTAAACGTTGCTGCCCATCCACAACATGAATATTTTTATCGTTGTTAAGAGGATCAACTTGGTGAAGCAATAAAGTACCAAGAAAATAACTTTTGTCTTGATTTCGATCCGTCGCGAAAGCTTGTTGCCTTAAATCATCTAAATACGTTGGGAGTTGCTTATCTTTTTCCCAAGCGTAGGCACGCTGATATTGAGGAATACTAAAAATTGAAATTTTAAAAATATTTTGTAAAGTATGGATTGTATTTTCCATTCAGATTTTACTCTTGCAAATATGGCTATGATTTCAAACTATCACGCTGATAAAAATAAATTTATCTAGTTAGGACAAACAATTAATTTTACCATAAATTCTAATTTCGCACTCTTAGACTTTTATCCGTTCCACAAAAAATAATTATTTTCTTTCCCCTGAGCATATGCCCACTCAGCCACCTTATGTGAACGCTCCTTATCAGTTAAAAAGCCAAGAACAGAAATCCGATCCACAATAATCAAATCCTGTTCTTCGTTACGTTCTTGCCATTTATGCAAAAACTCATCAGATGCGAGTAGATTACTTTTCTTAGAATTACAGTTTGAATCAGCCAATACAAAGTTATGCCCTGTATCTGATGGGTACATAGACCATGGAATGAAATGATCGACTGCATAATTGCCTTTTCTCATCGGCTTATTACAGTAAAAACATTTACAGTCTTGTAGCTCTACCAATACAGTTGATACCGCATTTAACTGGTTCCGACTCGGCTCAAACATGAATTGTTCAAGATTTGGTAATTGATTCAAAATCGGTGCATTACTACTGTTTTTACGGATGTAATCAATCCAACGTTTTTGACAAAGTTCTTCAATGATCTCGCTGAATTGTCTTAAGCAATACATGACTTGAGGCAAAAGAATGAGTCGCTTTCCGCACTGATTAAGCTGATATAAAAACTCAAAATTTTGACCATTGATGTTTTGCAAATAGCGAACAGGCATGTCTTTTACCGTGCGTGCCACATCTTTAACAAGTTTCAACCATACCAATGAATCTCGTCTTAATAATCCCAGAGAAGAGTAGCTTTGCCGAAGCTGTATGATGTGATTCACAATGGCAGCTTGTTTGCCATTGTTTTGATTTAGGATAAGTTGCCCTTCATCATCAAAAGTATAAGGTACGGCCTGCTTCCAATACAGCTCAATAAATTTTTCAGCAATATCCGTATACTCAAGTGTTAAGGATTTCCCAGTGTCCTCACCTTTCTCGATTGCTGATCGGCTAAGGCTGATCAACAGTGCAAATTTATAAGTACTGCTAAAACTACCTGACTGCAGAATTAGTTGAATATTTTTTAAAAATTTAAGTTGTTCTTGTGCAGTGGGAATAAAATCAGACATATTTTTTCCAAAGAAGATTAAGCCATTTTTCTTGTCGATCAGGTCTCTGATCTAGCGTAACCCACTGTTTGATCTGCTGTACGTTATCAAACTGCTCGAGCAAAGCATCTGCTTGATTCTCATCTAAATCTGTAAATTTCCGCCCATCTTTATCTCGATCTGAATCTCCATATTTGAATGACATATAAATCACGCCATTTGGCTTTAGCGCACAAAGAATTTTTTGAAGTACTTCAGCCAATCGATCTCGCTCACAGTGCAGCAATGACGCACAAGCCCAAATACCGTTATAACGCTCAACGTCGTCCAGATCATAAAAACTTTGGTGTCGTACATTAATACCAGTTAACTCATGCGCTTTTTTTACAAGTTCTTCAGAGTAGTCCCACGCGTCAACCTCATAACCCTTCTTTTTAAAAGCAAGGCTATCTCTCCCTGATCCACAGCCTAAATCCAATATTCTTGCTGTGCTTGGCAGGTGTGCTAAAAATGGATGATACAAACTTTCCATATCCACATTAAAAGTAGATTTTGCAAATTGATCTGAATGTATGTTGTAGTAATCTATTGTTTTCATAACAACTTTCTTTCTTAAACCAGATTTATTACACGAAGATTTAAAATATTACGGTCAACTGAGCATCTATGCTTTCTGATATTAAGCATCTTTGAATCAATATTAGTAGATAAAATTTAAGAACCCTACTTACAGTCCCATTTACTCTTTAAAAGTATCATTCAGTGCCTGTTGAACAGCATCAATACGAGACTTGCATGCCTTATAGGCCGTCATTGATTCCTCAACGATTGCCATCAGGTTATCAATATCTGGCTCTTCCTGTGACTCCAGTATTTCTGCATTTTTCTTCAGAATCTCATAACCCTGCTTAAAACTTAATTCTTCATTGTTCATTTGCTGTTACCTCTTTCACTGTGGCATGAATGATGCCATCTTGTAATTCAATCTGTAGTTGTGGGTCAATTATCTTTTGAATTGAACGGGTGGCTTTCCCTTGGCTACGAACAATGGCATAACCTTTAGCCATGATATTTCGTGGATTCTGTAGCAAAGTTTCTCGCATCAGTGATTCTATTCGCTGAGAACCCTCTTTAATTTGCTGTTGTGCTAAATATTGGGTGTCACTTTTTAGATGATCAACATTACGTTGAAACTCATTGATTTGGTTTTGTACCATGGTTTTGATGGTTGTAAGGTTCTGGTCATTCTGACTCTGATAAACAGTCAATTGGTGCTGCGATAACAGTTTGATTGTTTGTAAAGCCGTACTAGCTTCATTAACACGTTCTACAATCAGATTACGAATTCCTGCAATGACTTTACTTGGCGTATCAAAAGATCGGTGAGCAATTTCATCCAAAATGGTACGGTCTTTTTCATGACCAATAGCTAGCATGAAAATAATGGAAATCTCTTGCAGACTTTGAAAACAGTACAGTCAAAATATAGAAAACTAAACTAATGGGTTGGCAGCTATTACTTACCGAAATGAAAATGGTCAATAAACTGCACTTGTTTAACACGCAACTATTTTAGCTTGCAGGGATTACTGAAAATTGGTAATGAAATCAAAAAAATAAGGGAGCCGAAGCCCCCATCTATTCACGACTCGCCAAGTTATTTTAATCCATTGATGGATCTCATAAGCTGACCAACCTACACGTGATTCACTTAAACGTACTGGTCGAGGAAAAGTTGAATCATAGTATTTTGATTTTTCATTGATCATTTCATATATCTTAGCTCGACTAATACTCGTAAATTAGAGAACTTCTTTAATGTTGATAATTTGATTCATCTGAAAAGTTTGTCCTGTGATCGCATTCATGATATTTACTCCTGATCATTGATGCGATCGGGTATTCGCTCAGATAATAGGACAGTCCAATAAAATTTTACTGCGTCTCAGACTGCCCGATATAATCTAGTTCACTGCTTGCACACTCTGCTTCAGACCTTGTTGAATCCCCTGCACATAGCCCAATTGCGCTGAATGCTCCGTATCTACAACACTGTCACTGTGTGAATAAAACTCCTCCAGCAATTCCATCCCCTCCTCTGCATGCACCTCAAACTTGGCATTGGCAAAACCCTGCCTTGCAGTCTGATCTAACGCCGTTTGATTAAAACCTGCTTGTTTACTTTGCTGGTCAATCTCTTGCGCCATTTGAATAGCTTGTTGCAGATTAACCCCATCTTTCAATGTTAAATCCACATAGTACACAGGCGTACGATAGCTTTGTGTGGTGGACTTGCCTCGAAGCGTCAATTGCAGCGGCAAACACGAAAGTAAGCCATTAGAAGCAGCATGGTAATAACTTAGTCTCGCTGCCAAAGTACGAATGCTATTAAAGCCAGTGGTTCTGAAAATAAATGTGCCAAGTTCATCTGCTTCGTCTAAATTGACATGTAAACGTCCATAAGGCTTACAGTTTCCTCCTTGTGCCAAAGGACATAAGTCAGGTGATGGACATGGATGTTGTTCTACCCCTTGATTAGTCAGTCGCTGACAAGTTTCACCATTACCAATGCATATAGGTCGTCCTGTCTGGCGGTCAAATAAGGTGTATTCTGCTCGTAGATTAAGTTCAGGATCATTAAAGATCATCCGTACAGGAATAGAGCGTAGTTTTTGATTCGGTGCTTTGGCTCTGAGCTGTTCATCAAGTGGATGTTTCACCCAACCATCTTTATTTTGGATTTGGCTGGTAATAGTAAATTGGTCATCCTTTTCAGGCAGACGCTTACCGTTCTTTTCGACCACTTTACCGATACTAATTCTGCCGAGTATTGGCGGTGTAATCGCTAAACCTTTTATCATGTTGTTTGTCCTATAAATAAAATTTTACTGCTGACCCTTTGTTATGTAAGCAAATACAAAACCGTTTAAAGATCAGATGAAATGCAAAGACCGCCATTATTAGTCCACCGCTCCTTCGGGAGTCGGTGGATCGGGGTGGTTTTTTGCGCTTTTTTGAAGACTGGAAATATTGATGTGATGGATTCAGTCATCGGTATAGATCTGAAAACGTCGTGTCCCTGCTTTGTTTTGCGGAAACTGCTCAAGCATTTCTGGGTGAAGTTTGAGTAAGGCTTTGCTGTCTAAACCGATTGAGTCTTTGGATTTCTTCCACGTCACTGAACCAGTGGCAAAGGTTGCTCGTTCAGCATCCTTCATCAACATCTGGATTTGATGCTTAGTTTCATCAAAGTTATTTTGATGCAGCTCAATGTGATGCTTTTCTTGAATAAGTTGAGCAAACAATTGATTAGCTTGTTCGTTATGACTCAAGTCTTCAACAGTCAACGGAATATGTTGTGGATAAAGCTGCTGTATGGCTTTGGCTGCCGACTCACTGGCATCTGCATCAGGTGGTATATCTTTTTCCACACAATCCCAGAAGTAACGTTCCGCATTGATGATATGTTTGATCACGGATTCGGAGCGCGTCACTTTGAAGATTTTGGTTTCATGACCACAAATCAGCACACAAACATGTGCTGCTCGTTTGCCTGTCACTGCCAATTGATGTTGTACCTGACACAAGACATATAAAGGCACACCCTCTCGCCAAAGTTTTGCGCCGTACTCTCCTGCTGTTTTGCATTCCAGAATTTGAACTTCATCACTACCCACAACGGAGTAATCCAGATTGGCAAGCATAAAATGCTTATCAGGATCTGGATGCTGAAGCACTGCATTGATTCTGCGTACCTTGTTATTGGTATGCATGCTGTAGTACTCAGCCACCAATGGCTCTAGTTGCTTGCCCCAATATAAAGGGGCATGACCTGAACTTTCATCTTCAATGGATTGTTTGACTCGCCCTGTCTTGATCATCCATAGTTCAAGCATCGACATATAGGGATTCAATCCACAGGCTGCTGCACAATCACTACTGCCTATACCTTGGCGACGGACTTCAAGCCAGTCAGATTGAGTCATATTTTTAGTATTGACCAAGCGTTTTGCTGTAAACAGTTTTGGGGCATTAAAGGGTTTGCTGGCTTGTTGAATGGATGGGTTTAATATTGCGGTATTCATATTGAAGTCCTAATTATTTTGCTATGTAAAATGATGGGGATCACAAAAAATGGGCATAAAAAAACCACAGCCGAAGCTATGGTTTTAATAATTTTTAAAATTCTAAATTCCATTTAAAAATGCATAGTAAGGTCTAACTTTCCATGATTGAAAAATGTATATTTCGCACTATGCAAGCATGTTAAGAGCCTGCTCCAATCCTCGTTGCTTGATCGCTGCTCCTGCACCAAACCAAGCTGAATCGAGTCGATGATCTGTACTCATGGCACGTCGTTCATGATCAATAAATTCTGTAATTGAACACAGTAATCCATAGGCTGTTCCTTTAGCAGAACTCAACTCTGCACCACGTCCCTGACCATTAAACATGTCCATTGCTTTTGTCATCGCCTTGGCATTAGGTTCAGCTTTTTCCTTGGTATTTGCATGTGCTGCCTGAGTTGAAACATCACGGTAGAACTGAATGATGTTGTCCTCCTGATCTAATACGTTGTTCATGGTGCTGTTATTGAATACTGCATCAAAGTAAGCAGAGGCTTCCATCTGACTCACTTTACGTTGTGTCAGTTGCTTCATTTCATACATGTGTTCATCCCATGCACGTACTGAAATACCGAGTTGCTGTTTGACCTTATCTGCATCAAATTTAGTACTGTGTGGAACTTTGACCACACCGGCACTGCTGTTCTGTCCTTTTAAGGCAATGGATAAAGTGTTGTTACAGACCACACGGATCGAGGTAAATTGTGCGGTGGTGGCAAGGGTTCCATCACATGCGGTTGCTAAAAGCATATAGCCATTACTGACATCTTTGCCCTTTAATATGGATGTTTGCCCTGTCCGAGCCAGTGCCCAGAATTTCTTACCACCTTTAAGCACGCCTGCGGTTTCAAGCTCAAAGCCTGATTGTTCAGTCAAGTCACGATAGAATTCTAAAATCTCTCTCGGTTGAACTTCCTGAAAGCGTTGGCTAACGACTGATAGTGGCGCATGAGTATCAGAACGATAAAGCACTCGTTGTTCTTCATAGGGCATGATGATACTTTGCCCTCGTTCATTCTGTGCCATATAACTGACATTAGAGGATTCGATACGCCAATCCATACCTGCTTGTTGTGCCCAGACTTCGATGGGTTGGTTTTGAGTCAGCTGATTTCCGAGTCCATGCCATGGGGTTTCTCCGACATAGGCTATTTGTTCAAGTTGATGTGCCATAATGATATTCCTTTTAAATGAAACTGAAAGTTGAATATGTATAAATGAAGAGCTATCTAGCTTTGATGCATTTACTGCAACAGATGGCTTGGAAACTTTTGGTAGCAGTTGTGGCAAAAGCACAAATTCTGCTGTGTTGGTGCGCTTTGTTCGGTAAATGAATTCAACACACTACCGAGTACTGTTCCTGCGATTCCACCAACAATCGGCGGTAGATTGAAAGACTTTGCGACTGTGGTTCCCAATGCACCCAATGTGGTCGGTGTGACCAAATTGTTTAAGGGTATATTTGATTGTTGCGTACTTACTTCAACCAACATTACATTTGTTGAATGACAAAAGGGACAGCTCAAGCTCATGGCTCGACTCCTTAAATTTTGGGCACAAAAAAGCCTGCTCGAAGGCAGGCTTTGTTTTCATATTTTCATGTGATCTCAAAAGAGCTTCATGATTCTCATTAGGATGTTATGTATCTGAAATTATTTGGAATCATTCAAAATTTTAAACATTATTATCCTTTTTTATTAAAAAACTTAATTCAGATTGCTCAACATCACACTGCTCAAATATTTTTTTAAGAATATTTATTTTGGTTCTCGTTGAACAATTTGTGTATAAGAAAACCGACCTACTGATTTCAGTAAAATTATTTGTCGTTTCAAGCAAGGAAAGATCATAAAACTTTTGATCAGCACATAAACTCATAATTTTCGTTGTGTGTTGTTCTAATAAATATTTTACGACATCTATCTGCATTTCTTTCCATGATTGTACTTTAGATTCAACATCATACAAGGTATAAGATACTAAAGTGTATCCTGTAAAATCAAAGTCATCTTCCAGTAAATATTCATTCGTTTCCTCTACAGGTGGAGCATAACTTGTTGTTGGATAATACCATAATTTAAGCGATTTCTTTGATAGGCGGCTTTGTCTTTCAACCAGCTCATCTTCCGTCCATTTTAGACATTCTCTTACATATTGATTCAAACGCAAATTACTGTCTTTAAATCCATTTTCAACGTCTAATTTATCTTTAAAAGGTCGATTACTATATTTGCTGTTATAACCAGTTAATGTCAAATTTGGCAGAGTATGCAACCATTGCTCGTGAACCTGTTGTGATTTTTCACCCAATTCTTTTTGCCAAACAGGAGAAAGCGTTTGGGGCATGATATGCTCTATGGTGTATGTTCCATCTTTAATTCTTTCAATTACATTAATTTGTTCTTTGCTTTCCTCATTTTCTAGAAAACTAAATAAATATGCTTTATTTTTCGAACTCATGGCATAAATGTTACGGCTAAAAAGAGCTTGCTCAAATTCCTCATCATTAGGAAAACGACTTGATTCCTCTTTATTTAACAGCACATATTTATAAATTTCAGCATAGGATGCCAATTGGCTAGATTGTGCTTTCTTAGTCACATCTTTATCTAAAGTTGCAAAAATTTTAGACAAAGCATTAGTGGCTAAACCAACAATCAAACGTCTAAATAAAAATATTTCCGTTACTCTTAAAAGTTCAGTGACCTCTTGATCAGTAAGATTTTTTTCATTCCAACGTTTTAGAATTGCCAATACGACTGGAAATATAACGGTAAACTCTAACTGACTCAGCCGTACCAACACAGCGGTAAAACTGTTTTGATATTGCATCGGATTCAAAATGATTGCATAAAGCTTTGAATACTCCAGTAAATCTTGTAATAAAGCTTCAATATCATCATTATTTTTTTTCACATAATCTTTGAAAGTAAAATAGATATCTTTAATAACGACTGTGCGATTTAATTTTAAGGTTAAGTAATCTTTGAAAAAATCACTCACCTTAAAATGAGTATTTTTCTCAATTTTGTTCCAAAAAGCTTCATAATATTTTTCTTGTAATTCAGAAGAAAGCCCCATTAAAATAAAATTTCGGATTTTATCGCCTTCCTCAAGTTCAAGTCCCGTTGAGTTCAAGCTTTCAAATATAAGCTGGGGGTCATCATCCTTTTCTAAAAAAATATCAATTGTTTGTAGTCGTGAAATGGCATCATACAAATCATCAATGTCGATATTTTCATTTAGTATTCTGTCTCTAAAATATCTAAAATTTGACGTTACATTAGAACCGTCAACAAAATCAGATTCATCACCAAACAAGGCATCGAAAGCTTTACAGTCATCCTTGATTGGCTTCAATCTTATTTTCCGCTGATCTTCTTGATACTCATCTACTAAATGTTTTTTGGTGATTTTCTCAATTAAACGATCATCTTTAGGAATAACTTTTTTATGCTTCAATAAATCCACAATAGCAATCAACAAAATTGATATGGTCGTTAACCGTTGTTGCCCATCAATAATTAAAAAATCTTCTCTTTTGCCGCCTTGCATATGGCTTGAAACAATACTACCAAAAAAATGAGGGACATCAGGCTTTTTAATTAACCCTTTTAAATCATTAAGTAACTGAGCACAATGTTTGTTCTGCCAACTATAATTACGCTGGTAAACAGGAATGATAAATCTTTTATCCGAACCATCAATAAATTTCAGAAATTGTTTTGCTTCACCCTTCATTTTTTCCCCGTTACGTAAATATATACATTTTAATGATCATAAAGTATGAGGACCAATTCTATAGCAATTAAAATGATTTAATATAGATCCATACCCATCTTAGAATTTTACCAAAAACTTTTTTTCATATGCTTCCATCTTTGATTTTACTTGTTTTTCCAATATTGCTTGATTGACTAAACCCACCCTTAATTTTATCATTCAACTGCTGACCTACATCGTCAGTCGGTTTTGACAGACCGTTTACAAAAGGCGCACAACAACGCTGTGATGGTTTTGTGCGTTCTCTTAAGTCACATCTTTACGGTGAGACTGGGAGGGGCACGCTTGCGTGCGCTGATTTCCTTTTGTATCAGTCTGTCAACCCGCCCAGTCTTGCCACCATTATTTGACAGTAATTTGGTAAGACTCTCTTTCATACAAAAGGAGTAGTCGCCATGACTCAGCACTTTCTATCTTTATTATTTTCCCTAAAACGATTTCCAATCCCCTTGTTGCCTTAGCAACACGCATAAACTTTTGCTTATTCGACTGATCTAAAAGCTACGTAGAATTAGAAGGCTTTTTCGTGCCTGAATTTCAGTCCATTCAGCAAAATTTATTACACATCAAATAACACAATAAAAATTAGGGGAAATGATGAAAATTCAAACTTCACTTATCGTAGTTTCAATTGCACTTCTAGCATCAGGCTGTGCGAGCAAAACCGAACGTCAATTTATCAGTGGTTGTAAAACAGGTGGCATTGATGGCAGTACCTGTTCATGCATCTACGACAAACTTGAAAACAAATACGGTGAGGATGGACTGAAAGAAAATATCTATACCTTGCAACAAACTGAATCCTTCCAGATGGATATGGTCAACGTGTCCTATCAGTGCATGAAGGAGTAGCCATGAGAACACTTGCAGGGATTATCTGCGTCATCGCTGTGATTTGTGTACTGGGTCTGCCCTTCATTGGTTTCATGATCGTGATGGGAATTTTTATTGCATTGGCAAAATTTGCAACTGGGGAAAAGTAAATGAATTCAAATATTAAAACAGGTCTGATTAGCGTCTATCTAGTGATTGGCTTTTTCTTTGCAATCTATCAACACTTTTGGGGACAGTATAACTACAAGTCCTTTGCCTACAATATTGGACAAGGTTTGGTTTGGCCTGCGGTGATGTTTCCAACGGTAGGAAAAATCATTGGTGGAATTTTGATTCTATGTTTGGTCGGCTTTCTGACTATGCGTTCTAAGTGAGTGCCAAACTATGAAAAAAATACTTTCCACTGTGATGTTATCTAGTTTACTGATGGCATGTAATCAGAATAATCAGCCAACTCAGAAAAGTACAACGGATCAAGCATCTAGTTCGTCCAATGTTACTGCTCAGAATGAACAATCCAAATATGCTCCCTATAGCAAGGAAGAGGTTGAAACCAAAGTACAAGCTTTAACTCAGATTGTGGAAAATGATACCGAGTATTTGCCTGCTGCCGTCAAACAAGCTCAGTCATTTCTTGAGAGTTGGGATAAATATCCTGAAGCACTCAAATCTATGATGGAGTCTGATCTTGATCCAAATAACGCTGAATACAGCAATCATATTCCCATGGAAATGGAACAACCTTCATTATCCGTTCGTGCTCATATTACCAGTCGTGAGTCTCAATCTGCATTTAATGTACAAGGAGCGATTGAATATATTTTAGAGATTCAGTCCACAAACGATCAACCTTTTGTTCTTCAAGGTATGAGCATTAATCGTGGTCGTTGTGGTTATTACACCGCAGATTTCCATAGCAAGATGCCTGTACAAATGAGTTATAGCTCAACGGTATCGTACTTATTGAAATGTCGTGGTGATCAAGTGCTTGAAGCTGAGTTGATAACTGATCAAGGTAATGTGAGTTTGTCTTTTTAGATGGTTATTTTTAATCAGAAAACACGGCAAGAATGCCGTGTCCCACACTACTAGATCACATCTTTATTTAACTTATTGGCTTTAATAAAGTCACTTTGATAATCATTTTTCTTAGAACGAATACTTCCATAAGTAATTTTAATTTCAATATTTTTATGACACTGATCTTTCTGAATAGGTACTTGAATGATGACTGCATGTTTATCTGTAGTCCCTGGTTTCTCAATTTCTGATTGATATCCTCTTCGTTTAAATAACCCATCTACATATTGCATAAATAGCTCAACATCATCTTCATTAGTTTTACGATAATAAATGTAGAGCAATATAAATAAAGCAGTAAGCAGTGATGCATTTTTATCTAGCAAATAGGGAGTATTAGCTTCCTTTTGTAAGACAGAAACAACATCCGTAAGATCTAAAACCTGGGTAATCTGATCAATAAGAGAGCTAATTTCCTCATTCTCCCTCCTATCGCTTAGATCAAGATTTTCTTTTTTGTCAATTAACTTTTTTAGAAGCTGCATGGTCAATTTCATAAAAAGCTGTTGAAAAGTCTCAATTATATTACTCTGATTAGTTATAGGCACATTAATCTTAAGAAGTATATTGGGTTCAGTTTCAAAAATATCAAAACTCTCAGAATTACTTTTTAATCTATGAAAAGGCATCAACTTCATAATATTATTAATATTTCCAACCAACAATCGAACATCTTGTATTTCATTTTTTATAATTAAATAACTTGTTATATATAAATCCACGAAATAATCTTCGATAGTAAATGGTGTAAGTAAAGCACTTAAATTATATTTATCAGCAAGTTTATCGATACTTTTTAAATCTGGACTTCTCAACAGGTTTATTAAAATTCTTGATGAAAATGATTTCTTATCTGAATCATGATGATTTGTATATCTCACTATTGGTCTATAGTTGTAGTTCTCTGAAAATTGAAACTGCCACCAAATATAGGACTGTAACTCATAAATAAGAATTTTTTCATAGGGAACATTTAAAAATAATGGTAAATCTATGTTTAATTTTTTTTCATATTTTTCATTGGTTTCGTTGATAAAATCTTTTAATAATTTTCCTTGAATAAGTTCCTCATTCACTTTGAGAAAACTATCGTATAAATACGAGTTATTATTTTCGAGGTTTAATTTTTCAAACTCATTAAGAATCAATATTCTTAGCCTAGCAAGGAATGAGCGTTTTAATACATCAATCAATTTATCATGAATTGGGGACAAGGCCCTTTCGTTCAACATCTATAAATACATCCAAAGCAGGTGTGGAGTTCTTTTTCTGACAGTACACATATAGGACGGCACAATACTTACATGGATTCAAAAAGAGGAGGAAAAATCCATGCCATCAAATATACATCAAGATATTGAAATATATCGATTATCAAAAGTCACCGAATTTACAGGCGTAAGTCGTTCAGTCATATATGAAAAGATAAACGAAAAATCGAAAAGTTACGATCCGTACTTTCCCAAACCCATCAAACTCAGTTCCAATGCAGTAGGTTGGTTTAAGCATGAATTAGTTGATTGGCTTGAGTTTAAAGCTAAGCAACGTACCTGTTAACTTTCAAAATCGGCTTTCAACTGTGAAAGTCGATATTTCTGAAGAATAGATGAAATGGATTGTTGGAATTATGGTTCTCATATTTTTCAATAATTTAGGATTTTATATTTAATTAATAATTACTAATAATCAATATATTCTATTGATAAATAATACTTTTAATTAGATTTATTATTCATTCAACAACTCTTCTAAAACCTACATCAAATATATCACGACTCATACCAAGGCTAACCATGCCTTGGTAGGGATTCACTTACTTAAAATTTACCTAAAAGGGCATTATATGAACACAGACCTAAATGATTATCCTAATGATAATTATGAAAAATATTCCATACATAAGGTGGATGATAAAAGCATTGTAATAATTGATGATCCAGAAGCATTACAGAAGGATAGAATCATTCAACTTATAAAAAAAACGCACAAAGATGGAAAGTTTTTAATCTACGTTCTTCATCCCGATAAAAAGCAATCTTACAAAATTAATCACAGGCCTTTACATGATGCATTAAAAAACATTGATCCACGATTTATATATGATGACACTTACTTAAGTGCTGAGACTGACCTATTTCGTAAGATATACATAGAGTGCTTCCCTGCACATATTGTAAATGATACATCTACAAACTTTTGGCAACTTGCTCACAATGAGCCAATAGCGATCAGCCCAACTCACTACAAGCCTAAAGCCCAAATTTTAAATGAGTTCTACCAACGTCTCTTCAAAGCATTATCTACTGATATAGACTATAAAAAAGCAGTAAAACTACGCAAAGAAAAAAGCTTAAATCAGAACAAGAAGGCTAAATGGCTAATCCGAAAATTAATTGTTAAATTCAGTAAATTACTGGTAATTCGAATTGATTTCTCCATCAATCGAAATTTTCAAATAACACTTGAACTACTGAAAGCATACATGAGCACTTTCTTAAAAAAGCTCCATACACCAAATGACGAAATACCTTCCATTGTCGGCTATATCTGGAAATTAGAGTATGGCATACAGAAAGGCTATCACTATCATTTTATTTTTTTTATGGATGGCAATATCTATTGGAATCATTCTTTCTATGCAGACCAACTCTGTAAATTATGGATGAGCATCAGTCAGAACAAAGGATATTACTATAACTGCAATAACAAAATGAAATCCTACAAAAAACTTGCACTTGGGATACTTGTGCATGATGACCATGAGAAAACTGAAACATTGTATTCGGTCGTAGATTACATCACCAAAGCCGACCAGTTCATTATCGAAAAAACGCTTAAGAACCATCGTACGTTTGGCTATAGCACTCGTAAGTATGAAAAAAGTAATGCTGGGAGACCTCGTAAGATCAACGCAGGATCAATATCAGTCTAATTCAAAACATCCCACAGGTGCTCTCAACCTTAGAGAGCACCAATACCTATATTTGAAAAAAACGAGACCATAATGAACATGTCAATGCAACCTACCAATACGACAGAAAGCATCAATCTACCTAATTTTTGTTTGGGTGAGTTAAACCTATCCATCATGCAAACAGTTTCAGAAATCGTGACGAATCCCAACTATCACCCTTTCAAGCAAAAAACCAAAAAAAATGGTCAGACATTTATCCAATACTATGTCAGTAATAGCCCACATACAGATCATGCTTTTTATTATTTGCAATCTATTTACCCCATCACTACTACGCTATTACAACATCCTGCTTTCAAGATCAGTCAGAGTGTCAAGGCTGTAAATCAGGCATATACGAATTTGGGTTACGTTTCGGATGGACCTATTAATCCAATGCTATTACACAATGAACATTATGTTGAGCAGATAAAACCTGTTGTAGATGCATTCGTATATGAATTGAAAAATCATTCAACCAGTAAAAGTGCAATTGACGATCGTGATAAGCGAATTACGTTAATCAAAGAAATACGCAAAGCAAATGTACCTGTGATGAAAAAGCTATTTAAAACTCAGCAACGGTTTAATCTTAATGTTTTCACTTATACATTTCACATTGAAAAATGTGAATTTCGTGATAAAGCATTTGTAGAACGAGGACTTGCGAAAAAAATTTCAGATATGATTGATCAATTTCATGAAAATCATGAATCAGAGATATTAGCTTTATTTTTTTGTGTACAACGTAATTTATCAAATAACTACGTCTTAACTGTATATTGTGCTACAGAACGAGAATGCCAACCTCTTTCAATGAAAGATTGCATTCAATTACGAAATGGCAACTACATAATTGTTGCACCAACTTCCAATATTTCGTTAAGTATTGATGAATTCAGCTATCTAATGGATATTCAAGGCGTAGACGGTATAAATGAAAAGACATGGAAAGCTATTTTTGGACAGCTAGTTGAAAAATACAAATATGTCTATTATGAATCTGAATTCGTATCACCAAAATTCATATACATAGAGTGTAACAGCAAAAATTGACGAGGAAGGGCTTTGCCCTTCTTTTACTTTCCTAGATTCCTAAAACTATTTGATATGGCTTGAATCCCTCCAATACAACAGCAGCAACTAAGTTATTAAATGGCTCACTATTGCCATACGCCATCCATTGATCCAGAGCCTCATAGTAGGCTAAACGATTTTCGACAGTAATCACACTCGGTGGATAACCAGCTTTCATCAACTCAAGATTCATCAATAATCGAGATGTACGTCCATTCCCATCCACAAAGGGATGGATACCCACAAAATCAGCATGAACTTTGGCTGCTCGCTCAATTGGATGTAATGTATGGGCTTCTATGTTATACCAATCTATAAATTGAGCCATCTTATCATTGAGCAATGTATGATCTGGAGGATTGGTGGTAGCACCTGAGATTAAGACATTTTGCTGACGATATCGTCCTGCATTTTCATCATCAATATTTTTTAAAATCAATTGATGGATATTCCGAATTTGCCATTCTGAAAACGGTTCTTGTTTTTTTATGATATCTTCAACATATAAAATTGCATCACGATGATTGATCGCTTCAAAATGCTCTCTTAACGCTTTCCCACCTACAGTAATTCCTTCTAAAACTACTTTGGTCTCTAATAAAGTTAAAGTATTACCTTCAATCGCATTCGAGTGATAAGTCCAGCGTAGGATCAAGTCTTCATGTAGATTTTTAACGATCGTAGGTGAAAGAGGTCGATGCTGATCTAATTTAGCTTTTAAATCATCAATGATCTCAAACATGGTTTATCTCTACAGATGCAATCAAATGATCATACATGAAAAAATCATAGCAATAAAATCTGAAAGCTACAGCATCACTTTGATGTATAATAAGAATGGCTCTTCAAATGCTAATTTAAGTTTTTTATAGGCTGGGGGACGATTGGGGGATTAAATAAAATATATAATTTTTTATTTAAATTTTATCAATCACTTAATCATTAAATATGATTCCCTCTCTCGCCAGAATTTTTAGTCATGCGATTGCATGAAATGAGAAAGCTTAAATCGAAGGATTTAAGCTTTTTTATTTCCTTATGTTTTCCAATTAACCCTATTGAATCCTGAGATAGTTGGGGTATAACTGGGGGTAAAATAATTTACCCCTATTTTTTTACTCCCAAATTTCCACGGGAAGCGTTGCAATGCTTACAGATACTCGAGTCAGAAAGATCAAACCATTAGAAAAAAACCAAATATGCTGATGAAAAAAGCATGTATTTAGAAGTTACTCCTTCTGGTGGTATGCACTGGCGTATGAAATTTCGCATACAAGCGATATTAAATAAAATCCATACAATGTTTTTTAAATTTCATACTCTATAGCGTGAGAAATAGTACTATTTTCAAAATCATCTTTACTAATTATCATTTTTTCTTTTTTAATCAAAGACATTAAGACTTCGTAATTAATAA
The DNA here is from genome assembly GCF_000369525.1 of Acinetobacter higginsii. Taxonomy (GTDB): domain Bacteria; phylum Pseudomonadota; class Gammaproteobacteria; order Pseudomonadales; family Moraxellaceae; genus Acinetobacter; species Acinetobacter higginsii. The sequence continues at coordinate 347,496 of NZ_KB850071.1, forward strand.
ACTTTACTGCTGCTACCACAGCTACCCCTAACCCACTCACTAATAAGATCCATTGCGTAAAGATATATGTATTTACATCGATCAATATTAAATCCCATCCCAATTTATTAAATAACACTACTAATAAGCTATTAGAAGTTATTATTGGTACTGATGAAAAATACAAAATAAAATACCAGACCGGCCTAAATTTCAAGGTCTTTAAATTTTGTTTTGTTACAAAGATATTTACACCATCGAAGGTTTCAATAGAGATTTTCTTTCTAATTTTTAGCAAGCTATTTATCATGATAAAGAGACTATCTGGAAATTTCGACTTGATAATATCTATGTCTCTAAATCCTAATTTATCCGTGCCAGCCAGAGCCTGTGCAAAGGCGCTTTTTTCATGGTCTTTTATACCTTCTCGGCTACATTCTTCTTCATATCTTTTTACAGATACTGCTCTATCAAAATAAAATTTTGCATTATGAGTAAAACGCTTTCTACTATCTAACCAAGACAAAATTGGATAAATAAAAATAATCAGTGGCAAATATTTTAAAACCAAATCCAATTAGATAACTCCTAAGTTAAATAGAAAAATAATAGATCGAGAAACCTCCATGCTTCTCATATAGCTTCGGTTATCCATTTTTTATACTACTAGCTATTTCCAAACCTTTTGACTGAATTAAAGTTGATTGATTTATTAAATCAGGATCATATTGCACTCTTTCAATCAAAGGATAAGATACAGCTGTACTTTTGTCTTCAATAAGCTCCTCTTCATTTTCAATTTTATACTCAACAACCCCATATTCCGTTGCAATTTTGACTAAATCTTTTGCTCTTTGATTTAAAGATAAAAAAACATTTTTTCTGGCAACGAATGTTTGCATATAAACATCAACATTCTGTCCTTCCATTTCAGAAAGAATCTGTTTTTCCAAATCTGTAGGATTCTCTGAATATGGTTTTTCAATGCTCAGATGAATTTTCTTAAGCTGTTTACACTGAATGATTTTTTCAGCCGTAATTAGCTCAGGGACAGTACTTACTACAATTCGCCCAAATTTAGTCTGCAATTTCTCAGTAACCAATAGGCTTCTTAGAAACTCCTCAAGAATTCCAACGCTTATTTCATTTTCTGGATCTTTTACTTCGCACACTAATTTCTGATGTAAAGGAAAGAAAACAAATTTGAAAAACCGTGGATTAGCCTTTAGATTTGGTGGAATATAACTTTCACCAACATTCTGATTTTTATGTCTTTCCTCCTTTTCCTCATCATACCAGTCACTTGTTAGCCCATTACTTCTAAAAATTTCACCAGTAAAACCATTCACTAAATTATCTTCATTGATTGGTTTTATTGAACGCAGTTTTAGATAGTTGTTCCGTGTTAAAGGAATCTCTCGATAATTCTTCTTAAGCTCTTCAAAAAGAGCTACATATATTTCAGGTGTTACCCCTTCTTTCAACAGTTTAATATCAACAACCGCATAGTTAACCGTTCGCTTACGAGCCATTTTAAAAACCTCTAAATAAAAATTTAATTGATCTGGTCAATGGTTTCGAAAAGCCATTGACCATTAAAGGACTGTTTACTTTTCCTTACGGACACCTTTGAAAGGAGTTTTTTCAGATGTTTTAACATCCATAAAACGCCCAGTATCTGTGTCACGCTTAACCCAATGACCGCTTGAGGTTTGTGTTTGTGAACGGTCACGAACCATTCCATTACGATGTCCATCACCTGATGGAGGATTTGTTGCCATAACATCACCTTATTCTGCTTAATTAAATCTGATTAATCAGATATTAAAAATAAAGGACTGGATTGCCCTTGCTTCTATATTAACCCGATTATTCTGATTAAGTAAATATATTTAAGCAGAAACTAGAAAATACTTTTGTAAATAAACTCTATACCGCCAGATTCGGCTACTTCTTCAACTCTAAGAATATATCCCTCATCAACCAATTTTTTCAACTTAGTACTCGCATTTGGTACTGATAAGTTAAGTTGACCCGCGACTTTATTTGTAGTTATTTGCTTTTTTTTCATTACTAAATCAAAAACTTCCTGATTCGAACTAGAAAGTCGACTACCTAACAAACGAACATTATCTCCCAGTTTCACTAAAATTGGTTGTTCTACTTTTTCAGCTGCATAGTCCCAGTTATCAAGCATGTCCACATTTTTAGGGTCAAAATGAGATAAATAAATTCCTTTGTTCCCTCGATACATTTTTGCCAAAAGTAAAACACTCTCTCTTGCAAAAGAAGAATCTGTAAATTCAATTCCTTCAAACGAAATTTCGAAAACTCTTTGTGCTGGTGCTGAATCGATAATTGCTTTCAATTGAGGAAAAACTTCTCTGCCTTTTTGATTACCAAAAGGCATAGGATTACCTGAGCAATAGTCTATTAGTTTCATAACGTGTGCATTCTCATTCATGTCGTTCTTTTAATCAGAAGAAGCTAATTTGTCAATACTATCGTTAAAATAAATTGTGTACCATACATTTTTGTAAGTCCCCCAGTATGCATCAGATCCTTGTCTTTCAGATAGTTTGACTGATATAGGAAGTGATATTTACAATCATCAAGCCGTATTGAGACCTTGACATCAATATTCTCTAAATTTAATAGATCTTTTGTCTCTTTCTTAGATATTTTAGCTAATGCTGAATGTGCCTCATTTAAACCTAAGCCTCGATTTTCAATACCTGTCTGTGTAATACCACCATTATTTAATACATATGCAATTAAGCTCTTATTGCTTTCAATACTATTCTCCTGAAATGGTAAGGCAATATTCTTATAATGATCATAAGTTAAAGCTTTTCGCAAAGTATTTATTAATCCTGACCCATTGTCAGCTATTACAAGTACAATCTTCTTCTGACTAGAATTAGGTATATTATAAATCTGTAAAGCAGAATACCCTGTCAAATCTGAGTATCCATGTTCTCGGACATTATCAATTAGACTTCCGATAAACATTTGCAATTTAGGTAGAAGAACTTGTTTTTCGTATTCATTGAAAGAGTCTTCTAAGACTTTAGATATTCGAAAAACCTCTTCATTGTTCATATCTTCAGGACATATTGGAAAGACCTCAATTAAACTTTCAGAGTTCCTCTTGTACTTTTCAGCTAATCTTGAATTTGGCCGTTTAGGTAATACTTGAGCTGAATCATGCAAATACTTAAAAAAACTTAGTCGCCTTAGATACGTAAAAGTATTTATACAGTTACGAAAATCAAGACAAATGAATTTACCTTTCTGACATAATTGATTAGTTAAGCAAAGTAACCTAATAATTGCATCCAACAGTAAACGCTCATTAAAAACAAAACGTACCGTATTTTTACTCTCAAATAAACTTGGATAAACTTCTAGCCTAGATTCAAAAATATTGGCATCAACCCATTTTTTAGGAAATTCAATCACTAATTCTTTATTTTCTATATTATTCCACTGATAATTTTCATCTTGCTGAAATTTATCTCTATTTCTATCAAGAAATGCATTTACTATTTGTCTGTCCTTACTAATTTTTTTAGCAATTTCTCGTCCTTTTAAATTCGGATATTTTGACAAAACATTAAAAATTAAATTTTGTAAATCATCCAAACCTTTCACTCCCTATTCATGTGTTAATTGAAAAAATAATACTTACAGAATAATTTATTAATAATAAAAGGACTCTATAAGATTTACAAGCTATAGAGTCCTTTATATGAGATTAAATGGAATTAAATATTTCTACCTACATCTTTAAATTTTTCAACTAATATGGCAATTTTTTAAAAAAAACTTTGTTTCTTTGTCAAACACTGCGGATTTAGTGGACTCATCTTTGGCAGAACTGCATTAAGCTCAGTACCATTCTCATTAGCAAACTTCCTCTTCAATGAGCTCATGATATAGCGCTTTGCTGCATCCTCATTCAAATTTTCATCAGTTACTAATTCCTGCACTTCACGCTGTTGTTCTGATTGCGCAAAAATGAAAAAGGCATCTATCACACTAGCTTTATCATCAATCGTGTCTAAATCAGTATGATTAATAATATCGACTATTAAGCTTTCTTTAGCTCGATTTCCTAAGCTAGCACGAATCACTCATCGCATATCTTCAACCAAGGTTGCCTTATCTTTCACTTTCTTATTATTCTCAAAGATTAGCTCTAAAATGTAATCTAGGTTAATCTCTTGCGACTTCAATAAGTCAACTTCAAAAACTATAGTAAAACAATTCACCAAAATCATGGTAAAATACCTTGCAAGCCTTATATAGCAATGCTTTGAACATGATTTCAAAAAGAGTAAAAAAGTGGATTCCGTCAATGTAAAATCACTATTTAAGAAGCATTTAGCTTAATTTTAGGCTTAAAAAACAGTACAAAAAGGCTATTTTTAGTCAAAAAAACAGGTAAAAACATGCAGAAGATACACGACAACGTAGAAGAACGATTGTGATAAGGCGATGGTAGACGACAAGGAATTCAAAAAGAGAATAAGCTTCTTAAAAAATGAAGCTGAAAAATATATTCTAGTGCAGAAAAAGGATTTTGATGAGGCATTCTCATCAAATTTTTGGCTGCCACTGAAAAAACAAAAAGATTTTGAAAAAACTCTCAGGTCAGGAAGCGATACTGCTGGATTTCAGTCGGTATTAACCGCTGGTGGACGGCGGGCCGCCATGCTGTGGTGGATGGGACGGTATTTGATTCACGCCAAAGACGATTTGGCTCAAGGCTACGAATATTTGCATAGAGGCTTGGATGCTATTTGGTGGGGATTTTTATGCCGTCCGAACACTTATACGGATTTGGAGTCAAACATTCAGCTTTTAATTGCTTGGTTTGATGTGACCGGCGTTCCGAAAAGATCCGATTACATAGGAAGGTATCTTTCTGGACTGACTGAAATTCCGGATAGAGAAAAATATCTTCAGAACTCCGAGATCGGCAGGTTAATGGCGCAGCTTTGGTGCAAGGATAACTCTATAGATATAGAGTATTTAACAGGTATTTATGAATTCAAAAAAAAAGATCACAAATATGCCAACGTTATAGAGAACATTTTTTCGGAAGACGTTGGATTATTCACATCTATACTTGAATCCGCGCTCCAATATCGAGTTCGAGAAGCGGCAATTGAGAGTGGAGAATTCAGAACAGCCATTGCTTTTCACCTTATTCCTATTGAATTTTATTATATTCAGAGAATTAGAAGCCGGAAGGGATTAGTTACAAATTTCCCAGAATCGGCAATATTTTCATTAAATGATGGTGCTCCTAGCCAATACAGCGGGATTTCCTTGGAATCCGACCCTGTCTTGCACTCTGCAATTAAGAAGGCGATTGATCAAAAATGGCTTGATAGGGAAATGGTTGAAGAAATGATGTAAAGTTCTGGAACTTGATAACATTTATAAACACATGCTCTTTTTATCAAAATTTTGCTACTCTATTTGTTTTACTTTTCTACCTTTAACTATGCTCAGTTTATTTGTTTACGGCACTCTAGGGCCAAACCGTCCCAATGCCCATATCATGGAAAATATTGGTGGTACATGGGCAGAAGCACATGTATTTGGCACACTCAAACAACAAGGCTGGGGCGCTGAATTGGGCTTTCCAGGTATTGTTTTAGATCAAACAGATCAAAAAGTATCTGGCTTTGTCTTTTTTTCAGACAACCTAGAACAACACTGGCAGGCACTGGATGAATTCGAAGGTGTAGGCTATCAACGTGTCCCTGTTAAAGCGCATTTAAGCACAGGTGAAACCATTGACTCCTTTGTCTATGCACTCAATAGCTAAGCTGAAATTGGCGAAAATTCGACAATCCAATTAAATTTATCTGATTGCTCATTTTTTCGCTTGTTTTTTTAAACAGATTCTGTAGAATTCTCGCCACGTTGCCGGCATAGCTCAGTTGGTAGAGCAACTGACTTGTAATCAGTAGGTCCACAGTTCGAATCCGTGTGCCGGCACCATTTCTCGCTTTACTCTCGTTTCTTCCCCATCATTTTCTCAAAATGCGAAATATTCGGATTTAATAAATCCCATTCATTTGCATGACTCACAAAACATTCTGCTTGCGGTTGATACAAATTTGGATCATCCAATGTTCCTGCACGGATTGAAATCATTTCAGGTACGAGTTCTGGTAGACCAAACATTTGTGAACCACAATTGGGGCAAAATGCACGGCGGATTGGCTTACCTGATAATCCCAAAGACTCAAAATATTTTAATTCACCATTAATTTTCAGTTCGGATTGATGAAAGAAAGCAATCGGTGCATAAGCACTGCCTGTGGCCTTCTGACAATCACGACAATGACAATTAAAACGATAACGTGGCGCAACCTCCGCCTGATAGCTAACTGCCCCACACAGGCATGAACCTTTATATTCATTTGGCATCTTGTTCTCACTTTTTTACTGCACTGATTTGAATATAACGCACTAATCCATCTTGGTAGAGTTTTCGGCACAACTTGGCAGTCATGTTTATTTTGAGTTGAGCCAAATCAAACGCTGATTTTTCAATTTTCCGTGTTTCGATATATTCCGCAAAACCATTCAACACCGGCTCAGAAAAATCCTGAATTTGAATATCCGTAAAACCATGCTGCGCTAAAGCCTGCCCTAGCTGCTGCTGATCCATCACATGCTGCCAATTCACATCCGCACTTTTTAACAGATAGCGATATTTTTGTTTTTGCAGAGCAGAACACTGTAGCCAATTTTCCGACCACATCAGGGTGTGAAATGCGATCCGACCTTTTGAATTTAAAACTGAAGATGCTGAATTGAGAAATGAATTTAAATCACTGTGATAAGCCGCATCTATACACAGCACCACATCAAATGAATTCAAAAATTGCAGTGCTTTTAAATTCAAAAAAGATCCACAATGAATTTGAACCTGCGGTAATTGTTTTTGAATTCGTTTGGCACAATCAGGCTGCAACTCAACTGCACTGAGTTGTTGAATGTGATAATGCTGGGTCCAGTGCAACAAACTGGCACCTTGTCCACAGCCTAGATCTAAAACATGATCTGTGGATTTCAGTTGAATCGATTGTGCAATTTGATCGGCCAGACTTTGGCAGGCCTGTGGATAACAATGATGTTGGCCTTGCCAAAAACCTAAATTACTCCAAGCAAGCCATGCATCATCACCGAGCCGTTTGGCATCAATCGCATATTTATGCCCTATGACTTTTTCGATCAGCGCTTGCTTGAAGGTGGCCATGCTTAATAACCGAGTTCAGGCGCAACTTTGACTTTTGGTTTTAATCCCACAAATGGAACGGCGGCACCTAAGATTTCAGAAATATGCATCGCAGAGGTCACAGCAGATTCTAAGATCGGCAAACCATCACACGACCATGAACCGCAATAGAATACTTTACGGTTTAAATCCAAATGACGTTGCTGAATTTGTTTATTCAGAGCGACCGTTTCTGAGTCAACCACCGCACGGGTAAGTTTCACCTTGGAAATGATTTTCTTCGGATCGATATCAATCACCGGACACCACGTCTGGAACACGGCATTTTTACCCACCAAGCTTGGTTCAATTGCATTGATCCATACGGTAAATTGCTGACGGGTAAATTTACGATCCATCATATAGCTCAATACTGCCCAATCTTTACGGCGTTGTGGCATCACGATTGGATCGGTATGAATCACCAAATCACCTTGTTCAAAGCGGAATTTTTTCAGTAAGGCAATATCATCGGCAAATTGTGGCTGCTTGAGGAAATCTTCAATCACTGGGGTTGGTGTCGCAATCACCACACGATCAAATAACTGGCTTTCACCCTGTGCATTTTCCACCAAAACTTTTTCGCCCTGCTCTTCAACTTTTTGAACAGGCGAACCACTATGAATTTCAATGCCTTCAATCAAGCGATTGACCAGTGCAGGCGTTCCGCCTTTCATTCGCAGTAAGGCTTCACCTTCCGTCAACTGACGGATAAATTCTAATAAAGGTTTGGCTGGCCATTCTCCAATGGTTTTAGGATGGCAAGTACAAATGGTATACAGCACTGGCATCACCGTACCATGCCAGAACACTTCCTCAATATGATATTGATTCATGAATTCAGCTAGTGTGATGTCCTGATTATCTGATTTAAAAAATTGATGCACCGCTGTTTTCAGCTGCAACATGCCTTTGACCAAGCGCCAACCATATTGCTGAATGCCTTTGCGGTTATTAATAATCGGGAAATTGCCAATACGGCTACGTGAAGTGGTGAGCCATGTATCTGTTTTATCTTCAAACAACCAACTGCAAGCCATAAAGGTACGGACAGGGAAAGTTTCTATGCCCAAGTAGCTTGCCAAACTTAAAGTATTTTGCCAAAGCTTTGGATTCATTACGCGTAGCGGGGCATCAATAATGCCACCATCAAAATCAATACTATGACTATCCATGCCTCGCCCTGCGAGTGCTTCGAATATAGTTACCTTATGCCCTGCATCATGTAGGATTCTGGCTGAGGCAAGTCCTGCCATTCCACTGCCAATAATTGCAATATCCAAAATTATGTCCCATCAGTTGATGATTTTTCTTGATTATGACCGATAGTTAAGCGAAACACGGTATTAAAAAATACCAGATTGAAGGCTTCTGCCAGACTTTTGTCGTAATATCGTTGTTGGATTCTTGTTACATTTTATCACAAATTGCATTTCTATCTTAACATAATGAAAAAATTAGACTTATTACATTTTAGGACACAAAAACATACAGAACATTCTATATTTTTTCATTTTCAGTGTTTTATAGCCTTTGCAAAGCCCAATATTAGTGCTATTTTTATTAAACAATAACGAGAACAAAGTCACATAACAAGCTGAATAATTATAAGTGACATAATATTAAAAAATCAATAGAGGACCCTTACAGCGAAAGCCTATCACTCTAACGGAGTGATAGGCTTTCTTATATAAACAACTGATTTAACTTGCAATTAAGCTTGCATTGAACCAAATTTACCACTATTGAAATCACGAACGGCTTCAACGATTTCCGCTTTGCTATTCATGACAAAAGGTCCATAACCTTCAATCGGTTCATTCAGTGGCTGCCCAGTCAAAATCAGGAATTTACTGTCTTGTTCGGCCTTGATGCTAAAGTCAATTTCTTCACGGCTCAGCACCACCAAACTCGGTGCTTCTATGCTTTGGTTCTCATTTAAGACCACCTGACCAGAGAGCAATACCAACAATGCGGTATGGCCTTCGGTCGCATAAAAAGTATGTTGCTGATCTTTTACAATCGTACCATCCCAGACATTGACTGGACTAAAGGTGGTTGCTGCACCTGCGGTGTCTTGGTATTGACCTGCAATCACTCGCATTTCACTACCCGCATCATCCAATTTAATGTGCTGAATTTGATCGGCTTCAATGGCTTGATATTTTGCTGGCGTCATTTTGGAATGCGCTGGCAAATTAACCCACAACTGAACCATTTCAAACAAACCACCTTGATGGGCAAACTCAGGCGAATGGAACTCTTGATGCAAGATACCACCACCTGCGGTCATCCATTGCACATCACCAGCTTTGATGGTTCCGCCACCGCCACTTGAGTCTTTATGCGTCACTTCACCTTGATAAGCAATGGTCACGGTCTCAAAGCCACGATGTGGATGCGAACCGACACCATGTTGTGCTGTGGTTGGGTCAAAACGGTATGGTGCAGCATAGTCCAATAAAAGGAATGGGCTGAGGCTTTGGCCTAAACGGTCATAGGAAAACAAGTTATACACTGGGAAACCATCACCGACCCAGTGCATGTGTTTATTTTGATACACACCCAGAATTCTTTTCATTTGGTTTCTCCTATAGAGTAGAAGTTCTGTTCTTGGGATCTATTTTACGCCTCAAGCAGGTGTGCTTATAGCCTCAGAATGGCAACACATTATTCTACATATAGGACAATTGAAAATTAAAAAACGAATCAATCCCTAAACATTATCAATCATCCTATTTTTGATATTGTTTATCTCATTTTTTGCGCTTCATCTACATGAAAAATTTAACTAGCATAATTTCAAGCACGACGGAAATTCACTTTCTTTTCCGTGTTCTTTTTACAAAAACATGAGGATACAACAATGGCTAAAGATTATATTCGCCTAGACAAAGACAACGCAGCGGTACTTTTGGTCGACCACCAAGCTGGCCTCCTTTCATTGGTTCGGGATATTGATCCAGACAAATTTAAAAACAATGTTTTGGCATTGGCAGATGCCGCAAAATACTTCAACTTACCAACAATTCTCACCACCAGCTTTGAAAATGGCCCAAATGGTCCACTGGTCCCTGAACTGAAAGAACTGTTCCCAGATGCCCCTTATATCGCTCGTCCAGGCCAAATCAATGCTTGGGACAATGAAGACTTTGTTAAAGCGGTCAAAGCTACAGGTAAAAAACAATTGATTATTGCTGGTGTGGTCACGGAAGTCTGTGTCGCATTCCCAGCCCTGTCTGCACTAGCAGAAGACTTCGAAGTATTTGTGATTACCGATGCGTCAGGTACCTTTAATGCGCTCACTCGCGATGCGGCATGGGATCGTATGTCACAAGCAGGTGCACAGCTGATGACTTGGTTTGGTATGGCTTGTGAACTTCACCGTGACTGGCGCAATGATATCGAAGGCTTAGGCGCTTTATTCTCGAATCATATTCCTGATTATCGCAACTTGATGACCAGTTATTTCACCAATACTGCAGAAAAATAAACCGTCATATCAAGATTAGGAGAGTTAATGCTATCCTAATCTTGTCATATTTATCGGATTCGCTTTGCCTTGATCAACTCATTTGATGACTTTCATTATTTCTATTTGGTGGTGAAACACGGCGGATTTAGTGCAGCCAGCGAAGCTGAGAACATCAGCAAATCCAAGCTCAGCCGTCGCATCATTGAACTTGAACATAAATTTAATGTCAGCTTGATTCAACGCACTACCCGTCATTTTAAAGTCACGGATTTAGGCCAAGAGTTTTATGAAGAATGCTGCAAAGTGATTGCACAGGTCGAATGTGCCGAGAATGTCCTACTCAAGCAGAAAAATGAACCGCAAGGCATGGTCAAAATCAGTTGCCCACCGTTAATGATGCATTTCCAGATTCGGAAATTACTCAATCAGTTTTTAAAAGCCTATCCCAAAGTTGAAATCTCTTTAGAGCTCACTAGCCGTCGTGTCGATGTGCTACATGATGATATTGATATCGCGATCCGTACCAGTTTTGAACCCAATCAAGATTCCAGTCTCATTGTCCGCGATGTGATTCGAACCGAGCATTGTCTGGTGGCAGCACCAGAATTACTACAAGACAGAACCATTCAGCATTATTCAGAATTACAGCACTATCCGAGCGTGGCCTTGGGTATTCAAAAACATCAATATTATTGGCATTTATGTCATGTTCACAGTGATGAAAGCGTGGATGTACCTTATCAACCGCGGGTCAAAAGCAATGATTTGGCTGGGGTTTATTATGCGGTCCATGATGGTTTAGGCATTGCAGATCTACCTTATCTCACGGTGCAAGCGGATATCCAAAAAGGTAAACTGATTCACCTATTACCCGAATGGAAGTCCAATCGGGGCACCGTACAGTTAGTCTATGCCTCGCGCAAAGGTCAACGCTTGGTGGTGGAAAAGCTGATCGAGACCCTGATGGAAGGCCTGAGAGAATTGGCAAAAACTGACAGTGGCTATTCTTTATAGTCGCGTTTTAATAGAGAATTCAATTCTCTTGTTCCGATTCGGCAATTTTTTCACGCATAGCCAATCATAAATGATCACCAAACCATAAAGGTCAGCGAAAGCTAGCACAGCAATAAAAAAGGCATAAAACTCAGTTTTATGCCTTTTTTATGTCTGTTACTTCGATCTAGAACGGTAAATCATCGTCTAAATCAGCAGGTGCTGCCGCAGCAGGTTGAGGTGCTGCTTTTGGTGTATTAAAACCATTGCCTGCTTGTGGGCTACCTGCATAATTACCTTGCTGGCTGCCGCCATTAAAGCCGCCGCCTTGACCATAACCACCTTGGTTGTTGTTATTGTTATAGCCCGTATTTTGGTAACTGCCACCTTGGTTATTATTGTTGTTAAAACGGGGTTGGTTAAAATCACCACCGCTCTGCTCGCCTTGTTGACGGCTATCCAGCATCTGCATTTGATCGCCACGAATTTCAGTGCTGTAACGCTCTTGACCATTTTGGTCTGTCCATTGACGGGTACGCAATGAACCTTCGATATACACTTTTGAGCCTTTACGGAGATACTGTTGTGCAATTTCACCTAAACGGTTATGTAACACGATACGGTGCCATTCTGTTTGCTCTTTACGCTCACCTGTACTTTTGTCCATCCACGATTCACTTGTCGCAATCGAGAATTGAGTTAATGATCCACCATTTGGAAAAGTTTTTGTTTCCGGATCTTTACCTAAAGTACCTACTAAAATAACTTTATTCACACCACGCATTAGCTGTCTTCATCCTATATATTTCTACGTTTTACTTTATAAGAGTTATGATTAAATGGCTACCTCTTTGCCAATCAAGTGCGTTAAATCTTGTCGCCCAGCATCATCAATGCACTGTTTATCGACTTTAATATACGCAACTTGCTGTTCTGGCATCACCACGACTTCTTCAATACCACGAATCGCCAACAGTTTTGAAGTCCATTCATCTGTTTGTATCGCCTGAGGTAAAGGCAACACAATGGAAGATAAATATCTCGGCTGAGCCAGACCAAAACTAATTAGCAGCCATATTATAGCAATCCCCGTAAGCACACTCCACCCGAGCGCAGTATTCTGTAACATCAAAAGCTGCCCACCCAAGGTCCCGCCAAAGAAGGCACCCAAGAACTGGCTACTGGCATTGACGCCCATCGCAGTGGCTTTGGATTGGATCGGAGCTGCTTTGGATAACCAAGAGGGTAATAAGGCTTCCATGACATTGAAGGCGACAAAGAATAAACCGAGTCCTGCCAGCAATACATATTTAGACTCATAACCAAAGATTAGAATCAGCAAACCGCCGATAAGCCCTGCAATCGCAGTAAGAAAAATGCCGCGCATTTTGCGATATTTTTCCGCGATGATAATGCTTGGAAAGGCAAAAAACAGGCTGATTACCAATAATGGTAAATAGACTAAGCCATGCTTTGCTAAAGGAATTCCAGCATATTCAATCAACTGTGAAGGCACATAAATAAACATCGCAGTCAACAATAAATGCAGTGCAAAGACTGAGACATGCAGACGATTCAACTCGCCCATTTGGATGACTTGCTTGAGCTGATTCAGATAACCTTGCTGATAGTTGCGATGGTGTCGCGTGACTTTAGGGACCAGCAAGAGCATTACAATTGCAGCCAAACCCATAATCGTGGTCACAAAGAATAGACCTGAAATACCCACCAAGCTAGTCAGCCACGGCCCTAAGCTAAAGGCCACCACAAAAGACAGGCCAATACTCATGCCCATTGCGGCCATGGCTTTGGTCCGCTGTTCTTCACGGGTGACATCAGCCAGTAATGCCATCACCACCGCTGAAACTGCACCTGCACCTGCGATGGCACGACCAATAATCACGCCATAAATCGTGTCGGATAAACCTGCGATTGCACCACCAATTGCAAACAACAATAAGCCCAAAACAACCAAAGGTTTACGACTAAAGCGATCGGCCAATAAGCTAAACGGAATCTGTAAAATTGCTTGGGTTAAGCCATAGACCCCAACCGCAAGACCAATTAAGGCTGGTGTAGCGTATTGATAGGATTGTCCTGCGACTGAAAACACAGGAATAATCATGAACAAGCCCAACATGCGCAAGGCAAAAATGCTACTTAAGGCAAAGGTTGAACGACGTTCTAAAGCATTCATTGTTGATAAGACACTATAACTGGCTCAGCGAATTATAAGCCATTCGCCTACAAAGGTTGTAAGTTAGATCATGAAAAACACAATCTTTCTGCAGAGAAAAAATAAAGGAGCGATGTTCGCTCCTTTATTTACACTAGCTGATCAAGCTGAAAACAAGCTTAAGAGGCTTGTTGTTCTCGCTTGCTATACTGAATCGAAGCCAACACCGCCCATACAATAAAGGCCACACCGATCAGACCCGTAACCACTTCAGGTACATGTAAGCCTGTACCGCTGGCAATCATAATAAATGCCAGTGCGCCAATTGCATAATGCGCACCATGCTCTAAGTAGATATACGCATCCAAAGTGCCTTTTTCCACCAGATAAATGGTCATTGAACGGACAAAGATCGCACCGATTGCTAGACCCAGCATGATGATCACCACATCACTGGTAATCGCAAATGCACCAATCACTCCATCAAAACTGAAGGATGCATCTAGCACTTCAAGATAGAGGAAACCACCAAAACCGGCTTTTACCACACCCGAAGCTGCACCACTTGAGTCATGGCCAATGGCATTGCCATTTTCATCAATCTCAGGCTCGCCACCCAATAAATGACTCAAGACCTGTACACCAATATACACCACGATGCCCCAGATTCCGGCCATGGTCACAGCCAAACGAGCAGACTCATCAACATTCGCCGCCATGATGATCATCGCAATCAAAGCCAAGAATACCGACATGGCAGGCACGTTAGCCAAATGGGCCAATTTCGCTTCCAACCATTTAAACCAATGGGTTTCTTTACCATCGTCAAAGAAGAAGTTGAGGAATACCATCAATAAGAAGGTACCACCAAAGGCTGAAATTTCAGCATGATGGGCCATTAAGCGTTCTGAATAAGTCTTCGGATCATTCAGGGCCATTTTAGCAACTTCAACCATGCCCATATCGGCGGTTACCGCGACAATCACCACAGGGAAGATTAAACGCATCCCAAATACGGCAATCAGAATACCCACGGTCAAGAAGATCATTTTCCAGAAATGATCCCAACCACGCAGTACTGAGGCATTCACCACCGCATTATCGAAAGAAAGAGACACTTCCATCACCGCTAGAATGGCAGTAATGGTCAGTGCTTTTAGCATGGTGGCAACACCCGCTTCAGGGCCATGCGTATAGCCCCAGTAAGCCGAAAGTGCTAAACACACAATCGTAAAAAATATTGAGAACCGGAAATGCTTCATGAGCAGCCTTTTATCCAAATGTAGAGTGATAAAAATGTGCTTATTGTAGGCGAGTTTTGACCCAAAAAGAGAAAAGATTGTTGGACTTGTTTTGGCAAAAAACCATCCAGACCAGACTCTGCTATAGTACGAACAGATTTATTTTCGTGTTTTAAACAGGTTCAAATCCATGACGTTTTCTCAAGAAGTTTGGCAACGTAATCAAGATTTATATCAAAAAATATTAGCGCTTCCGTTTAATCAAGAACTTGCAGCGGGCACACTCGATCGTTCAGCCTTTTGTCATTATGTGATTCAAGATGCACATTACTTATTGGCCTATGGACGTGCCCTTGCTGTGGCTGCCGCAAAAGCTTATGAAGCTGATGATGTGATTCAATTTTCTGAAGCAGCAAAAATCGCCATTATTGTGGAACGCAGCTTGCACAGTGACTTTATGCAGGAATTTGAGATCAGCAAAACCGAATTTGAAAGCACACCGCTGACTTTGGCCTGCCATCATTACACCTCATTCTTGACGGCAACGGCATGGTCGGAAAGCTATCCAGTGATTTTAGCGGCCTTACTGCCATGTTTCTGGATTTATGCCGAAGTGGGTAAAGATATCGTCAGTCAATCGGTTGCCAACAATCCTTACCAAGCATGGATCGATACCTATGCAGGGGAGGAATTTAATACCGCGGTGCGCAATGTGATTGCGACGGTTGATAAAGTGGCGGCCCGTTGTGATGAAGATACCTTAGCCAAAATGCATGCAGCCTATAGCATGGGTGCAAAACTGGAGTGGTTGTTCTGGGACAGCGCCTATCAACAACGTCAATGGTTAGGGTTGGATCAAGCTTAAACAGCTTCTCTCTGTATTTTCTATAGACATAAAAAAGCCCCAATTAAGGGGCTTAGTCGTATATCGTATCGTCCGATATACTGTATGAGGCTCATCTCAAACTGAGTGCATTAAAGCATAAATCAGTTTAAATGCCTACTTTTATTGCTGGGTTAAAAAACATTCACCACGATTAAAGCAATCAATGCAGGTACAGCCTGAATATAAATAATCTTTTTACTCGCGGTGAGCCCACCGTAGATCCCGGCAATCAAGACACAGCCCAAAAAGAAATTGGCAATCGCAATCGCATATGTTGCAGGTGCTAGTAATGACCAGAATAACCCAGCCGCCAGAAAACCATTATACAACCCCTGATTTTGTGCCAACACTTTGGTCAGTTGTGCTTTTTCCAGACTATTGCCAAAGGCCTTTAAACCATAAGGCTTGTCCCATAAAAACATTTCCAGCACCAAAATATAAACATGCAATACTGCAATTAACCCGATCAGTACTTGTCCCAACATGCGATTTTTTCCTTTTTATTGTGTTCGAATTTAATGAGGCCAACCCCTAGACTGACCTCATATGTTTTACAGTGATGGTGTTAACAACACTTTACCTTGACGCGCGCCTTGAGTTGCTTTCAATGCCGCCGTTTCAATCTGATCGAAACTAAAAATACCTTCAACAGGTAAAATCAGTTTTTTCTGAGTTGCAAGTGTCAGTAGTTCTACAAACAAAGCCTTTTTACGCTCTGCTGGCATTTCTTTATTGACCACACTGGCCCAGAAACCCTTAACCGTGGCTTGTTTAAAAATCAGATCACCCGATGAGATCTGCATAGTCTCGCCAGTCATACTACCAAACGAAACCAATAGACTATTTTCACTGAGTAAATTCAACATTTCCCCGCTGGCACTGCCACCAATTGAATCCACCCCAGCAATTAATGGCTGATCCGTATGAATCGCTTTTACTTGTCGTTTCCAATCTGGCTGATCCGTCGCAACCACATGCTGAATCCCCAAGGCCTGCATTTCCGCAATCGCATCGCTACGACGAACCAAATTAATCACTTGTAGTCCACGTGCTTGAGCAATCATGGCAACCGTTTTCCCTACCGCACCATTAGCCGTATTTTGAATCAGCCATTGACCTGCTTGTACATTAACAAAATCGAGCAACATCAAAGCACTGATCGGCATCCCAATTAGCTGTGCTGCGGTCTGATCATCAATCGCATCATTTAAAGGGATGATACTTGCTGCTGGTGCGATAAAATATTCTGCCCAACTGCCATGTACCCCTGCGACCGCAACGCGCTGTCCGAATTTACTTGCATCAACACCTTCACCCACTGCATCGACAATACCCACCGCTTCGCTACCACCAATCGCAGGCAAGGTTGGCTTATAACCATAGCTACCACGTACGGTCCAAACATCATGATTATGCATAGGAGACATGATCATCTTGATACGAACTTCACCTGCTTTCGGCTCAGGCTGAGGCATGTCGCCCAACTGCAACACATCGACGGGTTCACCAAAACTGTGATGGATAATACTTTGCATTTTTTATTCCTTAATCGGTTGGAGCAGTTGTTGAGTGGTTTCTAAGGCTAAATGTAGCGGTGCTTTGTCTTGAGCCAACTTGGTCATCAAGGCAGCACCCAACCACAATTGGTACAACACCTGGGCTGTTTTTAATGGATCAAGATGGGTAGGAATTGAGCCTTGTTGTTGCCCTTCTTGTAATAACAACGCCACGCGTTGAGTCAGTCGATGCACACCGAGGTTGAGAATTTGGCGCATGTCTTCAGATAAATCCGAAACCTCTGCGGCCAATTTCACAATCAGACAATTCTCTGCCCAGCTGCCATAAACAGGATCATCGATCCACGCCTGCCATAACGCCATCAACCGCGCATACGCATTTTGTTCGGTCTGCTGCCAGAGCTGCTCGACACGGATTTTATAATCCGCCATGTACTGTTCCAGTAAGGCACAACCAAATGCCTCTTTAGAAGCAAAATAATGGTAGAACGACCCTTTCGGGACATCACAGGCCTTGAGAATCTCTTGCAAGCCAACACCAACAAAACCCTTACGTAATACCAATTCAAAGCTGGTATCCAAAATATGTTGTCGCGTGGCTTCACTTTTATTTGATCGTTTCATCGTCACACTATAAATCAATATTAGACCAGTCGTCTAGTAAATTATGTATTTTAATAAGTGATCAATTTTTACATGGTAATCTGAGGCATTGAATGCTAAAAATACTAGGCGCTTAGCGTGCGATAAATGTGAACCAGTTCATTAACCGTCACAATTTGTCGTTTTAATTATTTTTATACCACTTGAACGATTTTAAATCGCTATCATATACACGTTTTCATATTCAGCTTATTGAGATGTATTTATGAGTCAAAGTCATATCCGTATTCGAGGCGCACGTACCCATAATTTAAAAAATGTGTCACTCGATATTCCACGTGACAAGTTTGTGGTGATTACGGGACTTTCTGGCTCTGGTAAATCATCCTTGGCCTTTGATACCTTGTATGCTGAAGGTCAACGTCGCTATGTCGAATCACTTTCGGCCTATGCCCGTCAATTCCTGTCACAAATGGAAAAACCAGAAGTCGATTCGATTGAAGGTCTCTCCCCGGCGATTGCGATTGAGCAAAAGTCAACCAGCCACAACCCACGCTCAACCGTCGGTACCATTACTGAAATTTACGACTATTTGCGTTTGCTCTATGCCCGTGTCGGTACACCTTACTGCCCTGAACATGATCTGCCGATGGTGGCACAAACCATTTCAGAAATGGTTGATGCAGTAAAAAGCCTTGAAGAAGGCACCGCCCTGATGTTGCTCGCTCCTGTGGTACGTGAGCGTAAAGGTGAATACACCCAACTGTTTGAACAGCTGCAAGGTCAAGGTTTTGTACGTGCCCGTGTCGATGGTGAAATCATTGATATTGATACCCCGCCTGAACTGGACAAAAAGAAAAAACATACCATTGAAGTCGTCGTCGATCGTTTTAAAGTGCGTGATGATCTGGGGAACCGTATTGCAGAATCGTTTGAAACGGCACTGCGTCTAGGTGGTGATATTGCGGTTTTATCGTGGATGAACGGCGAGCATCCTGAACGTGTCTTCTCAGCAAAACATTCTTGCCCTGAGTGCGATCGTGCCGTGGCTGAACTTGAACCACGTCTGTTCTCATTCAACAACCCCTTCGGTGCTTGCCCTGTCTGCGATGGTTTAGGAACGCGTAGCCATTTCAGTGCTGATAAACTGATTCCAAATCCTGAAGTTTCAATCAGCCAAGGGGCTATTCGCGGCTGGGACAGACAGCGCCCGTATTACTACACCATGCTGCAAAAAGTGGCTGATCATTTCAATATTGACCTCGATCAACCGTGGAATACATTAGATAAAGACACCCAGAAAAAATTCTTACAAGGCTCAGGCAAAGAGAAAATTGACCTCAGTTATATTGATGAACGCGGTCGTAAACACAGCCGTGTGCAAGCCTTTGAAGGGATTTTGCCGCATTTAGAACGTCGCTACCGCGAAACTGAATCGAATTATGTGCGTGATGATTTGGCACAATATCTGTCGAATGCAGCATGTGATGCTTGTGGTGGTTCACGTCTCAATGAAATTTCTCGTCATGTGCGGGTCAAAGACAAGACCATTGCACAGATCACCAAAATGTCGATTGGTGATGCGGAAAACTATTATCAAGATCTGAATCTGGAAGGAGCTAAAGGTGAAATCGCGGATAAAATCTTTAAAGAGATTCGTGAGCGTTTACACTTCTTGGTCAGTGTTGGTCTGAACTATCTCAGCTTGGCACGTTCGGCTGAAACCCTTTCAGGGGGTGAAGCACAACGTATCCGTCTGGCCTCACAAATCGGTGCAGGCTTGATGGGCGTAATGTATGTACTGGATGAACCTTCAATTGGCCTGCATCAACGTGATAATGATCGCCTGCTACAAACCCTAATTCGGCTACGTGATCTGGGCAATACCGTGCTTGTGGTTGAGCATGATGAAGATGCGATTCGTGCGGCTGACCATATTATTGATATCGGACCAGGTGCGGGTATTCATGGCGGTGCGGTGATTGCTGAAGGTACTTATGATGAGTTGGCCAATCATCCTGACTCACTCACAGGTCAATATCTGTCAGGTAAATTGAAGATTGAAGTGCCAAAACAGCGTACTCAATCGCCACGTCCAGACGAAGTCATCAAGTTGTCTGGCGCAAGCGGACATAACTTACAGAATGTGGATTTGACTATCCCATTGGGCATCATGACCTGTGTCACAGGGGTTTCAGGTTCAGGTAAATCAACGCTGATTAACCGTACCTTATTACCTTTGGCTGCGACTCAACTGAATGGTGCAACCACGCTGACTGCGGAAAAATTTGATTCAATTGATGGCTTACAGCATTTGGATAAAGTGGTCGATATTGACCAGAGTCCTATTGGTCGTACCCCACGTTCAAACCCTGCCACTTATACGGGTTTATTCACACCAATTCGTGAGTTATTTGCACAAACACCAGAAGCCAAAGCACGTGGTTATAGCGCAGGTCGTTTCTCGTTTAACGTGAAAGGTGGACGTTGTGAAGCCTGTGAAGGCGATGGCATGATCAAGGTCGCGATGCACTTCCTACCTGATATGTATGTGCCATGCGATGCCTGCCATGGTAAGCGTTATAACCGTGAAACCTTAGAAGTCGGTTATAAAGGCAAAAATATTTCTGATGTCTTGGAAATGACCGTGGAAGATGCCGCTGAGTTCTTTAGTGCTATTCCTGTGATTCATCGTCGTTTAGATACGTTGACCCAAGTCGGGCTTGGCTATATCCGTTTAGGCCAAGCAGCGACAACCCTTTCAGGGGGTGAAGCTCAACGGGTGAAGCTGGCACGTGAGTTAGCAAAACGTGATACTGGTCGAACCTTATATATCTTGGATGAACCGACTACAGGTCTACATTTCCATGATATTGCCAAGTTACTCGACATTTTGTACGAGCTACGCAATAAGGGCAATACTATCGTGGTGATTGAGCATAATCTGGATGTGATCAAGACCGCTGACTGGGTCATTGATTTAGGCCCTGAAGGTGGTTCGGGTGGTGGTCAAATCATTGCCGAAGGAACTCCTGAGCAAGTGGTGAAATCTAAAATTTCACATACAGCGAAGTTCTTAAAACCTTTGTTGAAGTGATAAGATGGGCTCTAATGAGCCCTTTTTTAATCATCTAGTCTTGTAATTAAATAGTCCACATTCAGTTTGATTAGTTCTGATTCCTCTGCTTTTTCCTGTAATATTTCTAAAATTTCTTGTCTTATTTTTGGATTTAACTCAGGCTTCATTGGTTGTCTAATTATTTTTTTAATAAATTCTAACCTATCAATTTCTTTAAAATCTGCGTCCTCATTAAAAACCTCAAAGAGTAGTTTATGCCAATCTTCCTTATTAGCTTGTTCTAAAACAAGGGGGCTGGTTTCCCTATTATAGACATCATGAATAATATATCGCTTCACTATTTCTATAAGACTAGGTAAACCTGCCAACGGATTATGTTTAACTAAAATTCTTATGTAGCGATGAAATATATTTCTTTCCTTATAGCCAAAATCAAATACTTCTTCAGAAAACGATTTTCCTTTATCCTTCACGCTTGCATCTATCCAAAGTTTTATATTAATTTTCAAATCCTTTGATAGATCAGCTCTACCAAACTTATTTAATAGAATTCTGCAAAAATCTAAATTTTCTAAACTATCAAAACCAATCCTTTTGATAGCAAAAGAATGTAGTCGCTCACAAAAATTCTTATCTATCTCAATATTTCTCCACTGGAGCATAAGCTGCCTTATTTCCATTCTAAGTTGATTTTGTTCCTCTGATATCAACTCAGATGTAGCTAGTTCTTTGAGCTTTTGGAAATTTACACTATCTTTTTGTTCAAACCATTTTTTAAATTCATAAAACCATAAATCATCTTGAGTAAAGCTATAGCTAATCTTCTTCAATGCTTCATATTTCTGTTGTTTTATTTCACTCCAATGTTCTCGATCCTTATCAGAATAGTACTGGCAATCATTCCAATCATATTCAAAATTTGCAAAGTCATGAATCAAGTAACCTTGAAGAACTCTTATTAAAATAATTTCTTTGGTCGACAGCGCTATATCAGTACTCAATTCTGTTCTAAATTGCTGATACAGCTTAAACACCTTTTGGAAAAAGCGGAAATTATGGATCTCTAATGTCTCAGCAAACTCGATCATAAGTTCTACAAGTGCTTCCTCAATCTCAAGATGTTTAGCATTTTCTCTAATCAAAGGCTCAACAGAATTGATAATAATCGTTTCATCAATTAACTTTTCCTTGTACTGAGCATAATTTTTCTTATTGTCTCCTTCAGCTTTATCTTCATCCAAAATTAAAATGATCTGACAATTTTTTTCTAATTTTAAGTAATTGGCTAAACCCATGACATCTTTGATATCTAGCTTCTTTGACATTCTTTCAAAATCATCAAAGCAGATAATGGCATCTTTGACCTGATTGAACATTAGACTATCAAAAATCTTAGTAGAAGCACTTAAACCAAACTGTGAAACTCGTGTGTCCTTTAAAATAGATGGCAAGCCCCTAATCCATCGAGGAATCTCTAAATTTGAATGATTATTTTCAATATTGCTATAGATGTGCGTTTTTAAATCACTCAGAGACTCAAGACCAAATAGAGAAACATAGACGTACTTCTTTTTAAAATTGCATCCGTCTATAAATCTCTTCCAAAAGAACGTCTTCCCGACACCCCAAGGTCCAGTAATTACAATCGCAGTTCCGACCTCCTCATTTCTAATATTATATTCTAGTAAATCCTTTAATCTTTTTTCCTGTTCTAAAATATTCATAGCAAAACAACATTCTAATTATAGAACTTTATAATAATTAAATAATTGTGTGAATCAAGTCTCCACAATATTCTTCCCTTTCGCCTTCGCTTTGAGCAACGACTGGTCCGCTTTTTCTAACAACTCTAACCAGCTATTTGCCCCAATCGCAACACCAATACTGACCGAAACATGAATCGACTCAGCTACATTCGGGATCACAATCCTTTCCTTTAAAATAGCCGAACGAATACTCTCTGCCACAACTTTTGCAGCCGTCATCTGAATGTTTTCAATGACCACCAAGAACTCATCACCACCATAACGTACGATTAAATCAGATCCACGAACGTTATACTTGAGCTGATCAGCAATCATGCTAATCACCTGATCACCAACAATATGCCCATATTGATCATTTACAAACTTAAAATTATCAATATCAATCGCAATCACACAAGTCTGAGACAACCCCTCGGGCTTGGATTCAAGAGCCTGAATATACTCATCCAAAGCCAAACGGTTTGCCACGCCTGTTAACGCATCTGAATTTGCAATCTGCTTGAGTTGCAACTCCATGGTATCGCGTTGCTTTAACATCCCATTTAGTTTATCAATCGCTTCAAACAGCGAGACAAATTCTTCCTTATTATTTTTACCTGAAGGAAGTTCATCCGAGGTTTCTGATAAACGCAAAATCATATCACGGGCATGGATCAGAGGACTGAACACCTTGCGCTTGGCATAAATCATGGTGAAAATTGCAATCAATAAAGACAGGCTAGAAATAATTAAAGTAAAAATGAATTGCCGCTTTGCGAATTTATTTTCATTCACTGCAACTCGAATGCTGTAATCCAGAATATAGTTTTGCAAGTCCATGACTGGCGTAAATTTCCCCACCATTCGTTCTGTCAATTGTGTCCCAGACAGAAAGTAGGCTTTATTATTTTTACTTTCATCCAATAAGCGCGCAATAATCGGTAATCCTTTATCCAAAAACTCCGTTTTAACACGACGATATAAGTCTACATATTCAAGCGTCTTCGACTGTTCAGGCTGGATCGTATCAATTAATTCCCACAGATAGATCGCTTGATGTTGTGTCTGTAATGAGCGTGCTCGATTTTCATCCGAAATTTTTTCCCCAAATGTCACCGGTGCCATAACATTAGATGCAACTCTACCAGCCTGATCACGCATATCGGTGAGTACCAAAATTGAGGTGAAATAATTCGACATCTTGCTGTTTTTGCTATTGGAACGAACCAATAACCACGTTAAGAACTCACGGCTTTCATCCCAGACACTAAACATGGATAAAATCGCATGATCATATTGCTTCGATGTTCGCTCAGCATGTGGCGTGCTGGCATAGGCATCAACAATGGCGCGTGCTGCAGCCAATTTAACTTTTAAATCAGTTTCCAGTTCATAAGCAATCAGCCTAAACCCGTTTTGTTTTAAGACTTCAATGCTGTTATCAATTTCTGCATCAACAATCTTGCGATACTCGAATAATTCTTTTTGGTTTTCCAATAACACATTCGGTTCGCTCGACATCACTTTATTGGAAGGTGCCCGTTCTCTGGAAATTTTATTGGCTGTTTTAACTAATGTACGAAGGCAGGTAATTTCATTGAGTGTTTGTTCTGATTTTATATATTCTTGATAACTATTAATAATTAAAGGGATGGAGAGATAAAAAATCGAAAAGATAATGACTATCATGCAGAAAAAGAGACGACGACTAATCTGCTCAGAACGTAATTTCGAGCTTTTTAATTCACGCCCCATTCATACACCTTGTACTTTTCAAAAACGATCTCAATTGATTTTTAAACAGAACTTAATTTTACCTGAATTATAAAACCCACTACCACGCTTAAACCGAGGTTTTTGGTTACATTAATCGCGACTGACTTTATTCAATCGTTATTTCAGTCCCGCAATTACTTTTCAAAATTGATTATGAGAATGATTTTTATTTAATTAAATTAATCTAAGTATTTTATATCATTAAAATAAATATTTTAAATCTAGACCAAGGTTCAATAGAAAATCGGAAATCAAAGCAGTTTTTTCTGAATGACCTTATCTAAAATGATCTTAGAATTAATACTCATAATGCCTTTAATCTTATTCAATTTATTAATAATGAATTGTGAAAACGCATTCAGGTCTTTGGTCGCCACATGCAGCACATAATTCGATTCGCCTGTAATCACATAGGCATTCACGACTTCTTCAAAGTCCTCAATCTGCTTTAAGAAAAAATTATGATCAGTTTCAGTGAGTTGAATCAATTTTATTTCAACTATGGCCTCAATTTTAATGCCTAGTTTTTCATAATTGAGCCTAGCTTGGTACTTCTCAATAATGCCATTGCTTTCCAAAAGCTTGACCCGTCGATGACAGGCTGAGGGTGAAAGATTCACCAGATCGGCCAATTCCTGATTACTCAGGCGTGCATCGTTCTGCAAGAAATTTAGAATTTTAAGATCAATCGCATCAATATTCATATTCGGAAATTATTCTAATAATTTAAATATTATTGAAATCATATCCTAATTTTCAACTTTATCTACTGGTTTTATCGGATAAAAAACAAAAATTGCAGTGATAAAATTTAACAGTGGAATTAAATAAATATAGGGATGTAATTCAATATGGTGACACAAGAACAATGCCTTTATTGGGATAAACAAGACGAGCTCGGCACATTTAAAAATGAATTTGCCTTGCCTAACAATGTCATTTATCTAGATGGTAACTCTTTAGGTGCAAGACCGAAGAAATCTTTAAATTATGCGCAACATATTATTCAACAAGAATGGGGTGAAGATCTCATTAACAGTTGGAATAAAGCAGATTGGTGGGGCTTACCGACCCGTTTAGGCGATAAAGTCGGACAACTGATCGGGGCCAATGCTGGCGAAACCGTGATTTCTGATTCGACCACCTTAAATTTATTTAAAGTGTTATCCGCTGCAGTCAAAATTCAGGCCGAGAAGTATCCACATCGTAAAATCATTGTCGCGGAAAAAGACGCTTTCCCCACCGATATCTATATTATCGAAGGCTTCATTGACTTGATCAATCAAGGCTATCAGGTCGAATTGATTGAGGGCCCCGCAGGTTTAAGCGAAATTTTAACGACTGATGTCGCTGTTGTGGTGCTTTCTCATGTCAATTATCGCACTGGTTATTTCTATGATATGACCGCGATTAATCAGCAAATCCATGCCAGTAATGCCTTAATCATCTGGGATTTATGCCACTCTGTTGGCGCTGTACCGATGGATCTCAATCAAACGGACAGTGATTTTGCCATTGGCTGTACCTATAAATATCTCAACGGTGGTCCTGGCTCGCCTGCGCTGCTCTGGGTCAATCCCAAACATCGGGATCAGTTCTGGCAACCACTTTCTGGCTGGTGGGGACATCAAAAGCCCTTCGCCATGGCTCAACATTATCAGCCAGCCAACAATATTCGCCGTTATCTGTGCGGTACTCAGCCGATTATTTCCATGAGTCTGATCGAATGTGGGGTAGATATTTTCCTGCAAGCCAACATGCAGAAAATTCGCGAGAAATCGCTTAAATTAACCGACCTATTTATTGCGTTGGTTGATCAGGAATGTGCTGAGTATGGTTTCGAGCTGATCACCCCGAAAGCGCATCAATATCGCGGCAGCCATGTCAGCTATCAACACCCACATGGCTATGAAATTATTCAGGCACTGATCGCTCGTGGTGTGATCGGAGACTATCGTGAACCTGAAGTCTTACGCTTTGGTATTACCCCACTCTATCTGGGATTTGAAGATATTTGGCATGCGGTGCAACATCTCAAAGCCATCATGCAGCATCAAGAATGGAACAATGAAAGCTACCTAGTACGGGGTGAAGTGACCTAAGTCGTCACTTTCGGATTGAGCTGATGGCTAGGAGAGGCCGATGAATAATTTTGATAAGATTCAAGCACGTGAAGCAGGACTACATAAAAAATTATCCGCCAAGCAGATGGCAATGATTGCAATTGGTGGTGCGATTGGAACAGGGCTGTTTATGGGGAGCAAATTTGCGATTAGCTTTGCTGGCCCTGCTGTCATTTTGAGTTATGCCATTGGCGGGCTGATTGCCTTTGCACTAATGGCTTGTCTCGCCGAAATGACAGTGCAACACCCAACTTCAGGCTCATTTGGGGCCTATGCTGAACATTATATCAGTCCCTTGGCGGGTTTCTTGGTGCGCTACAGTTATTGGGCCTGTATCGTACTGGCGGTTGGTACTGAGATCACCGCCGTCGCAGACTATATGAAAATGTGGTTTCCCGATCTGCCCGCATGGATCTGGATCGTGTTTTTTTCAGGTACATTGCTTGCAGTGAATGCTTATAGCGTCAAGGCATTTGGACTGGTGGAATACTGGTTCTCCACCATTAAAATCTTTGCCATTATCGTGTTTATTCTGTTGGCAATCGGTATTCTGACTCAAAACACGCAGCAAAGTCACCATGTTGTGAATAATCTGACTGGACACGGTGGCTTCTTTCCCAATGGATTCAGTGGCGTCTGGATTGGGGTGATTATTTCAATTTTTAGCTATTTAAGTATTGAAATGATTGCCGTCGCTGCAGGTGAAGCATCGAACCCAGAAAAAGCGGTTAAATACGCCTTTAAAAGTACCGCACTGCGTCTAATTTTATTCTATTTACTGTCCCTGTCTTTAATCGTGGCACTGGTTCCATGGACAGAACTGATTGGCAAAGATGCCAGCAGCCCCTTTGTGACTGTGATGAAAATTGTCGGGATTCCATATGCAGATAGTATTCTCAATTTCATCGTGATTGTTGCCGCCCTCTCTGCCATGAATAGCATGCTGTATATTTCAACCCGAATGCTATTTAGCTTGTCACGGGCAGGCGATGCACCTCAAATCTTCGGTAAAATCCGTCCCAATGGCGTGCCCATCAATGCGCTGTTTTTATCCGCCATGGGGATTGCTGTTGCCAGCGTGGTGTATACCATCAATCCTGAATCGGCTTTCCCCATCATGATTGCCTTATCCATGTTCGGTGCATTGTTTACTTGGGGCAGCATCTTTGTGACCCATATCTGTTTTAGACGGCATATTGCGAAAAATGGTATTGGATTAAAATACAGAATCCCAGCAAGTCAGTTCATTTCACTGTTTGGTTTATTCAGTATTCTGAGCATTACCCTCACCACCTGGTTTACTGCCGAATTTAAATCTACGCTACAGTTTGGCATTCCTTTTATTGTGCTGTTAATCGTTTTTTATATGCTAAAACGCAGCTCGGCAAAGCTCGATTTAAGAACAAACACCGAAGCTTCCGAGTAAACACGCCATGAAGCTTTATGATAATTCTCGAACGGTTGCAAATGAGCAGGATATTCTGATGGACTTTCAACAACGTAGTCGGTTGAGCTATCAGCAACACTCCTGTATTCAGGATATTGCCTATGCCAAAACGGCTCGATCCTGCTTAGATCTCTTTCCTTTAGCACAGGCGCGCAAAACCGTCGTGTTTGTACATGGCGGCTATTGGCAATGGTGTAATAAATCCGATTTTGCCTTTATCGCCACGGATGTTGTTGCCAACAATATGCAGTGTGTCTTGCTTGAATATGACTTGGCCCCGCAACGCAGCATGGGCGAAATCGTCAAGCAAATCCAACAAGCGCTTGATTTTATCCAACAACAAGCATGGAGCACTCAAGACATCATGCTGGTTGGGCATTCTGCAGGAGCTCATTTATCTGCATTAATGCTCACCCATCCTGCTGTGAGTGAAGCCGTTTTATTGAGTGGTATTTATGATCTCACGCCCATTCAACAGACCCATTTAAATACAGCATTGAATCTCTCGGAACAGGAGATTCGACAATATAGTCCCCTCCTGATCGAGGTCGCTGTTCAAAAGCCCTATGCCATCTTCTGTGGTGCTGAAGAGCTCGATGAGTTGATCGGGCAAAGTCAGTCGTATTTTCATCGAAGGAAAGCCATCGACCCAGACTTTGTCTCCTTCCAGTTACTGGATAACACACATCATTACAACATCTTAGATGAATATTTTCATCGGAGATTAACCACTCACACTTAAATCTATACATGGACGTATTTAAAAATGGTTAAGTTCAAACTTCAATACCATCGGGTTTTTATTGCCCTGAGTTTTGCACTCTGCTCTTCGGCATTTGCACAGATTGAATTGATCAATCAGGATCAGATTTTCACTGCGCAGGACAACTTTAAACTGACCAGTGCTGGTAGTCTCAGATTGCAAGCCCTGAATTTCGATCAGTATCAGCCATCCAATGCAGCACAGAAATATCGTCGCAATGGCTATAGCTCAACCAGCAGGATTTATCTCAATACCGACTATAAAATCAATGATGATCTGCATTTGATTACGGGTTATCAGAATTTTATTAATCCAGCCAAAATTTTAGATTGGGATGGGCATTATCAAAACAATGATGAGCGTCTGACCACAGAACAAGCCTATGCGGGAATCTCGAGCCATCGCTATGGCACTTTAAAATATGGAAAAATTTATAGTCTGTATTACGATGTGGTCGGGAGTAAAACCGATCTTTGGGACTACAGTACCTTGGCGCAACCACAAACATGGAGCCCTTTTGCTTATTTCGATGGGACTCAAGCGGCCAGTAAAACTTTAAGATATGAGAAAAAAACGGAAAATATTGATTTTTATGCGGCTTATTTATTTGAAGATAACACTAGTCTGAATCCGCTCCGTTATCAACGCAAAGCGGGGCAAGAAGCCGCTGTCGATATTCACTTAAATAAAAACTTAAACTGGGCGATTTCATGGAAACACAACAAAGCTCAGCTGCAATCTGATCATGCAACATCTAAGCTCTCTCAAGACATGCTTGCGACTGCCCTATTCTATTTTGATGGAACATGGATGCTCAGTAGCGGTGTTGGCTGGTATAAAAATCTATTGCCGAACTTTGATGCATTCAATCAGGCCTCCACCCAATCAGTTGAAAACCTGTTAGACACGGAGGCTTATGGACTTGAATATTATGCAGGCTATCATGTCAATCTTGACCATCATGGCATGCAATACATCCAACCTTATCTGATGGGAAATTATTTAAAATATCGGAGCGGCTACGATTTCTCTCGACGCGATCATGGCATTGGCGTGGCAATCCGTTTCAATCATGGTATTGGCTTTGACTACGAGCGCCTGTATACCCAAGACAGCAACCATACGCCTGACATGCATTTATTTCGCTTACGCTACGAATGGTAATCACGAAATTTAATGCACTCATATGGGCAAAACGGTTGAAGTCTCTAGTACACATACCAAGTGATCTAAACGTTTTGCCACTAAACTTCTACTTTAAATAAAATCAATCATATTTCACTTGGGTTATGCGCTTGATTTTCCACGCTTGAATGCATTTAAAAATCGAAAAAAACTATCCCAAGTATATAAATTATCAATTTCACAAATTACGTTCCACAGAACATAATTCAAGCATAGAAAGATTCCAGAATTTATACCAGTAACCCTCTAGGATGTTTTCTCCCCCAAGTTAAACATCCTTTCTCAGCCCAGCTTTCCCTAAAGCTGGGTCTTTTTTTGAGACTTTAGAAAGAATCTAATTCGCCAATAAATCTAGCTGCTGCAAAGCTTGATAAACAATCGCCTTCCGTGCCTCCGCATGCTCTGGTCGACTCATTTCCATATTTAATGAAAATGCGGTGATCTTGCCATTTGCTTGCTCTATCCAACCTGTCCACCATCCCACTTGTGGGCTAACGTCCATCCCCCAACCACTTTTAGCGTAGATCTTGGTGCCTTGAACCTCATCAATCAATAACATGCCTTTTACTTGTTGCTGAGTTGACTGATCAAATGGCAGCTTCTGCTTCGCTAATGCGTAGGCAAAGCGTACTTCCTCTACAGGCGTAATTTTTAATGGGCCTACTAACCAAAAGTTATCGACTTGAGTTCCTATATTTTTATTGCCATAGCCCACTCGCTTAACTTCCCGAGTCATCAGTTCCAGACCAATACGTCTTGCCAATTCTTGATAGACAGGTACCGCCGATGCCTGCATCGCCTCAGCTAAGGTTAAATCTTTTTCCCAACTGCTAAATGCTCGCTTTTTGCCATCCCATTTAAACATTTCATCTGGTGTGGTCTTATGATGCTGTATTCCGATCAAGGCGTTTAACATTTTAAAGGTTGAGGCAGGAATATAGCGCTGTTCTGCACGATCAAGATCATTGCCATAGCTTTGAATTTTCTTACCATCATAAATCACCAAAACACCACTGGTTTGGGCACTCTGGAATAAACTTGAGATCTGCTGCTGCTCATTTTTTTGTGTCGAGAGCTGTTGCTTTTGTTGGCTAAAACTTTGACAAGCAGTCATGGGAATTGCAAAAAAGATGGCTGTAAAAAAGGCCAGACATTTTAATTTTTTCGACATCATCATAAAGCTGGAAAAGTAGAATAATCTGTCACTATAAGTGTTTTGTCTCCGTTGTTCTGTAGTGTTATTTTCATCAATACTTTGTAAAAAAACAGACAAAAAAAAGCTCAGCCTTGGGGAAAGCCGAGCTAGTAAAACGATGATGTAAAAACATCAAAAAACTCAAAAGAAAATGTTATGAGATATTTAAATGCAAATTAGATATCCCTTGCTTTGTATTATGTGAATTAGCTCTCACAAAGTAAAGTTGATTAAATAGATCGGGTTTATCGTTATAATCGATTTTGTTGATTGTTCATTAAAAATCAGATTTATTCGATGCTTTTGGTTTATATTAACGCGCAGTCAATAATATGAAATTATGCAAAGTAGGTCGCATAAAAACAGTAGAACAATATTTCAATACACACTTTTATCGTCAAAATTATGACAATAACAAGAATGATTTAAATGAAAAAACCGATCACAAT
Source organism: Acinetobacter higginsii (assembly GCF_000369525.1). Taxonomy (GTDB): domain Bacteria; phylum Pseudomonadota; class Gammaproteobacteria; order Pseudomonadales; family Moraxellaceae; genus Acinetobacter; species Acinetobacter higginsii. The sequence goes on from NZ_KB850071.1 coordinate 379,431, forward strand.
GATTGAATAAACCAATTGAAATATTTACGGATGACATTATTATGGCATCACTTATCTTGTTAAAAAATAAACTTATCTATTTGTTAGATATATACTTTATAAAAGGTTGACAGCGTTTTTCTTAATTGTTCATTTATTGTACACCGCCTGATCGGTATTTGTTCATTTATCGGAAGCTCAAATTTATTACATTGACTTCATACTTTGTTACAATACAATGGCTCCAACTTTACTCTTTCTTGTTTTAAAGCTGGAAATCATTATGAAAAAACTCGGTTTAGCCACTGCTTTAGTTTTAGCCATGACCGGTGCTCATGCATACCAATTCGAAGTTCAAGGTCAGTCTGAATTCATCGACGCAAAAAGCAACAATGACAAAGACTTCACTGGTGCGGCTCAAGGTACTTACTACTTCAAAAATGTAGATGCTTCTAAAGGCCCTTTAGCTGAAGCTGCATTCTTAAACCAAGCATCTAATGTTTCTGTAGCTTATAGCTTTGCAGAATTAAGCGGTGACGAAGTTGCAACTGTGAAGAACAACTCTTTCGGTGCAAAAGGTGAAGCTTACCTTCCAACTCCTTACTTACCTGTGTATACAAGTGCTGCATACAGCCACTCACAAACTAAGTCTGAAGGCGAAAAAGACAATGGTGACCGTTTCGCATTAGAAGTCGGTACTATGCTTACTCCTAACTTCTTAGTTGCTGTTGGTTATACTAACATCGCTGACCAATTTGCTTTAGACGCAAACAGCGTTCTTTCAAATGGTATTGCTAAATCAGTAGCTCAACCATTAGTTATTGGTGAAGACCAAGATGCGATCACTGCGCGTACTAAATACGTAGGTAACATCGATGGTACAAACATGGCTGTAGGTTTTGAAGCTGGTCTTGTTTACGGTGACTTCCAAGCATACGAATTGAAAACTGACGTATATGTAACTCCTAAGTTAAGCGTTGGTGCTTCTTATGCTGAAGCAAACTTCAGCTCTAACCCAGCAAATGAAGACAACTTCTCTGCAATCAATTCTGCTTGGGGTGCGAACGTAAACTACTTCATCACTCCAGCAATTGCTGTAGGCGCAACTTATGTTAACGCAAATGCGAAACATGAAAGCACTGATACGCAAACTGTTGGCTTAAACGCGAAGTTCCGTTTCTAATATTGGATTTGAGTTCTCCATAGAACATCTCATTCATAACAAAAAACCAGTTCTGATGAACTGGTTTTTTGTTTTCCGATATTAACGAACTAAGAAATCCAATTCCTCAGCTTTAAAATTTACATCTTCTTATCTTCAATATTTAAAGCACTAATTGCCAATACCGCTTGGGTACGGTTTTGTACGCCCAACTTACGGAAAATTGCGGTGACATGTGCTTTGATTGTGGCTTCTGAAACTTCTAATTCATAAGCAATTTGTTTATTCAACAAACCTTCTGCCACCATCATCAACACACGGAACTGCTGTGGCGTGAGTGATTGTAAACGTTCAGCTAAAGCGGTTTCATCTGCTGCACGCGGATCAAAGCCTGCATGAGTCGGTAAGTTCGGTGGTAACCAAATCTCACCTTCCAAAACATGCTTAATCGCTTCCCCAATATGGCTTGGATGAGAGGATTTTGGAATATAGCCCATTGCACCATGCGCAATCGCACGCTGAATAATCGACACCTCTTCGTGTGCTGAAACCACAATAATCGGAATCGCTGGATACTGTGCTCGCACGTATACCAATGCAGAGAAACCAGAAGCACCGGGTAGATTTAGATCCAGAAGGACCAAATCAGGTTCTGCACCGTGTTCTAAACGTGCATAGAATTCATCTACATCTGCAGTCTCTTGGATCTGCGCCTGAGGCAAACTATAACGAACCGCTTGAATCAAAGCATGTCTAAATAAAGGATGGTCGTCTACAATTAAAATATTCATAAGCGCTTAAGCTATCTGCAAGTACGTCACTGTACGATGTTTATTTAAATTCAATCCGCTTAAGCCTATTTTCAATTCAAGGCTAGGTCAAGCACAAGGTACGATTTATTTCCTTTTCCCGCAAAATAAATCAAATATTGATATAACTTGATTAAAATCATCTTTGCATAAAACAGATTCAAAAATCTTGAATAGAAACAGAAAATTAACGACCTAAAATTTGATATTTATTGTGATTTATCGACATATCTTTAAAAAAGATAAGCTTGCAGCATTTCCTTATTTTACAGCTTGGCATGCGGTGTAGATAAATAAATAGCAATTCGAAATGATCTTTTAGGCCGTTATTATGTCCAATCACAATACCCTCTCAACTCCGCTTAATATTGTTGCAGTATCTGGTGGTTTAAATAGCCCATCAAAAACAGAAAGCTTAGTTCAGGCGATTCTGGATGAGCTTTCGGAAGCAATTAATATTAAAGTACATTTCGTCAAGCTCAGTGAAATTGGACCTTTATTGGGTGGCGCCATTTATCGTAATCAACTACCTCAACGCGTACAAGATGATTTGGCAGCAGTTGAAGCCGCAGATGCATTGATTGTGGGTACCCCTGTTTATCGTGCTTCGTTTACAGGTTTATTTAAGCATTTCTTCGACTTTGTTGAGCAGACCGCTTTGGTTGATGTACCTGTGTTACTCGCCGCTTCAGGTGGCAGTGACCGTCATGCCCTGGTGCTAGAACATCAATTACGCCCTTTATTTAGCTTTTTCCAAGCACAAACCTTACCGATTGGGGTCTATGCTACTGATCGTGACTTTACGCCTGAATATACGGTAAAAAGCGAACAATTGTCTGATCGCGTCACTCTCGCTGTGGCACGTGCCTTACCAATTTTAGAATGGGCACCAGCCAAAGGCCAACGTGCAGCGGCCATCAAAGCCAAAACTGAGCAAGCCAATCAGAATCTCGGCATCAACAAACAGATTGAACAAGCAGAAGTCTTACCATCTGCGGCAGTACCGAATCTGGATGCAGCTGAATCACGCCTACACCCCAAGTCAACCAAGAATCTCACTCACGTGGCATAAACCATATCTGTTATGGAGGATACAACGATGACAACAACAGCATCCGCAATTAAATTTGCCTACTGGGTTCCCAATGTGAGTGGCGGTCTCGTTGTAAGCAACATTGAACAACGTACTGACTGGAGCTATGACTATAATGTGCGCTTAGCACAAGCAGCGGAACGAAGTGGCTTTGAATATGCCCTCACCCAAATTCGTTTTACCGCTGGCTATGGCGCAGAAAACCAACATGAATCGGTCAGTTTTAGTCATGCTTTATTAGCAAAGACTGAAAAACTCAAAGTAATTGCAGCGATCCTGCCCGGCCCTTGGAAGCCTGTACTCGCGGCTAAACAGCTGGCCACTATTGACTACCTCACCCAAGGGCGTATTGCGATTAATGTCGTCAGCGGCTGGTTCCGTGGCGAATTTGATGCGATTGGCGAACCTTGGCCTGAGCATGATGAACGTTATGTTCGCTCGGAAGAATTTATTCGTACCCTCAAAGGCATCTGGACAACTGACAATTACAGCTTTGATGGCAAATATTACCAATTCCAGAATTACACGCTTAAACCGAAACCTTTGCAAAAACCTTATATCGAAGTGTTTCAAGGCGGCAGTTCTCGTGCAGCACGTGATATGGCCGCGCGTGTATCAGACTGGTATTTTACCAACGGCAATAGCGTTGAAGAAATCAAGAAGCAGGTTGATGATGTCCGCAGCAAAGCAAAGTTAGCCAACAGACAAGTCAAGATTGGGGTTAATGCCTTTATCATTGCCCGTGATACTGAGGAAGAAGCCAAAGCAGTACTGAATGAAATCATAGCTCAAGCCAATGTCGAAGCGGTGAATGCCTTCGGTGATGCGACTCGTGAAGCAGGTGCAGCAGCCCCTGAGCGTGAGGGCAATTGGGCAAAATCGACCTTTGATGATTTGGTGCAATATAACGATGGCTTTAAAACCAATCTGATCGGTACACCACAGCAAATTGCGGAACGCATTGTGGCCCTAAAAAATGTGGGCGTTGATCTGGTGCTTTCTGGATTTCTTCATTTCATTGAGGAGGTTGAATATTTTGGAGAAAAAGTTCTACCCCTCGTCCGTCAACTTGAACAACAACAGGAGCAGCATCTCGCAGCAAAATCAGCGTAGTTTTCAGCATTAAATAAGAAGAAAAACAAAAGAAATGGCAAATACTCCCCAAGGCTCGGCTTGGGGCTTTTTTATTTTAGCGGGTCTCAATTTCTCGCATGACGGTTTCAACCGAATAACGGCACCACTGCGACAACTGTTCAATAAATTCATTTAATTGTGGCGGATTAAAATGGCTAACAATCATATAGCAGGCGTTGCCGAGAATTTTAAAACACTCATCTACCTGTTCATATTGTTTGACTAAGTGCTCAACCTCAATAAAAGCTTGCTGATCATTCATAAACAATTGGATGAATTGTTTATGTTCATACTTTATCGCGACGGTGTAATTTTTGATAATACCTGCATCCATTAACTGTGCAATACGAGCACCCACCGCCTGCCCAGTACGATGCACTCGCTGCCCAATTTCTTTATGGCTTAAACGTGAGTCCTGCTTCAGCAATTCAATAATTTTTAAGTCGATGGGATCAAGTTCAATATTCATTTTTCATTACGAAAGAAAACCAGCAACAATGCTTTCATTTGAATATAGCCGATTTCTCAGTTTCACCCTACTCTTGTTTTATCTTAATGTTGGAAGAAAAAACGATGAAACAAGCCTTACTGATTATTGATGTTCAAAACGACTATTTTAAAAATGGTAAAATGGAATTGGTCAATCCAGACCTCGCTCTGGCGAAAACCAACCAATTAGAAGATCATTTTATTCAAAACAATTTACCGATTATTTATATTCAGCATATTAATCCTGCCTCAGCCAGTTTTTTTCAGGAAAATACCGTGGGTGTTGAATTACATCCTCAACTTAAAGTCACAGATCAATCACTGATTGTCGAAAAGCATTTCCCAAATAGCTTTCTAGAAACCAACCTTCAAGCCATCCTTGAACAGCATCAAGTTGAACAGTTAGTGATTACAGGCATGATGACCCATGTCTGTATTGACTCTGGGACACGTGCAGCCAAAGAGCTTGGCTACCAACCCATCGTCATCGCAGACGCCACTGCAACCCGTGATCTGGAACATGCGGGTAAAATCGTCAAAGCAGCAGACGTGCAAACGGCGTTCTTATCTGCACTGGGTTTCTTCGCCACTGTACAAAACACTGTAGATTTTTTAGCGCACAATTAAATAATAGAGCTCTTTCAAAAGTCAAAAAATGATCAATCATTGGTAAATAATTAGTATTGAAAGTCCCTTCTCCCTTTGAGATGAGGACTGTGAGTCCGCAAAAGAATGAGAGAAATTCTTCATATAAATCCTCTCCCTAGCCCTCTCCTTTAAAAAGGAGAGGGAACTTTCATCGCGAATTCAACACAGCTTAAAAAATGACTTATGCAAGAAATCTAATGCAGATAAAAAAAAGAGCGTTCAATCGAACGCTCTTTTCACCTTTGCATCGGGTTTATCGGTTTGGATAAACTGTCGCAATCAAATGATCAACCACAGCCGGTTCAGCAAGGGTCGAGGTATCACCTAAACTATCCAATTCATTGGCAGCAATCTTTCTCAAGATGCGTCGCATGATTTTACCTGAACGGGTTTTTGGCAAAGCAGGTGCCCAATGTAGTGCATCTGGGGTTGCCACAGGTCCAAGTACTTTACGTACCCAATTGACCAGCTCTTTACGTAGCTCCTCAGATTCCGGCACATCAGCTTGTAAAGTGACAAAAGTACAAATCCCCTGTCCTTTAATATCATGCGGCATACCGACCACCGCAGCCTCTGCAACTGCGACATGCGAGACCAAGGCACTTTCAATCTCGGCTGTCCCTAAACGATGCCCCGATACGTTGAGTACATCATCGACACGTCCCGTAATCCAATAGTAGCCATCAGCATCTCGACGTGCGCCATCACCTGTGAAATAGTAGTTTTTAAAGGTCGAGAAATAAGCCTCGATAAAACGTTGTGGATCACCCCAAATGGTTCGCATTTGACCCGGCCAAGAATCCTTAATCACCAGATTGCCTTCGGTTGCTCCTTCTAGCTCATTACCCTCTCCATCCACCAGTGCAGGTTGTACCCCAAAGAATGGACGTGTTGCAGACCCTGGTTTTAAGGCAGTTGCACCCGGCAATGGTGAAATTAGAATTCCACCTGTCTCTGTTTGCCACCATGTATCGACAATTGGACAACGACCTTCACCGACTACTTCATGATACCAATTCCACGCTTCTGGATTGATCGGCTCACCGACTGAACCAAGTAGGCGCAAACTACTGCGGTTACTTTCACGGACATAAGCATCGCCTTCACGCATCATGGCGCGAATCGCAGTCGGTGCCGTATATAGAATGGTGACATTATGCTTATCAATCACATGACCAATACGTGCCCATGTTGGATATTGTGGAATCCCCTCAAACATTACCGTGGTGGTGGCATTACTGAGTGGCCCATAGAGTAGATAACTATGGCCTGTAATCCAGCCGACATCGGCAGTACACCAATACACATCATCTTCACGCAGATCGAAGACTTCTCTAAAGGTGGTGTTGACATAGACCAGATAACCACCTGTGGTATGCAATACACCTTTCGGTTTCCCTGTTGAACCTGAGGTATACAGAATGAATAAAGGGTCTTCTGCTTTCATTGGTTCTGGCGGGCAGTGTTCATCTACCTCCATGATGGCAAGGTGATACCAAACATCTCGTGGTGCATTAAACTGAATTGGATTACCTGTACGATGCACCACAATCACGTTTTCAACACTGCTGGTACCATCAATTTCTAATGCGGCATCCACATTTTCTTTCAGTGGCAGTAACTTGCCACCGCGCATGCCAGCATCCGCAGTAATCACCAGTTTTGCTTGGCAGTCTTCAATACGGCTGGCCAAGGAGTCAGGAGAGAAGCCACCAAACACCACACAATGCACTGCACCAATACGTGCACAAGCGAGCATGGCAATTGCCGCTTCAGGCACCATAGGCATATACAGCACCACACGATCGCCTTTGCGAATACCTTGCTTCTTTAACACATTGGCAAAACGACAGACTTCATCATGCAGTTCAGAAAATGAAATGATTTTATGACGCGAAGGGTGATCACCTTCCCAAATAATGGCAGGCTTTAATGGATTATCTTTAAGATGACGATCTAAGCAATTGGCTGAGACATTCAACTCACCATCAGCAAACCATTCGATTTTGAAATTATCTTGATTAAAACTGGTATTTTTGACCTGTGTAAATGGTTTGATCCATTCAATCTTGCTGGCTTCCTCTGCCCAAAATGCTTCTGGTTGCTCAATCGAATGCTGGTAACGTTTGAAATAGTCTGCTTCAGAGATTCTTGCCGTTTCTTTGAATTTATCAGGCACTGGGTAGATTTCTTTCATAGCTCACTTCCTTGGTTTTTTATCTCATACCTTAGATGTTCTCATCTATTACACGGGTATGTTTTGTTCTCACTTGCAGTATTGACACCATTTACAAGTGCAAACAATGCGGCTTTGGTCGTAGAAATGTCTGGGCTTTTAATCTTTCGACCTTGACTAAGTTATAGGCTAAAATAGCAAAACCGACGCTTTTACGATCAATTTATTTTCAAAAATTTACTCAAAATAATTTAAATTTGAACTGCTTGTCTATGCTTTTTGTTTTTAAAATAAGTGATTATTTTGATCATTGCCAAAAGCTTAAAAGATTTAATAATCAAAAAAATAGGAATGCACTATGTTTGACCCTGTAATAACGACCCAAGTACAACCAATCAATGACCATCCACTTTCTCCTAAGGGTCGTTTTAATCGTCTCAGCTATTTAGGTTGGTACGGTTTGCTCAGTTTGGCTTGTCTGGCTGCATTTATCTTGATCTTTGCCTTTGCTGGTATTTTTGCAAGCAGCAACATCGATGATGCCATATTTAGCGCGTTTTCAGGCATGTCTGTCTTTGCCATGATTGCAGTGTGGTTGGGTGCCTTTTATTTGCAAATCGTGTTTTTGATTCGTCGTCTGCACGACTTAAATAAAACTGGCTGGCTATGCTTGTTGCTATTGGTGCCCGTGATTCAACTACTGTTTACCTTATATGTCTTGCTTGCACCAGGAACGCCGCATCGCAATGACTATGGTGATGTTCGCCCCTCTCGTGGATGGGAAAAAATACTGGCATGGCTGATGATTTTGGTCAGCTTACTGATGATGTCAGGTATCTTCATTTTTGCGTATTATTTTGCCAGTCCAGATCTCTGGGAAGCACCAACCCAGATCATTCAAAATAGCACCGAATATTTTTAAGCGACCGTATTTAGCGAATTGATTTAATCATCATGGGAAACAAAGACTGAATTTTGCATGCGTGTTGGCAATAAATTCATTATGATTGCTTCCCTCATTTACTCCTTCCTTTGCGAAATAGAGATCTTGCTGTGGCAAACGAACAAACAACATTGACTGAAGTGGCGAAAGATACAGGTGCGCTGATTCATCAAGCCAGTACCAAGACCACTGAAACAGTCTTGGCCCATACTGAAAAGTATCACGATGCCTATACCACCATTGATAAAATCATGGACAGCTTTTGGGAGCGTATTCCCTATATCGGTATCGCGATTACAGTTTTCATTATCTTTTGGTTACTCACCAAGTTGTTTAAGCTCTTTATTCGCAAGACGCTAGAAAATCGCAGCTATACTCGCCAAAACCTAGTATTGGTACTGAATCGTGTCGGTAGTACCTTTATTATCTTCTTTGGCTTCTTGATTGCATTGGTGATTGCCATCCCAGGCTTTACCCCAAGTCAGTTGATTGGTGCACTCGGTATTGGTTCGGTTGCGATTGGTTTCGCCTTTAAAGATATTTTTCAGAACTTATTGTCAGGGATTCTGATTTTGATCAGCGAACCGTTTCGTATCGGCGATGATATTGTCGTCAATGGCTTAGAAGGAAACGTGGAAGATATTCAAATCCGAGCCACCTTCTTACGTTCACCAGATGGCCGCCGTATCGTAATTCCTAATGCCACCGTATATACCAGTGCCGTCACAGTCAACAATGCATATCAACGTCGTCGTTGTGAGTTTGTGGTCGGTATTGGCTATGAAGATGACATGCAAAAAGCCAAGAAGATTATTCTCGATATTCTGGATCGTAATTTAAATGTACTGAGTCAACCCGGCTTCTCGGTCAACGTTACCGCACTGGCAGACTTCTCAATTAATTTAACAGTACGCTGGTGGGTCAATACCACTGAAACCACCACCTCAGCCTCTATCAGTGAAATCCAAGAATTGGTGGTGACTGCTTTTGATGAAAAAGGAATTTCAATTCCTTATCCAGTGCAGGAAGTCAAAGTCTATCGTGGTGATCAATCTGAGCTGAGCGATGCTTTAGACAAATAATCGCCCTAAAATATTCGATACTGCTGTTTCAGTTCGCAAAATTCGGTTGCCTAGGCTCATCGCTTGGCAGCCGTTTTTTATGAGTAGATCAACCTCATAGGGAATAAATCCTCCCTCTGGGCCAACGATCAAACTACAAGACTGTTGAATTGCATACGGCATTGGTTGCTCTGCATAGGGATGCGCCACATAAGCAGGCTGTTCTGCGCTGATCAACGTCGGTAAAACATCTTCAACAAAAGGTTTAAAGCGTTTATACAGCTGGATTTCGGGTGCAATGGTATCGCCTGCCTGTTCCAAACCCAAAGTTATATAATCATTGAGCTGCTGTAAAAACGGCGTTTGCCAATAGCTCTTATCCACTCGATAACTATGAATCAGGCTAATCCGTTCCACGCCCAAGGTCACCGCATCCATAATGATGCGACGCAATACTTTAGGACGTGGCAAGGCTAGAATCAGATGCACGGGAAGCTTTTCAGGAACCACTTCTGTCTGAACTGGACGGACCCCAATGCATTCTTCGCTGATAGCGACCACCTCAGTTAAGTAGCGCTGACCTGCACGAATGCCAACCTTTAAGGTATCACCAACATTAAGCTGTAAGTGCTGAGCTAAATGCTGCAATTGTCTGGGCTGGCTGATCTGCCATACATCCTCTGAAACACACTGATCTGGCTCGAGTAAAACAATATTCATGATAATGCTGTTTGCTGTAAATAGTGATCAAGACACTGAATATGCTGCTGTAGTGAGCCTTTATTTGTTTGTAGAACCCGCTGAGCCTGCGTAACCAGTTGCTGAGTCTGTGTCTTATCCCCTAGGCAGGCTAATAATTGCTGTCCCACCTGTTCTGCGTCCTCTCCAATCAGAATCCCTTGCTGAGCCACAAACTCATCCACAATGGTTTGAAAATTGAAATAACGTGGACCAATGACAGTGGGTACATTCAGGACCATAGGCTCTAAAATATTATGCCCACCGCCTGGCTCATTCAATGAACCACCAACAAAACAGGCTTGGCTCAAGGCATACCATAACCACATTTCCCCCATACTATCCGCAAGAAATACTTGAGTATCCGCTTGAATGGATTGTTGCAGGCTACGGCGTTGAGTTTTTAAATTTAAATTTTGGAAGACTTGGTATACCTCATCAAAACGTTCTGGATGACGCGGCACTACAATACACAGCAAAGCTGGATTTGAATTTAAATGTGACTGCAATTGTTTGAGTAAACTTTGTTCTTCGGGCGCATGCGTACTGGCTAAAGTAATAATCTGACGATCCGCCAATTGCCAATCCTGTTTGAGCTGCTGTGCTTGTTGCAGATACTGCTCTGGTGCTGAAATATCAAATTTAATATTACCAACCACCTGACTTTTGGCTTGATCTAAACCCAATCCAACATAACGCTGTTGGGTTGCCACATCTTGTGCCAATAGCCAAGTGAGTTGTTGCAGCATGGGTTGAGTTAAACGGCGAACCTTGCCATAACCTTTGGCCGATTTTTCGGAAAGACGTGCATTCAATAAAATACAAGGAATCTGTTGCTGTTGTGCTTCAGCAATTAAATTGGGCCAGATCTCTGTTTCAACCAATGCCAATAGCCGAGGCTGATACAGATTAAAAAATCGTTTTAATAATGCTTTTTGATCGACGGGCAAATATACCGCCTGAAATAAATCGAGATAAGGGGCTTTTAAAAACAGTGATTTTGCCCGTGCTTGCCCAGTCTTGGTGGTATTGGTCACTAAAACCGGATGACCTAATTTTAAATAATGTTCAATTAAAGGCTGTGCCGCGTTGGTTTCGCCAACAGAAACAGCATGAAACCAAATTGCCCCTAAATTTTTAGCAGGTTGAAACGGCCCAAAACGCTCGATACATTCCTGCTGAAACAGCGCATCACTTTCTGCCCGTTGTTTGATTTTCCAACGGTATAAGGGCTTGATACAAGCCAATAAAACGTTATACCAAAACGGTGTTTGCTGTGCTGCTGCGTTCTGCGCCATCCGAGACCATAATTGACAATGTAATTCCAGCTCATTATGCGGAATTTAAAACAAAAACTCATGCAATTTTGGTAAATCACATGAGTCATTTTTTAAAGTTTTAAAGCAGATTAAGCTTCTAACTGCTCAAAGGCAGGATAATCGGTATAACCTTCAGCACCATCACCATATAAGGTTTGTGGTTGAAGCGGATTTAAAGGTAAATCATGTTGTAAACGTTCAAACAAATCTGGATTGGCAATATATTGTTTACCAAATGAGACTGCATCGGCTTGGCCTGTCGCCAAAATACGTTTCGCAGAATCCGCCGTTAAACCTTCATTGGCAATCCACACCCCTTTAAATTTAGGACGTAATTTTGGTAATACACTATCTGCAGCTTCATATTCACGGGTGAAAATAAAACCAATATTGCGTTGATCTAATTGCTCGACCACATAACCAAACGTTGCTAATGGATTTTCATCACCCATATCATGCGAATCACCGCGTGGAGCAAGATGTACACCGACTCGACCAGCACCCCATACTTCGATGAAGGTATCGACAACTTGCAATAATAAACGCGCACGGTTTTCAATTGCACCGCCGTATTCATCATCACGATGATTGGTGTTGCTTTGCAGGAATTGATCAATCAGATAACCATTGGCTGCGTGTAACTCAACGCCATCAAACCCAGCGGCTTTGGCCTGTTCTGCTGCATTTTTATATTGTGCAACAATTTCCTGAATTTCTTCATGCGATAAAGCACGTGGTGTCACAAAAGGACGCTTTGGACGAAGTAAGCTCACTTCACCCGCAGGTTGAATCGCACTTGGTGCCACAGGTGTATCACCATCCAATAAGTCTGGATGTGAAATACGACCAACATGCCACAGCTGAACCACAATTTTTGAACCTTGTGCGTGTACGGCTTCAACAATTTTATGCCATGCCTGAGCTTGTTCTTGCGACCATAGGCCTGGTGTATTGGCATATCCCGCTGCTTTAGGGCTGATCACCGTTGCTTCGGTAATAATAAGGCCAGCATTGGCGCGTTGTTGGTAATATTCCACCATCAAATCATTTGGAATACGCTGTGCACCACTACGTGCTCTCGTTAAAGGAGCTAAAACTAAGCGGTTTTTAATCGTGAAATCACCTACTTGCAAAGTAGAATTTAGTTCAGCCATGATCGCCTCAACTTACACTTCTTCGATTTAAAGTGCTTGTTTCAAATGTTCGATATATTGCTGAATCAAAGCTTCATTGCGCGTGAAATAAGACCACTGTCCATATTTCTCAACCTTAATCAAACCTGCCTGTTGCAATACAGACAAATGATTCGACATGGTCGATTGTGCAACTTTTCCTAAACGTTCGATGTGCCCTGCACATACACCCCGTTCAAAACTACCACCACATTGCTCAACGGGTAGAAATTGCTCAGGCTCTTTTAGCCATTGCAAAATCTGTCGACGTAATGGATTGGCTAAGGCTTTGCTTATAACATCAATATCCATAGACTCACCACGTTTCTCAAGCGGCAACACTTTGTTCAGCACCTAAATCCAGTATATCGAAATTTTCAAATATTAATATCCATTTTTTTCGATATTAATATCATATTTTTTCGATTAACTGACCGATGCTGAACGAGATTGCCGTTTTAATTGGATTAAAACTTATAAACCTTGTTTCAAACTTGCTTCGATGAATTTATCTAAGTCACCATCTAACACTGCTTTGGTGTTGGAATTTTCCACACCTGTACGCAAGTCTTTAATACGTGAGTCATCGAGCACATACGAACGAATTTGACTTCCCCAACCGATATCTGACTTCGAGTCTTCTAAGGCTTGAGCAGCTTCATTCCGTTTGCTCATCTCTAATTCATAGAGCTTGGCACGTAATTGCTTCCACGCATGGTCACGGTTGGCATGTTGTGAACGTTGGTTCTGACACGCCACCACAATGCCTGTCGGTGCGTGAGTTAAACGAACTGCAGAATCAGTTTTGTTAATATGCTGACCACCCGCACCCGAAGCACGGTAAGTATCGGTACGAACATCAGATGGATTGATATCAATTTCGATATTGTCATCAATCTCAGGTGAAATAAACACGGCTGAGAATGAAGTATGACGGTTGTTGTTACTGTCAAATGGTGACTTACGCACTAAACGATGTACGCCACTTTCGGTACGTAACCAACCATAGGCAAACTCACCATCTACACGGATGGTTGCTGATTTAATCCCAGCCACATCACCATCTGATACTTCCATCAATTCAGCTTTAAAGCCATGACGTTCAATCCAGCGTAAATACATACGCAATAACATCGACGCCCAATCCTGTGCTTCAGTACCGCCTGAACCCGATTGAATCTCAAGGAAGCACGGATTTGGATCCATCGGATTACTGAACATACGGCGGAATTCAAGATTACCTAAGGCCTGTTCAGCACTGTCTAATTCTGCTTGAACATCCAGCAATAAACTTTCATCATCCGCTTCAACCGCAAGGTCAAGCATGGCTTTGGCATCATCCAACTGTTCAGCAAGACGGTCAAATACACCTAATGTGTTTTCTAAACTGCCCTTTTCTTTTGCGATGGCCTGAGCACGGCTTTGATCATTCCAAATCGCAGGGTCTTCTAATTCTCTTAAAACTTCTTCTAAACGCTCAGCTTTTAGATCGTAGTCAAAGATACCCCCGTAGTGTTTGGCTACGATCAGATAAGTCTTTCAATTGAATTAAATACGGATTAATTTCCACGCGTGTTTTCTCACAACTTTTTCACTTAATCCGCTATTTTAACATAACTGTTTTAGTCGACACAGCCATGTCATTTTGAATACATTTATTTATTAAAATTGATTTTTTAAATTACTTAATTTTATGCCTGAAATGTTTAGTCAGATTTCTGCGACCCTAGTTTTTGTATAAAAATTAAACCAATTACACTAAAACACACAATCTCTCCTAAGTTTTAATAAATCAAAACATTGATTTTTTATCAAATAATATCAATAAGATAAAATGTCAAAATTACAAGTCAATTACATTCGTACTGTTCGATTACCTTATCAAGATTGACGATATTGAAAATTACTCTAGACTCAAGTTGTAACAAAACATGTATCAGTGTTTAACACTTGGTTTAAATCTTAATGAGGAAACAACCATGAAAAAATTAGCAATTGCATCAGCACTTTTATCTGCAATCGCAGTAACAGGAACTGCTCATGCTTATCAAGCTGAGGTAGGTGGTTCTTATACCTATAAAGACCAAGATCGTTTTGGTGACAATGATCGTTTCAGCGTAGACGGCAAATATTACTTTAACCCAGTACAAACACGTAATGCACCTCTTGCAGAAGCAGCGTTCCTTGACCGTGCGAGCAATGTAAAAGCACAATACGCGCATGAAAAAGATGATGCATTCAAAAACAACCAATATGGCGCAGGTATTGAATACTTTGTTCCAAACAGCGATTTCTATTTAAGCGGTAATATTGGCCGTGAAGAAATCAAACCGAATTCTAAATATGCAACTGACGAAGACAAATTAAAAATCAACCATTACTCAGCAGAAGTCGGTTACTTACCAGCACCAGGTTTATTGGTTGCTGCGGGTGCGAAAACTGTTGATGTAAAAGATGGTGATCGTGATACAAGCCCAACACTTCGTGCCAAGTACGTAACTAAAGTTGGTCAAAATGATGTGAACCTAGAAGCATATACTGCTTTTGGTGACAGTAAAGAAGTGAAGTTAAAAGGTGATTACTTCATCGACAAAACTTTAAGTGTTGGTGTGGATTATCAAAAACTTAAATATGATGACACTATCGTCAATTCAAATGAATGGGGTATTTCTGCGAAGAAATTCTTCAACCAACAAGTGAGTTTAGAAGGTCGTGTAGGCTTCGGTAACGATAAATCATATATTGATAATGACTACACTTCATTCGGTATTCGTGGCGCATACCGCTTCTAAGACTTGAACAGAAGTTTGTAACATCGGAAACGCCCTGAATCATTCAGGGCGTTTTTTTATTGCTCCCCATTTTCTTATCATTTTCAATCCTCCACTTTTGTTTTTTCCCCAGCTTAATCCTGTATTTAAGAATTGACGCTTAGCTATTTTTGAATACACTACTTCGTGTAACAAAATATGTATTATTTTTAATCGGGGGAAATTCGAATGAAAAAACTAAGTCTTCTTGCAACACTCATAAGTGCTTGCTTTGCCATCAATGCCCATGCTTATCAAACAGAAGCCAATGGTGCATATGAACATATCAACATGGATGATGGGAAAGGCAACAGTGCAGTCATCAGCGGTAAATATTATTTTAACCCTGTGCAAACCCGTAATGCGCCCTTAGCAGAAGCTGCTTTCTTAGATAAGGCATCGAATATCGGTGGCGGCTATGCCTATAGCAAACTGAAAGATGACGAAGATCTCGGTGACTTACAATTCAATATTATCGGCCTTCAAGGTGAGTTCTACGTCCCTAACTCACAATTTTATCTTTCTGGTGCCTTACATCGTACCAATGTCAAAGCAACAATGAATGGCTTAGGCTCTCATTCCGAAAATGGCGATGGCTATAGTCTTGAAGCAGGTTTCTTACCAATCAATGGATTACTCCTAGCAGTGGGTGTTGCAGATTTATCTGATAGCCTAAATCCAGTTCAGGTTGCGCAATACGGCTTTAGCAACACACTTTCAAACGCTGCAATTGTGTCTGGCGAAAATGACGATACCGCCGTTTCTTTACGTGCGAAATATGTTTCACAAATTGGTGGTTACTATACCAACTTTGAAGCACTCAGCTATATCGGTGATGAAACAACCTACCGCCTAGGTGCAGATCTTTATCTTGATCCAACCCTCAGTGTCGGCATCTCATTTGCAGATTCTACCGCTGATGATTCAGACAGTGTTTTCAATATTCACGCGCAAAAATTCTTTACGCCACAATTTGCTTTAGGCGTCGGTTATACCACAACAGATGGTGTTGATTCTTATGGCCTCAACGGTACTGTCCGCTTCTAATCAATAGCGTTTAACAATAAAAAATCCGCTCATCAGAGCGGATTTTTTATTGTTTTAAATAAGCGATTTGCAATTGTAGACGGGTGTTGCCATTAAAGACATTCCGTTCCAAGGTATACACCAAATCGACATAACCCAGCATTGGATTAAATTCAAAACGGTCCATCGCATTAAATGCAATCGCATCAATCGAATGTGACCCGACCGCCAATTTGAGTTTTAAATGTTGCTCTTTAAGCCAACGATAATCGATCACTTTGAATCGCCCTTCAAATTGCGGCAGTGGAAACTTTTGCCCCCAAGGCCCAAGTTGTTCAATCCAATCCAAAGTCCCTAAATGTAAATCCGAATCGCCCAGCTCGCCATCAGTCCATAACGTTGCCGTGAATAATTCATCATCCATTTCAGCAATCGCTTGGGTGAAAGCCGTTTTGAATGCAGCAAAATTTTCTTTCTTCAGGGTTAAACCCGCGGCTGCAGCATGCCCGCCAAAATGACTGACCAAATGTGGATAGTGTTCTGCAACTTGCTCAATGGTATCTCGGATATGAATCCCATCAATCGACCGTGCCGAACCTTTAATATGAATCCCATCTTCATCAGGAGCAAACACTAAACTTGGACGATGAAATTGCTCCTTTAAACGTCCAGCCACAATGCCAATCACACCTTGGTGCCATTGTTCATCAAACATTACCAATGCTACAGGTAAATGCTCTGTTTCTAACTGAATATGTTGCAGTGCACTCAGTGCTTGCTGCTTCATTTCAGTTTCAACTTGACGGCGTTCGATATTAAGCTGATTCAACTGTTGTGCAATCGGATAAGCGGTTGCCATATCAGCAGCAAGTAAACACTCAATGCCGATCCGCATGCTTTCCATTCGACCTGCTGCATTGATTCGCGGACCTACCACAAAGCCTAAATCTTGCGCACGCAAACTGGCTGCGTCACGTCCTGCAATATCCAGTAAGGCTAAAATACCTGCACGACATTGATGTTGCTGAATCCGCTTTAATCCGGCATCAATCAAGATACGATTGTTATAATCCAAACTGGCGACATCGGCATAAGTCCCTAATGCGACCAAGTCGAGATACTGGGTCACTTTACTGCTGCTTTTGCCTTGATGGCTGCGTGAACTGGCCAATTTCGCCAATACATAAAAAGCCACGCCCACCCCAGCCAAAGCCTTACTTGAAAACCCACAACCAAGTTGGTTCGGATTAACCACAGCCTCAGCACTCGGTGTCGGTTTGGTGGTTAAATGGTGATCGGTAATGATCACCTGCATACCTAACGCTTGAGCCGTGTCCACACCCGCATGGCTGGATATACCATTATCTACCGTAATCAACAGATCTGGTTGATAGCTCTGCTTTGCCAATTCAGCAATGGCGGGCGTAAGTCCATAACCATACTTAAAACGATCAGGCACCAGATATTCAACTCTGGCACCCATATCTTGCAAGACAAGCACCATTAAAGCGGTACTGGTCGCGCCATCGGCATCATAGTCCCCCACAATCACGATCTGTTTTTGCTGATCAATGGCTTGATCGATCAACGCAACTGCCTCTGCTAAGCCTTTAAGCTCTGGAGATAGCAAGTGCTTGAGTTTCAGTTCCAGCTCTTGCTCAGACTGCACACCACGCCTTGCTAAAATTTCAGCAATAAAAGCAGGCACGCCCTGAAACTGTTCAGGGCGTGTAAGCAAGGGTCTTTTTTGAATTTGAATCTGCGTCATTTATGGCATCAAACGTTGGATAGTCCAAAGACCATTTTGTTTTTCATAACTTAAACGATCATGTAAGCGATTTGGTCGCCCTTGCCAAAACTCATAATAATCTGCTTCTAAGCGATAACCACCCCAAAACTCAGGCTTATCCAGTTCAGCTTGAGCCTGAGCTTGCAGCGCTTGAAAGCGTTGTTGCAATAACTCACGACTTTCAATCACCCCGCTTTGTGGAGTACTGATATGCGCAGCAATCTGACTGTCACGTGGGCGCTTATGATAGTAATCCGTCGATTCTTGTTCAGAAATCTTCACGACTTTGCCAGCAATGCGGATCTGACGCTCTAAACTTGGCCAATAAAACAGCAGCTCAGCATACGGATTATCAGCTAAGTCTAAACCCTTTTGGCTGTCATAATTGGTATAGAAATCATAGCCTGCTTCTGTCGCACCACGTAATAATACGGTACGCACATGCGGACGCCCTTGAGCATTTGCCGTGGCTAATGACATCGCATAGGGTTCATGTAAATTGGCAGCTAATGCATGATTAAACCAATTCAGAAACTGTAAATGCGGCTGTAAGCTGATCTGGGCTTCATGTAATTCACCCTGCTCATAACTCAAACGCAACTCACTCAGGTCTTTAATGACATCACTCATGATGGCTCCCCCTTAAGCAGCTTGGGCTTGAGCGCGTACTGCATCTGCTAAATGATTCGCCAAAGCCTCAACCTCTTGCTGCTGATCACCTTCCACCATGACACGAATCACAGGCTCAGTACCTGACTTACGAATCAACAAACGACCACGACCTTTCAATTGCTGTTCAGCCTTTTCAAATTCTGCAACCAAAGCTGGAATTGAATATGGATCAATCATGTGTTGTAGACGAACATTGACCAGTACTTGCGGGAATAACACAAAACCTTCAACCAACTCATGCAGTGCTTTGCCTTGTTCTACCATCACGGTCAACACTTGTAACGCTGCAATAATCGCATCACCTGTTGTGCTCTTATCCAAAGTGAGAATATGACCTGAAGGCTCACCACCTGTGACCCAATTCTTTTCTTCTAGGGCTTGCAATACATAGCGATCACCAACTTTAGCACGAACAAAGCCAACCTTAGCTTGTTCTAGGGCCAACTCGAGAGCCATATTACTCATCACGGTACCTACAACACCCGCTGGCTTATTCTTCGCCTGTGTCGCAAGAATATAAAGAATATGGTCACCATCAATCAATTGACCATTTTTATCCACCATCACCACACGATCAGCATCACCATCGAAAGCAATACCAACATCTGCCTGATGTTCTAGCACTGCTTTTTGTAGCTGTTCTGGGTGGGTTGAACCACAGTTTTCATTAATGTTTAAACCATCAGGTTCGTTAAATAATGGAATAACTTTGGCACCTAATTCACGGAATACCGAAGGCCCTACGCTATACGCTGCACCATTGGCACAATCCACTACGATTTTTAAATTACGTAAGTCAAAGTGGTACGGGAAAGTTGATTTACAGAATTCGATATAACGACCATTAGCATCTTTTACACGCACACTTTTACCCAAGTTTGCAGTGTCTTCAATCACTAAATCTTTTTCGAGTTCCTGATTGATTTCATCTTGCAAAGTATCAGGTAATTTCTTACCTGCACTTGAGAAGAATTTAATGCCGTTATCAAAATAAGGGTTATGTGATGCTGAAATCACGATCCCAGCATGTGCGTGTAATGCGCGAGTTAAATGTGCAATGGCAGGTGTTGGGAGCGGGCCCAATAAATGTACATAAACACCCGCAGCATTCAGACCTGCCTGTAAAGCCGCTTCTAAAATATAACCTGATAAGCGTGTGTCTTTCCCCAACACCACAATCGGTTTATTTTTAGGACTATTTCTTTTTAATACTTTCCCTGCAGCAAAGCCAAGTTTTAATGCGAACTCTGGGGTAATTGGCATTTGCCCAAATTTGCCGCGAATTCCATCAGTACCAAAATAGCTCATCTTTTACTCACTTTCTTATCTTTTATATGGTGTGGAACCATATCTTTCTTCATCTGATTCACTTTACACCAAAACGAAAAAACCGTCAGTGGACTGACGGTTTTTCTGTCAACAAAATTACCAAAAATCAACCAACTCGATAGTTTGGCGCTTCCTTGGTAATTGTCACGTCATGAACATGTGATTCTGACATGCCTGCTGAAGTAATTTTCACAAATTTTGCATTTTGACGAAGATCTTCGATCACAGATGAACCCGTATAACCCATTGATGAACGTAAACCACCCATCATTTGATGTACGATGTTACCCATTGGACCTTTGTATGGCACTCGACCTTCGATGCCTTCTGGTACCAACTTTTCCGCACCTGCTTTAGCATCTTGGAAGTAACGGTCAGCAGAACCAGATACGCCCGCCATTGCACCCAATGAACCCATACCACGGTATGCTTTGTAGTAACGGCCTTGGAAGAATTCAACTTCACCTGGTGCTTCTTCTGTTCCAGCGAGGAGTGAACCGACCATAATCGTACTCGCACCTGCGCCAATTGCTTTCGCCATATCGCCAGAGAAACGAATACCACCATCTGCAATCAAAGGAATTTGATCTTTCAGTGCATTTGCAACACTATCAATTGCAGAAATCTGTGGCATACCAATACCTGCCACAATACGTGTGGTACAGATTGAACCAGGGCCGATACCGACTTTCACAGCATCTGCACCTGCATCAAGCAATGCCAATGCTGCATCACCAGTCGCAATGTTACCGCCAATCACTTGAACTTGCGGGTAGTTTGCTTTAACCCAGCGTACACGTTCAATGACACCAGCTGAATGACCATGGGCAGTATCCACCACAATCGCATCTACACCTGCATCGACCAAAGCTTCGACACGGCTTGGTGTTTCTGCACCTGTACCCACCGCAGCACCAACACGTAAACGACCCAAATCATCTTTACAACTGTTTGGATAGCTTTCAGCTTTACGGAAGTCAGTTACGGTAATTAAGCCTTTAAGCTCATGGTTCTCACCAACAACCAAAACTTTTTCAATCCGGTGTTTTTGCAATAATGCTTGGATATTTTCTTTAGACTCGCCTTCACGAACAGTCACGAGACGGTCTTGACCGGTCATGATATTGCTTACAGGTTGTTCAAGATTGGTTTCAAAACGTGTATCACGACCCGTGACAATACCCACCACTTTGCCATCTTTTACAACAGGCACACCGCTAATGTTATTCGCTTGGGTAATCGCAATCAGCTCACGCACTGTCGTTTCAGGACCAACAGTGATTGGATCTTTCACCATACCAGCTTCAAATTTTTTCACACGGCGAACTTCAGCGGCTTGTGCTGCGATATCCATGTTTTTGTGCAAAATACCAATACCACCATTTTGCGCCATCGCAATTGCCATACGTGACTCAGTCACCGTATCCATTGCAGCAGAAACGAGAGGGATATTAAGTTGAATTCCGCGAGTTAAACGTGTCTTTAAGGAGACATCTTTTGGGAGAACAGTTGAGTAGGCAGGAAGTAATAAGACATCATCGAAGGTTAGCGCTTCTTGAACGATGGTCAGCATAACAATCTCACTGGTAATTTCCGTGAGCTATTATAAACAAATTTCGATGTGATTTTCATTTTCTATGATGAAAATAATTTCAAGCGTTGCTTAAAAAGTTTTCTGATGCGCGCTTATGCCTACCGAATCCGATAATTCCTGTTAGCAAACCTGATCATAATTGTCATTATTTTCAGAGGCCTGCTGCTCAATCGTGACCAACGGAATCAGGTTGTGCGCCAACCGTGCCTTGTTACAATGTGAATCGGCAATCTGTACTTCCTTGCAACTTGAACTCCGAAATGGGTAGATGGAACAGCTCACTTGCTGTCCCACCTCCCCTTGCAAAGCCACACATTTGACTTGTGCTTGATTGGTTCCCTTCATACAGGAATAGACGGCTGTAAGTGGTTCAACCATGTACTCAGGGATCTGTTCTGCCTCAGCCCAATAGAAAGAAACACGGTAATTTGCACAGCACGCACCACAACTGACACACGCATCTGGTGTCGCAATTTGAGACAACATTTTCTTAAAATTCTCGTTATCAAATTCAATCCTTTATCTGATGAATCCTAAGAAAATTTATTGATGGCGACAAGCGTGCTCAATCAGCGATTTATGTATTTCCCAGTCATTTTCCTGACTCAGAAATTTAGCTCATTTCAGTCGGTAAACTAAAAACATATTCATTCATCAAATCTACGCCACATTCCAGCGTTTCGATCCAGTCTAGAAATTGATTAATCATCTCTTTACCAACAAATGCGGTTCCATGTTGCGGCACAATCATGTCGATATCCATTTGGCGAACCATATTGACCCACAAACGGATCACCTTATTGGAACACATATAGCGCTGATGGAAACCTTTCATCTTTTTGATATGGGCTTCAAAATCTGTAATCGGCAGGCTTGCATCATCAACGATCGAAGCCCCCATATCCCCAGAAAATAGGATTTTGGCAGTTGGATCATAAAACTGGAAATTACCAACGGAATGCAGAAAATGCGCAGGCACTGCAACAATCGCAGACTCGCCCAAAGGAATAATTTGTCCTGTATCGGACAGTTCAATCAGACGATCTTCCCAATTCCCCTTCATACGCTCACTCATAAAAGCTGAATTTAAATGCGGTAAAAACCGTGCCCACAGCTTAGAAGCCACCACTTTGGCATCGGTATACACCAACCAACGCGGCATTGAGGTAATAATGTCAGGGTCTTGATGCGAGGCCATTACATAGTCTAGATTTTTCAGTTTGGTATAGCGATTGAGTTCCATGGTTAAAGGAACATAAGTGAGATCCCCCCCCGGATCCAAAACCGCTGCACGATCATGATCAATAATTAAAAATTGATTGGCCTGAATACCTTCGCCTTTGACTAAACTGGTAAAACTAATGCATTTATGTGTGCCATTATCAAACAGTATTTGCGATGTTGTCCGTTCAAAACTCATAACTACCCCAGAAAAAATCTTTAAATATGAAATATTTTTAATTCCATAATAAAATAATGGGATTTAGTTCATGTTTCAATCAAATATTGGACTTTTATCATAATTTATAAAAAAAGACCCATCACTATTGGATGGGTCTGGACTGATTTTAAATTCGAATCATTTAGAAGAAATAATGCTGCACTAAAGTTGAAATACCCACAATCAAGAAAATCGCGGCGCCAATTTTATGAATTAATGAAATCGGCAATTTATCCGCCAGCTTATTACCAATAAATACCGCAGGGGCATTGGCAAGCATCATCCCAAATGTAGTACCTAACATCACCCAGAACACACTATCAAAACGCGCCGCTAAAGCCACGGTTGCAATCTGGGTTTTATCACCAATTTCAGCCAAGAAGAATAAGATGAAAGTGGCACCAAATACCCCAAATTTCTGCCATTTATTGATGTTTTCAGTTTCATCTCCCAATTCATCTGGAATCAGCATCCAGATTGCCATACCAATAAATCCAAGTGCCAAAATCCATAACAAAACTTCAGGACTGAGTACGGTGGTAATCCATTGTCCCAAGACAGCAGAAATACCATGGTTAATCGTGGTGGCCAATAAGATGGCAATTAAAATCGGAATCGGTTTACGGAAACGTGCTGCAAGCAAGAGAGCGAGTAATTGGGTTTTATCACCCATTTCAGCAAGGGCAACAATTGAGGTGGAAATGAGAAATTCATACATAGTTGAATGCTCTGGCTAGCAAAATATACCGATGACCTACCCCTCCTGCTAGCCAAAATCAAATAGATTGATGCAGAGTGGTAAATCAAAGGTCTTGCCAACAAAAGCACAGCTGAGAAGCTGTTCTTGGTTCTTTGCTATGATGACCATGTTCGGTTGAACAATTATGTTGATCATCACCTCTTTACTTTGCGTAAAGAGCGGCTACTCCCCAATGAAGTGAGACTATTCTAGCAAACAATAAAATGGTTTTGAATGGTTAAACCCAAAATTTTTGGTAACTCCAGATCAACACACGCAGACAACCAAGTAAAAACGCCAAATAAGCACTTAATCCTAGAAAACCAAAGCTACCCCAGCCACTCGCTCCACCCACATCTTGGGCTTGATATTCCATCGCCATAACGACTGTTGCAAGCAACACTTCAACCCCCATCACCACATACATCACCCAATCCCATGGAAAATGTAAGAAGCTGACCCACAAGCCCATCGCCACAAAAACAATCAGCAATAAAGGCAGCATCACCCGATAAATCACCAACATCCCTGCTCCTTCAAGCAATGAAAATTTATTTTAAGTTCAACATAGCATACATAGATTCATCTTTTGTTCAGCCTAAAAATAGAAAACCCCGCTTCTGCGAGGTTTTCTAAGTACAAAAACAATTAGAGCAATAAGCTACGAATATCTTTTAACAATTTAGTCAGCTTATTGGTAAAACGCGCTGCATCCGCACCATTAATCACACGATGATCATAAGACAATGATAATGGCAACATTAAGCGCGGATCAAAGTCTTTACCATTCCACACAGGTTGCATGGTCGCCGGTGAAATACCCAAAATCGCAACTTGTGGCCAGTTCACCAATGGCGTAAATGCTGTTCCACCAATACTGCCCAGGCTGGTAATGGTAAAGTTAGCACCTTGTAGATCTTTCGGTGACAATTTGCGATCACGTGCCTTTTGGCTGAGTTCAGCCAACTCTGCTGCAATCTGCTTAATTGATTTTTGGTCAGGGTTACGCAATACCGGAACGGTTAAGCCATCTGGCGTTGCAACCGCAATCCCCATATGGATTTCGTTACGCAGCAATACTGACTTTTGATCATCAGCCAAATGCCCAGCAAAATACGGCTCTTCTTTTAACAAGTGCGCAACCGCCTTAGCAATAAAGGCCAAGATGGTTAAGCTCAAACCTTGCTTTTTAAAGCCATCTTTCAGTTCGCCACGCCATGCTTCAAGCTCGGTGATATCCGCCAAGTCAAACTGTGTCACTTGCGGAATAAAGTTATTCAATGATAATTGCGGTACAGACACTTGCTGTAAACGCGTCATTGTTTTCACTTCACCGCCACCAAATGCACTAAAGTCTGGTAACTTCGGCAAGCCTGAAGCAACTGCTGCCGCTTGGGTTACTGCAGCCGGTTGTGGTGCGGTCAGACGTGTTTTCACATAGGCAAAGACATCGTCCTTCATCACACGACCGTGCTCACCTGATGCTTTCACCTGTCCAAGAACCACACCTAACTCACGTGCCAGTTTACGCACGGCTGGACCCGCATAGACTTTCGCATTGTCAGCTTCTTGCTGTTTAGTCAACTTCTCAGCTTGTGCAGGCGCACTTGGGGCTGCTGTCGCTGCCACCTGTGATTTTGCTGGCGCTGTCGTTGCTGCTGGTGCAGAAGGAGCTTGAGCTTTTGGTGCAGATGCTGGTGCAGCGGCCTGACCACTGACCTCAATCGTTGCCAAAGCCACACCTTGACGCACTTCTTGATTCGCAGACACATGGATCGCTTTCACAATCCCTGCTACTGAACTTGGCACTTCAACCGAAGCCTTATCTGACTCAACCACGCATAGGCTTTGTTGCGCTTCAACGCGATCACCGACATTGACTAGAATTTCTGAAACAAGAGCTTTTTCTACACCTAGATCAGGTACTTCAATTTCAACATGACCTGTTGAGGTATTTGTTGCAGCTGGGGCTTCTGTAGTTGCGGCTGGCGCTTCTGTTTGAGCTGGGGCTGCTTGTGGTTCAGATGACGTTGCAGCGCTCGCAGTCTTGACCTGAATCAATACCACGCCTTCCTTAATACTGTCACCTTCTTTAATCTGGATCGCTTCTACAATCCCCGCAACCGAACTTGGGACTTCTACAGTCGCTTTGTCCGATTCAACCACCACAATGCTTTGTTCAGGTTCGATCTGATCACCGACTTTGACCAGCACTTCTGCAACCAAGGCTTTTTCTACACCAATATCAGGGACTTTTACATCCACAATCTGGCTTGCTGTCGCTGCTGGAGCGGCAGCTGGTTGTGCTTTTGTTTTAGCTTCGACAGGTTTTGCTTCTGCTTTTGGCGCTTCTGACTTCGGTGCTTCTTGCACAGGTACTTCAGTAGCAGACTCAGACTCTAATTCGATCAATGCGACGCCTTCTGTAACTTCATCGCCTTGTTGAACCAGAATACTTTTCACGATACCTGCTGCCGTGCTTGGGACTTCTACCGTTGCCTTATCTGACTCTAACACCAGAAGGCTATCGTCAACTGCAACATGGTCGCCTACTTTGACCAAGATTTCTGCAACGAGCGCTTTATCTACGCCAATATCAGGTGCTTGGATTTGCATGATTATTTCCCCTCACCTGTTTGCGTTTCATGATATTCAGCAACGGCCTGAACTTCTGGATGCGCTTGTGGTGCCCATGCCACTGGGCGGTCCGTATCTAACTCAAAGTTAGAAATTGCATCTTTGACCAAACGATTTTCAACTTCACCTTCATCCGCTAATTTTTTCAATGTCGCAACCACGATATGTGCAGCATCAACACCAAAGAAACTACGTAAGTTCGCACGTGTATCTGAACGGCCATAACCATCTGTACCTAATGCAACAAATGGACGACCATCTGGAAGATAGGCGCGAATTTGTTCGCTATACGCACGCATATGGTCTGTCGCAGAAACCACGATACCTTCTGTACCACGTAACTGTTTAGATACCCAAGATTCTTTCACTTCTTCAGTCAGTGGGTGTAAACGGTTGTATTCTTCACATGCCATACCATCACGCGACAACTCATTGAAGCTGGTGACACTCCACACATTTGAGTGGATTTGGTATTCATCACGCAAGATTTTCGCCGCTTTAATCACTTCACGAAGGATTACACCTGAACCCAATAATTGCACAGTGGCTTTTTCATCTTTTTCGAACAAGTACATACCACGTTTAATGCCTTCCTCAGCGCCTTCTGGCATTGCAGGATGCTCGTAGTTTTCATTCATTACAGTTAAGTAATAGAACACTCGCTCTTGGTTCACATACATACGTTGTAAACCGTCGTGTACGATCACAGCCAATTCATAACCAAAACATGGATCATAAGATACGCAGTTTGGAATGGTGTTCGCCAAGATATGTGAATGACCATCTTGGTGCTGTAAACCTTCACCGTTCAATGTGGTACGGCCAGCAGTGGCACCTAACAAGAAACCTTGTGCCTGCGCATCACCAGCAGCCCATGCAATGTCACCAATACGTTGGAAACCAAACATTGAGTAGTACATGTACATTGGAATCATCGGCAAGTTATTGGTTGAATAACTGGTTGCCAATGCAGCCCACGCACTCATCGCACCCGCTTCGTTAATTCCTTCTTGAAGCATGTGACCATCACTTGCTTCACGGTAATGCATTAACTGTTCTTGGTCTTCTGGGGTATATTTTTGACCGTGTGCCGCATAAATACCAAGCTGACGGAACATCCCTTCTAAACCAAAAGTACGCGCTTCATCTGGAACGATTGGCACGACGCGGTCTTTAATTGCTTTTTCTTTCAGTAAAGCCGCAATTAAACGAACCATCAGCATCGTGGTCGATTGTTCTTTACCACCTGAGCCATTTAATACAGCATCAAATACAGAGAGTTCAGGAATCGCTAAAGTGTCACTCTCACGACGACGAGCTGGCAGGTAACCCCCTAATGCTTCACGACGTGCCTTCATGTACTTCATTTCTGGAGAGTTTTCACTTGGGCGGTAGAATGGGAGTTCTTCTAACTTATCATCTGTAAATGGCAGGTTAAAACGGTCACGTACATATTTCAAAGAGTCGATCTGCATTTTTTTGATTTGGTGAGTTTTGTTCACCGCTTCAATTTCCTCAGATAGACCATAACCTTTAACCGTTTTCGCAAGAATAACGGTTGGCTGACCTTTGGCTTTCATTGCTTCTGCATAGGCAGCAAAAACTTTGTACGGATCATGACCACCACGATTAAGATTATCGATATCTTCATCACTTAAATCTTTGACCAGTTCCGCAGCTTCTGGGTACTTGCCAAAGAATTTCTCACGTGTATACGCACCACCTTTCACTTGATAGCGCTGATATTCACCATCAACTGTTTCTTCCATGACCGCTTTTAAAGCGCCTGAATTATCTTGCGCAAGGAGTGGGTCCCAATGACGGCCCCACACCACTTTAATCACACGCCAGCCCGCACCACGGAATAAAGATTCTAATTCTTGAATAATTTTACCGTTACCACGTACAGGACCATCGAGACGCTGTAAGTTACAGTTCACGACCCAAATCAGGTTATCAAGCTTTTCACGACCAGCAAGTGAAATTGCACCTGTACTTTCTGGCTCATCCATCTCACCATCGCCAAGGTAAGCCCAGACTTTACGATCTTCTTCTTTGATCAAACCACGATTCATCAAATACTTTTGAATGTGTGCTTGGTAAATCGACATAATAGGACCCAAACCCATCGATACGGTTGGGAACTGCCAGTAATCAGGCATTAAATAGGGATGCGGATAACTCGGAAGACCATTGCCACCCACTTCACGGCGGAAATTATTCAATTGATCTTCAGTTAAGCGTCCTTCCAAGAACGAACGCGCATAGATACCAGGGGCACAGTGACCTTGGTAATAAATCATATCACCGCCAAAGTTATTGCTGTTTGCGCGGAAGAAATGGTTAAAACCCACATCATATAATGTTGCAGATGATGCGAAACTTGCAAGGTGGCCACCGAGGTCATCGCCTGTTTTATTGGCACGTAATACCATCGCTAAGGCATTCCAGCGGATCAAGGCACGGATACGGCGTTCCATATCCTGATCGCCAGGCATCGCTGGTTGTTCTTCAACTGAAATGGTATTGAGGTAAGGTGTATTTAAGCGCTGGATTGGCACATGTTTCGCAATTGCCCGTTGATAGAGTTTTTCTAGTAAGAAGGCAGCACGTTCCGTGCCCATATGTTGTAATACTGAATCAAATGCTTCTTGCCATTCTTGGGTTTCTTGCGCGTCAGAGTCGCCATAAAACGCCATACAATTCACCTTTTCCCTTAAGTTATTTGTCGACCCTATTTTTATCATGTTTTGCTGTGATAGAACTATTGCCCCAGATGAATGCAAAACGCCTTATTATTTTCTGACAAAATAGTCATTGACCTAAATGAAACAAAACACATAAAAAATCGCCAATAAAGGCGATTTTTTTGAATATTTATATACAACTGTTAACAAATTACATTAAGGCAACATTGCTAAGTAAGTTGATGGATTTTTACGTTGACCATCTTTTACAACTTCAAAGTGTAAATGTGGTCCAGTACAACGACCTGTACAACCGACATTGGCAATATGCTCACCAGCACTCACGCGATCACCCGCATTCACGATTAAACGTGATGCATGGGCATAACGAGTGATATAGCCATTACCATGATCAATCTCGACATACTGACCATAGCCTGTACCCCAACCTGACTTCGTCACGACACCAGGACCAGTTGAGTAAATTGGCGTACCAGAGGGTGCAGCAAGATCAACACCAGAGTGATGACGTGTTGAACCTAATAAAGTACGGTTACCCCAAGAAGAGCTGACACGGCCTTCTTGCAATGGATGGCTCACCAACCAAGAATAACCTGTGTTTGCAGAGAATGAAGGAGCATTATCTTGAGATGAAATCGCTGAACGACCATATTTCTTCTCGATCGTTGCATTGTTCAATTCAATGGTTTTTTCACGTAATTTAACTGAGACATTCGATACGGCCGGCAGATCCATATCAGCAGAATGAGTATAAGAACCTTGAGCTAAGGTTTTTGATAATTGCTCTAAGCGGTCATCACCTGTAGCTTGACCAATGTTCTGATAATCTGCGAAAGCAACCGAAGCAGCTGAAGCAGCCAACGAAAATGCGAGTAAAATACGACGCGTATGATGCATAAAAAACCTCTTGAAACCGTCCTTCAAACGTTCCTTTATCATCTGTTCCTTGATAACAGCTGAAGCAAACGCTTAAGATGGACACATCACCTCCGAGGAAGTTCTATGTCTGACCCTAACAACGTTTTCCAACAGAAAGGACAACACATAAAAACTGGAAACTTAACGTTTCTAACGACGCAAGTCACACAATGGAAACAACTTACGAAAATTATTCAACCTTTACTGCCCCAACCAGAGCAATGGCAGGTTGTTTGTTATCAACATGGTGTATTGATCATCACTGGTGAAAATCAAGCAATGATTAGTCAACTCAGCTATTTACAAAGCCACTATGTTGCGCAGTTAGCTCAGCTCGAAGGACTCAAGGAATTACGAAAAATTCAAGTTCGGTTAAGAAACAAAACAGTTGTCTCTCGTGAACCCTCTCCCCCAACAAAAACACTAACATCAGAGACCCAAGAGCAATTGCGCAGCGCCGCTGAATATGTGAGCGACCCTAAGCTTAGCCAAGCTTTACTACGTTTGGCAAGCAATAAAAAGTAAACTTCATATATTAAGTGTTGGAATACACACTAGTTTTATGTGACGAAAATCTCACATTCATTTGTTATAATATAACATAGGCAATAAAAGACAATGACTTATGTCACACTCACATAAGGAATTGGACAATCACTCTCGTTATTAAATGTTACAATTTCATAGCTGCTTGGATCGTTTTGAACATTGCGTAATAGCTGATTGTTTAGCGCATGCCCTGATTTATAACCATCAAACTTGGCAATAATTTGATGTCCAAGCAAATATAAGTCACCGACCGCATCTAGAATTTTATGACGTACAAACTCGTCGGCAAAGCGTAAACCTTCCTCATTGACCACACCTGTGTCATCGACACCAATCGCATTTTCAAGGCTCGCACCTAAAGCCAGATTATTGGCTTTTAAATAGTCCAAATCTTTCATAAAGCCAAAAGTTCGCGCTTCGCTCACTTCGTAGACGAAAGTTTCCGTCGAGAAATCGATCGTGGCTGATTGATATTCTTTGGCAAAGGCAGGATGATCAAAATCGATGGTAAAGTTCAGCTGAAAGCCTGAATGTGGTGAAAAAATAGCCTTTTTATCATCAATTAAAGCCTCAACAGGCTTTAAAATACGAATGAACTTCTTTGGCGCATCTTGCTCCGCCAATTCACCTTGCATCAATAAATAAATAAAAGGCCCTGCACTACCGTCCATAATCGGTACTTCGGATGCAGAGACTTCAACAATCAGATTATCAATCCCCAGTCCTGCAATCGCACTCATGACATGCTCAATAGTGCCGACTTTGATATCTTCACGGACCAAATTCGAGCACATAAAGGCTTCTTGAATCAATAAAGCATTGGCTGGAAGGTCAATCGGGGGATTTAAGTCGATACGGCGAAAGACAATACCTCCATCAATATGATGCGGAACAAAATTAATCAGCACCTTTTGACCACTGTGCAGACCAATACCGCTCGCTTTCACCACACGTTTGAGAGTACGTTGTTTCAACATGCCATACCAACTTCATTTGCAAAAACCGATATAACTTAGCATATTTTGCCATTTTAAAAAAATAAAAAAGGGGGTAATTACTTACCCCCTTTCTCTAAATATATGATTTTATTATTTACGCTGTTGATTTTTCAGATAGTCTTGAATGCTCATTGGCGATGAACGTGGCGTAGAGCTTGCTGTTGCGCCCACTGGTGCATCCGTATTTGCACGTTTGCTGATCGCAGGAACATCATCTTCATCCACTGGTTGCTGAGCTGCTTGAGCAGACGGTGCATGTGAAACTACAGCACGTCTTTTCTGATCAACTTCACTTGCATTACGGGTTAAGCCTGTTGCAATAACAGTCACACGAAGCTCATCTCGCGCATCCGGATCAAATACCGTACCGTAGAAGATCTCACCTTCATCCAAATCAACGATCTGGTTGACCACATCAGTAATGATTTCAGTTTCACGCAGGGTAATATCATCCCCACCTGTAATGTTAATCAATACGCCTTTTGCATTAATAATATTCACATTATCAAGCAATGGGCTACGGATTGCTTGCTCAGCAGCTTGTCGAGCACGATCTTCACCACGACCTAAACCAGCACCCATCATGGCATAACCACGTGTACTCATCGCTGTTTTCAAGTCGGCAAAGTCAAGGTTAATATGACCACGATTGACCACAAGATCAAAAATACTACGCACTGCATTCAGCAACACATCATCTGCCTTTTTATAGGCATCCTTCATTGAAATATCACCATAAACGCTGAGTAAACGCTGGTTTGGAATGATAATCAATGAATCAACATGTGCTTCTAAGGCATCAATACCCTTTTCAGCAGACTTTTGACGACGACGGCCTTCAAAGTTAAATGGTGTAGTCACCACACCTACGGTCAGGATGCCCATCTCTTTGGCAACTTCTGCAACCACTGGTGCAGCACCTGTACCTGTACCACCACCCATACCAGCAGTGACAAACACCATGTCGGTACCTTCAAGATGCTGACGAATCACTTCACGGCTTTCTTCCGCTGCGATTTGACCCACTTCGGGATTCGCACCTGCACCTAAACCACGTGTACTTTGTTCACCCAATTGAATTTTGAATGGGGCGTTCATGCTATCCAAGGCTTGTTTGTCTGTATTTGCACAAACGAACTTTACACCTTGGATATCAGATTGCGCCATGTGCTGCACGGCATTACCGCCACCGCCACCAACGCCAAATACTGTGAAACGGGCTTGACCGTTGCCATTGTCTAGTTCATCTTCTATAAATTCAAATGAGGCCATGACCTTTAGATTTCCTAATATTAATGGCAGTTACTTCAGCCCGTTACTGCCCTGATTTTTAAACAACTGATGTTTAGGATGCTGTTCAATAATAGCTAGCTTGTCAAGTACAGTGGCTGATTTAGAACAACTTCCTAACAAATTTTCCCAAAAATAACTACAACTTAAAAGATGGCCTTTAATTTGCTATTTAATGCATTCCAACCATTGGCAACACGATCAACAAAACTACGATCATTTGCTTCTTCTGGCTCTTCAACCGTATCTTGCAAATCACTTTGGCTAAACATCAACAAGCCAGATGCGGTTGCGTACATTGAACGACGCAATGCAGCTAAATGCTGATCATCTGCATACACTTGTAATGGCGGATTGCCCAAATGCGCAGACACCCCCAACATTCGACGCGCCAAATTCACCATACCTTCAATTTGACACGCATCACCTGTCAGTACCACACCATGATAGAGACCATGAATCGCACCGCTATGTTCCAATTCTTCACGAATTAAAGTAAAGATTTCTTCATAACGCGCAATGATGATTTCTGCAAGCTCAATACGACTGATGGTTTGCGTCCCATCAATCCCCTGCACTTGAATCATGTGATCAGGTTTCACCACACTCAAGTCAACACAACCGTGTAAAATCTTGATGCGTTCCGCTTCTTCCGTGGTGGTCTGCAAAACGGCAGCAATATCACGCGTCACATTCTCACCACCACGTGGTAAGGTCCGTGCTAAAGCCAAACGGCCATCTAGATACACCGCGATATTGGTAATACCTGCACCGATGTCGACCAGACACACGCCATATTCTTTTTCATCTTTGAGCAGACTGGCTTCAGCGGTTGCCAAGCAAGACACCACCATTTTCTCCACCCCGATATTCGCCCCTTTCATGGCACGATCAAGGTTTTGCATGGTGCTGATCGGCATCATCATTAACTGATAATGCCCCGTCATACTGTGTGCCGACATATTGACTGGGTTTTGTACCCACTCCGCTGAATCACCCAACTCGAAGCCCAATGGCACAGCACTGGCAAGATAGTAATCTGGCGATACATGACTGGCTTTCGCCAACTCTAACGCACGCACCACTTCATTTGTCGTAATAATATGATCGTGGTTTGCAACAGGCGTACGGCCTGAGGCATAAAAACTTTGTAATTCAGTACTTGGAATCGACACCCACGCACTATGAATACGACACTCAGCCATATCCTCAGCTTCGGATACCGCATTCTTAATCGCCGCAATGACCTTGTCTAAGCTAACAATCTTGCCTTTAACCATACCTCGGTTGCGAGCAGTTGCCATGCCAATGACTTGGATCTTATCTGGTGCATGGATCTTACCAATCAAAACTGAGACTTTATGAGTCCCAATATCAATCGCAACAACTGAGGGAACAGCTTCACTCATTACTTCAATACCATATCTTTAGTGTTGTTTAGGACGATTGCCCTTTATTTTAAGCCACGTATTATGGCTTTGCCTGAATTGCCCCTGCAAGGCTTGTGTCATCAATCGTTACAACTAACTGACCGTTGACAATCTTCGGCGGAGCTGCGTTTTTCCACTGAATGGCAAGACCATTCCGATAACGCAAATCGATTGCCGTGATTTTTGACCATACAGGTTTTAAATCCGTTTGTGCCAAATGGCTTAAGCGTTGCAGCTTATTCATAGTTTGATCTTGGTCTACAATAATCCGTAAGCCCGAATCAAACTGCATGAACCACGTCATACGCTCGGTTAAATACAATTCTTTTAATCTCAAATTCGCTGGATGAAATAACTGATTAATTTCATTATAGCGACGCATCATCATTTTGGATTGGCTGGCTGGCCCATGTAAAAGCGGCAAGTTTGGATGTGCTGTTGGCACCGCCTCGCTAAATACATCGCCATTGTCACTGAGCAAACGCCCTGTTCCCCAACGTGCAATCGCATGGCGCGGCATCACCCGTACCCGAATTGCATTTGGCCAAGCCCGTGACACCACCACACGATCAACCCATGACACTTTTAACGCTTGATCTCGAATTTGTTCTAAATCTGAAGTGAAATAGTTATCTTTAATAATTGGACTCAGATATTGAACTAACTGTTGGTTCTCAATATCAGAGTTGGTTCCAACCACCTGCAACTGCGCCGCTCTTGCATCGGTCATGACTTTATATAAGCCAAACAAACCCAATGCCAAAACAGCAAACGCAATCACCAGCAAGACCCAACCGCCCGCATTCACCATTTTTTGTTTAGGCGAAGGCGGTTTCTCGTGAATCGAGCTAATGGCTGGCCGCGTTTTACGGCGCATCGAGGCAGGAAGCTGAGCCATAAATCGTTAAGCCGACGTAGCTAAGGTTTGCTCTAAAATCGCAACACAGAGCTGATCAAAGTTATAACCCACTGCTTGCGCCGCTTTTGGCACCAACGAGTGACTGGTCATTCCTGGAACGGTATTCACTTCCAATAACCAGAAGTTACCCTGCTCATCCTGCATCGCATCAATACGACCCCAACCTTCTGCACCCACCGCTTGGAATGCACGTAAGCACAATGCTTGTAAGCTTTTCTCTTCCGATTCGCTTAGACCGCAAGGAATACCATACTCCACATCATTACGCTGATACTTTGCTTCATAGTCATAGAAGGCAACGTCTGCGGGTGGCTGTAAACGAATTACGGGTAATGGTTGACCATTTAAGAATGAAATCGTGAATTCACGACCCGTGATCCATTTTTCTGCCATCACTACCGCATCATGCTGAGTCGCTTTTTCAATTGCTGCAGCAAAATCTTCAGCTTTCTCAACCTTGCTCATGCCAACACTTGAGCCTTCATGTACAGGTTTGATAATCACTGGCAAGCCCAATTCAGCAATCACGGCATCCAGATCGGTATCTTTAGTAACAATACGATATGGTGCTGTTGGCAAATCACTGCCTTGCCAGATTTGCTTGGTTTTAACTTTGTCCATACCGATCGCAGAACCTTGCACACCCGTACCGGTATAAGGAAGGTTTAGCCACTCCAATACACCTTGGATCTGACCGTCTTCACCACCACGACCATGTAATACGATAAAAGCACGATCATAGCCAACCAATTCAGTCACACTACGATCTTGGGGGTCAAATGCTTCTGCCTGAACGCCCGAACGTAATAACGCCTCTAAAACAGCTTGACCGCTGTCCAATGACACAGCACGCTCAGCCGACTTCCCACCAAACAACACAGCAACTTTGCCGAATTTTGCAGCATTTGACACGTTTATATCCTTAAAACTTTTAATATTCACAAAACAAAATTATTTGGCATACAAGCGATGCTGAGCCAATTCTACCGAAATTGCGCCAACGTTACCCGCGCCTTGTGTTAATAACAGGTCATTTGCTTGTAACACTTTTTGTAAAACGTTCGGTAAATTGCCTTCCACTGGATCAACCAAAATCGGTTCAACATCACCACGTAGACGAATACTACGCGCTAAAGCACGACTATCAGCACCCACAATCGGCTTTTCACCTGCTGGATACACTTCCAGTAATAACAACTGATCCACTTGTGATAACACATCAACAAAGTCATCAAAACAATCACGGGTACGGCTAAAACGGTGCGGCTGGAACAACATCACTAAACGACGGTCTGGATGGCTGGCACGCGCTGCCTTAATGGTTGCTTCAACTTCTTTTGGATGGTGACCATAGTCATCCACCAATTTCACCAAGCCTTCATCAACCTCAAATTCGCCCTGAACTTGGAAGCGACGACCAACACCACTAAAGCCTTCTAAGGCACGGCAAATCGCGCCATCA
Source organism: Acinetobacter higginsii (assembly GCF_000369525.1). Taxonomy (GTDB): domain Bacteria; phylum Pseudomonadota; class Gammaproteobacteria; order Pseudomonadales; family Moraxellaceae; genus Acinetobacter; species Acinetobacter higginsii. The sequence goes on from NZ_KB850071.1 coordinate 416,465, forward strand.
GACACGCCTTCATCAGTCGCCACGCCAATCGCAGCAAGTGCATTCAAGACATTATGCAAACCTGGTTGATTGATCGTAACGCGTAATGGTTCGCGATCTTTACGCAATACGGTAAAATGCGACTGCATGCCTTCTTGTGCAACATCCACTGCACGGATGTCATTGTCTTCAGCAAAACCATAGGTCAACACTGGACGGCCCACACGCGGCAGAATCTCACGGATATTGGCATCATCGCCACAGACCACAGCCAAACCATAGAATGGCAGGTTATGTAAGAACTGAATAAAAGTATCTTTTAGCTTATCAAAGCTACCTTCATAGGTATCCATGTGATCTGCATCGATATTGGTTACGATCGCAGCCATCGGTTGCAAATACAAGAATGAGGCATCTGACTCATCCGCTTCCGCCACAATAAAACGACTTTCACCAAGCGCTGCATTCACCCCAGTACTATTCAGCAAACCACCGATCACATACGTTGGATCAAGGTTTTCTTCCGCCAACATGGTGGTCAATAAGCTTGTCGTTGTGGTTTTACCATGCGTTCCCGCAACCGCAATACCATGACGGTAGCGCATCAACTCACCCAACATTTCCGCACGACGCACGATTGGCGTACGTTGTTCGATAGCTGCTTTAATCTCTGGATTTTCAGGATCAATCGCAGTCGACACCACCAATACATTGGCATTTTTAATATTGTCAGCTGAATGGCCAATAAATACTTTAATACCATTCGCTTCGAGTTGAGCTGTGGTTTTCGACGCTTTAATGTCTGAGCCTGAAATTTTATAACCTTGGTTACTCAATACTTCGGCAATACCACACATCCCCGCACCACCAATACCAACAAAGTGGATATTTTTAATACGGCGCATTTCTGGCACTTTAATCAGCTTTTTGGCTTGGTTTGGATTTGTAGGAGACATAAATAAACTCGAATTACAATTTTTTAATCAGATCAACCACATGCTGTGTTGCATTCGGTTGTGCTTGTTGACGTGCTTTTACCGCCATTTCAGAGAGTAGCTGACGATTTAATAAGGTCGCTAATAACTCATCTAAAACAGCAGGTGTCATGTCTGCTTGCTGGCAAATCTTGGCTGCGCCAGCATTGGCCAAGAATTTCGCATTTGCGGTTTGGTGATCATCCACCGCAATCGGTAAAGGCACAAAAATTGCGGCCAAACCTGCGGTTGCCACTTCAGTCACCGTTAAAGCACCGGCGCGGCAAATAATCAAGTCTGCTTCACTATAAGCTTTTGCCATATCGTGAATAAACGGCTCCACCTGAATGTCCAAACTGGCAGGTGCACCTTGATACAATGCACGCGTGGCATCTTGCTTGTTTTGACCACACTGATGGAACACCTTCAACGGAACATTGACCTTTTTCAAAGCTTCAGGCAAACGCTCATTCAATGCTTGTGCGCCGAGTGAACCACCAACAATTAGAAGGTTGATGGGCAATTGTTCCTGTTCACGAGTTTGATAGCGCCAAGAGGGATTCAAAATCGCCGTGATTTCCGCACGCACAGGATTACCTGTAGTCACGACTTTATCACTGTTTGCAAATGTATTTGGAAAAGCCTGACACACGGTTTTGGCAATACGTGCCAATTGGGTATTGGTAAATCCTGCAATGGCATTTTGCTCATGAATCAGCACAGGAATACCCAGCAAACGTGCAGCCAAGCCACCTGGGCCTGCCACATAGCCACCAAAACCCGCCACAGCATCAATCTTGAGCTGTTTCATATAACGCATGGCGCTGAGCGTGGCTTTTAAAATTTTAAACGGTGCACTGAGTTTACGAACTAAGCCATTGCCGCGTACACCTTGAATATCAATTTGATAAATTGGAATATTTTGATCTTTGAGCAACCGATTTTCCATTCCCGTAGGCGTCGCTAACCAAGAGACTTGGCAGCCTTCCTGTTGCAGCTGTTTGGCAACAGCAAGCGCGGGAAACACATGCCCACCAGTACCTGCGGCCATCATCATGACATGTTTGGGTTTGTTCTGCGGTGAATTGGTCACGGTCTAATTCTTCAACTCAAAAAAAGAAGGTTATCGTCTATTGTTTTCGAGCGTTATTTTAATCCTAAAGCTTCATTCACGAAAAGCGAATTTCACCTGTTTACAACAGAAAGCTGTGCTTTTTTCGATTCTTTGTTAAAAACAAGGTTCTGCCAATATACAAAAGCCCATTTGCGTCCAAATTTTGATGGAATACAAACGGGCAATTCGGTCAAAAATGCAACTTTTTTTAGTTTTTACGACCTGCTTCTAAAACATCGAAAAGATCGTCGGCAATCGAGGTGCCAAATTGCGCATCAATCTCACGGATACAGGTTGGGCTGGTCACGTTAATTTCAGTCACATAGTTACCAATCACATCCAAACCAACAAAGACCAGACCTTTTTCACGCAGGAATGGGCCGACTTTTGCAGCAATCAATTTATCATTTTCAGTTAGTGGACGGGCCTGACCTAAACCACCTGCCGCCAAGTTACCACGCACTTCGCCATTTTGCGGAATCCGTGCCAGACAATATGGAATCGGCTCACCATTGACCATCAAGATGCGCTTATCGCCTTCGACAATTTCAGGGATATAACGTTGCGCCATAATTGGACGTGTGCCCATTTCGGTGAGCATTTCCAAAGTCGAACCAATGTTCACGCCATCTTGGTATAAACGGAAAATGCCCATACCGCCCATGCCATCCAAAGGCTTCACAATCACATCGCCATGTTCTTTGATAAATTCACGAATCAGGCTTTGTTGTGAGGTTACTAAAGTTGGGACTTGTAGCTCTGGGAACTGCGTGGCGAACAGCTTTTCATTACAGTCACGTAGTGATTGTGGTTTGTTAATAATCCACACGCCTTCACGCTCGGCCTGTTCCAAAATATAGGTGGTATAGACAAAGTTCATGTCGAATGGCGGGTCTTTACGCATCAACACCACATCGTAATCCGCCAACGATTCTTTGCGCTGCTCGCCTAACTCATAGTAATGGTTATAGTCTTCAAATACTTTTAAGGGTGAGATCAGGCCAAAGGCTTTGCCTTGGTCGATATATAAATCGTGTTGTAATGCATAACCCAATTCATGTCCGCGACGGCTGGCCGCCCATAACATCGCCATAGTTGAATCTTTTTTGAGATTCACAGTTTCAATCGGGTCCATCACTACAAGTACACGCATAATCTGACGCTCGTATTTTTAATCTTGGCAAAAAGTATAGCGAAGTTTGCGGTCAATCGTGAAACAACTTGTATAAATCTTAAAGATTAAAAAATCTATTTTGTTCAATTAATTACAACATATTAAAAATATTCAGCTTTATGATTTAATTTGTTTCGGATGAGGAAATCACCAGTGGATGCATCGTAGACCAGTCATTTCCATTTTCCTCATTTTCCAGCCTATTTATCGCAAAAGCTTTTGAATATCTTTGGCAATTTTTTCAGGTTTGGTGATTGGGGCATAGCGTTTGACCACTTCACCGTTTTGATTAATCAAGAATTTAGTGAAGTTCCATTTAATGCTGCTGCCTAACAGACCTTTGGCTTCAGAAGTGAGATATTTATACAAAGGATGTGCGGTTGGGCCATTCACATCAACCTTGGCAAACATCGGAAACGATACGCCATAATTGCGCTGACAGAAGCTGCCAATTTCTTCATTGCTCGATGGATCTTGGTTGGCAAATTGATTACATGGAAAACCGAGAATCACCAACCCTTGTTGTTGATAGTCCTGATATAACTTTTCCAAACCTTCAAATTGTGGCGTTAGACCACACTGGCTTGCGGTGTTCACCACCAATAAAACTTTGCCTTGGTAATCTGCGAGGTTCTTTTGTTCGCCTTCTAACAGTTCAGCCTGAAAATCATAAATCTTGCTCATAGGTGTTCTCTCTTCTATCCAATCTTGGATGTAATCAAAATCGTTTGCTGAATAATTCAGCTTGCCTATTTAATATTTCACACAATTATCTTGTGTGCAAGTTAATTACACACAATATACTTTTTACACAATCCCATTTATACTGAATGTTCAACAACCGAGTCGAGGACAAATCATCATGGCTGAAGTTTCATTTTTGGATAACCAAGTGTGTTTTGCCATGTATTCCGCGACCAATGCCATGATTCGCCAGTACCGCCCTTTACTTCAGGAATATGATCTAACCTATCCGCAATTTATTGTGTTGTTGGCTTTGTATGAGCAAGACAATGTGATGTTGTCTGAAATCGGACAAAAGACTTTTTTTGATTCGGGAACGCTGACACCGATTATTAAAAAACTCGAAGAGAAGCAGTTTTTAAAGCGTGTTGCGGTCAAAGAAGATGAGCGGATGAAGAAAGTGATTTTGCTGGAAAAAGCACTGACTTCAAAAAATGAAATTACCCTGATTCCATTTAAGCTCGCCTGCTCATTGGGTATGGACCCGAATGATCTCTTGGCGATTCATAACTTATGCCATGGTTTTTTAAAGGGTTTGGAACAATCTAAACTCGAGTCTCTGGAAAATTAAATGCAGCAAGCGATTGTCGGTTTTCATCTCGATGAGGAAGGACATTACGTTGCTGATCTTGCTTGTGGGCATGGGCAACATGTGCGCCATGATCCACCGTGGCAAAATCGCCCTTGGGTGTTAACCAAACAAGGACGTAAAGAAAAATTAGGCGTGATGTTGGAATGTAAAAAGTGTGAGGATGTATAAGAGATTTCATGTTAAATGAGCAATTAGATAAAATTTTTGATATGGAGATGTAGGCAAAAATTTATTCGGCCTTTAAAGTAATGAATTGGGTCATGTTATATTTAATGGTAATTGCAAACCAACAAAGCACCAATTTTCATAATGATTTTACTTCTTGACATTGATGGAGTTCTGGAAAATTCTCCCTCTTGGAAAAAACCAGAGTTCCTAGAAGACAAATTCTATAAATTCAATGAAAACTCTCTAAAAAACCTCATTGAAATTATTGACAAAATAAATCCTGAAATCATTTTGACAACTACTCACAGAGTTAATTACAACTTAATGGAATGGAAGCAAATTTTTGAATTGAGAGGTATACATGTTGGTAAAATATCTAAAATAAATGACGCGAAAAAAGCAATCGACATTAAGACGAGAAATGTTGAAATTGAAGAATGGTTTTCAAATAATAAAACTGCTGAATTTTTAATTCTTGATGATGATAAAAGTCTAAACGAACTAACAGATAATTTAAAAAACCGTTGGATACAAATAGACTCTATGCTTGGAATCACTGAACCAATAAAAAATCAAATATTGGAAAAAATAAATAATTTAAACTACCGTTAACACGGTATTGCCAAAAGCGGATCTAAAGTGCAATTTTTTATTGGCTGATGCTGTTATTTGCTTCAGCTTCAGTGGTTTTAGAACATTTTTCATCGATGCTATATTTTTCACGATAAGCTTACATATATGCCAAAGCATATTCTAGAACAATAATTTTAATTATTGACCTCAAGCCAACTTGAGCTTTTATAGTTACCCATTGATCTAAAATATACGAGTAGATGGATGGATAACTCAAATAAAACGTTTCTCATATACGGCGTCAGCAAAGGTCTAGGCAAAGCCATTGTTCAAACTGTACCAAAGCCAACAGATACCATCTATGGCATATCTCGCACCCAACCACAAGAAATTCCAAACTTAAACTGGATTTGTGCTGATCTATCCAAACCAGATCAGGCTGTAAGCGATGTAAAAACGGCAATTGGACAACAAAAACTTGATGTGCTGATTTACAATGTCGGTATTTGGGAACAACAGGCTTTTAGCGATAACTATAATTTCGAAGTGGTTTCTGCTGCTGAAATCAACCAAATCATCAATACCAATATCAGCACCTGTATCCTTTCAATTCAATCTCTTATTGAAAATCTAAAACTCTCCAATAATGCCAAAATTATTCTGATCGGTTCCACTTGGGGTGTTGATAATCATAACGGTAAAGAACTTGTTTTCTCGGCAACTAAATTTGCGTTAAGAGGCATTGCACACTCACTACGAGAAATCTTGCGTGAGCACTTGATTGGGGTCAGTGTGCTGAACTTGGGCTATCTGGCCAGTGAATATGAAATAGATAAACCCACTCAAGATGTTTTAGAACAAACCGAATATTCTCTTATTCCATTAGCCGATGTAATTCAGGCCATTCATTTTATTATTTCAACGAGCAAGGCAAGCTGCGTTAAAGAAATCCTGATGCCTGCGATGTTGGACCAGAATGTTTAGCTGTTTATAAATACTCTAAATAGCCAACATAAGATGAGCCAACACATTCCAAGCCGATTAAGCGCTAAGTTATATTACAAATTTGCTATAAGAATGAAGCCTAATCGTTTAATAAGACTTTTGTGTAGTTTGGGAAAGCTTAGTTTTATCAAATATATTCCCTAATCGCAGCTCCCTATATTCTCTTTAGCTATTTGTTTTTTATTTAAATTTATAAATTACAACTATTTTTAATAAGTGTTTTGACTATTGAAATTTTGCAATTTATATTACCCAACATCGAGTAAAATCAAAGATAGTTGAATATGAAAAGTAATAAAAAAGCCATTTACCCCTTGTTACTGAGTGCGGGTATTTTATCAGCTTGTGGTGGTGGCTCGTCTAGTAGTACAACATCTACAAATCCTCCTCCTAATCCGAAACCTATTGAAAATGTATTAAAAAAAGAACTCCTGTATGGGAAGTTTCAGATCAGCAACTCAGGTATTAGTTCTCTCAACAACCTAGATGTAACGCCATTGTTTGAAAAAAGCATTATTGATTTTAAGGCTAATAATAATGATGTTTGGCAACTGAGCATTAATACACCAAGCATAGAAGGCGAAGCACATATAAATCCTTTAACAACTTTCGGTTTAGCTATTGACCCAAAAGACCCATCAAAAATAACAGGCCTAAGTTTGAGCACCAATGAAGTCTATCTTTTCTGTGATAAAAACTGTTCAGAAACCTATCAGTACAAGTTAACGAAAGAAAAAGATGGAAAAACTTATTTTGTTCTAAATGCAAATGGTAAGGCTTTAGGCTCTAATCGTAATGAGCAAAAAAATACATTTTTGGAAAATTCAAAAATTTTAGGACAAATTAAAATTGAAATAGATCCAAATTGGCCAGTATTCCAAAATAAAGAGCGATTCCATATTCTATCTGTTATCAAAAATGATCTAGCTATTAATAGTCAGAAGATTACTTTAAAAGCGATTAATGATCCAAAACCTTATTTTAGTGATCCAAATAGATTACAAATATTATTTGAATTAAACAAAAAATTGCAAGAGCTTGATTTCGGCAATAAAAACCTATATCGCAATTCAGATTATCTAAAAGAAGGCTACGACTTTATTAATATTTATGAGGCAGAGTGGGGAACTGATCATATATTTAAAAATAATGAGGATACAGGCATTCAAAGCCTAAATATTATTAAAAATATATTTAATGCACCATTTGGGTATATTGAAGGACCTGAACTTAAGCTATCTGGTAGTTTCGAACAGGAAATTCCCTACGGAAAAGTCATTACAAATACAAATGAAGTGTTCACCACTATAGACACTAATTTATACACAAAGAATCAATATAAATTTTTCCATTTCAGTAATGAAATTTTAAGAATTGATCTGAATGTTCGCTTAGACACAACAACTAAAAAAATTAACCTTGCTTATCAAACACCTAAAAAAGATCAAATCAACATTAATTTATTTGAAAAATGGAATTGCAAAACTGTAAATGATGATTGTAGTGGAATCAGTATTGATGAGAAGAAAGGAACCATTCAATTTAATAACGTTGTCCTTGAAGATGGAAGAAAATTAAATGGAGAATTAAAAAATGTGGGTATCCCTGCTTTACCTAGATACTAACCGTCAATCATCTTAAATAAAAAAGGAAGCTTCAGCTTCCTTTTTTATTACACCTAAAACTTAGATGCCATATTTTTCACGATACGCCTGCATATTGGCTAAAGCGTCTTTTTCACCTTTTGCATCCAAATAATCCATCAAATCTTTCATGGTAATGAGAGCATGCACAGGGATTTCGAGTTCTTTTTGCACTTCCTGAATCGCAGAAAGCTGACCTTGACCACGTTCTTGACGATCTAGCGCAACCAATACACCTGCAATTTCAGCACCTGCATTTTTTAAGATGGTCACGACTTCACGAATCGCAGTGCCCGCAGTGATCACATCATCAATAATCCAGACTTTTTGACCTGCAACCGATGCACCCACCAAGACACCGCCTTCACCGTGATCTTTGGCTTCTTTACGGTTAAAGCCCCATGGTACGCTTTTGCCATGCACTTGAGACAATGCCACCGCTGTTGCTGCGACAAAAGGAATCCCTTTATAGGCTGGGCCAAAGATCACACCAACATTGTCACACTGCACCAGTTTATCGGCATAGCCTTGCGCTAACAACGACAGTGCTTCACCATCGTTTAACAAACCTGCGTTAAAGAAATAAGGACTGACACGGCCTGATTTTAAGGTAAACTCACCAAATTTAAGCACTCCACGTGATAATGCGAGTTCGATAAAAGCTTGCGGATGAAATGACACAGGCGTTGTCATATAAAGTGCTCCAAATTCTTCAATTGAGGTTAAACAGACGTATGATACCAAAGGATAGCTATCCAAGTGATGTAAAAATTCTTCGAGTCGTTTCAATTAACGTAAATGGCTTGCGCTCATCAGTCACTAAAGGTCTACTCGAATGGTTAGAACAGTCGGGTGCCGATGTGGTGTGTATGCAGGAAAGCCGCATCACCCATGAACAATGGACCGATAAATTTAAACCTGAAGGTTGGTATACCCACCTGTTCCCTGCTGAACGTGCGGGCTATGCAGGTACAGCGATTTATAGCCGTCTGCCATTCGTTTCAGTGAAAGATGGTCTAGGTTTTGAACTGGCTGATTCTCAAGGGCGTTTTACGACTGCTGAATTTGATTTAGGGCTGTCACAAACTGTTCATATTGCCTCGTTATACTTGCCATCAGGATCAAGCGGTGACGAAGCACAAGCACGCAAAGACGTGTTTTTACAAGAATACGCCAAAATACTCAAACAGTGGCGAGATGAAAATAAATCAATCATTGTCTGTGGGGATTACAATATCGTGCATAAACGCATCGATATTAAAAACTGGTCAGGTAACCAGAAATCTTCTGGGGTTTTGCCACATGAACGTGCTTGGCTCGATCATATGTATGACGAGTTAGGTTATGTGGATACTTTCCGCGAAGTTCGCCCTGAAGCAGAATTGTATTCATGGTGGTCAAATCGCGGTCAAGCGCGTGCGAAAAATGTTGGGTGGCGTATCGACTACCATTCATGCTCTCCAGACTGGAAAGCACGTACAACAAATGCATGGGTGTATAAAGAACAATGGTTTAGCGACCATGCCCCCGTAATTATCGACTATAAAATACACGAATAAGTGAACACCTGTTCACTTTGATCGCTTCTTTAGCTTACATAACTTGTCGCTTTTGTGTATTTTTATTTCGCATCTAGAACGGCATTATAGCTTCACGGCACAGGGAAGCGGTCAGGATGACCAAAAAGGGATAGGACGCCGTAGGAAGATAAAATAAACTTAGATTAAGTTTATTTGCATGGATGAGACATTGGACGTTGAAATGAGACCCGCATAATCAGGAAGATTATATGCGGGTTTTCTCTTTTCTAAATCTTAGATTTTCTTTCTTGGCTTTGTCTTTAGCTTTTCTGCTCAAAGCGCATGATCATTTTCGTCATTCAATTGTTGCTGCATACACCCTAACGATCAACTTGATAAAAAATTTCAACTGGTACACCACCCTTCTTTTGCGTTAGGCTTTGGTTCATCTCTTTTATTCTTTTTATGGTTTTCGCTATGTTTAAAATTTACGGCATTAAAAATTGTAATTCGATGAAAAAAGCCTTTGATGCCTTACAAGCCAACGGCATCAATTACGAATTTCATGATTATAAAAAACAAGGCATTGATGCAGATACTTTAGCGATCTGGTTAAAAGAGATTGGTGCGGACAAAGTACTGAATAAAAAAGGTACCACATGGCGCAAACTCACTGCCGATGAGCAAACACACGCGACCATCAATGAACAGAACCTGATTGACACCCTGATCGCGCAGCCTAGCCTGATTAAGCGTCCTGTGCTGCAAACACCACAAGGTTTCGTGATTGGTTTTGATGAAGCCACGTATCAAGCTCTATCCGCTTAAATTCTATAAATCAACAGCAATAAAAAACCGAGTCTTAGAACTCGGTTTTTTATTATTTAAATCTGGCTTAGTTGGTACGAATCCAAGTTTGGTTACGACCTAAAGCAGCGACACCGATATAGCCACGTAATTTCAGCTTTTTACCGCCTTCGATGATTTCAGCTTTCAATTTATAGGTTTTACCATTTTTAGGATCGATAATTGAACCACCATCGTAGTTCACACCACCGACATTTTTCAGGCCATTTACGATAGTCACGCCTTTCAGTGGTTTGTTATGGTAAGTTCCTTCACATTTAGAACAAGCATTTTCCTGACCTGCTACTAAATATTTTTGAATCGACGCCGTTAACGTTCCATCCTTTTGCTCCGTGAACTTCACGATCGCCTTTGGCTGTTTTGTTTCATCATCAATTGTCTGCCAAACAGTGCCATTCAGCGCATCCGCTGCATTGGCAAAAGTTGTCAAACCGAGCAATCCAAATGCTAAAGCAATTTTCTTCATTTTTGTAATATCCTTAAGGGGTCTTTCAAACTGAAAGTATTGAGAACTTCAATCAATATTGCAATTCTTGATTATGACTATTTGGTATAACCTGAGTAAGAGTGTCATAGCGCACATTTTTTCAGATTTTATCGTCGTGCTTAGACATAGCTTATTTTCAAGAACTTTCTTATTGCTATACTGATCTAACAATATGGAAAAATTATGAAATTTGCTACTGTTTGGAAATATTATTTTACTGAATCCTTACTTAAAGCGACGATTCGGACACCTAGTCAATTTAACTTGGCCCCAAATGCATTACGTCCGTTGCTCGATCAACTGTGTCGTCTATTTCCACAAGATTCAACAGTACAAGTCCGCCCAATCCGTCTAGCGGGTGTACGTGGTGAAGAAATCAAAGCCCAAGCCGCGGCTACACAACTGATTTTCCATATTCACGGTGGTGCTTTTTTCCTCGGTAGTTTAAATACTCATCGTGCTTTGATGACAGATATTGCTGCACGTACTCAAATGCAAGTGATTCATGTCGATTATCCACTTGCACCTGAACATCCATACCCTGAAGCGATTGATGCGATTTTCGATGTCTATCAAGCGCTGCTGGTACAAGGCATTAAACCGAAAGATATTATTATTTCAGGCGATTCTTGCGGTGCTAACCTTGCCTTGGCGCTGTGTTTACGCCTCAAACAACAACCTGAACTGATGCCAAGCGGCTTGATTCTGATGTCGCCTTATCTTGATCTCACCTTAACCAGTGAATCGCTACGCTTTAACCAGAAACATGATGCCTTATTGTCTATTGAGGCCTTACAGGCAGGCATCAATCATTATCTTACCAATAATATTCAAGCCGATGATCCACGTGTTTCACCGTTGTTTGATGATTTAAAAGGGCTTCCACCCACCTTGGTGCAAGTCGGCTCTAAAGAAATTCTATTGGATGATTCAAAACGCTTTAGAGAAAAAGCCGAAAAAGCCGATGTCAAAGTTCAGTTCAAGCTGTATACCGGCATGTGGCATAATTTCCAGATGTTTAATGCTTGGTTCCCTGAGGCAAAGCAAGCTTTGGCAGATATCTCAGAGTTTGCACATGCACTCGATCGTGACTAAGCAAAATAAAATTGTGTAAAAAATGGTCAGCTATGTCTGACCATTGTCATTCTTAATTCCCTTTGGTCATCATAAAATAAAATTGATTGGATATTCTGATAAGAGCTGATTTATCAAAGAATTTTTCCCGTCCTGATTTGCATTAAAAAGCCCAGAGCTAGACTTTTTTCTCATTCTAAAGATGTTATTGTTATTTCAATAATCGTTCTTCGGTATTTTGACGACAGATCTACAGTTGCTAGGAATCTCATTGCATAAAAGGATGCATGCCAATGGTGAAGATTCGTTTTAATCGGTCAACTGACACAAAAGGATGGGGCTTTAAGCTTTCTTGGGAACATCATATTGTAGTCAATTGGACCATACTCAAAAAAAGTATTTTATTACTGATACTTGCTGCATTTATGAGCCTATTTTGGATCAGTTGGGATATTTTTGTCCTGATACATCCACAGTATTCTGAATGGGTTAATCTTGGGATCGTGCGCTCGCACTTAATGACCAGCCTGATTACGCTGACCGTGATGTTGCTGCTGATTATTCCTTGCCATGTATTTAAGGATAGAACTTGGGCGCAGAATGTTTTACCTATCCTCAGTGTGCAGATTTTTACTGCAATGCTATGCCATAAAGGCTATTTAGCAGGCAGTTTTAGCCCAGCGACTATGGTGGGTTATGTCAGTGTAGTCGGTGTGGGTTTAGTTCTGTTTGACCGCAGGATGGTGTATTGCGCTTTGATTCCAGCAACACTGGCCTTATTGCTATGCAACTACCTGAGCATGATTGGAATGCTGACTTATGCGCCTCTGTTTAATATGCAGCGCCTAAATGAAGTACCGATGCATCCATTCTGGGTCGGCAGTATGGTATTTTTCTTATTGCCGATTTTATTGGCGTGTTTATTCTTATTTGAAATTTTACTGACGCAATGGCGAACACGGGAAATGACCATTCAGATTCTCAGTCGTCTCGACCCTCTGACCAATGTACTCAATCGACGTAGTATCAGTAGTTATTTAAATAAGTTGCATCAACACCCCCATCCACTCTATTCCATTATTCTGCTCGATCTCGATCATTTTAAAACGATTAATGATCAATATGGGCATAGCATGGGCGATCAAGTGCTGATCCAAGTCGCACGATGCTTGGCAAGTAATCTACGTGATCAGGATATCATTGGTCGTTTTGGTGGCGAGGAGTTTATTTTATTACTGCCTAATACGCCGACGATGCAAGCACAGAACGTAGCTGAACGCTGTCGCCATGCAGTATCACAACTGCGCTTTATTTCAGAATATAAGCAGGAATTTAGCGTGAGTGCCAGCTTTGGGATTAGTAGTTCACTCAGTGCCGATGAGCCACATTTGATCATCAGTCAGGCCGATCAAGCCCTGTATGCAGTCAAAGCTGCGGGGCGTAATCAAGTGAAAATATTTACTGATCTTGCAACAAGCTAGAACAATGAAGGCACAATATGCCTTCATTGCAATGTTGATTAGCCTTTCAAAAATTCTTCTCGATGTTGACGATAAGGTTCATCAAAAGGCACAAACATCTGCTCTTGTTTGGCTTCGTCAATCCATTGCTGTACCGATGGCAAAGACAAGATTTTTTGCACATAGGCTTGGCTAGATGCTGACAGTGGCAGTTGATAGCATTCAAAACGCATCACCACAGGCGCATAGAATGCATCGGCGATACTAAACTCGCCACATAAAAAACCGTCTTCGCTTGGACGTTCAGACCAGATCTGATCAATTCGAGCCACATCGGCACGTAACTGCGCATGTTCGGCCCAGAGTTGTTTGCCAATATGACCTAGATCCGCTTCCACATTCATGGGACAGAGATTACGTAAGCTTTGAAAGCTGCTATGCATCTCTGCACTAATACAACGTGCTCTAGCCCGTAATGTCTTCTCTTGTGGCCACAAGTCAAGCTCAGGATGCTGTTCCGCAATATATTCACAAATCGCCAAGCTATCCCAGACTACCAGTTCGCCATTCACAAGCGCAGGGACTTTACCCGTTGGGTTGAGCTTTAGAATCTCTGTTTTAAATTCACTTTCAGGTTCAAAACTATCAAACCGAATCACATGCTCCTGAAAGGAAATCCCCGCTTGTGTAAGTAAAATCCATGGGCGCATCGACCACGTGGAGTAATTTTTATTACCGATAAAGAGTTGATACATTGTTATTGTTTCCCTTTAAATAAAGCCAGTTGTTGTAATAGCTCAGCTTTCTGGAATGCACCCGTTAAGCGTAGCGAGCGAATTTCTTGTTGTTGCTGATCTAAGAATAAGTAGGTCGGTGGCCCTAAAATATCCCACTGTGCTAGCAATGCTTGGTGTGACACATCATAATGGCTTAAATCCATTTTAATTAAATAATAACCTGACAAGGCCTGTTGCACCTCTGCATCTTTTAGAATGCGATGCTCAATCGGCTGACAAGCCACACACCAATCCGCATAGACATCAATTACAATGCCACGGTCTTTGGGCGCATTGACTAAGATCTGCTGAAATTCATCTGCTGTTTTTGCTACATGCCATTCGGCCAGCTTATCTGCCTGAACTGAACTGAGACTTTGAAAATGCTGATATTGATTAAAGGCCAATGCTGGAATTGCTAAAATCAGTAAGATCGCATAGAGCCATTGCAACTTACTTTTCTGTGCAAACAGGCGATATACTGCATAAATAATAAAGGCCAAACCAAGAATTAAGCTAAGAATTTGAATCGCGAGTTCTGGCAATAAAGGACGGATAAAGTAAATGCTCAAGGCCAGCATTAAAAAGGCAAAGATCACCTTGATTTGATTCATCCAGTCGCCAGCTTTAGGTAAAGCTTTTGCGCCCAAAACGCTGGCTAACAGCAATGGAATGCCCATGCCAAAACCGAGTGTAAACAGCAACAACCCACCTTGCCATTGACTCTGTGTTTGCGAGATAAACAGTAATACCCCTGCCAGAGGTGCGGTCATACAAGGCCCAACCAACAATGCAGAGATCATACCCATGACACTGGCACCAACCAAAGTACCGCCTTTTTGATTGGACTGCAGTTGATCCAGTCGATTGACCCAGTTCTGTGGTAGTTTCAACTCGAACAAGCCAAATAGATTGAGGGCAAACACCACGAACAATAAGCTAAATGCGATCAATGTTGCGGGTTGTTGTAACCAGCGTTGGAAATTCAGCCCTGCTGCAGAAGCAATCAACCCTAATACTGCATAGACCAAAGCCATACTCACGACAAAAGTCAGTGCAATTGACCAAGCTTTGACGCCTTTATTGTCACGTACAATTAATGAAGTCAGAATCGGTAACATTGGTAAGGAACACGGTGTAAACGCCAGTAAAATTCCTAGGCCCAAGAATAATAAGATGCTATAAGCCAGCGAATGCTGTTCGAGTGCACTTGACCACTTTTGGTCTTGTGCCATCACATTTGAATTTTTTGCCGTTGGCTCGGCTTGCACTTCATCATTTGTTGCCGTTTGGGTATTTAAGGCATTGGATGCACGCGCCACATCTAAAAAGCTTTTTTGTGAGTTTGCACTGACATTCTGAGCACTGACTAGACCATCGGCATCAGTCTGAAATTCAATATTTTGTGGAGGATAACAAATCCGATCTTTGGCGCAGCCCTGCCAAGTTACACGATAATGCTGAGAAGCTTGGGTTGGAATACTAAATTCAGCTTGCTGATAATAAACTTGGCTGTGACCATAATTCTCATCATACTGCTCCACCGCTTTCGGTAAAGTCAATGCGACAGGCTGATTGCCCTGCTGTACTTCAAACTTATGCTGATAGAGATAATAATTTGGCTGGATCGACCAATGCAAACGTGCTTGATTCTGTGCAGTCGACTCAACCGTAAATGCAAAAGCTTGTTCGGGGCTAAGTAATGGCGCCGATGAATTCTCTTGGGCGTAAGTCAAAGACCCACATAACAACAATAAAGTCCCAAGAAAGTAACGCATCAGCGGGAAAGATTTCCCAGCCTGAACAGGCATTTGCATGATTATCTCACTGTCAATCTCCTGAACCTCCCTCCCACTTATGCAGAAGTGAATTTAAGAGAATTCAGGAGTATTCATTATTGTTAGAATAAAACCGATACGCCGAAGCCACCGTTATAACCTTTTTGATCGCCATTCAGGTCAACACCAATGCTGGCATCTAATTGCGTGCGATTATTCAAAGCATAAATCAGACCTGTACCGAGACCATATTCATAATCTTGGCTCTCAGCCTTACGATAAACGAATTCTGAATAACCCGATAATTTACCTGCAATTTTATAGTCAATGGTTGGAATTGCAGTCACGGCCCAATTACTGTTCTGCGCTTCATAACGCATGGTGATCGATGTTCCAATCAAGTCGCTAAACTCATACGCAACTGCTGAAGTGAGACTATAGATATCATCATGGTTGGTGAATTCATCATTCCCCGTTGCAATAATGGCTTCAGCCAACAATGCCATAGATAAACGATCATCTTTTAAATCAATGGCTTTTTTCAAACCAATGCTGACATCGCCCAGACCATTGGTCTCTTTTTTCGTGCCTGCACGTTTGTATTGCTGCCACACTGGACCTTGCCAACCCAATTGCAGTTCCAAACCATCGGCCAAACCGGTACGCAATAACATGTCACCGTTAAGGGTTAAGGTCTTGTCTTTGACACCATCGACCTTACCCTCTTGGTAGTTGATACTCGGTAAACCTTGTTCCCATGCCAACTGTCCCACAGGGGTAATACCAGTCCCTATCCCCGTACCAGGGCGGTCAAAAGAAAAGTCAGCCGCAAAAACGGTACTTGTCAGCATAGATGCAGCAATTAAGCTCAATGTTTGCAATGTTTTCATTCTATTCCTCGTTCTATTTCTAATAGCTTGGCTTATGCGCTGAGCTCTTTTGACATTTTTGCACCATGTTCACGTAGCAATTCCAGTGTTGCACGCTCTTCTGGTAATGACTCCGACCAATCAATTTCATCAAATTCGCAATCAAAGAACAATTGGCTGATTGATGATAAAACCGTTAAACCTTCTTCATCACGGGTATTTGGATCTACTTTTTCAACCAATAACCGTTCTACCACAGGCACGCAAGCAGAACTTGCCGCATCCCACAATGGACCATAAAACTCTTCTGAATCCCATAAATGCAGATTGGCTTTGGCTTGAATCAATACATCTAAAATATCTAAATAAACTTTGAGTTGTTGTTGCTTTTCTTCATCAGTGAAAGGCTTGCCTGCTTCATAAGCTTCACAAATTCGTTCCCACCATACGAACAAACCATCGCAAATCACAGAGACAGGCGGACCTTGTTCAGGGTCAATAAAATTCGGGTCGAGTCCTTCAGCAAGTAAAGATTGCACTTGGTCCAAATCGAGTTGTTGTATGGCTTGCACCAAGGCCTGCTGTTGCTTATTTAACATGACCAATTCTCACAATATTTTTTAATATGTCTATTATGCCGAATATCCTGACAGGATTTTATAAAAGCATCTAAAAAATCATGTATAAATTTGATACACGCATAAAAAAAGCCCCAAACAGGGCTTTTTTTATGCGTCGATTTTTACGCTTCATCATCCACTTTTACATCGTCATCTACATCGACATATTCTGGCAAGCCACCACGATGGTGTTCTTTTTTCTCATACAGATGCTCCAAACTACGTTTCAGTTTATCAATTGCACCATGAATCGAATTATCAATATTTGCTGCTTTGTGTGTCACTGCGACAGGTTTCATTCCTGCTGGGCGAGCTTCAATCATACATCGTTTGTCATGATCGCCCGTTTTGTCCCCATTCTCATCACTAATATGAACCGAAAAATGTGTAATACGCTCGCTATAACGTTGGAATTCTTGTGTAAGTTCTGCACGAACATAACTGTTTAAGCGTTCACTACCTTGAATGTTTTTATCTGTACGGATTTCAATATTCATAAATATCTTCCTCTCTTTTCTGTGAGACGGTGCTACAAAACTTTTTTCTTTGCACACTTTGAGCATGCAGTCATTCAGTGCAGTTGTATATTCTGATTGTGTAAATGCGTGTTGTCTCCTCGCTTTGCATCTGTTGTTTTTCAGTATGTAAGAAGATCTTCTATAGTTCCAATATCTGACTTTCCTCCAAAATATGCAAGCTGATTTTTGACATTTTGATGAAATCTTCAACAAAAAGATGACCAACTTTAGCATCCTTTTAGACGGCTTCTGGCATATACAATTCTTTTGTTCATTTGGTCAAATTTGGCTTTATTTTTGCTTAATACCTTGTATCCTTTACACGCCTTTTGGGGGGAGATTTTTTAAATGCAATTGAAGCAACTTGCAGCAACATGTTTATTGGTATCTACAGCCGCTTTCACTCAAGCCAAGCCGATTTGGCAAGATTTCAGCTTGACTGGTTTGTATGGTGAGAACTACGAAGTTGTTGATGAAAAGCAAACAACCATCACTGTTGAATATGCGGCAAAAGTAAAATATGCCGATGTATTCTTCTTTATGGACCGTATGCGTGGCAGTGATGACCATAAAAGTACTTATTTCGAGCTTTCTCCACGTTTAAGCTTGGGTGAAATTTCAGGTCAAAAACTTGCGTTTGGTCCAATTAAAGATGTGTTGATCTCAACCACTTGGGAAAGCAACAATGATGACTTCGCTAGTTTTGACAACTTCTTATATGGTGTTGGTTTCGATCTCGCGATTCCATATTTCCAATATGCGAATGTGAACTTCTACCGTGCCAACAACGAAAATACCGCTGATGACTATCAAATGACCATTGCTTATGCTTTGCCATTTAAAGTATCAAACGAAGATTTCTTGGTGGATGGTTTCCTTGACTGGTCTACAGGCGAAAAAGATCACGCAAGTGAACTCAACTGGACCACACAATACAAGTGGAACTTGGGTAAACACATTTCACCAGACACTCGCCTTTATTTAGGTGTTGAGCATTCTGTTTGGAATAACAAATTTGGTATGAAAAACCGCGACGAAAACAACGTCAGTGCTTTGATCAAATACCACTTCTAAGCCTTTTAGAGTGTGAAAAAGCAGCAAGGATTTCCTTGCTGTTTTTGTTGGTATCACCGAATATAAATGTGAGCTGACCTTTTGCTTTATCCACATCATATCTGTTTATTTTGTCTAATTTGATGACCTTTGCTCATGGCTGAAAAACTTGCACTTGCCCCATCCACCTTAGCTACACATTTCCACATTCGTTTTGCCACAGTCGATGACCTCGAGCAAATCCTAGCGATCTATAATACAGAGATCCTGAATGGCACAGCCAACTGGAATGATCAGGCGGTTTCCTTAGCTGATTATCAGCAACGTTTTCACGGCATGCAGCAACAGCACTTCCCCATGATCGTGGTCGAAAACCTGAATAATCATCAAGTGGCAGGCTATGCCTATTACACTGCATTTCGAAGCATCAGTGGTTATCGCCAAAGTATTGAACATTCTGTTTTTGTTGACCCAAGCTGCGCACGCCAAGGTCTGGGCAAAGCGTTGATGCAACAACTGATTCATCTGGCCAAACAGCAAAACATGCATATCATGGTGGCTGCGATTGATAGTGAAAATAAGGGCTCGATTGTGCTACATGAACAGCTTGGCTTTATTCAAACAGGTTATATGCCACAGGTTGGACAAAAGTTTGGTACATGGCGAGATTTGGTCTGGATGCAACTGCAACTCACAGAATCTCAATAAATACCCTACTGTCTTACGTCTGAATTGTGGCTTAGAATGAAAGCAATACTTGATTTCAAAAATAGCCAAAATGATTAAAACATCTCAACTCGGTCTGTGCCTTTCCATCGCAATCGCGTCAAGCGCGAGCTTTGCCGAAGTTTCTTTTGAACAAGAGTTGCAACAAGGCTGCGCCAAAGTAAAACAATATGCGCAAGCAGGTAAAAAATTTTACGATCAAAAGCAATATCTCAAAGCCGCCAAACAATTTGAAGATCAAGCCGCATGGGCACATTTCTGTCAACTTAATGCAGATGAAAGCGGGATTCAGGTCAGTGACCGAGACATTGAAATCGCTAACAATAATGTCGGCTTAAGCTATGCCAAACTAGGCAAACCGCAATGGGCCAGAGTCTGGTTTCTCAGAGATAAAGACTCAAAAACCAGTCAATACAATTTAAAACAGCTCCCTAAACCAAAAGTATCTTCAGATTTACAAGGAACTTATGCCCGCGCCAATGGTTTTGGGCAATGGGATTACCTCAAGGTCAGCAAAAAACAGAATCAATATCAGATTGCATTTGATGGCTATTACTTCGGACTACGTGGCCTGATCTATGGACCCAATATGGGACAGTTTGAAACCAGCATGCCAATCAAGTCAAAACAAACCAGCTATCGCTATGAAGATTGCCAAATCAAACTTCTATTCGCCAATGATGCGAATCTTGGACAAAAAATTGAGGTTGAACAGCACAACGGCGAGTCCTCATGTGGCTTTGGACACAATGTCTATGCTGGTGGCACGTTTTATAAGGTTGAAGACAAATAAATCTAGGCTAACCATTTAATGTTCTAAATTGCATTTCCCCAACACTCACTATCGTGATAGGCGACATGGATGTCGCCATGTTCGACTACGGTCACAAGGACGTACCGTTAGTCGAACAAAGGATTTTTGCCTACTTTTGATCCTTCAAAAGTAGGGTACATCATAAAGATAGATTACTAAAAACACTGATAAAGCAACAATTAGCCAAGAAATACTATATCGCCACCAACTCCCGAATCCCCTTCTCAGGCATATCCTCCCCCCGCCCCTGTGCAATCACCTGCCCACGCGCCATCACCGTATACGCATCTGCCAACTCTTCAGCAAAATCATAAAACTGTTCCACCAAAATAATCGCCATCTCGCCTTGATCAGCCAACTTACGAATCACTCGACCAATATCTTTAATAATTGAAGGCTGAATCCCTTCGGTCGGTTCATCCAGAATTAACACGCTTGGTTCTGAGGCCAACGCTCTGGCAATCGCAAGCTGCTGTTGCTGGCCACCCGATAAATCTCCGCCACGGCGATGTTTCATTTCATCAAGTACAGGGAAAATTTCATATAAATGGCTTGGCACCTTACGCGTCTTGGCACCCGAAAATTTCGCCATGCCAATTAAAATATTTTCTTCTACCGTTAAAGTTGAAAAGATATCGCGACCTTGCGGCACATAGGCCAAACCTGCACGTACCCGTTGCTCAGGGGACATCTTGGCGATGTCTTTGCCATCTAACAAAATCTGCCCTGACTTAATCGGCAGAATCCCCATCAGGCATTTCAACAAGGTGGTTTTGCCTACGCCATTACGGCCTAGCACCACACTACACTCCCCCACAGGCGCGTTAAAAGACACATCACGCAGAATATGACTGCCACCATAGAATTGATTAATTTGTTTCACTTCTAACATGTGCCTCTCCTAGCGTCCCAAATATTTTTCGATCACATCTTCATTGGCCTGAACCTCTGCCAATGTGCCTTCTGCCAAAATCGCCCCCTGCGCCAATACCGTGACTTTTTCACTGATGGTGTCAATAAAGCTCATGTCATGTTCCACCACCACAAGGGTGTGATTTTTTTTCAGTTCCAGACACAGTTCAGCCGTGCGCTCGGTTTCAGCATCGGTCATGCCTGCGACAGGCTCATCCAATAAAATCAACTTCGGCCGTTGCATCAGCAACATGCCGATTTCCAACCACTGTTTTTGTCCATGTGACAGCAGACCCGCTGGCTTTTGCACAAATTCCTTTAAACGAATCTGCTCCAAGCTCTCATCCAAAGCCAATTGCGCTTCGGGGTCTAAACGAGAAAAGAAGCTTTTCTTCACCCGCTTATCTCGAGGTGCTGCCAACAGCAGATTTTCCATGACGGTAAAATTTTCAAACACTGTTGGTTTTTGAAATTTGCGACCGATACCCGCTTCGGCAATTTGCTCGGTGCTCATTTTGGCAAGATCATAGTTTTGCCCAAAAAATGCCGTGCCTGTGGTTGGACGCGTTTTACCAGTAATCACATCCATCAAGGTGGTTTTACCCGCCCCATTCGGCCCGATAATGCAACGTAATTCACCCTCGGCAATGTACAACGACAAATCATTGAGGGCTCGAAATGAGTCAAACCAGACACTGACTTTTTCCAGATATAAGGCAATACCGTGGCTAAAATCCGCACCTTGCGGCTTGGCACGACCATAGCCCTCACCCAGTTGACCGCCATGTTGAGCTGAGTCTATTAATACATCACTCATTTAATCACGCTCCTTTTTAAAACGGTCGAATACACCAATCACACCCTTAGGTAAGAACAAGGTCACCACGATGAATAGCGCACCCAAGATCAATAACCATGCTTCTGGCGCAGCCACAGTGAAATAGGTTTTCACTGCATTGATTAAACCTGCCCCTAAAATCGGGCCAATCAAAGTGCCACGTCCACCCGCAGCCACCCACACCGCCATTTCAATTGAGTTGACTGGGTTCATTTCGCTTGGGTTAATGATGCCTGCTTGCGGCACATACAGTGCCCCTGCAATGCCAGCAATCACCGCAGACAATACCCATGCCGACAGCTTGTACCACAGCGTACGATAGCCGAGGTATTGCAAACGATTTTCACTGTCACGAATCGCGCCCAATACTCTCCCATAAGGACGATTCATCAGTTGACGTAGGCCAAGGAAGCACAACATCAACATCAATGCAGTCACAAAGCACAGCGTTGCGCGCATTGGTGCAGAGGTAATATCAAAACCCAAAATTGTTTTAAAGCCTGTAAAACCATTATTGCCCCCAAAGCCTGTTTCATTACGAAAAAACAGTAATGCGGCGGCAAAAGTCATGGCTTGAGTAATGATCGAGAAATACACCCCTTTGATTTTGGAGCGAAAGGCAAAAAAGCCAAAGATAAATGCGATCAAACCGGGTACCAGCACCACCAGTGCCAGCGCCCAAGCAATGTGCTCGGTACCGATCCAATACCAAGGCAACTCAGTCCAACTCAGGAAACGCATAAAATCAGGCAGTCCGTCACCTGCGGATTGGCGCATGAGATACATGCCAAAGGCATAACCGCCCAAGGCAAAATACAAACCATGTCCCAAGCTTAGAATCCCGGCATAGCCCCAGACCAGATCCAGTGCAAGAGCCACCAAAGCCAAACACATGATCTTGCCAATCAAGGTGATCCAGTAAGCAGATAGGTAAAAGGCCGAGTCAGGAGACAACAAGTGTAGCCACGGCAACAGCAATAACACGCCAAAACACAGTGCAATCGCCACCGCGCTATAGGGCTTGTCGGCAAATAAGGAAGTGATTTTCATTGGCTTACTCCACAAAACGGCCTTTGATGGCAAACAAACCTTGTGGACGCTTTTGGATAAACAAAATCACAAGAACCAAGAGAATAATTTTTGCGAGCACTGCACCTAAACCAATTTCTAAAACCGTACCGCTAATCCCCAGTCCAAGCGCTGCCAATACCGCACCCCACACTTGACCCACACCACCGACAACAACGACAAGGAAGGCATCAATAATGTAGTTTTGTCCAAGGTCAGGTCCAACATTACCGACCTGCGCCAAGGCACAACCTGCCAAACCCGCCAAGCCTGAACCCAGACCAAAGGCCATCATGTCAATCCGTGCAGAACGGATACCGACAGCACGTGCCATTTGACGGTTTTGTGTCACGGCTCGAACGAATAAGCCAAAACGGGTTTTATTGAGTAGGAACAGCAACAGTAATAACACTGCGACGGTAAAACCAATAATGGCGATCCGGTTATAAGGCAGCATTAGGCTCGGTGTTAGCGCAATTCCACCACTCAACCATGCTACGTTGGAAACCTCGACATTTTGCGCACCGAACACCATACGCACCAATTGCATCAGGATCAGACTCACACCAAAGGTGGCAAGTAAAGTTTCCAATTGACGGCCATACAGCGGGCGAATCACGGTGCGTTCAATCAACATGCCCATCAAGGCACTGACCAGGAATGCCGCAGGAATTGCTGCCAATAAATACCAATCGACTAATCCAGCAAAATGAGTCTTAAAAAAACTCTGGATTACATAGGTGGTATAGGCACCAATCATGATGAGCTCACCATGTGCCATGTTAATTACCCCAAGCAGACCATAGGTAATGGCTAAGCCAAGTGCTGCAAGCAGTAAAATGCTGGCGGTACTTAGGCCTGAAAAGACATGGCCTGACCACTCACTGATTTGTAGGCGGGTTTTAATTTTATTTTGTGCATCCAGTAAAGCTGCTTTCAGCGCAGGATTAGTTTGTGGTTGTTCTAAAGTTTGGTTGATCAAAGCGAATACGTCAGGACGATTTGAATCGGCCAAGACTTTCACTGCTTCAAGCTTGGTAAACTCATCAGCACTGTTAAAATCCAGACGAGCTTTGAGCTGTGCTAAACGTGCTTTGACCTGATCATTTTTTTCATTCAGATAAAGCTGCTTCACCATCGCGACATCAAGTTCAGCCAAGTTATTTTCTAAAATATCAACTGCAGCTAAACGTTGAGAAGCATCTGTAGAATCGAGTTTGGCTTTGGCTTGACCAAAATTCAGCGCTTTGCGTAAGGTATTCACCAAAGTCACTTGGGATAAATCCGCAGGCCATTGTTCCAACGCCTGCTGCTCAGGATAACTAAACAGCTTGTCATCATTTTTTAAGAGATAAGTATTGCCTGCGCTATCGGTATACAGCTCATTTTGATCAATATATGCCACCAGTTGATCCAGTTGTTCAATACTGGCAGGCCATTGATTGAGCATGGCACGACGCGTCGCAAAATCGGACTTCACAAAGGTCTGAATGGCATCTTGAGAAGCTGTAGACGTCACGGTTGTTGCGGATGTGGCTTCTGCCCATGCTGGACTAAAAATCATCTGTGCCATGATGCAGAGCAGTGCCAAAACATAGTGTTTCGCCATAGAACTCCCCTTATTATTACGGTTTTAAATAGATCAAAAAAAATCAGAATAGAAAAGCCTGCTGTGAATACAGCAGGCTAAAAGTCAATTATTTCGGGATATACGGGCTCCAAGGCTCTGCCTTGATGGTTTGTGCAGTTTTATAAACCACGTCGAATTGACCATCGCCGCGGATCTGTCCAATCATCACAGGTTTATGTAGATGGTGATTCGTTTCATCCATTTTTAAGGTATAGCCTGATGGCGCAGCAAAAGTCTGACCTGCCATCGCATCACGAACTTTGTCGACTTCTGTCGAGCCCGCTTTTTCAACTGCTTGCTTCCACATATTGATACCGACATAGGTCGCTTCCATCGGATCGTTGGTCACCACTTTGTCTGCATTTGGAAGTTTATATTCCACCGCATATTGTTTGAATTTATTCACAAACTCAGTGTTTTTAGGATTTTTCACTGACATGAAGTAGTTCCATGCCGCTAAATGACCCACCAATGGTTTGGTATCGATACCGCGTAATTCTTCCTCACCTACCGAGAAGGCCATGACAGGAATATCAGATGCTTTAATGCCTTGGTTACCTAGCTCACGATAGAACGGCACATTGGAGTCGCCATTGATGGTCGAGATCACCGCAGTCTTTTTACCTGCAGAGAACTTCTTAATATTGGAAACAATGGTTTGATAATTGCTGTGACCAAATGGCGTGTATTCTTCCATGATGTCAGCATCAGCCACACCCTTCGACTTCAAGAAAGCACGCAAGATTTTGTTGGTGGTGCGTGGATAGACATAGTCTGTACCGAGTAACACAAAACGTTCTGCTTTACCGCCCTCATCCCCCATCAAGTATTCAACCGCAGGAATCGCTTGTTGATTTGGTGCTGCACCCGTGTAGAAGATATTTTTAGACTGTTCCTGACCTTCATATTGCACTGGATAGAACAATAAGCCATTTAGCTCTTCCACCACAGGCAAAACTGATTTACGCGAAACGGATGTCCAGCAGCCAAAAATAACAGCCACTTTATCTTGGGTAATCAACTGACGGGCTTTTTCTGCAAACAATGGCCAATCCGATGCAGGGTCAACAATCACAGGCTCTAATTTTTTTCCGAGTACCCCACCATTGGCATTAATCTCATTAATGGTCATCAAGGCAGTGTCTTTCAGTGACGTTTCAGAAATCGCCATGGTGCCTGAAAGCGAATGTAGAATCCCCACTTTAATAGTATCGCCACTGGCAGCGGGTGCAGTTTTAGCTTCTGTTTTGGTCTGTTCTGTTTTTTCTGCTGGTTTTGAACAGCCAACTAGACCGATCCCCATCATGGCTGCCATCAGTACGGACATCGACATCAATTTGTTTTGCATCTTGTTTCTCCACCCATCAATAATTGTGATTTTTACTGGGTGGAGTTATTCAATTTCTGTGCCAACACAATAAGATATTGTTTTTAATTAATTTAAATAAAATTTAAGTCTTAATTCTTTCATCTTGTATACAACATTGCATACAAAAAATACGCAACGACCTAAAATGATGCAAATTTGTTCAGCTCGGATATTAAAAGTTCAACAAAAGAAAAAGCCAAGCTAGTGCTTGGCTTTAATCCGATAATGAGACAAAGGGCTTAAACCGTAATATCTGCCAAATTACCCTTTTGTTCTAACCAGTGTTTACGATCTGCTGAACGCTTTTTCGCAAGTAATTTATCCAATAACCCTGCGGTTAAATGTGCATCATCCAAGTCCAATTGCACCAAACGACGCGTATTCGGGTCCATTGTGGTTTCACGCAACTGGCTGGCGTTCATCTCGCCCAAACCTTTAAATCGGGTGATCTGAGGATTTTTATTGCCTTTAACTTTTTTCAGGATACTTTCAAGCTCATCATCATCCAAGGCATAGTACACCTCTTTACCAATATCGATACGATAAAGTGGTGGCATAGCGACGAACAGATGGCCTTCCTCAACCAAAGTCGGGAAATGTTTTACGAATAAAGCGCATAATAAAGTTGCGATATGTAGACCATCCGAATCCGCATCGGCAAGGATACAGATCTTGCCATAACGCAATTCAGACAGATCATCACTGCCTGGATCGACTCCAATTGCGATGGCAATATCATGCACTTCTTGAGACGCCAACACTTCGTCTGAAGAGACTTCCCAAGTATTCAGGATTTTTCCACGAATCGGCATAATCGCTTGGAAATTCTTGTCACGTGCCTGTTTGGCACTACCGCCCGCAGAATCCCCTTCGACAATAAACAGCTCACTATCTTCACGGGTTAAACCAACACAGTCTGCCAGTTTTCCAGGCAGCGCAGGGCCTGCAACAATCTTCTTACGCTCCACTTTCTTCGCTGCTTTTAAACGACGTCCTGCTTTGGCAATCGCCATTTCCGCCAGTTGCGTCGCAATCTCGGCATGCTGGTTTAACCATAAAGCAAATGCATCTTTGGCGATGTTCAGCACAATATTAGAGGCTTCACGACTGGATAAACGTTCTTTGGTTTGCCCAGAAAATTGTGGCTCTTGGAATTTCAGCGATAGAATAAAGTTTACGCCATCCCAAACATCTTCCGCAGACAGCTTCATATTACGCGGCAACAAATTGCGTAATTCACAAAATTCACGTAAAGCCTCAGTCACACCTGAACGCAGACCATTGACATGGGTACCGCCTTGCGCGGTTGGAATCAAGTTGACATAGCTTTCCTGAATCTGCTCGCCACCTTCCACATTCCAGCAAATCGCAAATTCACAGGCTGCGCGGTCTGCTTGTCCGCTACTGACAAAAGCGGGATCTGGCAAGATGTCTCGATCTTGCAGTTCATCCATTAAATAGTCGACCAGACCATTTTCAAACTGCCATTCGATCTTTTCGTTATTGATTTTATCGTCATAAATAATTTTTAAGCCCGCCGCTAAAACTGCCTTGGCTTTTAAATTATGTTTCAGTGCTTTAAGCGCAAATTTAGGGCTATCAAAATATTTGGTTTCAGGCCAGAAACGTACTGTGGTGCCTGTCGCACGCTTAGCGACCTTACCTTCTAAAACCGACAAAGGTGCAACTGGCTCGCCTTGTTCAAAGGCCATTTGATACAGATTACCTTGACGCTGTACTGCCACTTCAACACGGGTCGATAAGGCATTGACCACCGAAATCCCGACCCCATGCAGACCACCAGAGAACTGATAGTTATCGGTGCTGAATTTACCGCCTGCATGCAGCTTGGTCAAAATAATCTCGATACCACTTTGCCCATATTCAGGATGAATGTCGACTGGCATACCCCGCCCATTATCTTCAACCGACAATGAGCCATCTTCATAGACCGTGACACAAATCTGGTTGGCATGACCCGCAAGTGCTTCATCGACTGCATTATCAATCACCTCTTGCGCCAAATGGTTTGGACGTGAGGTGTCGGTATACATACCCGGTCGACGACGCACTGGATCTAAACCAGAAAGAACTTCAAGAGATTGTGCCGTGTATTGTGTCACTTGGTCTGACTTCCTTATTGGATGGCTGCCGATAAAAATTCGAGAACTAAAGGTAATTTTTCTTCAAAATCATCCATTGCATGATTACCATCTGCGTCGGTTAAAATCAATGAGGATGGATGAACTGCACTATAATAGCGTTGAGCTTCACGATAATCCAAAACTTCGTCGCCTTGTTGCAAAAGCACTAGAATTTTATCAGCATGAACGAGCTTCGTGTCAGCAATCGATTGTAATTGCTGCAGTTGATTGGCATCAAGTGTCCATGATGCAGTGACTTTGAGTGGGATTTGTTCAACCCCAAATAAATCTTCGAATAAACGCCATGGTCGCATAGCAGGATTAATCAATACAGCAGCACAACCATATTTTGCGACAAGATATGTCGCATAGAAACCACCGAGACTGCTTCCCACTAAAACTACTTTATCCTGTGCTAAATTTTCGATAAGCTGAGAGAGTTGTTCTAGCACTTGGTTGGGTGGCTGATTTAAATCAGGTAAATGCACCTGTATCGCCTCATGCTGTGCACAATATTGTTGCAACTGCTGCCCTTTTATCGACATCGGACTGCTTCGGAAACCATGTAGATAGATAATTTGCATACGCACCAAAATAGGCAATGAGTTGACATAAAGTGAAATAAATCACATTATTTTGATTAATAGTTAAACAAATAACAATATAAATTACATTTAAGCTGGATATTGTCTGACACAAAAAACGATACTGTACTCCGTTCATCAGTATTCTAAAAAAATTACGTATGAAAGACATAAGATGTAAGCGTTTGTTGTAGTTTATCTAAACAATATTCAGAAAAAACACTTCAAACCTTCGGTATATATCAAGGATGGGGAAATCAATATGCCAAGTTTAACACCTCTGCATGAAACCTATTGTAAGTGGGATCGCACGCCCCCGAGTCAGGCAGATGTTTTGGAGGGTTTGGCACAGCTGGTCAGTACCAGCCTCAGTGGTGTACATGAACTGATTCAAGTGGTACAAACTGAGGTATTAAGGACAACGCTCGGTTTAAGTGCACAAAAAGCCAAACAATTACAAAAGCACCCGCAACTGCAAAAGTTTTATCAGTTTTCTTATGTTGCCCTACAAAAATATGGCAGTCATTTTCTTGCGCCAAATTTACGTCGCATTATTGAAAAATTTCCAGTCTTACATGACAAGCCTTTAACCCCAACTCTACATTTTTTGGTGGGTGCGTTGAATGGAATTTTTGGTGATTTCTTTTTAAAGCAGCACAATCCAATGGCTTTGCCAATGGTGCTTTATGATCACTATGGTTCTTTACAGCAAGGCGAGCTAACAGGGCGTGTGGTGATTCTGGCTCATGGTTTATGTATGAATCATTTAACCTGGTCTAATCATCGTTATGGTGGGATTGGTGAGCGTTTACTCGCGCAACGTGATAACAACACCATGCTGTATTTGAATTACAACACTGGTCGCCGAATTTCCGCAAATGGCCGTAGTTTTGCCAATACCTTAGAGGATTTGGTACAGCGTAATCCACGCATCACCAGTATTGACCTGATCGGGCACAGTATGGGCGGCTTGGTTTCGCGTAGTGCTCTATTTTATGGCAAACAGAATCTGTATCAATGGGTGCATATGGTCGAGAATCTGGTTTGTATCGGTTCGCCACATCATGGTGCAGTACTTGAACGCTTTGGCTTCGTTTTACAAGACAAACTCGGTGGATTCCCGTTTATCAACTTGCTTGGTCAGTTGGTGAATGTGCGTAGTAACGGCATACTTGATCTGCGTTATGGCAGTGTCCGTGATGATGACTGGGAACATAATGATGCGCGCATTGGTTTTGCCGACGATAATCGTAAACCCGCTCCGCTACCGTCCCATATCAATACCTTCTTGATTGCAGGGACTTTAGAGTTCGAGAAGTTACGTAATAAAGCGCTGTCTGTGATTGGGGATTATCTGGTCAGTGTGAAAAGTGCTTTGGGTGAACATCAAAATCCACGTTTCCAACTGAAATTACCTGATACCCATAAAGCAGTTTTCTATGGGCTGAATCATTTTGAAATTCAGTATCATTCCAGTGTGGCTGAGCAGATTACCCGTTGGTTATATCCAGATGCTAAAGAGAAAGTTGAAGCTGGCGTACAAACCCATATGATCAACGTACCTCAGAACTATACCTTTGATGATTTAGAAGGCATTGTTGAGACCTAAAAGATAAAAGCTCAGTTAGGTTCTAGCTGAGCTTTTTTAATCAAAGACTGCAACAAGCTCAAAAAATCTATAAATATCTTTATTTAACAAAGTCACCCTGTTCATTTAACTTCAGTTTTAAATCTTTCTCATTTTCTTTATATAAAATCTCATAGTGTGGATTAATAACAATATTTTTAGATGCATCCAAAGTGATGCGTTTAACCGAACCAGATTTATTCACAGAAGTCAGATTTATTTCTAGGTGTCCACTTTCACTTGAAAAAGGCGATGCGATTAACAAGACACCTGCTGTTGTTTTGGGAAAAACGACTGAATCAACATAGCTTGGGTTAATAAACTTATAAACTTTAATCAGACTCGTGCTATCGATTAAATTGATTGGACCACAATTCAGTCTTTGTGCCGACAAAATACAGTTGAGATGTGCATTTGAGTTGTAAGGAAGCGAAGTGATCGGGAAACCATCATCATTTTTTAACTTAGTCGAGATTGATGAGGCTTTTTCTGTTTGATTTATAGAGTTAAATTCGCTGATCTTTTCTAAAGTATTCATGCATGAGGAAAGTAAGAGACTCAAACTTGCCAAGCCGAAAGTATATGCATATTTTTTATAAGAAGATGGCATGATAAATTCCTTTAAAATTAACCACAACGACCATAATATTCACTGAATTTAATCTTTTTCTTGGTTAAGCAATTTACCTGCTTAGGTACAAAATCATCAGGTATTTCAGCTTTAGGATAAAGTAGATAATCATCTTGAATTAAAACAGGTTCCTTATTCTTTTCTGTTTTAAAAGTTGAATACCTATGTCCGACTTCTGAACGATCTGCACAGGTACGATATTCCAAGGTAAAATTAGTTTTACTAACAGCAATATTATCAAATGAGCTATAAATACATCCATTATAAGAGTTATCAAAAATTTGTTTGTTTTCATACATTAGTGATTTATCTATGCCACTCAAAATACGTATGGACGACAGCTGGTCTTTTTTTCCTAAAATTTCAATTAAATCAACAACACCATCACGATTAACATCCATTCTGTAAGATTGTAAAACCATTGCTTTCGCATTCAAAGAACCATTTTCTGAAGAATATGTCGACGCTGCCGTAAAACCTAGAACGATACTGATTAACAACCCTTTGATCAAAAAACTAATTTTCATTTTTCCCTCCAAAATAGAACAGTTTTATCATAATAGACTCAAGAAAAATGGGCTTAGTCTCGCAAAATGTAAAATTAGATTCAGGAAAACTCTGTAAAATTAAAATAATAATTGAGTTATGCTATCTTGAGTTTTCCCCATAATTTTATTTAACTTTACCTCACTATTTTTTTGAAAAAATTTCTCTCGTTTAAATTAAAGATATAACATTCATTCTCAACATTTATATTATTATCATGATATGAAAATGTTGTACCTAACAAACAAATTTGATTGTTGCTTTGACTAAACTTAACAATAGGTGGCTCTGATGCAATCTCTTCGAATTTATCATCAACAAAATAACCTACAGATTGCTCTAATGGATATACTTTTTGCGTTCTAGGATCCAATACAATAAAGTATTTAACTTTTCTAGGTACACCCTTTCCTATATCTCTTTCCTTATCAATTACTAAAGCAATTTTATTCTGAGCAAAGTTTACTTTTTTGCTTAATGCATCCTTATAAAGTTTTAAAAAATTATCTGAACAAAAATCAATGTAACCTTGTTCAAATTCACACTTAACGACATGCTCTCGTGTAATTGCATCAATATCAAAATTTTGATTATTTTCTTTAGAAAAGCAAGAATTTGAAAGGACTAAACCAATAGTCAATATCATTACTATTTTCAAAAAACTCATTTAAAACTTCCTATTAGTCTAAACCAACCACTTTCCATCTTTTATTTTTAGAATCATATCCCCCAACTCAATTAGGGCATATCAAATCAACGTTAAATTATTATTATTTCAAATTTATTTTTAATAATTTTCCATTTTTATCTTTATAAGTTATTACTCCAGATTTATCAATTGAGTAATAGTCACCTATCTTCTCTACATTAAGTACAGGTTTTATTTTTATTAAATAAAATTCAGAGCTAGAATCCTCATCTGTTTCCATATATTTCTCAGCAATAGAATAAAAACTATCTTTAATTTCAGGAAGGAATCTAAATGTATCTGCATTTAATGAATATATCTTAGGATTATCAAATATATTCAAAAAATCAGGAGATATTTTCTTTAACTCAGATAAAGAATATGCTCGATTATTAGACCTTTCAAGCTGCTCACATTTTTTAATTGCGTTTTTCTCGGCACATTTAGAGAAATAATCCGAAGAAATTGGTAATTTCACTTTATTTATCAAATTATTATAACCATGATTATCATATTTCTTTACTTCACTCTCCAACTCAACTCTGGATTTAAAATCAAAACTCCCATTATGATATTCATAGCAAGTTTTCACTGAGGTATAAGAGTTTCGATACTGATTAAAATTTCCGCTTAGGCAAAATAAATTATTATCTAATGAAAATTCTATAGGTTTAATATTTGATATCACACTTAATGATGCTGGAAATGTATAAACCTTTTTACCTTCCATATCTATGATTGCAAAATATAAATCGTTTCTTTCCTTAAAACTCATTAAAAACTTATTTTTATCAAAATTTGATTTTTTACTTTTTATAATATTATTATAATTTATTAATTTCTCATTGGTACAAAAATCAACCTCATCATAATCAACAGAACAGCCTTTGACATCGATTTTATGAATATACTTTACTGCAGGTGATTTTACTTGGATAGAGTCTTGCAAATAATCACTCCATGAAGAATTTTCTTTTGCATAACAACCGTTAAATGAAATAGTAAAAATGACTATCACGCTTAAAAAAAACAATTTATTCATAACATTAATTTCAAAAAATGATATTCAAAAAAGAAGTAATTACGAACATCCTTCTTGATATTTCAATTTATCAAGTGTCCCATATGTAACCTCAGCCACCTTATTCTCAACAATATAAAATTTAACACCATTATTATTATCAAATTGGTGTTGCAAATAGTATGTATTGTCATCATATACACTTTTTACTAAACTTAAGTCTTTAACCTTAGATTTTAGATCTAGAACAGAGAGTCCCATAAATTCAGACTTTTGATATGAAGCAGTTGAAATCTTATTATCAAAGACTAAATAATCAATGTTTTCATCTTTAGTTTCTGCATATAAACAATTATCAATAATTTCCGTATCATCTATTTGCTTTACAAGACCTTCTTTTTCCAACTTAGTGTAATCTTGGCCGATATTCATATTTTTAAATTCGGACAACAAATTATTTAATGAAAGGTTACGATCTGCTATCTTAGCTTCTTCTTTGATATTACATGCAGCTAAAACAAAGCATAGCGGTAAATAAAAATTTTTATTCATTATTAGAAAACTCATTCCTTATAAAATATAAAAACTCAATCCTCATAGCAATTTATATGATCTTTAGAAAATAATCCAATGGAGTCAACCTTCTCATCTTTACTAGCAGAATAAATATAATAATATTCAGAATCCTGTGAAACCAACTTGTATTCGTAATAAGAACCACCTTCTTGATTATCTATTTTATTCACCTTATTAATCGACTTTAATTCCAATAATTTTTTTAAATCTTGCCCAACACTTATTCCATTTTCATCTACAACCTTTGGGTTAGTTGTATTTATAGCCGTTACAAAACCTTTATTACTAACATCTAAGTTCGTCTCATTATTATCAATAATAATGTTTTTTGCATTTTCACAACCTGGTATACTACTAATATCTTTATAGTTCTGAACTATAATATCATCTTTATATTTTTTTAAAACATCTTCTAAATTACCTCCTATAGAAATTCCATTCAATTTATTAAAATTCAAACTATCTTTAGCTACAGTATGAACTTCATTTTTTGCACAACCAACTAACAATATTAGTGATAGGAATAAACTAGCCTTTTTCAAAATCAAATATCCTCCATATAAGCCGAAAGCCCTTGCATATGCAAGTGATTATTATGTCTTGGTTTTTTACTTTTTAACTGAAAGCACTTTGGAAAAATATAGTTACTTTTCACTCCCGCAGTTACATTAGTAAAATATTCACTTATCATTAATTTAGAACGCCCCCATCCAAAGCTTATGAAATTATTTATAAGCTCTAAACTTCGTTGATGATCATAAACTTCATCTTGCAGAATAACAGGTTCAGCTTTCTTATCTTTCCTCAAATATCTTATATCTCCAGCTTCTCCATTGATATGCGAAGAACTTTCTCCTGGTGATCCGTTAGACGTGCTAAAACCATTAAAGGAAATATCATCATAACCAGACTTACATAAACCGCCAAGAAATGCGGCCATCTCGACACCACCTAAATAGTATCTTTGTTGCTGGGAATTCATTAACATTTTATATCCAACGTTTCCATTACGATATGATGAAAAAGACCTAACATCAACCAAGAAAATATTTCCATTACCATGAACATCTTTTTTATCCCATCTTTTAGCAACTACATATCTAGATTTCCCTAAATTATGAGTCTTACCATTTTGGTCATAATAAATGAACTCAGCAAAACCAGTTGCAGCTTTATTCTCTCTTTTGATTTTTCCATCATGATAAATATGATATCGAGTCGTATCACTTGTTGGCGGTGATTGATTACTTACCGTTGTTAATGGCTTTCCTCCACTTTCAGTATACGTATTATTTTGCTTCGTTTGATTCTTCTGATCTGCCTCAGTTTTTGCTTTTTCTGCTTCTTCTTTTGCTTTCTTTTCCTGAACATCTTTCTGCTGCTGTTGTCTTTTTATATCTTCAGCCTGTTTACGTTTTGCATCTGCAACTTCATATAATTTCGATGCCTGAACGGCACTACCATTTACGGTAAAGGGTTTCGTTGGGCTTGATTTTTCAACACGACTTAAAACTAAACTTTTTCCTTTTATACCAAAACCAAAAACAAAACCCGTTAACATTCGTACATTTATTATACCGCGATTATTTGTTCTTTTCGGTATTTCCCGACCTCGGTAAAAGAGACTAAACAATGTGTTTGGAACAGGTTTGCCGTCTTGAGTTACTGAAATATTAAAAGGATGTACAGGAAGCTTCACTTTGACTGTTGTATTTTTTAATGCCGTAGTTACTTGAAAATGATGAATGACCTGTTTCTGCCCATCACCTTCTACTGAAACCTCAACATCTTGTCCTTCCTCCGCAATAATACCTTGCTTGATCCCATGACTATCAGCTGTATGTTTTTTAATATTGCCTTTGTAGGTAAGAAAAAAATTCATATTAGAAATTGCCTTACCAGAATCCCCTTCGACTATTTCAATATTAAAGGTTACATCTTTAGATGCAGGAGTTGCCTCTGCCTCTTGAGAAGTCGAAGATTGTCCCTGTTCATTTCTTACTTCTTGAGGTGTTTTATTAACCTGAGGTCTTGGTTGAGGTGCACTATCTGTCGCTAAAGTTGCAGAATGGCTTGTAACTTTAAAATCACTTAAAGTTGCTTTTTGTTTTTCATTTGCTTTTTGAATAATACTATTCGACTCTTTTCCATCAGCAACTATTTTTATTTCTGTGTTTGGGTTTCTAACAATAACAGGAAGATTACCATTCTCATCACTCTTAACCTTAACTCTTGTTTCTCCTGAAATATATTTACCATTATTTTTAGAAACAATTGTTACTTCTTTATTTTTTAACTCTAAACCTGCACTATCTTTTAGAGTAATATAAATTTTTCTTTTGCAACAGCTTTCTAAATCAAAACCACCAAACATTGATAAGTATGAAGAAATATGTGTTCCATTACCATCAGATACAGCTGATTTTTTCTTAAATACAGGTGAACCAAGAAAAGTTGCTAGTCCTCCTTCACCCATTAAATGAGCACTAGCTATTGCTCCCGATTCAGTTACCTCGACCCCGTTAATAATTTTCCCATAATATTGATTGAAGTTTAATACCTGCATACGTTTACATAAATAATTAATCCAATCACTAACCGCCATTAATTGTAATTCAGGCTTTGTAAGAAAATCATTGAAAGAATGAATTCCATTTTTACCTGACCATTCCCCTTTCCAGTCATTTTTATCAAAAGTTGCTCTAATCGTATCTATTCTTTGCTTTTCTTTCTCTGGATTTAGCTTTCTAAAATCTACACCTAGATCTCCTAAATAGTATCCAGTTTCAAATAAGGCAGACTCTCCCATTTGAAAAAAACCACGATATCCTCCTGAGCTTTTTTTAGCTGCTGCTATTATATTCGATTTGTGGTTCAAGCTTAGCTTCAAATCAGCACTTGATTCTTTATAACTAACAGCTTGTATAAATCCATTTCTATTTAATTCAAAATCTTGTATTGATCCATCTTGAAACTGTATAGTCTTTTTCATTATTTAAACCTATCATTAATCTTATATTTAGAAATATTACTAATAGACGTTTCTTTGAATAAATATCCATTTAGAGCAGATACAATATTTGCATCCTCCCCAACCTTACTACAAGATAAATTCACATCTACGAAATCTTCTTTTCTAAAACCACCTTTAATTTTGTTTCGATCTATTTCTCTTGAATATGCGAATGAATTAATATCATTATAAATCATGATAAGATCAGTTTTATTATTTTTCATTTCCGCCCAATAAATATAATAATTTTTCTTTTTATACTGGACATGGTTACATGTTCCTGTAGATGTCCAATTTTTATCTTTTAAATCAAAGCCAATTTTTTTTGCTATTTTTTTGTTTTCTTTACTAAAGTTATCTTCCCATATATCAGGGCACTGAACATCTTCTAATACAATCACTTGTACTGCTGGCTCGCTCCAATATTTCATACATTCTTTAGCACTTTCTGCATGTAAATTTATACTATTTAGTAAAATACATGCACCTATCATTATCTTTACAGTGTTCATTATTAAATTAATCCTTAAGTCCAAAACTTTCAAAATCTGCTTTTAAATCTGTATCATCAATATGTTCATCACTATCGTGCTCATGGTTATGATCATCATCGCCACCGCAACAAGCCTCATCTGAACCATGACCTTGCCCTTCCGATATCACTTCTTCAACCAGTTGTAGCTTATCTGAACTGTCATCATTCTTACCGAGTAAAAGAATTTCGACGCTATCTGGGTTATCACTAAAAATCCGACCCGTCCTTGCAAACTGATCAAGAAAACCGATGTATTCTGTTTTCTTAGCGTGATTAATAACTTTATATTTAAATCCATCTTTCAATAAATCAGCATTAACCAACTCGCTAAAATCGAATCGGCGGCTAAAGATTCCACTTTCTGGCATTTTAGGCAGTTCAGCATTTACGGTAGCGCCACTCACAAACAAATGCTGACCAGCCTTACTCTCAAACTTACCACCTGTGGTTGAAAACACCCCGTTGGCATTGATCTTCAACTGAGAACCACCCGCTGTTAGTACAATCTCTTTAGGACTGGTGATTTCAATCTTATCTTCGGTAGAAATCAGTTTAATCACCTTCTTGGCAATCGCTTCAATCGCATCATCCTGCGCCTGCAACTCCAATTTCCCTTTTGCTGCATACGCCCTAAAGCCCTTCTGTGCAGCAAACAAACTGATCTTATCCTGTGCATGCCCAATAATATTCTTCTGTGCGCTCAAGTTAATTGAGCCACTGGCACTCTCGGCAATATCCTGAGAGGCCTGCAAAATAATATTTTCAGGCGTGGTTAATGCAATCCCATTCGGCGATGCCAACAACATCAGCGCCTGTCTGAAAATCTTGCCTTGCTCTTGCTGTTTGGCATTCGAACTGCTTTCCAAACCTTGGGTATAGCCCTCCATAAAGCCCTGTAAGGAGCTCAATGCTTTGGACGGGGTAACTTCTAACTTGCTGCCTTTACTAAAAGTGCCGCAAGTACTCATCAGCTCAAAATCTTTAATATCGACATTGGCCAAAACATTGCCGACTTCTTTAATACTTTCAAACGGGTTTTGCTGAATCCGATCTTTAATACTGGCAAGCTTGCCTTTGACAATATCAGCGCCATGCTCTTCAACGTTTTCAATGAACTCTTTCAGATTTTCAACCGCATCTTTGGCATCACTAAAGAATGCATTAAACTCATCTACCGCACCTTTGGCATTGCCGCCAAGGGCACCAATATCCTCAATAAAACCACCACAATCCTTCAAAGCATGGATCGGATCATTACTCAGCCCTTCTTTAAATAAATTTAAAGTGCTATCCAGTGCTTGACCTGTGGTTTTAAGTTCCAATGACTGAATAAACTTCGGTAGACGGTTTATCACATTTAGCGCATCAGTCTGTTGCTTCGCAGCCACTTCACTGAGCATTTTCATATTGTCATAGCCCTGTGACAGCAAAGATTGTGCCTGGGTAGCTTCCAAATGATCAGCAATCGCCTGTTCTTGAGCATAGGTACTGATCAGCATGCCCTTACCTGCCCGCACAGCGCCCCAAGCATCCGTTCTGAGCTCGAAGCCCTCTCCACGACCGTTGCTGGTCTCCTGCACTTTTGGATGGCTTAAATTGCCTAAATTCAACTGTGTTGCGGCATGGCTACTTTGCAACTGGGTACTGATTTGCCCTGTCGTATCATCAAAACGTAATTGGTTAAAACCACTCCCATTCACTTCCTGACTGCGAATACCACTGAGTTTTTTAGTGTCTGGGAGTTGTCCTTTGACATCAAACTTGGTCGGAGAACGCTGTGCTTCATGGATTCGCCCTGTCACAAAAGGACGGTCGATATTGCCATCAAAGAAGTCAATGACCACCACCTCACCGATACGCGGCAAGAAGCGTGCACCATAGCCTTCCCCCGCCCAAGGCGTCAGGACATCGACCCATGCGGAGTCGGTGTCATTGTCATTGCTGCCCGCACCACCATCATGTCCATGATCATCGCTACGGGTAAACAGAAAACGTACCTTGATCCGTCCCCACTCATCCACATAGATGGTTTCCCCTTCAGGCCCCACTACTTTGGCGCGTTGCGGATAGGCAATCGGACGATGCGATTCTGGATCATATTCAGGGGTGATTTTGATCTGACGGCGAATTAAGGTCAGCTCATTGCCTTGGCGCTCGATGTCGTCATAGCCTCGTTGATCCCAGCGGCTCTGGCTGAGCAGTTGACTGACCTGTTGCTGCAGATCTTTCGGTAAATTATTTTGATTATAGAAATTCTTGGCAATAATCAGGAACTCCTGATCGGCCCCTTCATGTTGATCAATTTCAGGATGTTCCCTGAGATTAAACCAATATCCGACTTGGCTATCACGCACGGTACTATAAGCCTTAAAATATTTGGCTTGACTGGCGTACATGTCATTGAATTGCTGATTCAGCTTTTCTAACTGACTGCCGCCTGAAGCCGTGGCTTGGTCTTCACCCTTTAAGTCCTGCATCCAAGCTGGGCTTATATGCCATGCCTGCTCAAGGCTTAAACTGGCAGAATCAAAACTGTCCGAATGGTTATGGCTGGTGACCACTGAACCTGCACCTTCTTCTTGTGCCAAGGCATCAGGCTGCCAACGTTGCAGATGCACCGCAGTCGGCTGCAAACTACGCACCGCCACGAAACTGGTCATACTGTCTTGGAATTCAGTAGCACTGCTGCGGTGATAGCGAATACTGCGTCGAGCTAAAGCTTGATATTGACTATTATCATCAATCAATCTCAGCTTCTGCGCTTTGACAGGCGTACTTGAATACGGCACAAAAAGTTCAGCTTCATCAATCAGCCAGTTTATGCCTTCACTGCGCCATAGGCGTGTAAGAAAAGAATAGTCGGATTCATTATGGCCCATTACAAAGGGGCGTATATCATAATTCTGGCTTAAGCCACTCAGATCCAGACTCAAACTTGCCGCAAATAATGGACTTCTTTGCTGCCATTCTTTGAACAAAACTTCGGTGATTTCCACAATAGTTTTATTCATAAAAACACGGCTATTACGGCGCTTATGCCATAAATGGGTTGCATCGTGTACAGTCAGCTTATACAGCGTTAATGCACCATCACTCTGTCCATAACTGGCCTCGGTCACAATCCCCGTGGTGCGAAATAGTTGCCCTGAATCAGTAACCTGATCAACAGCAACCTGAGTCCCAATAAATTGTTTGAGAGGAATCTGGGCATTGGTCGAAAGACAAATCAGCTCTGCTTCCAAACCCACATTGAGTTGATGCTGGGCTTGTATGCGTTGTAAAAAAACTTGATTATTCAGTAGATTATTAGAAAATTGTACGTGGATGGCACGTTTCTGTGCATTTAGCCCTATTTTTTCTAATACATTAAATATATTAAAAAGCATTTTTTATAATCAGATCGTACGGGGAATCGGCTGAACTTTATAAAAAACAGACCTGACTGTCTACAAAAAAACGACCATTTTTAGTAAAAATTTACACTTTTTTTTACTAAGTGACAAAAATAAACCCGAAACATGCATTCATATTTCGGGTTTTAAAAGGATTTAGAACAACGATTCGTTTATTTTTGTGTAACGCGATAGTTTCTAAATAATTGCCATAAGCAGATCAATAAAATCAAACTGAAATAAACCAGAGACCAAACGGGTAGCGATTGACCGAGGAAAGTCCAATCTATCGCAGCGCATTCACCTGAACCCGAAAGCACTTCTTGCAGTACGGTTTTCATCGGCAAGGCATCCACCAGATAGTTTAAGCCAGGTCCACAGCTCGGTACTTTATCGGGTGGTAAACTTTGCAACCAAACATGACGAGCCGCAACACCCACCGACCAACCAATGGATAAAGTCGCCAAGAAGGCATAAAAACGTTTAAATCCGTTTGAAACTGGATTATGGATAAATGCCACAAGTGCAATTAAACCCATCCCAATTAAGCCAAGGCGTTGGAAAATACAGAGTGGACAAGGATCCAAACCTTGCACATGTTCTAAATACAACGCAAATGAGATACCAATAATGCTGGTCAGTACCAGTAATGCACTGACTAAGCGGTAATTCCATCGCATGGGAAGTCCTCTAAAATTTTAACGATATTGTGCAAGATATTGTTCAAAACTCATGTCGTTATCTTGTTCAAGTTGCGCCTGTTTTTGCAACGAAGTTTGCGCCAATTGTTCAAAATATTGTTTGCGTTCTTCACTGAGTGGATGCTGGTCATAATGATCAACATGTTGCTGTGCCATGACACTACCAAAATTCCATGTGCCACCATGTTGCAAGGTATCTGCAATGACGTGCGCCGAAGGTGTGTTTTCAACATGGTCTAGGCGTTGTTGCATCACTTGAATGGCATCACGATACAGCTGAGTACCATCCATTTGGTCTAAAACCTTG
Organism: Acinetobacter higginsii; assembly: GCF_000369525.1. Lineage (GTDB taxonomy): Bacteria > Pseudomonadota > Gammaproteobacteria > Pseudomonadales > Moraxellaceae > Acinetobacter > Acinetobacter higginsii. The sequence continues at coordinate 458,575 of NZ_KB850071.1, forward strand.
GCACAAGCTTGAATTGCATTTAAATGTGTTTGTGCCCAGTCTTTTAAAGCAATCGACTGGTCTCCCGCTTCGATCTTGGCATCTGCTGCACGACCACGATTGACCACTTCAGTTTGGTTCCGATCAATCTGTTCTTGTTCTTCAGCAAAGAGATCTGGACTGTCTTTGAGTAAGCAGTACAAGGCTAAACTCTCAAGGAAGCCTGCCGAAATTTCATCAATCCCAATCGCGCTATACGGATTCACATCCACTGCCCGTAATTCGACATAACCAACGCCACGATTTTTTAAGGCTTGTGACGGTGTTTCACCTGCTTGTGGTACCTGTTTCGGACGTACCAGACTGTAATATTCATTTTCAATCTGTAGCACATGATCATTAATCTGAATTGGCTCGCCCTGTTCATCATTTAAACCGAGCTGAGTGAATTCTGGATATGGGGTATGCACAGCTTTTTGTAAGCCATCGAGATAATCATGCAGGTCGTTATAATGAATTCCTAACTCTTTTTGCGCTGAGTTTTGATAGCCCAAACGCCCCATCCGCAATGCAGTCGCTTCAGGTAAATATAAAGTGCCTTTGACTAGTGGTTGTAAATGATGCTGACGACCTGTCAAAAAGCAACGACAGACCGATGGACTTGCGCCTAGCATATACATCACCAAAGGAATCAAGCGAATAAAATTACGGATCAAGCCAAAATAACGGTGACTACGATAATCTTGTAAGCTGAGCTGTTTTAACTCTGGATTGCTTTCATGCTGCTGTAAAACAGCAAACAGTTGTTCAGGAAAAGATAAATTATAATGAACCCCTGAAATGGTCTGCATACGGCGACCATAACGTACGCCTAAACCACGACGGTATAAGGTTTTAAAGCGGCCAATATTGGAACTCCCATATTGCGCCAGTTTAATATTTTCTTCGTTATCATCCAGCATACATGGCATCGATAAAGGCCAGAGTTTCTCACCCTCTTCAAGCTGCTGATGTACGACGCTATGGATATCACTCAACTCATTTAAAGCGGCAGCAATAGTCGTTTGTGGCGTGGTAATAAACTCCATCAATGCTTCTGAATAATCGGTGGTGATATGCGGATGTGTGAGTGCTGAACCTAAAGCAATTGGGTGATTTTGTTGTGATAAGAATCCATTGCTTTGCATGCGTAGGCTTTCACGTTCGATCCCACGTAACATCCCCTTTAATAGCGAGGCATCTACCCAAGTTGGTATCACAGAGGAAGTAAGGCTGGGTTGATTCATATTCTATGCTCGCTTATTCAAGATCAGCCGACCACATGCATGGTAGCGACGTCGTCGATTCTACAGACATGCTGTGCATGCCAATCCCTTCGACTCAGCCAATTATAACGACAATTACAATCTAGTCATCTGATTTAGTTTGGCAATTTTTATCACAATCTTGTTACATAAGACACGCAAAAATTGTGATTTTATTGAAAAATAAATCTTCCAATGGATACTCGACCATGCAAGCGCAAGACATTCTTAATTTTTGGTTTGACCCTGATCATCGTGCACTTTGGTTTGCCAAAAGTGATGATTTTGATGCAAAAATTCGTGCGTCCTTTGCAGAGATTCATCAACAAGCTGCTCAGGCAGAGCTGTGGTCATGGCGCCAAACACCCGAAGGTCGTTTGGCTGAAATTATTATCCTCGATCAGTTCTCACGAAATTTATACCGAGATCAGGCTCAAGCCTTTGCCTACGATAGCTTGGCTTTAACCCTGTCACAAGAAGCGATTAGCTTGCAATTGGATGCACAACTCAGTCCCGAGCAACGTTCCTTTCTTTATATGCCATTTATGCATAGCGAATCCAAACTCATCCATGAATTTGCCCTAAAATTGTTTCAACGCTTAGGCAATGAAATTAATTTAAACTTTGAGAAAAAGCATAAAGTGATCATTGATCGTTTTGGTCGTTATCCACATCGCAATGCAATTTTAGGCCGTAACTCAAGCGCTGAAGAACTGGAATTTTTAACTCAACCGAATAGTAGTTTTTAAGTCGATCTCCCTCGACACTGAATAAAGGAATGGCATATGAAAGCTTTATTAATATGCACCCCGCTCCTTGTCGCACTGACATTTGCAGGATGTGCAACGGTTCCCTCCAAACCCAGAACCTTTGATCAACTCGGACAATTCACCGCTTATCCGTTAAATAACAAAACTTACCGCGTTGGTTTCCAAGCGGATAATAATTTGAGTTATGGTACGGCTGAGGAAATTACCTTGCTCAAAGCAGCGCAAACCACGGTCAAAAATGGTTTCCGCTATTTTAGTGTGGTGGACGATCCAAGTAATGCCCGTCATAAAGCCCCCCGTCAGGCGGTAATTTATCCGACACCATCTTATTATCCTTATGGTTATTATCGTCGTCATCCTGCCTTTTGGCCGGATCCATTCTACGATACCCCACAAGTGGTCAATATTGATCCGATTCAAGTGTCGTATACTATCGAGTGCTTTAAGACACAGCAGCAATCACCAGATGCCTTTGATGCACAACTGATTTTGCAATCCCTAGGGCCTAAATATGGCTTGAGTCCATCAGGAGATGTGTTGCAGCCGCCTGCACCACCTTAAAACAAGAAATGAAATTAAAAGGATGACTCAATGAGTTCAGTCGAAGAAATCCACGTCCCAAGCTTACAACGAAGTAAATACTTCGCCACCATGGCACTGATTATTGCAGTGGTGTCATGGGTCGCTTTAATGGTCGCGGCACATTTCCTGCCTGAATATAAATGGCTCATCCATATTTTCATGCTCGGTGCAGAAGCAGGTGTGGTTGGTGGCTTAGCCGATTGGTATGCAGTCACCGTCTTATTCCGCAACCCTTTCGGCAGAATGCCCTTACCCAAACTGTTGCGTGATCACACTGAAATTATTCCACGCAATAAAGCGCGTATTGCCGAATCAATGGGACGTTTTGTACAGGAAAATTTCTTGTCACCACAAATTGTGGAACGTAGTCTACAAAATGCCGATATCAGTTTGGCGGTGGGTCAATGGTTGGCCAGTCCAAAGAACAACCAGCAGGTGGTGCAGATGATTCAGCACACCGTGCCGAGAATCTTTGAGTTTGTCAGCCAGGATCAGATTGCACACTTTGTCCAAAATAACAGTGTGCAATGGGTCAGAAGTACCAAGGTCAATAAATTGGCCAGTGAAATGCTACGTGCGGTACTGGAAAATGATTTCCATCAAGATGTGTTGCAGCGTGGACTGGATCTGGCACATGAATGGATGGTGTCTCATCCTGAAGAAGCACGTGATTTATCACGTAAATTATTCCAAGAACTCGGTGTTTGGAAACTGGCTAAAGGTGCAAGCTGGATCGGCATTGATGTACAGCAACGCACCATTGATTCACTCATTGAAAAAGTTGAATCAATGCTGGCCAATCCTGATCATCCTTGGCGTCAAGATATTGAAGCCACCACGCATAATTTAATGCTGGAACTGGCAGAACCTGACAGTGAAGCCAGCCAACGCTTAAATCGTGGCAAAGATGCCCTGCTCGATAGCCCACAAGTGCTGAACTTTATCAGTGGTGCTGTGGCAATATTATGTGATGCGATTAAAACCGATTTAATGCAGGAAGATTCAGGCATTGCTACCAATTTACAAGCCGCCATTCAACAGTTGGGTGAGAGCCTGATTCAGAATGAAAAAGTCCGTCAGGTACTGAATGAAAAAATGGTCGGTTTAGCCACCAACTTCAGTGAGCAATATAGTGACAAGATCATTCGTTATATCAGTGAGCGCATCCATGAGTGGGATTCTCGTGAAATGATTGCCAAAATTGAAAGTGAAGTTGGCGGTGATTTACATATGATCCGCGTCAACGGTGTCATTGTCGGTGCGTTTATTGGTTTAGCACTCGGTGTGATTCGTGCCATTGTTGAAAATGTTTTGTAATATAGCGTCAATATTGACTACAAAAACCTGTCATCAATAAGATACGCGAGAAAGGTCATTCGCAACCTGCGTGATTTCAATTAAGTGCTGTTTCTGCGATGTAATAAAACCAATGCAAGAAGTGAACAGGTTTTGCGAATGACAATGCTTTTGGTTACTTTGGGCGAAACCAAAGTAACTCCAGCTGAAGGCTTATCCTGAAATTAGATAAGCTCTCGGTAAGACACCGTCAAAATACATAATCCATTAAAATTCTATTAGGCCATTTCAATCATGTTGCAACTTCAGTCAAAACTCCCAAGCCAAGGCGTCACCATTTTTAGTGTCATGACTGAACTCGCACACCGCCTGAATGCCTTGAACCTGTCCCAAGGTTTCCCCGATTTTCCTGCGCCACCTGCATTGCTCGAAGCACTGAGCCAAGCGACACTTTCAGGCTATAACCAATACCCTGCGGGTGACGGCGTACTGGCTTTAAGACAACAACTGGCGACACAATTCTTGGCACGTGATCAGTTGCAACTCGATCCAGTCACTGAAATCACCATCACCCCTGGCGCAACCATTGCAATTTTCTGTGCCATTCAAGCCTGTATCCATGCAGGCGATGAAGTGATTATTTTCGATCCAAGCTATGATAGCTATGCCCCTGCGGTTCAATTAGCAGGTGGAAAATCAGTACATATCCATTTAGATGCACCCAGCTTTCAGGTGAATTGGCAAAAGGTCAAAGACAGTATCAATGCCAATACCCGCATGATCATTGTCAACACCCCACACAATCCAACAGGGGCAATTTGGTCAGAACAGGATTGGCGTCAGTTAATTGATTTGATTCAAGATAAAAATATCGTGGTGCTCTCCGATGAAGTCTATGAACATCTGATTTTTGATGGGCACAAACACCATAGCGCACTGCAATTCCCAGAATTACGTGAACGCAGTTTCGTAATTGGTTCTTTCGGCAAAACCTATCATGTCACAGGCTGGAAAACCGGCTATTGTGTTGCTGCACCACAACTCATGCGTCTATTCCGCCAGATTTATCAATTTGCCAATTTCTGTGGCACCACCCCATGCCAGATTGCACTGGCCAACTATATGCAACAACACCCTGAACATATTCAGGAATTGCCTAGCTTTTATCAGGCGAAACGTGACTTGTTCAATGCCCAAATTCAAGATTCACGTTTCGACTTCATTCCATCTCAAGGCACCTATTTTCAAAATCTGGATTACAGCACTATTCGCCCTGATCTTAATGATATTGAGATGTGCCAATTCCTTGCAGAGCAACATAAAATTGTGGCCATTCCAATTTCGGTGTTCTATCAACAAGCACCAGCCTCATTACGTCTGATTCGTTTCTGTTTTGCCAAAACAGATCAAACACTACAACGCGCAGGTGAAATCCTCGTACAATGTTGATCAACAAAAAGAAACTGAACCCTCATCTTCAACACAATTGATCATGTTATGTTGAAAAAAATACAATCGTTTCAGGATGAAGCGTGAAGGAAATTGAATGACACCACGCCAACCCTTGGTCATGCAACCGAATCTCTGGAAAACCTTTTTTGTGTTTCTGGTACCGCTGATTGCCACCAATATTTTACAAAACCTGTCGGGAACCATTAATACCATCTTTGTCGGGCAAATGATGGGAGTCAATGCAATTGCCGCTGTATCTGTATTCTTCCCCATCCTGTTCTTTTTACTGGCTTTTGTGATCGGGATTTCCGCAGGTTCCACAGTGCTGATTGGGCAGGCATGGGGTGCACAGAATCTAGAAAAAGTCCGTTCCGTGATTGGCTCCACCGTATTTATGACCTTGATCGGCGGCAGCATTATTGCGGTCTTGGGCCTGATCTTCGCCAAACATATTTTGGAGTTGCTGGGTACTGATCCTAAAGTGATGCACCTGTCCTTGCCGTATGTGCAATGGATGTTGGTGGGCAGCCCCTTACTGTTCGTCTATATTATTTATACCTCGATCTTGCGTGGGGTCGGTGATAGTGTGACACCACTGATTGCACTGAGCCTCACTAGCTTGATTGGTTTGGGCGTAACCCCCGTTTTACTGAAAGGTTATTTTGGTTTCCCAGCTTTAGGTATTGTTGCCCCTGCGATTGCAACCATTATCGGTTATGCCGCGGTGCTGATTTTTTTAGCAATTTATCTAAATTATAAAAACCATCCACTGAAAATTGATGGTCTATTGCTGCAACATATTCGCCATGATGCTGAGCTGAGTAAATTAATTTTAAAACTCGGTATTCCAACAGGGATTCAAATGGTCACCACTTCCTTAGCTGGTTTGGTGATTATTGGCTTGATTAACCATTATGGTGCACATGCCACTGCTGCCTACGGCGCAGTCAATCAGGTACTGAACTACATCCAATTTCCAGCCTTGTCGATTTCAATTGCCGCTTCGATTTTTGCTGCACAAGCGATTGGTGCAGGTAAACCTGATTTATTGGCCAAAGTCACCCGTACCGCTTTGGGTATGAATTTCTTATTTACCGGTAGTTTGATTGCTCTGGCTTATTTGTTCTCAAAATATCTAATGGCGCTGTTTATTACCGATCACAGCGTAATTGAGCTGGGTCAACAACTGTTATTTATTGTGTTGTGGTCGATTCTATTCTTTGGTGCCAGCGCCATTTTTGCATCGATTATGCGTGCCAGTGGTGCGGTCAATATCCCAATGCTCATCAATATTTTCACAATTGTTCTGATCGAAGTGCCATGCGCGTATTGGTTTAGTTCATTGTGGGGCTTAACAGGCATTTGGATTGCCTATGCACTGTCCTTTGTTTGTCTATGTCTATTCCAAGCCTTTTATTATCAATTCTTTTGGAAAAAGACCAAGATTAAAGTGCTGATCTAAAATCACATTCTGATGCAAATAAAAAAGCCATTCACAGCGAATGGCTTTTTTCATGCTGACAACTTACATCATCTTGGTTGCAAGCGCTGCAATACGTTGATAACCCGTCGGGAATAAACGTTGGAACGAATCCACAATACGCGCATCGGTCCCAATCAATAAACGGCGTTTATCTTTCAATACTGCATTTAAAATTTGACGTGCAGCTTCTTCTGGTGGGGTGCGCAGGAACTTGTCAAATTGCTTGATTGATTTGTTCGGGTCCATGCCCAAGCTCTTCAAACTGTCATTCATTTTCGCTGCTTTGGCGATATTGGTACGAATCCCGCCTGGGTGTACGCAGAGTGAGCTGACTCCGCCCTTCTCAATATCTAATTCTTGGCGCAGTGATTCAGTAAAACCGCGCACCGCAAATTTGGTTGCGTTATACGCGGATTGGGTTGGTTGCGAGGTTAAACCAAAAATACTAGAGATGTTGATGATGTGACCATCTTTGGTTTGTTTGATGAATGGCAGAAATTCTTTGGTGCCATAGACCACACCCCAGAAATTGATTCCAACAATCCATTCTAAATCTTCATAGCTCGCACCTTCGACGGTTGAGCCAAGTGCTACGCCTGCGTTATTGAAGATCAAATTGACTGAGCCATGATCCTGTACAGTCTCTTGCGCCCACTGCTTCACCGCATCGCGGTTTGAAACATCGAGTACTTTTGTGGTCACTGTCACTGGGTACTGCTTCACTAATTCAACAGTTTGCGTCAGGCCTTTTTCATTGATATCACTCAATGACAAATGGCAACCTTGTTTCGCCAATAAAACTGCCAATTGTTGTCCAATCCCAGAACCTGCACCGGTGATCGCTGCGACTTTATTTTTAAAATTTTTCATTGCCTATCCTTTGTACTGCGAATGATACGCACATATTCGCTCAGACCATGTGCTGTTTAACCTGTAACCAATATAATTTTGACAATACGTGTTGTCAATATAGTACACTCTAGCTTTAAGACAAATGGCAATAACCAACATCCTACATGTCATAATAGGCCTATTTACATTTCATGACTGATCATGCTTAAAAGAGACAAGGCATATTTTCAAAATTTGGTTATGCTAGTCAGTACAACATGTTGAAATGCAAATATTAGACACACGATTTAAAGACTTTTTAGGGAACGGTTTTCTCAATGGCAACTCAAGATCAAGCGACAAGCAAGAAAAAAAATACAGAAGCGAAAGAACGACAATTTAAAGGTCTGTCTTTAACCGAGCGCAAAGAAGCCCGTCGTGAAAAATTGATTGAAGCAGGTATTGCAACCTACGGCACACAAGGCTTTTTCTCGGTGACCGTCAAAGATGTCTGTAATGAAGCCAAGCTGACTGAACGCTATTTTTATGAATCTTTTAAGAAAAGCGAAGAACTATTTCAAACCGTGTTCTTAAAAATGATTGAAAAAATGCAAACCTGCTTGACCCAAGCTGTTTTAATGGCTGCGCCAGAACCTAAGAATATGGTGAATGCTGGCCTCTCTGCATTACTGAATGCTATTAAAGATGATCCACGTATGGCACGAATTATTTATATTGATGCCATGCTGGTGCAAGATCTGCATAATCAAGCCACCATTCAAGAAACACTGACCCAGTTCGATCGTATCATTCAAGGCTTTGTGATGATCACCATGCCCAATGCCCCACAAAGTGCTGAAGAAGTCTCGCTCATGGCAACGGGCTTAAATGGTTATGTTACGCATATTATTATTCGCTGGGTCTCAGAAGGCTTCAAACAGCCTCTAGAAGATGTTTTGTCAGCCTGCTGTGCTGTCTTTTTGTCTTTTATCGAAACCACCTCGCAAAAAAATTAAAATCATTTTACAGTTTTGTGACACGCAAAGCTGTTAAACTACACTTGAGTTAAGCAAATGAATTTATTTGCTTTATTGCTAAGCAGATTGTCATAAATCCGTCACCATGCTGCCCTACGATTGTCACAATTTATTGCTAAATTCGACTTTATTAATTCTTTTGCAATGATATTGTCATAATTAATCTTTGTAATAAGCCTGTCATAACAACAAAACGGTTAAACCGTTACAGATTTTAAGGGTATTGCGCTGTGAAAGATGACTATATTTTAATTGTCGATGATGAGCTACCGATCCGCGAAATGATCCATACCTCTTTAGATATGGCAGGCTTCCAATGTTTACAAGCAGAGGATGCCAAACAAGCGCATCAGATTATCGTTGATCAGCGTCCTGCGCTTATTTTGCTGGATTGGATGCTACCGGGTGGTGTGAGTGGTGTAGATTTATGCCGCCGCCTCAAACGCGATGAAAACTTGGCCGAGATTCCAGTAATTATGCTGACCGCACGTGGTGAAGAAGACCATAAAGTACAAGGTCTTGATGCGGGTGCAGACGATTACATGACCAAGCCATTTTCAACCCGTGAACTGGTGTCTCGTATCAAAGCGGTATTACGTCGTGCCAATGCCTTGAGCGGTGAGAAAGTGATTGATGCCAATGGCTTATTACTTGATCCTGTCAGCCAGCGCGTGAGTTTCGGCAACAGTATTTTAGAGATGGGTCCAACTGAATATCGTTTATTGGCCTTCTTTATGACGCATCCTGAGCGTGCCTATACGCGCGCTCAACTCCTAGATCAAGTCTGGGGTGGTAATGTCTATATCGAAGACCGTACCATTGATGTGCATATTCGTCGTTTACGCAAAGTGTTAGAGCCTTTTGGTGTCGACCGTTTTGTACAAACCGTTCGTGGCACAGGTTATCGCTTCTCGACACGAGCAGATTTAGCAGTAGGTTAAAAATCCTTTATGTATGAACCTTACCCCGTCCCTGAACTGGCACGTGAACACCAACGTTTTCGCTATAGCAGTTTATGGACCTTTGCAAAGCAAGATTTAAGACTGTTACTTTTTTTCTTATTGATTGCGAGCTTAGTCGGATTCGGGGTGGGTTACTTCTGGAGCTGTATTTTTGTCGCCTTTGTGCTGTTTTTCATGCTACAGCTCCGCTCGCTTTATCTGGTCAATGAATGGATTTCCAACCGCCCTTATGATGTCCCTCCAAATCTGAACGGGATTTGGGGCGCGTTGCTGTTCAATGTCTACCGTGCGCAACGTCAAGAACGCATTGTTCAAGCCGAAATGGTGGGTTTGATTGATCGCGCGCAATCTTCTTTGGTGGCATTGGCCGAAGCCGTGGTCTTAATTGATGATCAACATCAAATCGAATGGTGGAACCCTGCTGCTGAAAAACTGTTAGGCATTAGTCCCTTAGATCGTGGCCGCAACTTATTGTCGATTCTGCGCCAACCCAGTTTTATTGAATATTTTAACCACAGTGATCAATCTCCTGATGGCATCCGTCTGCAAGCGCAGATGGATGAAGATCGTTATGTGCAAGTCAAACTGACCCGTTTCGGTGGCGAAAGTCGTCTATTGGTCGCTTATGACACCACGCGAGTACACAACCTCGAGCAAATGCGTAAAGACTTTGTCGATAATATTTCACATGAATTACGTACACCGCTGACCGTACTCAGTGGTTATATCGAAACCTTTATTGATCAAGATGACATTACCCCACGCTGGAAACGAGCTTTCACACAAATGCAGTCACAAACCAAGCGTATGAATGCTTTGGTTAATGATTTATTGTTGCTATCTAATTTAGAAAATAATAAAAAAGTCGCGAAAAATCAGATTATTGATATGGCCAATCTGATGAATCAAATCTTTGATGATGCCCGCGCCTACAATCTCGATTATGGTCATACCTTGAATCTGGATATTGATAGCCATTGCGACCTGATTGGTTCCGATATCGAAATTGCCAGTGCATTCAGCAACTTGATTACCAATGCGATTAAATACACGCCTGCGGGCGGCATCATCACCATTGGCTGGCATGAAGATGGTGATCATGCCTACTTTACCGTACAGGACAATGGGATCGGGATTAACCCAAAACATTTGCCGCGTCTAACAGAGCGTTTCTACCGTGTTGATAGCGCACGTAGCCGTCAAACAGGTGGGACAGGATTAGGGCTTGCAATTGTGAAACACGTGCTAATGCAACACGGTGCGCACTTGGAAATTAGCTCTAAAGAAAATGAAGGCTCAACCTTTACCGCAGTGTTCCCGAAAGAACGCTTATACCGCATGATTTAAACCTAAAGGGAACTGCCAAGTTCCCTTAAATATGATGTGATCATTCCACTAAAATAATATAATAAATTGTTGTTTCATTTCATTATTTCTATTCTTTGATGCCATCCTCATGCTAAATACTTCTTTTCTTCGCACTTGTGTTCTATTACTTGGGCTCAATACGCCTTTGGCGATTCACGCTGCTCCGACAGATCCACTAATTGGTACGTGGAAAGTCGTGGATGAGCGTACGGGCTCGTACCTGTCTGATATCGTCATTCGCAGACATTCTGCGACCGAACAATACAGTGCGGTGATTGTCAAAATGTATCCTTCTGCCAAGGAGGCTGCACCGACCTTATGTACAGCATGTACAGGTACTTTAAAAAATCAGCAGATTATCGGCATGGAAGTGCTAACCGGTCTAAAGATGTTGAGTCAAAATGAGGAATTTGGACAAGGCGTTTGGCTCAATCCTTATGATGGCCAAAAATATAACCTGAATGCTCGTTTAAGCAAAACAGGCAAAATGCTGAGTATCAATGCGAAAAACCCAAACAATAATAGTTTCCGTAATATGACCTGGATTCGACTTTAATGATTTAAATTCAGCCACGGAAATAATTTATATTTCACATAAAAAAGAGTGCAATTTATGCACTCTTTTTTATGAATTTAACCATAAAACTGTCAATTAAGAGCTGGTTTTGGCATTCAGTGCTGCTGGCTCAACCAAATGGCTAGGTAAACCAAAAATATGATCAAAAAAGTAATTATAAACAAAGGTATAACATGGAATCAGCACCATCAAACTAAAATCGAGCAGGAACGCTTTAACTAAACTGATCTGCATCCACCAGGCAATCAGGGGAATCAAAATCATCACCAAGACAATTTGAAAGCCAATGGCATGTGCCACACGTCTGAGTACCGTACGTTTTTTTGATGTCTGCTTCTTTTCCCACATCTCAAATACATAGTTATAAAAGAAATTGACTGTCACTGCGATCACAGCAATCAAGATCGACAAAGGTCCAGTATGGCTGAAGGTTGTGCCTGAAAGCACCACCAACACCATCGCACAGATAAAAAAGCTCAAAACTTCATAGAAAAATACGTAAGTGACTCTTCTCTTGGTTCCTTGCATGACTACACCTTAAAATCAATAATGAGTGGATTTTACGCCTTAAATTTGATAAAAAAAGTCAATCGTCATCAGATTTACTGACAAGGAAATTGCCATGAAGCTCAGTCGCGAGCAGCTTGAACTGATTCTTGAAATTATTGATCGTGGTAATTTTTCCGCAGCGGCACGTGCGTTAAATCGAGTCCCTTCAGCAGTCAGCATGGCGATTGCCAATCTTGAAGCAGAGTTGAATTTAAAATTATTTGAACGTAGTAAAAATCATCTTGCCCCCACCGAAGTCGCGCTTTCAATCGAACCGCATGCCCGACTGATTGTGACCAAATTAGGTCAGCTCGACCTGCATTTGACCGAACTTTCAACGGGATTAGAAACCAGTCTTTGCATTGGCATCGCTGCAGATGTGAATCAAAAGTTTTTATTGGCAGGGATTGAACAGCTGATTCAACGCTATCCCTTGTTAAATATTGAAATAGTCAGTGCACCACAACAAGAGCTCAAAACACGGCTACACAATAACGAAATTGATCTCTATATCGCTTATAGCTCATCACAACTCGATAACAATGAGCGTTTCCGCTTACTGGGTATGGAACAATTCGTTGCTGCGGTTTCACCGAAAGATGCACAACAGCTCAAAGCACATAATAAGAATGAACTCACCATGTTATCTGAACTCAGACAGATTATTGTTGCAAGCAAAAATTACCCTCTACCTGACAGTCGGGTTTTGGTCTCGGACTCTTATTGGTATAGCGACAATTTATCCATGGCCATTGATATGGTGGAACAAGGCCTGGGTTGGGGTAATTTTCCGCTTTCCGTAGTGCAAACACATTTTGCCAAACAAAGTCTGGTGCGCTTAGCCTTTCTCGATACCACCAATGGGCTGGATATGCCGATTCATGCCATTTGGCCAGCTTATAAACCACTGAGCAAATCCATGCAGCTTTTGATTGAGCTGTGGGAAAAACAAATCCATCGCGCATAAAAAAAGCCCAACATCCAAGTCGGGCTTTTTCGTATTCCTTTCACTAGATATAACTCCTGTCATATCTCACGTCCTGATGCGCAAACTTATCATTCTTGTTTTATGTTTTGGAACTTCCTGTTCCTGATGAACTCATATTAGGCAATTCAGCCTTGGTAGAAAATGGGACATTGCCCCTAATCAATGTAAGAAAAAGCGTACACTGCTGAGCTTTCTCATCCTTTAAAAAGTCAGTTATTATATAGAACTGGGTACGGAAAACTTATCAATCTCCCAATAAATCAATAGTCTGCTCTTTCGTCATCACCCCCATATACTGATCGTAGCTTTGCGCCAGTAAACAAATCACTACAGCAGCAATCAAGGTCAACATCTTGTTTTTCATTGTCATGTTCAGCTACCTAAATTAAGGATCTATAAAAAAGGTATAAGATTTCTTCCATCTAATCTAATATAGAAAAAACAAGCAATGATCTAATTTTGAGATATGTGGACATTCAAACAATTCAATTATCTAATCACGATTGTTGAAACTGGGGGTTTTATTGCTGCCTCGGAAAAGCTATTTATTGCTCAATCGGCCCTCAGCAGACAAATTAAAAATTTAGAAGAAGAAATCGGTTTTGAAATTTTTGATCGATCCGAGAAGAAAATTAGACTCACACCTGCAGGAGAAGCCCTGTATAAAAGTCTAAAAACCAATATTGATCATTTAAAAAGTTCGATTGTCAGCGCCCAAAGCATCAGCCGTGGTGAAGGTCGAATCATTAAAATCGCGCACTCCAGTAGTATTGTGCTGGATCAAAACAAGTTGGAAATCTTTGAGCAGCTCTGTGATACCCATAACATTGATATCGAAATGAATACCCTATCCTCTGAATTACAGCTCGAATATTTGTTGAATGGGACAATTGATCTGGGTTTTATTCGGCCCCCGATTTATCACAATTTAAATGATATCAATTCGATCAGTTTATACACGGCTCCCTTATATGTTGCTGCCCATATTGCAGACCCATTATTAAGTGAAAAAGAAAGTATCTCGATCCGTGAATTGGCGCCATTGAATTTTGTTTCTGTACCCCATAAAGCCCGTGGTGGCCTAAGTTATTTGGCAGCCAATTTATGTTTGGTCAATGGTTTTAGTCCTAAAAGAACCAGAATCTACTCAAGGAAAAGGTCTCAACTGGAACTGGTCGCCAATGGTTTTGGCGTGTGTATTGTGCCCGAAGAATTTAAAGTGATTTTGCCTAGCAATGTCAGACTGATTCCCATCCAAGACGAGAACACCCTCAGCGAAGTGAAACTCATCTGGAAAAAGGATGAAGACTCGATCATTGAACGTTGTGCAGCCTCGATTCATGCTTATTATAGTGCCAAGCAGGTGAGCTAAAAATTGACTGAGCTTTAGCTCAAATGAAAAAAGCCCGACATCCTGTCGGGCTTTTTCGTATTCCTTTCACTAGATACAACTCCTGTCATATCTCACATCCTGATGCGCAAACTTATCATTCTTGTTTTATGTTTTGGAACTTCCTGTTCCTGATGGGTTCATATTAGGCAATTCAGCCTTGGCTGAAAATGGGACATTGCCCCTAATCGATGTAAGCAAAAACGTACATGACTTTTTAGTTTATTGATTAAATGAAAATTTCACCTTCTAAATATAAGCGACACTCACCTGCGATTTCAATTCGATCATTTTCAAGTAACTTACAATGCAGCACACCACCTCGTTTTGAAGCCTGATAAGCGACAATATTTTCTTTTTTAAGTAATGGCTGCCACAGTGGTATCAGTGACGTATGTAATGAACCTGTGACAGGATCTTCATCAATTCCCATAGATGGCGTAAAGTAACGGGAAATGATATCAAACCGAGCAAGTCTTTCATTTATAGCATCATTTAGTGTGGTGATTGCAACACGACGCCCACCGAGTTTTTTAATCAAATCAAAATTAGGACATTCATTTAAAACAGCCTGCGTATTGGGATAGACCACAATATAGGCCTGTGGATTGATATACACTTCAGTAATTTCTTGAGACAGGCTGTCTTTTAATGTTTTGGGAATCGTCTCCAAGCGATGTGGCGTTTGTATCGGAAAGTTCATTTTGATCTGTCCGTTTTCACCACGAGTAATAAAAAACTCACCTAAATGCGCAACATGAAAGACCAATGACTCAATTTCAGGCTGATTTCTAAAAATAATAAAACTGGTCGCTAGTGTGCCATAACCACAAAACTGTACTTCTTTTAAGGGTGAAAACCATTTAATTTCATAATTTTGATCATCAATTTTTCTAGCAAAACTGGTTTCAGACAAATTATTTTCTAATGCAATATTCTGCATAATATGATCATCTAACCACTGCTCTAGTAAGACAACTGCAGCAGGATTTCCTTTAAATAATTGATTACTGAATGCATCTACTTGGTAAATTTTCATTATTTCTAACAGCTATAATTTTTAGATAAGATACCCAATTGATTAGCCAAATAATGTTTATTTTTTGATAAATAAAATGCATTACCTTTTAGCTTTAAACCTCCAAAAAATCAAAATCTGCTTTTGATAAAACCAGACTAATCTTATTTAAACCACGCTGTATCATCTTCTTTTAAGATTGATCTCAAAAGACGATAACAATGCAGTTTTCCATTCTTTTAAGTATGTTTATTTTCTCATTCACGATGTCCATCTCACCGGGACCCATCAATATTTCCATTCTCTCATCCAGCTTAATGCATGGATTTAAAAAAACACTGCCCTTTATTTCAGGTGCAAGCATTGGTTTTAGTTTACTGCTTATATTTTTAGGTTTTGGGATATCTAAAACCATCATGCATTACCCTACATTTTTCATGATCATTGAAATTTTAGGCAGCTTATTTATTTTTTATATCGGGCAAAAAATAATATGTTCAAAAGCAGAAGTTGAAATATCAAACAATATTGCAGCAGCCAATTTTATAGATGGGTTTCTCTTACAGTGGCTCAATCCCAAAGCATGGATTGCCTGCCTCTCCGGTATCTCATTATTTTGCTCCCCCGTGAGTTATCATCCCTTTATTTTGTTTACTCTCATCTATTTCATTACCTGCTATATCTGTTTAATGCTTTGGGGCATTTCTGGGCATAAACTCGCCAAAATATTAACCAATTCACGCCAGCTCAAAATCCTGAATAACTTAATGGGTGGCTCATTAATCATCCTATCAATCTATATGCTCATCAAATTATTTTGGAGTTAAATGATTGATAAATTCGCTCAATCAAAGCATGTGCAATACTATTGATTGGAATATTGGCAGGCCAAACCGCATACACACTCAATGGCTCAAGTGTCCAATTCGGTAGAACTTTCACAATATTTTGCTGTTCAAGATCAGCTTGGATTAACTCATCAGGAGGTGCTGCCAACCCTGCATTTAATTTTGCCAATCGATACGCCGCTTCAACATTATTCACATAAATATGAGGCTGATAGGAAATTTCGACTTCCTCACCTGTGTGTTGATGCCGCAATATTCTTTTATTTTTTCTCATACTCAAACCAATCCATTTCATATTGATCAGCTCTTTAGGATGAGTAATGGGTTGCTGTTGGCTTAAAAATTCAGGTGTTGCAACAATACTTCGGGCTAAAGGAAATAAATAGCGAGCTTTAAATGAACTATCTGGAAGCTCACCAATTCGAACAGCAATATCCACATTCTCAGCGATCAAATCTGTCCGACTATCATCACAGGTGATATGCACAGTTAAGTCCTTATATGCCTCACAAAATGTCGTGATACAGCGCATCAACTCACTGTGAATAAAAACCGCTGGAATAGAAATATGCAGCTGTGTCTTTCTAAGAATAGAACGTTGCTTAAAATCTGAAATACCTAATTCATAGGTTTCCAACATGACTTGGGCTGTATCTAAAAGTTTTTGCCCATCATGAGTTAAGGTCATTTTCCGTGTATTTCGATAAAATAAGGCACACTCTAAATTCTTTTCTAACTTGGCTAAATGCAGACTGACGGTTGCGGTAGATAAGCCTAATGCTTTAGCACCTTTTGAAATTGAACCAAACTCAGCAATTTTTGCAAAAATAATTAAATATCTTATATCTTCAATCATATGTTTGATCTACCGAAGATGAGTCCATACACAGTTATCTTAATTAATCAGAAATAGCAGTATTTCTTTTATAACGGATATACAAATTTAAACTGGATAATATCCCTGCAAAAATACAATACAGTATAAAAACCGTCATATTGATCAATGATCGATCCAGAAAATAATTACTGAATATTGTTGCAAAAGTAAGTATTCCTAAAAATTCAAAAAATGAGAGTTGTGGTATTAAAAATTTCATCATTATTTGCCTTTATTTTAAATTATCTAAGACTATTTCACGTCATACAAAATATATAAGAATTAAACTCTAAATAAAAAGCCCCAATTTTGGAGCTTTTTAAAATCATATCTAAATTAAACCGAATGACCTAAACGCTCACCCATCACCACCGTCGAATTGGCTTTAAACTGCTCTTCCCAGACCATTTTATCTTTTTCAAATAAAACCACAGCGGTTGAGCCTAGGTAGAAACGACCTAACTCCGCACCTTTATCCAATTTCATTTGGTGATGCTGCAATTCAACTTTGCCAGATGGTTTTACTTTGCCTGTGGCAACCGTTTCAATCCCTGCCACAATCATGGCACCTACTAGAACCACCGCCATACGACCCAGCTCAGTATCAAACAAACACACCATACGCTCATTACGTGCAAACAGGCCTGGTACATTTTCAGCCGTGGTTTGATTGACTGAGAACAACTCACCCGGAATATATAAGGTTTCGGTCAATGTCCCCGCCAATGGCATATGGACGCGGTGATAATCTTTTGGCGATAAATACACGGTTGCAAATTGACCATCAATAAATGGTTTCGCCAACTGCGGATCACCAATCAATTTTTCAGCAGAAAAGCTTTGGCCTTTAGCTTGAAAAATATCACCTGCTTCGATTTTACCCAGTTGCGAAATCGCACCATCCGCTGGACAAACAATACTATCAGCTTGTTCATCAATACCACGGACACCCTCTTTTAACGCACGGGTAAAAAATTCATTAAATGACTTATATTGCAGTGCGTTGCTTTGCGCTGCAATGCTCATATCAATGCCATATTTTGCTTTGAATGCCTGAATTACAGCAGTTTTTACCAAGACATTTTCACTTGCGGCAACCTTACCAACAACACGGCTGAGTTGATGTTGCGGCACAAGATTCTGTGCTTTGATAAATAATTGTTTTTTTAAATCTGCTGCAAAACTCAAGACGGTGACTCCCCTGAAATAATAGGACTATCGAGGCGATTGCCCCATTCACTCCACGCACCATCGTAGGCTCTCACTTGCCAGTTGAGCAATCTTGCCAAAATATACGCCAAGCCGGAACGGTGATGAGACTGACAGTACACCACCACAGGTTGTTGTAAATTAAAGCCTAATTGTTCTAAACGTTGTTGTGTGCGTTCAAGCGGGTGTAATTTTAGATGATTTTCACGGTTTAGGGCAGTACTCCATTCAAAATGCAGTGCATTTGGGATGTGACCGCCGCGTCGCGCAGCGAGGCGTAAGCCTGTATATTCCTCGTTGGTACGGCAATCCCAAAGCTGAATATTGTCTTGTTCGACCTGTTGTAACAATTCATGATATTCAATTCGATGCTGTTGCACGGTGTCTAAATCGATCTGGAACAGATCGGCAACTGGTTTTACGGGATCAACTTCCGCGGTAGTCGGCAAACCTGCCCCCAACCAGCCATGAATGCCACCATTAATCAAACTGGTGCGGTTAAAACCAAGGCAATGTAAATTCCAGATTAAACGTCCAGCCCAAGCTCCACCTTCATCGTCATAGACCACGACATGATGCTGAGGTGAAATATTTAATTTTTCGATTAAGACTTGTAAACCTGCTAAATCAGGTAGTACCCCATTGGCTTGTTCTTGTTGTGCAACCAAGTATTTAGGTTGTAAATGAATCGCATGAGGAATATGCAATTGTTCATATACCGAAGCTCGGCTTAAATCGACAATACGAATCAACTCGCTACCTAAATAAGGCACCAGTTGTTCAGGTTCAATCAGTAAACCCAGTTTAAAATCTACGTCAGTCATGGTTATGCTGTTTTATCATCCGCATTGGGGATGATATTAACATAGCCGACTTTTTATCTTTGTCTGATTTTTTGCATTGATTTAGCAGAAAAGTAGATATACCGTCTGACGAATATCCATAATGCTTTTGAGATTTAATATAAACTATCACATGAAATTGGATACTCGAAAACGTCATCCACAACCTGCGAAATATCTACAAGGTATTGTTTCTGCGAAATATAAAATAGAAGAAAGAAATGAACAGGTTTTGTGGATGACAATGGTTTTGCCTACTTTTCCCGAAAGAAAAGTAGGTCGAACCGAAGGTTGAACCTAATATTTAAAAATGCCCAGTAAGATACCGCCATTACCATCCTCTAAACTTGTTTGCTTAGACGCTAACTTCGTTCTCTTCAATATCAAACACCTGACGCAAATACGCCAAGAAAGTATCATTATCCGTCATGGTCTTACCCGGACTATCCGAAATCTTCGCCACCGACTGACGATTACACTCCACCAATTTCAACACAATATTCAATGGTTTCTGCCCCATATCATTGGTCAAATTGGTGCCAATCCCAAAACTCACTTGGAAACGGTCTTTAAAATACTGATGCAATAACCATGCTTTTTCTAAATTCAAACCATCGCTAAAGGTTAACATTTTGGTTTTGGTATCAATCTTGAGTTTGCGATAATGCGCATATGCCTTATCACCCCATTCATACGGGTCGCCACTGTCATGACGCAAACCATCAAACAACTTGGCAAAATACAAATCGAAATCACGCAAAAAGGCATCCATTCCCACCACATCGGTCAAAGCAATACCTAAATCACCACGATACTCTTGTACCCATGCTTCCAAAGCAGCTTTCTGAAAATTACGCAAACGCACATCAAGTGCTTGAAAAGCCTGTAAGAATTCATGTGCCATAGTACCAATCGGGCTAATCCCCAATTGCTTTGCCAACAGCACATTACTGGTGCCTCGGAATACTTTAGGTGCAGCGGCCTGAAAGGCTTGCACCACATGCTTCTGCCATTCAAAACTATAACGACGACGCGTACCAAAATCAGAGACTAAAAATGGTGGCTCTTTATCTTGTTGTTCTTGGGCATAGTGCTGTAACTGTAGCAATTTCTGTTGCAGACGGCGTTCACCCTCAAGCAACACCTCATCAGTACGAATACGACGGAAATACAATTCATTGACGATGGCCAAGACAAAAATCTCAAACATCATCGCCTGAACCATCGGGCCTTCAATGCGAATATCTAAACGCCCAGCCTCATCCATACTGGCTTGGATAAAACGACGTTTGAGCTGGAACAATTCCAGATAATCAACGAAATCACTTTTAATAAAACGCAATGAACGCAGGTACTGTAATTCATCTTCAGCAAAACGCAGTTCACAGAGCAAATCCAGCTGCTGATTCAAGTCATCCAAAATATCAACTAAGGGATAAACCGTATCTTCTAAATTGCGGCAACGAAATAAATACACACTATGCGTTTGAGGAAACTGATGCAACACCACCTGTAACATGGTGAATTTATATAAGTCGGTATCCAGTAAAGATTGAATAATTGGTGTAGACATGACTGAATTAGGATCTATTCTATTTCAAGCATTAAAGCATACTTTTATCCAGAAATGAGACTGTCTACGACGATGGATATTTTTCTCAAAATCATCTGACTCGGTGTCTTTTTAAATTCAATAGCTTAGTGCGAGAGCTCAGCCTGAATCTGTTTTAAGCGTTGCTGTTGTCCGAATTGAATTGCAAACTGTTCAGCGCTGAGTTGACCCGTTTTTGCGGCATTAACATCACAATCGACCTGACGCAATTGTTTGGCAATGCTCCATTCGGCCTTAACAATCGCCCCCATTAAGGCGGTATGTCCACGCTTGTCTCGAAGACAGCGATTGGCACCTTGTTTGATCAACACATTGACCGCTTCTTTTTGCCCGTAATAACTCGCCATCATCAATGCGCTATAGCCGGAGCGATCCTGCACATCGATCGGAAAACCATGCTTCAAAAACTCTTGTAAAACTTCAACATTGCCTATCTTGGCCGCAGAGAAAAATAGCTCAACCACCTCTTCTGATCCGTTGTCTGCGGCAGATGAAGTGCCTGCATAAGCTGAGGCCGAAACACTGCCGCAGACTACGCCAATTGCAAATAATGCAGTTCTGAAGTGAATCATCACAATATCCTAAAATTGAATCAGGAGTGCCTGTAACACTCGCCCTAGGTGCAGGAAAGGCTATCGAGGTTACAGGACTTTCTGGGGGTAACATTCAGGCACCTGTTACCACATGCTAAAACTAGTTATTCGTCTTTCAATTGCGCTGCTTTCGCTTGAGCATTTTTAAGATTCACACCCACAGCCTTGGCAAGACGTGTCCCATAATCAGCATCGGCTTTATAGAAATAAGACACCATGATGGTCTTGGTCTCGATATCTTTGACTTGTCCAAGGTCTGCCGCAAGATTACGAATCAAGTCATTTTTTTCTAGCGCAGAATAGCTACGGTATAACTCACCTGCTTGCTTGAAGGGTTGCTGTTTCTGGATTGCCTGTTGTAAAACCGTTCCTTGCAACGGTGTTTGTACAGCTCTGGCAATCTCAGTAGATAGTTTAGGCTCAATCGTACTTGGCTCATAGTTAACCTGAGACTCGGTTTGCCCCATGTTCATAAAGCCTTCTTGGTTGTTGTTATTCACTGCAACCCGAGGACGATTCACTGGAATCTGCTGATGATTGGCGCCTAAACGATATAATTGCGTATCCGAATAAGAGAAGATACGACCTTGCAGTAAACGGTCTTCTGACGGTTCAATGCCTGGAATCAAGTTGCCTGGTGCAAAAGCCGATTGTTCCGTTTCTTGGAAGAAGTTCTTCGGCATACGATTCAGGGTCAAGGTTCCGACTTTGACTTCAGGCAGCAGATCAGTTGGCCAGATTTTGGTTGCATCTAATGGATTAAAATCAAATTTATCCAAATCTTTTGGATCAAGTACCTGAATATACAAATCCCATTTCGGATAGTTTCCAGCATAGACATTTTTGTACATATCATTGGTCAGATGATTCCAGTCACGACCTTGAACTTCACGTACCTGATCTAGATTCAACCCTTTCACGCCTTGTTTAGAACGCCAGTTGAACTTAACGTACTTATATTCACCTTTGTCGTTATAGAGTTTAAAAGCATGCACGCCAAAGCCATCTAGCGTGCGGTAGCTTTCTGGTGTGCCTAAATTTGAATAGACATAGGTCAACATATTGATTGACCACGGCTGGCTTTTTAAGAAATCAAAAATACGATTCGGATCTTGGACATTGGTGACTGGGTCAGGCTTCATGGCATGAACAAAATCAGGGAACTTGATTGCATCACGGATAAAGAATACAGGTAGATTATTGCCGACCAAATCCCAATTGCCCTGCTGTGTATAGAACTTCACGGCAAAACCATGCGGGTCACGTGCGGTTTCAGGCGAGCCTTTAGGATGGATGACTGTTGAGAAGCGAACAAAAACAGGGGTGGTTGTACCTGCCTTAAACATCGATGCGACCGTTAAATCAGACAAATCCTTACTTGCAACGAAATCACCATACACGCCTGTACCACGGGCATGCACCACACGTTCAGGGATACGTTCACGACCAAAACGTTGTAATTTTTGAATCAGCTGTACATCTTGTAGTAGCGTTGCGCCATTCGCACCTGCTGTCATTGAGTTTTGATTGTCACCTACAGGTGCACCGTTGTCTTTTGTTAAAGGCGCTGCATACGCGGTGCCAAGCGTTGCTGCCATTATCGTAAATAAAAATGTTCGCTTAAACATACTATTAAATCCAAAATCTAAATACCTTTCCTGCAACAGGACTATACAAAGATTTAAACAATAGATAAAAAAGATAATTTTAATAAAATAAATCGAAAAATAAGATCATAGTAAATCACCCATGTTGCAAGCTCGATGTAAAGCAGCCAAATCTGCTAGACTGCGGCATCTCTATACCCAACAGATCTTTAGTTTTTATGCGTGCATTAATTCAACGTGTCCTCGAAGCCAAAGTTGTGGTTGACGGGGAAACCACAGGCGAAATTCAACACGGCTTATTGGTGTTTTTAGGTCTAGGCAAAGAAGACACTTTAGAAAAAGGCCAAAAGCTGATTGATAAGATTTTAAAGTATCGTATTTTTGATGATGAACAAGGCAAAATGGGATGGAATGTCCGCCAAGCCAATGGTGGCATTTTATTGGTTTCACAATTTACCTTGATGGCACAAACCCAAAAAGGCTTACGTCCTGACTTTGGACCTGCCATGCCTCCAGCAGAAGCCAAAGCCTTGTATGAACAATTGGTTGAATATGCGCAACAACAATTCGACCACGTGCAAACAGGTATTTTTGCAGCGGATATGAAAGTTCATTTAATCAATGATGGACCAGTCACTTTCAATTTAGAGATTGAATAATTCTAGGCAATAAAAAACTCCCGATTTGGGAGTTTTTTATGTCCGCTTATTTGCCTGTTTTTTCTTTAATAAAGGCACGTGCTTGACGAATTTTTTCTTTAACAGGTTTTGGCACTTTAGGTGGAATCAATTTCGCCGCTTGGTTGAACCACACCAATAAGCTAAAGTCACCTTCCATCTTGATGCTGCCATCTTGCATACCCGTCATAAATGCGGTCGGGTCACCTTTTAGCAACGTTTTTACACCTTGCTCACTTGATGCAAACTGTAAAATAAAATCTGCTTTTTCTGGGCTACCTGCAACCGTATCAATCTTGCCACGATTCACAAGAATCTGACGGGCAAAACCTAAATCTGTACCAATCTGAATACGGAATTCACGGTCATGCACCAATTCAATAAACTTTGGGCTGGTACGTGCCAATTGCTTCATACGTAACGCCAAACCTGCCACTAATAAATCCAGTGGATCAGTGCTTACATCAACGATAGGTAACTTAACCACAGGTAAAGAAGAAAGCTTCATGACAATTATGCCTACAGTATTATGATGAAAATTAAGACAACCGTATCCTAGCACAATTGTATATAAGTCTGTAAAAGCTTTGTTGCAGAAAATTAGTACAAAAAAGGCATGCTGAGCATACCTTTGATGTTATTCAAATTATTATAATTTATCTGCTAGAACATTGCTGCTGGTCGTCCTTATATACAGGTGTATGTTCAATATACTGACGATTTGCCAGCTGTTTTTGTGCTTGTTTGTCTTCACGTAAAAGGATAAATGTAACCGTTATCATCGCAAGGCTCAACGCGGTCAAATAACTATAGGCGACGGACATCTCGAATATGGTTTGCGCACCAAAGCGCACCACTTCTAACAGTCCCCAGCACAGCATACCCGCCAACATAAAACCTAACCAACGACGATAAGGAGAAAAGAAAACAGCAATAACTGCGACAGCGATTAAGCCAAATCCAACCCACATGGTGAAATTCGCTGCTTCCATAGAAACCTCCGTCTTAAAAGGGGTGGTCTGTATTTAATTCAGACCTCTATCTTGTTCTGTAATCTCTAACAGTACTTCGTATTGCATTAACGTCTTTATGCATTATGGAGCGTTTTTTTTAGAAAAAAAGAGCCTGAAATTAACCTTACGACACAAGCTGTCGCAATATGCTTTTGTCATTACATTTTTAAAACATATAAAAGTCTTTAATGTCCATATAGCATCAATTACAGCGTGTCATTACAAAAAACTATGCCTCTTTTTTGCTGCAAAAAAACTTTTTTCGGAATTTTTTTATCGTTGTTTTTCTATACATTTAGACATAATTATGACGAATAAATGACGTACAAAAAATGAATAAGGCCGCAGTAAAAGCGGCCTTATTGAAACGCGATAAATGTTACTCTAAGCGCGGTTTAAATCCTTATCATGCATACCCAATAAGTACAGCACGCCATCTAAACCCACACTTGAAATTGCCTGATTGGCATTTTGGCGGACCAAAGGTTTAGCACGGAATGCAACGCCTAGACCTGCAATTGAAAGCATCGGTAAGTCATTGGCACCATCACCAACGGCCATCGCCTGCTCTAGCGAAATCCCCATTTTTTCAGCCAGTTGACGCAGTAACTCTGCTTTACGAGCACCATCAACAATCGCACCTTTCACTTCACCCGTTACAAAGCCATCTTCTACATCAAGAATATTGGCATGTACTTCATCAATCCCAAGTTTTGCTTGTAAATACTCAGCAAAGTACTGGAAACCACCTGATAAAATTGCGGTCTTATAACCCAAGGCTTTCAAGGTAGAGATCAAACGCTCTGCCCCTTCAGTCACCGTCAAACGTTCTGCAATTTTCGGCAATACAGAAGCATCCAAACCTTTTAATAAGGCAACACGGGCACGGAAACTTTGTTGGAAATCAAGTTCACCTAGCATGGCACGCTCAGTAATTTCAGCAACTTGAGCGCCAACGCCTGCTTCTAATGCCAGTTCATCAATTACTTCTTGCTCAATCAAGGTGGAGTCCATATCAAAGCAAACTAAACGACGATTACGGCGATATGCATTGTCTTCTTGCACAGCGACATCAATATTTAACTCGCCTGATAGGCTTAAACATGCTGCACGCATCGCTTGGGCATCCAACATTTGTCCACTGAGGCCAAACTGCACACAGGCACGACGAGGAAATTGGCTTTCTGCATCCAGATCTAAACGTCCCGATAAACGCGTGACTGTTTCAATATTAAAGCCTTGACTTGATACAATTTTAGTCACGGCTTGTAGATGTGCAGCGGTAAGTTCAGGTGCAAGCGCAGTCACGATATAGCGAGTTCGACCGCCTTCACTTACCCATTGATCATATTCTGCGTTGGAGATTGGTTTAAATCGCACAGTTAAGCCAATATCATGTGCTAAAATCAAAATCTCTTTCATTGCTAATGCAGTTGCAGTCTCATTATCCGATGCAACAACGATCCCAAGGGTCAGTTGATTATGGATAACTGCCTGCCCCACATCGAGTATTTGCAAAGAATGTACGGATAGTACCTGCATTAATCGAGTAAACTGATTCGGTTGATCTGGTCCTAGAAAGGATATAAGAATGATTTCTCGCATGAATTGACTCGTGGTTGAGCGACAACTATTGTAAGAATCATAACATAACCCATGAATCTATTTGCCTTGGAAATTTAACTTGAATGCGCCTCGCCAAGGGCTATTTGCTAGCCTACTGATCGTAAGTTTTGCATTGCATACCTTTTTATTGGTGATTGCAACGACACATCAACTCAATGAAAATCGCGCTAGCCAAGGACAACTGATGACCAGTCAGTTAGTGGCAGATAGTCTTGCTGAGTTGGAACCAGCCAATACCGTTTCGCTGGCATTGGTGGCGAATCGTTATGCAACCAACCCAAGTGTTGCATCCATTCGTATTTTAGATGCCAATAAACAAGTGCTTGCAACCAGTGGTATGGCTAAAACCCGCCAAGGTGAAGTGTTTGTTCGCGATGCGCTACAAAATGAAAAGAAAGTCGGTACCGTTGAAATTACCTTAATCCAACCGAGTATCGGTGAGATTTTACGGACCCAATGGTTAGCGATTTTAGTTTCACTGTTTATTCATGGCTTGATTTGGTTGGCCTATCGCGCCATCGCACGCCCAACACGCAGCGAATACTTGGCACGTATCAATCAAGAGAATCATCTCAAGCATGAGATTCAACGTTTAACCCAAGCGCTTGCCCTTGAAAAACAAAATACCGTGACTTTGGTTACTCAGGCACAACAGCAGGCAAAAGTTCAAGCCAAACCGCGTGTTGAAAAAAATCCAGCTGAATCCGTATCACTGGATGATCAAGCTTTGGCGCTCAATATTCAGTTTTATGATCCTAAGCAGTTATTGAGTAGTGTGAACCAGTCTGTTTCAGTCCCGTATTTCAAGCTATGCCAATTATTTTTAGATAAAAGTATTGCGCTCTGTGCCAAGCATTACCAGATCGACGCGGCTCAGATTCAGGTGGTTCAAGAATTCAATGCAGATGGTGCAAGCTTAGCCACGACGTCTGAAAACAGTCATGCCCTTGAATGTCTGATGATGGTCGGTGCTGTTTTCCAATTATTGGCTGATGTACTGTATAAACGTTACCGTGAAGATAAACGTTTTGCCTTGCAAACCCGTGGTGCAGTTGCTAGTGCAGTCGATGCAATGCAGCTCGATGCAGTTGAAGCCGCGAAACGATTGGCACAACATTTACATGCCAAAGAAGCAGCGTTGCATTTAAATCATGAGCAGCTCAAAACCATTCAAAACAGTTATGAATTAGTGGCAATGCCAAATCCAAGTAATATCATGACCCGTCATGCTTTTATGATTAATGGCATGAATGAAGAATGTACAACGTTGGCGCAAACGCTACGTACCGAAATTTTAATGGGTAAAAAAGCCAAAGCATCGACAGAGCTTGAATAAATAGCACAAAGGCTCCGCGAATAGAGTCATTCTAAACACAAGGCTTTGTCTAGATACAAAGCCTTGTGTTTTTTTGTTTAGCCCATAGATACAAAGCTTACAATCGCATCACACTGTCTTTTAAAGTGGCAAAGCTGGGCAGGATAATGTGTTGCAAGATAATTTGTTTAGTCTGACTTTTTATTGATAAAGAAGCACAGGCGAAATTTTTTAAAATGCGGTAAACTATGCCAGATTTATCGAATACTAGTGCCTAAAAAGGCAAGATAAAAGGTGAAAGCGA
This sequence comes from Acinetobacter higginsii, assembly GCF_000369525.1. Taxonomy (GTDB): domain Bacteria; phylum Pseudomonadota; class Gammaproteobacteria; order Pseudomonadales; family Moraxellaceae; genus Acinetobacter; species Acinetobacter higginsii. The sequence goes on from NZ_KB850071.1 coordinate 486,684, forward strand.
ATGCCGCTGAGTCATGTTGAAGAGCTTGTTGCAGATATTCGTGCAGGCAAAATGGTCATCCTGATGGATGATGAAGATCGTGAAAATGAAGGTGACTTAGTCATCGCCGCAACGCATGTTCGCCCTGAAGATATTAACTTCATGATTACCCATGCACGTGGTTTGGTTTGCTTAACACTCAGTCGCGACCGCTGTAAACAACTCAACCTTCCATTGATGGTTGATCAAAACGGCGCGCAACACGCAACCAACTTCACGCTTTCGATTGAAGCCGCTGAAGGCATCAGCACAGGTATTTCAGCTGCGGAACGCGCGCATACTATTCGTACTGCGGTTGCGGCACATGCCAAACCAAGTGATATTGTTCAACCGGGTCATATTTTCCCCTTAATGGCACAACCAGGTGGTGTTTTACACCGTGCAGGCCATACCGAAGCAGGTTGTGATTTAACCCGTTTGGCTGGCCTTGAACCAGCATCAGTGATCTGTGAAATCATCAATGATGACGGTACAATGGCACGTCGCCCTGATTTAGAAGTATTTGCAGAAAAACACGGCTTAAAAATTGGCACCATCGCGGATCTGATCCATTACCGCATGACCAATGAACAAACCGTTGAACGTTTGTCTCAAGAAACCATTGAGACTGAATACGGAACGTTTGAACTGTACAAATATCGTGAAATCGGCAATCCTGATATTCATGTTGCCTTAGTTAAAGGTGAACCAAAACAAGGCGTCACTACGGTACGTGTTCATGGTTTCAGCCCGATTCGTGATTTATTAAAACTTAATAAAGCCGATGGCTCTCCTGCTTGGAACTTAGACCTTGCCATGAAAACCATTGCTGCAAGTGATCGCGGTGTACTGGTATGGATTGGTCAGGGTCAATTAGAAGATCTTGGTCCTGCATTGCAGAATTTAAATCAGCCAAAACCACTGAAATCCAATGCCGCACTGTCTCATCAATATCAAACCATTGGTGTGGGTGCACAGATTTTACGTGATTTAGGCGTTGAGAAAATGAAGTTGTTGAGTTCTCCACTTCGTTTCAATGCCTTATCCGGATTCAATTTAGAGGTAGTGGAATATATCACTGCCGATCAAATCACAGCAAAATAATCGAGGTTGCTATGGCAATTCGCCGAATTGAAGGTTTATTACATCTCGCAAGCGAAGGTCGTTATGCGATCTTAGTGGGTCGTTTCAACAGCTTCGTGGTTGAACATTTACTTGAAGGCGCAATCGACACTTTAAAACGCCATGGCGTTGCAGAAGAAGCGATTACTGTTATTCATGCACCAGGTGCATGGGAACTGCCGATTGTTGCGAAAAAATTAGCAGCTTCAAATAAATTTGATGCCATCATTGCATTAGGTGCAGTGATTCGTGGCAGCACACCTCACTTTGACTTTGTTGCAGGTGAATGTGCAAAAGGCTTAGGCGTAGTTGCTCTTGAAAGCACAATGCCTGTAATCAATGGTGTCTTAACGACAGACAGTATTGAACAAGCAATTGAACGTTCTGGTACGAAAGCAGGAAACAAAGGTAGCGAAGCTGCATTGACTGCAATCGAAATGGTTAACTTATTAAAGGCAATTTAAAGCATGTCGCAAACACTTCAGGCCGCTTATGCAGCGAAACGCAAAGCACGTCGTTTTGCTGTACAAGGGATTTATGAATGGCAAATGAGTCATAACCCAGTTCATGAAATTGAAGCACGCACGCGTGTTGAAAATGCCATGCACAAAGTTGACCTTAACTATTACCATGAATTGCTCACTCAAGTGGTTGCTCAACATGAAGCTTTAGATGAGTTACTCATCCCTGTACTTGACCGTGAGTTAAATGCCCTGGATGGCGTAGAACTTGCAACCTTACGACTGGGTGCGTATGAACTGCGAGATCACCTCGAAGTTCCGTATCGCGTTGTACTTGACGAAGCGATTGAGCTAGCTAAACACTTTGGTGGTGCAGACAGTCATAAATACATCAATGGTGTATTAGACCGTCTTTCATCAAAGCTGCGTGAAGCTGAAAAACAGCAAGCAAAATAATAGGCTTGTGTTAAATGGCTGAGTTTTCAATTATTGAGCATTACTTTAAACGCACATCCAATACGGATGTTAGTTTAGGCATCGGTGATGACTCAGCCATTATTACCCCACCTTCTTCACAACAACTAGTGATCTGTGCAGATACACTGGTTGCTGGTCGTCATTTTCCTCTAGACACCGCTGCCCGTGCTATCGGCTGGAAAAGCGTTGCAGTCAATTTATCTGACTTGGCAGCAATGGGGGCAAAACCTCATAGTATTTTACTCGCATTGAGCCTTCCCTCAGTTGATCACGACTGGCTGGCTGGATTTAGTCAGGGCCTGTTTGATTGCTGCGATCAGTTCGGTGTTAGCTTGATTGGCGGCGATACCACCCAAAGTACGCAGTTGACCATCAGTGTGACCGCCTTAGGCTGGATTGAACAGGGTCAGGCCATTACCCGTGCAGGTGCACAAGTTGGTGACTATATTTGTGTGAGTGGACAGATTGGCGATGCTGCGTTTGGATTACAGCATCTAGGGCATCCACTACAACAACGCTTAGATTATCCAACCCCACGTTGTCATTTGGGTCAACAGCTCAAAGGGCTGGCATCAAGTATGATTGATATTTCAGATGGATTGGCGCAAGACTTAGGTCATATTTTAAAAGCATCCAATGTCGGTGCAAAATTACAGCTTGAGCAACTTCCGTTAGATGCATCACTCAAACAACTTGATCTGCAACAAGCGTGGCATTATGCGCTTGCAGGTGGGGATGATTACGAATTATGCTTTACAATATCACCGCAAAATTTTGAAGAGCTATCGCGACAACAATTAGATGTTCCGCTTACAATAATCGGTGAAATTACCCAACAAACTGGATTGTTATTTGAGTATATGGGCAAAGCACACCCATTACATGTTCATGGATACCAACACTTTGCATAAGCCTCCCATTCTCTTTAGCCAAATGACTTGGTTTGACCGTTTTATCGTTTTTTGCGGTGTCGGTTTTGGTTCTGGTTTAGCACCCAAAGCCCCTGGAACATTCGGCTCTGTCTTTGCACTCTTATTTGTACCCCTATGGTTATATCTTGGCTTATCGGCCAGTATCATTGTGGTTACTTTTATGTCTTTGATTGGCATTTATGTTTGTGGACATACCGCAAAAGTCATCAATGTGCATGATGACGGGCGTATTGTTTGGGATGAGTTTGCAGGACAATCCATTACCCTCCTGCCTTTGCTCTATTTACAGCAAATGAATTGGTTGTGGGTCATTGTCGGATTCATCTTATTCCGTATATTTGATGTCTGGAAACCATTCCCAATTAGCTGGGCTGACCAAAAAGTGTCTGGCGGCTTAGGGATTATGCTAGATGACATCATTGCTGGCCTTTGGGCAGCACTCTGTATTCTTATTTTTCATTTTTATCTTTTGACTTAAGCCACTATTAGAGTTAGTTATGTCAACAACTGTTATTATTCTTGCAGCTGGGAAAGGAACGCGGATGCGTTCACAATTACCAAAAGTATTACAACCACTTGCAGGTCGTCCTCTGCTTGGACATGTGATTCAAACCGCAAAAAAACTCAATGCCCAAAACATTATTACCATATATGGACATGGCGGTGAACTAGTTAAACAAAGCTTTACAGCAGAACAGATTGAATGGGTTGAGCAGGCAGAACAATTAGGCACAGGCCATGCAGTACAAATGACCTTAGCTGTTTTACCACATGAAGGTGTTTCACTGATTTTATCAGGCGATGTACCTTGTATTCAGGCAGATACGCTACAAAAATTATTGGATGCATCCACTCAAACAGGCATTGGCTTAGTGACACTCACAGTCGATGATGCAACAGGTTATGGCCGGATTGTTCGCCAAGATGGTAAAATTCAGGCCATTGTTGAACATAAAGATGCCAACGAAGCACAACGCCAAATTAAAGAATTTAATACTGGCATTTATTGTGTCAGCAATGCAAAACTTCATGAATGGTTGCCTCGACTGTCCAATGAAAATGCGCAAGGTGAATATTACCTCACTGATATTGTCGCGATGGCAATTGCGGATGGCTTAGAAGTTGCCTCTGTTGAACCAGAGCTTGCGTTTGAGGTTGAAGGTGTGAATAACCGCTTACAACTTGCGACCTTGGAACGTCAGTTCCAACAGCAGCAAGCCAAAGAATTGATGCTACAAGGTGTTCACTTAATTGACCCAAATCGTTTTGATTTACGTGGTACCTTAAGCTGTGGGCAAGACGTACAAATTGATGTCAATGTTATCATCGAAGGCGACTGTGAACTGGGCGATAACGTACAACTCGGCGCAGGCTGTATTCTAAAAAATACCCGTATTGCGGCAGGTACAAAAGTTCAACCCTATAGTATTTTTGAGAATGCGATTGTCGGCGAAAACACCCAAATTGGGCCTTTCGCACGTTTACGTCCAGGTGCAAACCTTGCCAATAACGTACATATCGGCAACTTCGTTGAAGTAAAGAATACCAATATGGGTCTAGGCTCAAAAGCCAATCACTTTACTTATTTAGGTGATGCAGATATTGGTGCGGGCTGTAATATTGGTGCAGGTACCATTACCTGTAATTATGATGGTGCCAATAAACACCGTACCATTATTGAAGACAATGTATTCATTGGAACCAATAACTCCTTGGTTGCACCAATTAAAATTGGTCGAGGTGCTACAACAGGTGCAGGATCAACCCTCACTCGAGATGTAGCTGAGCATAGTTTGGCTGTCGAACGATCAAAACAGTTTGAAAAAGCAAATTATCAACGTCCCCAAAAGCTGAAAAAATAAGAGGATAAAATTATGTGTGGTATTGTTGGTGGCGTTGCTGAACGTTGTGTAACCGATATTCTGATTGAAGGACTAAAACGCCTTGAATACCGTGGCTATGACTCTGCTGGTTTAGCATTACTCAATAATCAGAAAATCTTACGTGAACGTCGTGTTGGTAAAGTTGCCAACTTGGCTGAAGCCGTGTCAGAACAGCACTTAACTGGAAATGTCGGGATTGCACACACACGTTGGGCAACTCACGGTAAACCGACAGAAAATAATGCACACCCACACGTTTCGGGTGATGTTGCAGTGGTTCATAACGGGATCATTGAAAACTACCAAGACCTTAAAGATGAATTACAAGCTTTAGGTTATGTGTTTACCTCGCAAACCGATACTGAAGTGGTTGCGCACCTCGTGAACGATGCGCTAAAGCAAACAGATAGCCTGTTGGAAGCGGTACAAAAGATTACACCACGCCTTAAGGGTGCTTATGCACTTGGGATTGTGCACACAGCACATCCCGATGAACTGATTACGGTTCGTGAAGGTTCGCCACTGGTGATTGGTGTCGGTATTGGTGAAAACTTTATCAGTTCCGACCAATTGGCTTTATTACCAGTCACCAATCGCTTCGTTTATCTAGAAGAAGGTGATATTGCGCGTTTAACCCGTACCAGTATTGAAGTTTTTGTCAACGGCGAGCTTGTACAACGTCCAGTCAAAGAGTTAGATGCAACGGTCAGCAATGCCTCTAAGGGCGAATATAAGCACTTCATGCTGAAAGAAATTTATGAGCAGCCTGAAGCGATTCAGCAAACCATTTCTCAAGCATTGAACGGCAATAGCTTACGTGAAGATTTCCTCAATCATGCCAATGCCGATTTTGACAAGATTCAGCAAATCCAGATCATTGCCTGTGGGACCAGCTACCATGCAGGGATGATTGCTAAATATTGGTTTGAACAACTGATTGGCGTCCCTTGCCAAGTTGAGATTGCAAGTGAGTTCCGTTACCGCACACCGGTGATTGTGGCAAATACGCTGTATATCTGTATTTCACAATCTGGTGAAACAGCCGATACCTTAGCCGCATTACGTGAAACCCAAAAACGTGCCAAGGCAAGCAATATTGACATCAGTACCATGACGATTTGTAACGTTGCAACCTCATCAATGGTTCGTGAAACAGATCATCATTTACTGACGCTTGCTGGTCCTGAAATTGGGGTGGCGTCAACAAAAGCCTTTACAACGCAACTTGCAGCATTGATGTTATTGATCTTAAAAATTGGTCAAGTCAAAAATCGCTTGTCTGATGCTCAATTGAATGAGATCACAACAGCACTTTGGCATTGTCCAAAAGTGATTTTAGACACCTTACAAGGTGATACTGAAATTCTGCGTTTATCTGCATTGTTCGTTGAGAAAAATCACTGTTTATTCTTGGGCCGTGGTACACACTTCCCGATCGCACTTGAAGGCGCATTGAAACTGAAAGAAATTTCATATATTCATGCGGAAGGTTATGCAGCAGGTGAATTGAAGCACGGACCATTGGCATTAGTGGATAATGAAATGCCTGTGGTCATCTTGGCACCACAAGATGACATGCTCGATAAACTCAAATCGAACATGGAAGAAGTACAAGCCCGTGGTGGTGAATTATTTGTCTTTGCAGATGAAAATAGCGGTATTCACGGTAAAGATCGTCAACACGTGGTTCATGTGCCAGCGGTAAATGAATGGTTAGCACCGATCGTTTACAGCGTGCCTGTACAACTGCTGTCTTATCATGTTGCCGTGTTACGTGGTACTGATGTCGATCAACCACGTAACCTCGCCAAGAGTGTTACGGTCGAGTAATTCGATACAGCTATCAGCGTTGTTTGTACGACCCTGACTATAAAAAAAGCGCCATAAAGAAATTCTTTATGGCGCTTTTTTTATGATTATGCTTGTTATGACTTCAGCCATTTCATAGGCTAGATCACATCTAGCGTCTCATGATCGATATAGCTTGTGTTCTGCAACAGTCAGGTTAATAGCAGAAATACGCATGCATCAAGCCACATAACGTGTGGTTTTATGATTTAATAAAATGATTGAATTCAAAATAATGACACCAAAAATCGAGATCAAAATCAGCTTCCAGTCCACAAACAACAATGAGGTTAATAAAATCACCACATCAATACCCATTTGCACTTTTCCTGCTGGAATTTTAAAGCGTTCCTGCAAATACAACGCCAGTAGGTTGATACCACCCAAGCTCGAACGATGTCTAAATAGAATCAAAAAACTCACACCCATCAAGACATTGGCAAAAATCGTAGCGTAGATTGGATTGACATCGGAGAGATGAAAAAACTGTGGAATAATTTCAGTAAATCCTGCCAATAATGCAACGGCAATAAAAGTTTTCACTACCAGTGCGATGCCCATCTTTTTATAGGCAAAATAATAAAATGGAATATTGATCAGGAAAAATAATACGCCGAACTTCAGATCGGTAATGTAGTGAATCAGCAAAGATAGACCTGCTGTCCCTCCCGTCATAATGCCTGCCTGCTGCAATAAAGTCATTGCAAAAGACAGAATGAATGTTCCGATCAACATTGCCAATGCATCTTCAATTTTAGAGTGCTGCTCAATCACAGGCATGACTGGACTTACCAGAGATACATTTTGCTCGGTATTCATAACGGTACAACTCAAATAGGAGAACAGCTAAAGGGAGAGAGATCTTTCAAAGAAAGACATGGCATATTTGATCATTTTTATTAAAATTTCGCAATTTATTCTTATATTTTTGCCATAAATGCAATTTATATTCAAAATAATCCATTTCGAATAGTCTATGCGCTTCGATCAGCTTTGTTCTAACTTTGTCTCAGATCAAACGATCTATAAAATCCTGTTTTTATTTAATCGCAATTCCGTTTTCTTTTAATTTTTCCAATACAATTGAAGTATTGAGATTACTGACACCAAAGTTCTTGGAAGATAAAATTCCAATCAATTTGACCATCTCATCCAGATTCTTAACTGCCACTTTAAGGGCAAAATCATAACTGCCCGTTAATTTATGAATATCTTTCACAGCAGGTTCGTGCATCAAGAATTCAACAAAACGATCATGCGTTGCATCACTATAATTCTGCAATTTCACTTCAATAATGCCCATGATCGGCGCAGGATCGGCACTCAATGCGATTTGGGCATAATAACCCGTGATAATTTTCTTCTGTTCAAGCTGAACCCGACGGCGTGAGCATTGCGAGGTCGATAAACCCACCAATTCAGCCAATTCCTGATTGGCCAAGCGTCCATTCATTTGTAAATGATGGATAATTTTTTGATCAAAATCATCAAGTTCGACGGTCATAAAACGCTCAGCTTAGGTTTAAGGCATAATTTAACTGATGCTGATACATCAGCTTGAGAAGTTTAACGCCTTTAGATCAATCAGCTCAAGCTTATGCCAAAATTGCAGCAGACTGAATCCGCTGAATCCCGTGTGCTGACATGCTTTGCCATGCGCTATGTAATGAACCATTCAAATCAATCGCTTTACAGGCATCTTCAATCACATAGGTTTTGAAACCCATCTGCGCGGCATCCAAGGCTGTCCATGCCACACAAAAATCAGTGGCAATCCCCACAATATAGACCGTATCAATTTGATGTTCTTGAAGATAGCCCTTTAATCCGGTCGGGGTTTTACGATCGGCTTCCATAAAGGCTGAATAGCTATCAATATTAACGTGAAAGCCTTTGCGGATAATCAATTGTGCCGTTGGAATATCCAAATCAGGGTGAAATTCGGCATCCTGTGTCCCCTGTACACAATGCTTTGGCCATAACACCTGCGTGCCATAAGGTAACTCAATGGTTTCAAAAGGCACTTTATGCGCATGATTGTCAGCGAAAGAAATATGTTGATCAGGATGCCAGTCTTGGGTCAGCACTACCGTTTCAAACTGATGTGCCAATTGATTAATCACAGGAATAATTTGATCGGCATCCGTGACTGCCAAGTTTCCACCCGGGGTAAACCCATTTTGCACATCGACAACAATTAATGCGCTGTGTTTTGAATCGTTTTGCATCTCATTATTCAACCTAGATTGCTCCTTGTACAATACGCTGCCTCTCAGTTTCTGACCAGCCAAACAGGCACAAACTTTTCATAAGATGAAAATCATTCAAGTAAAAGATGAATTAAAGTTTTCGGCTGTTTGACTAAAGCATATTGTTCTTATGCCGCCGATCAGTCATAATTTGCATAATTGTCATTCAATCGAATTCATTATTGAACGACGAATCAAAATACTGCAACCATCCAATATTTCGTTTCAACTAATTCAATCTCGGATGGGAAAATAGGATAGTTTTTTAAAATGACTCAGCTAGCACAGAATATTCAAGGCTCAATTGTCGCACTCGTCACCCCTATGTTTGAAGATGGTCGCGTAGATTGGAAGAGTCTTGAGAAGCTCGTTGAGTGGCACATCCAACAAGGTACACATAGTATTGTTGCTGTTGGCACAACGGGCGAAGCGTCTACATTAAGCATGGAAGAACACACACAGGTCATCAAAGAAGTGATTCGTGTAGCCAATAAACGTATTCCAATTATTGCGGGTACAGGTGCAAATTCGACTCACGAAGCAATTGAACTGACCAAAGCAGCAAAAGAACTCGGTGCAGATGCGGCATTGCTCGTGACGCCATATTATAATAAACCCACACAAGAAGGCTTATATCAACACTACAAAGCGATTGCTGAAGCAGTTGATATTCCACAAATTCTTTATAATGTCCCTGGTCGTACTGGCGTTGACATGCAAAACGAAACCGTCATTCGTCTTGCCGATGTTAAAAACATTGTTGGGATTAAAGATGCAACAGGCGATGTGCCACGTGGTCAAGCCCTCATCGAAGGTCTAAATGATAAAATCGCAGTTTATTCAGGCGATGATGAAACTGCTTGGGAATTAATTTTGCTTGGTGCAAAAGGTAATATTTCGGTTACTGCTAACGTTGCACCAAAACAAATGAGCGAAGTTTGTGAAGCAGCTTTAGCTGGCGATCAAGCCAAAGCACAAAGTTTGAATCAACAAATTGCAAATCTACACAATATTTTGTTTTGCGAATCAAACCCAATTCCTGTGAAATGGGCGTTGCATGAGATGGGATACATTAGTACAGGTCTACGCCTGCCTTTAACCGCTCTCGCAGAACAATATCGTGAACCGCTCCGCACAGATTTAAAAACTGCGGGCATTATTTAATACGAGCAATTTATGATGCAATTACGTCTTGGTGTTGTCCTTGTCATTTCAGCTTTAAGTTTGGCTGGTTGTGGTCGTTTTGCCCTCAATAATCATTCTTTAGATTATAAAAAAGCGCAAGCGCTTGAACCACTCAAATTCCCTGAGAATGCAACGGTAAGACCATTCACGCCATTGTATCCAGCACCGACGGTTGATCCACTAGCGATTCAACATGCGCCAACATTTGAGAACACAACTGGCAACCGTTATGCATTGCCTCGTCCAGAGTCAATGAAAACTGCAAGCAATACCACTGAAGCGGCAGCAACGACTTTAGGCCGTCCACAATTGGTGATGGATGGGAATAAAAACCCATTACTGAAAGTGGAAGGTCCAACAGCAACTGCTTGGCAATATGCCTTTGCAACCGTGAGCACCCTCAACTACAAAGTCATCTCTCAAGCAGATCATGGCTACGAAGCAACGATTAAGGTCGGTGAACAAAACTACCTGTTGAAGCTTTCTGCGGTTGGCTCAAGCAATACCATTGCCCTCTTCAAACTCGACACGACTTTTGCAGAACCGGCAGTTGCAACTGAAGTGTTAGCCCAGATTTACCAAAATTGGCCAGCCTAGTCGTTTACTAGGCATTTTTTTCAAAAGGTTCCTCCATGTTAAAACAAACCTTGCTCTATACTGGTAAAGCTAAATCTGTATACGAGACAGATAACGCTGATCACCTGATTTTGGTCTTTCGTGATGATGCTTCGGCATTCAATGGCGAAAAAATCGAGCAACTCGATCGTAAGGGCAAGGTCAACAACCGTTTTAACGCCTTTATCATGGACAAATTAGCTGCTGCAGGTATCGAAACGCATTTTGAAAAATTGCTTTCTCCAACTGAAGTGCTGGTTAAAAAACTTCAGATGATTCCTGTTGAATGTGTGATTCGTAACTATGCAGCGGGTTCATTGTGCCGTCGTTTAGGTGTTGAAGAAGGTAAGGAATTAACTCCGCCAACATTCGAATTATTCTTCAAAGATGATGCGCTTGGCGATCCTATGGTCAACGAATCTCAAGCAATTGCTTTAGGTTGGGCAACTGCAGAACAGCTTGAAAAAATGAAAGAACTCACTTACCAAGTGAATGATGTACTTAAAGCATTATTCGATGCAGGTAATATGATTCTGGTTGATTTCAAACTTGAATTTGGTGTGTTCCATGACCGTATCGTATTGGGCGATGAATTCTCTCCAGACGGTTGCCGTTTATGGGATAAAGACACCAAGAAAAAACTGGATAAAGACCGTTTCCGCCAAGGTTTAGGTGGTGTGGTTGAAGCTTATGAAGAAGTTGCTTCTCGTTTAGGTATTAACTTAGACGATATCTAAGCCTAGCTAAGCTGTTACTTCTAAATAAAAAACCAGCCCAATCGGGCTGGTTTTTTATTTTCCATTCAAAAAAACGAACATCATTTTAAATATCAATACCATATAAATCATCCACTTAAAATTCATCAATTGAGCTTTGCAAATTTTTTTCTAACCTTATGTTTTTATATTGTTTTTGAAAATATTTTGATGCTCCTACCATGTTCACAAATATTTACAGAACTTGAGTTAGAAGATCAAAATGAATACTCCTATTTTAAGAAATTTTCCTTTAAGTCTGAGTAGTAGTCTTATTCTGCTTGCCCTATATAGCAATGTTCATGCGGCTGAGAACAATCCAATAGAACCCGAACAAGTCAAAACACTCGCCACCATTGTGGTCACCGGCACCCGTGCCAACAATCGTTCCCAAACAGAGTCATTACAGCCGATTGATGTGATCAGTGCCAAAGAACTGACTGAACGCACCGGCTCCAATGAACTTGGCACAGCGCTATCTCGAATTATTCCTTCAATTAATTTTCCACGCCCAACCGTGGTGGATGGAACTGAACTGGTTCGTCCTGCCCAACTAAAAGGACTTGCACCTGATCAAGTACTGGTTTTGGTTAATGGTAAGCGTCGCCACACAGGTGCCTTTATTAACCTTGGCGGAACCATTGGTCGTGGCTCTGCCCCAACCGATTTAAATGCCATTCCAATCTCAGCGATTAGCCGTGTCGAAGTACTGCGTGAAGGCGCATCGGCTCGCTATGGTTCCGATGCAATTGCTGGGGTGATTAATATTATTCTGAAATCCAACCCTACACATGGCGAAGCTGGGATTAAATACGGGATTTATAACAAGGGTGATGGTGAACAGAAGCAATCCTTTGTTTCGGGTGGCACCAAACTGAATAATTATGGCTATGCGATCTTTTCAGGGGAATGGCAGGATAGTCAAGGCACCAATCGTGCTGGCCCTGACCTGCGTGATCCAAAATCAACCACTTATGGACAGCGCACTTTCCGTTTTGGTGATCCAGATTCCGATGAGGTAAAAGCAGCCTTGAATTTAGGTTATGACCTCAGTGATCATGCCGAGTTGTATTCTTTTGCGACCTATAGCCATCGTAATGCAGAAACTGCTGGATTCTATCGTTTAAGCAATGCCTCCAATAATATTCCTGCCCTGTTTCCCAATGGCTATCTGCCGATCATTCAGGGCCAACTCGATGATTTTGGCGCAGTTGCGGGGATCAAAGGCGATTGGTCTGCATGGCATTATGATGCCTCGGTGAATTATGGTTTAAATCGTTATGATGTCGATACCAAGACCATTAATGTCGATCTCTATAAAGACACCGCTACCACGCCTTTCGGCTTCCAAAATGGCACACTGAAAAATGCTCAGACGGTCGTGAATGTTGATCTCTCCCGTGAGTTTAATCTGGCCGCACTCGCCAGCCCGCTGAATGTTGCCTTTGGTACGCAATATTTGAATCAGAAATATCAGATCCAAGCAGGTGATCCAGCGTCCTATTATAAAAGCGGTTCTTCTGGATTAGCAGGCTTTCGCTCTGCCGATGCTGGTGAATGGTCACGCGACAGTTATGCGGCTTATCTGGATTTAGAGGCCAATTTAACTGAAAAACTCTCAGCATCTACAGCCTATCGCCATGAATATTACAATGATTTTGGTCACACCGATAATGCGTCATTGTCTTTACGTTATGCGATTCATCCAGCGATTGCGGTACGTGGTAGCGCCTCTACTGGTTTCCGCGCCCCAAGTCTTGCCCAACAATATTTCACCCAAACCTCTTCACAGCTGATCAATGGTCAATTTGCTGAAGCAGGTACCTTTCCCACCACGTCATACGTTGCTCAACTGCTTGGTGCCGAACAACTTAAGCCAGAGAAATCTAAAAACTATAGCGTGGGATTAGTCTTGACGCCTACAGATCAACTATATGTGACTCTAGATGCTTATCAAATCGACATTGATAACCGGATTAGCCTGTCCTCCAATATCAATGCCAGCAGTGCGACCGTTCGCCAATACCTGAATTCAAAAGGGATCACCGACACCAACTTCAACACAATTCGTTATTTCAACAATGCCAGCGATACCCGCACGCGTGGTGTTGACTTAGTTGCGACCTATAAATGGAATGCATTGCCTTATGGTGAACTGAATACCTCACTGGCCTACAACTATAATAAAAATAAAGTGACCCATGTGGATGGCAATCCAGCCATCTTAGATGCGTTGGGCATTAACCTTACGCGTCTGGATCGTCGAGAGCAATACGGTTTATTGGCTGGCAGTACTCCTGAACATAAATTCAGTTTAGCGAATGACTATAAGCTTGGAAACTTCACTGTGAATACCAATCTCACACGTTATGGTAGCTTTAAAACCTTTAGTAATTCTGGCGAAGCCAAAGACCAAAAATTCTCAGCCAAATGGTTACTCGATTTAGCGTTGTCGTATCAATATCAAAACTGGAACTTCACGGTTGGTGGCGACAATATTACCGATGTATATCCTGATAAAGATGTCTACGATATCAACCAACCCACAGGCGGCAGCTTGCCTTATAGCCAGTTCTCGCCTTTTGGCTTTAATGGTGCGTTCTATTACGGCAAGATCAATTATCGTTGGTAGTAATCAAAAACCGAGCCTTCTGGCTCGGTTTTCAGTTTAATTCTGCGCGTTCTGATAAATCAGTTTGCCTTCTTTATAGGTTGCCAGCACTTTAATGTTTTTAATCTCACGACTCGGTACAGTCAGCGGGTTCTGATTCAGAATCACCAAATCAGCCAATTTACCTTGGCTTAAAGTACCCTTGGTCTGATCCTCAAAGTACTGATACGCAGCCCAATCTGTCATCGACTTTAATGCCAGATAAGGGCTAATGCGCTCCTCTGCCCCCAAAACATAATTACTCCGTGTGACTCGGTTCACGGTCGCATCGAGCATCATCATACTACTCGGTGGGACCACAGGTGCATCATGATGCTCCGTAAAGATCAGATGCTTTTTTAAAGCCGTTGCGGTTGGCGAAATATGGGCAGCTCGAGTTTCGCCTAGCGTTTGCAGACGATGCCAGTCTCCCCAATAAAAGGTATGTAGCGAGAAGAATGAAGGAATAATATCTAAGGCTTTGAGCTGATCCAGCTGATCATCACGAATCGTTTGCGAATGGATCAATACACTTCGACGATCGGCCTTTCCTTGCTTCGCGGTCGCATCTTTTACCGCTCCGATAAATTGATCAATCGCAGCATCACCATTGGCATGGGCAAGCACCTGCCAACCTTGCTTAAAGGCTAAATTAATATAGTCCTTGACCTGCTGATCATTACTCATGGCTGGATAGCCCTTATACGTCTTATCTTTACCTTCAGGCGGCACAAGATAAGGCTGGGTCAGCCAAGCGGTTTTGCCTTGAGGTGAACCATCTAAACTGATTTTCACTCCACCAATACGAAAATGATGATCATACTGTCGCTGGCTGCCTTGCTTAAGCATATAGTCTTGGCTGGTGGTGATATCTGGATAAGACACCACATCAATTGGCAGTCGATTCTGCTTGGCTAAAGCGTGCCACATTTCAGTGGTCCCCTGATCCGCCCGCCCTTCTTGTACCGTGGTAAAACCATTTTTTACATAAGCATCAATCCCTTTTTCTGCAATTTGGAACATCACCGCAGGGGGTACATCTTTAAAAATTGAGCCAATTGCAGTAAATAAAGCGGACTCTTCTAATACGCCATTTGGGATATTTGAGTTGGCTTCACGGCGAATCACGCCACCTGCTGGGTTTGGGGTATTTTGATTGATCTTCAGCAGTTCCAGTGCTTTATGATTCACAGAGGCCAAATGCCCCGACTGATGCAAAATCATCACCGGTTGGTCTAGAGACACCCGATCTAGATCGGTTGCCGTCGGATGACGCTGCTCATTCAGTTGTGCGTCATCATAGCCATTACCCAAAATCCAGCCTCCCATGGTTTTAATCACAGCTGGATTTTGGACTTTCCAACTATTCAGCACATTCACCAAAGAGTTGATATCTGAGACCTGACCATCAGGCATTGGGTAGAGATTAGCCACCATTTGATGGAAACCGACCATATTCACATGACTATGCGCGTCAATAAAACTGGGCAATAAGGTTTTATTTTTTAGATCAATAGCTTGAACTCTTTTATCCGCTAAGCGTTCAGCCTGCTGCTTTGAGCCGACAAAAACAATTTTTCCATCCTTGACCAACAGGGCTTCTACATATTCAGGGGCGTTGCCCGACATGGTGAGAATCGGGCCACCATAAAACAGTTGTTCTGTTGCAGTGACAGGCACTGCCGTGGTTGCACAGCTTGCAACAGCCAGTGAAATAGAAGTAAATAAGGCACAGTGTTTGAGATGAGTACAGTTCATGAATTAAAACCCATATTTTTATTATGTGTTTTTGATTAAAGCTGATTCCACTTGTAATAGAAAGTATTCACTGATTATTTTTGTAATGTTTGGTCAAGTTCCGAGCAGCCCTACATAGGCTCTGCACACGACTTAGTGTGCGGTTCAAAACATCTTTGCCAGTTTATTTGAGACTTTGATCGAAAAATCATCGACATAATGGCTATAGGGGTGTGCCAACACAATGCTCAATAATACACTCAATAGGCTTGCCAATAATCCTGCATTTAAATAGGAGAACCCCCATTGCACATGCAATAGATTAAACAATGGAATCCCCAAAGCATAAAGCACAGCAAGATGAATTAAATAAATGGAAAATGAGATTTTGCCTAGAAATACCAAAACAGACCGATCAAAAAATTGTGCTAACCATTTGCCTTTGAGTACTGCATAAACAATGCAAAAACCACCGATAAAGTTGAGATAATCATAGCTCTGCTTCCCCAAAACTTGGATAACGAACTGATAACTAGCACTATTATTATGTACGCCGCAAAAATATAGCCCCAATAAAAATAGAAAGATCGAAATACGCGTTCCTAAGTCTGTGGCATAGAGAAATAAGCCCATCCCTAAAACAAAACTCAGAATTCCCAATACCATCATTGGGGATATCATATATGCAATTGCAATGCAAAAAATCAGAAATAAGCCAGATAAAATAGGATGTTTTCCATACAGATAGCAAGCCCAATAAACCACTAAGGAACCGAATAATTCAATTTGCATAGTCCACAGTACCCAGTTATAACTGGAATCACCAAATAAGAATGCACCAATACTGCCTTCATATAAGGCTGTGCCCAGTTGCGGATATGGGTTGGCGAGTGCTGCTCCCCATTCGGAAACATGCGACACATCCACAGGCACAAAACACACCAGATAAGCAATAATACAAGAGACAAAAGCTGGAATGGCCAAGCGTGGATAGCGCTTAATCAAGGAATTTTTCAATTGTGTTGCGGTATTGTGCTTTTTAAAACTGGAGAATGTCAGTACAAAGCCACTTAAAACAAAAAACACAAAAACCGCGCCTGTACCTGAATAAAAGAAGGCCAAGGGCGAGTGATGTAGCTGCGCAAAAAAATCATATTGCGGTACAGCACTGACATAAAAATTATGCAGTTGCGGAAAAAAGGTCAGTGATAAATGTGACAACACGACAGCGAGACATGCTAAGCCTCGGAGACTTTCCGCAGCATTAATTTTGTTTGTGGTCATGGTGGAGCTTGATCATCCTTGATAAGGGTGGATGATGCGACCTTTTATCTGTGGTGTCTAGAGATCACTTACAAAAATACCGTGACTGTTCAGCGCATCAACAAGACCAAGCTACATCAAGAAATGTTTTAGTGTTTTTTCTGCGTTGCGACCCAGCATAGAATTGAGCCTAAACACACCATAAATGCGCCATACCAGAAAGAAAGACCTAATGGCGTACTGAGTAAAATTGCCGAGAAAAATGCAGATAAAACTGGAATAAAATAGGATGCACCAGCCAATAACGTCACATTGCCATGCAAAATCCCAACATTCCAAGCGGCATAACCAAAGCCCATCGCTGCTGCCGCAAAAAATAATGAAATTGAAGAAGACCAATCAAAATCAAAACTGCCGCCCCCCATCAATGCATATTTAATCCATAGCACCACCGAGACCAGAATAAAAAATAGCGTGATGCCATTGGTTCCTTGCGCAATTCTCGCTGTGAGCGTGCAATAGGCAGCCCAGAGTAATGTTCCAATAAAGGCAAGCCCATAACTGAATGGATTGTGCTGGATGTTTTGCAGCATCCCTGCCAAATCAAAACCCTGCTCGCCACCGAGCACCCAACAAATACCCAAAATTGAAATGATAAAGCCAGGAATAATCAAAAAATTGGCTTTTTGCTGATTAAAAACAATGGCCGCCACCATGGTAAAGGTTGGCCATAAATAATTGACCATCCCCACTTCAATCGCCTGTCGATTATGACTGCTATAGCCAATCGAAAGTGATAAACAAATTTCATAGGCAACAAATAGAATACTGCCCCAGAGCAAATAGGTTTTGGGAAAGCTTTTGAGGCTGGTCCAACCAACCGAGAAAAACAGAAAAATTGAGGCCAGTGTATAAATCAGTGCTGCACCACCCACTGCGCCAAAATGACTACTGACATCCTTAATCAAGGCAACGATCAAACTCCAGAGCAAGATCGCGACCAATCCAATCAATGTTGCTTTTTTTGCGTTCATTTTTATACAAATAGCATATTAAGGCCAAAGCAAAATCTATCGATGCGATTCGGAATCTTGCTCTGGACAATTTTAAAATGATCAGTGAATTCACCGAGTTTTGATTACTGCTGCTGTTGTTCCTGTTGCCAACGGCGTTGCTGCAAACGCTCTCCTTCAACTTCACGCTTATTTAAGGCTCGCTCGTACAGTTTGGTACCGCGTAATTCTGGGGGCAAATAGTCCTGTAACACGAAGTGTTCAGGATAGTTGTGCGGATACAGATAATCCACCCCATAACCTTGCTGCTTCATCAACTTGGTTGGCGCATTACGTAAGTGCAAAGGCACAGGCAGGTTTGCGGTTTTTTCTGCCAGCTCCAAGGCTTTGTTAATCGCGAGATAGGTACTATTGCTTTTCGGGCTAGTGGCCAGATACACGGCACATTGCCCTAGGATAATGCGCGCTTCAGGCATCCCCACCGCTTGGACTGAACGGAAACACTCTCCCGCCAGCAACAAGGCATTTGGATTAGAATTGCCAATGTCTTCTGATGCCGCAATCAGCATACGACGCGCAATAAAGACTGGATCTTCACCACCTTTCAGCATGCGTGCCATCCAGTACAGGGTTGCATCTGGATCACTGCCGCGAATCGATTTAATAAAAGCCGAAACCAGATCGTAATGCTGCTCACCCGATTTGTCATAGCGTGCGATATTCTGCTGCGCGACTTTAACGACGATGGCATTGGTTACGAGATTCTCAATATCAGGCTCAAAGGTACTGGCAATCAAATCAATCAGATTGAGTGCCTTACGTGCATCACCTGCCGCAAACTGAATCAGCGCATCATATTCTTCAATCTGGATAAAACGTTCTTTTAAGAACTTGTCCGTTTGAATCGCTTTGTTCAGTAAGGTTTGAATCGCCTCAGCACTCAGATTATTCAGGGTATACACCTGACAGCGGGACAGCAAGGCACTATTCACTTCAAAAGAAGGATTCTCTGTGGTTGCCCCAATCAAGGTAATTTTGCCTTTCTCAACCGCATTGAGTAAGGCATCTTGCTGCGATTTATTGAAGCGATGAATCTCGTCAATAAACACCACAGGGGTCAACAAGTCCCCACTTTCCGCAATCACCTCACGGAGTTCTTTCACGCCTGTATTGAGTGCAGAAAGGCTGATAAAAGGACGATCTACCGCCTGCGCCAATAACAATGCAATCGTGGTTTTTCCAACCCCTGGAGGCCCCCAGAAAATAATCGAAGGCAGATGCCCTTGATCAATCATCTGACGTAAAGGGGCGTTTTCACCCAGCAAATGATCTTGTCCGATAATTTCGGACAAGTCACGAGGACGTAAACGTTCAGGTAAAGGAATATGCGTATCTGACATCATCACTGGCTTTATGATCTTTTACCCTAGTCTATTGTGTCTGGCTCAAATCTACAATTTGAATCTGCACTCACGCGACATTCTATTGCGCGCTGTTGCTCTGCACCAACTGTTGCATCACGCGATAGCTGGCTTTGATCCGCTCTTCATTGGGAAAATTGGTATTGGCTAACATGACAATTCCAATTTTTTGCTGCGGAATAAAGGCGGCATAAGCACCAAAACCATTACTTGAGCCTGTTTTATTAAAATAGGTCGCGGGTGTGGCTAGCTTCGGTTGTTTAATCGCTGTGATTGCATGACTTTCTAAAGCCATTTTGCTCGAGTTGCCCTGTAAAAGTGTTTCAAGTGATACTGGATAAGCATACTGTTCCCAGCCCAGACCTTGGGTCATTGCACCCACTTTAAAATAACCCACATGAGTATTTTCAATCGCCTTGCGAAGCGGTTGTTTAAACTGCTGAGGATTGATTTGCGCATCGAGGAATTTCAGCATATCCGCACTGCTACTTTTCAGCCCATAAGCTTCTGCATCAAACATACCTGGCGAAACACGCATGGCTTGATCGGCTTTGTATCCCCAAGCATATTGCGGCATGTGCTGCTCAGGTACTCGAATAAAACTTTGTGTCATCCCCAATTGCGGCAGCAAGGTTTTTTCAATCAGTTCGTTATATGGTTTTTTCATTGCCAAGGCGGTGACATAGCCCATCAAACCGATACTTGGATTGGAATATTGACGGGCAGCACCGATTTTGGTTTTTGCCTGCCAAGTCTGAAAATATTTCACCATATCCTGTTGCTGCACTACCTCATCAGGGAATTGCAACGGGAAGCCACCCGCACTATAAGTTCCGAGATTTAATAAAGTGGCACGATTGACAGCAGTATTTTTCAGTTCAGGGAAATATTTGGCAGGATGATCCGACAAAGATAGTTGCCCTTGTGCCTGTGCATAACCTGCTAAAGTCGCATTAAAGGTCTTACTGACCGAACCAAGTTCAAATAAAGTACTGTTACTCACTGCTTGCTGGTTTTGCTTAGAAGCAAGCCCATAATTCACGAAGTAATGTTGACCATTCAAGGTCACAGCAACAGCCATACCTGGAATTTTATATTGTGCCAATAAAGGCTTAAATTGCTGATCAACAATGGTTTGAACTTGTTGCTCGGTCAAATTTCCAGCCCAAAGCGCTGAACTGCAGGACAACAGTCCTGTAAGTACAAATAGTTTTTTTAAAGTCATAGAAAAGGCTTTCGGCTGATTCATGATGTGTATCACTTGAAGTAAAAATTTAATTGGCATGAAGTTTAAGTAGTTTAGCTTTCGGTCCATCTTCGATCACCCAGATTGAACCATCTTGCGCCTGATGTAGACCACGAATTCGTTGTTTCATCTCAAGTCGTTGAACTTCTTGGACAGGTTTGGCATTTAAATCCACCACGATAATTGCTTTGGATGATAAGCCACCAATCAACGCTTTGTGTTGCCACAAAGGAAATTGCTGACCTGAATAAATGATCAAGCTAGATGGTGAAATCACAGGTGTCCAATCGATTTCAGGGGCTTTAAATTCTGGACGGGTATGATGATCAGGAATAGGCAAGCCTGAATAATGGTCGCCATTCGAAACTGTTGGATAGCCATAGTTTTCCCCTTTCACAATACGGTTTAATTCATCACCACCTTTGGGGCCCATTTCAACCACCCACAGTTGCCCTTGCTGATCGAAAGCCATTCCCAATGGATTACGCTGACCCAGCGACCAAATCTCTGCCGTTACACCACCCTGCTGATAAAATGGATTGTCTTCCGCAGCAGTTCCATCTGCATTTAAACGCAAAACCTTACCTAAATTACTTTTTAAATCTTGAGCAGGATCAAATTTTTGGCGCTCACCCGAACTGACCCAAAGTTTGCCATCGGGACCAAACTGCATACGATGACCATAATGACCTTGCCCTGACACTTTCGGTACTTGTTGCCAGATGGTTTTTAAATCTGTGAGCTTGGGTTGCTTGGGATCGGATAAATCCAGTTTTGCATGTGCAATCTCTGCACCATAGCCACCCTGACCTTTGCTGGCGTAGCTTAAATATAATTCATGATTCTGCTGAAAATCAGGATGCAAAATGACATCGCCTAAACCACCTTGCCCGCCATAACTGACGGTTGGAACGCCAGCGACATTGATACTGCTCTTGGTTTGCGGATCAAATAATTTTAATTGCCCTTTGCGCTCAGTGATCAATAAACGTTGGTCTGGCAAACTTGCAATCGCCCACGGCTCATCAAATTCAGCAACGCTCTCAATCCGATACTTTTGTGCGATGCGCTGGCTTGACGCTTGTTGTGCTATATTTTGTTCTGGGGTTTTAGAGTTGCTTTCGTTGGCACCACAAGCAGCCAAAAATAAAATGCCGCTATAGAGCAAAGGTGTCATCAACAGTTTGTTCATGGCTTATCTCCCTCGTTTATTCTTCATCTTAGGGAACATCGCCAATAAAAATACTGCAAAAGTGTTGTTTTTATGATCATCATGTCTTATTGATTTGCTAAACGCGATTAACGAATCCAACGCACAATATAATCTTCAATTTGTTCTTCATCGATTTCAATTTCTGAAATACAACGCCCTGCAGCAGACTTTTTCGCCTTGATCACACTTTGACGTGAACCTGTATTGAGGTAATGCCATGAAGGTAAATTCTTGCCTTCACTTAAGCGACGGTAGGCACAGCTCGGTGGTAACCAAGAAATTGTGCTGAGCCGTTCAGGCGTCAGCTGGATACAATCAGGCACTTGCTGCTGACGGTTAGGATAATCGGAACAACGCGCGGTTTTACAGTCCAGTAATTTACATGCCACTTTGGTATACGCAACCTCTGCGATTTCTTCATCTTCTAACTTGATCAAACAACATAAACCACAGCCGTCGCACAATGCCTCCCACTCCGCATTGCTGAGCTGATCAAGCGGATAGTGTTTCCAAAAGTTGGGGCGCAGTTCGACGGACATACAGAGCTTTCAATATTAAAAAAAATGAACTTCTTATTATAGCATTCATCTTTGCTTTGCTGACTTCAATCTCTTTTAATTGATTTAACACTTCTTTAAGTATTAAACATTTAAACCACATAAACACCACATTTTGTGCAAAAAACACACGGTATAGTGGACACATAACGAAAAATTAGGAGGACACGACATGTTCCGTTGGGCCATTATTTTTGCAGTCATCGCACTCATTGCCAGTTTATTAGGTTTCGGTGGCGTGGCAGGTTTATCCAAAGATTTCGCAGTAATCTTATTGGTTGTTGCTGTCATCTTAGCAATCGTCGGCTTCTTATCCAGAGGCAAAGTCTAGTCGTTTTGACCTACCCAAAACATAAAAAGAAGAATCTTGGTATTCTTCTTTTTTCATTTTTGAGCATCGCTAAAACAAGCGTATTTATTATGTTTTTACGATGCCATCCATTTTATTTTTTATGTTTTAATCAATGCATTCTAAAAATACAGATCAGGATTATAGAATGAGCTTCCCGATTAACACACGTGAAATTGAATATACCGCGCCCGATGGTCAACGCCTCATTGGTTATTTCGCTGCACCTGCAATTGATATACCCGTTGCTGGGGTGATCGTTGCACCGGAATGGTGGGGTCGTAATGCGTATACCGAGCAACGTGCACGTGAACTTGCAGAACATGGTTTTGCCGCTTTAGCCATTGATATGTATGGTGATAAGAAAGTTACAACCAATGTGCCACAAGCCTCTGAATGGATGAATCAAACTTTTGAGCATGCTGACACCATTGTTGACCGTGCTCAAGCAGGCTTAAATGCTTTAGCGGCTCAAGCAGAAGTGAATGCCGACAAATTGGCAGCGGTTGGTTTCTGCTATGGCGGTAAAGTGGTGCTAGATTTGGCGCGTTCAGGTGCAGATATCAAAGCCGTTGCCACGTTCCATGCGATATTAAGTCCGAAAGCGCCTGCTGAGAAAGGCAAAGTTAAAGCCGAGATTTTAGTCCTACATGGTGAACTCGACAGCATGGTGACCTTGGATAATGTGGCAAGCTTCCGTCAGGAAATGCATGATGCTGCTGTGGATCATGAGGTAATTATTTTTGAAGATGCCAAGCATGGTTTTAGTAACCCGCTTGCAGATGAGCGTGCCAAGGCCAACAATGTTGACTTAGGCTATAACGCTGAAGCAGAACGCCAAAGTCTTGAAGCAATGTATGAGTTGTTAGATAAACATTTAAAGTGATTTGAAAAGACTATCTATGTGGAATTGAACAAATATATCGTTTGTTAAAACCCTAGATATTTTCTACTCGTGCAAGGCGACATGATGTCGCCTTTGTAAAAGCCAATCTTAATCAGCATTTAATAACGAATTTGTTTGTATACATCAACTCCTCTCCCTATTTCCGCTATACTACGCCTCTGCTTTTTACTGTTCTGATTCATGTCTGACTTCTCATTTTCTGATGCACTACTTACATGGTTCGACCAACACGGTCGTCACGATCTACCATGGCAAGTGGCCGATGATCCCTACAAAGTTTGGGTCTCAGAAATCATGCTGCAACAGACGCAAGTCAAAACTGTACTGCAATATTTCGACCGTTTTATTGAACGCTTCCCAAGCGTAGAAACCCTAGGAACAGCCAGTTGGGATGATGTCGCTCCTTATTGGGCAGGCCTCGGCTACTATGCCCGCGCACGCAATCTGCATAAAGCGGCAGGCATCGTCAGTCAACAAGGGAAATTTCCAGAAACACTCGAACAATGGATTGAGCTGCCAGGCATTGGCCGCTCCACCGCTGGTGCGCTCATGTCACTCGGCTTACGTCAGTATGGCGTGATTATGGATGGTAACGTAAAACGTGTACTGGCACGTTTCCTCGCCATCGAAGATGATCTATCCAAGCCACAACATGAACGAGCACTCTGGCAAATTGCAGAAAATCTCTGCCCAAAAGAGCGCAATCATGATTATACCCAAGCGATCATGGATTTAGGGGCAACCGTTTGTACACCCAAAAAACCGCTGTGTTTATACTGCCCAATGCAGCAACACTGTCAGGCCTATCAACAAGGCTTAGAACAGGAATTGCCCTTTAAAAAGGCCAAGAAACCTGTTCCCGTCAGAACAGCCAATGTGTTATTGATCCAATCTGGAGATGAATGGCTGTGGCAACAACGTGAAGCGCATGGCCTCTGGGGTGGATTGTATTGTCTTCCAATCATTGAACAAGCAACCGAATTACAACAGATTGAGCAATACTTCAAACTACAAGCTCAAGTATCATCATTGCAGATTAGCCATAGCTTTACTCACTTCACTTGGTTACTGCATGAAAAACTGTTCCACGTGGAACACGATCAAAAAGAACAGTTGAGTATCGAATTAAATGGCATATGGCTAAGTCCAGAAAATGCGATTGCCAAAGGCATTCCAACAGCCATGAAAAAACTGATTACAGCCAAACAAAAGGCTTAACGCCTAAAATGCTGTAGATCAAACGCAAGGAGTTTATGTGCGTCATTCGATTTCCTATACCGTTCTTGGCGTGTTGATGGTTTTACTATCAGCATGTGCCACCACCCCAAAGAAACCTAGCCCCTTACCCAATGCTCAGGTGAACAAGCTCAAGAGCATGCGTTTAGACAGCCGCCTCCCTGTGCCTGTCAAAGGTGTGAGTCGAAACGAATTACGGGATACTTGGGGCGCGGCACGAAGTCAGGGCCGTAGTCATGAAGGCATCGATATCATGGCAGAGCGTGGTACGAAAGTGTATAGTGCGACCGAAGGCTTAGTTGCTGATTTACGTAATAATAATTTAGGCGGCAAAGTGATCTGGATCATGGGGCCAGCAGGCTCTTGGCACTATTATGCACATCTGGATGGTCATAAGCGCGGCCTCAATGTTGGCGACTATGTGCGTAAAGGTGATCTGATCGGTTATGTGGGAAATACCGGCAATGCTCGTTATACCGCTCCGCATTTACACTACGGAATTTATTTAAATGGCAAAGGGCGTGGAGCAGTCAATCCATACCCGTATTTACGTTAGGAATCTACAATGTCAGAAGCATTGATTGAACGTCTGGTTGAATTTGCAGAGTCTGGAAATCAGCAAAAAATCATCATGGGTGGTACCAGCTATCAAGGTTGGATCATGGAAATTACCGAAGATGCTTTGTTGATTAGTACAGGCTTTGCCGATAAATCAGGTAAAGACTTTTGGCTTAAGTTTACTGATTTAAATAGCGCAGAACTGTATTATTGGGATACTCGCCCAAATGAATGGGTGGCATTCAAACTTTAAATTATACTGTTCAAATAACAACAAGGAGCATCAAATATGTCAACTCAACGCTGTGGCTGGTGCTCCGATGATCCCCTCTATATTGACTACCATGATCAAGAATGGGGCAAGCCGCAACATGATGAAAACCATTTGTTTGAGATGCTCTGTCTGGAAGGACAGCAAGCAGGACTTTCTTGGATCACGGTACTGAAAAAACGCGAACACTACCGCTCACATTTCTTTCAACATTCCATCGCAGACGTCGCAGCACTCACAGATGATCAACTCGAACTCAAACTCAGTGATGCAGGTTTAATTCGTCATATCGGCAAACTGAAAGCCATCCGCGACAATGCCATTGCTTGGCTCAAGCTTAAGGATGAAGTCGAAGATGTCCCTGCTTGGTTATGGAGCTTTGTCGATCATCAAACCGAAAATAATGATGTGGCGAATTACCGCGAAGCACCTGCACAAACTGAACTTAGCCTAAAACTATCCAAAACCCTAAAAAAGCGTGGCTTTAAATTTGTGGGCCCGACCACCTGTTATGCTTTTATGCAAGCGGTTGGTATGGTCAATGACCACGAAAATCATTGCCAATTTAAATAACAAATCATCATCGATTTTCCTTGAATGGGAGTTCCAATGAGCAATAATCAAATTCGCGCTTATGCTGCAATGCAAGCAGGCGAGCAAGTGGTACCGTACCAATTTGATGCGGGAGAATTACAAGCCCATCAAGTTGAAGTCAAAGTTGAATATTGTGGTCTGTGCCACTCCGATCTATCCGTGATTAATAATGAGTGGCAATCATCGGTTTACCCTGCGGTGGCTGGACATGAAATCATTGGTACTATCATTGCATTGGGATCAGAAGCCAAAGGACTACGCGTCGGTCAACGTGTTGGCATTGGCTGGACAGCTGAAACCTGTCAAGCCTGTGATCCATGTATTGGGGGTAATCAGGTCCTATGTACTGGTGAAAAAAAAGCAACCATCATTGGCCATGCAGGCGGTTTTGCCGATAAAGTCCGTGCAGGTTGGCAATGGGTCATTCCCCTTCCAGACGATTTAGATCCTGAAAGTGCTGGCCCGCTACTGTGTGGTGGCATCACGGTATTTGATCCTTTACTGAAACACAAAATCCAAGCCACACATCATGTGGGTGTGATTGGTATTGGTGGTTTAGGTCATATCGCGATTAAGTTACTCAAAGCATGGGGCTGCGAAGTGACCGCTTTCAGTTCTAATCCAGATAAAACTGAAGAACTCAAAGCCATGGGAGCCGATCACGTGGTCAATAGCCGTGATGCCCAAGCCATCAAAGCACAACGTGGCAAGTTTGATTTATTACTCAGTACGGTCAATGTCACCCTGAACTGGCAAGCCTATCTCAATACTTTGGCACCAAAAGGTAGTCTACATTTCCTAGGTGTGACTTTGGAACCGATCCCTGTTTCTGTCGGTGCCATCATGGGTGGTGCCAAATCTGTCACCTCATCACCAACGGGCTCACCGTTAGCCCTGCGCCAACTTTTACAATTCGCTGCGCGCAAAAATATCGCACCACAAGTTGAGTTATTTCCAATGTCACAGCTAAATGAGGCGATTGAACGACTGCATTCAGGCCAAGCTCGTTATCGCATCGTACTCAAAGCAGACTTCGACTAATTCATACTCTGCCGTACCCAATCCGCCAACTGTTGAATCGCTTGGCGGATTTCTGCTGTTAAAGCATGACCTGCATTTAAACGCAAAAAGTGTTGATAACGGCGGTCTTCACCGAATACTTCCCCTGGTACGATGTTGATCCCTTTACCTTGCGCCAAATAATAGAGCTCCAAACCGGTAATACTATTGGGTAGTTGCATCCATAAAGCATAGCCACCTTGTGACTGGCTTAATCCAATCGGAACCCCCTGAAACACGTCAAGAATATAAGCCCGATACTGTTCAACTTGCTGCATCAGTTTAGGTCTTAATTGATCCAAATGTTCTCGATAACCACGACTGTAAATAAAATCGGCTAAACCAAGTTGCAAAGGCGTATTCACCCCCACATTGTTGGCCAATAATTGTGGTCTTAAATATTGCAGCTGTTGACCTAAGCAAAACCAACCGACGCGATAGGCGGTTGATAATGACTTGGAGACCGAGCCACACCAGATTACATAGCCTTCCTGATCCCAATAGCGAATGGGTAAAGGTCGTTCCTTTTGAAAGCTGCATTCGCCATAAATATCATCTTCCAAAATAAAACATTGATATTTTTGTGCCAGTTGAGCAATGTGCTGTTTCTGTTCATTGCTGAGACAATAGCCCAAAGGATTCTGAAAATTGGCAGTGAGCAAACACAGTTTGGCATCACCCTGTTTCATAAAAAATTCTAAGCGCTCTAGATCAATGCCACGGTGATCCGCTGGAATCTCAATAATCTTGCGTTTCAGGCTAGCCAGCATTTGCAGCTGACCATTAAAAGTGGGCGTCGGTACTAGAATACTATCCCCCTCTTTGCTGATCTGTTGAATCAGTAGCGATAAGGCAGGCATACAGCCGTTGGTAATAAAAATATCATCGGTCGCAACATAGATACCATCCTCACGCCAATGATCAGATAAGGCTTTACGAAGTTGCTGATGTCCCTGTTTATTACAATATAAAAAATCTTCAGGCTGGCAATGTTTCAAAGCACGTTGTAAAGAACGACGCAATCCATCGACAGGAATCAAATGCGGAGACAGTTGGATCGCACCCAACGGGGTTAAATGATGCTGGATCGAGGCAGTTTGAATTTGGTTTTGCAGATCTAAATTTGAAACCTGACGGGCTTTGGACTCAAAGTTGGGACTGTCTGGTACGGCACTTTGATATTGTCTTGAATTGACAAAATAGCCTGATTTGGCTTTTACATAGATCAGCCCTTTTGCTTCCAGCAATTCATAGCATTGCTGTGCCGTACTTAAACTAATACTTTGCTGACGTGCAAATTCCCTTAAAGAACTCAACTTTTGTTGAGGCTGTAACTCATGCTGATAAATCTTGTGAGCCAATTGTTCTGCCAAGCGCTGATAGTGAAAAGTCATATCTGTACTGCTTTTTTATAAATTTCTGTATCTGTATTGGTTCATACAACACCTTTAAGCTATAAAAATCAACAGCCAAAGGATAAGACCATGAAAAATAATATCTTATTTATATTAAGCGCCGTTTTATTTACAGGCTGCAATCTGACTGACCAAGCCACCTACCAGCAACAACAAGTGTGTAAATCGCTTTCTCAGGGCTACCTGCAAATTCAAAACCAACCGACCTATGAGCTATGGAAAATGGAGAAAAGTGAGGCGCCAGAGCAGACTCGTATCATCAAAATGACCTATAAGAAACCCAATGAAAATGGTTTGATACTCTCAAGCAACTTTCTGCCAACGGTCGAACTTGAATGCAAGCTAAAACAGCAACATATTGTTGTGTCAGTGATACAAAAAACAGGCCCATCAATTCCGGTGCTGAATGTACAACTGCAAAATGATGCTATTGGCAAACCGAGAAGCCCTGACTTAGTTGCTCAGTCAAAAACTCAATAAATAAACGGACACGTTTCGGCAAGTGCTCTTGTTGATAATAAACAGCATGGATGCTTTGATAAGAGTGCTCTATCTGATCTTCAAATAGAGCCTCAAGACGCCCTTCTCGAATGTCCTGCCAGATTTCAAATTCAGATAACCGAGCAATACCCTGCCCACGTAAACACAGTTGTCGGACGGTTTCTCCACTGGATGCTCTCACTTTAGGTTGCGCTTGAAAATACTCCCCCTCAATTTTAATCGGCCAAGTGTTGATATAGGTTGGACGGGTAAAACCAATCACATCATGTTCAGGTAATGCTTGAGGCTGTAAAGGCGTGCCCTTGCGTTGTAAATATTCGGGACTGGCAACAATATAGATACGACTTTTACACACCAATTTAGCGTGTAAGCTGGAATCATGTAATTCACCAAAACGAAACGCCACATCGGTTTTATGTTCCAATAGATCAATCACCAAATCATTACTATTCAACTCGATTTCAATATTGGGATAACACTGCCGAAACTGATGTACCAATGGCGTAATCACATGCAGAATAAAAGGTGTGGCTGAGTCAATCCGAATCACCCCCGAAGTATCTTGATCTGATTTTTGTAATGCTTCTTCGGCGGCATTCAAATCACTCAGGATTTTACGGGCCTGTTGTAAAAACTGCTGGCCTTCTTGGGTGAGTTTTAATTTTCGCGTGGTTCGTTCTAGTAAAGTGACTTCGAGCTTGGACTCTAAACGGCTGAGCGAGCGACTGAGCCCAGATGCCGTCTGTCCCAGTCGTTCAGCAGCGGCAATAAATGAACCTGTATCGACGATGGTCATAAAAGCAAGCAGTTCTTCTACCGTAGATTTCATTACCACCCTCTCAATTATTGATATTTAGTCAACTGTATTTTGCAAATTCATCTATGTTTTAGCAACAATAATCATCGCAAAATAACAGCCATCCACAAAACAGCTCTTTTGAGCATGAAAAAAGATTAGGTGAAAAATATGCGTATCCCTCAATTCGGTTTAGGTACTTTCCGTCTTAAAGATCAAGCAGTCATTGACTCAGTTAAAACCGCCCTGGAAGTGGGTTATCGTGCCATTGATACCGCACAGGTTTATGAAAATGAAGCAGCAGTGGGTCAAGCCATTGCTGAAAGTGGTGTAGCTCGTCAAGACCTGTTCCTCACTACAAAAATCTGGGTCGACAATTTTGCTGAAGATAAATTCATTCCCAGCTTAAAAGACAGTCTGCAAAAACTACGTACTGATGCCGTTGATCTCACCTTGATCCACTGGCCAGCTCCAGCACTGGGTGTCTCCATCCCAAGCGTGATGCAATTGTTATTAGAGGCGAAACAACAGGGTTTGACTAAACAAATCGGGATTTCAAACTTTAATATCGCCTTGACCCAACAAGCGATTGATAGCATTGGTATCGAACACATTGCCACCAACCAGATTGAACTCAGTCCTTATTTGCAGAACCGCACCTTGGTCAATTTTTTACGTGAGCAAAATATTGATGTGACTTCATACATGACTCTGGCTTATGGCAAAGTACTGCAGGACCCAACCTTAATTGAGATTGCTGCACAGCATCAGGCAACCACCGCACAAGTCGCTTTGGCTTGGGCCTTACAAAATGGTTTTGCGGTGATTCCATCATCAACTAAACGTGAAAATCTGATCAGCAACTTAAAAGCACAAGACTTAACTTTAAGTGCAGAAGAAATGCAGCTGATCGCTCAACTTGAACGTAATGGTCGAGAAGTCAGTCCTGAACCATTTGCGCCTGAATGGGACAAATAACATGAGCAGCCGCATCAACCTTCCTTTGCTGGCACTGGCGATTGGTGCATTTGCAATTGGAACAACAGAGTTCTCTCCAATGGGGCTGTTGCCCAATATTGCCAATGATCTCGGGGTATCGATTCCAAGTGCGGGCATGTTGATTACAGGTTATGCACTTGGCGTGATGCTCGGTGCACCGATCATGACCTTATGGTTTGGTGGCTTTGCCCGTCGTAATGCCCTGATTCTACTCATGGCAATCTTCACCATCGGGAATCTGATCGCAGCCTTTGCACCCAATTACATGAGTTTAATGGGTGCTCGATTAATTACCAGCTTAAACCACGGTGCTTTCTTCGGGATTGGTTCTGTGGTGGCAGCCAGTGTTGTTCCAGCAAATAAACAGGCCAGTGCGGTTGCCACCATGTTTATGGGCTTAACCATCGCCAATATTGGTGGTGTACCACTCGCAACATGGGTGGGGCAAAACATTGGTTGGAGAATGTCTTTCCTTGCGATTTCAGCCCTCGGTGTCATCACCATGCTGTCACTTTGGAAGGCCCTTCCGGTCGGATCGGTTGGACAAAAGCCAAATGTAAAAATGGAGTTAAGTGTTCTCACTCGTCTCCCCGTGGTATTGGCATTGCTCACAACCGTATTTGGTGCCTCAGCGATGTTTACCTTGTATACCTATATCGCACCAAGTCTGGTTGAGTTCACCCACGCCTCTCCGACCTTTATCACCATGATGCTGGTCTTGATCGGAATTGGTTTTTCAATCGGGAACCATTTCGGTGGAAAGTTTGCAGACTTATCGATTGATAAAACCTTGATTGGTTTCTTGGTCTTGTTGATCGCGTTGATGGTCATCTTCCCAATCCTTGCCCAAAGCCAATTGGGTGCAGCAATCGGTTTGGTGATCTGGGGTGCAGCAGCCTTTGCGATCGTTCCGCCATTACAAATGCGCGTGATGTCGGTGGCACATGAAGCCTCGGGTCTTGCTTCTTCAGTGAATATTGGCGCATTTAACTTAGGCAATGCCATTGGTGCCGCAGCAGGCGGTGCCGTCTTAAGCTTCGGTTTAAACTATGCGGCAGTCTCCATGATTGGTGCCGTACTGGCAGCTATTGGTTTAATCTTGGTTTTCATTCAAATGAAATTAGCAAGCAAACCAGAGACGCCATTACAACAATGTCCTCAAGCTTAAGCTCAAATAAAAAAGTCTGATTTAAATCAGGCTTTTTTATTATTTCAATAAATCTGGTAACTTCGGTTGCGCATATAAAGGATTATTCACCTCTTTTTTCATTTTCATCAGCATTTGATAAGGTTGTTGCTGCACAAACATATTCACAAAGCTCAATGGAATTGCCCCTGCTGGATCGGCATAGCCACTCGTTGTCACTTTTACTTTGTTATTTGCCAACCGCTGGAACGTCCAGTCACCTGCGTATTTGCTTAACCGCACCACATCAGGCTGCTCAGGGTAATTATTCTGAATAGCATTGTTTTTAATACTGATGCTGCCATCCGCATTCTTAGTCATTTTGCCTTTAATCACCACATCACGGTCTTTTAAAGGAAATGGGAAGTCCAGAACCATATACAAGGTGAATTCACCTTTCTTATCATCACGTGACAGCATTTGTGCCTTGCCCACATACGGCACCCATTGCGGTGTACGTTCTACATCCAGTACTACTGCTACAGCACGTTCTAAAGGCACATCAAATGTGGTTTCAGCTTTATATTGGATAATCGGATTGTTTTCTGTTTGGTACGTCCAAACCTTAATATTGTTCCGATGCAAACTGAGTTTGGCTGTATCTGTTGCTGCAGTCACTGCAAAGCTGCTGAGACTGAGCAATGTGGCAAGAACGATATGTTTTTTATTCATGTCATGCTCAATTGTTGTAATAAGGGCGAGAGCTTGTTTCACTCCTCTCGGAAAGAAAGCTCAACAAGCTCTTTTATAGTACAAAAAAGGAACGTTTTAAACGTCAATCTCGTTAAAGCCTAAAACATCTTTCATATCATATTTACGCGCTTCACGGCCAACCACCCACGCCGCTGCACGGACTGCACCTGAAGCAAAGTTCATCCGGTTGGTGGCTTTGTGTGTCACTTCCACACGCTCACCTTCACCAATAAACATCACTGTATGTTCACCGACAATATCGCCACCACGAATGGTTTCAAAACCAATAGTCTGGCGATCACGAGGACCGGTATAACCTTCACGTCCATAAACCGCCACTTCTTTCAAGTTACGACCTAAGGTATCGGCAATCGCCTCACCCATCATAAAGGCAGTACCTGATGGTGCATCCACTTTATGGCGGTGATGTGCTTCAATGATTTCGATATCCACCGTATCGCCAAATACTTTCGCTGCGAGTTCCAATAATTTAATCGAAACGTTCACCCCAACTGAATAATTGGCAGCGTACACCACAGGTGTCTGTGTTGCTGTTTCATCAAGGAATGCCTTTTGCTCATCTGACATTCCCGTGGTTCCAATCACCATGGCCACACCCGCTTCACGGCATAATTTTAAGTGCTGTTCAGTTGCAACTGGTGCAGTAAAATCAATCACCACATCACAGTCTTTCAGCACTTCACTCAAACTTCCCACGATCTTGACACCGATGTTGCCAATCCCTGCAAGTTCCCCTGCATCTGCACCCACCAAGCTGCTTTCAGGACGCTCAACAGCTGCTGCTAGTTGGTAGCCTGCTTGTTGTACCGCTTGAATCAGAATACGCCCCATGCGTCCGCCTGCACCCAAGATTCCAATGCGTGGAGAAGATGACATAATTTTTCCCAGTCTTTTATTTAAACAATTCAGCTACTATAGCAAAACTCTGTGCTTGCGCTAAAAATTTCCCATAAAAAAACCTGCCGCAGCAGGTTTTTTTATCAATACCGATTAATCAAATAAGCGGTCAAAGAACGATTTTTTCTTTGGAGAGGCAGCATGTCCATCACCATCAAAAGACGCTTGTAATTCTTTCAATAATTCGCGCTGACGACTGTTTAAATTCACAGGCGTTTCCACCACAATACGGCAGAGTAAATCACCGACCATACTGCTACGTACAGGGCGAACACCCTTAGCACGCAAGCGGAATAATTTACCGGTTTGTGTACCTTCTGGAATTTTTAAGCTGACACGACCATCAAGGGTCGGGATTTCAATTTCTTTACCTAAAGCTGCATCTGCAATGCTAACAGGTACATCCATATAAAGATCTGCGCCATCACGTTGGAAGATTTCGTGTTCACGAACCACGACTTCAACGTATAAATCGCCAGCTTGACCATCACGAATCGCTTCACCTTTACCAGTTAAGCGTACGCGATCACCATTGTCCACACCTGCTGGAATAGTAACTTCAAGGGTTTGCTGACGATCTGCAACACCTGAACCATGACAGCTATTACATGGATTCTTGATGATTTTACCTTGACCACGACAGGTACTACAGGTTTGCTGAACGGAGAAGAAACCTTGTTGCATACGTACTTGACCTGCACCATGACAGGTACGACAAGTTTCAACATCGTTTGGATTTTTTGACCCTTTTCCATCACAGGTTTCACATGGCGCTGGCGCAGTGAAGGTAATGGTTTTTTTCACGCCTTTTACAGCTTCTTCTAGTGTGAGTTCCATGACATAACGAAGGTCTGAACCACGGCGTTGACGTTGTTGACGGCCACCGCCACCAAACGCACCACCAAAGATATCGCCAAACTGACTAAAAATATCTTCTGCACTAAAGCCGCCGAAACCGCCACCTGCACCACCGAAGCCACCTTCAAAAGCACTATGTCCAGCACGATCATACATGCTGCGCTTTTCTTCATCAGAAAGGACTTCATAGGCTTCCGCAGCTTCTTTGAACTTTTCTTCTGCTTCAGCGTTGTCAGGGTTACGGTCTGGATGATACTTCATCGCCAACTTACGATAGGCTTTTTTGATCTCATCATCACTTGCGGTTTTCGAAACGCCTAAAACCTCATAATAATCACGTTTAGCCATGGTTGGCGATGCTCCTCACGGAATTTATTTAAATCTAAAAAAACAAATAGGCTCTGCCGACTTTCAAAATAAAAAGTCAACAGAGCCTTAATAGGGACTGTACGATAAATTTACAAGGGTTATTGCAATAAAAAAGCGATAATTTTAGAAAACGGCTTTATTCTTGAAGTACTTCGCAATACCTTTCAACCAAGCATTCAATAAAAATAACCATGCAATTGAACTAAATACCACACCTGCGACCGTCATTGCAGTCACCCAGAGTGCACTATCCCAAGCAAAAAAGAACAGTGGAATAAACCATAACGCTGCAAAGAAAGCCATCAGTACAAACAACATCACATTACGCATAATCCAGAGTGCATGCGCATGTATCCATACTTCGGCATTATCCACAATCGCAACTTTTCGTGCTAATAGGTACGCAAATACAGCAAACACTATCGTAAATAATGCAAGAAACATGAACACATAAGAAATCGCCACATAGCGGCGATGCTGCTCAATACCGTCTTGCCCCATGCTCTCTATCACCTCATTCACAGCATTATGCAAAATTTGTCATGCTATGAAATTCAATTATTTTTTGGTCTTAAAATATAGGTGCTACTATATTGAAATTTTCAATCTTTCGCACCTTTATTCACAAAATAATTACGATAGTTGTGTTGTTTTCTTCACCTTAAACCATGCCGCATACAGTGCAGGCAGGAAAAATAAGGTTAATAAGGTGGCAACAATCAAGCCACCCATGATAGCAACCGCCATCGGACCAAAGAAAATACTGCGTGATAAAGGGATCATCGCCAGCACCGCCGCCAGTGCGGTCAACACAATTGGACGGAAACGACGCATGGTTGCACCAATCACCGCCTCCCATGGTGTATGCCCCACATCAATATCTTGCTCAATCTGATCAATCAGAATCAGCGAGTTCCGCATAATCATCCCAGACAGGGCAATGGTGCCAAGCATCGCCACAAAACCGAAGGGTTTATTGAATAACAGTAAGAACGCAACGACACCAATCAAACCCAATGGTGCTGTCAGTAACACAATGGTTGCCCGTGACATGCTACGCAGCTGGATCATCAACAAGGTCATCACCACAGCCAAGAAC
Organism: Acinetobacter higginsii; assembly: GCF_000369525.1. Lineage (GTDB taxonomy): Bacteria > Pseudomonadota > Gammaproteobacteria > Pseudomonadales > Moraxellaceae > Acinetobacter > Acinetobacter higginsii. The sequence goes on from NZ_KB850071.1 coordinate 523,137, forward strand.
AATGGCATACCTGCATTCACCGAATTTTGCCCCTTAGCCGATTCCTCAACCGTCCCCCCTACTTCCAGTAGATAACCACTTGGTAGATCAGCGCGTAAGCTCTGCATCTGATCAGCTAACTGTTGTACCACAGTTGCAGGTTGTAAATGGGTACGAATATCGGCACGCACAGTAATGGTCGGCAGGCGATTACGATGCCAAATTAAACCTTCTTCAAAGCGGGATTCAATATTGGCAATTTGCGCCAACGGAACTGTTGTGCCTTTACTGGTTGGCACCGCCAAACTTGCTAAAGATGCGACTTCAACACGTTCAGATTTATCACCACGTAACCGAATTTCAATCAATTCACGTTTTTCGCGATATTGATTCATGACCGCACCCGTCACCGAAGCATTGAGGAAATTGGCTAAATCCACACTGGAAACACCCATCTGACGTGCGCGATCTTGGTCAATTTCGATTGCAATGATTTTACTCGGTTCACCCCAGTCCAAATGCACATTGGTGGTATTTGGATCTTCGCTCAGGACTTTGGCCACTTTCTGTGCCCATTGACGTACTGTGCCGAGGTCTTCACCCGATACACGATACTGCAATGGATAACCCACAGGTGGACCATTTTCCAATAACGATACCCTTGTCCGCACTTGAGGCAATAACTGCTTAATCTGTTTGTCTAAAGAGCGACGGATTTCATCACGGTCATCAAGAGACGAGGCCAATACCACAAATTGAGCAAAACTGGCTTGTGGTAATTGCTGATCTAGCGGTAAGTAGAACCGCGGTGAACCTGTTCCCACATAGGCCACATAGTTATCAATGCCCTTTTGCTTGGACAGGAACTGCTCCACCTTGTGTACCGCCTGTTCAGTTGCGGTCAGTGATGCCCCCTCTTCAAGTTTTAAATCCACCAAAATTTCTGCACGATTCGATGGCGGGAAGAATTGTTGCGGCACTAACTTAAACATCGCCACCGACAACACAAAGATGCCTACTGTCACCGCAATCACGGTTTTACGATAGGTAATACAGATTTCAACCACACGGCCGAAGGCCTGATAAAACTTGGATTGATATGGATCGTGATGCTGAGCATGTGCTTCTACCACAGGTGCAGGTTGCTTACGCAGTCGCGCCCATAAACGTAGATACCATGCCGCCTGCTGATTCTGTTTGCTAAAATCGGGTAATAGCTTTTCACCTAAATAAGGCACAAATAAAACTGCCGCAATCCATGACACAATCAACGCAATGGTCACCACTTGGAAAATAGAACGGGTATATTCCCCTGTTCCAGATTGGGCAGTTGCAATCGGCAAAAAGCCTGCAGCGGTAATCAAAGTTCCCGTCAACATTGGAAAAGCGGTGGTTTGCCACGCAAAACCTGCCGCTTTCAAGCGGCTATAGCCCTGCTCCATTTTAATCGCCATCATTTCAACAGCGATAATGGCATCATCGACCAGCAACCCTAAGGCCAGAATCAATGCCCCCAAGGAAATCTTATGCAGCCCTACATCAAATAGATTCATGCCTGCAAAAGTCATCGCCAATACCAGTGGAATAGACAGCGCCACCACCAAACCGGTACGGAAACCCAGCGAGAAGAAGCTCACCAATAAAACGATGATCACGGCTTCAGCCAAGACTTTTAAAAACTCTTGAATACTACGTTGTACCGCCACAGGCTGATCAGAAACTTTTTGCAGTTTCATACCCAAAGGTAAGGTTTTTTGTAGACGATTGAACTCAGTTTCAAGGTTTTTACCCAGCGCAATGATGTCGCCACCTTTACGCATCGAAACCGAAATACCAATCCCATTTTCGCCCATAAAACGCATACGTGGCTGGGCAGGTTCACTAAAGCCTCGATAGACCTCAGCCACATCACCCAGTTGAATGGTTTTATCACCGACCAACAACGGCATTTTTTTCAGGTCTTCGACACTATGCAAATGTCCACTAACTCTGATTTGAATACGATCTGTACCTGTTTCAAAGAACCCCGCACCCGCCATGTCATTTTGTTTTTGAATGGCTTCTTGAATGGCTGTAACTGGTACACCCAGTTGTACCGCTTTGGTATTTGATAATTCAATCCAGATTTTTTGATCTTGCAGACCGACCAGATTGACCTTGTTCACATCCTTAACCCGCTGCAATTGTAGTTGCAAACGGTCGGCATATTCTTTCAGCACCGCATAGTCAAAGTCTTTGCCTGTCAGCACATAGATATTGCCGAAAGTGTCTCCAAACTCATCATTGAAAAAGGGTCCTTGTACACCGCTCGGCAACTGCGAACGGATGTCGTTGACCTTCTTGCGCACGTTATACCAAACATCAGGAATAGCACTGGACGGCAAACTGTCTTTCGCCACAAAGGTCACCAAAGACTCACCCGGCCGTGAATAGGCCATGATGCGGTCATACTGCCCCGTAGTCATCAACTCTTTTTCGATTCGGTCCGTCACCAGTGTTGATACTTCTTTTGCGGTGGCCCCAGGCCAATAAGTCTGTACCACCATCACCTTAAAGGTAAACGGCGGATCTTCACTTTGCGAAAGCTTTGAATAAGACATGATGCCCACGATGCCGAGCAACAGCATAAAATAAAGGATAATGCCCTTATTTTTGAGTGCCCATTCTGAAAGGTTAAATTTCATGTTTACCCCCCCGCTTTTACAGTGACTTCACGATTATCACGGTCAACTGGATGAATTTTTTGCTGGTCACGCAGTAAATGTACACCACCGACCACAACCCAATCCGTTGCTTTTAAACCTGACACAACTGGCACACTATCTCGACCATAAGTACCTAAAGTCACAGGTACTTTGCGTATGCTTTGATTGGCATTCACCACCCAAACATAGGCTTGTTGATCATTGGCGGTCACACTAGATAACGGTACGCTCAACACGTTATTTTCATTTGCGACAAAGAATACTCGTGCACTCTGCCCGAGTTGAATCGTCGACTGCCCTTCAAGTAAAGAAACTTTCACAGTAAAGGTTCGAGATTGGTCAGCCGCAGGTGAAACTTCGCGGACTTTGGCTGCAAAACGCGCATCTGGTTGCGACCATAAAGTCACCCATACCGGTTGCCCGACCTTGATGGTACTGACCGCCTGTTCAGGCACACCAAACACCACTTCACGTTCACCATCAATCGCCAACTGATAAACAGCTTGTCCTGCTGCAATCACCTGTCCAATCTCAATTTGACGTTGGGTAATCACGCCATTTTTATTGGAAACTAACTGGTTATAGCCAGTTTGATTAGATGACACTTCATAGTTTGAACGTGCTTGTTGCAGGCTTGCTTGTGCAGATTCATATTGATTCTTGACTGCATCAAATTGCGAACGACTGACCGCATTGACTGGTAAAAGTTGCTGATAACGCTGATATTCTTCAGCCGCAATCTTTGCCGCTGCCTGCGCGCTGTCTAATTGGGCTTTGGCTGCATTCATCTGCAACTGCGCATCTTTTACATCTAATTTTGCCAGCACCTGTCCCACTTTGACCCGATCACCAACATCGACATAACGTTCGGTAATCTGCCCCCCGACACGGAAGGCCAAAGCAGTTTGCTGTCTCGCCTGTACATCCCCTGCATAGCTTTTTTGATCGACATGATTGCGACTTGGTTGTGTCACCATGACATAGGGAATTTCCTCAGTCTTTGGCACCTCTTTTTGACATGCGCTGAGGAGTACACTACTGACAATGAGTAAGCCCAATATGATACGATTGATCTGATTCATCTCTTTGCGCTCTTATTCAAATTGATTTTTAAGGCGTGATATGAGCATTATCATAGATTGTTTATTTTTTAATTAATATACCCACGAGTACACTAATTAAAAATTAAAGCTAGAATTTTGATTTTTAAATTAATTAAAAGAGAACGATAACGTGCAAATCAACAGTGGTCGCCCTAAAGATTTAGAAAAAAGAGCCAAGATTTTACAGGCTGCAAAATCTATATTTTTAAAAATGGGCTATCACGCCACCAATATGAATCAGATTGCCAAAGAAGCGGGTGTGACCAAACTCACGGTGTATAACCACTTCCAAGATAAGGGCAATCTGTTTATCTGTGCGATTGAAGAAAGCTGTGAAGAATCAATTCGAACCAAACAGATTGAACTGACCGCAGATGCTGATTTTAAACAGGCACTGGTGCTCATGTGTCAGCGTGCATTAAGTATTATTTATCTGCCTGAAGCGCTAAAGCTGGATTGCCTGCTATTTGAATTAGCCGCAGAACAAAGCCCCTTAACCAAGCAATTTTTTGATGCATCACATACCCGCATGTGCAATGTCTGGTGTGATTTCTTTGAACAGGCCATCGCCTTTAAATTTATTCGCGCAGATGAACCGCTTAAGCAAACTGAGCTGATTATCTCGCTGATGTTGGGTATCCGTCATCAGCAGGTTTTACTCGGTTTAGCCCCTGTGCCGACCACAACTGAAATCAATCAGATGATTGAACAGGCAATCGAAATTTTTATGCTTAAATATCAATCAATAAATTAGAGAAAATTCACATTTTTTTACGTTCTGCTCTTGGAATGTCTCTCAATCGCGCTATAGTCGAATGAGAACAACAGGAGAATTAGAATGATTCAGCAAATCACTGCTCCATTACGTGAAGATGTCCGCTTACTGGGCAATTTACTTGGAGAGACCTTAAAGCAACATGCTGGGCAAGATTTGTTTAATCAGATTGAGCAAATTCGCGCATTAGCCAAAGGTGCACGTGACGGCCAGATCGAAGCAGAAAAACAGCTCGAACAATTGTTTCTCGGTTTAAAAGATGAAGAGATTCTGCCGCTGACCCGCGCATTCTCACATTTTCTTAACTTCGCCAATATTGCTGAACAATATCATGTGGTGCGTAGCCGTCGTCAGGCCGAGTTCGATGAGCACGCGCCTAGCCCAAACCCACTGCCACATTTATTCGAAAAATTTAAAACCCAACAAATCAATGCACAGCAATTATTCCAACAGATCTGTGATTTAAAAATTGAACTGGTACTGACCGCACACCCAACCGAGGTCAGCCGCCGTACTCTGATTCAAAAATATGATGATATTACCGACTGTCTTTCACAGTTAGATCAACAAAAACTGACACCAAGAGAACGCCAACAGACCATCTCGACACTGAAGCAATTGGTCAGCTCAGCATGGCAAACCGATGAGATTCGTCAACATCGCCCAACCCCTGTCGATGAAGCCAAATGGGGCTTTGCCACTATTGAGCAATCGCTTTGGAATGCAGTACCGAAATTCGTACGTGAACTAAATGAACTCACGCAGCAGCATTGTGAGCATGCCTTACCATTGAACATTGCACCAATCCGTTTTGCTTCATGGATGGGCGGTGACCGCGATGGCAATCCGAATGTCACCCATCAAGTCACCCAAGAAGTGCTGTGGCTATCACGTTGGCAAGCTGCTGATTTATATTTGCGTGATATTGAAAATCTGCGTTGGGAACTGTCAATTCAAAGTTGTTCTGAGGAACTGACTCAAGCATTGGGCTATGAACACCCTGAACCGTATCGAGAATATCTGCGCGACACCCGTGAACGTTTAAAAGCTACCCGCTATTGGTTGGGGCAACGCTTACAAGGGGCTGAAGCCGATGACAGCAATATCATCAAAGATAAAGATGAACTATTAGCGCCACTGCTCCTCTGTTATCGTTCATTAATCGACAGTAACTTAGCCGAAATCGCCAATGGACAATTGCTGGATTTCATTTATCGGGTCAACTGTTTCGGTATTGAACTGCTCAAGCTGGATATTCGTCAAGAATCGGGCCGTCACCGTCAGGCCATTTCTGCCATTACTGAATATCTAGGCCTAGGCAATTTTGAATCATGGACTGAACAAGCACGTCAAAATTTCCTGATCCAAGAGCTGCAAAGCAAACGTCCATTATTACCGAAGTTCTTCAATGAACCTGAAGGCAGCCTGATTCAACACCCTGATGTACTGGAAGTGTTTGCCACTATGCGTACCTTGGCGGAACAGCCGACCGAGAGCTTGGGTGCTTATATTATTTCGATGGCAGAATACCCAAGTGATGTGCTCGCGGTTTTATTGCTGCAAAAGGAAGCTGGGATTCAGCATCCGTTACGCGTGGTGCCGCTGTTTGAAACCTTGAAAGATCTGGATGGCGCAGCCAAAACCATGACCACCTTGTTCAATATGCATTGGTATAAACAGCATATTCAAGGCAAACATGAGGTGATGATTGGCTATTCAGATTCAGCCAAAGATGCAGGCTTTATGTCCGCCAACTGGGCGCAATACCGCGCCCAAGAAGAATTGACTGCGATTGCCAAACAGCATGGTGTGCAATTGACCTTGTTCCATGGTCGTGGTGGTTCAATCAGCCGCGGTGGTGCACCAACACAACAAGCCCTGTTCTCACAACCCCCAGGTTCGATTTCAGGTGCAATTCGAGTCACTGAACAAGGTGAGATGATTCGCTTCAAATTCGGTCTAGAAGGTATTGCACTGCAAAATCTGGAAATCTATACCGCTGCAACTTTAGAAGCGACCTTGCTCCCACCACCGGAACCGAAAAAACAGTGGCGTGATCTGATGAATCAAATGACTGATTTATCGGTCAAAGTCTATCGTCAAACCGTGCGTGAAAATCCAAACTTTGTCAGCTATCTGCGGACGGTTACGCCAGAGCTGGAATTACAAATGTTACCATTAGGTTCACGCCCAGCCAAACGTAAAGTCAGTGGTGGTATTGAATCACTGCGTGCCATTCCATGGGTATTTGCATGGACGCAGATCCGTTTAATGCTGCCTGCTTGGTTAGGTACAGGTACGGCGATTAATCAGGTGCATGAACAGCATAAAAACACCTTGAATGAGATGCTGGAACAATGGCCTTATTTCCAGACCCTGATTGATATGTTGGAAATGGTATTGTCTAAATCTGATGCCGATATTGCCCTGTACTATGAGTCACATCTGACCCAAGATCAGGACTTAAAGGTGCTTGGGGTGGAATTACGCCAGCGTCTGCAAAATGCGGTGGATACCCTGCTGAGCTTAAAGGGTGAATCTAAACTGCTCAGTAATAATGAGGTTTTAGATCAATCCATGCAGGTGCGTAAGCCGTATTTATTGCCACTGCATTTATTACAAGCGGAGTTGATGAAACGTCGTCGTCTATATCTGTCGGAACACCAAACCGAACACAGCCCTGTCGATCATGCCTTGATGGTCAGTATTGCGGGGATTGCCGCAGGTCTGCGTAATACAGGTTAAGCACTAAACTCGACTTTGCCATCAATAGGAACTCTGCCTATTGATGGCAAGACTGGCAAAATATGCCATCTAAATTTAAAAAACAGAAAAAATTCAAAAAATATTTTGAAAATAAAAGAGTTAAATTTTCAAAGCATCAGCAAAAAAATAAATAATAAAACCGCTAGCTTATTTTGAAACAAATTTTACCAAAAGGTAAAAATACAACCCACAATGCCTGTTCTGGCAATATTCTCAATGGCTTATAGGTGAAAGCTCGTTTTAAGACAGGGTATCATACGCGCTGATATCACATAATGAGTCTAATTTATGTCAAGTTGGTTTCCAAAATGGCAGCCGTATCAGGGGAAGATCGATCATCGCCCTGTTGCGACAAATGAATATTTACCGCCCTTACAAAGTGCGGTGCTCGGGGTTCAACACGCATTTGCAATGTTTGGTGCAACGGTTCTTGCACCCTTATTAATGGGCTTTAGCCCAAACCTTGCCATCTTAATGTCAGGGATTTGTACCATTATTTTCTTCCTGATCACTGGTGGACGCGTACCAAGCTATTTAGGTTCAAGTTTTGCCTTTATCGGTGTAGTTGCGGCGGCAACAGGACATATCACGGGCTCTGGGGCCAATCCTAACCTTTCGGTTGCACTTGGCGGGATCGTCGCCTGTGGTATTTTTTATGCCTTGATCGGTTTTGCGGTGATGCTGACGGGTACACGCTGGATTGAAAAACTGATGCCACCCGTTGTGACTGGCGCGATCGTGATGATCATTGGTCTCAACCTTGCACCTGTCACCATTAAAGGGGTTGCTGGTCAACCGTTTGAGATGTGGATGGCACTCATCACGGTATTGAGTATGGGCATCATTGCAGTCTTTACCAAAGGGCTATTACAGCGTTTATTGTTACTCGTTGGCCTACTGATTGCCTATGCGCTTTATGCCATTGCCACCAATGTTTTAGGCTATGGCAAACCGATTGATTTCTCCCAAATCGCAGCAGCGCCATGGTTTGGTATCCCAAGCTTTTCACATCCAACTTTTGATTTAAATGCGATTCTGATTATTGCCCCTGTGGCCCTGATTTTAGTGGCAGAGAATCTGGGACATATCAAAGCGGTGGGTGCAATGACTGGCGAAAACCTGACCCCGCAATTGGGCAAAGCTTTTGTTGCCGACGGTTTAGCCACCACTTTATCGGGTAGTGTCGGTGCACCGGGTATGACCACTTATGGTGAAAATATCGGGGTGATGGCAGTGACCCGCGTCTATTCAACGATTGTGTTTGTGATCGCTGGTGTGTTTGCTATTTTCTTGGGGCTTTCACCTAAGTTTGGTGCAGTGATTAGCACGATTCCAACCGCAGTTCTGACAGGTGCTTCAATTGTGGTGTTTGGTTTGATTACCATTGCCGGTGCGAAAATCTGGATCGAAAACAAAGTCGATTTCTCTAATAATAAAAATCTGATTATTGCCTCTGTCACCATTATTTTAGGTGCAGGCAACTTTGAATTGTTATTTGGTAGCTTTAATTTAGGTGGTATTGGAACCGCAACTTTTGCTGCAATTTTCCTGAACCTGTTATTCAGTTTAAAAGATAAAAACTAAAACCTTGAAGGCAGCGTAAGCTGCCTTTTTTATTTTGGGAAAGATGCCACGACTAGATAATGCCACCATTGGCTCTAATCACCTGTGCATTGATCCAGTTACTGGCATCACTCACGGCAAAATCAAGCACCGCAGCAATATCTTCCACTGTGCCTAAACGTTCTAACGGGGCTGCTTTGGCCAACTGTGCAATCAATGCCTCGCTCTTGCCCTCAAAAAATAGCTCCGTCGCTGTTGGCCCAGGTGCAATTGCATTAACAGTAATATTTTTGCCTCTTAATTCTTTGGCAAGAATAACCGTCAAAGCTTCGATGGCTGCTTTAGAAGCGGTATAAATGCCATACCCTTCCAGCTTCATACCAATCACGCTACTGGAAAGATTGATAATTTTCCCATCCTGTTCAAGTCGTTTCGCCGCCTCTCGCATGCTATATAAGCTGCCTTTTAAATTAATCGCTAAAACCTTTTCAATGGTTTCATCATCTAAAGCTTCAATTTTTTGCAAGCACATGATGCCCGCATTATTAATCAGAATATCCACTCGCCCGTAGTGTTGGATGACATATTCAAATAGCTGCTCAACCTGATGCGACTGGCTGATATCTGCTTTAAATGCGCTTGCGGTCCCACCCGCAGCTTTAATTTTTTCGACCAGCTGATTTGCTTCTAAATCATTGCGCGCATAATTAATCACGATTTGATGGCCTTGCTGTGCCAATAAGGCCGCGGTAAAAGCACCAATACCTCGAGATGCACCTGTAATCAAAATCACTTTTTTCTCATTTGCTGGTGTATTCATTTTTAACCTCGTCCAACTCAACTTATCACGGAATACGATCTATGATACTGTTCAGTGAGAACAAGATAATCCATCAAATTTCGGCTTCTTTATACGGATAGACCGAACAAAAGAATCAAGCCTATGGACAAGTTAAATGCAATGTCGGCATTCGTACATGTGGTTGAGCAGCGAAGTTTTACCAAAGCAGCACAGATCCTGAACTTACCGCGCTCGACCCTGACAGATGCGATTAAACAGTTGGAAATGCAGTTGAATACCCGCTTACTGTTTCGGACCACACGACAAGTGAATCCGACCGACGAAGGCCATCTGTACTATCAACGCTGTAAATATATTCTGGCTTATATTGATGAATCAGATCATGATTTTTTACATGCCAAACCGCAAGGTCCCTTAAAGGTCGAAGTTCACGGTATCTTTGCTGCGCATTTTATTCTGCCCAAACTACATCAGTTTCTCGGAGAATATCCACAAATTCAATTACAATTGACTGAAAGTGATCGCTATGTTGATCTGATTAAAGAAGGCATCGACTGTGTGATTCGGATTGGTCATTTAAATAATAGCGAACTGGTGGTAAGACCTTTAGGGCTGATCCCGCAAGTCACTCTCGCGAGCCCTGCATACCTCAAAAAATATGGTACTCCGAATACGCTGAGTGATTTAAAACAGCATTTTATGGTGGGCTTCCACTCCACAGCACGACAAAAAACGCTTCCCTTAGCGTTTTTGATTCACGATAAAGTTGAGTTTTATGACCTCACATCCTTGATTCAAGTCAATGGGGCACAGACCTACTCTGCTGCGGCAGAACACGGCTTTGGTATTATTCAGGTGCCACGTTATGGTCATTTAAAGCAAATCGAAAATGGTCAGCTGTGCCCTGTGTTAACCCAATACACTGTTCCTTCTTTACCCGTTTCTTTGCTTTACCCCTCAAAAACACGGGTTTCACCTCGACAACGGGTATTTATTGAATGGATGGTAGAGTTGTTTAAAGATCATCCTTTGGATCAGGCTTAACCGTTTCGCTCCTCATTAAAAACAGTTTTTGCTGCACTTAAGTCCACTATCTTTATTTAAGTGATGTTTAGTATGATGATTTTTTGCATTTCAATGCGTTGCCATCATGCGTTTTGATTTTTTTGATTTACAGCTATTTCTGCATATCGTCACTACAGGCAGTCTGACTAAAGGGGCGGAACGTTCTGCAATTTCCTTGCAAGCGGCCAGTGAGCGCATCAAAAAACTTGAACAATATTTCGATACGCCTTTATTCATTCGACACTCCACGGGCGTTGAGCTCACCAGTGCAGGCCATGCCTTAGCCGAACATGCGCGACGTTTGCTCCGACAAAAAGACCAACTTGAACAAGAGATGCAACGCTTTCGGCAGCAACAACCCGAATCCATAACTCTGTGGTGCAACTCCTCTGCACAAAGTGAATATCTGCCACCGCTGTTACCGCAATATCTGATGCGTCATCCTGACATCAATATCGATCTGCATGAAGCTGAAAGTTCAGAGATTATTGCGGCTCTCAGCAAAGGCATGGCCACGCTCGGCTTGGTTTCCAGTTTCTTTGATATTCGCCCTTTGCAGACCCAAGAATTTGCCAGTGATCCCTTGGTGCTAATTTGCCCAGCCTCACATGCTCTTGCTCAACACACACAATTGAATTTGGTCGAGGCCCTAAGCTATGGTTTTATTGGGTTGATGCCGCATCACTCTTTGCAGCAATCCATCGAAACCCAAGCCAAGTTACTGGGCTTTAATATCCAATACCGTTTGCGTTTGCCTAATTTCGCTGCGATTGCTGAAGTGGTGGCAAAAGGTGTTGGCATCGCGATTATGCCTGCCCGTGCTGCACAGCGTTTAGAGCCAGACTATGATTTCCACACGGTACAGCTGCTGGGTGCGTGGGCCAATCGGAAACTGCTGTTGGCAACGCAGGATTTCAGTCAACTACCCGAGACTTATCAGCAATTTGCAGATTTTTTATTGCAACATCGACCTTAGTTCAGCCCCAAATTAATGCGATAGCATATACGCACCTAATGCGACCAAGCCCATAAAAAATAGGCGGCGGAAGCGCTGCTCATTCAATTGATAGCGGATTTTTTTACCCAACCACATACCCATTAAAGCCGCAATCAAAGCCACGATGGATAGGCGATAATCCAGAGTGATGCCTGCCATCGGGTTATGCTGTAAAAATACGGCGAGGCAAATGGTGGACACGGTAAAGGTCAAGCCCAATGCCTGAACCAGCTCATCCCGTTTTAAATGCAAAGACTGTAAATAAGGTACTACGGGAATAATGATCACCCCTGTTGCTACGGTCACCGCCCCGCCGATATAACCAACCACAGGTGAGAGCCAACGCTCATATTTGCCCAAGTGAGGCAGATTCTTAACGCATAAACCATAAAGCCCGTACAGTATCAGCATCGTACCCAGTAGAATTTCACTACTTTGTCCATGGCTTTGGCTTAAAGTGGGTAAAAAACTCCAGACCGATCCAACCACAATCCCAAGCAACAAAGACCAGAAGCGACGTACAAAAGTCCAGACCCGCCCCTCAGCAAACAGCTGCCAGATATTGGTGACCATGGACGGAACGATCAGCAGGGATGCCGCCTGAAATGGACTCATGGCAATCGTGAGCAGTCCCATGGAGACCGCAGGTAAGCCTAAGCCGATCATGCCTTTAATCATGCCCGCAAAGACAAATACCACCACAATAATTGCTAAAAAAGTCACGCCCGAATCTCCGATATTGCATCGGAGTTATGCTACGGAAAAAAGCCAAGTTTGCCCTATTCTTATTTTCGGGAGCGAGCCTCAGGCAGAGCTTGAGGCGGTTCTATATTTGTCTTCCAACACATTGCTGATAATGCTTTCAATCATCCAGACCCGATACAGGCTGTTAAACACATAACTTTGCCCGTCAATGCGCAATTCTAAGACTGGAAAATCAGGCTGATGCTTTTGCTGACACAGTTCATCGTTCTGTTTCAGTAACGCCTCCACATCTTGCTCAGTGATTTGTCCAATCTCTAAACGCTTTTGCATGCGCTGAAAATGGGCCTTAAACGACAAGTCTTTACCACGCGTCCACACCCCTTCAAAAATCTGGTGGATACAATCGACTTGCTGCTCTTCAGGCACACTATAAAACAGTCGTGCCATCTCATACGTCGCTTCCTTGGTCGGACGACAGAACGGCGTAAATGCCACTTGTGTTCGCTTGGAAACACGGGTTGCCAAACTCCAGTCAAACCAGTCCCGCCCGTGATAACTCAGCGGAAAAACCTTTAACTGGATATTATAATAATTGGCCAGTTCTTCTTTGATATAGGCCAATAATAACCAGCTCATTGGATCTTCAAGCGCGATATATAAATCTAGCTCGGGATGCATGGCCTGCACTTCATTGAGCGCCTCACCATCATTAATCAAATGCTCGCGCCATTCGATATGATTAATCAGGAAAATTGGATTTCCAGTCAGCAGTTTTTGCTGTTTTAGACGGCGGGTTAAACGTAATAAATCATCGACCGCTTGATATTTCCGCTCACCAAATTCGAAATAACTGGCAGCAACGGGCACATCTTTAAAAATGCGTTCAGGATAATCTTGAGGGCTTTGGTGCCGACTGGCCATGGCATACAGGGTACGTAATTTGCCGTATTGTTGTTGCCACAGCATATGGAACACATCTTCCAGTAAATGTAAGAAGTTCTGTTCACGTAAGGGGGTGTTTCGAAGAATGGTTTCAGCTTGTTGTAATGCTTCTGCGCTGGGAATTTCTGGGGTGTCATCAAAGCCAAAACGATGTTGCTTGGCAAGAATCTTGGCATCATTTAAACAGTAACTGAGCCATTCCTGCTTGGACATTCCATTCGGAGGCTCTGCGTCCTGCCTCGAAATAATTACTTTTAGAGGTTTCAACTCATCACTCAGGATTTCATTGAGCTGATCCAGTTGTTGTACCGCAAGATAGCTATAAACATCGTCTAGACGCAGGTAAATGCTTAAACCCTGTTCCGTGGGTAACACCGCCTGACGTGAAGGTTTCTGATAGAACCAACTCGATCGGATGGGATCAAACCAACGACGTAACAAAGACATGTCGATAGCCTCTAATGGTCATAAAGTAAATATGAATCGATATACTCAAACTTGAGTTGGAACAAGTGAGTCAATAAGTCTGTTCAGTATCTTATAAAATAACAAAAAAGTCCCCCTTAATTGAAAGAGGGACTGAAAGGGATTACAAAACTCGTACTGCGCCTTTGGCTGCGCTGGTCGAATGCATTGCGTAAATCTTCAATGACTTAGACACTTTACGTTTACGCTCTTCTGCAGGATGCCAACCTTTTGCTTCCTGAACAGTGCGACGATGAGCCATAGTCGCATCATCAACATTCAAATGAATGGTACGGTTTGGAATATCAATTTCAATGGTATCGCCATCTTCAACCAAACCAATCGCACCACCTTCTGCTGCTTCTGGAGAAACGTGACCAATCGACAAACCTGACGAACCGCCCGAGAAACGACCATCGGTAATCAAGGCACAGTCTTTACCTAGACCTTTCGACTTCAAGTAACTGGTTGGATACAACATTTCTTGCATCCCTGGTCCACCACGTGGTCCTTCGTAACGAATCACCACGATATCGCCCGCAACGATTTTATGATCCAAAATCGCTTCAACCGCTGCATCTTGGCTTTCAAAAACGCGTGCTGTACCGGTAAATTTAAGAATCGAATCATCCACACCCGCAGTTTTGACGATACAGCCATCTAGAGCGATGTTGCCGTAAAGAACTGCTAAACCGCCATCTTGAGAGAACGCATGTTCAGCATTACGAATCACGCCTTTTTCACGGTCACCATCAAGGGTTGAATAATAACGGTTTTGCGAGAATGCCACTTGGGTTGGAATGCCACCCGGAGATGAACGATAGAACTCATACACGTCCGCATCTTCAGTACGGATAATATCCCACTTGTCTAATGCATCTTTCAGCGTAGGCTCATGCACAGTTGGGCAAGAGGTATTCAGTAAATTCGCACGATCCAGTTCGCCCAAGATCGCCATGATGCCACCGGCACGGTGCACATCTTCCATATGTACGTCTTGTTTTGCAGGTGCAACTTTTGACAATACCGGTACTTGACGAGACAGTCGGTCGATATCATCCATTGTGAAATCAACTTCTGCTTCATGTGCAGCCGCAAGCAAATGCAATACGGTATTGGTTGAACCACCCATTGCGATATCCAAGGTCATAGCATTTTCAAATGCGGCTTTGGTTGCGATTGAGCGTGGCAAAATGCTGTCATCATTCTGTTCATAATAACGTTTCGCCAGTTCAACCACTAAACGACCTGCTCTTAAGAACAATTTTTCACGGTTGGCATGCGTCGCAACGATCGAACCATTACCCGGTAGAGACAAACCTAAAGCTTCGGTTAAGCAGTTCATTGAGTTAGCCGTGAACATCCCTGAACATGAACCACACGTCGGACATGCCGAGCGTTCAAATGCCGCAACTTCTTCATCGGTATAGCTTTCGTCTGCTGCAACCACCATGGCATCAACCAGGTCAATCGCCTTTTCATCACCACGGAATTTGACTTTACCCGCTTCCATTGGACCACCAGACACGAACACCACTGGGATGTTCAAGCGCATCGCAGCCATCAGCATTCCCGGTGTGATCTTGTCACAGTTCGAAATACAGACCATGGCATCGGCACAATGGGCATTGACCATGTATTCCACAGAATCGGCAATCAAATCACGTGATGGCAGTGAATACAGCATCCCGTCATGGCCCATGGCAATGCCGTCATCGACAGCAATGGTATTAAATTCTTTTGCCACACCACCAGAAGCTTCAATTTCTCTCGCAACAAGTTGACCTAAATCTTTAAGATGCACGTGACCGGGAACAAACTGGGTAAATGAGTTGACCACCGCAATAATTGGTTTGCCAAAATCTTCATCTTTCATACCGGTCGCACGCCATAAACCGCGCGCGCCCGCCATATTTCTTCCATGTGTTGATGTTTTCGAACGATAATCAGGCATTTTGTATTCCCAACAAGTGTGTGCTCGAGAAAAATAAGACTTTCTCTCTGGCGAAATGATACTGAGCTCTTTGCATCATACTACAAGTTATCGTTTAACAGATGACCAACAGGCCTATCTTTTTTTGCACAAAAGCAATTCAAGCAGTGAATTAGGGGCTCGTGGCTTTTTCGCTTATAATTTGAGATAAGTTTTATTTGGATTCCATTTGTGAAAATCATTTTTGCTGGTACGCCTGAATTTGCGGCAACCGCATTGGCGGCATTATTAAAAACATCCCACCAGATCATTGCGGTTTATACCCAACCTGACCGTAAATCAGGACGTGGGCAAAAATTAACGCCATCGCCTGTTAAACAATTGGCACTTGAGCACGGTTTAGCTGTTTATCAACCTTTGAATTTTAAAGCATCTACGGAAGAAGGCTTGGCCGCTCGACAAGAGCTTGCTGCACTTGGCGCAGATGTGATGGTGGTTGCAGCCTATGGCTTGATTTTACCGCAAGCCGTTTTGGATACACCGAAATACGGTTGTTTAAATATTCATGGTTCATTGCTACCACGCTGGCGTGGTGCTGCCCCGATTCAACGCGCCATTGCCACAGGGGATGCTGAAACAGGGATTACCATCATGCAAATGGCTGCAGGTTTAGATACTGGCGATATGATGTATAAAACCTATTGCCCAATTACTGCGGAAGATACCACGGCCAGCTTGCATGACAAATTGGCGCTTCAAGGTGCAGAAGCGATTTGTACCGTGCTTGAATCAGAATCAAGCTTGCAGGATTTTATTGAAAAACGTGAAGTGCAAGATGAGGCGCTGACCGTTTATGCGCACAAATTAGTGAAAGCCGAAGCACGTATCGATTGGACTGTAAATGCAGTTCAAATCGACCGTAATATTCGTGCTTTTAATCCTTGGCCTGTGTCGTTTTGTGAGCTAGACGGACAAGTGTTACGTGTTTGGGCTGCAAAACTTACGATTACTGAGTTTAGTAACAAAGTCGCAGGTGAAATTGTTACGGTAGACAATCATGGTGTGATGGTGGTTTGTGGGGATGGACGGACGTTACTATTAACTAGCGTGCAATGGCCAGGTGGTAAGGCACTCAATAGTGTACAAATGTTACAAACCCAAAAATTACAAGTGGGGCAAATACTGCTATGAACCAATCATCTGCAAAAAATTTAAATCTGCGTGCGCAGGTGATCAAAACACTGTTGGCGGTTCAAAATGGACAATCTTTGTCTTCCGTTTTGAATCAACATATCAATATCGTTTCTGAACGTGACCGCGGTTTATATCACGAGCTTACTTTAGGTTGTTTACGCCAATGGTATTCGTTAAAAGCCATTACCTTACCCTTGCTCACAAAACCATTAGACAATGAAGCCCTAGAAAGTTGTTTATATCTAGGTTTATATCAAATTTTATGTACGCGTATTCCAGTACATGCTGCGATTTCAGAAACTGTAAATGCGGCTAAGCAACTCGGTTTCGAGCCAATGAGTGGTTTGGTTAATGCGATTCTGCGTCGTGTTTCACGTGAAACAGATGAATTTCAAACCGCGTTGAATAATACCCATGGTTTACCAAGTTGGTTATTCAAACGACTCAAAAAGGATTGGCCTGAGCAAGTAGAGTCGCTATGCCAAGCCTTAAAACAAGTCGCACCATTGACCCTTCGTATTAATGAACGCCAAGTCAGTCGCGACGAATATCTAGAAATTTTGGACGAAGAGCAGATTGATGCTCGCCCTTGCCTGCTTTCAGATGTGGGTATTGTTTTGGAACAAACTGGCAATATTACCCATTTACCCGGTTTTGAAGAAGGCGGTTTTTCTGTTCAAGATGAACATGCACAATTGTGTGCGACGCTTTTACCGAACTTAGATAACAAAGTTGTTGTCGATGCATGTGCTGCACCAGGGGGTAAAACTGCACACATCCTTGAGCGCTTTGATCCTAAAAAGCTGATTGCGCTTGATCATGATGCAAAACGTTTACTACGTGTTTCTGAAAATTTAGAACGTCTTGCCTTAAATGAGAACAATGTTGAGATTATTACCGCTGATGCCACCACGTGGCAGGCACCAGAACCCGTCGATTGTATCGTGCTGGATGCGCCTTGTTCTGCAACAGGTGTGATTCGTCGCCACCCCGATATTCGCCTGCTCAGACAATCAACCGATATCGCACAAACCGTTGCGTTACAACAACAGATTTTGCAGCAGATGTGGCAACAGCTTAAAGTCGGCGGCACTTTGCTATATATCACCTGCTCGATTCTAAAAGCTGAAAATGAGCAGCAAATGGCGGCATTCTTTGCAGAACACACGGATGCAGAAGAAATCAAAATCGAAGCCGATTGGGGCATTGAACAGACCCATGGTCGTCAGCTGTTCCCTTCTGCCCACGCTGGTGATGGTTTCTATTATTGCCTGATTAAAAAATTGGCATAATAAAAAAGCAGGCTTAAAGCCTGCTTTTTTAAATCTATTTTTAAAGCGTATGCTGATCTTTGACTTCTTCCAGAACCTCATCGAGTTCTTCTGGGTTTTTGGATAAGTGCAGAATAGACAATGCTAAACCACCCCATAAAAACACCATTGAAATCACCATCATTACGATTGCTGAAGTATTCATATTTGTTCTCCTAGCGATCTTTGATTCGGCTGAGTACAATTGCAACGACAGCACAGAAAATCACGCTGCCCCATCCAAAGATGCCTTGTAAGCTCATGCTATAACTATCGTAACCGTTTTTCACCAAGTTAAATACGGTCATGCTTAAGGTGGTTAATAAAATCAACGATGTGATCACCGTTAAAGTGAAATCCCAACCTTTGCCCAATTGAATCGTCGAAATACGATTCACATGATCACGCAATTCACGCAAGGCAGAACGTTTAAACCAAGCAATACTAATGATCGAGATCAATGCACCACCAATAATACCGATGTTATTGATGAAGTGATCGACGATATCCACCAATTTAATCGCATTCACACTTGAGAATAAGATCACTGAAACAAGTGCACTACCACCACCAATAATGGTTACAGCTTTGGTACGGCCCCATTTCAACTTGTCCTGCATTGCTGCGATTGGCACTTCCAAAATACTGACCATGGAAGAAATACCCGCAACAAATAGCGAAGAGAAGAATAAGAAACCAAATAAATCTGCACCCGCCCCTAAACTTGAAATGATTTTAGGGAATGCGATGAATGCTAGACCAATACCACCACTCACAACATCGTGTACTTCTTTACCTGCCGCATGTGCCATAAAGCCCAATGCCGCAAAAATACCAATACCCGCCAAAATCTCTGTTGATGCATTGGCAAAACCAACGATCAAGCCCGAACCAGTTAAGTTAGTTTTAGGTTTTAAGTAAGAGGCATAGGTCACCATGATCCCGAAGCCAACAGACAACGAGAAGAAAGTATGACCATAGGCAGCTAACCAAACTTTATAATTCATCATCGCTGACCAGTTTGGTGTAAAGAATGCATTTAAGCCTTCTACCGCACCAGGTAAACGTAATGACTGAATCACAAGAACCGTAAACAAAACAAATAACAACGGCATGAAAATCTTATTCGATAATTCAACGCCCTTCTTCACACCGCCATACAAAATGATTAAGGTCAGTGCCCAAATCCCAACGATTGGCCAGAACAAATGGCTCACAAATTGTAGATCGAAGCCAGTTGCTTTCGAGGTCTGCAAATACGTATTGAAGAAGAAGCTTTCCGGGTCACTACCCCACGCCTGACCAATTGAGAAGTAGACATAACTCCCCGCCCAAGTCAGTACACTGGCGTAGTACAAACCAATGATGATACAGACACAGACTTGCCACCAACCGAGTGTCTCACCGCCTTTAAATAACGCCCGATACGCTTTTGGTGGTGAATTACGCGCACGATGACCTGTTGCATAATCTAAGAATAAAAGAGGTAAACCAGCGGTAATCAACGCCAGTAAATAAGGGATAAGAAACGCCCCGCCGCCATTTTCATAAGCAACATAAGGGAAACGCCAAATGTTACCTAAACCTACAGCTGAGCCAACAGCTGCAATAATAAAACCAGATCGTGATGTCCAGTTTTCACGAGAATCTGCCATAAAACACCTAAGTTGTCCTGCTGGCTATTCCATGCTGTGTTAGGTTTTTATTATCCAACAGACATGAAAAGTGCCATAAAAAATCTTGTTTTGCTTGCATGAAATTTCAACCTTGTGGGTCTCCGTTTACATGGACAAACAAAGCAAAAACCAAACCATCTTCCTTAAAGATTGGGCTTTGTTTTTCTGCTTTTAATAGCCGAACAATACCTGTTTTTATTTCTTTTTACTGTAAATTCTGAAAGAAAAAGTCATCTTTTTTAAACAACTGATTATTTTTCAACAGACTGTAATTTTGACCTTGCAGTCAACTTATAAAAATCAAGTACATAAAACAATCAAGCGAAGCTAAAACTCCGCTTGGGCCACAATCTTTTTTATTGTTTGATGGCTAATAACCTTTCCTCTTGCATATCCCGAATTGCAGAATGAATCCCTTCCCGACCAAGGCCAGAATCCTTCACGCCGCCATAAGGCATATTATCGACACGGAAAGTTGGGACATCGTTAATAATCACACCTCCGACATGTAAATGATCCCATGCATACAGCATCTTATTCAGATTCTGCGTATATACACCCGCCTGTAAACCAAAACGACTTTGATTAATGGTGGCAATACCCTGCTCAAAATCCTTAAATTTTTCGAGAATCGCCACAGGACCAAAGGCTTCATCTTTATAGATTTCCAGCTTGGCATCTACATTTTCCAGCAAAGCAGGTTCAAACAACATGCCTTGTAAACTTCCTCCTGTCAGTATTTTTGCTCCTTTTTTCTCGGCTTTATCCAGCCATTTTTTTAGACGAACAGCCTCAGCTTCCTTAATCATTGGCCCAACCAATGTCGTTGCTAAAGCTGGATCATCCACTTTGATTTTTTTCAATTTTGCGACCAGTTTCTTTTTCAATTCTGCATAAATATCAGCATGAACTAAAATCCGCTGCACACTGATACAGACCTGCCCCGCATGCCCATAAGCGGCACTAATCAAACGATCTATAAGTGACTCATCAATCACGGTATCTGCATCGATCAGAACCGCAGCATTACCGCCCAGTTCTAAGGTGACTTTCTTGCGACCTGCACGTGCTTTCATATCCCAACCGACTTGATCTGAACCTGTAAAGCTGAGTAATTTAAAGCGATCATCGGTCACCAAAATATCTGCTGCTTGACGGTCACACGGCAAGATCGACCATGAACCTTTCGGTAGATCTGTTTCAGCTAATACCTTGGCGATCATTAATGCACTGATTGGAGTCAAACTGGCAGGTTTTAAAACAAAAGGACAACCTGCTGCAATCGCAGGCGCAATCTTATGTGCCACCAGATTTAAAGGGAAATTAAACGGACTGATTAAGGAAATCGCACCAATTGGTACATGTTTAACCATACCACGAAAGCGGGCTGCTGCAGGTGTCACCGCCAAGGGCAACATGCGGCCATCATCCAGCTGCGTCACCGCATCTGCTGCCAATTGGAAGGTATTAATCAGACGTTCAACTTCTGCACTTGCTGCACCTCTCGGCTTGCCGCCTTCTGCAATCAGGATTTCAGTCAATTCTTCACGCAGTTCATTAAAGCGCTTTACACAATGCAATAAGATCTGTTGTTTTTGAAAGGGCTTTAATGCTGCCATTTCCTGTTCTGCTTTTACTGAAGCAGAAATGGCTTTTTCAAGCACTTTGGCATCGGCCAGAGCAACACGAGCATAGACGGTATTTCGATACTTATCATGTACTTCAAGCCATTGCCCCGTGCTCGCCGCTTTTCCCGCGACATACAGTGGATAATCCCGCACGCTTGTTGTATCTGTCATTATTCTTGATCCCGTTATAAAAATTTAAAATTAGACTACTGCATATTTTCCAAGATCACTATATGATTCGCCCATTCGCTGATGAATTCACAACAATTCATTACGGTTTTTGATACTGATTAGGACAATGCAATGAAAATATTAAAAATATCAATGCTTGCTTTAGGGACAAGCTTTTGTGGTCTGGCACAAGCAGATATGATTGGTGTAAAAGGTGATCTTAGCTATTGGAATTACAATGGTGAAGCCAATATGGCCGCACAAACCTCAGCACCAGATCAAGACCTTGATCGTAAAGGTTCTGCACAAGTCTCGCTTGCATTTGAACACCCGATTCCACTGATTCCAAATGCAAAAATTCGCTATGTGAATTTAAAATCACAAACTGAAAATGAAGTTGCAGGTCAGCCAGTTTATGATCTGAATATCGATCATACCGATTTCATTTTGTATTATGAAATCTTAGACACTATCGTAAATGCAGATGTTGGTCTAGGTGCCACTAACTTGAATGGTGATGTAAAAACACTAGGCTTAAGCAAAACTGATATCGATAAAACGGTTCCTGTGATTTATGGATCAGCTGGGGTAAAACTACCTTTCACAGGCTTAAGCGCTAAAGCTGAGTTGTTATATAGCAACTTTAACGACGCTAAAATCACCGATGCACAAGCCGAAGTACAATACAACTTTATTGACAATCTCTTGGTCGATGTTGGCTTAAAAGCAGGCTATCGTATCCTCGATGTCAAACTAGATGATTACGAAAAAAATGACCTTAAATTTAACTTTAAAGGTCCTTATATCGGCTTAGATATCCATTTCTAAATCGTAATAAAGTGAGAAACGGAATCTTTAGATTCCGTTTTTTATATCCAATCATTAAGCTCTCCTCCTTAATGTAAGCCAAAACCTACAACAATCGCAGTGATTGGCGAATACCCCAATACAAACTTTTCACCTATCATATAAATCATAGAGAGACAGGAAGTCTCATTGAGAATAATAAAACGCACAGGACGTGGTCGTTAATAGGATATCAACGACATAAACTGAATATGAAGAAGCCCCGTCAGGATGATGGGGCTTCTTTTTATCTATCATGTTTATAGATGATTTAAAGACTTTTAAGATACGCAACCACTTCGCTATGCTCTGCCATTTCAGCAAGCTGTAGGGCCGTATATTCGCTTTTATACGCCACATTTGCACCCTTACTCACGAGTAGCTTCACCACCGCCAAATAATCGTTCTCTGCAGCAGCCTGTAATGCACTATAACCGTCATCATCGGTTTGGTTTGGATCTATCCCCTCGGCCAATAGTTGCTCTACTTGTTCCAAATCACCAAGGGATGCCCAATACACCAGCTCAGGAAGATGTAATTCTGCATCATCTTCAGGGAGTGGTGAAAAAGAGTTGAGTTTCATTTAGTTCCTCTCATTTAAAAATTAGCAGCCTCTCCATAACAATAACGGGAGCAACATATTCACTGAGTTCTTTACGATAAAGTTCTACAAAACCTTCCTTTGACCAAAATACAAATGCAGGTTCATTTGATTGAACCACTGCAATTCTCAACCGATCACATCCCCAAGTATTCGCAAGCCCCGAAATAAAATGGACTGTCTGCGGGCCATAGCCTAAACCTTGATGAGACTCTATAAATAATAGCAGTCCAATAAATACTATTGATGACTCGGGATAACCTCGCAGAATATCAATACAACCAATCATTTGCCCTTTATGATAAATCGCGTAAAAAAACTTTGCAGTAAATGGATGTCCACTCGGTACAGCTTTTAGATCGTTTCGAGCAGCATTTTTCTCTGCACTATATCCTTGAATGAGTTTAAAATAATTTGGACTAGCCTCAAATACAGCTTGAATACTGGCTATATCAGTTTCACTATCAGAGCAGAGAAGACGATAACTCAGCATATACTTACTATCCTAATTCTTTAAATACGGACAACTTTTGCTTATACCGCATCAAAGCTGTACTCCATTCACCATCGACCAATGGTAGGGCATCAATTCTCTTAAGGATTTAAATAATAATTTGTTCTCAGTTGTACTCACTGCCACTAGAACATCTCCTCCCCAATAGAAAAGATGCTCTTGGCAGATTCCACAAGGTGTTAAAATTAGAATATTTGAATGTTCCGACGCTCTACATATACAGAGGGAATGTGTAATTTTTTCATTGATTTTATGTGCCTCCAAGCATGCCCCGACTTCCATACAAAGTGATAAAGCATCATTTCGTGTTTCAGGAGCAACACTTATCAAAATTTTACCACTCTCAGTGGCGAGTGCAGCAACACCACCCCAGCCTTTAGGATAACGGCTCTCCATAAAAACTTTCGCAGCTTGAAATAACTTTTGTTCCATCGTATCTCCAAACAAAGTCATAACTTCGCAATTCTTATTGTTGATATCTCATAATAGTTGCTTCTACCGTATGGTGATTGGCTTGATGTAGCACTTTAAAACCATGTCTTTGGTATAATGAAATATTATGACTTTCACATTGTAAATACAGCATGGTTACGCCTAATTCTCTGGCTTTTTCTTGTGCCATCGTAATCATTTGGCTGGCAACACCTTGCCCTCGCCATAAAGGATCAACAAAAATCCCACCGATCCAATGCTCATATTCTGGATAGTTTTTATTCTCTCGTAGCTTCAGTTCTAAGGCACCAATCAATTCATTTTCATGATGAGCTACGATTGCTAAAGGAATAACATCACGATTAGCTGATTTTTCCAGCACCTTTTGATGCATCATTTCTTCGGTAATCTGTAAAGAGAGATAAGCCCATTCGTTATAGTACCACTTTGCAATTTTTCCAATCGCTTCTGGGTGATCTACGAGCAAAGAAATTTTCATTGTATTGTTAAATTTGAGAATGATTTAACCGATTTTAGCCGATTTCTTCTACTTATTTCCTTCACGCAATAAAAAACACCCCCAACGGTTGGTTGGGGGTGTTTAGATTTAAAAGCTGGCGATGACTTACTCTCACATGGCAAGTGCCACACTACCATCAGCGCTAAGAGGTTTCACTTCTGAGTTCGGGAAGGGATC
>NZ_KB850071.1:551630-609557 GCF_000369525.1 Acinetobacter higginsii
TCCCAGTGTGGCGGATCATCCTCTCAGACCCGCTACAGATCGTCGCCTTGGTAGGCCTTTACCCCACCAACTAGCTAATCCGACTTAGGCTCATCATTTAGCGCAAGGTCCGAAGATCCCCTGCTTTCTCCCGTAGGACGTATGCGGTATTAGCATTCCTTTCGGAATGTTGTCCCCCACTAAATGGCAGATTCCTAAGCATTACTCACCCGTCCGCCGCTAAGTGATAGTGCAAGCACCATCACTCCGCTCGACTTGCATGTGTTAAGCCTGCCGCCAGCGTTCAATCTGAGCCATGATCAAACTCTTCAGTTTAAAATCATTAGTAGCTTATGGCTACAAATCTTGGCTCATCAATTTTCTGACTAAAAATTCGCTCAAATAAACTTCGAGAAATTTTTACCATTCAATCAATGAAATATTTTCGATCGATCAACCAGTAAAAATCCACACAAGTTGTTCTTCTATTCTCTTAATGATCTTCTCGATGATTCGTCATCATCAAGCTAGGTCGGCTATATTACTCTCAATTTCTTAAAAGTCAACAGGTAATTTAGATATTTAGCAAACTTATCAATCAACCCAAGAATCCAACCTTTTTAGCCAAATCCTTGTTTCTCAACAAGTTTTTATCTGCATCACCGCCGATGGATGTGCATTCTACAGCATTTCACATCAGACACAACCCCCTTTTTTATTATTTTCTTTTGCATGTTTCTTTTTTCTACAAAATCAGTGTTTTCGTTGTTTTTATCAGCTATTTACGTATAAAAAGCAGGCTCATGGCCTGCTTTTTATTATTTTCATTTCGATTTAGTCAGTGAAAGTCACTCGGGCAATGGCTTTTTTACCTGATTGAATGATTAAAGTGACATTCTCTTTTACAGAGTAGCTCATATCAACCACATTCCAGTCAACTTTTACTGCACCACGACCCACGGCGTCTTTCGCTGCTGCTGCATTCGGGTTTAAGCCTGCAACACGAAGAATGGTTGCAATAAATAACTCACCACCAAACTCACCACGAGAAATGGTCACTTCTGGGGTATCTTCTGGTACTTCGCCTTCAGTTACACGGTTACCTGCACTCTTATGTGCATTTTCCGCTGCTTCTGCATCATGGAAACGTTCAACCAACTCAAGCGCCAAGATACGTTTGATTTCCTGTGGGTTACGACCCGCTGCCATTTCATCAAGCAGTACTTTGATTTCATCAAGTGACTTGAAGCTCAATAGATCAAAGTAACGTTCAATCAAGCTATCTGGCATCGACAGGATTTTTTGGTACATCGCACCTGGAGTGTCAAATACACCAATATAGTTGCCTAAAGATTTAGACATCTTATTCACGCCATCTAGACCTTCAAGAATCGGCACAGTAATGCAGACTTGTGATTCTTGACCGTAACGACCTTGTAGGGTACGACCCATTAACAAGTTAAAGGTCTGGTCTGTACCACCTAACTCGACATCTGCCTCAAGTGCAATCGAGTCATAGCCTTGTACCAATGGATACAAGAACTCATGAATTGCAATCGGTTGATGGTTGTTATAGCGCTTAGTAAAGTCATCACGTTCTAACATACGTGATACGGTTTGCTGGCTCGCCAATTGAATTAAATCAGCTGCTGTTCTTTGATTAAACCATTCCGAGTTAAAACGAACTTTGGTTTTATTTGGATCTAAGATTTTAAAAACTTGTTCTTGATAGGTTTTCGCGTTGGCTTCAACTTGCTCACGAGACAACGGCGGACGTGTTGCGCTTTTCCCAGACGGGTCACCAATCATGGCCGTATAGTCACCAATCAAGAAGGTAACTTCATGTCCCAAATCTTGGAAGGTTTTTAATTTATTAATTAGAACCGTATGTCCTAAGTGTAAATCAGGAGCCGTTGGGTCAAAGCCTGCTTTTACACGGAGTGGACGATTCTCTTTGAGTTTTTTCAGTAAATCTTCTTCAGAGATAATCTCGTGCGTGCCTCGTTGAATGAGAGCAAGCTGTTCTTCGGCTGGCAAGAAATTTGACATCACAAAACCTAAACACATCAGTTATTCAATTTGTGCGATATACTAACATTTTTTCAGCATCTTGCAGGATAAGTTGTATATGAGCGCAATCTATATTGGTGTAATGACAGGCACGAGCATGGATGGTGTTGATATTGTTGCAACTTCATTCGACCCTTTAACGCTGCATGCTACGCTGACTGTGCCTTTTGAACTTGAATTACGCGATGAGTTGATGGCATTGACACTGCCTGATGACAATGAAATTGATCGTATGGGTAAAGCTGATGTTGCTTTAGCGCAAATGATTGGGCATGGCATTAATGAACTGATTGAAAAGAATAATTTAGATCGCACTCAAATTAAAGCCATCGGTTCACATGGGCAAACCATTCGCCATCGTCCTGAGCATGGTTTTACCTTACAAATTGGTGACCCCAATATCATTACCGAAATCACGCAACTGCCTGTAGTGTCTGATTTCCGTCGTCGTGATATGGCAGCAGGTGGCCAAGGTGCGCCTTTAGTACCCGCCTTCCATCAAGCCTTATTCCTACATGACAGTATCCACCGTGTCATTTTAAATTTAGGTGGTATTGCAAACGTCAGTATGCTGCCTGCAAATGATTTAAACGGCGTATATGGTTTTGATACCGGTCCTGCCAATATCTTGATGGATGCTTGGTGTCATCGCCACACTGGACATCCTTATGATGAAAATGGCGACTGGGCGGCATATGGCAATCCAATTCGTTCTTTATTGGATCGTCTACAGAATCATGAATTTTTTGCCAAAGAACCACCGAAGAGCACAGGTCGCGAAGACTTTAATTTAGAATGGTTGGATGAGCAGCTCAGCGATTGGCGCAATGATCTGGAATATGATGAACTGGAAGATACGCCAGAGAATGTTCAAGCGACCTTAATGAAACTCACCACACGTGCGATTAAAAAAGCAATTTATCGTAGCAAGGAATGGATGCCGACAGGTGAAATCTATGTCTGTGGTGGCGGTGCCTATAACTCACATTTACTTGAACAACTCCGTTGGCGCCTACGTAAACATAATTGGTCAGTGCAAACAACAGATGCGCTTGGTCTAGCACCAACTTGGGTAGAGGCAACTGCTTTTGCGTGGTTGGCTATGCGCTTTGTACAACAACTGAGTGGCAATTTACCTGCGGTGACGGGTGCAGCAGGTGATCGTATCCTCGGAACAATAACCACGGTATAAAACAAAAAAGCTTCTCAATTGGAGAAGCTTTTTTTACATCAAAAATCGGTTAGATCGAGAACGATGAACCACAACCGCAAGTGGTGGTCGCATTCGGGTTTTGAACTACAAAACGAGAGCCTTCAAGTCCTTCCAAATAATCGACCACTGACCCAACAAGATATTGATAACTGAGGGAGTCAACCAGCATTTTAACGTCGCCATTCATAAATTCAGCATCATCTTCATTGATGCTTTCAGCGAAATTAAAGCCATAAGAGAAGCCTGAACAACCACCGCCTGTTACATAAACACGTAACATAAGATCGTTATTGCCTTCACTTTCGCGTAGTTGGCGAACTTTGTTAGCAGCACTATCTGACAATTCTAGAGCTTGAGCGTTCATGATGGATATTCCTCAGACTTCAATACGTCTTTAATAAATAAAAGACCTGATATTCAGTATAGCATACTCAATATCGGGTCTGTATTTGAAGTTTAAAGTGCTGTTAAAGACTTTTTATATGATTATTTGTAGTTCTCATCCTGTAAACCGCACTCAAAGTTTTTAGCATCTTCACGGCAACGGAATTGCCATAACAATTTCATCATGCGCTTGTCATAAATTCCTTTAGCGGTCAGATTAATACGTGCTTCACGCATTAATTTTTGATAGCCTGGTTTGTCAGAAGCAGGAACTTCCATCCAATATTTTTGTGGAATGTCTGCTTTCATTTTTCCAAGAATGGTAAATGCACGTGGTAATTGTGCTTTCACCCATTCTCTTGACTTTTGGCCAAAACCAGCAGGGAATTTATCCGGATGAATGATTAAATTACCAGTTACTTGTAAAATTGGGTAATTCACAATCGCCCCTTTGGTTCCCAAGCCCTTATACAGTTCTAAAGGTTTGAACGCTGCCGCTGGCGCACCAATAATATCCACCTGACCATTGTTAAACTTCGCACCAAAGTTGGTGATATCTGAACTGACCGCTTGTGCACCGACTTGTGACGCCATAATTTTTTGGGCTTCGTCATAATCTAAAACGGCGATTTTCTTACCTGCCGCCTTGGCAACGGTATTGATATTACGGTCATTCACCAATAAATAGGCATCACCCACAGGAATAACACCAACCACCTCATATTTTCCATTCACCATCGCTTTGGCAAAGGTTGGGCTGGCTAAACCCTGCATCACTTTAACGGCCAATTTAAGGTCGGTAATCGCCCCGATTGCATCCAATGAACCCGTAAATTGGTTAAACTGACGACCACGCATTCCTGTGATACTCACGCCATCACATTTTCCTGCTTTAAAGTCTTCTGCAATGACCGCTTCATTGGTTCCAACTTTAAGCTCAATATCAGCGCCCCAAGTTTTTGCAGCGAGTTGATAATCCTTCATTAATGCATAAACATCGCCACTTTTGCCCACGATATCAAATACACAAATTGTTTGTTTTGCCTGAGTGCCCGCAGATACCGCGGCGATTCCAGTCGCAAGTAATAAAGTTTTAAACCATTGCATGTTATTTTTCCTTTGCATCTATGCTGATTGTTGTTGCATCCCATCCAAAATCAAAAGACCGGCGGTATAGCTTTAAATACGGTTTACCAATGAATCAATGTTTTAATACAGTCATGTTTAATCATCCTGATTGAAACATCTTTTAAATCTTCAAGATTCCATTTGGTTTTTTATATTTTTATATAATTACCAGCTTTGCCAATCAATACAATGGCTTAAATGACATCTGCAAAAAAACAAAAAGCCTAGATAAATCTAGGCTTTAGGTCTTGATTATGGCGATTCAGGATTATTCACCTGGTAATGCACATTCAAAGTTTGCTTTGTCGACTGAACAACGTGCTTTCTTCAATACAGACATCATGCTTGCATCGTAAATACCACGTTTAGTCAGATCCATACGACCATCACGTAATAATTTTTGATATTTCAAGTTATCTTCAGCACTCAAGTTCATTTTGTATTTAGCTGGAATTTCAGCTTCATAACGTTTGATCATAGCGAATGCTTTTGGAAGTTGCTTCACAAAGTAATCACGAGATTTTTGACCAAAGCCAGCAGGGAATTTCTCTGGACGAAGAACAAGATCCGCAGTCACTTGAAGTACTGGGAAGTTAAACATTGCACCATTTGAACCTAAGCCTTTGCTTAATTCTAATGGTTTGTAAGCATAAGCAGGTGCACCGACCATATCCACTTGGCCGTTATTAAATTTAGCAGCAAAGTTAGAAATATCAGAAAGTACCGCTTGCGCACCTACACGTTGAACCATGATTTTTTGTGCATCGTCATAACCCAATACCGCGAATTTTTTACCCGCTGCTTTTTCAATTGAGTTAATGCTCTTGTCACGTACGAAAATGTAAGCAGCGCCTAATGGTGCAATACCACCAATTTCATACTTGTTACCACCTAAATTGGTGGTCATTTTGGCTGCATTACGTGCATCCAATACATAAGTAATCGCACGTTGTGCAACTTCATTGCTCGGTGCACCGCCCAATGAATCGACTGAACCTGCAAATTTGTTATATGGGCGAGCACGCATTGCTGTCATCGCAACAGCAGCACATTTGCCCGCTTTAAAGTTATTGTCTGCAACCTGTTCATCCGTGATTGCAAGTAAGTTGACATCAGCGCCCCAGCCTTTCGCTGCGAGTGCCCAGTCTTGCATCATTTTGTATGATTCACCTGACTTTCCTAATAAGTCGAATACACACACATCTATTGCTGCTTGAGTAGAAGCAGACACACCAAAGATCGAAGTTGCTGCAAGAGCAAGTGCAATTTTTTTCATATTTTTCATCCTTTCACAAACTTTATGTTTGTCTCCTTGTTCGAAGCAAATATTAATCATGTTTTTTGAAAAAAAATAGAGCTTATACTCTATTTTTATGACTAGATTGTTTACTTTTTACCCTCTTTTATCTATTTCTATTATTTTCATAGGCAATTTTGTTATATATACCTAATTTTATGTATAGATTTAGATCTATTCAGTTATTCTCCTTTTTTATTCACCACTCAAAGTACACTCAAAGTTGGTCCGTTCAACCGTACAACGGGCACGCTTCAGCACATTCATCATACTCGCATCATATACGCCTTGCTTGGTTAAATTCATGCGTCCATCCCGTAACATTTTTTGATACCGGGTTTTATCTTCATTGGTCAAAGTAATCTTTTTGGCATTCATCCCTGCTTCTAAACGTTGCACCATGGCAAAGTTACTTGGCAGTTTATTCACGAACCATTGTCTAGACTGGGTTCCAAAACCACTTGGGAATTGTGCAGGACGAATAATCAGGTCACCGGTAATATTCACCACAGGGAAATTAAACAATGCTCCATTGGCCAAGCCTTTACTGATTTCTAAAGGTTTATAGGCATAGGCAGGCGCTGCAATCACATCCACCTGTCCGCTATTAAATTTTTTCACAAAATCAGAAATATCCGATGGTACCGCTACCAAATCGATGCTTTCTACAATGGCCTTCTGCGCTTGGTCATAATGTAAATAAGCGAATTTTTTGCCTTTGGCTTTTTCAATGGTATCGATCTTTTTGTCACGTACAAAAATATAAGCCAACCCAACTTGAATAATACCAGCAACTTCAAATTTCTCGCCGTTCATCGTTGCCGTTAAACGATGCTGATTACGTTTATCCAGTACATAGGTAATCGCCTTTTGCGCAATGGCATTGCTGGTCACAGCCCCAACTGCATCAACTGAACCTGCAAATTTATTATATTTACGGGCACGCATCGAAGTCATATAGACCCCATCACACTTGCCTGCATCAAAATCTTTTTCCGCTTTTTCTTCGTCTTGATAAGGAATCAGTTCAACATCGCCCTGCCATGTTTTAGAAGCCAGCTTCCATTCCTCAATCAGTTTATAAGACTCCCCAGCCTTACCCAATAAATCAAAAACACAAATTTGTTGTTTTGCCTGTACAGGAGTGCTCATGACAAATAGAGCTGTAGCACTCAATGCCCAAAGTCCTTTTTTCATCTTGTTTTCCCTTACTTTGCTATTTTTGCACAATTTTCCATCAGCGCTTATTCAATATAGTCAGATTTCAACCAAAAGAATAGCGCTTTTATATACATATGTCGGGTTTTCATCTGTTTTACCCATCTGCATCACAGAATCAAATTCAGAGAGGGCTAGACATGAGTCAACGAGAAAACATGCTCTGTTATCCCGATTTACTCACCGCCCAAACTACATTCAAAATTGGTTCGGTCGACCGTACAGCGCGCGCGTTTCAGTACACTCATCATGCTGGCATCGTAAATACCACGTTTGGTCAATCCCATACGTGCTTCACGCAAGATTTGCTGATAACGGGTTTTATCCTCGTTACTGAGGTTGATTTTATATTTGGCAGGTAATTCTGATTCAAGACGCTGGATCAGTGCGAAATTGGTATTCAGACGGCTTAGAAACCACGCTCGAGAGTTCTGTCCAAAATTGCTGGAGAATTTTTCAGGACGGATAATTAAGTCCATGGTCATGTTCACCGCCGGGAACGTAATAATCGCGCCCTCATTTCCCAATCCCTTTGACAATTCTAAAGGCTTATAGGCATAGGCAGGTGCCGCCATAATATCGGCCTGACCAGTATTAAACTTTTTGGCGATATCAGAGATATCTGCAAGTACGGCTTGTCCACCTAGGCTTTTCACCACGATCTTTTGTGCTTCGTCATAGCCAAGCACTGCAAATTTTTTCCCTTTGATTTGCTCAATAGTATTCATCTTCTTGTCTTTGACAAAGATATAGGCCAAGCCAATTTGTGAAATCCCTGCAACTTCATAGTTTTCATTATCAACGGTACTGAGCAAACGGCGTTGATTACGCTTATCCAAAGCAAAACTAATCGCTTTCTGTGCAATCGCATAGCTTGGTACCGCCCCAATCGCATCAATCGAACCTGCAAATTTGTTATAACGGCGCGCACGCATCGAAGTCATATAGACGCCATCACATTTGCCTTGTTCAAAGTCATTTTCTGCCAGCGCTTCATTCTGATAGCTGATCAGAAAGGTATCACCACGCCATGCTTTAGCAGCCAAGGCCCACTCTTCCATGGCCTTATAGGCTTCTCCTGATTTCCCCAACAAATCAAAAACACAAATTTTGCTCGCTGCATGTGTTTCTGTATAGGTCCCCAACACCAGCATTGCCCCCAATGCAAGAATTCCCTTGTTCATCCTTAAATCCTATGCTGCTACTTTTAATCTTGTTGCTTATTTTTCATATAATTTAAATAATAATCTGATTCGTGTCACAAAAATAGAGCTTTTACTCTATTTTATCATTGGTTGATCAGCTCAATTCGAATAACTTGATCTTAAATATAAAAATTTGCATTCATGGGCGATCACCTTAAAATGCAGCTATCTATTCGCTATTTTGCATGCTCATGATCCAATTTGACCAAGTTTCATTACGCCGTGGTGGGCGAGTTTTATTCCAAAAAGCTTCAATGCAGCTTCATCCGGGCTGGAAAATTGGTCTTACAGGCGTGAATGGTGCAGGTAAATCGACTCTATTCGCTGCATTCTTAGGAGACTTGGTTGCAGATGAGGGCAATCTGACCCGCCCCGCGGTCTGGACTGTGGCGCATATGGCGCAAGAAATTAAAGCCTTGGAAATGCCAGCAATTGATTTTGTTTTGTCTGGTGATGAAGAATATTGGGACATTCAAGAAAAATTAGCGCATCCAGATCAACTCAGTAATGATGATTTGGCTCGACTGCATGGTCGTTTTGATGAGATCCATGGTTATGCAGCGCCTGCCAAAGCAGCACAATTGATGGCAGGTCTCGGTTTTCTCGATCATCAATTAAAATTAAATGTCGCCAGCTTCTCGGGCGGGTGGCGCATGCGTTTGAACTTGGCGCGCACCCTTATGAGCCGTTCAGACCTGCTATTACTGGATGAACCGACCAACCATTTGGACTTGGATGCGATCTTGTGGTTAGAAGACTGGCTCAAAGCGTATGAAGGCACATTGGTCCTGATTTCACATGACCGAGATTTCTTGGATGCGATTACCGATCATATTCTACATATCGAAAATCAAGAACTGACCTTGTATACCGGTAATTATTCCACCTTTGAAACCACTCGTAGTGAACGCTTAGCGCAGCAACAGCAAGCTTTTGAGAAGCAGCAAGAAACCCGCGCACATCTACAAAAGTTTATTGACCGCTTTAAAGCCAAGGCCACCAAAGCCCGCCAAGCACAAAGCCGAATTAAGCAATTAGAGCGCATGCAGCAACTCGCACCAGCACATATTGATACGCCATTTACCTTCAGCTTCCGTGAACCGACCAAAATGAGTTCACCTCTGCTGAGTCTAGATGCTGCTACGATTGGCTACGGCGATAAAATCATTGCTGAAAAAATTCGTCTGCAAATCACCCCAAGTTCACGTATTGGTTTACTCGGGATGAATGGTGCAGGTAAATCAACCTTAATCAAGACTCTTGTCGGAGATCTGCCACTACTGGCGGGTGAACGTAAAGCCTCTGAACTACTCAATATTGGGTACTTTGCTCAGCATCAAATGGATGCTTTGGATGCCCATGCCAGCCCAATGCTGCAATTGGCACGTATTGCCGACAAGCACATCAGTGAAGCTACTTTACGTGCCTTTTTAGGCAGTTTTGGCTTTAGTGGCGAACGTATGGATACGCCATGTGAGAGCTTCTCTGGTGGTGAACGTGCACGTCTGGCGCTGGCACTGATCGTATGGCAACGTCCCAATGTCTTGATTCTGGACGAACCAACCAACCATTTAGACTTGGATATGCGTCTGGCACTGACCATGGCACTACAGGACTTTGATGGTGCGGTGGTGCTGGTTTCACATGAACGCCAATTGATTGCCAGTGTCTGTGATGACTTGTTATTAGTGCATGCAGGTCAATGCACAGAATTTGCAGGTGATCTACAAGACTACGCCAAATGGTTACGTGAAGCGCGCCAACAACAGATCAATGCACAAAATGCATCACAACAGCAAAGTACAACCAGCCAAGCCCCTGTCGCAAAAGTAGATAAGGAAGCGCAACGTAAAGAAGCAGCTCGTCGCCGTGAAATGACGCGTCCAATTCGTAAAAATATCGAAAAAGTCGAAGCTCAAATTGAAAAGGTTCAGCCACGCTTAGCTGAAATTGAACATGCTTTAGCGGATAGTGCCTTGTATGAGGCCGACCGCAAAAATGATTTGATCAAGCTAATGAATGAGCAAAATGAGCTCAAAGCGAAATTAGAACAGCATGAAGAACAGCTTTTAGAGCTGATGATGGAACTTGAAGAGCTGGAAAGCTCTTTTGCAGATTAAGCTGCCAGCTGATTCATACACAGCTCTGTTTGAGTGTGTATGAATCACAACGTTTAAGGTCATTTATTTAAACAGAAGCATCCCATTTATGGCCTTAAAAGATGCTTTGGATACTTAAAAACACTATGAATAGCATGAAAAATGTCATGAATTTGTCGAGAATTTAAGATAAGGTAAAAATTGGAATTTTCTGAGAAAATTGAGCTTTAGGCTCAGGCTCGATATACTCAGCTGCCACTGTTGTAAATTTATAAGTGACGAATGAATCCTGAGGGTTAAATTCATTTCACATTTTTTGTACTTTAATTTGGTGAGTACTCTATTTTGGATCATACAAACTGAATGAATTCTTTAGATTTTATTTTTAATTTTGAACATATTCTACCAGTCTTAGTTCAAGAATATGGCTTATGGATTTATTTTATCCTTTTTCTGATTATTTTTTCAGAAACCGCTTTTGTTTTTATGTTCTTCTTACCCGGAGACAGTCTGTTACTCACTGTTGGTGCATTATGCTCTGTGGTTGAAATCATGCATCTTGGTTATATGATCAGCTTACTGTTCTTTGCAGCAGCACTGGGCTATATGGTGAATTACCATATAGGCCGTCATTTTGGCGATCGTATTTTCAATGTTAAATCACGCTTTATTAAGCAAGAATATTTGCAAAAAACCAATGTGTTTTTCTTAAAGCACGGGGGGAAAACCATCCTATTGGCTCGTTTTATTCCGTTTGCCCGTTCATTTGCGCCCTTAGCAGCAGGTTCAAGCAACATGAATTATAGCCATTTCGTTGTGTATAACATCTTGGGTGCATTACTGTGGATCAGCGTGTTGGTGACTGCTGGATACTTGTTTGGTCATGCGTTGATTCAAGTGAGTGACTTTGTCGAAAATTAACAAGCTCTTTTGCTGACAGCAATCTGATTATTCATTCATTTCAAGCTTAAATAGATCATTGATAGGTAGGCGATTTCATCGACTACCTTTTTTTAATCATTTTATTCAGTCTAAGGTTTCACGTGGAACGTAAAAAACAATAGTAAATAATAATGAAAATAATTATCAATAAAAATAAAATCACTTCATAAAAACACAATTCTTAAGGAAGCCAATGTTCTCAACCTCATTGGAAAATCAGTTATGAAGCAAACAGCAACTGCCATTAAAAAAACCAACTCGCGCTGGTTTCGCATTAACTTATGGATTCATCGCTGGGTCAGCTTGGTGATTGTGGTGCCCTTTGCAATTTTATCCATCACTGGGGTTATTCTGATTTTCCATGAAGAGATTGATCATGCACTTGGGGTCGAGCCTACGGCTCTACATTCTTCTTTACAACAGCAACGACCGCTAGCGGACTCAATCGCGACCGCACAGAGAACCTACCCTACCGAGCAGATTATCAGTACAGGCTATGACCCCGAGCATCATCCTGGTGTACTCCTTATCGGGATGGCGAAACCTGAACAAAGCTTTGAAAAAGCACGTTGGCTGTTTGCAGATATTGGTTCTGCAACGCTGATTGATCGACCAAATGAACGAGATACTTTGACTGGCTTCTTACTGGAACTGCATGCCAACTGGTTTCTAGGTTTTATTGGACAATTGATTGGGGCACTGATTGCTTTGTTAGTGTTCTTATCTTTGGTTTCTGGCTTGGTGATCTATGCCCCCTATGTGAAAAAATTCTTTTTGGGCATTCTTCGTTTTAGAAAGAGTCAGCGACTATTACAGCTCGACCTACATAATTTAATTGGCTCTGCAATCCTCGGTTGGGCCTTGGTAGTGACCTTAACTGGATTTCTACTGGGTTTTGGTACGGTTGCAATTGGAGTTTGGCAAATGACTGAACTGAAAGCCCTGCAAGACAAATATCAGCATGCCCGTGTGATTCATCCAAATTTAAGCATTGATCAGGTCTATGCGGCCGCTCAGAAAGGTCAAACAGATTGGCACCCCACCAGTGTGTTCTACCCAAAAACAGAATACGCCACCCAAGGTCACTATATGGTGTTACTGCAAGGCAATGAGGGCTTAAAAGAGAAGATGCTAAAAGTCGCCTTGGTCAATGCAGAAACAGGACAAGTAGATACAGTTGAAGAATTACCCACCTATCTGAAAGCCATCTTACTGTCACAACCGCTGCATTTTGGCAATTACGGTGGTATGCCTCTCAAGATCTTATGGAGTCTATGTACCTTACTCACCTTATTTATCACTTTAAATGGCGCATGGTTATGGTGGGCAAAACGCCAACAAAAGGGCTTAAAAGGAGTCAACAATGCAACTGTGGAATAAGTTAAGTGTGTTATGGCTGTTGGCTTTATGCAGTATTTTAGGAATTGTTGGCATGCTGCTGATGGATGGTATTGCAGATGTTATTTTTTTGATCATTACCCTACTCCCTCTATTGGTTGCAGGATGGAGAGCTTATCTTTTACAACACGGTAAAAGATAAGCTCTTTTGTTTGGTATTGATGCCTAAGCTAATTAAGCATCAATATCAGCATTTAACGCATTTTCTTCAATGAAAGCACGACGCGGTTCTACGTCATCACCCATTAAGCAAGAGAACATACGATCTGCTTCAATCGCATCATCAATAGTCACTTGCAACATATTACGGTTTTCAGGATCCATAGTGGTTTCCCAAAGCTGCTCAGCGTTCATCTCACCCAAACCTTTATAACGTTGGATCATCATACCGCGACGTGAGTCTTGTAAAATGTGCTGCCATACTTGATGGAAGCTCGTGACCTGAATACGGCGATCACCTTTTTGCAGATAAGCCCCTTCTTCCAGCAACTTGAACCAGCTCTTCGAGTTCTTCAGTAAACGCGCATACTCAGCAGAATTTAACAGACCAGCATCTAATAGATACGAATGCGGTAAGTTATGCACATATACGGTGACGCGTGGCCAATAATGTGCTGATTTCTCGCCCTGCGCATTTTCACGCTCAAACGCTTCTAATGTAATCTCGGGACGTAGGCTTGGTTGTAATTTTTCAATTGCAACACGTAATTGCTCTGCCCATGTTTCAACATAGTCGCGTTCATGGTTGTGATCTGTTTTAAATGCATCTAGCTCAAGTAAACCATCTAACAAACTTGCAGGATAACGTTGAGTCAGGCGTTGTAAGCTTTTTTGTGACACTTGATAGTCGGCAATAACACTTGCTAATGCAGCCCCATTAATCGCAGGTGCCTCAGCGCTGACATGTAATGCAAGCTCATCAATCGCATTGGAAATCAAGAAGGTTTCCAGTGCATCATTGTCTTTCATGTACTGCTCATGCTTACCTTTCTTCAACTTATACAATGGCGGCTGTGCAATATAGATATAGCCACGCTCAACCAATTCTGGCATTTGACGGAAGAAGAAGGTCAATAACAAAGTACGAATATGTGAACCATCCACGTCCGCATCGGTCATGATGATGATTTTGTGATAACGTAATTTGTCTGGATTATATTCTTCCCGACCAATACCACAGCCCAAAGCGGTAATTAAAGTACCGACTTCTTGGCTTGAAATCATCTTGTCAAAGCGCGCACGTTCCACGTTTAGAATTTTACCTTTCAACGGTAAAATTGCCTGCATTTTACGATTACGACCTTGTTTGGCACTACCGCCCGCAGAGTCACCCTCGACCAGATACAGTTCAGACAATGCTGGATCTTTTTCCTGACAGTCTGCCAATTTACCCGGTAAACCCGCAATATCTAATGCACTCTTACGACGGGTCATTTCACGAGCTTTACGTGCCGCATCACGCGCACGTGCTGCATCAATAATCTTGC
The DNA here is from genome assembly GCF_000369525.1 of Acinetobacter higginsii. GTDB lineage: Bacteria > Pseudomonadota > Gammaproteobacteria > Pseudomonadales > Moraxellaceae > Acinetobacter > Acinetobacter higginsii. The sequence continues at coordinate 566,051 of NZ_KB850071.1, forward strand.
CTGCAATCGATTTTGCGGCTTGTGGATTTTCCAGCAAATAAGCTGAAAACTCTTTGTTCATTGCCTGCTCTACTGCAGGTTTCACTTCACTCGACACCAATTTTTCTTTGGTTTGTGATGAGAATTTTGGATCTGGCACTTTCACTGAAATAATTGCAGTTAAGCCTTCACGCGCATCATCACCTGTGACAGCAACTTTTTCTTTCTTAAGAATATTTTCACTTTCAAGATACTGGTTTAAACCACGAGTTAACGCAGCACGGAAACCTGCAAGGTGTGTACCACCATCTTTTTGTGGAATATTATTGGTAAAGCAACGAACGTTTTCTTGGTAACTCTCATTCCATTGCAATGCAACTTCAACGGCAATACCACTATCCGTATCAGCGGTGAAATGGAAAATCTCATTTAAATGGGTTTTACCTTCGTTAATGTATTTAACGAATTCAGATAAACCGCCTTCATAATCATAAACATGTTCGAAGTTTACACGTTCATCACGCAATACAATTCGCACGCCTGCGTTTAGAAAAGAGAGTTCTCTTAAACGGCGAGCCAAAATATCGACATTAAAAATGGTTTGGCTAAAGGTGAGTTCACTCGGCCAGAAACGAACCGTTGTACCCGATGTATCGGTTTCACCTACAACTTTTAATGAATATTGCGGATCACCATGCGCGTATTCTTGTTCATGGATTTGGCCAGCACGGTGAATGGTCAAATGCAATTTTTTAGATAGGGCATTTACAACTGAGACACCTACACCGTGTAAACCACCCGACACCTTATAACTGTTGTCATCGAATTTACCACCTGCATGCAGAATCGTCAGAATCACCTCTGCCGCTGACACCCCTTCTTCTGGGTGAATATCGGTTGGAATTCCACGACCATTATCCGAGACACTCACCGATTCATCTTCATGAATCGTCACGATAATCTCGTCACAGTGTCCTGCTAAAGCTTCATCGATGGCGTTATCCACCACCTCAAACACCATATGGTGTAAACCTGTACCGTCATCGGTGTCACCGATATACATGCCAGGACGTTTACGAACCGCGTCTAATCCACGTAATACTTTAATACTAGAGGAATCATAAGCCTTTTCATTTGTTTGTTCTGTTTGAGAGACTGATTGAGACTCTGAACTCATGGTTACTCCCTAGTAATATTGATCTATTGAAAGATGAAAAATAAAATTATGGTGCAGCAAGACTGACTTGACCGTGAACAACGTGGAATAATTGAAAAGAAATCGACAAATCCTGTAAGTGTTTTAATACCGACGCATGGTCTAAGGTGGTCATAAAAACTTGACTTCCCAACTGACTCAATCGCTCAATTAAACGTTGTTGTGCAGTCTCATCTAACTCTGCTGTCAGATCATCTAATAATACCACAGTTTCCTTATTACTCGCATGTAGCATTGCAATTTGTGACAGTTTTAATGCCATGATTAACAACTTTTTTTGCCCGCGAGAGAGCACATCATCGGCATTGCCAAACGGCGTTTTTAAACGTAAATCAGCGCGATGCGGACCGTACTCGGTATAACGTCGATCGAGGTCTTTTTGATGCTGCTGAACCAAGTCCTGCAATAGACCTTGTTCAGTATGAAAGCCGGGATTGTATTCCAGTTCAATTTCAAGATTGGGTAGAAGTTGCTTTAAATCTTCATGGAAAAATTGGTTCCATTGCTCAACAATACTGACCCGTTGTGAATGCAGCATTTCACCATAATCACTGAGCATTTTATTCCAAGGCTCTAAATCAGCCAAAGTCAGATTACGCCGTGTCTTGAGCAAACTATTGCGTTGTTTGAGTGCCCGAGAATAATATTGCCATGCAAAATAAAACTCAGGTTCCACGTGGAACATTAACCAATCTAATAACTGCCGTCGAGGCTTTGCACCATGGTCAATAATATCGGTACTCTGTGGATCGATATGCTGTAAAGGCAATAATTTTGCCAGTTGACCTTGAGTCGCAATAGTATCGCCATTGACCTTAATCACCTGTTCGCCCGAAGCCAACTTTTGCATACCAATACGCTCACTGGCAGATTGTGCAAATACAATTGCATCCCCTGCATCATATTGGATGTAATGTTTTGGAATATGGGTACGAAATGAACGACCTGTTGCCAGTAAATGTATGGACTCGAGAACTGAAGTTTTTCCAGAACCATTTGCGCCGTAAAAAATATTAAACGGTTGCAACTCATGGAGTGCAACCGTCTTTAAATTACGTACACGTTCGATATTTAAACGCGTGATTTGCATGCTTTAAAACTCAAATCTCGCCATTAAACTCGCATTGGCATCACGACATAGGTTTGATCAGGATGCGCTGGATCTTGAACAAGCACCGATTGATTGGCTTCACTCATGCTCATTTTCACATCATCACCATCCAGTACACCCAACACTTCAAGAATATATTGTGCATTAAATGACATTTCTAGAGGGGCATCTTGATATTGAATTGCAATATCTTCTACCGCTTCATCCTGTTCTGGGTTATTGGCACGCAACTGCAATGAATCTTGATTAAAATTCAAGAAAACGCCACGAAGTTTTTCATTACTTAAAATAGCAACACGCTGCAACGACTGTTTAAACACATCATGTGCAATAAACACATGCTTATCACCATTTTTTGGAATGACACGGCGATAATCAGGGAACTTCCCATCAATTAACTTCGTCGTGAAACGAACCGTAATATCACCCTGCTCTTTATCACGGCTTGGCGTATTAATGGTGACGTTCAACAATTCACGCCCAATCAATAAGGTCAATTGCTCATCTTCAAGACTCAGTAAACGTTGTAATTCACCTACGGCTTTACGCGGAACAATGGCCTGCATCGGCGCTGCTGCTGTTGAAGAAGCCAACACCTCACACAAGGCTAAACGATGTCCATCAGTAGTTACTGTACGTAATTGATTTTGATCAATTTCCAACAATGTACCCGTCAGGTAAAAACGGACATCTTGTACAGCCATAGCAAAAGCTGTTTTTTCAAATAATCGCTTCAATTCACGCTGCGTGACCTGAACTTGTGTACCCTGACTATTTTCAGTAGTTAACAATGGATAATCTTCCGCAGGAAGTGTACCCAAAACGAAACGGCTATTGCCCGATTTTAAAATACAACGTTGATCTTCAGTAATTTGTAGATCAATCAAGGCTGCTGTCGGAAGAGATTTACAAATTTCGACCAGTTTACGTGCAGGAACCGTGGTTTCACCCGCTTCCAAACAAGCACCTTCTGCTAACGTAGTGCTGGCAACCAATTCAACTTCCAAGTCAGAACCTGTAATGGTTAAAGCCTGTTGTGTGGTTTGAATTTTAACGTTTGAAAGAATATTCAAGGTATGACGGCGTTCAACAGCCCCCACCACATGGGATAAAACATTGACTAAACTTTCTTTAGCGATTTTCAAACGCACGATTTTATTCCTCTTACAACAGAAGCCGATATGAATGTTAGCAGTGTACTATGCTGCACTTAAAAATAGTTTGCAACTCTGAAAAATAGATTAACTTTGTAACAAGCGCAGTAAATTTTTATAGTCTTCATTAAAAATAGGGTCTTCTTCACGCAAGCTGACCACTTTTTCACAGGCATGCATCACGGTACTGTGGTCACGACCACCAAAAGCCATGCCAATTTCTGGGAAACTATCCCCAGTTAATTCACGTGCCAAACCCATGGCCAATTGACGTGGGCGTGCATAAATACGGGTACGTTTTGGACCAATCAATTCTTTTAATGGAATTCGGAAGTATTCACTCACCACCCGCTGGATATTTTCCACGCTAATGGTACGTGCACGAATCGCCAAAACATCTTTTAACGACTCGCGTACGACATCTAGGTCAATGACAGTACCTTTGAAACGTGAAATCGCGACCACTTTATTCAGAGCACCTTCAAGCTCTCGCACATTGGCAACCACTTGTTGTGCAATAAACAAAGCACAGTTTCTTGGTAAATCAACACCACTATTTTCAGCTTTTTTCAGCAAAATCTCGATACGGGTTTCGATATCTGGTGGTTCAACCCCCACAGATAAACCCCATGAAAAGCGAGAAACTAAACGTGGATCAAGTTCAGTCAATTCTTTTGGATAACGATCTGAGGTTAGAATAATTTGTTTAGATTCATCCAATAAAGCATTGAATGTATAGAAGAATTCAACAAGACTGGCTTCTTTTCCTGCGAGCAAATGAATATCATCCACCAACAATAAATCTAAAGAACGACAATTTTTCTTAAACTCTTCAACCTTACCTTTTTGTAATGAACTGACAAAGTCCTGTACGAAACTTTCCGAAGTCATATACATCACACGTGCATTTGGCTTGGCTTGTAACAGCGCATTGCCCACGGCCTGCATTAAATGGGTTTTACCCAGACCTGTTGGGCCATACAAAAATAAAGGGTTGTGTTGCGAAGCCCCTAACTGCGTTAAAACTTTACGGCAGGTTTCAGCAGCCATTTGGTTAGAACGGCCTTCAACAAACAAAGAGAAGGTAAATAATGGATTGAGTTGTCTTTTCTTCGGTATTTTAGTGACATTTTGACTGGGTTGAACCAAGTCAGATTCTTTTTTTACTTTTGTTGGAACAGCAACAGGTGCACTACTCAACGCTGCTGTTGTGGTTGCAGGTTGCTCATTAGAAGACAAAATTGTCCCAGGACGTGAATCAACCAGAATTTCAACCTGACGAACTCGGCCTTCCGACAATTGTTCCGCAAGAATAGAGATCAGTTCTAAATGGTTATCTTGAATATAACGCGTCCAATAGGGGTTCGGTGCGTATAAACGCATCACACCATCAACCTCTTCAGCAACCAAAGGACGAATCCACATCGCAAAGACGTTATCAGATAGCTCTTGTCGCAAGCGAGTTAAGCAGTCTGTCCAGAGCATGTGCATCCCCTATATATCCATTTTTTAAATTCAAAAATAAAAAACCGTCACCCCCTCATCTTTCAAAGGGGTCGCCATTCTAACCAAGTTATCCACATCTGTCAGGACAATTTATGGGACTTTTGCTGAAAAAGACAGCATTCGTTTATAAATTTAAATTCAAAACCATATGTGCATAACTTTTTGCACAAGCTGTGGATAGTTTTAAGCTCAAAGTTATCCACAAACTATAAAATTGATAAAAACATGCTTATCCACAGCATAACTTTATGTTTATTCATGAAAAAACATCACTTTCCACAGAATAAATGCGCCCTAATAAGAATAAATTTAAATTTTAAAATTTGAATTTACTTATAGGGTTCACTCGAATTGTGGATAACTGAGCATATCGAAATTTAAATTCAAAATCCAAGAATTAAATTTAAATCAGAAGATGGATTGTTGATAAGCTTGTTTGTAAGCTGTGAATATAGACGAATACTGATATTATTTAAATAGATAGCTTGTGTATATTTTTTGTTTTCAATAAAAGCATATAACTTCGAGCAGTTTTATTGCTTCAAAACAGAACAAAGAAAATGTAAAGTTTTTGATTTTTCATTGACAGCGTAAACATTGCGCAATAAAATCGCGGACCTTTATAGAAAGATCATTTTGGAGTTTCGAAATGAAACGTACTTTCCAACCATCTGAATTAAAGCGTAAACGCGTTCATGGTTTCCGCGCTCGTATGGCTACTAAAGCAGGTCGTCAAGTTTTAGCTCGTCGTCGTGCAAAAGGTCGTCATAGCTTAACTGTTTAATACTGTTAAGCTGACCAGACTTGGGTGATGACACTTTACAGTTTCGGCACTGAATCTCGTATTCGTTGTGCCGCTGATTATAAAAGTGTATTTGATGGTGCGCTTTTTAAAGTGCATCAGCCCCATTTCCTTTTTTTAGCAAAATTAACCGAACAGCCGAAAAGCCGTTTGGGTATTGTCGTTGCTAAAAAAAAGGTGCGTCGTGCACATGAACGAAATCGAATAAAACGTCTTGCTCGGGAGAGCTTTCGTTTACATCAAGCGCAATTTAATGCTGATATCGATATTGTGGTGATGCCTAAAGTAGGTATAGAAGCAATCGCAAATCAAGAATTACATCAACAATTAGATTTTGCTTGGCAAAAATTACAACGCTTAGCAAAGAAGCATTCCAAAGTCGTTGTGACATCCCTCCAAAATTAGAGATCTCCAATGGTACGTTTACTGCATTGGTTGATAAGATGTTACCAAATCGCAATTAGTCCATTATTGGGTCCTCGTTGTCGCTATATTCCCACTTGTTCGCAATATGCAATCGAAGCCTTGCAGACACATGGCGCGGTCAAAGGTGTATGGTTATCGACTAAGCGAATTTGCCGTTGTCATCCTTGGGGTGGGTCAGGCTATGATCCTGTGCCTCGTAAAGCACTTCGTTTTATTTCGTTTCATCAAATAGATTCTCAAATGCATCACGTTGCTGTACCCTTTCGTGATCGTTTATTCAAGCAAAATCTCTCTAACCATTTGGGATTATAGATATGCAACAATGGGCCAGATTTGCAATTCTTGGAGCCATGTTTGTTACCGCATATTTGCTTATTTTGGCTTGGCAAAAAGATTATGGTCATGCTGCACCAGCACCGCAACAACAAGCGGCTGCTGTGACTGCACATGAAGTATCTGCAGATTTGCCAAATGCTCAAAATGCAACAGCGGCTTCAGACTTGCCACAAGCAAATGTGACTGCATCACAAGCCACAGAACATAATACATCTGTGAGTCAGCAACTGATTTCAGTACAAACTGATCTTTATCACCTGTGGATCAATCCAAAAGGTGGTGATATCGTCCGTATTGAATTGTTAAGCCATGATGAAAGCAAAGACAGCGACAAACCGTTTGTCATGCTGGAAAGCGATGCGAAACGTACTTACGTCGCTCAATCTGGTTTAATTGGTTTAAATGGACCAGATAGCAGCCGTGGCGGTCGTCCAATGTATGATGTTGAAAAAACAGCATACACGTTGGCAGATGCGAAAAGCGTTGCGTCGAAAGATGGTAAAACACAGCAAGTGTTGACTGTGCCGTTGGTATTTAAAACACCTGAAGGTGTGGAAGTGATCAAATCGTTCACCTTCACGCAAGGCGATTACCCAATTACCGTTAAACATCAAGTCATTAACCGCAGTCAGCAAAGCTGGCAAGGTCAAATGTTTGGTCAGTTAAAGCGTGATAATTCGGATGACCCAGGTAAGTCTTCACAAGGTATTTTCACCCTGGGTACTTATCTTGGTGGCGCTTGGGGTACACCAGATGCGCATTATAACAAGTTAAAATTTACCAACTTTAATGACGAAAAATTAAATGTTGAAGCCAAAGGCGGCTGGGTTGCCATGGTTCAGCATTATTTTGTGAGCGCATGGATTCCTGGGAACTTAAAACTCACTCAGGCCGATGGTCAGCCATATAATGCAAAATTAGAGTCACGTCAGTCTACGGACGGCATGAATATCATGGGCTTCACTTCTCCAGTGATCAATGTACCTGCAGGTACATCAATGGAAGTGGATGCTAAACTGTATTCAGGTCCAAAAATCCAATCTGAACTCAAAGACTTAGCTGCTGGTTTAAACCAAACTGTTGATTATGGTTGGTTATGGCCAATTGCGAAATTATTGTTCTTGGGCTTGCAATTCTTCCATAACATTATTGGTAACTGGGGCTGGTCAATTATCTTATTGACGATCTTGGTGAAGTTGATTTTATGGCCACTTTCTTCAAAAAGTTATCGTTCGATGGCGAAAATGCGTGTGATTGCGCCAGAAATGCAACGCATGAAAGAAGAGTTTGGTGAAGACCGCATGCGTTTCTCGCAAGAAATGATGGCCTTATACAAGCGTGAACAAGTCAACCCATTGTCTGGTTGCTTGCCGTTGCTATTACAAATGCCGATTTTCTTAGCCTTGTATTGGGTATTGATGGAATCAGTTGAACTCCGTCATGCACCATGGTTAGGCTGGATTCAAGATTTATCTGCGATGGATCCATGGTTTATCTTGCCGTTGATCATGGGTGTGACCATGTTCGTTCAGCAAATGTTGAACCCACAACCGACTGATCCAATGCAGGCAAAAGTGTTCCGTATCATGCCAATCATGTTTACGGTATTCATGTTGTTCTTCCCTGCGGGCTTAGTGCTTTACTGGATCGTCAACAACAGTATTACCATTTTGCAACAATGGTTTATTAACAAAGGTGTCGAAAAAGACCGTCTCAACAAGGTTGAGCCGAGCGCTTAAGTTCGAACTTTTACTGAATAAATCCGCTTAAGATGGTAATCTTAGGCGGATTTTTCTTTGTCTGTATTGAGTGGTTGAACCCAACAACCCTTGCGTTTTTTAGGTGAATTTAACATGCAACATCAAACCACAATTGCTGCGATTGCTACCCCATTAGGTCGTGGTGGTGTGGGGGTGATTCGACTCTCTGGACCGAAAGCTTATGCCATAGCAGAGCAACTGACCCAGAAAAAGCTCCCTGCGGCACGCATGGCAGGTTTCCGCCAGTTTTGTGATGCCGATGGCTCGGTGATGGATGAAGGCATTGTATTGTGCTTTCCGAACCCGCACTCCTTTACTGGGGAAGATGTGGTGGAGTTACAGGGGCATGGCGGTCCAGTCATTCAAAATGCCCTGTTAGCACGTTTACTGGATTTGGGCGCAACTGCTGCAAAGGCGGGTGAGTTTTCCATGCGTGCCTTTGAAAATGGCAAAATGGATCTGGTGCAAGCAGAAGCAATTGCCGATTTGATTGATGCGACATCACAGGCGGCAGCACGTTCGGCGGTTCGTTCTTTACAAGGTGCTTTTTCAACCAAAATTAATACGGTTTTAGAAAAGCTGATTCACTTACGTTTGCATGTTGAAGCCGCGATTGATTTCCCAGAAGAAGAAATTGACTTCTTGGCTGACGGAAAGATTTTGGCCTTGTTGGACGATGTACAAGACTCAGTTCAAGCGGTACAGCAGTCTGCGCGGCAAGGCCAGTTATTACGTGAAGGTTTACAGGTGGTGATTGCGGGTAAGCCAAATGCAGGTAAATCCAGCCTGTTGAACGCGCTCGCAGGCCATGAACGTGCCATTGTGACCGATATTGCAGGTACTACTCGTGATGTACTACATGAAAAGATCAGTTTAAATGGCTTGCCGATTACCCTAACTGATACTGCAGGTTTACGTGAAACCGGTGATATTGTTGAGCAAGAAGGGATTCGTCGTGCGATTAAGGAAATCGAGCAGGCAGATTTATTGCTGTTGGTTTATGACTTAAATCAGGGTGATGAACCTTTGCAATTGGCGCATGAATATTTTGCAGAGCATTTAGAGCCAAAACGTTTGTTATTGATTGGCAATAAATGTGATTTAACGGGTCAAGATGCCACGTTAAGCGATTATCAGGGCTTTCGTCATATCAGCGTTTCTGCAAAACAAGATATGGGGGTTCAAGCGCTCATAGATGCGATTACAGCGCATGCTGGCTTTCAGCCTGAAGAAGATACCTTTATTGCCAGAACACGCCATTTAGACGCAATGAAGCGCACTCAGCGCTACTTGTCTGAGGCGCGTGAGCAACTCGTTGTGTTTAATGCGGGTGAACTGGTGGCTGAATCATTGCGTCTAGCACAAAATGCACTGGGTGAAATCACAGGTGATTTCAGTGCCGATGACTTGCTGGGTAAGATTTTTGGTTCGTTCTGTATTGGTAAATAATGAATTAAATCAAAAATTAATGGCTTGGGTTGTGTTGCAATCCAAGCCATTTTTTCTATCACTGATCTTCAGTTTGTTGCTCTTCTTCAGGCTTTTCTTCTTGTACCACATTTAACGCAGTCATCATTGCAACGGGCGCGCCTTCTTGGCGAGTACTTTTCAGCTTGATCTGTAAACGCAATTCATTGACTGAATCGGCATTGCGTAAGGCTTCATCATAGCTAATTGCGCCTTCGTTATACAGCTCAAATAAGGCTTGGTCGAAGGTTTGCATACCCAGCTCACGCGATTTGCTCATAATCTCTTTCAGTGCATGGAACTGTCCTTTGAGAATATTGTCGGCAATCAATGGGGTATTCAATAAAATTTCAATTGCAGCACGACGACCTTTGCCATCTTGGGTACGTACCAGACGTTGCGAAATAATGCCTTTCATATTGGATGAAAGATCCATCAGCAATTGATTGCGACGCTCTTCTGGGAAAAAGTTAATAATTCGATCCAGTGCTTGGTTGGCATTATTGGCGTGTAGGGTACCTAAGCAAAGATGACCTGTTTCCGCAAAGGCAATTGCATGTTCCATGGTTTCAGTATCACGGATTTCACCAATCAGAATCACATCAGGCGCCTGACGTAGCGTGTTTTTCAAGGCGTGGTGCCATGAATGACAATCAACCCCCACTTCACGATGGGTAATCATCGATTTTTTGTGTTTATGCACGTATTCCACTGGGTCTTCAACGGTAATGATATGTCCCGCTGAGTTTTCATTACGATGGTCAATCATGGCTGCCAAAGAGGTGGATTTGCCTGAACCTGTCCCTCCAACAACCAACACCAGACCACGCTTTTCCATAATCACATTTTTCAAAGATTCTGGCAGTTTCAGCTTTTGAAAGGTTGGAATTTCTGAGGTAATGGTACGAATCACCATACCAATTTGCAGCTGTTGTTTAAACACATTGACACGGAAACGGGAAACATTGGGCACATTGATTGCGAAATTACATTCCCATTCTGTTTCAAATTCTTGGCGCTGTTTTTCATTCATCAAACTATAGGCAAATAGCTTGGTTTTATCTGCGGTGAGTGCCTGTTGCCCCAATGGACGCATCAGGCCTTGCAATTTAATGCTCGGTGGAAAATCAGCGGTGATAAATAAATCGGATCCCCCATATTCCACTACTTTGCTAAGCATATGAAACATAAAGGTTTTGGCTTCTTCTAATAGTTCCGCGTTATACATTGAGCTACCTAAATTTTAACAATGAAGCGAAGTTCATTGCTGTAATACGATGATAATCATCCCGATAGGGAAACATTTTTTTGTTTCTTGAAAATGAATAATGATAGATCAAGGCGACTCGATTTAGGCCATTTTATTCCATCATTTTCACTGTGCTGCTGAATGATGCGAATTATTCCAAAAAGCGAGGTATTGATCTATGTACTTTTTTAAAAATATTAAATAATTATCAATGTGATGGACCTAAATTGTCAGTTTTTTACTGAATCGATCGCTTGCAGCATGTGTATGGGTGAATGTGAACAGAATAAACGGATGTTCCACGTGAAACATCGCATGAATTGGTTGAGTTTTGGTTGTTACTGAGTAAGCTTGGCTGTTGAGCGGCTTGAGACTGATTACAATAGCCGCTGATTTTTGAATTGAGTGTTCGTCATGTTAAAAAAAATTGGGATGTTCTCATTATTGAGCTGTATGTCAGCGATGAGTTTTGCCAATGTAGACAGCTTAAAAAGCAATTTAAATAAGCAATATCCCAATATCCAAGTCAGCAACATCCAACCTACAGAAATGACTGGTTTATATAGCGCCAGTCTGGATAATCAGATTATTTATTTGGATGAAAGTGCACAACACATGTTTGTGGGTTCTATGGTGCGCTTAAAAGATCAAAAGAATCTGACCAAGGATTTAGTGATCCAACAAAATTCGATTGACTGGAAACAACTGCCTTTTAAGGATGCGATTAAAACGGTTAAAGGTAATGGTAAGCGTGAGTTAGCGGTATTTTCGGACCCAAATTGTTCATATTGCAAAAAATTAGAAGCTGAACTGGACAAGCTGACCGATGTGACGATTTATACCTTTATCTATGCTTTAAAACCACAATCGATCGCGGTGTCAAAATCGGTTTGGTGTGATGCCAATCCAGCCTATGCATGGAAAAACTTGCTACAAAAGAATCTGCAACCGAAAGAAAAAAGTTGTGCCAACCCGATTGAGCGTAACCTTGAACTCGGTCGTAAACTTGCTGTGGATGCCACGCCAACCTTGATTTTCTCAAATGGTTTGAAAATGGTCGGTGGACGCAGTGCTGAAGAAATTCAGATGATTTGGAAAGAGCTCGGACTCTAATGAAAAAGCTCCCCAATCATCGATTAAAATGAATGGGGAGCCTTCATAAGGGATTTAACTTTTTTTGGTGATGAGTTTATAAAGGAATAAAATAATCACCGCACCCAGAACAGACGCAATAAAACCTGCTGCCGAATTTTCAGCATATAAGCCAAGTAAACGTCCACCGTAAGTGGCGAGTAATGAACCTGCGATACCCAATAAGGTCGTGACAATAAAGCCAGCTTTGTCATCACCTGGATGTATTGCGCGTGCAATTAAACCAGCAAAAAAACCAACAACAATGGCTACAATCAGAGACCACATTATCTTTTCTCCTTGTTTTAAAAGCGGTATTTCTTATTATCCTGCTTGATTCGAGCCTACTTTGTCTGTAGTGGATTGCCTATTTATGTCGTATTTTTGTGCACTCTTTAGCAGGCTTTGTTTAATCACACAGCATAAAAAAGGTGCCCTAAAGCACCTGAGTCGGCATTATGATCAGCCCATGACAGTTGTCATCGGTATTGATGCAATGCTAGTAAGGTTGAGTCATTAAAGACCGATTTCACCAATAAATGGGAGGTGACGGTACTTTTGATCGAAATCTAAACCATAACCGACAATAAAGCGATCTTCGACTTCGAAACCGAGGAATTTGACTTCTAACGGAATTTCACGGCGTGATGGCTTACTGACCAGCGTACACAATTCAATCGAGTTCGGGTTACGTGTTTTCAGCATTTCAACCACTTTACTGAGGGTATTACCTGAGTCGATAATATCTTCGACTACCAGCACATCTTTACCGTGAATTTCGCCATCAAGATCTTTTAAAATTTTGACATCACGAGAGGAAACGGTTCCACCACCATAACTAGACACGGTCATAAAATCGAGTTCATGTGGTTTGTCGATGGCACGGCATAAATCTGCCATAAAAATGACTGAACCACGTAATAAGCCGATCAGTACCAGTTCTTTATCACTTTGAGCATAGTGTGCATTGATCTTTTCGCCCAGTTCTTTGACTTTGGCTTGAATCTCTTCACTTGAAATCATAATGCGCATTGCAATGGTCATCGGTAGATTCCTAAAACTTAAAAACGGGAAAAATAAAAAAGGTGTTGACCTGCAACACCTCGAAATCTTGAGCTAATCCGCCAATTTTAAAACAAAATCACCGTTCATGCACCTTTTGATGATGAAGAATATGTTTCATTTTGAGCAGATGCACGGTCACGTTTTAACAGAACAGCGCATCCAACGGCCAATATGATCCACCCAAGTTTCTGTTTATTTAAACGTTTCGCTTTGGCTGTAGGCTTTTTGTCCATAGATATAGGTTGCCTCAATATTTCGGTCATCGCCCATAGTGAATAAGGCAAATAGGCTGTCATCAACCGATTTTGAACGGGACTGACGCAGTTGCTGTAATGCGGTCGGTTTCAGGTTCAATACCACAAAATCAGCTTCTTTGCCGAGATTGAAATTACCGAGCTTGTCATCCAGATGCAAGGCTTTTGCTCCGCCTAAGGTTGCATGATAGAGCGACTCAAACGCAGACAGTTTATCACCTTGTAGCTGTTGAACCTTGTACGCTTCATTGACGGTTTGCAATAAACTAAACGAGGTCCCTGCCCCAACGTCGGTGCCAAGGCCGACTTTAACCTGCTGTTGCCAAGTTTTGTTCAATGGGAATAAACCGCTACCCAAGAATAGGTTTGAGGTTGGACAGAAGGCAATTGCAGAATCAGTCTCATGCATGCATTTCCATTCAGCATCTTCTAAGTGGACACAGTGTGCGAATACCGAGCGCTGGCCAGTTAAGCCATAGTGATGATAGACATCCAGATAACCCTTTTGCTCAGGGAACAAATCTTTGACCCAAGCAATCTCATCTTTATTTTCACTCAAATGGGTATGCACATAGACATCTGGGAATTGTGCTTTGAGTTGGCCTGCTTTTTCGAGTTGTTCTGGGGTGGAGGTCGGCGCAAAACGTGGGGTAATTGCATACAGTGCACGACCTTGGCCATGCCACTTCTCAATTAATGCTTTAGAATCGTTATAGCCGCTGTCTGCGGTGTCACACAAGGCTTCGGGTGCATGACGATCCATCATGACTTTACCCGCGATTAAGCGCATTTGGTGCTGTGCTGCGGCCTCAAATAAGGCATCCACCGATTCAGGATGTACCGTACAGAATACCAATGCTGTGGTGGTGCCATTTTTGAGTAGTTCATTGACAAAGAATTGCGCAATTTCTTTCGCATAGGCTTGGTCTTTGAACTGGATTTCAGTTGGGAAGGTATAGGTGTTTAACCAGCTTAAAAGTTGCTCGCCGTAGGCCCCGACCATTTCAGTTTGTGGAAAGTGAATATGCGTATCGATCATGCCCGGAATGATCAACTGTTCTGGATAATGCTGAATTTCAACGTTTGCAGGAAGATGGGCTTGAGCGTCGTTCCACGTGCCAAACCAGCGAATTTTGCCTTGTTCAGTGATCATGACACCATCTTCGAGATAACGCACTTGATCGGCAATTTCAGCAGCTTGGGAAACGGTTTTTTGAATATCTAAGAAGCGACCACGAATCACCGTGATTGGAGTAGCCAAAGTCATAACAACCTACAATTTTACTTTTTTCGGTTGATTGTACCTGATTTTGCCAAAGTTACTGGATTATTCGTCTAATTCATCGGCTTAAAAGGTATATAAATGTGACTCATAATTTAAAGCAACTCAGTTTGGGGAAATCGAAATGTATGCCTTATCTGGGGGAAACGCAGAGACAGAGCAAAGCAATCGAAGCAGACTGTTTGATCTGATTATGCAGTCCCCTGCCTTGTATGGGATGTTGCAGCAATTGGCTCGATTACATCCTGCAGCTTATTTAAGTGCAGGTGTGCTTCGGAATACTGTATGGGCACATTTACATGGTCAAAGCTTTGACTTGAACAATTGCGATATCGATGTGATTTATCATGATGCAATGCAAACAGATGAGTGTTTGCAAAAACAGTTGCAGCAAGATTTAGAACGTATCTTTCCTGAACAACAATGGGATGTGGTGAATCAGGCCTTGGTGCATACCTGGTATCGTCAGGGCAATGCAGCAAACATTCAGCCCTTAGTATCGCTTGAACATGCTTTGTCGTTATGGCCAGACACAGCAACGGCGATTGCGCTCAGGTTAAACTGCGTTGGAGAACTGGAACTGATCGCACCCTTTGGCCTGCATGATTTATTTGCATTGAGATTGCGTTGGAATTCAGCATTGGTCAGCTATGACACATTTAAACAACGGCTTGAGTCCAAACAGTGGTTACAGCAATGGCCTAAATTGCAATTAGTTGATGATGCTCAAATAAAAAAGGGCCTTCATTGAAGACCCTTTTGATATGCTTTGTGCTTATTGTTCTTGGCGTTTGTTATGACGTAACGAGAGATACGCGGTGATGCTCAACACCAGTACGATAAAGCCTAACGAGATCCAGATTGGCATGTGGAATACATCGAGCAATAACATTTTTGCACCAATGAACAATAAGATGATGCCCAAACCATAGGGTAAGTAATGCATTTTGCTTGCAGCACCTGCCAATAAGAAGAACATCGCACGTAAGCCCAAAATCGCCATTAAGTTTGCGGTTAACACAATGAACGGGTCACTGGTCACAGCGAAAATCGCAGGAATAGAATCCACCGCAAAAATCACATCAGACGCTTCTACCAAGATTAACACCAAGAACAAAGGCGTCGCCCATAACACACCGTTCTGACGAACGAAGAACTTATTGCCTTCCAACTGTGGGGTAATCCGCATGTGTTTGCGTAACCATTTCAGGATTTTGATATCTTCAATATTGGTCTCTTCTTCATCCTGCCCTTTTAGGAACTTAAAGCCTGTGTAGACAAGGAACGCACCGAAGATATACAACACCCAAGAGAACTCTTGTACAAACCAAGCACCAATAAAGATAAAGATGGTTCTTAAAATGATTGCACCGAGTACGCCGTAAAGCAGGATTTTACGCTGGAATGCAGGAGGAATTGCAAAAGCCGCAAAAATCATCAGCCAGACAAAGACGTTATCAATTGCCAGCGATTTTTCCAGTAAATAACCCGCAAAGTATTCCATGGTTTTTTGGTTGGCGATGGTTGCGCCAACAGTTTGTTGTAGATACAACCACAAACCACCACCAAAGATCATGGCAACGGTGACCCACGCAATACTCCAGTAAGCCGCTTGCCTGATGGGTACATCTTGGTTTTGTTTTTGTTTAAAGCCTAAAAAGTCGACCAGTAGCATGACCGTTACGATTCCGAAGAACGCAACGTACAGCCATAAATTACCGATAGTTTCCATCACAACTCCCTATCTGGCAAATGGACATAAAAAAACCTTGACCAGTTGCCAGATGAATTAAATAAAACATCTGTTTCAACATGATCAAGGTCTTGCCTACATCACGATCGTTTGTGATGCTCAGAGTCCGACTTTTTGCAAAGTGTAATGACGAAACTCTGACACCTAAATTGTTCAGTTTCACAACCTAGGCTTGGAGGAGGCTACTCCCCTTGTCAAATTCTGTTATGGATGATGACATCCAAAGATAGGCATAGAATTACATAAATAATCGATTTAAGCAAACTGTGCATGCATAAATTTTAAACATTATTTTTATCTGGGTGAGATAGGAAAATTCCTCAACTTGGATTAATTTAAACTCGAACTGCTTAGTAACGTGATGAGAATAAAAACAGATGAGTGCTGAAAAAAATCAAAATAAAACACGAAAATTATTTGCTCCTCGTGATCCAACCGAAGCCCACCGAGCCGCGACACCCCTAGAATTGTTATTTGACCTGATTTTTGTGGTTGCGATTGCAACCGCAGGACAACAACTCCACCATGCGATCATTGAAGCTCATCTATGGCATGCTTTTCCGACCTATGTGATGGTGTTTTTTGCCTTGTGGTGGGCATGGATGAACTTCACCTGGTTTGCCTCAGCCTATGACAATGATGACACGCTGTATCGCAGTCTGACCTTTGTGCAAATCGTCGGCTCATTGGTGATGGCGGCGGGCATCCCCGCAGTGTTTCAAGAACATAATTTCGATGTGATTATCATTGGTTATGTGATTATGCGTTTGGCTTTAGTGACCCAATGGATCCGTGTCGCCAAGCACGATCCTGAACGGAGGGTAACGGCTTATCGCTATGCTGTTGGCATTGTCTTAGTGCAGTTGGGGTGGTTAATTGGAAATTTCAGCGCCATTCATATGACGCCTTTGCTATTCCTTATTCTGGTTTTGGCTGAACTCGCTGTACCGCTATATGCCGAAAAGCATGCAGTAACACCATGGCATCCACATCATATTGTTGAGCGTTATGCATTACTCACCATCATCGTGTTGGGAGAGTCGATTATTGGCAGTTTTGCCGCAACGCAGGAAGCTTTTTCCAATCATGATGTCAATTTCAAAGAAATTTTTTTGGTGATTGGTGGACTGTTGATGATGTTTGCCATGTGGTGGGTCTATTTTGACCGCAGTCATCATCACCATCAACGTCGTGGGGTACAGCCTTTTTTATGGGGCTATGGTCATTTTTTTATTTTTATCAGTATTGCTGTCTTAGGTGCTGCTTTGGCAGCAGCGGTTGATGTTTCAACTCAACATGCCCACATTTCCAGCCAAATGATGGGATGGCTGATCGCTGCCTGTCTGGCGATTTATAGCACCTATATTTGGTTGTTTTACGAGGCCTTTGATTTATCGGGATGGCGACGTTGGCTCTATCCAATCACCATTTTGATCCTTTTCACGATTCCTTTATTTTTTGCCGATATTGGTTATATCGTTTTTGCGATGGCAGTGGTCTATATCCTGCGTCTTGTCATTGCTCAACTGTATTTGAGCAATTGTAATGATAAGCGCATGGCTGCAAGCACATAATCAAAGCACTGTTTGTTATCGCGTAGATTGCGAGAACAAGCGAGAAACGAGATATACGCGCTTGTTTTAAGCAAAGATTTTTAGAATTTCGGTGCGTAAGAATTGATGGCGTGAATTATGTTTCACCTGCTCATGCCAATACATGCCCATATTGATTTTAGGGAGCTCTATGGGCAGTGCATGAATCTTCAGATTCTCCGCATAATGCAGATGTTTGAGAATACTTTGCGGAATGGTCAAGATCGCCTTCGGATATTGAGCCAAGACTTGCAGTGCCGTTGCATAATGCTGGCAACGCAGAAAAATCTGCCGCGACAGTTGCTGCCGATTGAGATAAATATCTTCCAGTAATAAGCCTGTGCGCCGTGACGACACCCCAATGTGCGGTGAAGATAAATACAGCGATAAATCCATATCTTGCTGTTGGGTACAGACCACAAAATGGTCTTCTATCAGGTTTTCAAACTGTAAATGATCCTGATGCGGTTGCACCAGATCAATCACAAAATCAATTTGTTGGGCGGAGAGATCTGCCAACATGTTTTTACGATCCAGCTTGGAACTCAGAAACTGAATATCCAAATTCAGTTGGGCAAAATGATGAACCAGTTGCGGAAAAATAATCGGTTCGATTTCATCATGAATGGCAATTTTCAGGCTTTGCAGCATGCTGGGCATAAAGTCCTGCTGGGGCACTGCAATCTGTTGAATCGCCAGTAATGCTGTTTGAATCGGCTGATAAATTTGCTCGGCATAGGGCGTGGGCAGCATCTTTTGCCCGCTACGCACAAATAGATCATCTCCGAGTTGTGTGCGTAAGCGCTGTAAGGCATGGCTGACCGCAGATTGGCTGATACAGAGCAGTTGTGCGGCTTTGGAAATGCTTTTTTGCTCAAAAATGGCAATAAACAGTGGATACAGATTGATATCGATGCGATGAAAATGCGCCACTTCCAGTGGGTTAGTATTATGAATCTGATTCATAGTTTTGCATAAAATTAAATCATTTCATTCATAATAAATTTTCACTTATGGTGATGTAAAGCAGCGAATCAATATTCGCCATATTTTACATTGAGGGAAATGATGATGTTTGCATTATCTGAACGCGCACAGGACTTTATTGCACGAACTAAAGCCTTTATTCAACAAGAAATAGAACCGATTGAAAAAGCGTTCTGGGATGAAGTGCATCATCGCAATGTTGATGGTGACTGGACCCAATGGCAATGGCCTGAACAATTACAACAATTGAAAGATAAGGCAAAAGCGGCGGGCTTATGGAATATGTTCTTACCTGATGCCGAGCTCGCTGCAGGCTTATCGGTTCAGGAATATGCACATATTGCTGAGCTGACAGGACGTAGTCTGCTCGCTCCGACAGTATTCAATTGTAATGCGCCAGATAGCGGCAATATGGAAGTGTTATGGCGTTATGGTAGCGATGAGCAAAAACAACAATGGCTACAGCCCCTACTCGCTGGAGAAATCCGTTCCGTATTCTGTATGACTGAACCTGCGGTGGCGTCCAGTGATGCCACCAATATGCAAGCCACGGCAGTGATTGAAGGCGATGAGATTGTCTTGAATGGCCGTAAATGGTGGTCATCTGGCTTGGGTGATCCGAATGCCAAAGTGATTATCTTTATGGCTTATACCCCAGATCCAAGCAAAGACCGCCATCATCAACATTCAATGGTACTGGTGCCGATTGATACGCAAGGCGTGACCATTGAACGTATGCTGCCTGTGTTTGGTGATTATGATGCGCCGCATGGACATGGACAGGTCAGTTTTGACAATGTGCGTGTACCCGTCAGCAGCTTTATTGGCGGCGCTGGGCAAGGTTTTGAAATCGCTCAAGGTCGTTTAGGGCCAGGGCGTATTCACCATTGTATGCGTTGTATTGGTGCTGCTGAAAAAGCCTTGGAGCTGATGATTGATCGTGGTATGTCACGCAAAGCTTTTGGTAAAGAAATCCTGAAATTGGGCGGTAATTTAGAGCGTGTTGCAGATGCACGTGTGCAGATCGATCAAGCGCGATTATTAACGCTATATGCCGCTTATAAGATGGATACCTTAGGCAATATGGCGGCTCTGACAGAGATTTCTGCGATTAAAGTGGTGGCACCGAGCGTATTACAGCATGTGGTCGATATGGCGATCCAAATTCATGGTGGTGAAGGTGTTTCACGAGATACCCCACTGACTGCATTTTTCAATCAAGCGCGGAGTTTACGTTTGGCCGATGGACCTGATGAAGTCCATAAAGGCGTGATTGCCAAATTAGAACTGAAAAAACGTGGCCATGCTCGTTGATAAGGAAAATACAACAATGACAATGATTGATATCGGTGGACAAGTTCGTCGCGGTGAAGAACTGGATATTGCAGCGATTGAAAGCTGGTTAAAAAACCAAGGTGTGGATTTGCAAGGACAGGCACAAGTGACCCAATATTCGGGTGGTGCATCGAATTGGACCTATCGTTTGCAGTATGACAATGCTGATCTCATTTTACGTCGTCCACCCAAAGGAACCAAAGCCAAATCTGCGCATGATATGGCGCGTGAATACAATGTGCAGAAGCATCTTGCGCCGTTCTACCCTGTCCTGCCTGAAATGATTGCACTGTGTCAGGACGAGAGCGTCATTGGCTGTGACTTCTATGTCATGAAACGGATTGAAGGCATTATTCCGCGTGCCAATTTACCCAAAGAATTACAGCTGGATGAGCCACAAGTACAGCAGCTGTGTCTGAATGTTTTGGATAAATTGATTGAACTCCATCAAGTGCCTTATCAAGGTACAGAACTGGAAAAACTGGGTAAAGGTGAAGGCTATTGTCGTCGTCAGGTTGAGGGTTGGGATGTGCGTTACAGTAAGGCACTGACGCCAAATGTGCCTGATTTTGCCTTTGTGCGTGAATGGTTGCTGCAACATATCCCTGCCGATGCTAAAACTTGCGTGATTCATAATGACTGGCGTTTTGATAATGTCATTTTAGATCCACAACAACCGACTCAAGTGGTTGGGGTGCTGGATTGGGAAATGGCAACACTGGGTGATCCATTGATGGATTTGGGCAGTGCACTCGCCTACTGGATTCAAGAGGATGATGATGCTTTGATGAAATCCAGCCGCCGCCAACCCACCAATTTAAAAGGCATGCTGACACGGCAACAAGTGGTGGATTATTATCTGAAAAAGACTGGTTTGAAGCCTGATAACTGGGCATTTTATGAGGTGTTTGGTTTGTTCCGTTTGGCGGTGATTGCCCAGCAGATCTATTATCGTTATTACCACCAGCAAACCGATAATCCCGCCTTTAAAGATTTTTGGATCATGATTCATGCCTTACATATTCGGGCCTTAAAACTGATTGCGCAAAACCATCCACAAGCACAGCAATTGATTCTCGAATACGGGGCAAAACTACAGGATATTTTAAAACGATGACCACAATTTATTTGGTGCGACATGGGCAAGCCTCATTTGGTGCGGCAAGTTATGACCAGCTTTCAGCCAAAGGTGAACAGCAGGCACAGGTCGTCGGTGATTTTTTTAAACAGACCCTAAAGCAAACGCCGCTGATTGTGGCGGGTTCCATGCAACGTCATCAGCAGACGGCGCAATTGGCCTTATCCCAAAGCTTTCATGATGCAGCGATTCAAACTGAATCGGCATGGAATGAGTTTGATCATCAACAGGTGTTTGCACAGTACGAACCGCGTTTTAATCAACCTGAATTGCTGAAACAGGATGTTGAATTGATGGCCAATCCACGTGCTTATCTGGCCAAAATCTTTGATGGCGCGATTGATCGCTGGATTGGAGAGCAATATGACCATGAATATCATGAGACCTGGTTAGGCTTTCAATCACGTGTAGAAAGTGCTTTGCACAGTTTGTGCCAGCAGATTGATGCCACACAACCGCGTCAGGCGGTGGTATTTAGTTCTGGCGGTGTGATTTCGGTGGCGGTCGGTCAGGTATTAGGTCTGGATGCTAAACAGATTTTTGCACTGAATTGGTCGATTGCCAATGCCAGTATTACCACGTTGCGTTGGACAGATGGTCGTTTGCAATTACTCAGTTTCAATGAGCATCATTATTTGAAAGCGCGTGATGCTGAACTTTTAACATGGATTTAAAAAATAGGTGGCAGGCATGGCAAAGACGATTTTAATTACAGGGGCAAGTTCGGGCTTGGGCGCAGGTATGGCGCGTGAATTTGCCGCCAAAGGCTACAATCTTGCCCTTTGTGCACGACGTTTAGAGCGTTTGGAAGCCTTACAACAACAGTTGCAAAACCAGTTTTCGATTCAGGTCAAGATTAAAACCCTTGATGTGACTCATTACGATGATGTGTTTACGGTTTTTAAAGCTTTTCAGCAAGAATTTGGGACAATCGACCGAATCATTGTCAACGCAGGCGTCGGTGATGGCCGCCGTATCGGGAAAGGTCATTTTGAGGTGAATCGGGCCACGGCGGAAACCAATTTTATTTCGGCACTGGCGCAGTGTGAAGCCGCGGTTGAAATCTTTAGAGCGCAAAATAAAGGTCATTTGGTGGTGATCTCTTCGATGAGTGCGATGCGTGGTTTACCGAAGCATTTATCGACCTATGCCGCTAGTAAAGCTGCGGTGGCGCATTTGGCCGAAGGGATTCGTGCTGAGTTGTTGAATACGCCAATTAAAGTCTCAACGATTTTCCCGGGTTATATCCGCACTGAATTAAATGAAGGCGCGAAGAAATTACCATTCGAAGTGGATGAGAAAACGGGAAGTAAGGCTTTGGTGAAAGCGATTGAGAAGGAACCTGTGAAGGCTTATGTGCCGCAGTGGCCGTGGTTGCCAATGGGAATTGCAATGAAAATTTTGCCGTTGAAATTGGTGAATAAACTAAGTTGATTGCAATTTTAAATGCATGGACAAATATGTTTATTAGGCAATATTTCACAGCCTCATATAGGCTGAATAGTCGAGTTGTTTGGGTATAGGCGTTTCCTTACTTTTCAGGGATGAAAAGTAACAAAAATCCTTTGTTGAGCAGAGGGTACATCCATGTCACCCCTGCTCAACTGGCGGCATCCATGCCGCCTGTCACGATAGTGAATACTGTGACAAGATTAGATTATGAAAGTAGGCTATGAGCTAGATTACGACAAAGCCGTAATCAACTTTTGGTGTAAACCGCCAAAACCACCATTGGACATGATCACCACAGCATCGCCCTCACCTGCTTCATTGACCACACGGGCAATGATGTCATCTAAAGAACGGCTGACTTCAGCCTTGTTTGCTGAAGCTGAGATCACAGGTTGTAAATCCCAATCCAAGCCTTCTGGTTGATACCAAATCACTTCATCCGCTAAACGAGCAGAATGTGCCAAACCATCTTTGTGGCTGCCCATACGCATGGTGTTAGAACGCGGTTCAATGATCGCCCACAGCTTACGTTCGCCTAGACGTTTACGTGCGCCGTCAAGTGTGGTTTCAATTGCAGTTGGGTGATGGGCAAAGTCATCATAGACTTCGATGCCACGCACCGTGCCTAACAGCTCCATACGGCGTTTAACACCACCGAAGTTAGATAAAGCTTCACAGGCTTGTTCAAGGCTGACACCAACGTGTTGTGCAGCAGCAATGGTTGCTAAAGCATTGGCAACACTGTGTTGCCCTGTCATGTTCCATTTCACTTCACCAATCACTTTGCCGTGTTCCAGTACTTTAAAGTGACTGCCATCGGCACTGATCAACTCAGCAGATAACGCGGCTTGGTCATTTGGTTTAAGACTGGTACGAAGCACAGGCGTCCAGCAGCCCTGCTCTAATACTTCATCAATATTGGTTTCAGTAATTGGCGCAATAATGCGACCTTCACTTGGAATAGTACGCACCAAATGATGGAACTGTTTTTGAATTGCAGCCAGATCATCAAAAATGTCGGCGTGGTCAAATTCAAGGTTATTTAAAATTGCTGTTTTAGGGTGATAGTGAACAAACTTAGAACGTTTATCGAAGAAAGCAGAATCATATTCATCTGCTTCTACACAGAAATATTTGCCACCACCTAAACGTGCACTTTCACTAAAACCAAGCGGTACGCCACCGATCAAGAAACCCGGGTTTAAGCCTGCTTGATCAAGCACCCAAGCCAGCATAGTGGTGGTGGTGGTTTTACCATGTGTACCTGCGACACCAAGCACATGTTTGCCTTGGAGCACATGATCGGCCAAGAATTGTGGGCCAGAAATATAAGGCAGACCTTCATTCAGCATGTATTCAATCGCATCAATACCACGTTTCATGGCATTGCCGACAATCACAAGATCAGGATGCGGTTGCAAGTGGCTACGGTCATAGCCCTGCATCAATTCAATACCTGCATTTTCAAGTTGAGTCGACATTGGTGGATAAACATTGGCATCTGAACCTGTGACTTTATGTCCTAAATCTCGTGCGAGTAGAGCCAAAGACCCCATAAATGTGCCACAAATACCCAAAATATGCAGATGCATAACGCGCCTTCTCCACTGCTTTTCATACAGCACTGATATCGTGTGTATGATTGTCGTTATCAATAAAAATCAAACGCAACGATAGCAAGGCTTGCATGGAAAAGATAGTCAAAATTCGTTGTTGTTGTTTAGTTCTAATTGCACGGATGAATGCTAAAATTTCAGCGTTTTTACAAGCATTTCACCTCTGCTGTTCAACCTTTATCTGGATAAAAGCACATTATGTTGAGCCCTACTCTTTTAGCGTTATGTTTGTTGATTATTTCCAACTGTTTTATGACTTTGGCGTGGTATGGGCATCTGAAAATTCTGCATGATGCGCCCATTTGGCAGGCGATCTTATTTAGCTGGTGTATTGCCTTGCTGGAATACAGCTTTATGATTCCTGCCACCAAGTTGCTCAACCAGCATGGCTGGAGTCTGGGTGAAATGAAAATTACTCAGGAAGTCGTGACCTTAATGGTGTTTGTGCCCTTTATGATTTTTGTGTTTAAACAACCCTTCAAACTTGATTACATCTGGGCGATGCTGTGTTTAATGGGTTGTGTCTACTTTGTTTTTAGAAATCAAAGTTAATTTTTCAAGGCGTCAGTTAACGCGTTCTTTTGTTGGGGATGCCTGAAAAAACCGCTATAATATCTGCCAATTTATTCCCTTGTGCTTGGCGTAAGTCGAGATACTTGTCTATTTTTATCATGTTTTGGAAAAGCCAATGAATGCGGTCGCAACAGATAGCCAACCTTTAGTCGGAATTATCATGGGTTCTCAATCAGATTGGGCAACACTTGAACATACCGCTAACATGCTCAAACAGTTGGGTGTTCCTTTTGAAGCTGAAGTGGTTTCTGCGCATCGTACGCCAGATCGTTTATTTGAATATGCTGAAACAGCTCGTGAACGTGGTATTCAGGTAATTATTGCAGGTGCCGGTGGTGCTGCACATTTACCAGGTATGTGTGCGGCTAAAACTGATTTACCTGTATTGGGTGTACCAGTGAAATCATCGATTTTGAATGGCGTTGATTCATTGCTTTCGATTGTACAAATGCCAGCAGGTATCGCAGTCGGTACTTTGGCAATTGGTCAGGCAGGTGCGACGAATGCTGCAATTCTGGCGGCACAGATTTTAGGTTTAACTCGTCCAGACATCGCTAAAAATGTGACTGACTTCCGTACTGCACAAACAGAAAAAGTATCGAGTAATAACATTCCTGGTCATGAATGAGGATAAGCAAAGCAACGCTTTGCCCGAATGTAAGGCGAAGACTTTGTCTGAGCAAAAGAGTTATAGATATGAATAAAACCATCGGTATTTTTGGTGGTGGGCAGCTAGGCCGGATGATGGCACAAGCAGCGTTACCACTGAATATTCAATGCACCTTCTTTGAAGCAGAAACAGATTGTCCTGCTGCGATTTTGGGTCCAGTTTTTTCGAGCCAAGCGGCGCAGGGATTACAGGATTTTATTGCAAGCGCGGATGTATTTAGCCTTGAATTCGAAAATACACCTGTTGCAGATGTGGATGTTTTGACACAAAGCAAAACTTTGCACCCTCCTCGCCTTGCTTTGGCGACTGCACAAAATCGTTTGGCTGAAAAACGTTTGTTTGATGAGTTGAGCATTCCAGTTGCACCGTATCGCGCTGTGGATAGTTTAGAAAGCTTAAAACAAGCGGTATCGGATCTTGGATTACCCATCGTATTGAAAACCGTAACGGGTGGTTATGATGGTAAAGGTCAATTCGTTTTACGCACTGAAGATCAAATTGAGACAGCTTGGGCTGAATTAGGTCCTGCAAAAAGTTTGGTGGCAGAAAGTTTTGTCAAATTCAGTCGCGAAGTATCGATTATTGCGGTACGTGGACAAAATGGTGATGTGAAAACTTGGGCTTTGGCTGAGAATCATCATCATAATGGTATCTTGTCACACTCAATCGTACCTGCACCAAATAGTGCTGATCTACAGCCTGTTGCGCAAGACTATATTACCCGTTTGTTGAAGCACTTAGATTATGTGGGTGTTCTCACACTTGAACTATTTGTCACAGAACAAGGTTTATGTGCCAATGAAATGGCGTGTCGTGTGCATAACTCAGGTCATTGGTCGATTGAAGGTGCGATTTGCTCGCAATTTGAAAACCATATCCGTGCCGTTGCAGGCTTACCATTAGGTGCAACTGAAGTGATTCGCCCAAGTGTGATGATCAATATTATTGGTCAGCATCCCAAGTCAGAAGATGTTTTGGCACTGAATGGCGCACATTTACACCTCTATAATAAGTCTGAGCGTACTGGCCGTAAGTTGGGACATATTACTTTAATGCCAAATCATTCAGATGATTTAACCGATTTATGCCGCCAATTGGCGAAAATATTACCTGTTCCATTGGCATTAACCGATGATATGAGCATCTAAACTTATCCACAATGCCTAAAAAAGCGATCTTTGGATCGCTTTTTTAATTCTAGAATACTTTTAAATTTAAAAAATAAACATTAGGGTGTTGTGGATAAATTATTTCAGGTATTTTGAATTTAAAATTGCGTTGTTTATTTGAATTTAAATAAAAGTGGATAAGTCGTTTTGCGTTTTTAAATTCAAAATAGACATCCCGTTTTAAATTTAAAAATAAGGTGATAATAGGTTTTTAAATTTAAATGATAAGATGTGGATATCTATTGCTTCTATAATAATATAAGAAATAAAAGCTTATTGTTTTCTTGGCGTTCTGTTTGAATCACGTACCGTTTAACTCGAAGAAATGAATTTAAAGGTGGATAAGTTTTTTAAATTTAAAAGATCGAGTTATCCAGTATTGTATTTTTGAATTTAAATTGGGCTTGTTGATAACTTTTAAATTTAAAATAAAGCCTGAATTATGAATTTAAAAGCAGTGTTTTAAATTTAAAAAACTGAGAAATGAATTCAAAGTTACGTTTCCAAACTATACATCTTCATATAGCGTGTTAAGGTGGAGAGGAAATTTAAATTCAAAAGTTTTGGTTCAGTCATGAAACGTCATTTTTCTTTTTTTCTAGGCACTGCCTTATTTACTTTTTTCAATCAGGCGCATGCCGAGCTTGTGATTAACGGTGCAACAGTTTCGACACCCGCCACAACAGCGACTGTTGCCAGCAGTAATTATACGCCAAATTCTAATTTTCAGGGCTGTATTGCCAATTTGCGTTCGCAGGCAATCGCATCGGGTGTATCAGGCGCAACATATGATCGCTATACACAAAATTTGACGCCAGACTACTCTGTCATTGATAAATTAAATTATCAGCCTGAATTTTCGACCCCAATCTGGGATTATTTATCTGGCCTTGTGGATAACGAACGAGTACAAGCAGGACAGCAAAAACTTACTCAACATCGTGCTGTCTTGAACCGAGTTGAGCAGGCCTATGGTGTACCTGCTGAAACAGTCGTAGCTGTATGGGGTGTCGAAAGTAACTATGGTGATATTTCGGGTAAATATCCTTTATTACAGGCATTGGGTACTTTGAGTTGTGAAGGTCGTCGTCAAAGTTATTTCCGTGGTGAGTTTTTTGCCACTATGCGTATTTTACAACGTGGTGATTTAACCCAAGACCAACTTTATGGTTCATGGGCAGGGGCTTTTGGTCATACTCAGTTTATGCCATCAACCTATGAACGCCTAGCAGTTGATTTTGATGGTGATGGTCGCCGTGATTTGGTTTCAAGTACCACCGATGCCTTGGCTTCGACGGCTAATTTCTTAAAACGAGCAGGGTGGCAAACTGGTATGCCATGGGGCTTTGAGGTTAAAATCCCACAAGGCATGTCGATCTCGGGTGAAAGCCGTCGTAATAAGAAAGCATTGAACAGCTGGATTGCGCAAGGGGTCACCCGTGCGGATGGCACCGCGTTAATTCAAGGTAATTTATCGGGCAGTACGCCAGCGGGACTGATTTCACCGGCGGGTGCCAATGGTCCATTATTCCTGGTATTTAAAAACTTCGATGCCATTTATAGTTATAACGCGGCTGAAAGCTATGGTTTAGCCATTGCACATTTATCCGATCGTTTACGTGGTGGTACGCCATTTTTAACCGCTTGGCCAACCGATGATGCAGGGACATCGCGTGCAGAACGTCGTGAAATTCAACAGTTTTTAGTGCAGCGTGGTTATGATATTGGTGCAGTCGATGGATTGATTGGCGATAAAAGCCGTCAGGCCATTCGCCAAGAACAGAGCCGTCTTGGTTTAAACCAGACTGGACGTGCAGGGCAGCAGATTTTACGTGCGTTCCGTCAGGAACAGGCCAAGCAAATGATGAAATAAATTTGAACTCGATAATTAAAAAAGGTCTGCCCATGGGCAGACCTTTTTTAATTAAGGGGCAGCATCTAATTTAACGGCTTCTAAAATATCAAAAATTACCGCTGTGACATCTTGGCTTAAATCACGATCATTAAAGATTTCATAAGCGGTGATAGTGACATCGGTATCACTTGGTAATTGTTTTTGTTCTTCTTCAATCAAGTGCTCGATAGGCAATAGCGTTTGTTTGATTTCAAGATGCAACACTTCATCATAAGCAAGATTTTCATCTTCAAGCTCTAACTCTTGCTCATTGAAATAAGGAATTAAGATGGCATGGAGATAAGGGCTAATATCTTGAATATTCAAGAGTTCGATATCACGAGTCTGTTCAATCGTACTGATGTGGTCGTTCACTTCAATTAAGATATGATAATAACTCATGCTGATCTCCATTAAGGCTAAGATGATGTTTTATCATCACAATAACATGAATAAATCAAAACAATCGACCCATTCTTGTTATTGCTTAGCAGATCATCTTATATCGACCTATTATGTTCGATTAATCCGCTAAACCTAATAGCTTTAGATCAGTCTCAGTCAGTTGAAAATCTTTTGCATCCTGATCTTTAATCCGTGGATACATCAAAGATCTTGGATCACCGGTATGTTTTAGACCCAAAGCATGACCAAATTCGTGTGCTAAGGTTAAACGTAAGTCATCAGTTGATGAAAATTCATAAATAAAAATCTGCTTTCCATCAAATTGACCTTTGTGTAGCACTTCAGGCTTAAACGTCTCATTAAACTCATTTACAGAAGCACTTAACTGTTGATGGACTTGTTTCGATTTTTCAGCCTTTTCCTGAGTTTGCTGAACTTTATGGTTGTATTCAGTAATCTTTGCCTGCAATTTCTGGGCTTGTTGCTGCAACTGTTGTTGCTGTTTTTGCAGTGCAGCGAACAATGCTTTATTGTTGCTGTCTGCCTTATATTGCGCTAAGCCTTGTTGATATTGTTGGGCCTGATTTTCGTAGGCTTTCTTTTGTAGTTCAAGTTGAGCATTGCTTTCTGCTAAATCAGCATTGGTTCTCTGCAATTTCTCATTTCTATTCAACCAATTCTGTTGTTCTTGCTCAAGTTGACTCAAACTTTCAGCACGTTTCATGCTACGAATTTGACGTTGGTCAAAAACCAGATTAATCACAAAATCTGCGTCAGGATCATACACAAAATATTTTTGACCCGTGTTCTTTTCCCAAATTGCAGCAGCCTGTTGGCTTAATTCGATCATTTGTTGTTGATCGATGTTCAAACGCGGGTCAAGTTCAGCAATACGATAACGTAAAGGTTGTTCTGTGTTATAGCGAACTTGCGACTGTGCTGGAGCAGTCGAGCTAATTTTAGCAAAAGTCGAGACTGGGGCTAGCAAGGTAAAACATGCAGCCATAAGGAGAGATAAAAGACGCATAATAGGAGATAAAGCTTGAAAGAGGTCACATTTTATTCAAAAAAAATCAGTAGTCAAATTGATAGAAGATCGTTCAATTTATGAGTTTTAACGATATTTCTGGAAAATGAATAAAAATACATTTGTAGACATATTGGTAAAAATCGTGCAAAAAAAACAGGATTTGTTTATTAAATGATCTAAAACCAATGCGAGAACAACTGTTTATTTTTTATTTTTAATGCATTAAATCTTTAATCGATGATCAAAGTAAGCTGCAAAAATATTTTTTACATCTTAAAAAAATACATTCTATTTCACATAAAATATTTATTTATTTGTACAAAAACTATACTTAAAGTCTAGTCAATGTTAATTCTTGTAAAGAAAAACCTGCTGTTGCTATCAATAAATGGCTTTTACCAAATCCTTATCAGAATCAGTGAGTGCAAATTGCTGAAAGTTTTGTTTTTGAATCACTGGGTACATCAGTGAGCGTGGATCATTGGTATGCTCTAGACCGAGTGCATGACCAAATTCATGTGCTAAGGTCAAACGCAGATCATTGGTAGAAGAAAATTCATAGATCAGAATTTGTTTACCGTTGAAGTGTCCTTTATGGAACAAATGTGGTTGAAAGACCTGATTAAATTGGCTTGCCGAGGCAACCAGTTGTTGATTGGTTTGATTTAGATTTTGAATGCGTTGATTGAGCTGCTGTGTACGTTGATTATGTTCTTGAACTTCACGTTGCAACACTAAAGACTGTTGTTCTAAAGCCTTCTGCCTTTGTGAAAATTGTTGAGCTAAATCTTTAGAAGTAGAACGGGTTTGGTTGAAACGCAAAACCTCAGTATTGTATTGCTGGAATTGGAGATTGAGTTGTGCCTGTTTGCTGGCGATTAAAGCAGTCGTTCTTTGAATTTCCTCTTTGACTTGCTGTAATTGTAGATTTTGATTTTCCCACTGTTGTTGTTGTTGCTTCAGTTGATCTAGGCCTTGTAAACGATCTGTGCTACGTTGTTGACGTTCATCAAAGATTAAATTAATGCTGAATTCAGCTTGAGGATCATAAATAAAGTTTTGTTGTCCTGTTTCTTGTTCCCAAAGCTTGGCTGCTTGCTGGGTGAGTTCGAGGACTTGTTGTTGACTTAAATTAAAGCGTGGATCAATGTCGGCAATACGATAATGCACTATTTTTTTTGTGGCTTGGTGCTGATGTCCATCCGTATGATTGATATTTGCTTGAGCGCTGCTGAACTGAGGTAGGCTCACACTCAAACAAGCAATAAAGAATGCTAGATAATGAACTCGCATGCTGAAATCCCCCCAAATAAAACTTATTTTTCATCATTATTTTGTGGGCGTCAAAATGCTATGTATTTAATAAATAAAACTAAAAAATGTGATTTTGTTCTAATAAATAAAAAATTGAATCGAGTGATTTGCACAATAAAAAAATGAAGAACATGTGTGTTTTTTGATCGTAAGTTAAAAAATATCAACGGATTAAATTGATAATGGCAAAAAATCCTTGAGCAGAGAGCGAAAAAATGGCCAATTGTTAACTTTTGTAAAATTTATCCAAAGTTGAAAAGTTTTTTACTTTATAGTTAAAAATTGCTGGATTGTGACATTTATAGTCCATTCAATTTGAGTCGTTTTTTCGAGAGATCAGACCATAACAATGTGTTGGGACTATCTTGCTAATAAAAGAGAGAGGTCTGCTTGGGTCAAACGGAAATGCGCAGTATCTTGATCTTTCATAATAGGATGCATGAGTGCTTGTGGATCATCAGCATGTTGTAGCCCCAATGCATGGCCGAACTCATGTGCGATAGTTAAACGTAAGTCATCTGTTGATTCAAACTCGTAAATTAATATTTGTTTGCCATTAAATAAGCCCTTATGAAATAAATGGGGTTTAAAGCGTTGCTTATATTGGCTGACGGAGGCATTGAGCTGCTGGTCTAAAGCATTGAGTTCATCAACCTGCTGATTTAACTGCATGATTCTCTGATTATATTGAGCAATTTCTTGTTGTAATGTTTGCACATTCTGCTCTAAATCCCGCTGCCGTTGCTGAAAATATTCTGGGTTGGCAAAAGAACTGGGATGCTGTCGTGCATTTTGTTGTTCTTGATTATAGTGCTGTATTTGCTGATTCAGTTGTTGCTGTTTTAAGTCGAGAAGATGTTTACTGCTCAGGATTTCCTGTTCAATCTGATCAAGCTGCCGCTTTTTTTCTACCCAGTGTTGTTGATTGGATTCAAGTTGGTTGAGGTGTTCTCTGCGTTGTTCGCTTTCCATTTGACGCTCATCATAAATCAGATGAATCGCGAGCTGCGCATGAGGATCGTAAACAAAATAATCTTGCCCAGTACCATCTTTCCAGATTTGTGTCGCTTGTTTGCTAATGGTTTTGACTTGCTCGATACTGAGTTTAAAACGAGGGTCAACTTCGGCAATACGATAGCGTAGGCGTGTATCCAGTGGACTGGCGATACGGTCTGTCAGCGAATTAAATTTAAGCTGAGGGTGTTGGCGGGTTTGATAGCCTGACCAAAGTAAAAAGAGTACCAATACAAGAAGGAGGAAGAATTTCATTCGTTATTTTTTGGAAAATAGAGGTTGATATAGGCTTGGCACCACTAAGAATCCCCATATGAGGGTGGTGAAGATATTACCTAGCTCATAAAAAATGGCGCCAAAACAAGATATGAATGTCGAAGCATAGCTTGGTAAAAGATAAATAAGTAACAGTGGGAAAAAACTATAGACGTAAAGCTTTCTTGCCCATTGTTTAAATAAAAGTAAGCCGATGAATACAATAACAAAACCAAGCATAAGTATGCCTGAGATGACAAGTTCCCAGTTCTGAGGATCTCTTGATACGAGTTCGCTTATTGCAATGGATGTTTCATTGTAAGCATCAAATATTGAGCTTATGAGAAAACTAAGCAGTGAAAATATAAGCATTAATCTAAATCTAGTTTTGCTAATGACAGGATCTATTTTCATCTTTAATCTAAGTATCATTTTTTTAATACTTGGGATTATACCGAAAATAATTTCATGTGTATCAAGCCAATATTATTGTATTAAACTCGATTTGCTTAAGGTTTAGGTTTAGTATTTTATGTGGGGTTAACTCATACACGGGTTATATGGTGAGTGAGACAATTCATTCTGACAATTAGAATAAAATGCAAAGGAATATGCATGCTGAAATATCTACTCAAAGCGCCTGAGGCTGCATGGGCGGTGGTTTCGCCCGCACCAGCAAAGGCAGAAAATCTAAAAATTAAATATTTGGGGACTGCAGGGTTTATTCTGTCTGATAATAATCGAACCTTAGTGCTTGATCCTTTTATTAGCCGTCCAAGTCTTTGGCAGACCTTTACTCAACCTTTATCTAGCGATCCAGCATTGGTCAAACACTATATCCCTGATGCAGATGAGGTACTGATTGGCCATGCACATTATGACCATATTCTGGATGCTGCAGAAGTGTGTAAACAAACAGGCGCTCGCTTGATTGGTTCACAAGCCAGTGTGATGTATGGACGTTCTGCAGGCTTGCCTGAGCAACAGATGCAAGCCACACAGGGCAGGGAGGTGATTCACTGCGGTTCTTGGCAAGTGATTGGCTTGCCTTCAATCCATGGCAAAGCCTTGTTTGGTCGTGTTCCATTGCCAGGAGATATGACCGTACCACCACCGTATCCACCAAAATTTCATCAGTTACGACATGGTTTGGTGTTGAACTGGTGGATTGATACAGGCCAGCTGCGCGTTGTTCACATTGATTCCGCCGATTTTATCGAGCAAGAGTTGCAGGGCAAACAAGCTGATATTGTGTGTTTATGTGCAATCGGACGCAAATATCGTCCAAACTATGTCAAAGATGTGGTGCGATTACTGAAACCGAAATACATTATTCCATGTCATTGGGATAGCATGGTGACGCCGATTGATGCGCCACCGCAGTTGTTGCCGGGCGTGAATATTCCTGAGTTTATTGAAGAAATAAAAGCCTGTGGTGTAATACCTTTGTTTATGCCGATTTTGGGTGAGCTGTATTTTGAGCAATCTAAATAGTTACTTTCTATATATTGGTTTTGATTCATTGTTCGTAGCCCAACAAGGGGCTCCATGCTGCATTATAAAAATTTAATGCAAAAAAAACCGCGCCAGCGCGCGGTTTTTTTAAAGAGACAAATTATTTTTTGTCATCTTTTACTTCTGTGAACTCAGCATCTACGACGCCATCGTCCGCTTTTTGTTGTTGACCCGCATCACCACCTTGGAATGCATTTGGATCAAAACCTTCTGCGCCGCCAGCACCTTGTGCTTGTTCATAAGCACGTTGAGTGATTGGCATCAAGATGTTTTGTAAAGCTTCAGTTTTCGCTTTGATGTCTTCAACATCATTTTCTTTCGTTGCTGCTTCAAGCTCAGAAACCGCAGTTGTGATCGCAGTTTTTTCATCTTCAGTGACTTTATCACCAAGATCTTTAACTGCTTTCGTCGAGCTAGAAACAAGCGCATCTGCTTCGTTACGTGCTTTTGCTAACTCTTCAAACTTACGATCTTCTTCAGCATTCGCTTCAGCATCTTTAATCATTGCTTCGATTTCAGCATCAGATAAACCTGAGTTTGCTTTAATCTGGATCGATTGCTCTTTACCCGTGCTCTTATCTTTAGCCGATACTTTCAAGATACCGTCAGCATTGATGTCGAACGATACTTCAATTTGCGGTACACCACGTGGAGCAGGTGGGATATCGCCTAATTGGAAGTTACCCAACAATTTGTTTTGTTGAGCCATTTTACGTTCGCCTTGGAACACTGAAATGTCTACAGCAGGTTGGTTATCAGCAGCAGTCGAGAATACTTGAGATTTCTTTGCAGGAATCGTCGTGTTTTTCTCAATAATCGCTGTTAATACGCCACCCATGGTTTCGATACCAAGTGTTAACGGTGTTACGTCTAATAAAAGTACGTCAGTTTTGTCACCAGACAATACCGCACCTTGAATCGCAGCACCAATCGCAACCGCTTCGTCCGGGTTCACGTCTTTACGTGGTTCTTTACCGAAGAATTCTTGTACTTTTTGTTGTACAAGTGGCATACGAGACTGACCGCCTACCAAGATCACGTCAGAGATGTCAGACGTCGAAAGACCCGCATCTTTAAGTGCAATACGGCAAGGCTCAATCGTACGAGCAACTAAGTCAGCAACCAAACCTTCAAGTTTTGCACGTGTTACGTTGATCACTAAGTGTTTAGGACCAGTCGCATCAGCAGTGATGTATGGAAGGTTGATTTCAGTTGCATTCGAAGAAGAAAGCTCGATTTTTGCTTTTTCAGCAGCTTCTTTCAAACGTTGTAACGCAAGTGGATCATTTTTCAAGTTCACACTTTGTTCTTTCTTGAACTCTTCAACCAAGAATTCAATTAATGCGTTATCAAAGTCTTCACCACCAAGGAAAGTATCACCATTTGTTGATAACACTTCGATTTGTTGGTCGCCATCAAGGTCAGCGATTTCAATGATTGATACGTCGAATGTACCACCACCTAAGTCATACACCGCAACTTTACGGTCGCCTTCTTTTTTGTCCATACCGAACGCAAGTGCCGCAGCAGTTGGTTCGTTAATGATACGTTTAACATCAAGACCTGCAATTTTACCCGCATCTTTAGTTGCTTGACGTTGCGCATCGTTAAAGTAAGCAGGAACAGTAATCACTGCTTCAGTTACGGTTTCACCTAAATAGTCTTCTGCAGTTTTTTTCATCTTTTTCAAGATTTCAGCAGAGATCTGTTGAGGTGCTAATTTTTTATCGTTTACTTCAACCCAAGCATCGCCATTGTCTGCTTTGATGATTTTGTAAGGCACAAGACCGATGTCTTTTTGTACCGCTTGATCTTCGTAGCGACGACCGATTAAACGCTTGATTGCGAATAATGTATTTTTCGGGTTAGTTACCGCTTGACGTTTCGCACTTTGACCAACAAGGATCTCACCATCTTTATATGCAATGATCGATGGAGTTGTACGCGCGCCTTCAGCGTTTTCAATTACTTTTACTTTATCGCCTTCAAGTACAGCAACACATGAGTTGGTAGTACCTAAGTCAATACCAATAATTTTTGCCATTGTTTGTGTTCCTCTAAAATTTTGTTGCAATGTTTTGCTTGTTATTCGATATGAGAGTCAATTGGTATTTTTCAAGCATTTTTATGAAAAAAAATCAAAAAACTCTCAGATTCGTACGCTTTTGAGCAAATAAACGCTTTGCTCACGTAGATTATTGACCCACCATCACCATCGCTGGGCGAAGTAAACGACCATTTAAGGTATAGCCTTTCTGTAAAACAGTACCAATTTGATTGGCTTTGGCATTCGGGTCGATTCCTACGGCTTGGTGTAAATCCGCATTGAAACCATTTTGGGTATCTGCTTCGACTACGCCAAACTTCTCAAGCGTGGTGAGTAGTGATTTCAAAGTCAGCTTAATCCCTTCAAGTACAGGTGTTTGTTCTTCACCCGCAGCCTGAATTGCACGTTCTAGGTTATCGACAGAATCCAATAATTCTTTCGCAAATTTTTCCAGCACAGTCTCTTTATGCTTTTCAGACTCACGTTGAATACGTTCAACACTCTTTTGTGCTTCATAAACAGCATTGGCTGTACGTGCTTTTTCGAGTTTTAAGCTTTCTTCGAGTTTGGTGATTTGAGCTTGTAAATCTTCAACGCTAAGCTCGTTTGCTTGCTCTACACCTTCAGCTTGAGTTTGTTCAGTTTGTTGCTCATTTTGAATGTCTTGAGCTTGCTCATTGTGCTCATTAGCCATTGATGATCTCCGTTGAAAAAAGTTCTTAAACATGTACAGTCCTTCTGGCGTTAATGCTCATAGGGTTAAACCCGAACTGCCACATCTTGGTCATTCATAGATAGGGATGAAGTATGGGCAACGCGACAAAATTCAAGCGTTCAGGTCGATTTAAATCTTTTAATTTTGCTGATTTAAGTAAAAATTTAAGTTTTCAATCACAAAAGCAATAAATTCTTGGGTGATTTTCGGTAAATGTTGTCTGGATGCATAAACCAAAGATAAGGTGAGATCGGGTGCCGAAAAATCGGTAAACACCTGTTGCAAACGTTGTTGAGCAATATCTTTACGCACCAGCAACGTTGGCAGCATCGCAATCCCTTGGGCTTTAAGACACATCTGATAAAGCGCAATCACATCATTGCTTTTAAACGTAACATTTAATGGATAGTTCTGGGGTTGCTGATCTGTATCAAATAAGGTCCAGTATTGGTTATGTGTGTGATGGGCTATACATTCATGTTGAATGAGTTGACTGGGATGTAACAGGGGAGTGTGGTCTTGTAAGTAATGTGGGTGTGCGCAAAAGGTGGATTCAATTTGACAGACTGGGCGGGCAATCAGTCCTTCTGCGACTTTCTGAGTAATCCTCAAAGCAAGATCCACATGAGCATCCATTAAGTCCACGGTATTTTCCGTTAAATACACATCAAAATGAATCTGTGGATAGCGTTTTTTAAATTGCTTAATACATTCATTCACACCAAGCTGAAATAAAAATAAGCCGCAGGTAAAACGGATGGTGCCACTGTGCTGTTCTGGCGCGGCTAAGCCTTCTAATAGTTGTTGCTGTTGTAAAATATTTTCGCAGTAGACCAGCGCTTTCTCACCCGCAGGGGTGAGTGAAACTTTACGCGTATTGCGTTGAAACAGACGCGTCGAAAAAGTTTGTTCGAGATGGTCTAAGTAACGGGAGACCATCGCTTTAGAATAATCGAGATGTTCAGCAGCTTTGCTCAGATTGCCTTGATGCGCAATACAAACAAAGACTTGGATCGCTTTTAATGTGTCCATCGTTATTATCATTGTTGCAAGATATGCAACATTTTATCTTAGTTTAGAGTGTTTATTCAGCAATAATTGCAATTTAAAGTGTCTCTTATCAGATTGGAGACGATAAGATGAATACCAAACCTTATATTATTGCTTTATCAACTTTGACAGCAACATCTGCTGCTTTCGCACAAGATTTAAAAATCCAAAACTTTTTGGCTCAACCTGAGCACTTCGGTGTGACTTCAACCTTGATTGAAGGTGATAAAGAAGTGTTATTGGTGAATGCACAATTTTCTAAATCGGAAGCATTGCGTATTGCCGCTGATATTTTAGATAGCGGTAAAACCTTAAAAACCATTTTTGTCAGCTATGGCGATCCAGACTTCTATTTTGGTTTAGATGTGTTTAAGCAATACTTCCCGAACATGCAGGTGATTGCGACCCCTGAAACGGTGAAGCATATTCAGGATACGCAAGCACTGAAAGTACAGTACTGGGGACCAAAAATGGGTGCCAATGCACCGAGCAAAATTATTGTTCCGCAAGCGTATACGGCTAAAACCTTAAAATTAGAAAATGAAAATATCGAAATCAAAGGTAAGAAAGAACTGACTTATTTATGGATTCCGAGTGCCAAAGCAGTTGTCGGTGGTATTCCAGTATCATCGGGTATTCATCTGTGGACTGCGGATACTCCAACAGCCAAAGATCGTGCAGAAGTGGTACAGACTTTAGAGAGTATCAAAGCCTTAAATCCACAAGTGGTGGTGCCTGCACATATGAAAGTAGGCGCAGCGGAAGGTCTTGATGCGGTGAATTTCTCAATTGACTATTTAAAGCAGTATGAAAAAGCGGTAAAAGCCAGCAAAAATTCAGCTGAATTAATTGGAATTATGCAAAAACAGTATCCAACTTTAGGCGAGTCAAGCAGTTTAGAGTTGGGCGCCAAAGTGGTGAAAGGCGAGATGCAATGGCCTTAAACCAAGCTAAATAAATGGAAAAACCGTGATCAGGAGTCACGGTTTTTTTATGGCTGCTACATTTATTTTTAATCAAAATTACGCAATTGTAATCTTTTAAGCAGATTGTACGGTGTTTCTATGAATTATAAAAAAATAAGATAATCGCTTTTTCACTAAAAAAATAAAAATAAAACCCGTGAAATTACTTTAACTCTAATGCTTTAGCGATTTTGAATGTTTTTTTAATATGTGAAATATGAAAAGAGTTGATTTAAGAAAAATTGCAAAATAGAGCGGCTTACATAACAAACTGCAACTAATCCGCATCACGACCGAGAAAAAAATTGTGAATCATAGGCATCGCAAAGACAACTTTGCTTTTTGTCATAATGAAAGGAAATACGAAATGAAAAAGTTAGCATTGATTTCTGCGGTTGTAGCCGGTGTTGCATTAACAGCTGTAGGTTGCTCAACTCAAGGTGGTTTAGACGCGTCTGGCTCAGCTCAAACAACAGGCGCAAGCCCAGCAGGCGTACAAGGTGGTGTTGGCGTACAAGGTGGTTCATCAGTTGATGTTCAATCTGGTGGTGCTTCTGCTGACGTATCGGGCTCAGTTTCTGGTTCAGCAGGTACGACAGCTCAATAATTTTTTAGAATGAAGTTAGCTTCGCATGAGATTAAACACACGATGCCGCATGCAATCTTACTAATGTACTGCTATACATTGCGCGAAGTTAACTTAATTCATAAAACTGACACTTTTAGAATGCTATAAACTAGAACGAATTCATTCGTTCTAGTTTTATCGTTTTAACAATCTCATGTTAAAACAGCGTTTAATTGACATAAAAAATAGCTGTGAATAAGCACTATGGATAATGACTTTTTGATAGTAGCCCTTTAGCGTACGACATATTTTTCAAATCTTGAACTTGATCTAAGACTTTAGAAAAGCATATAGTCGAAGACAACAAGAATTATGGACAGAGCGAAGAAGGGGACAGAAGTGACAGCATTACCTCAAAAAATTCAAACAATTTTAGACAAAGGGCAAGGCCCTGCTGCACGAGCGCTAGATAAGCTCCCCAAAATTGTTCAAGAGTCTCTCGCTAAGCTTCTCGCTTATCCACACCAATATCCAGATTTAGATTCTTTTACTAAATGTTTGATGGCCGTCCAAATTAAGCAAGGGCGCATTGGCTTTATTGGTGATGATCCAATTGAGTCTCGCCGTCAGTTTGATGCGCAAATGTTGGCAATTATTAATAAACCAACATCGATTGAATCTGTTGAGGATATTCGTCTCCCTTTACAAAGTGGTACGGTCTTTGCCAGACATTATCATCCTGCACCGAATAAGAAATTGCCGATCATTGTGTTCTATCATGGTGGTGGTTTTGTGGTGGGCGGTTTGGATACCCATGATGAAGCCTGCCGTCTGATTGCCAAATATGCAAAAGTACAGGTCTTAAGTATTGATTATCCACTTGCACCAGAAGCATCACCACAACTGCTGATCAAATCATGTGAAGATGCACTGGCGTGGGTATATCAAAATCGCCGTCAATTGAAAATCTATAAGAATCGTATTGCGGTTGCAGGTGATAGTGCAGGGGGCAATATTAGTACTGTGGTTGCACAGCACTCTGTTGGTAAAGCCTATGCACCACAAGCACAATTATTGATTTATCCCGTGGTTGACTTCAAAAGCCGCCATCCTTCGTTCTATGCCTATGGAGAGGGTTTGGTGCTGACCAGTAAAGATGTGGATTATGTGACTGACTATTATGCAACACAGCATGATGTTGCATTAGATGATCCGTTGATCTCACCAACCTATGGCAGTCTTAGAAAGTTGGCGCCTACTTATGTGATTACAGCAGGGCATGATCTATTGCATGATGAAGGTGCAATCTATAGTCATAAGCTCAGACAAAACGGCGTAAAAGTACAATACGTGGATTACCCTGATCAAACCCATGGCTTTATTAACCTCACGCCAGTCTCAAGCAAGGCAAAACGCAATACCATTGAAGTTGCCAAAAACTTTAGAAAATTTTGGGACAAACATTGTTAATAAAGTCCGAGCCGATGTTTCACGTGAAACATCGGTTTTTTGTTTTAAAGATAACAAATAGAAATAGCAAAATAGAATCAGCAAAACTAAGATGAGCGTTCACAACAAATTAATGATCAAGCC
Organism: Acinetobacter higginsii; assembly: GCF_000369525.1. Taxonomy (GTDB): domain Bacteria; phylum Pseudomonadota; class Gammaproteobacteria; order Pseudomonadales; family Moraxellaceae; genus Acinetobacter; species Acinetobacter higginsii. The sequence goes on from NZ_KB850071.1 coordinate 607,439, forward strand.
GAGAAAAGCAATGATGAAAAAGTTGTTCATGACAACAGGTTTAATTTTGGCAAGCAGCCATTTATTTGCAAATACCATGGTTGATATGAAAACCAGTATGGGCAACATCGAAATTGAACTTTTTGATGATAAAGCACCTGTGTCGGCAAAAAACTTTGAAAGCTATGTAAAAAGCAACTTCTATACAGGCACGATCTTCCATCGTGTGATTCCTGGCTTTATGGTGCAGGGCGGTGGTTTAGATGCCAATATGATTGAGAAGACAACTAAAGCACCAATCGTGAATGAGTCTGGGAACGGTTTGAAGAACACCCGCGGTACTTTAGCCATGGCACGTACCAGTAACCCGAACTCTGCAAGCAGCCAATTCTTTATTAATGTCGCAGATAATAACTTCTTAAATAAGTCACCGATGGATGCAGGTTACGCCGTATTTGGTAAAGTAACTAAAGGCATGGATATTGTCGATAAGATTGTAAATGTACCAACGGCAAACTATGGGATGCATCAAAATGTACCGAAACAACCCATTAAAATTATCAGCGTACAGATAAAGAACAGTAAGTAAAAAAACAAAGCAGAAATATGTATAGAATATTTCTGCTTTAATTTTATATACTTACGAGAGTTATGCTGCTTTATTGAACATGTTTGTGTGTAAAAAAAGAACACTTGATAAAACAAGGGTTTAAAAAGACTTGCACCCTAAAAAAAAACTCCTATAATGCACTCATCCCGACGCGATGAAGCAAAAATAACTTAGCTTTAACTGGTTAAGTTGTTAAATATTTATTGCGTTAATTTACCACTGGCGAGGTGGTAAAGAGATCATTAAGAGAATAGAAGAACAACTTGTGTGGATTTTTACTGGTTGATCGATCGAAAATATTTCATTGATTGAATGGTAAAAATTTCTCGAAGTTTATTTGAGCGAATTTTTAGTCAGAAAATTGATGAGCCAAGATTTGTAGCCATAAGCTACTAATGATTTTAAACTGAAGAGTTTGATCATGGCTCAGATTGAACGCTGGCGGCAGGCTTAACACATGCAAGTCGAGCGGAGTGATGGTGCTTGCACTATCACTTAGCGGCGGACGGGTGAGTAATGCTTAGGAATCTGCCATTTAGTGGGGGACAACATTCCGAAAGGAATGCTAATACCGCATACGTCCTACGGGAGAAAGCAGGGGATCTTCGGACCTTGCGCTAAATGATGAGCCTAAGTCGGATTAGCTAGTTGGTGGGGTAAAGGCCTACCAAGGCGACGATCTGTAGCGGGTCTGAGAGGATGATCCGCCACACTGGGACTGAGACACGGCCCAGACTCCTACGGGAGGCAGCAGTGGGGAATATTGGACAATGGGCGAAAGCCTGATCCAGCCATGCCGCGTGTGTGAAGAAGGCCTTTTGGTTGTAAAGCACTTTAAGCGAGGAGGAGGCTACTAGTACTAATACTACTGGATAGTGGACGTTACTCGCAGAATAAGCACCGGCTAACTCTGTGCCAGCAGCCGCGGTAATACAGAGGGTGCGAGCGTTAATCGGATTTACTGGGCGTAAAGCGTGCGTAGGCGGCTGATTAAGTCGGATGTGAAATCCCTGAGCTTAACTTAGGAATTGCATTCGATACTGGTCAGCTAGAGTATGGGAGAGGATGGTAGAATTCCAGGTGTAGCGGTGAAATGCGTAGAGATCTGGAGGAATACCGATGGCGAAGGCAGCCATCTGGCCTAATACTGACGCTGAGGTACGAAAGCATGGGGAGCAAACAGGATTAGATACCCTGGTAGTCCATGCCGTAAACGATGTCTACTAGCCGTTGGGGCCTTTGAGGCTTTAGTGGCGCAGCTAACGCGATAAGTAGACCGCCTGGGGAGTACGGTCGCAAGACTAAAACTCAAATGAATTGACGGGGGCCCGCACAAGCGGTGGAGCATGTGGTTTAATTCGATGCAACGCGAAGAACCTTACCTGGTCTTGACATAGTAAGAACTTTCCAGAGATGGATTGGTGCCTTCGGGAACTTACATACAGGTGCTGCATGGCTGTCGTCAGCTCGTGTCGTGAGATGTTGGGTTAAGTCCCGCAACGAGCGCAACCCTTTTCCTTATTTGCCAGC
>NZ_KB850072.1:0-555464 GCF_000369525.1 Acinetobacter higginsii
GTAACAGCAGCGGACTTGGTGAATGGCTTCATCACTGCAGCGATAGCCGTTGCAGCAGATGGCAGCATCACGATCCATGCAGAAGCAGTCGATGCTCAAGGTAACATTGATAGTGCTGATTCATCAGTAACCATTGATATTACACCTCCTGATATCACGACTGCTGCAATCGCAATTAATGCAATCACTGGAGACAATATTCTCGATGCAGCGGAAGTATCAGGTACAGTCACATTGACTGGTACCTTGACGATTCCAGCTGATGCAGTAATAACTTCAGTTCAAGTGAATGTAAATGGAACCAATTACACAGCAGTGGTTGATCCTTTAACAAGTACTTGGAGCATAGGTGTTCTAGGTAGTCAACTTGCCGCCGATACAGATTTAACGATCGAGGCGATAGCAACCTTTACAGATATAGCTGGTAATAGTAGTACGCTTCAAGACGCACAAACCTATACGCTTTCTAGCTCAATCATTGCATTCGATAATTTTGATACGGCAGTACTTGCTCCTCAACCATTGCTGATTTCAGATGATGCACTACTTGGTAGCAAAACATACTTAGCACTTGTTTCACTTGCAGGGCTTGATTTACAACTCGGCTCTGAAGCAATCGGCTTTAGTGTGGCGGCAAATCAAGAAGGTAATGCAACATTTACCTATAGCGCACTCATCGGTGTGAATGCACTGGCTGATTACTCACTTGTGGTTCAGAAATTGGATCCAGTGACTGGTCAGTGGACTTCAGTGTATGGTGGTGGTCAAGCGGATATCATTAAACTGACTTTATTAGGTTCTACTCCAGGGGTAGCTCTAGACGGTCTTGAGGAAGGTCAATATCGTGCCTTTATGACCTATACAGGCCTTGCGGGTATCGGCTTACTTGGTACCTTAACTGCGACAATGGATATCTACGATACAACGCAAATCGGTGGATTCTATACAGAAACAGCCACTGGTAATGTGATTTCAGATATTAATGATAGTGGTCAAGTCGATGTGGTTACACCAACAACTGTGATTAATGCAGTGAATGGTCAACCTGTGCTAACAGATGGTACTGTGATTATTGGTACCTACGGTAACTTGGTCATTAATCTTGATGGTTCATATGTCTACACACCGAACTCAGCTGCGGCAGGGATTGGTCAAACTGATCAGTTTGTATATACCTTAAGAGATCCTGTAACGGGTGATACGGCTCAAGCGACATTGAACATCCAATTAAGTTCAGTGAAAGCATCAGATAACCTTGCTGTTGCGGAAATTAATCCAGAAGCATTGTTAGTTGCTGATGATGTAGCCCTTGGAAGTGCAAGTTATCTCGCTGCTGTTTCTCTGGCTGGATTAAATTTACAATTGCTGGGTGATGCCACTGTTGCATTCAATGTTGATGCTGATCGTGAAGGTACAGCAACATTTACTTTCAGCGGATTATTGACTGCGAACCTCTTGAGTGATTACTCGCTGGTTGTTCAAAAATATGATGCAACAACAGGACAGTGGGTCTCTATTGGTGGTACTAATCCACAAGCAACATTGGTTGATTTATCCCTCATTGGTGGGGTGGCAACTGCGGTGATTGAAGGTTTGGAAGCTGGTCAATATCGTGCCTTTATCGGTTATGAAGGCTTGTTGGGTGTAGGCTTAGGCGGAACATTAACAGGTACAATGGATGTTTATAATCCATATGTTATTGCTGGATATTCTGTTGAACCAATCTCTGGCAATGTCATCAAAGATGTGGGTATTAATGGGGCAGTTGATGCTGCGAGCAGCAATGCTGTCATCTCAATGGTGAATGGTGATCCAGTAAGTGCAACAGGTACAACCACTATTGTGGGCACATACGGTAACTTGGTGATTGATCAAGATGGTAACTACACTTACACACCAAATGCGAATGGTTTAAATCTTGGACAGGTTGACCAGTTTACTTATACCTTACTCGATCCTGTTACAGGCAATACTTCACAAGCGGTTCTCTATGTTCACTTGGATAGTAACGGTGTCGATATGACATGGAATCCAGCAGATCCATCTCAACCTGCTGTGATTACAGGTCCAGTTCCAGTGGATGCAATGGATAATGTTGCTTCGGCTGAAATTGACATGGTTTATCCTGTCACCACAGAAGTCCTTGATAATGCGATTAGCTATAACTGGTTACTCGGTATTGGCGGTATTGTGATCGGTACTAAACAAGGTACAGCGACATTTGATGTAGATCCAGGTCATCTTACTGATGCGATTATCTCTGTAAACTTTGGTTCAGTGGCAACGATTGTCGATGGCTTACATGTGGTATTAACACGAGTCAATCCAGACGGTAGTCGTACAGTGATTGCTGACAGTGCCAATACAGGTGTACTTGATCTGTTAGGTATCTTTGGTTCCGAAGTTCAATTCAAGGTTGATAACTTGAGTGCAGGTACTTATGAGCTGTTCATGGAGAGCAATACACTTCTGACTGCTTTAGGTAATGTCACTGCGGATATCACATTGAATCATGGTGATATTACTCAGCCGCCAGTATTGGTTGTTGATCCAATCACAGGCAATGTCCTTGCTGATGGTGACTCAGCGATATATGGTCCAAACTATACGCCAGACTATATTACCACCACGACTGTTGTGACATCAGTGACATCAGAAAATGGCAATGTTGAAGGTGTTATTGTTGGTGTTCCAACAACGATTGTTGGTGCATATGGAACATTAACAATTGGTTCAGATGGTACTTATACTTACCAAGCAACAGCGAATATGGCGAATGTTGGTAAAGTGGATAGTTTCACCTACACCGTCGTAGATCCTGTAACAGGTAGAACCGATACCGCTACATTACATATCCAGGTGGGTTCACCTGATGTTGATGTGAATTGGAACATCGCAGATCCTTCTGCAGATGCAACACTTCCAGCACCTTCGGTTATTGCTGATACTGACGATGCAACCATTAGTATGAAGCATGTCACTGATCCTGTTGTAGATGTAACAAGTGGTAATGTGACCATCGGTAATTTAGCTGGTTTCCCAATACCGCTTCCTGTATTGAGCAGTACTGTGACATCTAACCAATTTGTGATTGCTGCTAATACTGTAAGTGATGTTCATGTGCAGTTGAATTATACGGCATCATTAAGCTTGTCTGCTTTCCCAACGACTGGATATACAATTCAGCAATTGGTTGGCGCGTCTTGGGTTGATACTGCATATTCGGGTTCGGCGACGGCTTTAGCTGGTGTGTTGGGTGCTCCAGCATTCTCTGCAGATATCCCTCATCTGTCAGAAGGAACTTATCGTGTGGTCTTTAGCTTATCTAGCTTGATTTCCTTAGGCGTGGTAACTCTAGACTCAGTTGTCACTACAACAGCTACGCATCTAAACCAATACACACCAGACGGTCAAACAGATTGGATTACAGGTAATGTATTGACCAATGATGTTGCTGAGGGCACGCAACTCCATGTCTTTAACTCAACAACAGGTAGCTATGAATTAGCTGCTGGTCAGGGTGTGAATACAGGTGAAGGTACATTGTATCTCTACAATGATGGTTCTTACTTCTACAAACCATTTGATAGTGCTGCAAATGCAACGTCTGATGTGATTGATTACAAGTTGGTTTCTGTGATTGATGGCAGTGAATATACCTCTTCATTGACGATTAACTTGAGTCAAGAGTTGAATAGTTTGGTGGTGAGTACGTCTGCAAATGATGTCTTCACATTGGGTAATGGTTCTGACACCTTGATCTACAATACATTGACCGCTGCGAGCGTTACCAATGCAACAGGTGGTAATACAACAGGTGGTGGCGTAGACATCTGGACTGACTTCCATGTTGGTAATACAGCGACAGATGATCAAGCGGATAAGATTGATTTAAGTAACTTGTTGATTGGTACTCAAAACAGTCTAACCATTGGTCAATATGTATCGGTGAGCTACGATGCAGGTACACAAACTGCAACGATCAGTGTAGACCGTGATGGTGGTGTATTGATTGAAGGTACCTATACCGAAACTCCATTGTTACAGCTCACAAATATTACAGCACCGTTAACGCTGAATGATTTGTTGAATAATGGACAAATCATTTACTAATCCAAAGCCTTCACTTTAAAAAAAGAGAACCTTCGGGTTCTCTTTTTCATTTTGAGAAGATCATAAAAATATGTGATATGGTGTGTAAAACACTTAAAAATTCTAAAAACCAAAGATATGAGCATTACAACGATTTCGGCACTTGAACAATTGACGCATTTGTTGAGTGAGCAATTTTTTAAGCAGGTACAGCCGCAAATTGATGTGTCTAAAGCAGTGATTTTCTGTTCCTATGGAGAACACACACAACGTTGCCAAGTCTGGAATTCAGCCTGCTCAGATTTTGCTGATATTCAAAAACAACTATTTGATTTTCTTGAGCAGCAACTTGCTGTCGTTGAACGACCTCCTGCCTTTCTGAAATTTGATGTTGCTTTTAATATCCAACAAGAAAGTTGGCAAAACCTTGAACAGACTTTAAAAAACCAATTCCATAATAATCATTACCGTAAAGGAATCAGTTTTGATGCAGATTTTAACTGTTGCTTCTTGGAGCAAGAGTTATACGGTAAAGCCATTATTCGTGCGCTGAGCTATAACAGCCCTAATTTTCTTGATGAGAAAAACTTAAATAGTAGCCTTTTAAGAAAATATCCGAATCAGCACCACAGTATTAAAATTGAACAGCTTCAACAGCTTTGGACTTTTGATACTTATGCTGTGATTTATGAGGCAGGGCAGTTGATTCCTTTGCACAGTCAGTTCACTGAAAATGGTGTGCGTTATCTACTGGAACCGAAAAAGCAGCATTTTAAAAAAATGATTGCAGGGAATGCGCAATTTCTCTATCAGCAAATCCAGCAGGATGGGCGATTCGCTTATGGTTTTTTCCCCGCCTATGATCGTGAAATCCGAAGCTATAACACAGTTCGGCATTGTACGTCGGTGTATGCCTTGCTCGAAACTTTAACAATTCAATCACATCACGTTTTTATCGAAAAAATTCAGTTGGCGATTGATTATGCTTTGCAGCATTTCTATATCGAGAAACAGGCGAAATTGGCGTATATGCTGGATGGTAATGAAGCCACAGGCCTAGATGAAATTAAGCTAGGGGCCAATGCTGCAGCGATTTTAATGCTCAGCAAATATCAAGAAATCACAGGTGATGATCGCTATCTGGTTTACGCACAGGCCTTAGCCAATGGCATTTTATCGATGGTCAATGACGCAGGTGAAACCACACATGTACTGCATTACCCAAGTTATGAGATTAAAGAAAAATTCCGCATCATTTATTATGATGGTGAAGCTGCGTTAGCCTTATTACGTCTTTATCAACTTCATGCAGAGCAAAAATTACTGCAAACCGTCAAATGCATGTTTGAACGATTCATTGAAAAAAAATATGATCGTTATCATGATCACTGGCTCAGCTACTGCAGCAATGAGTTGACCAAAATTTGCCCCGAAGAAAAATATTTCCAGTTTGGCCTGAATAATTATTTAAGGCATCTGGTATTTATCCGTAACCGTAAAACAGCCTATGCCACTTTGTTGGAAATGATGATGGCAGCTTATCAAATGGTTCTTCGACTTCGAGCACTCGGTTTAGGACATTTGTTCGAAAAGGCACAGTTTGATGATCTAAAAAAGCTGATTGAGTTTCGCGCTGAGTTTCAACGAACAGGATTTTTCTATCCAGAAATGGCCATGTATATGGCACGGCCAGATAAAGTATTGAATGCCTTCTATGTACGGCATGATCGTTTTCGTGTACGGATTGATGACCAAGAACATAATCTTTCTGGTTATGTTGCTTATGTTCAGCATTTTGAAACGGAAGCTTGAGGATGGAATCAATGAGTACACCTCAAGAAATCAAAATCATCAGCCAGATGGGCAATCAAGACTTTCAATATCCTGTTTGGCAGACAAAAATTGCAGGGGATTGTTCAGCTTGGATTCTATTATATTTAGCTTTAGAGGCGGTGGTTGAAGGTCGGTTATTACTTGAAGATGGGATAATTATTGATGCGAATTTCCAAGCGAAGCAAAGTGATCAGCCTGATTTGATCTGGAATTCAAGCAATTCCGTTTTACAGTTATTGCAATATCTCAGCTTTACTCAAAACCAGTTTGCCCAACAGTTGCTTGGTTGCCTCCTGTTTGAAAATTGGCAACAGGCAGAAATTGAAATCGCCAGTAAGGCAGAGCAGTTTGGATTGAACATTCAGCATCAATCTGCTGTGACCCAAAATATCTTGCAAAAACTCTATGGTTTGGCGGAATCCATCTTTAATCTGCCGATTGAATTGCTGAAGCAGGTTTTTGTCAAAGCACTGAATATTAATGGACAGGAGATTGTTCCGATCCATTCATTATCAAGCTGTACACAACTGGATGCAGTGATTTATTTGACAGATCAACGTCGAGACTGCTTTTTTTCTTATCGTCATGAAAATCAGAGCTTAGGTATTTTTCTACTGTTAGATCAGCTCCATCGAATTGATCATTTAGCCCCGTATTATCATTATTTTCAACAAGGGCTATTGCCAACTAAACAGCTGCAAGCCAAAACTGAATGGATCAATATTCTTGGCGATACCTATTTTGGGGAGTTTTATACCGAAAAAAGAAAAAACAAAGGCATAGAGGATGCTTTACAACGTTATGGTTATCGTCATTCTTTTGAAGCGATCAAAGATTTTTTTGGCCCAGATGATATTAATATTGCCAATTTAGAAGCAGTTTTTAATCTTGAAGAAAATTCAATTTTAGCGGGAAGAAAAGACTATATCCTTGGTGCGCAGTCTGAGCCAACCTTGGCAGAATTTAAACGCATTCATATCAATACAGCGTGCTTGGCCAATAACCATTTAAAAGACTATGGTGAAGCCAGTCTAAAACATACTTTAACTCAGTTAGAGCGTAGCAATATTGATTTTATTGGGGCAGGTGAGAATCAACAACAGGCACATCAAGGTCTAGAAATTAAAAATGATCAGGGGCAATGTCTGGCTATTTTTAATGGCTATTGGCATAGAAGAGCTGCCTATCAGGAGTATGATTTTTATGCACTCGGTAACAGTGCTGGGGTAGCCTGTCTCAATGCGATTTTATTCGAACAACTGATGCAATACCGCTTAGCGCATCCAACCCATAAAATTATGGTGATCTGTCATTGGGGTGTGGATTTTAAATCGATCCATCCTGAGCAAGAAAAACTGGCCAAGGTCCTGACTCAGATTGGGGCTGATGTAGTGATTGGCCATGGTGCTCATACCCTGCAATCAATTCAATCCATTCATCAAAAGCTGGTCATCTTTGGCATTGGCAATGGGGTATTTAATAGCAATGGTCATTTTGAAAAATATCAGGCCTTACCCTACGGGGCTGTGGTACGCATCAATTTAAAAGAATCCCGATTAAAACTCTATCCGATTTATACCCATAATCAGAAAACCTTTTGGCAACCGCGTATTGTCGATGAACTGCAATTTGAACAGGCAAAATCATTATTGACCCATCAATTAGATCCAGCAAATTACAGTGTGGGGCAGGATGATTTAGGTCATTATCTGCAGTTCAAATTTTAAGGATATTGGTTGTAATTGTTGAGCATGATGTTCAGTTGTTCTTTGTTAAATCCCAAATTACGTAAGCCTCCACTGCCTAAGCGACAATCATAACTGCTCATAATGTTGGTCGGTGTGGTTTTGGTCGCTTTAGGTGAACAAACATGGCTGAGACCGAAGGCGTGTCCCATTTCATGGATACTGGCAGCTTGAGTTTGGTAATTCAGCCGTTGCCAATCAATCAAAATAAATGGTTGTCCTTGATTGCGGAATCCCCAACTGGTGATATCAGCATCTTTTAATTTTTCGCCATAAGAATCATAAATAATAAACAGTACTTCTTTGCTCTTTCGGCGAGGGAAGCAAGTTCTGACCGCACTTGGCAGTTTGTCTGGAACAATCGCTTTCGCTTGGCTTAATTGGTTGGCGAGATCACATTTGCGTTTACTAAAATCTTGATAGGAATAATAACGATGAATTTTAAACTTAAAGATTTTTTGATTATTTTCATCGACAAAGTATTGGTTCAAGATTGCCAGTTCTTTATACATTTGTGCTTTACGATCTAGGGCTTTTACTTCTGGGCGATTGCTGGTCACAATAAAGCTGACATTGACCACAGGTAAATGGTCGGCATCTAGCGGATATTGATAGGGTAATTTTTTTATCGGAGCTTTTTGAGTGGTACAAGATGCACTAAAGATCAGACATAATAGTGTCAGGGCAGTGATTTTTAACCGCATTTTTTGTTCTCTCAAATGGTCGCGTTTTAATTATTGTAAAGCCAGCTTTTCGCATGATTTTGATTATCTTAGCAGATTTTTGGAGCTTGTATGGTGCAAGATACCAATGAACTACATCGACAAATTTTAGAAGTGATTGCCTTGATTCCTTTTGGAAAAGTGGCAAGTTATGGACAAATTGCCAAGTTGGCCGGTTTACCTAAACATCCGCGTTTAGTGGGTTATGTACTTAAGCATTTAGATAAAGATAGTGAGATTCCTTGGTATCGTGTGATTAATTCACAAGGAAAAATCAGTGTGACTCGAATCAATGAGAAAGGTGAAAATGTTCAGCAAAGTTTATTAGAAGCAGAAGGGGTATATTTATTAAATGGCAAGGTGAGTTTAAAAGTCTTTGGCTGGCAGCCTTAATCAGGAGTTAAGTTCAGAACGCATAATCACTTATTGAACAATTCAACCAATAAAAATTATACGTTCTTAGACTTTTAATTGTTTAGCGGACAATCAATACTGGAATATGACTTTCCGCTAAAACTTTCTGTGCCACACTACCTAGTACAAATTGTTTAAAACCTGTACGCCCATGTGAACCCATAATAATCAAATCTGCACCTAGGTTTTGCGCCGCACCAATAATTTCCTGATGGACTGAAAAGCCTTCTAAGACTTGAGTGGCGACGGTAAGCCCATGTTCTTCAAACTTTTGCTCAGCTTTCTTTAAATTCTCTTGAACATAGCCTCTGACACGTTCAATCAAATCATTGCTTTGTCCCATACGCACATAGGCATCGGCGAGATAGGGATCTAAGGTCATTACTTCAGCAACCGTGATTTCACTGTTTAAAGCCTTTGCGAGTTGAGCTGCTTCTCGAATGACATTTGCCGCAATTTTAGAGTCATCAATCGCCACTAAGATTTTTTGATAAGCCATGTTGGTTACTCCTTATACTTATGATTTTGCATTGAATTAGGTATTTAAAAATTGTTTAAATTACAAGCTATATTGTTATAGTAAACCTCTTTGGAGATAAATAAAACCTAGCATTTTTATAGGGATAGTTATTATTTATAGGATTATGGTTAAGTGCTGATTTTATTTAAATTACATGAAATTTCTACAAAAAAGAACATGGGTATAACCCTGATTTATCTGTGAAAATTCAGATTAACTTTGCTCGAAGTATTGGCGAAGGGCTTCTATATTATCCGTCTGCAACTGCTCACGCATTTTTAAAATCTGCTTTTCATCTAAGTCATAAAGTTTAAGGGAAAGCAGTTTTTCAATGTCTTGTTCAGGAAAGCGGTATTTGATGACTTTGGCTGGGACACCACCGACAATTGCATAGGGTGGTACATCTTGCGTGACTACAGCACCTGTTGCAACCACCGAACCTTCACCCAATTTGACCCCTTGCATGATCATGGCTCGGCTGCCAATCCAGCAACCATCAGCAATGACAGTATTGCCTGCAGGTTCAAAGCTACGTGTATCAAAAGGGAAGGTTGAGATCCAGTCAGGGCGGTGCAATTGGTTGCCACCCATCATAATCACGCATTCCGCGCCAAAGCAGACAAAGTTACCGATATGCAGCTGATCGATTGGCTTTTCAGGGGTTGAGGCTTTGTCATGTAGATAGCGCACCACACAGCGTTCAAAACCCTGATCCCAGTAAGCTGAATAATAGGAGTAATTCCCTTTGATATGGATATTGGGATTTTTCACCGTTTTAGCAATAAATTCGAACTCGCACCAGTGTTTAACAGGAGAGTTGATTAATGGATCCATATCTAGACAAAATATTAAAAGAAAGCCGTGGCATTATAGCTTTTATATCTGGAGAGAGTGCTAGTTGGAGAAAAATTTCCAAAGCCAAGTAAACAAACGTTGAATTTGATTGGGAAATACAAAGCCTATAACTGCACAAAGTAGAGCTGTATTCAAAATAATGAGCGCAGAGCTGGTCGTAGAATTCACATGAAACCCCCATGTGATGGCAATCCCAATACCCAGAATAATTCCTGCAATTGCATACATAAATGCACTTATGAGTCGATCTTGCATTCTTTATCTCATTGTTATTGTATTTAGAAATAGAATGCCTGAAACAAAAGAACTCTGCAAATAATGAAGAGTTCTTTAATCACTTAATCAGGTGGATAAATTAGATATATTCCACACTCACGATTTCGTATTCAACTTCACCTTGCGGTGTTTGAATTTTTGCTTCGTCGCCTTCGTTTTTACCTAGAAGACCACGTGCAATCGGTGAGTTCACTGAGATTTTATTGATTTTAAAATCTGCTTCATCATCACCGACGATTTTATAAGTCTTACGTTCTTCGGTATCAAGATTTTCAATCGTTACAGTCACGCCAAAGACAACACGGCCATTTTGCTCAAGTGTTTTGACATCAATTTCTTGTACTGCGCCCAGTTTACCTTCGATATCCTGAATACGACCTTCGCAGAAACCTTGCTGTTCACGCGCAGCATGATATTCAGCATTTTCCTTTAAATCACCATGTTCACGAGCTTCAGCAATCGCTTGGATAATACGTGGGCGATCCACTGTCTTGAGCTGTTGTAATTCTTTCTCTAAGGCAACCTTGCCTTCGGGAGTCATAGGATAACGTTGCATTCTGGTCCCCTCTAAATTGGTTGGGAAAATACAGGATTAAAAAAAGAAAAAGCCCGCCACCGATAAGGTGACGGGACTTTATCGGTAGAGAATTAACCTACAGTTTGTAAATCTTGCAAGCGGTATACATCCATTGGCAATTTCACAGCAAATGCTTGGCAAACTGCTTCTGCACCGTTAATTGTCGTAGTGTAATACACCTTGCCTTGTAGGGCAGCACGACGAATCATGGCAGAGTCATACTGAGCTTGTTTGCCTTCAGTTGTGTTGACAATAAGATGAATTTCACCATTTTTCAAGCGGTCAACAATATGTGGGCGACCTTCGGTCACTTTATTGACTGCTTCACATTCAATTCCTGCTTCTTTCAGAACGCGATGTGTACCATTGGTTGCAACAAGCTTAAAGCCATAAGCGATTAACTGTTTTGCAATGTCAGCAATGTATTTCTTATCTGATTCACGAACAGATAAGAATGCATGTTTCACTTCGCCTTCAGTTGGTAAGCCAGGTAAACGTTCATTCGAACCAAGCACTGCTTTATAGAATGCTTCACCAAATGTTTTACCAACGCCCATCACTTCACCTGTAGATTTCATCTCAGGCCCAAGCATTGGATCTACGCCAGGGAATTTAGCGAATGGGAATACTGCTTCTTTAACCGCAAAATGTGTTGGAATGATTTCTTGAGTGAAACCTTGTGATTCCAATGATTGACCCGCCATACAACGTGCCGCAACTTTTGCTAAAGAGTCACCAATACATTTAGATACGAAAGGAACGGTACGTGATGCACGTGGGTTCACTTCAAGGACATAAATGTCGTTGCCTTTAACAGCAAACTGAACGTTCATCAAACCGATAACGCCAAGTTCTTTTGCCATTGCAACAGTTTGACGACGCATCTCATCCTGAACTTCTTGAGAAAGCGAGTACGGAGGAATCGAACATGCTGAGTCACCTGAGTGAATACCGGCTTGTTCAATGTGCTGCATGATACCGCCGATCACAACGTCTTTACCATCAGATACGCAGTCCACGTCAACTTCAGTTGCATCGTCAAGGAAACGGTCAAGCAGGACAGGGGCTTCATTCGATGCTTGTACAGCTTCACGAAGGTAACGTTTAAGCTCTTCTTCGTTATAGACGATTTCCATTGCACGACCACCCAATACATAAGATGGGCGAACAACCAGTGGATAACCCACTTTAGCCGCTTCTGAAATACCTTCTTCAGCAGATTTTACGATGCTGTTGTTTGGTTGACGAAGCTGTAGACGTTGAATCATTTGCTGGAAACGTTCACGGTCTTCTGCACGGTCAATTGCATCAGGAGATGTACCAATGATTGGTGTACCTGCTTCTTCCAAAGCACGTGCCAATTTCAAAGGTGTTTGACCACCGTACTGTACGATCACGCCTTTAGGCTTCTCGGTACGTACGATTTCAAGTACATCTTCAAGTGTTACAGGCTCGAAGTATAAACGGTCAGATGTGTCATAGTCGGTTGAAACCGTTTCAGGGTTACAGTTCACCATGATCGTTTCATAACCGTCTTCACGCATTGCAAGCGCAGCGTGTACACAGCAGTAGTCAAACTCGATCCCTTGACCAATACGGTTTGGACCACCACCAATCACCATGATCTTGTCACGGTTAGATGGATTCGCTTCACATTCTTCATCGTAAGTTGAATACATGTAAGCAGTACCCGATTCAAACTCGGCTGCACAGGTGTCAACACGTTTGTAAACTGGATAGACACCCAAGTTCCAACGTTGCTTACGGAATTGTTTTTGTGAAATACCCATCAAGCCAGCAATACGCAGGTCAGATAAACCTTTGCGCTTGAATGAACGGATATTGTCAGCGTTTAAGTCACCAAAGCCTAAAGTCTTCACTTGTGCTTCAGTTTTAATGATGTCTTCGATTTGGATCAAGAACCAACGGTCGATCTTGGTTGCTTCGAATACGTCGTCTAATGAGAAACCATGACGGAATGCATCCGCAACGTACCAGATACGCTCTGGACCAGGAACTTTAAGCTCTTTTAGGATGATGTCTTTGGCATTGGCTGTACCAGCTTCAACTTTTTCATCAAAGCCACTAACGCCTACTTCTAAACCACGAAGTGCTTTTTGTACTGATTCTTGGAAGTTACGACCAATTGCCATCACTTCGCCCACAGATTTCATCTGAGTCGTTAGTACTGGCTCAGCTTGTGGGAATTTTTCGAAGTTAAAACGTGGAATCTTAGTGACAACATAGTCAATCGATGGTTCGAAAGATGCTGGTGTAATACCGCCAGTGATGTCATTTTTCAATTCATCAAGGGTATAACCGACCGCAAGTTTCGCTGCGATTTTCGCGATCGGAAAACCTGTTGCTTTAGACGCAAGTGCAGATGAGCGAGAAACACGTGGGTTCATCTCGATCACAACCATACGACCGTCTTTCGGGTTAATACCGAATTGAACGTTCGAACCACCAGTCTCTACACCGATTTCACGAAGAACTGCAACAGAGGCATTACGCATCAATTGATATTCTTTGTCAGTCAATGTTTGAGCAGGTGCAACCGTGATTGAGTCACCTGTGTGAACGCCCATTGGGTCGAAGTTTTCGATTGCACAGACGATGATACAGTTGTCGTTTTTGTCACGAACAACTTCCATCTCGTATTCTTTCCAACCAATCAATGATTCATCAATCAATAATTGGTGAGTAGGAGAGAGGTCGAAACCACGTTCACAGATTTCAAGGAATTCTTCGCGGTTATAAGCGATACCACCACCAGAACCACCCATCGTGAATGATGGACGAATGATGACTGGGAAACCGAAGCCCGCTTGGATCGCCAAAGCTTCTTCCATTGTTTCAGCAATAGCAGCTTTTGGACATTCCAAACCAATTTTACGCATTGCGATATCAAACAGTTTACGGTCTTCTGCTTTTTCAATCGCTTCTTTTGATGCGCCAATCAGTTCTACATTATATTTTTCAAGAACGCCGTGCTCGTCTAAGGCAAGGGCACAGTTCAATGCAGTTTGACCACCCATTGTTGGAAGGACTGCATCTGGACGCTCTTTTTCAATGATTTGTGCAACTGTCTGCCAAGTGATTGGCTCAATATAGGTCGCATCCGCCATTGCAGGGTCAGTCATAATGGTCGCTGGGTTAGAGTTTACCAAAATAACGCGATAACCTTCTTCACGAAGCGCTTTACATGCTTGCGCACCAGAATAGTCAAATTCGCAGGCTTGACCAATGACAATAGGACCAGCACCAATAATTAAGATGCTTTTAATATCCGTACGTTTAGGCATTATTCGCTCCGTAATTACTTCTTAGCTGCTTCGATAAGTTCGATGAAATGATCGAACAATGGGGCACAGTCATGTGGACCAGGGCTGGCTTCAGGGTGACCCTGAAAACTGAATGCTGGTTTGTCAGTGCGATGAATACCTTGGTTTGTACCATCAAACAGTGAGCGATGTGTCACTTTTAAGTTTGCAGGTAAAGTACTCTCGTCAACAGCAAAGCCGTGGTTTTGAGAAGTAATCATCACTGTACCTTTCTCAAGGTTTTGTACAGGATGGTTAGCGCCGTGGTGACCATGATTCATTTTCATGGTTTTCGCGCCAGAAGCGAGAGCCAAAATTTGGTGACCCAAGCAAATACCGAATACAGGTAGATTGGTTGTATCAACAATGGTTTTCACTGCTTCAATTGCATAATCACATGCTGCTGGATCACCAGGACCATTTGATAAGAACACGCCATCTGGATTGAGTGCGAGCACTTTTTCAGCTGGGGTTTGTGCAGGAACAACAGTCAATTTACAACCACGGTCTGCAAGCATACGTAAGATGTTGGTTTTGACACCATAATCGTATGCAACAACATGAAATTTTAATTCTGGTTGAGTGAAACCTTCGCCCAAAGTCCAAGAGCCTTCAGTCCATTCAAAACCTGTTGGATCACAGCATTCTTTCGCAAGATCTAAACCGTTTAAACCACCAAATGCACGTGCTTTTGCAATTGCTTCTTCTTCTGTAATATTTTCGCCAGCAAGGATGCAACCATTTTGTGCACCTTTGTCACGTAGAATACGAGTCAATTTACGCGTATCAATATCAGCAATCGCAACAACATTATGTTGTTCTAAATATTCACTCAGTGATTGTTCAGCACGGAAATTACTATGTAATAAAGGCAGATCACGAATAATTAAACCATTCGCCCATACTTTATGGATGCGACCTGATTCAACGTCTTCACTATTACAGCCAGTATTTCCAATATGAGGATAAGTCAACGTCACAATTTGTTGTGCGTAGCTTGGGTCGGTCAAAATTTCTTGATAACCAGTCATGGCAGTGTTAAAAACGACTTCACCAGTCGTACTACCCGATGCACCGATAGACGTTCCTTTAAAGATCGTTCCATCTGCGAGGGCTAAAATGGCGGGGGTGCTCAAACCAAAGCTCCTGAACTAAGACCACAAAAATAGGGCTGTAAAAAAGCGAGAAGACATAAAAAAAGGCAGGCCGTCTTTAAAAAAACATGCCCCTCCTTCCAGTCTGCTCGCTTGTAACTTAACAGCGCATTATACGCATGAGTCCGTGAAAAGTCTATGTGTTTTATTTATTAAAGTCAGAATTTCCCAATTTCTTTTATAAGCATTCGCTGGGCAGTGTCTATTGCAAAATCAATCATCCTTCTATCGATATCATGAGATATTATGCAAATTGTCAGACAATTTTTTTTGTGTTTGGGATGTGGCCGTTTTATCTTATATCTAGCCAAAAAATCAACAATCAATAAAGAGGGTAATCAAAATGGCTGAGAATCAAACGACACCTGCAACTGCTGAAGAAGTAAAAACTGCTGTAGTTGAAAAAACCACGAAAGCGAAAGAAGCTGTTGCTGAAAAGACTGCTGAAGTCAAAGAAGTGGTTGCTGAAAAAACTGCAAAAGCGAAAGAAGTCGTTGCAGAAAAAACAGCGAAGGCAAAAGAAGTGATTGCGGAAACTCAAGAGCAAGCGAAAGAAGTGATCGCTGAGACCCAAGGCCAAGTGAAAGAAGCGTTAGCTGAAACTCAAGAAAAAATTGAGGCTGAAGCGAAAGAATTGAATCAAAACATTCAAAACCAGCTGACTCAAATCAAGCAAGATCTTCTAGAGCGTATTGAAGTGATTAAGACTCAACTTAATTCATCGCAAGGTAACTTACTTGAACTTAAAAATGCATTGAAAATTGAATTAAATGCATTGATTGAAGACCTGACCAAGGTAAGCAAAGAACTGAAAGATGACATTAGCCAGATTTCAGTGAAGCACAAAGATACGTTGGTGGGTAGCTTTAAACGCACTAAAGAACAAGCGGTTGAAGCTTGGAATAAAGTACGTGCTAGCTAATTAATTGCAGGCATAAAAAAAGCGAGAATTTTTCTCGCTTTTTTTATTTTTAAATTTAAAACTGATGTAACCAATCACGTTTGTTATGAAAGTCAGCTTGAGGACTACTGTGTTGCATCGCAAAATACTGCATACCTTGCGTAGTTTCCAGAACAGCAGTCAAACCAAGATATATGTCAGCCCATTTTAATTCATGCTCGCGCATAAATTGTGACAAATCTAAACTGACATTTAAGCCATAATGAGTGCGCTGTAAATGATTCAATTCAATGTCATATGCTGCAATCGGCGGCATATTTTCAGGAAAACGATATTCTTCAAATTGATAAACTTGCCAAGCCTGAGAAGGTGATAGATTAATTTCCCGATAGAAATCTTGATCTTTCACGCCGACAAAAATTTCAAAGCAAGTGTGTTCCCATAAAAAGTCTTGACGTGGATGTGCTGTGACTTGATTTGGGTAAATCAGAAATTGATTTGGGTCACGAACCCAAAAACCAACATTTAAGGTTGCTGGTGTTTGTTGTTCAATTGCTCCAACGACCGTAATGGCACTAAAGCGATCAAAGGCAGACAGTTCATAACTTGCCATCGTAATTACTTATTATTTAAATGAGCAAAACGAACCAAGTTAGACAGGTGTTGGTTTTGTTTCGCTGCTTTTTTATAGAGCAAAACAATTTTACCAATTTTCTGTACAGATTCTGCACCAGTTGCTTCAATAATCGCGTCAATCACTGCTGCACGTGCGTCACGATCTTCACCTGCAATTTTGACTTTAATGAGTTCATGATCATTCAGCGCACGATTTGTTTCTTCAATGACGTTTTCTGTAAGACCTTGGCCACCAACCATTACTACTGGATTAAGTGCATGACCAATTTGACGTAAACGTTTACGTTCAAGGATAGATAAAGCCGCCATTAAAAATACCTGATTGGAAAAACGACCTAGTATAACTTGCATCCCGATTCTAAGATAGATTCAGAAGGCAGGCACTTGAAACAAATATGTGAAAATTGCTGAAATATCCAATGATGATGATCGAAAAAAATCTGTAAAAGTTCGTGTGAATGAAGTACATCCGTACTGTAATGAGAGTAATTTTCACGTACAATGACTCATCAGAAGTTTTTTGAAATTTAGTGAGTTATGGCGACACGCATTACCAATCAAAAATTGTCTAAAAGCAGTCGTGTGTGGATGCGAGAGCACTTAGATGACCATTTTGTGAAGAAAGCACAAAAGGAAGGTTATCGCGCACGCGCGGCATATAAGTTACTTGAAATCCAAGAAAAATATAAAATGATCAAACCTGGGATGACGGTTGTCGACTTAGGCGCGGCACCAGGTAGTTGGTCGCAAATTGCAGGTAAATTGGTCGGCTCAAAAGGTCTAGTGATTGCTTCAGATATTCTGGCAATGGATGCTCTTCCAGATGTGACCTTCTTGCAAGGTGACTTCCGCGAGGAAGAAGTTTTCGAAAAATTGTTAAATATTTTAAATGGGCGTCAAGTAGACGTTGTAATTTCAGATATGGCCCCCAATACATCAGGTAATAGGGCTGTTGATCAACCTCGTCAAATTTACTTATGTGAATTGGCTTTGGATTTTGCTCAGAAAGTACTCGGACCCAACGGACAGTTTCTTGTTAAAGTGTTCCAAGGTTCAGGATTTGATGAGTTCAGAAAACAAGTGGTCGATGGTTTTGATGTATTAAAAACAGCCAAACCTGCGGCTTCACGTGCTCGATCGAAAGAAGTTTTTTTGATTGGTCAAGGTCGTAAAAAGGCATTGCAATAAAAGTGTACTTGCCAAGTTGTTAAAAATTGTGCATTTTGTACCTTTTAAGTTTTTTGCAACGCAAATTCATTGCTGTTTTTGTGAAGGTCAGCCAAGATTAGGTATGATCAAATTAGATTGATATGGGAATAAAGCCTTGAGCGATTACTTCAAGAATGCCGTATTGTGGCTCATCATACTCGGTGTTCTGATTTTGATTTTTAGCAACGTCAGTGACCGCAATAAGCCTGCAGCGATGAAATATTCTGATTTCGTTGCAGCGGTGAATGCTGGGCAAATTAAACAAGTCACAATTGACGGTTTAAATATTAATGGTGAAAAAACCAATGGCTCTGCCTTTGAGACGGTTCGTCCTCAAGTAGAAGACACTGAGTTGCTACCAAGCTTGAATAAACAAAATGTAGTTGTTGAAGGCACAGCGCCACAACGTCAAGGCATTTTGATGCAACTTCTCATTGCGAGTTTCCCTGTATTGCTCATCATCTTATTATTCATGTTCTTCATGCGTAATATGGGCGGTGGTGCAGGTGGCAAAAACGGTCCTATGAGTTTTGGTAAGTCAAAAGCAAAAATGTTATCTGAAGATCAAATCAAGTTAACATTTAGTGATGTTGCAGGCTGTGACGAAGCAAAACAAGAAGTGGTTGAAATCGTTGATTTCTTAAAAGACCCTGCTAAATTCAAACGCCTTGGTGCAACCATTCCACGTGGTGTACTGATGGTTGGTCCTCCAGGTACTGGTAAAACATTATTGGCGAAAGCCATTGCTGGCGAAGCTAAGGTTCCATTCTTTAGTATCTCTGGTTCTGACTTCGTTGAAATGTTTGTTGGTGTCGGTGCATCTCGTGTCCGTGACATGTTCGAGCAAGCAAAACGCCATGCGCCATGTATCATCTTTATTGATGAGATTGATGCAGTTGGTCGTCATCGTGGTTCGGGTACAGGTGGTGGTCATGATGAGCGTGAACAGACCCTGAACCAGATGCTTGTTGAAATGGACGGTTTTGAAGGCAATGAAGGCGTTATCGTTATTGCTGCAACCAACCGTGTTGATGTATTGGATAAAGCATTGCTTCGTCCAGGCCGTTTTGACCGTCAAGTAATGGTGGGTTTACCAGACATTCGTGGTCGTGAACAAATTTTGAATGTTCACTTGAAGAAACTTCCTTCTGTTACAGGTGTCGATCTTAAAGTTCTTGCACGTGGTACGCCAGGATTCTCAGGTGCGCAACTTGCAAACTTAGTCAATGAAGCTGCATTGTTTGCTGCTCGCCGTAATAAAAACACGGTAGATATGCATGACTTTGAAGATGCAAAAGACAAGATCTACATGGGCCCAGAACGTAAATCGATGGTGATTCGTGAAGAAGAACGTCGTGCGACGGCTTACCATGAAGCTGGCCATGCGATTGTTGCTGAAATTTTGCCAGGTACAGACCCTGTGCATAAAGTGACGATCATGCCTCGCGGTTGGGCATTGGGTGTGACTTGGCAGTTGCCTGAACAAGATCAGACCAGCCACTATAAAGATAAGATGTTGAATGAACTTTCTATCTTGTTTGGTGGTCGTATTGCAGAAGAAGTATTCATTAACCAAATGTCGACAGGTGCATCGAACGACTTTGAACGTGCAACCAAAATGGCACGTGCAATGGTAACTAAGTACGGTATGTCAGATCGCCTTGGTGTGATGGTATATGAAGATGAAAACCAAAATGGTTTCTTCGGTAATGTGGGTAGCCGTACGATTTCTGAAGCAACTCAACAAAAAGTTGATGAAGAAGTACGTCGTATCTTAGATGAACAATATAAAGTTGCACGTGACATCTTGGAAAATAACAAAGATATCGCTCATGCAATGGTGAAAGCGTTGATGGATTGGGAAACAATCGATCGTGACCAAATCCGTGACATCATGGAAGGTCGTGAGCCGCAACCACCTAAAGTTTATGTTGCTGAAAATCCAGTGGCTGCATTTGAACCGCCGAAAGATGGTCCATCTACTCCACCACCATTACCAGCAATGGGCTAATCAAAGATAAAATAAAAAGAGCGACTTCGGTCGCTCTTTTTTTGTCTCAATTTTGGCCTAAACTGAAAATAAATCATCAACGTTCTAGAGGCGGTCTTGTTAAAATAAGCCTGTCAAAGTAGGAAGAGTCTTGATCATGCAGTTGATGCCCTTATCACAATGTCAGTTACAGTGTGGCCGTTTTAGCTTAGACCTCTCCCAACCCCAAGTGATGGGGATTTTAAATGTCACGCCTGATTCATTTAGTGATGGTGGGCAACATCATCAAAAAGACCAAGCTATTCAACATGCATTGCAGATGATGCAAGATGGTGCCAGCATTATTGATATCGGTGGCGAGTCGACTCGTCCGAATGCTTCAGCAGTTGCATTGGAAGAAGAAATTCGTCGTGTGATTCCTGTGGTTGAAGCATTATCTAAATACGATGTGATCATCTCAATTGACACCAGTCAGCCAGAAGTGATGCGTGCAGCCGTTCAGGCTGGAGCGCATATCTGGAATGATGTCCGTGCATTGACTCGGCCTCAGGCCTTAGAAACGGCTGCAGAATTAAATATCCCTGTGGTGTTGATGCATATGCGCGGTGAACCCACCAATATGAACCAGTTGGATCAATATCAGGATGTGACCGAAGAGGTAATTTACGAGCTACAACAACGCTTAGATCAAGCGATTGCAGTTGGGGTGAGAAAAGAAAATATTATTATCGACCCAGGTTTTGGTTTTGCTAAAAATGCACAGCAAAACTTTCAATTACTGAGTGAGTTCTGGAAGCTTAATCGAATGGGTTATCCGATCTTATCAGGCTTATCACGGAAACGTTTTATTGGTGAAGCCTTAGATGGTGTGCCTGCACAGGAACGTGCTGTGGGGAGTGTAATGGGGCATCTGTTGAGTATTCAGCAGGGGGCAAGTATTGTTCGGGCGCATGATGTTAAAGCCACCAGCGATGCGATTAAAGTCTGGAACAGGATGCAAAATCATTAAGCTTGTATCCATCAGTAGAGCCCAAGGGCTCTATTGACTTGCTGAATCAGATTAAATATAACAAATATATAATGAAGATGAGTAATATTAAAAATGGAAAATAAAACAATCACATATAAAAGTTTATGGGTGTTTGCCCTGATTCTGAGTCTTGGTTTTATTGTTTCTGCTGGTGTAATGGGTTATGCGCTTAAGCAGTTTAATAGCACAAAAAATTCAATTACAGTCAAAGGCTTAGCTGAAAAGCCGATTCAAGCAGATTCTGCACGATGGGAAATCAACTTACAAACCAACCACACTTCTGACACGATTCCAGAAGCCTATCAATTACTTGATCAACAAATGAAAGCATTACAGGCCTTCTTTGTTGAACATGGTTTTAAAGCCGCAGATATGCAACTCGGAAATAAACGTTCTGATTCTTATTATGAGGAAGTCGATACAAGTGAAGGGCGTACCAAGCGGGAGTTTAAAGGCTATATTGCCTTGCAGTCTTTGGTGATCAGCAGTCGAGATATCAAGAAAATAGAACAGGCGGCAAAAGATGCTTATTTACTGGATGAAAAAGGCATTTCGATTGAACAAAAACCTGAATATCTAGTGTCGAATTTAGAAGAAATCAAAATGTCCTTGATTGCCAATGCCACCAAAAATGCCTATAGCCGAGCCAATGAGTTTGCCAAAGTCGGTGGGGTAAAGGTCGGGATGATGCGTTCAGCCAGCCAAGGTGCATTTTATATCCTGCCTGAAAGCGGTTCTGACGATGACAGTGATTATGGGGGCGCTTATGACAAAGCCACCATTAATAAAATTGCCCGCGTGGTGGTCACCATCAATTATGCGATTGAATAACGTTTCAGTCTTGAATTAAACCAAGCTCCTTTAAATTAAATAGATCGAAGGAAAGATACATACAAATACCATGTATCTTTCTTTTTTTGCATACAATCTTTGAATATCACCTTCATTTGAAAAGACAAAATAGAATTTAGGAATTTAAGCATGCACCAATCCACAAAAATATTAACACTGAGTTTGCTCAGTTGCATGATCATGGCTTGTAGTAGTCCTGTCAAACACAATGACCAAGTGATGATTGAAACAACGATGCCTGTATCGCCGTCACCGATTACCCAGTCAAATCAAGGCTTGGCTCAGACGCGTAAAATGATTGCACCTGCATCTTATATTGCAGTGATGCCAACGATGGAGAGACCACGGTTAGAGCAGAATACTGAAAAATACCAAAAAAATGAGGTCAATCCGGTTCATCGCGTGGCGGATCAAGCTGTTTCAACTTTTAGTATTGATGTGGATACGGGCAGTTATACCAATACCCGCCGTTTTTTGAATGATGGTCGTTTGCCACCTGTTGATGCGGTTCGTGCTGAGGAGATGATCAATTACTTTGATTATCAATATCCACAGCCGAATAGTATTCATCCATTTTCAGTTAGTACTGAAACAGTAGATTCGCCTTGGAAGGAAAATGCCAAGCTGATTAAAATTGGTATTCAAGCTAAAGATCTCACTACTAAACAATTACCTCCAGCCAATCTGGTATTTTTGGTGGATGTCTCAGGGAGTATGGATGCGCCTGATAAGTTACCTTTAGTCAAACAAACCCTGCGTTTACTCACCGAGCAATTACGTCCTCAAGACAAAGTCACTATTATTACTTATGCTAGCGGTGAAAAACTGGTTTTAGAGCCTACATCTGGAAATGAAAAAGACAAGATTTTAGCTGTGATTAACGCTTTGCAGGCAAGCGGGGCAACCGCAGGTGAACAAGCGATTCAACTGGCTTATAAACAAGCTGAAAAAGCTTTGATGAAAAACGGCATTAACCGAATTCTATTGGCGACAGATGGTGACTTTAATGTGGGCATCACTGACTTCAATACCTTAAAAGGTATGGTAGCGCAGAAACGAAAAAGCGGGATCTCGTTAACGACTTTAGGTTTTGGTACAGGTAACTATAATGAGCAGCTGATGGAGCAACTGGCAGATGCTGGGGATGGAAACTACAGCTATATCGATAATAAAAATGAAGCGAAAAAAGTAGTACAGCGTCAGCTTTCCTCGACATTAGCAACCGTTGCTCAGGATGTCAAAATTCAGGTGGAATTTAACCCTGCAACGGTGAAAGAATATCGCCTAGTCGGTTATGAAAATCGGATGCTAAAGCAGGAAGATTTCAATAATGATAAAGTTGATGCCGGCGATATTGGGGCAGGCCATAATGTCACAGCAATTTATGAAATCATTCCAGTTGGTCAGCAAGGTTGGCTCAATGATTCACGTTATCAGGAATCTTCGAAAACAGATACAGCAAAAAAGTCTGAATATGCTTTTGTCAACCTGCGCTATAAATTACCAAACCAAGAAAAAAGTATTTTGCTCAATCAAGCGGTGAAAGCTGAAAGTAAAACCCTTGCACAGGCCAATAACGATACCCGTTTTGCGATCGCAGTGGCTTCCTATGCGCAGCAACTAAAAGGTGGGCAATATAACGGAGCCATGGGCTGGGATCAAATTATTCAGTTGGCACAACAATCTGCCAAGCCTGATCCCTATCAAATGCGTGAGGAGTTTGTCGAACTTGCGAAGATTGCCAAAAGCTTGAGCGCGAAAAAAGATTAAACATTGTTTTAAAAAGCGGTTAGAAAAAACCGCTTTTTTTATGACTTAATATCGTGATTTTGGCTAAATTATGTTATAAGCATGGCGTTTTATTGGCATATTATTTTTTATGTTTGAAAATTTACTCCTCCCCATGTTTGACGATGAATATTATCCCGATATTCTCGTTGCCGAAGTGAAACAGCATATCCAGCAGTTTTCAAAAAAGGTCAGTCGTACCGATCTGTCTGAAACGGAAATCTATCGTTATGCACATCAGACCATGATTGAAATTAACGAAATGAAGCCGCAGTTTGAAGATTTGGAATCAAGCTTGGATGACACCGCCGCAGATTATATTGCTGAAGCGATGATGATGGTGGTGCAAGATGTCGGCTACCTAGATGTTGAAATGGAAGAATTGATTGCCAATCGAGAGTGGTAAATTTCACTCTCGTTGGTTTTTATAATAACAACAATTAATTCGCAGCTGCTCCATGCCAAAGTTTTGGTAACACAATTTGCCCTGAAATCCATGCTTCAATTTTGGGCTGTTGTATTTTTTGATAATACAGACTTTCGCTATTGATCAATAAGCCTAGCGTATCTCCCTGATTGAGTTGTCCATACACACTCGGTAATTCGATGCTTGGTGTTTTGCTGTTCTGATCCGTTAAACCTAATCGAATCTGATCATAGCTTGCTTTCTTGGCTGGATTAAACGGCACACTTTGATCATTTAAAATCGTATATTTCCCTGTGATCTTTGATTTGATCGCAACTGAGATAAATAAGGTTGCATCTGCATATTCAGGCGTTGTTTCCATATTTAAGGAAATAACTGGCGAACCTGCCATCGATGCTGATTGCTGTGCTGTGTGAATCGGTATAAATACCGCTTGGCTTGCTGTCGGTGCGATCCATGTTTTTTTCAGATCGTAGCTGGTTACAGGTTTAAGATCGGCAAAATGATTGACAGGACTTTGATCGACACATAATTCAGGTAATGATTCGGCTGGTGGTTGATCTTTTAGCTTCTGGTTAAACCAAGTCAAAATGGTTTTTTGTAGATTGTACTGCTGTTGATTGCCACAGCGAACCGATTTGCCAATATACCAAAAAGGGGTACTGCCTAAGGGAGAGTGCTGGGTAAAGGGCTGTAAATGGCCGCCTTGTACCCCAATCAAATGCACTTCATGTTGCGCCTGTTGGATACATTGTGCTGCTTTAATCCCTTCATTAAAAGGGAAGAGCACATCTCTGAAGCCTTGAATAATTAAGGCATCTGCCTGAGGGGCTTGATTATGACTGCAAAACCAGCTGGCTTGATGGGTGTTGAGAAAATCATAAGTCGATTGCTTTAATTGACCTTGCTGCGTATCCAGATAGGCCTGTTTCAATTCAGGATCAAATTTATTCCAATTCCACCAGTCGCCTATTAGATTGAGGAAAGCAATCCAGTTACTTTTAGGCACGCCATTGGGGGCGAGGCTATGCACAATGTCATACCACGTGGTAATTGGTACAATCGCCTGTAAACGTGGATCTAAAGCTGAAGCTAGATACTGCACACCACCGGCATAGGACTCACCAATCATACCGGTACGGACGCCGTTTTGATTTTTGGTTAGTTGCGGCAGGTTTTTTTCTGCCCAGTTCATCATGGTGATGACATCTTGTGCTTCTTTTTCTGGATCAGTCAGACGAATTTTTCCCTGACTGTCTCCATGTCCACGCTGGTCATAGCTAATCACCCAATAACCATTCTGCCAAGCGGTTTTTGCCACTTGGCCTGTTGGCAAAAGAAAGCCATATAAACTGAGTTCAGGCCGTTTCATTCGAGACAGACCAAAGCCATGCGTATGTAAGAGCAAAGGGGCGGTTTGATCCGATGTTAAATGCGGTTGATACACGGTAAATGCGAGTACCGTGCCATCAGCTGCAGTGGTTTTAGCTTGATAATAGCGCTGCTTGAGTTCTGTGGTTTTAAGCGTTATTGAATTGGGCTGTGTCGTCGCATGTACACAACCCTGTAACACCAATACCAGACTACAGCAAAGCCATAAAACGTAAGAACGCATCGATTATTTCATCCTTGAACAAATCTTTGAGATGTCACGCAGAGCGTTGGGACAGTGTACTTGAGCCGATCAATAGATACTATCATGGATCGGAGGTGTTACCTGACCGATCCGTTTGCATATTTATTGTGGGCGTGGTCGGTTTCGATAGGCATAAAGAAACAGACCGAAACACAGCAACATTAAACCTATGATCAGATGTGAACTGAGAGGCTCATGATTGAACAAAAAGCCCCAACAGGTGGCAAACACAGGCGTCAGAATGGTGATCAGCATCACTGTAGTTGGGTTGAGTTTTTGAATTAGATGAAAGTAAAAAATCATGGCCAGCACAGAAGAAAATAAGGCGCTATACAGCAGGGCCAAACTGGTTTGCAGACTCGGGAACTGCGTTGGTGCCTCAGCGAGAAAAAAAGGTAATAAACACAGATAGCCAAACCATGAAACCAGAGTTGAGCCTGTGGTTTGAATGATTGGATGAATTTCTGCGCCAACTTTGGCAACGCTAAACATTGAAAGTACATAGAGTAGAACCGCAATGATTTCATATAACACCCCAACTGAATCCAGCTGAATATGATCAGCACCTATACCGAGTGTCAGAGACAAGCCAAAAATTGCTAGTGTGAGTCCGTACCATTGACGTTTTAAAAAACGTTCGCGTTTTAGAATAAAGACGGCAATCAAACCTGACCAGAGTGGCGCCGTACCATAAATAATCGAAATCATACCCGATGAAACACGGGTTGCGCCCATATAGCAGAAGGTCATAGAGCCAAATAAGCCAACCGCACCTGCGCCATAACTGATCAAGGCCTGAGGTGTCAGAATAAGTTTTTGTCGGAAATAAAACAGGCAAATTAATGCCAACGGAATGGCGATACTAAAGCGGAAAAACAGTCCCCAAGCCCAATGAATTTCGTGCACAGTCAAAACCGCGGCCAAAGGTGTGAATGACCAGATCAGCACGACTGCGATAAATTGACCGACTGTGGCAAGGCGAGGGGAAACGAGAGCCACAGCCGGTTGCATCTGTGTGCTGGATATAAAATTCTTTTCGGGTAACTGGCTCATGTTGAGGTTCCTGTTATAACAACGGTAGATGGGGTTAAAAAATTTAGGCAACAAAAAAGGTCGCTGTTGAGGCGACCTTGGGATTCAAATGATGCTTTTTTAAGGGGGCATCGGATGAAGCTGTACAAAGTCTCCTCGCATAAAAATGCAGACACGTCGCCATGCTGCATGGGCAGAAATAGCATGCGAAATCACGATGACGGGTGCGAAAGACACTTTGTTGCTGAACATATCAATATTCTGAAATTAGCTTTAGATTTTTATAGCATAGGCTTTGGGTGAAAAATAGTCGTTCTCTCAAATAAAGATAAAAATATAAGCAAAGTAAATAAACAATTGGGCATTGCTAAAATTGCAGATTTTTCCATAATGTTGCCATCAAATTCTGAAAGAAGTTTGCTCTTGTCTGCCTTTGAAATTTTTGCGGTAGTGATTAGTCTGATTGGTGTGACCTTGACCATTCGACGCAATATGTGGTGTTGGTGGTTTAACTTTCTGGCGTGTAGTTTGTATGCCTATTTTTTCTTTACCATCAAGTTATATGGCGAAACGATCCTGCAATTTTTCTTTATTGCGATGAATCTTTATGGATTCTATTACTGGCTTAAAGGCAAACGTCAAGACCATGATATTCGGATTGAACCGATTGCCAAGACCACTGTATTGGCGCAAATGTGCTTGGCGCTGATTTTTGGTCTGTTGTTTGGCTTGATTCTTAAACACTTTACCGATGCTGCTGTACCGATGTTAGATTCACAATTGGTGGCATTTAGTTTACTTGCAACCTACTGGACCAGCCGTAAGCATATTGCCACTTGGATTCTCTGGATTTTTGTCAACATTATCTATGTCGGTATGTTTATTTACAAAGAGGTTTTCCTGACCGCGGGACTCTATGCAGCTTTTGTTGGATTGGCGGCCTATGGTTGGTGGCAATGGCAACAGGTCAAACAAAAACAACAGTTTCAACTATAAATACAAGGGCAGCTGAGCTGCCCTTGTTATTGTGTATTTAAGTCTTATTTCGTCGTTGCCTGATAGGTCTGTACAGCTTGACGGCCTAAAGCTGGATCATCGGTAAATACACCATCGACCCCCGCTTTAAAATAAAGCTGCATTTCTTTGATGGACCCTGTGCTGCAACGCTCAGCTGCTTTAGCGACATCAGCACTGCATTTCAGCGTATCGGGCAGGAAGTTGTTTTCTGGACGGAAGGTATAAGGATGTACTTTTAAATTGACTTTATGCGCATCCGCAATAAACGAAGTGGTCTGTGTCATTGCGGCATCTTTAAAGACATAGACTTTCCATGGACCGACACCATTGGCATAGCTTGAAACGTCTTTAAGACCCTGTGCCGTTGCCAGATCCGCATAGGTTTTAGGATTATTTTGCACAACATAATCTGCCGGTCTTGCTTCTGGCGCATCATAGAGCTGAATCAATTGTGCATGCTTAACACTCTTGTGTAAGTCGAGTTGGCTCTTTAAGTATTTTAAATTTCCAACTTCAAAAGATTGTAAATAAATAGGCGCAATATCTCGGCTGTATTGATACTTAGATAAGGTTTTTAGTAAAGCATCTTCCATCGCCAGATTCTGTTGCTGGAAGTAGGTCGGATGTTTAGTTTCAATATATAGACCAATGATTTTGCCTGTTTTTTTATAATGTGCTTCTGCCAGTTCAATGATTTGTTCTAAGGTTGGAATAGCATAGAGATCATTATACTTCTGGTTGTCTGGTCGGAATTGTGGAATACGTTCACGGGCTTTGAGTTGCTGTAACTCTTTTAAAGTGAAGTCTTCGGTAAACCAACCTTCTAAAGTGACCCCATCAATGACTTTTGTTTTTTTACGGTCTGCAAATTGAGATAGGGTGGAAACATTGGTGGTCCCACCAATTTCATTTTCATGTCGTGCGACCAAGGCACCATCTTTGGTTGAAACCAAGTCGGGTTCAATAAAATCAGCGCCGTCATCTATGGCTTTTTGATAAGAGGCGAGGGTATGTTCTGGTCGAAGCGCACTGGCACCACGATGTCCAATCACTAAAATTTTTGGCAGTTGATATTCAGGTGGAGTGGTCTTACTTTGATTATTATTGTCATCATTACAGCCTGCAAGACTGAGCAGGCAGAGACAAAGCGCAGCTTTTTTAAACATGAACAAACTCATCAGTTTTTATTTAAGCGGCTAGTTTGCAAGCTAAAGTTATCAAATAAATGACAGTTGCATGATGCTTTTATGAAATTATCAAGAATTTTAAAATGTCTGTATGATTTATAGCAAACATCCAGTCGGACAATTGAGCACAACTGGATGTCTAATCATGATTTTAGGATTTATGCTTCCAATACGGCCAATTGATCTCAGGGATAAACTGATAGTCTTTATCTTGCCAATAAGATTGTCCAAGCGATGATTTATCTTTTAGCCCCATAATGTGCATTAAATTGTTATCAAGTTCGGCGGTATTGATGGTTCTGTCTTTGTTAACCCCAGTGGCGAGCATTTTATCTGCCCACATGATTACAGGAACCTGATAGCCTGCTTTGGTATTGGGACTATGTCCAGCATAGTCTATCTCATGTCCCACTTCATTGCCGTGATCTGATACAACGGTGAATGATCTAAAATCTGGGACTGTATCGGCTTTCAATGTATCTAAAAATTGTGCTAGCAGAGAATCTTCATATAACACGGCATTATCATAATCATTACGTAAGGAACGAATCCAAGGGTCAATATCGCGATTCTTCAGTTCTGTTTCTACAGTATCATTACTTTCACTGCTGAATTTATTGAAGGCGGCAGAATAGCGCTCTTTATAATTCGGGTGTGCACCAATCAGATGAAGAATAATTAACTTCTTGGGATCAGGATCTGCAAGTGCTTGCTGATAATCAGGCAATAAGCTTTCATCTAAAGAGGTACTACTCCGTCCAGAGCGGGTGTTTTTATAAACCGCTTTATCGGCATAGGAACCAAATAAAGAAGACAGATAAGTATCATCTTGGTTACTGAGCCAATAAATTTTATATCCTGCAGCACGTGCGTAAGCCAGCACACTCTCAGGCGAATATTTATCATGTTCAGAAGCCGGACTTTCGGTCAACAAGACCCGTAATGCATTAATCGTAGATGGTGATGGTGAGAAGGCATTACAGAATACTTTGATGTCAGCCAGTCGTTTGGCTAATTCAGGTGTGGTATCGCGTGCATAACCACACACCCCTAGATTCAAACTGGTTAGGCTTTCAGAAAGTACCAGTACATGGGTTTGTTTGCCTACTGCTTGTTGGGTCAGTGCGAGATTTTGTTTAGCACTGACATCCCATTGCTGATGGACATCTTTATGTTGCTTAATTCTATTTTGGAAATCTTCAATTTTAGTCTCAAACTCCGTCCAAAAAATAATGGGGTGGACTTTTCGTGAAGGTTTCATCAAATAGCTGGTCACGGTCAGTAACATCAATAAAATAATACAACTGCGATAAATGCGACTGTGCCAGAGTTGACTAAAATGGGCAGGCTTAACCAGTTTAAATACAGAAAAACTATAGATAGCCAACACACTGAGTAAAGCAAAAATTACTGCAGCAATCGTGACCAGATGCAGTTGTAAGAATCCCCAAATTTCTTGATGATTGGTATTGGCTATCGCTTCAATAACAAAATAGGCTTCATTATCACTATTAAATAAAAACCAGGTACTTGAACGTAGCAAGGCGTCTAACCAAGCAATAAACCACCAAGCAATGGTCAGGATATACCAATATGTTTTTTGGCGCGTAATTGCCAAATAAATAAACAAAACACCAGGTAGAGATAAAAAGCCAAGCCTTAAACCATCAGATAAATTACCTGCGACAATGAGCAAGCCACCTGTAATGAATGCAGGCAGCAAAATCAGCAGCAGAATATTCAAGTTTTTTAAGCTGGCCTTCATATATGCCTAGTACTGTGAGGGAGAAAAGTTAAGCGGCTAATATCGGTTTAACGGGGGAGTGTGTCAATTCTAAATTAAGAAGTATTTGATTGCACAGTAAATTAAATTAATTAGCACAGCTAAACTGTTAAATTGGTGCAAAGATCGTGCATGAAGTTATGTAGAAGTATCTAAAATCCATTATTTCTCCTCAATTTCTGCTTTTTGAAATGATATGTTAATAGGGATGGTGTTTGCCTGAAAGCTCGGTAATGATCATAGTTTGAACGTACTCGTATTCTCTCTATCTTTTTGAAAAATTGACTGTTTCTAGAATGGAATAAACAGCCATGTTATCTAAGTTTTTTATTCATCGCCCGATCTTTGCTGGTGTACTGGCAATCATCGTCATGGCTG
Source organism: Acinetobacter higginsii (assembly GCF_000369525.1). GTDB lineage: Bacteria > Pseudomonadota > Gammaproteobacteria > Pseudomonadales > Moraxellaceae > Acinetobacter > Acinetobacter higginsii. The sequence goes on from NZ_KB850072.1 coordinate 31,378, forward strand.
TGGGTCTCTTTTCAATTCTAAAGTTACCGGTGGAGCGTTATCCCGATATTGCGCCACCACGAATTACTGTTGCGGCAAATTATAGTGGTGCAGATGCACAAGCGGTTGAAGACAGTGTTACCCAGGTCTTAGAACAACAAATTAAAGGCATTGATCATCTGCTGTATTTCAACTCCAGCAGTGATGCCAGTGGTAATAGCCGAATCAGTCTGTTCTTTGATCAAGGTACAGATCCAGATCAAGCACAAGTTCAGGTACAAAATGCGATTAATGGCGCGATTAACCGCCTACCCGAAGATGTACAACGACAAGGCGTTAATGTTCGCAAGTCGCTGAGTGATTCATTTATGGTGATCGGTCTGGGAGATAAATCAGGGCGTTCAACCAATTTAGATATTTCAGATTATTTAACCAATAACTTTGAGTTAAATCTCAGTCGAATCGAAGGGATTGGCGAGGTCAGTGTATTCGGATCGCAATATGCCATGCGTATTTGGCTCGATCCACAACGCTTAGAACGTTATCAATTACAAGTCAGTGAAGTGCGCACTGCCTTGGAAAACCAGAATGCACAGGTAGCAGCAGGTGCGATTGGGGATTTACCTGCCGCTCAAGATCAATATTTAAATGCCAAAGTCACCTCGGGTTCTTTATTACGAACACCAGAACAGTTTGAAAATATCATTGTCAAAGCCAATACAGATGGCAGCTTTGTTTACTTAAAAGATGTCGCTCGTGTCGAAGTCGGTGCTGAAAACTATCAGGTGTTTAACCGTCTAAATGGTTATCCTGCATCGGGGCTTTCACTGTCCTTGACGGTCGGGGCCAATGTGATGCAAGTTGCCGATGCAGTGTATAAGGAAGTGGCACGCTTAGAAAAAGCGCTACCTGAAGGCTATTTTGTGGTCTATCCACGAGATGATACGCCTTTCGTAAAAGAGTCGATGTCGCAAGTGGTATCAACCCTGATCGAAGCCATTGGTTTGGTTGTCTTGGTGATGTTTATCTTCCTGCAAAACTGGCGGGCTACTTTAATTCCTGCGGTTACCGTGCCAGTGGTAATTCTCGGAACTTTCGCCGTTTTAGCGGTTTTAGGGATGAGCATCAATACCCTGACTTTGTTTGCGATGGTGTTGGCGATTGGTTTGTTGGTCGATGACGCGATTGTGGTGGTGGAAAACGTTGAGCGGCTGATGCATGAACAGCAACTCAGTGCCAAGCAAGCCTCAATTCAGTCCATGCATGAGATCAGTGGTGCCTTGGTCGGGATTACGTTGGTACTGACCGCCGTATTTATTCCAATGTCTTTCTTTAGTGGTGCAACAGGGATTATTTACCGCCAGTTCTCGATTACGCTTGTGGTCGCGATGGGACTTTCATTGCTGGTGGCTTTGATCCTAACCCCAGCCTTATGTGCGATTTTATTAAAGCCTCAGCAGAAACAGGCGCGTTGGGCGATCAAGTTCAATCAGGGTTTGGACTATATTAAAACGCGTTATCTCAATGTTTCACAAAAAGTCATTAATTTAAAAACCATTTCTCTATTGGGTATTGTACTGCTGATCGGTAGTTTTATTTGGGTTTATCGTGACCTTCCAACCAGCTTCCTACCTCAAGAAGATCAAGGCTTGTTAGGGGTTCAATTCCGTTTACCGGAAGGGACACCGATGAGCAAGACCGAAGAAGTTGGAAAACAAATTTCAGATTATTTCCTTGAACATGAAAAGGCCAACCTGAATGGGGTCATGGTGATTCATGGGCGTAACTTTTCAGGTACAGGACAGAATTTGGGGCAGGCTTTTGTTTCATTAAAACATTGGAATGATCGTAAAGGTGCAGAAAATAGCGCACAGCAAATTCGTGCACGTGCAATGAAGTATTTCTCCCAAAATAATCAAGCGCGCATTATGGTGCTGATGCCTTCAGTGATTCGTGGGCTCGGGAACTCTGACAAAATGGAGTTTTGGCTACAGGACACCAAAGGCTTGGGTCGAGAAAGTTTATTGAACTCTTTCCGAAGTTTGCAGCAACAAGGGAATGCACTGCCTTCGGTCGAAAACCTTGATAAAAAAGGCAATGATGATCAGGCCGTATTGAATATCAAGATTGATCATAAAGCTGCGATGATTCATGGTCTTAATGTCAGTGAAATTAACCGCACACTCTCGACAGCGTGGAGTGGTAGCTATATCAATGACTTTATTGATCGTGGGCGTATTAAACGGGTCTATTTACAGGGTGATGCACCGTATCGTTCTAAGCCGGAAGACCTGAATTACTGGTATGTTAAAAATGCCAATGGGCAGATGGTACCCTTCTCGCAATTTAGTCAGATTGCGTGGCAAGGTGCGCCACCGATGTTAGAACGCTTTATGGGCTATCCTGCCATCAGCTTGGAAGCAGATGCAGCCAATGGCTTTAGTAGTGGGCAGGGGATGCAGGCCATTCGTAGTCTGGTGGATCAAATGCCTGATGTCGGTTTGGAATGGAGTGGATTGTCTTATCAAGAACAAGAATCCAGTAATCAGGCAATCTGGTTATATCTGGTGTCTGTAGCCTTTATTTTCCTTTGTCTTGCAGCGCTGTATGAAAGCTGGTCGATTCCTTCAGTGGTCATGGCTGCGATTCCACTTGGGATTGGAGGAACCATTCTATTTAGTTATTGGTTTGGTTTTGCCAACGATATTTATTTCCAGATTGCATTGCTGACCACCATTGGCCTGTCTTGTAAGAATGCGATTTTGATGGTTGAGTTCGCAGCAAGTCTACAACAACAAGGCCGAACAGCATTAGAGGCTGCATTACATGCAGCTGGGCTTCGCCTCAGACCAATTTTAATGACTTCAATTGCATTTGGTGCAGGTGTGATTCCATTGATGTTCTCCAGTGGTGCGGGCGCATTGAGCCGACAAGCGATTGGCTATAGTGTGTTTGGTGGAGTTGTATTTGGTACGATTCTGGTGCTGATCTTTATTCCATTTATGTATGTACTGGTCAGAACCTTGTTTAAGCCTAAAGATAAGGTTGAGTTGGCTAAATAAGAGCACTATAAATTAGTGGCAGACATGAATAATTCGTTCCTCTAATAAAGGTTCGAATTGTTCATTTTTGTTGTCTAAGTTGAGAATATAAAAAAATATTTGTAGTATTGCCGTGCCGTATAAGCGGCCTAATGAGGTTTGATTCCCTAAATGGACACGCAGAGTTGTAGTTTATTTCAAATTACACATTTTTATATTAATCAAAATCTGAATGAAGTTTTCTATTCGATCGTAAAATAATACGCTGCGTTTAGTCCTTCATTGCAGATACTTTGTAGTGAAGAGGCGAATATGAGCTACAACAACTTTTTATATTTATTAAGCGACGCACTTAAAAATAATCATATTGAACTGGCACTTGCATCAGTTGAAACATTTCAAGCCGTCGATATTGCAGATGTATTGACACAGCTCTCGGCTGAACAAAGTCAATTACTGCTCACGCATTTACCTGATCGTGCCTACGTATTTTCCTATCTTCCACCCAATGAACAAGTCAAATTGGCTCAAGCCATGCCCAGAAATATTCTGGCAGAGATTATTGGGGAAATGTCATCGGATAAACGCGCTGATGTGTTTAAGTGTTTAGATGAAGAACAACAAAATGCGCTATTACCAGCCCTAGCACAGGCCGAGAGAGAAGATATCCGTCAACTGTCATCATATTTAGAGGGAACAGCGGGTGCGATTATGAGCTCCGAATATGCGACCTTAAAACCGAATATGACGGTCATGGATGCAATCAGAATGTTGCGCCTCGAAGCCCCCGATACGGAAATGATTTATTTCGCTTATGTGTTGGATGAAGCACGCAAAATTCTCGGGGTTTTATCTTTAAAGCAACTGATACTTGCGCCTGAAGAGCAAAATATTAATGAGCTCATGGAAACCAATGTCTTAACCGCTTATGTGGATACCGACCAAGATGAAGTGGCAAAAACCATTGCACGTTATGATTTATTAGCGCTGCCGATTATTGATCATCAAAACATGATGGTCGGGATCGTGACCTATGATGATGCGATGGACGTGGCCAGCGAAGAAGCAACAGAAGACTTCTTAAAAGTCGGTGCGGTCAATGCATCATCTAAACTCAGTATTAAGTCGGCACCCATTTTGCAACTTTATCAGAAGCGTGTTTTTTGGTTGGTTTTCTTGGTGTTTGGTAGCTTGTTGTCAGGGATTGGTATTGCCCACTATGAAGATGTTATTGCGAAAAATCTGGTATTGGTTTTCTTTTTGCCGTTATTGGTGGGAAGTGGAGGCAATGCAGGTTCTCAGTCTTCAACATTGATGGTCCGAGCCTTAGCAACGGGTGATGTGCAATTCAAAGACTGGTTTTATTTACTCGGACGTGAAAGTTTAGTTGCACTGTGCTTAGGTGGCACCATGGCGGTTGCAGTGTCATTACTGGGTTATTTCCGTGGTGATGAAATGGTGGCTTTGGTACTGGCGCTGAGCATGATGGGCATTGTATTGATGGGCTGTTTGATCGGAATGAGCTTGCCGTTTATCTTAAACAAAGCTGGACTTGATCCTGCCAGTGCTTCCGCGCCGTTGGTCACCTCAATTTGTGATGCGACAGGGGTATTGGTGTATTTATTTATCGCCTCGATGATTTTATTCTGAGTCGTAATAATAATTGTACCGACAAAAGTTAAAAACTACTTTATTCTCAAGCATAAACATGGTTTTTAGGTTGAGTGAATGACGGCTCCAACACAACAAAAAAAATTAACTCAGCAGCAAGCGATTGCTGTCGAACGTGATTTAGCAAAGTTTGCCAACACCATGGACAGTTTGGTTCGGATTCCGTTCACCAAACAAGGTGTTGGAGCCGATGCTGCACTGAGCACCATTCCTTTTGCAGGTGATATTGCCGGTTTTATTTTAACGCTGTATGCGTTTAAAAAGGCGAGGGAGGTCGGTGTACCACAGCATAAACTGAAGGGTGTGGTCAAACTGGCAATTATGGATATGTTGGTCGGTTTTGTACCGATTGTCGGCACCTTATTTGACGTATTTATTCGTCCGAGTCGCAAGACGCTTGAAATTGTACATGCGCATATCCGTGAGGAATATCAAGTGCACAGTGATATTCATGTGGTCCATCCATTCTTACATGAATCACTTGAGCAGAAGCAAAAAAGCTCGGCATTTTGGCGTAATCCGATCGTGAGCTGGATTTGGTTACGTATCCCAGATTTGTTGGGAATTGCAGTCCTTATGTTATTGGTTGTCGCGGTCTGGGCCGGTTTCAGTTATCTGTGGCAGTTTTATCAATCTTTCCAAGCGCACTAGATTTTTAAGTAAAAATAAAGCCTCCGTGATGGAGGCTTTATTATGTATCTGATACTGATTATTGAACATTTAATTGCTGTAATGCAGCAACACGTTGTTCAATGGTAGGGTGAGTTTGGAATAAAGCAGCTAAGCTAAAGCCTTGTTCCTTACCTTCCGCAATCGCAAATGCTTTCATTTCTTTTGGCATTTGATCTGGCATTTCTGATTCTGCTTGTAAACGAAGTAGAGCAGAGATCATTGCTTGTTTACCTGCTAAACGTGCGCCGGCTTCATCTGCGCGATATTCACGTTGACGAGAGAACCACATCACGATGGCAGAGGCCATAATACCGAATACGATGTCGAGTACGATGGTAATGGCAAAATAAGCAAGGCCTGGTGCTTCACCTTCTTCACGACCAAATACATTACGGTCGATGAAGTCACCTGCAATACGTGCAAAGAACATGACAAAGGCGTTCACTACACCTTGAATCAGCGCAAGGGTCACCATGTCACCGTTTGCAACGTGACCGATTTCGTGCGCGAGTACTGCACGAAGTTCATCTTTGTTCATACGCTCAAGTAAGCCAGTTGAAACAGCTACTAATGCGTCATTTTTATTCCAACCTGTCGCAAATGCATTGGATTGGTAAGAAGGGAAAATACCCACTTCAGGCATGTTAATACCTGCACGTTGAGATAATTGCGCCACTTCTTGTAATAACCAAGCTTCTGCTTGACTACGGGGTGCATTTGGGTCAATTAATTCTGTCCCAGTGGTTTTTTTAGCCATCCACTTCGACATGAACAGGGAAATAATAGAACCCACCATACCAAAGACAAAACAGATGACTAAAAGGTTGCCTAGATTCAAGCCCCCTGCGCCATGGTAACTACCGACACCGAAGAGTGACAAGATAATGCCAGCTACAACCAGTACCGCGAGGTTGGTTAGCAAGAACAAACCAATCCGCATCATTGAGAAAACCCTCTTATAAAGAAAAAGTGATCTGATTTATAAATTATAAATCATAACGCTAATATGCAGGGCGAATTGTAAAAATTCAAGCAAAAAGTGGGCGCAGATACATTTAGCCTATAAAACGATGAATTGGCTATGAAACAGTGACTTAAATGAAATTTTGTCTAAAAAATATCAGGTAAAATCATTCTGTGAGAATCGTTGGCCTGAATTGTCAATCACTGAGGCGTATTCTGGCAGAAGCAGTGGCATTGGTGGTGGTATAGGTACCTGATGGTGCATCGGTAAAGGTACCATCGGCAAGAGTAATAATTTGGCGATTATATTGTTTTGGTGCTGGTGCAACTTCTACAGCTTCGGTGGATGGCGTGGTGTAATTGGCAGATTGTGCAATCACTTGTGTAGCGGCGCTCGATGAAGATGAGCCGATACTTGATGCATATAGATTTTGATAACGGCTAGTGACACGACGCACATAGTCTTGGGTTTCACGAAATGGAGGAATGCCACCATATTTATCGACATTGCCTTCACCTGCGTTATATGCGGCGATTGCAAGTTGCGTATTGCCATTAAACCGTTTAAGTAACCAACTTAAATATTTTGCACCAGCAAAAATATTTTGTTGTGGGTCATAGGCATTATTCACATTAAAGCGACGTGCAGTCGCTGGCATCAGTTGCATTAAACCTTGCGCTCCTACTGGAGAGCGGGCATTGATATTAAAGCCAGATTCCGTATGCATCACGGCTTTAATTAATCCCTCAGAGACACCATGTTGCTGTGCCGCTTGGCGAATCAATGGATCAAATGCATTTTTATTACGGCTATAGCTCGGAAGCACTGAAGCCTCACTCGCACCCCAGTTACTATAACTATGGATATTACTGTCGGGATAGTAGGTTGCTTTCACCACTTTTAAATGGCTATATTCTGCTTTCTTCTTATTGGTCAGCAGCGTTGTACCATTGTTGTCTTTAAATTGATAAATCGTCTGCCCAGCATAGCTTGGAGCTACGCCATTAAAAAAACCGATTGTCCCCAAGCAAAGGGTAAAAAAATATGTTGTTTTGTTCATCATTATAATATTCACGAAAGGATGAGCATAAGTTCTTCACAGCAGTGTAACAAAAAAAAGTAAAAAAAGAACTTTCGCTACAATTTTTTTATTTTCGACTGTTAGACAAAAATCAAGTCATTTTGTTCGAATGTTCAGCAAAAAAAATTAAAAAATTTTTTTTAAAAACTAAGTCTTGACTTATCTAAGTCATTGATTTTGTTTTTATAAAATCATTGGTTAAAAAATGATCAATCTAATCGGAAGCCTTATTTTAAGATAAAAAGAGTTTGTCAATAGCGAAGAAATCCACAAATTTATCCACAGCTTTTGTGGACAACTGTGGAAAAGTTTGAAATATAAGCAATCCAGCCGAATCTGAATTTTTTTGATCAGAATTTTACCAGTATGAAACTCAAATATGACGATTGGAAGAAATTGAAAAATTCTTTAGATGCGCATTTTTTCGGAATGAGATAAAATCTTGCGGGTATTTTTGTTTATGAGTAAATCACGTCTATGTACGCGCCAGTGGAATCCAACCAAGGATTTAATTTCAAGCCAGAACTTCCGACAAGTTCAGCGTATTATCGTCTGTTGAAAAAGCTTCGTCGTCAGGTTGGACATGCAATTCGTGATTACAACATGATCGAAGACGGTGATAAGGTCATGGTTTGTGTGTCTGGCGGTAAAGACAGCTATACCTTATTGGATATCTTGCTGCAGTTTAAACGGATTGCACCCATCAATTTTGATGTTGTGGCTGTGAATCTGGATCAAAAGCAACCGGGCTTCCCAGAAGATATCTTGCCGCGCTATATGGAAGAGAACAATATTCCATATTACATTCTTGAAAAAGATACTTATACCATTACCAAGCGCTTAACACCTGAAGGCAAGACCTACTGTGCAGTATGCTCTCGTTTACGCCGTGGTTCGCTGTATGGCTTCGCTCAAGAAATTGGTGCAACCAAGGTTGCATTAGGTCATCACCGTGATGACATCATGGCAACATTCTTCTTGAACTTGTTCCATGGTGGTAGTTTGAAGGCGATGCCGCCAAAATTACTTTCATCGGATAAAAAGAATATTCTGATTCGTCCTTTGGCTTATGTCGAAGAGAAAGACATTATCAAATATGCGGATTTACGTCAGTTCCCGATTATTCCGTGTAACTTGTGTGGCTCACAAGAAAACTTACAACGCGCCATTATTAATGACATGTTGCGTGAATGGGATAAACAGCATCCAAAACGTTTACACAGTATTTTTGGTGCCTTACAGAATGTGTCTCCATCACAATTGGCGGACCGTGAGCTATTCGATTTTGAAGCGTTAGATGCTCAACGTGAGTTTGATATGAAAGACCCAGAAGAGTTGAAAAATCGCTTAGATGTGGTCAATCTCAGTTTTGCAGCTGAGTAAAGTGTAAAAATTTTTGAAAAGGTACTTGTTAAGTACCTTTTTTTTATCAAAATTTTAAAAATTGAATCACGCGTACAAAAAATCATAGCCTAAAATAAAAATTACATGCTATAACAGGGCACGAGCAAATTGCTTCATGAGATGTCGTCTGGATAGATGGCACAAGAAATTGAACAAATACATTTGAGGAATAATCATGGCTGCATTTTTAACTGATGATTGGTTTGCAACTGTTGAAAAACTTACTGCTGAAGCAGGTGATTTAAACTTGCCACCAGCGCTTGCGAATTTAGCGATTAACTTGGTTGTAACAGATGCAGCTGGTAATACAGAGTTGGCTTTAGATGCGGGTAAAATCCAAAAGGGTTTATCTTCAAATGCTAAAACAACTTTGAACATGGATGCTGAAACTTTACGTAAAGTATTCTTGGAATTTGATATGGCTGCTGCGATGCAAGCATTCATGACTGGTAAAATCAAAGTGCAAGGCGATATGTCTCAACTTATGGCTTTACAAACAGCGAAGCCAAGCCAAGAGCAAAAAGATTTATTCAAGAAAGTACTTGAGCTTACTGCTTAAGTCTTCCTGAATAAAAAAAGCTTACCCAGAGGTAAGCTTTTTTTATATCTATTCAGTTATACATCAATACGGCTATTGGTCTTGAGATGTTCTAAATAGGTACGAATACGTGTCACATATTGTACGGCTTGTTTATATCGACCATTTCGTGCTTGATTACGCTGTAAATAGTCATACAAATTGACCCACTGATTCGGATCTTTGCCTTGGGCACGAATACGTTTCTGAATCTGGCTGACTGCACCAGGACCCATATTGTATGCAACCAAAGCATACCAGTTACGGTCTGGATAAGGCACATTACCAAATTGATCTAACATTAGATCAAAGTACTTTGCACCACCTTGAATACTTTGCAGTGGATCTGAGCGATTGCTTACGCCCATCGCTTTGGCTGTGCTGTTGGTCAACATCATTAAACCACGTACGCCAGTGGGAGAAACTGAGCTGGGTTTAAGATAAGACTCTTGATAGCCAATTGCTGCGAGTAAGTGCCAATCTAAATTGTATTTAGATGCGCTTTGCTTAAAGCTGGCCTTATAAATCGGTAAGCGTTGTTTCAAATCTCTTTGAATCGTAGACCAAGACTCTGGTTTAACCACATTGCGGTTATAGAATGAGGCCAATTGCTGGGTTGTACCCGATTGCTTACTTTGACAGATAAAACCACTCGCCGTGAGGGTGAGGGGATCATCAGCTTGCTTAAACACCCAGTTTAGCTGAGGATTTAAACCATTTTTACTTAGGCTTGCTTGATCGCCACAACTTGCTGAAAATGAAACCAGTTGTTTATTTTCAATCGCAGCCAGATTGGCTGTTGTCATAGCAATGTTCGCTTTACCTTGAGCAACCCATTTCAATGCCGTGGCATTGTCAGGAACGGTTTTGAAATCAAGCTTTACATTTAAGCTTTGTGCGTAATTACGCACTAAGTCATAACCAAAACCATGTTGGAATTGACCGTCTTTAAAGACCGTGGTTGGACTTTCAACTGCAACGACAGTTAAAACGTTGGTATTCACAACCGTATTGTATTGATGTGATTTTTCAGCATTCAAGCTATTGAAAGGAAGGATTGCAGCTCCTAACGCTAAAGCTTGAAAAGGTCGTTTGGAAGATAAAGAGTTAAGGCTAGGCCTCGACCCAGAACTTGAATTACTGTGCATGTTGTCTCCGCTACAGGTAATTTATGCCCAAAAAGTTCAGCAAAACACTGCCTTAACTTTTAAAAGTTGATAAATTCAATAAGGGTGGGCAAGTCATGAACGTCATTCAGTAATGACATTGAGTTAAAGGGAAAGATGGTACAAATGTTTCACAACATTTACAAAGTGTATAAAAAATAAACAAAAACAAACTTAGGGGCGCATATTAAGCGGCAAAACCAAGAATGTCAAATTTTGCACAATAAAAAATTGAGAGTTACATCACAAACCTATGATTTGGAAAAGAATAAAATTTATACACTTAATCGTGGCGAAATAAGGCATACAATGCAAAAACTTGTAAATGGACTGTTGTATTAACGTATTTGGGCTTATGAAATCGAATTTAATTACGCGTACTGGGCATGACCTTTTGGTTGCTGAGCTAAAAAAGCTTTGGCATGACGAACGTCCTGAAATAACTAAAAAAGTAAACTGGGCGGCAAGCCTTGGGGATCGTTCGGAAAATGCTGACTATCAATACAATAAACAAATACTTAGGAAGATAGATCGTCGAGTTCGCTATTTAGGAAAACGTTTAGAAGAATTAAAAATTGTCGATTATGTGCCTGAGCAGGAGGGAAAGGTCTACTTTGGTGCTTGGGTGGAAATTGAAAATGATGCAGGGGAGCAAAAAAAATTGCGTCTCGTGGGTGTCGATGAAATCTACGATCATCATCCGCAACATATTTCGATTGAGTCACCTATGGCGCGTGCTTTACTGGGGAAACAAGTGGATGATGAGGTTGAAGTGCATACGCCGTTGGGAAAAAAACTGTGGTATATCAACTCAATTCGCTATGAAAAACCTGAAAATGCTTAAAATTACAGAGTGTTGATTTTATTTTGAGCGGTTGATGCATTATTTTGAATAAAAGATTTGCCAAGTTGAACTTTTATTTATATGATAGCCGCCATTGGAAGCGTGGCAGAGCGGTTTAATGCACCGGTCTTGAAAACCGACGAGGGTGTGAGTCCTCCGTGAGTTCGAATCTCACCGCTTCCGCCAAATTCAAGTTTCTGACACTGTTTAACACTATATAAGTTTATGATTTGTAAGGTTAAAGTTGGGAATGTACGATATAACAAGCCGTGACGCACTACGCCAATCGGTGGTTATAAAGTAGTAAAAAATGCAGTAAGATTATTTCTTACTGCATTTTTTTATGTCTGAACTATGGCAACTCGTGGAATCAATAAGCTTAGTGCTTTACAAGTTAAAAAAGCCAAACCTGATCCTGATAAGATGTATAAGCTGTCAGATGGTGGAAATCTTTATCTGCGTATAGATCAGGGCGGTAGCAAATATTGGATATTCAATTACACACGCCCATTCTTAGGCAAGCGTAACGATTTATCTTTAGGCACTTACCCAGAAGTTTCGTTAGACGATGCTCGTACGATTCGTGATGAATATAAAAAACTTATCAAACAGGGCATAGACCCTGCAATGGAAAGGATTGAAACTAAGTCTCAGAAACAGAAAGAAGCAGAAAACACCTTTCGTATTGTTGCTGAAGCATGGTTATATAAACGGGAGTTGGAACAAAAGCAGGATGAAGAAACTGTTCGTCGTTTAAAGCATGATGCTTATCCTTATATTGGTGATTTAACTTTTCCACAACTCACATTAGAGATACTAGAAGCTAAGGTCTTTAAGCGCATCATTGAACGTGGTGCATTGTCAGTAGCCAAGCGTCTTAAATCAGACCTGAACCAAATCTTTAAGTCAGCGCGTAAGAAAAAGCTGATTCAGTATAATCCTATTGAGGATATAGAATTACCAAAGCCACAGGGCGGAAACTTTGCAGCTGTAACAGAAGAACAGGATTTAGCTCCGATGCTGAATAAAATTTGGAACTACTCCAAACTTTATACACGTTGTTTATTGACCACGCAGGTAGCATTGAAAATCTCTGTGCTGACATTTCAGCGACCTGGGGAGATACGCAAGCTGAAAAAGGAGTATTTTTATCGTGAGGAGCGCTGCTTTAAATTTACAGCCAGTAAAACCAAGCAGCTTCATATTGTACCCTTGTCAGATCAGGCTTTTGGTCTAATTGAGTCAATCATTGATCTACATCCATACTGCGAATATATCTTTGTTGGTCGAGATGGCAAAAACATTATTTCTGATAATACCATCAATTCAGCTTTAAAGCGTCTAGGTTACGGTGGTGAACAGACAGCACATGGCTTCAGGGCAACTGCACGTACTATGCTGGATGAAATTCTAGAGCAGCGTGTGGACTTTATTGAGCATCAACTGGCACATAAGGTAAAAGACAACAATGGTACAGCTTATAACCGAACCAAGTTTCTGAATAATCGTCGTGAGATGATGCAGGAGTGGGCAGATTATTTGGGGTCTTTACTTGAATAAAGTGAATTGAAGCGAGAAGAATGTTGATCTTGTAATTAAATTGCTAGTCAAAATATTACCGAGAAGTCTAAGAGAAGCCAATTTGTAATAAATTGGCTCTGTGTACTTTAAATAAATGAGATATTTATGTATAAGTAATTAATTTTATATAATGACCATTGTCTTAAATGGCAGTTGTAATGAGTGCTGAGTGAGTAATTTTTTAAGCTATCTCTTCACAAGAGGATAAAAGACGTTTTGCATATGCGTATGCCCTAACTTTTACCCATGTTTCATTTATCATGAAACACCAAATTAATAAAAAAATAACGTGTAGGATGATTAGAACATAGTATTCAGATGGTAATAAGATTAGAGAGTTTATATCCACATATTTATCTTTAAATTTAACATAGATTATTGAAAGACTTATTAGTAATGAGGCTAAAATAATTATTATAGCTGTGGTTTTAAAAGCTAATAGATTTCTGCTAAATCCATAATTCATGTTTTCTTTAAGAATTAAAGGATATTTTTTACTATCTCTTGTTTTTTCTTTTAGGTAGTTAATTGCTGAAATATAGTATTGATCAGCATTGGCAGGATTAGACCTTTCAGCTCTTTCAGTGACATTTTTAAAGTTTGATACTAATGAAACTAGCTTTTCTCTATATCTTTGTTTTGTATATTTGTCAAGTTCATTGTTTGAGTGGCGTAAAATAAGAGTTGTAGGAGCGCCACCCCATTTAGTAAATAACGTTTGTTGAATTACATTTCCTTTTGATGACATTTGATTGGAAAAAAAATTAACTACTCCACAAGTCAATAAGATTGTTAACAGAGAGCCTAATAGTGTTCTAAGTGGTTCAAACAGTATATATGCCGTTAATATTATTGGTAAAACAATAAAGAGTGCAGGTCTTACTCGTGCAGAAAGTGAGTATTGATCAAAATAGTCTGATAGTTTCACTATATTTTCTCATTCTATAAAGTATATATGGTTTCGGTTGGATGCAGGTTTTCAAGTATTTGGTGCTTAGATATTCCTACATGAACTCTAAAGACTTACCCTCACTCTCCAAGGTTATCAGTAGAAATTATAGCTAACTTCAGGGATGGGGAAATTTAAAAAAAGCCCAATAACGCACAACTTGCTAACTAAAATAAATCATTAAATTTTAATTGAAATATCAAAAATAGCTACCACTTATTATACAAGAATGATTATGGGGTTTTAAGATGATTACAAGTTATGAGATAGAGTTTTTGCCTGTTGGGAGTGGGGAAAAAAGTGGAGATTGCATTCTTTTTCATTACGTTGAAGATAATGTAGGAAAAATCATTGCCTACGATGGTGGCACTCAAACATCTGGCAAAGCTATGGTTGAACATATTAAAAAATACTATGGTATGGATAAGATTGACTATCTTATTAATTCACATCCGGATGGTGACCATGTTTCTGGATTAACTTATGTGTTGGAAAATATGCAAGTTGGTGAAGTTTGGATTCATCAACCGTGGAAATATAGTGCAGAGATTCTAGATCTATTTCATGATGGACGTATGACTGCAAATAGTCTTAGTGAACGTATGAAAACTAAATTGAGACTGGCTCATCGTGTGTATGAACTAGCTATAGAACAATCTATTCCAGTGTATGAACCCTATGCAGGCGCAAAAATTGGACCATTTACAGTTCTGTCTCCTGATGAGGATTGGTATAAAAATACACTAGTACCAGACTTTTCAAAAACTCCACCAAAAGCAAAAATGGTTTTTGAAAATATTATGGATGGCATGGAAAATTTTGTTGAAACAGTTGCTAAGCTACTAGAGGAATCTTGGGGTGATGAGAATCTTCCTAATAACGTTCAAACTTCAGCAGAAAATAATAGTAGTGTAGTGCTATATGCCAATTTATTAGGACGCGGATTCGTACTTACTGGTGATAGTGGTGTCGAAGCTATTGATAGGGCTTGTATTTTTGCTGAACGAAACAATTTAAGACTGAAAGAAGATTTAAAGTTTGTTCAAGTACCACATCACGGTAGTCGGAGAAATGTATCTACTACTGTACTAAACCGTTTATTAGGTGAGCCGATCAATTTTGATGCGCATAATCTTACTTTAAATAAGACGGCATTTGTTTCAGCATCCCAATCCTCTAAAAAGCACCCTAGAGACCGTGTTGTGAATGCTTTTATGCGTAGGGGATTTAAAGTTGTTGCAACTAAAGGAAGTACAAAACGACATTATAATGGAATGCCTGAACGAGCTGGCTGGGGTTCAGTAACCCCATTAGAGTTTTCATATGAAGTAGATGATACTGATAATTAACTTTTTCTAAAATTAGCTACAATACTGCTTAATTATTTTTCTGCTTGAGCTAGGTATTAATTTGACTTTCAGTCCAAGTAGGCTTATTGCAGTTAAGTGGGCTATATAGTAAATGATTTATGTAAAGAAGCCCCAATGCTAAGTTAGGGCTTCTCTTTTATTCGTAGTGATAACGACAAGAAATGATAGTTATCGCTACATCACTTACTTCATAGACTAATCTATTTTTTTCATCTATTCGTCTGCTCCAAAACCCCGCTAAATCACCGAGTAATGGTTCAGGCTTGCCAATACCTTCAAAGGGAGTACGAAGACACTCTTTGATTAGTGTATTGATACGCTTAAGAGTTTTTTTGTCTTGGCTTTGCCAGTACACATAATCCTCCCAAGCTGTTGGAGTAAAACTAGTCTTCCGTTTCATCTAAAAGTTCTCTTTCGATTGCTTTAGATGCCCGTAATTCTGCAATTGATTTCGCTAGGTGTGCTGCGTTACTTGGAGAAGACATGAGGTACAATGTTTCCATTATACTGTTGTAATAGTCTTGGCCCATTACAACTGCATGTTGACCTTCTTTCCTCGTAATTACTGCAACATCTGAATCATCAATAACACGGTCTAAAACCGTTTTCAGATTATTGCGAGCATCGGTATAAGTGAAAATTTGCATAGTCTTAATTTTCCTATTACTCAAGCATTACAAGTCATTAATTACGATATTCATTCGCCACTATATTTTGACATTTCATTTAACACTATTTTTGGTCACTTCTTTAGATACATTGATCATTACATTTGGACACTATGGCTGGCTGTATTTTCGTCATTCAATTTTGGGCATTAAATTTAGATACTTAGATAGACACTAGTTAGCTTATTACTCTTACAATTGCGACTAAGCATACTAACTATAAGTCTCTTTAATTTAAGTGTCAATATTCTGTACAGACAATATTTTGTACATAATGTGAAAGTATAAGAAAAACAGCCTGTCATCGACAGGCTGTTTCCTTTTATGCCGCTTGAAGTACTTTCTGCTCAAGCCAAGCATTGATTTGGCTTTCAGTCCATGTTGGCATACTTGTGGTCAAGTATGTCGGTTCAGGAAAATCACCACGACGAATCATCTTCCAAAAAGTAGATTCTGCGATATTCAACAAACCTTTGCTGGCAGGCTTGTGTGAAACTCTCCGTCTACGACCACTACGATCCACATAGTCCTTTGCTGGGCGTTCAGGGTAGTTCACTAAATCTTTTACACGATAGCGTAACTCTAACATTTTACTGGTTTCCATTAAGCCAAATTCTACTCAATCATCAATTCAATTTCATCAGACTTTTCGTGTGATGCCGACTTAATGACTGTCCATGACCTGATGGTAGTGACTCAGTGAGTTTTTTTTTAGCATACTACAAAGATAATAAAATATTATACTAGAATATGTGTTAAATTTATAATTATTATAATATTTTTATTTTGAGCATGATGAAAGTTACTAATGAAGACATCAATATTCTAGAGGTGGAAATGCTTAATTGTTACCTTTACCATGCAGGTGGTGTAAGGGCTTTGAAAGAGCAGAGGGAATTTGCCTCTGACGAAATTGAGTTTATAAAAAAATGTATGGCTGATGAGATTGCACTCAAAGGAGAAGCTCAACTTTCACAGTTTTATGGGCTGAATCAGTTATTAGATCGTATTGCTCAATTAAAAGAAGAATTATTGGGGGCTAATGATAAGCAAAAAAATAAACATAGTGTTGCTGGCTATAAACCAATACTTTATGCATACCTAGCACTTGATTTTGATCAGCATGTTTTTCAGCATCCTAAGTTACAACGCCGAATCAATGGTATAAAGAATGTGAAAAAGCGCTATGAAGGTAATCTCTATGAAAAGCGAGAGATCATTTATAGGGTATTACGAGAAACTGCAAAAATAAAAGGACGCTGGAAATCTGTTACGGCTGCAATTAATGATGTTTATCCGACACTGGAAAAAGAGCTTAAAGCTTTTGATCAAAATTGGATTAAAAATCGTATAGCAGAAAATACCGGCAAAATTGCAGAATTACAGGATGCTTTAGAAAATAATAAAAAACGATATGAGGGATCTTGTGATATCAAAATTCAGGATCGAACCTATATTAGCTACATTAAAAGTCTGGAAGAAGAAAACAGAGAATTTATACGAGCTTTAAACGCCCATAATGTTGCAGATATTTTGAAGAAAAAAATGGCTTTTAACTCGAATGATCAAGAACAGACACTTCTTAATCATGTACGGAACTGCCCAGAGCTGCTTGCAGAGATTATTGAAAAAGATTCCAAATAGGGAGGAGTGTTGGTAATGGGGTGGTGACGAATAAACGTTTAGGCCAATCGATGGTGCTGATTTAGTAGATGAATTACGATGGATATTACAGAATTTAAGTTACCCTTAGCAGCCGATAGAGACTAGGAATTTACTTATTCAACACTTACATTAGTTAAGCAGTTCAATGTAAGCGAGGTCATATTTAAATAAATGGTGGGTGATGATTCCTATAGATTGGTTCCCATGATTCTTAATCCTGTTTTTACTGCTAATACTCTTTATGTTTTTTTAGGTGAGGGTGGGCGGCGTTCTATGATCAGACCTCTTCTTAATTTTTCTGGGTCTACTTTGGTTGTGGCTTTTGTGCGTGTATATAGAGTTCGTTGACCTGTTTGGCCTTGGGTAGGTGATTGCATGCCAAGAGCATCGTCTTTTTGTTCAATAGCTTCTTTTTTTTGTTCTGTAGATGCAGTCTTTCCACGTTCTGTCTCGGATAAGGTCATTTCATTTTGACGGGGGGCTGTAGGGAGGACGTGGAGACTAATCTCATTTGTAGATTGTATTTCTTCATTGATGCTTTGACACGATTCTGTCGGGGTATGATTTTCGCTCTCGGGCGGCATTCCGTTTAGACAATTTTTATCAATATTGTCTAAATCATTTTCTAGTTCTACTTGTGAATTATTCTCATCTATAAATGGGGTGAGAGATGGTTTCAGGCGTAAACTCTGCCGATAGCTTGCAAGTTCTGCCAAATAGGTTTTTTCACGCTCATAAGCTAAATCTAGCTGTTTCTGTAAGGTGATATTTTGCAAATGCATCATGTTTAATATATGTCTAAAATTTTCTTGATTGTTTATCTTCGTTTTCTTAATTACTAATGAAGTGATAACTTGTAGCGCATCTTCATAATTTATTTTACCATTTAAAATCATTAATTTACCTTTTTTATTGAGATAGTAGATTTTTGATCTAGAGAGACCTGTCAGTTCGCTCAGTTCAATAACAGTCACTTCTTTCATGATTAAATTATGTCTAAAATAAGTATAATTAGACATAATTTTATAAAAAAATTGACCGATTTGCCATAATTAAATTAACTCTTTAAGTGAATTAGAGATTTAAAAAGATGTAGTTATATTACTCACAGTGCATAATGTTTTTATTCATTGTTAATGATGGTAAAATTTGATGTGAATAATAGTGAAAATAACTGTGATTAATGGGATGGAATTTATTGTTTAGTTCGACTCGATCCAGCTAATATAAAGGATATTTACTGGTTTTGGGTATGTTAATGGATAATTATAAGCTAATAATTAAAGATAAAGATCTATTTGATTTATTTTTTAATCAAGTTCCTTATATCTGGCAAGCCTTAGATCGCTCCGTGAAGGAAGATCAGGAGTACCAACCTGCTTGTTTATATAAAGAATCTGTTCAGGTTATTCGGGCAATCGATAAGTTTGTAGATGATTTGAAGTCTGGAAGTTTACCTCGGGCGACTCAGTTGAGAATTAGTGTGACTGGGCATGCTGAATTTGACCCTTCATTCCTTGTTTATTTTAAAGCCCTTCAATTTGAGCGCAAAATGTTCGATATGACTTATCTTGGGCTTGGGTTAAATTGGGTTTATTATCAAAAGTTTTTAGAAGAAGATGCAGTTAAGCTACCAAATAATACTGCTTGTATTGAACAGGTTCTGTCGGGTTCTGGTGGTTTGCAGGAACGAAAGCAACAATGGTCACCTTCAAAATTCCATTATCAAAAAGCATGGAGATTGATGAATTTTTTTTCTGAGTTGCAGAAAAATCCATTATATATCGAAGAAACTAATAAGCAGACTCAGCAGGTTGTAGACGAGATCAATCATGCTTTCGCACATTTTGATACGCTTTTATCAATACATCAGGAAGTGTATATCTTGGTGATTGATGTTCGTTTCTTGCGTATAGTGAGTCAAACTGAGAATGAACCGTTAGTGCAATTGATTGAAAAAGTACTTAGAGATCGGGCTGAGATACAGAATACAATTTTTAAGATGATCCCTGGTTGGCTGCGAGCATATACCAAGCTTGGACATGATTATCAAAATGGTTTAAAGCTTTCATGTGTTTTTATACTAAGAAGTTATAGCATTGATCAGGAAGAAGTGATTGTTACTCGTCTACAAGCATTATTGAGGAATAATTTTAGTCACTATACTGCGATTGATGTCGTTAATGGAAATGAGTTTGTACGAACACATGGTAAGAAACATGCTGTTGGTTCTGTCGGAATAAATACGCCTGTTCGGATTGAACAATTTAAGTATTGGGTACTCAGCTATTTTTTTAAAATGGATTCAATAGCAAAGCTTATACATCCTGAAAAATCTCTTGAGGTGAATAAGGTTTATATGCATCCGAGTGGGCAACAGCCAAAGATAAAGAAGCAGGCTGTGTCATCCAAGATAAGCCCTCCACCTAAAAATTTTGCACAGGTATTGCAGGAATGCAAAGTACTCAAAGGTATCTGGGATGTTAAACATCTTGCGAAGCGCGTAGCTGATCGTCTGCTCGTTAGCCAGATTTACTACAAAGAATTTTGTGCTGAACAAGGTATTTCAAAACAGTATGGTGAGTGGTTGTTCCAAATTGAAGTATTTATTGAGACTTTGTTAAATAATCAACAACCCGTCTTTAATGAGGTGAGATCAGCGCATCAGACCTACTTTTTGAATGCTAAAGATATGCAAGAATCCGCTACACAGCTTGGTCAGCAGTATTTATCGCTTGTGAAGCAGGTTGCAAGTGATTTTAATTTTTTTAGGCAGATTGATCATTTAATTCAAAATTACGGTTTACGTACATGGTGGTTTGGGCATGAAGACAATTTGAACTTGTGGATTGGTTTTCAGCAGATTTTTACAGGATTTATATTCAATCAGCCTGTCGACTCTGTTGTGTTAGGCCAGTTAAATACAAACCTCCAAGCTGTAAGGAATTATTTTCTTGAACAACAAAGACTAGAAGTAAATAAACGTGAACTTCTGGAAAAGCATTATGCTCAAGGTGTACGGAGGTATACAGATACACGAGAATACTTGAATAGCGTATTAGAGCACAATTGTTGGGCTTATCGTATTACTGTCAATGCGAATTCATCAAAGGGGTGTTTGAAACAGTCTGAGCTATCAAAATTATTTACTGAATTCATGCGCTTAGCAAAGCGAGCGAAACCTTGTTATTGGTTGCGTGGCTACGTAGGTATTTGGCAAGAGAAGAACTGGCCGATCGCTTCAGAATTTACAATAGATGTCGTATTGTTTTTTAATGATCGTTGTCAGGCGCAATTACAAACTCTAGTCTATGATCTAGATCAGCGCTGGAACAACTTTCTTGATACTAAAGCTGCTCAGACTTTAAAGCTGCAAGATGCAGAAGATATAAAGTACTATGGCTCCATTAAACCGAAAATATTAATGTGTTCGGTTGATGGATTGAATACAGAAGATAAGACTCAGAGTACGTATCATGTCTGTCTTGAAGCACATGATCGTAAAATGAAAAAAAGAGTCATTGAGCATGTCATACCCTATTTCGCTTATCGGGATGTATTCCACGCTCGGTTTAGTCAGACAGTTCCTAAAGCTTTTATTAAAGGTGTGATACTTAAAAAATAGTTGGCCTTAGCGTTGAGCAAGTTTAGTTTCATCCACTCATTAATTTCAAAGGCGGACCTGCCAACAGGATTTGTGGTTAAGTGAACCTGTTTGTGGAAGGGGGATCATGGTAATCGGATTTATAGTCTAACAAGCTGTAGAACGTGACACGACTTAGGTTTGCAATAAAAACTAATTTCTGCCTTAACTCTCGTAAATGAGATTTTTTCTAAAAATACAGGATTTGTAGGGTGGGGGAAATTGGATAGACCTATGAATCGATTGATTTTGCAACTACTGAGTCTTGTGATAAGTCGGTAAATAATATTATTAATTAAATACTTAATATTAATTAATATTCAATATTCAATCATAAATACTTCACTAAGATACTCATAGTGAAATAATCAATTGATATTAGAGACTTAATAGTGATGTCTACTGAATCTTGATATAGTCAATCAATGTGCTACAATCCCTAAATGCAACTTATAGCTATCAGTCCTGAGATCGATCTGAATCTTGGTGTAGGATTCGCCATATAGGTATCTTCATACATAAAAAAATAATGTTGTCTCCTTAGTTATGTACCAAACATAACGAAGGAGCATCTCAATGCAATATGACTTATCTCATCAAGCTGGCGTCATGACAGCCGTACATGGCTTTGTTGACTGGGTGCTGAATCTGGAGCTAAATCAATCTTCCTTTATCACGCATCTTTGCTCACTGATTCCTGCATTTCAGATCTTTGATCAAGACGGCATTGAGTACAGTGCATCCATTCAGGCTTTTAAAGATATGACTCAAGCCATTGAAGCACTAAGAGGGACTCTATGTCTAGAGGATTACTTGCTACGGCTATCTTCTGTTGAGGTAGTAAAGTTAATGCGAAGTTTGAGAGATTACCGTAGTCTGATTCTAGATGAGATTCGCTTATTCAGGCAGCAGGAATCAGATAATCAAATC
Source organism: Acinetobacter higginsii (assembly GCF_000369525.1). GTDB lineage: Bacteria > Pseudomonadota > Gammaproteobacteria > Pseudomonadales > Moraxellaceae > Acinetobacter > Acinetobacter higginsii. The sequence continues at coordinate 53,583 of NZ_KB850072.1, forward strand.
AGCTTTTTGACTTATGTTCAGCAAATGATTCAAGATCATTATCAAGTTCTGATTGTCCGTGTGGATTTAGGTTATTTAAAGAAATTTATGTCGAATGTCACAGTTCATGACTTCTATCTCCATATTCAGTTTCTATGCAAGTACCTAAAAGATAAGAATGGCTGTTTTAAGCATATATTGGGTTATGGTTTAGCTTTAGAGCAAGGGTGTTATACAAAGGGCTATCATGCGCATCTGATGTTGGTCTACAACGGTTCAGAACGTTGTCAGGATTGGTTTCTAGGGGATCAGGTCTTACAAAAGTGGCAGACTATTACCCATGGTTGGGGTTATGGGAGGAATGGTAATACTAAAGAAAACAAGGAGCAGTTTGCCAATAAAGGCTTACTGGGTATTGGTTTGATTCACCGTAAGCATCCAAAAGAGCTTCAAAATGCTTTGAATGTTGCCAGATACTTAACCAACCCAGAAAAGTATCTACAACAGATGTTAGTTAAACCGATTAATAAAAGAACATTCTTTAAAGGCATTTACCGAGTGCATGGGCGTAACTATCAACTCATATCCGATTAAGTGCCTGTAAAAAAATATGGATGGAGCAGTTCTATGAAATCCACAACCTTGTAGAACGACTTCCATGGATATTACACACATTGAACACCAAACAGCACCACGCCTAGAGAAAGATGTGCATGACTTTTTTACTCAGGCACGCTATGGGGCTTCAGGTCCCAAGAAAAGCGATGTTGAAAATGAAAAGAATCTGAAACAGGAATGGTCACAGGTTTTTTTAGATTATTTTGGCGATTGGAATTTTTTGATGTATTCGCATCGAGATGCTGAGCTTGGCTTTTGGATTACTCTATTTCGAAATGCTTATTATTGTGTGTTATCAGAAGTAAATCCGTATGCGCGTTACTTTGTACCAGATACGACGTATACTAAGAAATGGATGATTGAGCAGATTCTTGAAAAACTCAAGACACTATTTTGGACGACGGGCTTTATTGAGTTTTTACATCAGTGCAATGAGCAATATGAGAAGCATATCAATCAAATTCGAGATTCTTATATTGGGGTGAGCAAGACAAGTGTAGATGCACCAGATATTAAGTTTTATCTGAGCTTTCCTTCAGGGACAGAGCAACTGCAATCGATTGATTGGGTGATTAAATCCTTTCGAAAATTTGAAAAAAACTTGAAATGCCAACCTTGGTTTAGAGGCCAAGTCATATTTACTTACTATCACTTAATTCGTGATGGCTACAGAAACTGTTATGTGATTCGTTTTTATTTAACCTTTCAAAAAGTTTTTTATTCTATCGATACGAATTATTCAGCTTTGATACTGCGATTATGGCAGGAAGCAACTGATGGATTAGGAACATTGTTGATTGTAGATGAGGAGCGATCTAAGCAGCCATTAGGTAATCCTTTTGGTTTGGGTCGTGATGACGTTCTGGCATTTCCTGAGCCACAGGACCCATTAGATGATTTAGATAATGTGCCTGAAGTTGCTTCTAGTGTATCTGAAAAGATGAATAAGATTTGTATCCTAACACGTGGGTTTAAAGCCTTTCATGGCAAAAAATGGTGATTGAATCAAATCAAATGTAAAACAATTGACCTCTGTATCTATTTGATTAGATACAGAGGAGTTTGAGGGCATATATTTTTTTACGGTGATGGACATGATATGTGCAGAAAGCACGCCTTCATACCACATCTGAGTACATCAGATGAACGCGTTAAATTCACAAACATTTCAGATCAATCAAATTTTAAACATCAGGCAACTAGTTGAAATCACAGGGCTGAGTCGTGCCATAATTTATTCACTTCTAGACCCCAAATCAAAATATTACGAAGCCAGTTTTCCGCAGCAGATTAATTTAACGAGCAATCGAGTTGGTTGGGTTGCGCATGAAGTGAATACGTGGATTGATAAAAAGATCAGTGAACGTGGAATCAGTACTAATTGAATAAAAGCTATGAATTAAGATTGTTGCCCCATCAGTTGTAATACAAGCGCGTAAGCAAAATAAGGAAAAATTTATTCAGCAATGAAGAATGCTTGAGGTGGGGTAAAATCTAAGATTTGTTTACAGAAACGGGGCTGTTCATCTTTTTATTGATCACGAAAGGTGAATTCGTTATATGGATGAGAATATTCTTGCCTATACTTTGGACCACGAATACATTTGGGTCGCAACATTTATCTCCGTCAAGTTTACTACTGGTAAATTATATATCAGAATAGAACACTATGATTTTGGGTATATTAAGTTTATTTGTTATTCAAAATGACAAATATAATCTACGACTTCACTTGTATGAATCTTAAATTGGCTATGGGCTGGGATTTGAAACGACTCACCAGATTTAAAGATTTTTATGTCAGGCACATGACCAATTTGCACACTACATTCCCCAGAGATAATTTCCATACGTTCGGCTAGATGAGTCTTAAAAGTTAGTGGTTCCTCAGATGGAAGAATTACACCTAAAGTTTTTTTAGTTCCGTCTTTTAATACAATAGCATGGCTGATCGATGCGCCATTAAAATGAACATTGGCTTTCTTTTTTATTGAAATAAAATCAAATTGCTCTGACATAGGCTGGTTCCTAATATTTAATGTATTGAGACTATATTAATAAATTATACTAAAAATTCTCAAGGATTTAATGATTGATAAATTCTGACTAGATCATGGTTGATTCACTTACATTATGGCGTGTCGAATAAGCTATAAACAGCTAAACGTATTGACACCCTTTACTTCGCTGATTATCCTTTGCTTGCTGACCTACATTGTCAGTCGGTTTTGACGGACCGTTTTGTAAGACGACATCAGAGTTTTCCCTTCTGAGGGCTGACTTTGTGTGTACTTCTCGTCCTTCTCTCGTTGCGGTAGGGCGAGAGAGGGACACCTTCGGGTGTGCTGGAGTCTTACCCAGTCCGTCAACCCTTTCTCGTTCTGCCACCATAATCTTTGTATTTTGGGCAGAACTCCAAGTTGATAACGGAGTCGACCATGTGCACTACATTCTTAAATTATCATTCTATTTTTACCTCAGTGCTGTGTACGGCTTTGTCATCACTAAACCAATAACAGCATACATAAAACAATAATTTTATCTGGGGTAAACAAATGAAGGATGTCCATCCTCTGTTTGTCTGTGTGCTCGGATCATTTTTACTGATCGGCTGTGGAAATAAAAATTCTTCCACTGAAGTTTTAAGCCCTGACGAAAATGTAGCACTCAGCCAACGACTTGAACCAACACATCGACCTGTTCTGGTCGAAGCTAAAGCATTACAACCTTTCTTAAATCAACAACAACTGCCCGAAGCAGATGTCTCAGGCTTCCGTGACTATCTGCATGCCCAATCAGGCAATCGATCTGCATTGCTACAATTCCGAGAAAAACTGCAACTCAAGCCGAATCAAATTTTGGTCTTAGGGATAGAAAAACCAAGTCAGCAATCCTTACTGGAATTTCCAAAGAATGACCTATTTGCCAGTGCTAATGATCTGGTGATTAACCATGCACGAATGCTGAAGACCCCAGTTACAGGAGAGAGCAAAGGCGAATTTGAAACTACGGAGCAATACCAGCAACGGATTCAGGCAGAACAAGCCACTTTAAAAAAAGCCACAGCCAATCTCAATGTTGACCTTGGACGATTGGAGGATGCCTTAAATTATTTGGCTTACCCAATTGCGATCAATGTACTTAGTCCATCTAGTGAAGACTCAGCTCAGTATGATGCGGATCGGCAAGTCATGCATATACAGGCATCGAGCACCAATGCTGCGGGCTACTACGATTCGACTGTATCCAAGCTCAATCTAGTATTTAGTGCATCACCCAAAAATGCTGAAATTATCCTAGGCAATCTACGTGATGAACGAGATAAGCGAAACTATCTCGGTTTTATTTTGAGTATGCAGCAAGGGCAATTGGTTTTAGAACAAGCCATCCTCTATCAGCACAACAACAATGATCGCTATCTACGCCTTGCAACGATTAATCCGTCACAACTGTATTTGACCACCCGACCATTGAATGCAGATGAGTCCAACAAGAATCTCAATTCAGAACAACCATACTCACTCAAACAAAAGTTGTCCTTCCAGTTTGGGCTTAAGCATTACCGTAATCCTGAACAGCAGCAAGCTGAACCTGAATTAGAAGTCAGACCACCAACTGAGGAAGAAATCACCCAGCTTAACCTCAATGCAGGGTCAAGTGATATCGAGGGGACACTGTAAATGTTAGAGATCTTTAAAAATAAATCCGTTCGAAATATCCAACTCCTGTGTGGTCTGTTGTTACTCGGTAGCTTGTATGGATGTGGCAGTAAGGACATGCCAACGGAACTTCCCAAAGCAGATGCTGTACTTCAGTTATTACATGCTCAAGATGCTTCAGTGATCCAGATCAAGTTACAGCAATGTCAAGTCGGCAATTTATTTGCAGGTCAAGAAGGCACCAGTGCCAAGTACGACATCTATCGCTGTCAGATCACGGTTGAACGCTTTGATGATGAATATAAGCAATCCTTCCTCAAAAATCAGGTCATTGATTTACGTCCTTATGATTCAGAGACAGGCTGGCAATTGGTTGCATCGAACTAAGCACGATCACAAAGATGAAGAGAATAACTAAACATGAAAAAAGAATTTGTAATCCCTTACCTAAGTATCGCTGTGTTGTATTGGTTCAGTCTGCTATGGCGTATTGAGGACAGTGGTCCACTTGCAGCCTATCTATTGGGTCGTGCCCTGATGTGGCCGTTCCAATTATTGAAATTTATTTTTTGATTAAAGCCTTAACTTGCCCAAGAGTGAAAAAATAATGATGGACTTTAATCAATTTAAACAACAGTTTCCGCAGTTGGATTTATTACAGGCTGATCCTGCTATTTTCTTAGCACCCCAAATTCCCATGAATAAGATTCTGGGAGCAATGAGTTATTTGCCTCCCCAAACCAAAACTGAACAGGTATTGATCTTGGTGGATGAAACGGTATTTGGTCATGGCAAGAATGGATTGTGTCTGACGACGCAAGGGATCTATTTCAGGGAAGCCTTTGCCAATGCAAATACCTATCCAATGAAAGCAATCACTTCGGTGGGTTATTCGATGGGGATGCTTAGTAAACAGTTAGTGATCAATGGCACAGTTAAAGTGACCTTGGCTCAGCCTGAGAAAGCTGGGCTACGGCTATTGGCAGATTTCCTAAACCAATATTGTGCGCTTCATAAAACACAGACTGACTCATTGTCATCAGCATCCATACAGCAACAAAGCCAACCCACAACGATCCCAAACCTACAACCGATCATCAAACTGTATGCTTATTTATTACTGGGGTGGAGAGGTGAGTGGAGCAATCAGGTGAGGGCATTGATGCAACAGTTATTTGACCGTGAATTTGTTAATCCAGTGGATCAGGCATTTCTAGAACAGTTGATGCAACAAGATCAGCAGTTTGATTTTTTTGACCTCCTTGATGAAGTCACTGCGATTCAAAACAGCCTGCCACCCCAACTATGTCACAGCCTGCTTGAGGAAGTGCTAGTGTTGATGGAAAAAAGGAACTTTGAAATTGAAACAGCACGGGACCATTTCTTTCAGATCAGTACCGCTTTAAATGTTGATCAAGCAACTGCTACAAGCATTCTTGCACAATTCCCAGCATTTATAGCAGGGAATACTTAATCAGAATAAAGAAATTTCAAATACATATTACCTATGTGAAGACCCAGCACCCAGCCAAGACACAAGCTGACTTGGTGCTGTTTTAACATTCAAGAAGGTAAACCGAATAAAGGAAAAATAATTGTGAAACGATTAATGAAATTGATACTACCTACATTAATTACCCTGCCGCTGATGCTGACTGGATGTGGTTCAGGTTTTAACCCCGATCGTATGGAAGTCAACCTCAATACGGAATACAGCCAAGGAGGATTGTATGACCGTACCTATGTGATTCTAACCTTACGTTCACTGGACTCTGAGCCAATCACACTAAACAAGGTCGATGTAAACAATGGGCGCTGTAGTTATACAGGCAGATACAATGATCCAATCAAGCTGCCTGCCTATTTCCAAATTGGACAATCCCTACAGCTTTACTTGCGATGTTCCTACGATGCTGTAGTGAAGGTTGATATTGAGACTGATCAAGGTGCAGCAAGCTATAGCTTTAAATAAGCAGGCTCAAACCAAAATATAGACTTACCCAACACGCGACAAAGACCATGCCCAATATGGGCATGGTTTTTTTATGCCTGCAAATCTCAAGATTCGGATATCAAAATCAATATTCACCTCCACTGACAGGACTTTCGTGATGAGTACCGTACATTGTCCTTATTGCCATTCAGAACAGGTGATTCTTAGAGAATCTCAATCGAATGGTCCACAGTATTTTGAAAAAATCCTAGACGCATTTTCCCCGCCTGCGATGGCTGCACTGGGTATCAAACTGGCAAAAGAAGCAGGTATCCCTCCGTATATCGGTGGGCTGATTGGGGTGGTGGTCGGTGGAACACTGATCATGGTCAGCCAACATTATTTCTATCGCCATTATAAATCCGCTCAACATTATCACTGTCTGCAATGCGGACAGGACTTTGCTGTAGCTGCTTAAGCTTCATTACTCAATTATTGATTTATACAACCTGACTTCACTCAATTTTATTTTTAAACAACTTCACTTTTATAGAGGAATTATTTCTATGGCACATTTAGTTGAAACCATGGCATTTGTAGGACAAACCCCTTGGCATGGCTTAGGTAATCAACTCACACCAAACCAACCGATTGAGGTCTGGGCAAAACAGGCAGGCATGGACTGGCGGATTGAATCCTCGGATGTCAGTTATATGGCTGAAAACCATAAACAACAAAGCCTGATCTTGCCGTACCAAGAGCAACGGGTCTTATATCGCTCAGACACGCATGAACCTTTATCAGTGGTGAGTCAGCGCTTTCAGGAAGTACAACCCATGGAGATCCTACACTTCTACAAAGACTTGACTGAACAATCGGGCTTTGAACTGGAAACCGCAGGGGTACTGAAAGGTGGGAAGAAATTCTGGGCACTCGCTAAAACAGGACAAACATCTGCCTTAAAAGGAAAGGATGTGAGTAATGGCTATATTTTATTGGCAACAGCCTGTGATGGCACATTGGCAACGACAGCTCAATTCACATCTATTCGAGTAGTGTGTAACAACACTCTAGCCATTGCCCTCAAAGGGCAAAACACCAGTGCAGGTGTAGTTAAAGTTCCGCATAGCACCAAGTTCGATGCCGAGAAAGTTAAACAGCAACTCGGTATTTCGGTTCGTGCGTGGGATGAACATATGTATGAAATGAAGCAACTGAGTCAACGTAAAGTCACCCAGCAGGAAGCAGCAGCCTACTTTGATGCAGTGTTTAATAACACCAACTTGAGTATGGCTGAACAGGATGAAAGCATTATTCAGTTCTATCGCAATGCAGCCATGCCAAATCAAACAAGCTCAACCAAAGCCGACAATAAAACTGAACCGAATGGACGTGCGATGTCGAAAGTCATGACCATGTTTAACGGGCATGGACGTGGTGCTGAACTGAGTTCAGCGAAAGATACGGCGTATGGTTTATTGTGCGCAATTACGGAATTCACTGACCATGAACGTCGAGCGATGAGTACTGACCATCGACTCGATTCTGCATGGTTTGGCGCTGGGGCAGCGATCAAACAGCGCGGTTTAGAACAAGCACTTCGAATGATTGCCTAAATTCAGTTTCAGTTAAGTCTTCTACATTAGCCTAAGCATACGGTAACACCATACAAGTACAGCAGTACCCTTTGCCACATTTCCAGATGTGGCTTTTTTTATGCATAGATTTTGGTTCTGAGCTGAAATAATTTTCAATTCTTGATTGAAAAAATGAATTTTTGCTCAATCATAAAGGAAATAGCTGAGCGACAGCAGGAACTAAAATCACTATGCAGTATTCTAAAAATCTCTTTATCCAGCAAATTTCTGAGACAGAATTTGTGTTACAAGTAAACGATAGTAAATTAGCTGAAGAGCTAGAGCTGCGTTTACCTAATATCTTCGGGCGCTATATATCAGAGCCTAAATCCATCAGTAATGGTCAGGAATTGGAATATCACTTTAGTATTTCAGGCGTGGATTTAAACAGTTTTCAAAGACATTTAACTACTTTAACTCCTGAATTGCTTGATAGTTTATCGAGTCATTAAGCTCAACTATTGAGATTTTTTAAGATAAATCTTTATTGATTTGAAAAGACCACATCACGCGATGTGGTTTTTTTATGCCCAAAATTTAGTTTTTACGATTTTACCCATACAGGAATATTTCTAATGAATAGCAATACTCAAATTCAAAACACATTAAACCATCCACCGCTACAGCCGTATTCACCAAACCTGAATCCAACCACCCAAAACTCACTGACTCAACAGGTTGAAGTCGGAACTCGAACCAAACGAGACCGACTGAATACGCAGCCACGAAAAACTAAAGCTCCAGTAGCAAAACGTCTCGCCAATACCAAGCAGATGAATTACCAGCAATGGCTAGAGGTTAGAAAACAAGGTATTGGCAGTAGCGATGCAGCAACTGCCTGTGGACTTAATCCGTATATGTCGATGCTGGAATTATGGATGATCAAGACAGGGCAGATGCAGCAAAACATTGAAGACGAAAGTGCAGGCTATGCACCTTTGTACTGGGGCAAGCAGCTTGAGCCTTTGGTGGCACAGTACTACAGCATGCACACTAACCATAAAGTACGTCGAGTCAATGCAGTACTGCAACACCCTGATGAAGACAAACATTTTATGCTTGCCAATTTGGACTATGCCGTGGTTGGTAATGGTGAAGTTCAAATATTAGAGTGTAAAACAGTAGGTGAGTACGGTTCAAAACTGTGGCGAGATGGCGTACCACTGTATGTACTGTGCCAAGTGCAACATCAGTTAGCCGTGACAGGAAAACAGGCAGCACATATATGTGCTTTGATCTGTGGGCATGAAACTAAAATCTATAAAGTGACACGTAATGAAACCGTGATTCAGCACATTATCAATGCCGAACGCCACTTTTGGCAATGTGTGGAAACAGGTATTCCACCCAGTGTAGATGCCTCTGATTCAGCAGCCAAAGCCTTGCAACAGCTTTACCCAGAACAGATTCCATTAACAGTGGAAGACCTGACTCAAAATGAACAAGCCAATTACCTATTTAATCAGTTGCTTGAAGAGAGGTATAAGGTTGAGCAGCATCAACAGTATTTTGATGAACTCAAACATCAATTACAAATGATGATGAAAGAGGCAGAACGAGCAGTGTTTACAGGGGGATCAGTGACATGGAAGAAATCACAAGACTCAATCAGCCTAGACAGTAAATCCTTACTGAAACAACATCCTGAATATCTCCAGCAGTTTCCACAGACCAAAGCAGGAACACGAAGATTTCAGATTTATCCGAATGGTGGATAACGAATACCTCCAACCAAACCGATCCCATACCCTAATAGGTATGGGATTTTTTTTATGTCTAATTTTTATTTAAAGGAAATGACCATGATTAAAGGTTTAGCAATTACCCCACCTGTTTTGGGTCGTATCAGCATAGGCAAGATTGTAGAAAAGAATGGCAAACGTCTGCCTGAAAAAGATGACCAATTTACCATTACCAGCCAAATTCAAGGAAAAGACGGATGGATTAAGCATCCACTGGATGAACAACTACGAGCTAAAGCACAAAACCAAAAACTCAGAACCATACCTGTACGGATGATCTTCAATGATCCTGATCTCAACTTAAGAGCAGAGTACAGCCTATTTGACCGCCAAACTGGACGTTTAATTTGCTCAGGCAACGGTGAAAGCTGTCAGCGACTTGGACAACATGGGATTGAGCAACATCCATGTCCATCTCCAGATTTATGCCCATTGGCACAAGGTGGATTGTGCAAGCCCTACGGACGACTTTACGTCAATCTGGATGAATCGGATGAGTTTGGCACATTCATCTTTAGAACCACAGGCTTTAACAGTATCCGCACTTTGGCGGCACGGTTGCGTTATTACCATGCCGCATCGGGTGATTTGCTTTCGTGCCTGCCATTGCAACTCACTTTACGAGGCAAGAGCACCACGCAAAGCTATCGCACGCCGATCTACTACGTGGATTTAACCTTAAGGGATGGCATAAACCTGAAAGATGCAATTAGCTCAGCCAAACAGATAGATGAGCAAAGTAAGGCAGCAGGGTTTTATCAGGAAGCTTTAGATCATGTGGCACGGCAGGGCTATGGCAATGCCAGTTTTGAGGTGGGTGGTGAAGAGGGCTTGGATATTGTTGAGGAGTTTTATACGGATGAAACGAAGCCAGAGCAGCATCAACAATCTTATGATCTCACTCATGTTCAGGATATTCAGAAAGGGTTGCAGCAGTCGGTGCAGGCTTTGAATTGAAATGAATTTAATTAGAAAAGAGTACTCGTACTCTTTTTTTGCAGATTTTGGTCTGTAGATAAGAAGATATTCACTTCTAGAATATCTGAGAGATGGATTTACTTTAATAACGCTTTTTAGTATTTTGTTAGCAAATCAGAAGTATGTCCATCGTCATGCGTTCAAGTAGGTTGTCTAAGCTTATACTCGCATTTATCCTGTTTTTGTTTACGATAACAATTACGGGAGTTCATGCGTGGGCACCTGTTTTACTTGAAAATATTGAACACCAACATGAATTAAGTATTGTTGTGGAAGATGATGCATCAAGTCATTGGTCTTTGCAGCACTCAGGTGATTCTTTTACAAGTATGACTGATCATGATGTAGAAACACACACTTGGAAGAATTTTGATGAGCCAATCTACCATCACTCGGTGAAGCCTATTTCTTCTGATAGTGATCTAAGCATAGACCCTGTGTTTATTCTAAGTTTTATCACTGCTCTTATTTTTCTGTTCCTAAAGTTATCTGAACATCAGATTCGGGTATTTGACTTTAGAAAAAGAATATTTATTTTACGTAATTCTTATACCTATACAAAAGCTCTTATTGTTCTAAGAAATTGATTTTTATATACAAAAAATAATTATTCATTTTTTTGTATAGGTAAAGTCATGTCTAAAATTTATCAGCTATTCCTTAGCTGTGGTTTTGTAGTAACGGCAGCAAACGCATTTGCGGAAACGAATTATGCTGAACTACAAAAGCAGGTTATCGCAAGTGATGCTGTACTCAATAGCCTACAGCAGTCCGAGCAAGCTTATGAAATCAACCAAAAGTTTGCTGGCAGATTAAATAATCCTACTTTCAATGTGGAGTTGGATAATCTTGGTAATTCCAAATTGAAGGGTTTGGATGGCTCAACAACCTTGTTAGGGTTGTCACAAGAGATTCCTCTTAGTAATAAACTCTCCTTGAGAAAGCAAATTGCGAGTTTTCAAGGTGATCGTAATCAGTTCGAAATAGCAAAGCGTCAGGCTGAACTCAAAGCAGATTTAAGAATCTGTATGGCGAACTGGTATGTGGCAACTCAACGTGCTGAAGTTTATTCAACAGAAAGCAAGTTTAATGCAAGACAAGCCAATGTTCTTTCGGAAAGGCTCAAGTTTGGGCGAGTCATTCCTTCGGATGCTCAGCTCAGTGCAGCACTTTCATCTGAATCAAAACTACGTTATCAAAATGAAGTGAAAAAGGGGCAGTTTCAGAAGAATCTGTGCTCTAAGTTCACATCGAATCTACCAAGTAACGCTTTAGAAGTTCCTCTAAGTTTTAATTTCACAGACAAAATTAGTTTGGCTGAGCAAGAAGCGTTTCTGAGTTCAAAATTGAAAAAGACACAATTTGAACTCGCTCGTAAAGAAGCAATACCTGATATCACTTTGGGTGTTGGGGTCAAAAACTATCAAGAAACCAATGACAAGGTATTCCAAGTTTCAACCTCAATACCACTCAATATCTTCAACCGAAATAAAGGCAATATTGCGATTGCCCAAGCGGAACAGATGAAAGCTGAAACGCAGTCTGTATGGGTTAGCCGTAATTCTAAAATTGAACTGGAAAACAAGTCCATTGAGGTTTCTAACTTAATCGATGTGATCCACCAATATGATCAAACCGTTTTGCCCGCAACCAATGAAAGTCTTCGCATTGCAGAGATGGGATACCAAGCAGGGAAAAACTCGTTACTTGAGTTCAATAGCATTAAGCAAATTTGGTTAGACAAACATCTTGCTCGATTCGATTTGTGGTTGGCTTTGCAGACAGAAATTGCAGAAGTCGAGCGCAACTACATTACTCATTTAGATCAAGAATAAGGGCAAGAATATGAATAAACCAACCAATACTTTAATGGCTACGGGCATTATTGCCTTGCTTGTCGTGTTATGTGCTGTGGCATGGTACAAGACAGGTCAAAAGACTCAGTCTTCTTCAGCACATGGGGAAGCAACAGAAGTAAAAGTTGCAGTAGCAGGTGACGAGAAAGGACCTCATGGTGGACGTTTATATCGTGATGGCGATTTCTCAGCGGAAGTGAAAATCTTTGAGCAGGGCGTAGAACCACATCTCCGTGTTTATGGGTATTTCAAAGATAAACCGCTTAAACCTGAAGCATTAACGGCAAATGTCTACATCAAACGTTTGGATGCAGAGCAAAATATTCAATTTAAACCAGAGAGTGATTACTTGATCGGTAATGAAATTGTCTATGAACCACATTCATTTTTAATGATTGTCAACGTTGATTATCAAGGTAAAAAACATACGTGGAAATGGGACACCAAAGAAGGTCGTGTCACCATGTTGGACAGTAGTATCAAGAGCAGTGGTTTAGAGCTCCTAAAAGTTGAATCCATGATGTTTGAAAATGCTTTAGAGTTAAAGGGAGAATTGAAGTTCCCTGATAATTTTGAAAGTTTTATCACACCGAAAGCAAGTGGAACACTCATCAAAACATATCGCACGATTGGCGATAAAGTAAGTCAAGGTGATTTATTAGCTACAGTACAAAGCCAAGACTTGATCCGCTTAAATGCTGAGCGTTCTATTGCAGTAGATAATTTGCAATTTGCACGTAAAAAGATGGAGCAAGAGCGAACGTTATTTCAAAAACGAGTATCGCCTGAAATTGACTACATTAATGCAAAGCGTGAATTTGATAATGCTCAGATTCGTGCCAATGAACTGAACAATTTAATCAGCTCTTATGGTGGTTCAGGCAACGGTACAATTGAAGTTCGGGCTGCGATGTCTGGCACAGTCTTACAAGTGCTAGGGGCAGTTGGATCAAATGTCACACCAGCTTCGCCAATATTTAAAATTGCCAATACATCTCAGTTACTTGCAGTAGTCAATGTTCCTGCGGATAAGCTGAATACAATTAACCCGAATGCTAAGGTGACTGTAAAACCTCAAATTCAATCAGGCACAGAAGAAGCATTGGGGACGATCAAATACATCAGTGATATCATTGATCCAAAAACACGTACTGCTCAAGTCTTTGTTGAAATTGCCAACCAATTTAAATGGCGTTCAGGTCAATTGATCACCGCACATATTTTTGAAAATCAAAGCTTGAAGCCTATGGTGGTTCGTGAAGATGCTTTACAAAACTTCCGTGATTGGGATGTGGTGTTCATTCGTGTAGGCAATGATTTTGAAGCACGTCCATTAGAGTTGGGTGAAAAATATAACGGGTTTGTTGAAGTTAAGTCAGGCTTAAAAGCAGGTCAGGTTTATGCGGCAGGCAATTCTTATTTATTAAAAGCAGAGCTAGGTAAATCTGGCGCTACTCATGATCATTAAGGGGTAGTACTATGTTTGACCAAATTGTTAAGCTTTCGATTAAGAATCGTTGGCTTGTACTGATCGTCTTCCTATTCGTAGCTGCATTGGGTGTTTATAACTATTTTAAACTACCTATTGATGCTGTTCCTGATATCACAAATGTACAAGTCCAAATCAACAGTGAAGCACAAGGCTTGTCTCCTATGGAGATGGAGTCACAAGTCACTTACCCGATTGAAACAGCTTTGGCAGGTATCCCTAATCTTGAATATACACGTTCTGTGTCGAGATACGGTTTATCTCAGGTCACGGCGATATTCAAGGAGGGGACGGACATCTATTTTGCCCGTCAAATTGTCAATGAAAAATTGCAAGGCGTGACACCAACACTACCAAGCGGCATATCGACTTCAATGGGACCTGTTTCTACAGGGCTTGGCGAGATCTTCATGTATACAGTTGAGAATGCCAAGAATAGTCTAAACCCACTTTCACCCACTGAATTAAGAACCTTGCAAGATTGGGTCATTAAACCTCAGCTTCGAAATGTAGAGGGTGTGAATGAAATCAATACTATTGGTGGCTATCTAAAACAATTTGTTGTTCAACCTGATTATGCTTATTTGCGTAGTATAGGGCTGGATCAGAAAGCTATTTTAGAGGCGATCTCTAAGAACAGCATGAACAAAGGTTCAGGGTACATTGAGAAAAATGGTGAGCAGTATTTAATCCGTTCTGATTCTCAAATTAACTCGATTGAACAAATCCAAAATATTCCGATCACGACGAGCAATGGTTATATCCTCAGATTGAAAGACGTTGCAAAAATATCGATTGGTCATGAATTACGGACAGGTGCTGCGACCAAAGATGGGCAAGAAATTGTACTGGGTACAGCGTTCATGCTTATTGGCGAAAACTCTCGAAATGTTGCTCATGCTGTAGATCAAAAGCTACAACAGGTTCAAAAGTCGCTACCTGAAGGTGTTGAAGCGAAAGCAGTCTACAACCGAACAACTTTAGTTGATGCAACGATTCAGACAGTGAAGAAGAATTTACTTGAAGGTGCAATTCTGGTCATTGTGGTACTTTTTCTTTTTCTTGGACATTTCCGAGCAGCCTTGATTACGGCGATGGTGATTCCATTATCCATGTTGATGACAATTACAGGCATGGTTAACCAAAAGATCAGTGCCAATTTAATGAGTTTAGGTGCACTCGATTTCGGAATTATTGTTGATGGTGCGGTGGTTATTGTCGAGGCATCTCTCGCTAAATTAGCCATGAAGCAAAAAGAGTTAGGACGTATTCTGACTCAAAAAGAACGTTTTACGACTGTGTTTGAAGCAACAAAGGAATCTCGAAAAGCGATTCTTTATGGTCAATTGATCATTATTTTGGTTTATCTGCCTGTGATGACTTTGACTGGTGTTGAAGGCAAGATGTTTACACCAATGGCTGCAACGGTAGTTATGGCTTTAGTTGGTGCAATGATTCTGTCAATTACGTTTGTCCCTGCAATGGTGGCATTAGTTACTACAGGTGAAATTAAAGAAGAAGAGTCAAAGATTGTTCATTTTATTAAGAAATTGTATAGCCCAATTTTAGATTGGTCTTTAAATCACAGATATTTACTGATCGCCTTTGTCTCAATATTCTTTATATTCAGTGCAAGTCTTTCAACTCGTTTAGGTTCAGAATTTATACCTTCTTTAGATGAGGGGGATGTGGCATTACATGCTTTGCGTATCCCAGGTACTTCATTAACTCAAGCCGTTGAAATGCAATACACGCTTGAAAAAGAAATTGTGAAAATTTCTGAAGTTCAGACCATGTTTGCCAAAGTTGGAACAGCAGAAATCGCCACTGACCCAGTTCCACCCAATGTGGCTGATAACTTTGTCATGTTGAAGCCACGTAGCGAGTGGCCAAATCCAAAGAAACCAAAAGCGGAAGTCGTTGCAGATATTGAACGAGTAGCTAAAGGTGTTTATGGAAATAATTACGAGTTCACTCAGCCGATTCAAATGCGCTTTAACGAACTTATTTCAGGTGTCCGTACCGATGTTGCTGTGAAAATATATGGTGATGATCTAGGTCAACTACTTGAATCAGCAAACGCTGCCGCTAAAATTTTAGAGGGAGTGAATGGTACTGCTGACTTGAAAGTTGAACAGATGACGGGTTTACCCATGGTATCTGTCGAGCTGAAAAAAGACATGATTGCCAACTATGGGCTTGATGCTGAGGATGTACAGCAACAGGTTTCTAGCCTCATCACTGGTGAGACAGCAGGTAAGGTATTTGAAGGTGATCGAAAGTTCGATATTGTTGTTCGAATGGATCAAAACTCTGTCACAGACTTAGAAAAACTCTATCAAGTTCCTGTGAATCTGCCTGATGGTTCAAGTGTACTTTTATCAGAATTGATCGAGTTAAAAAATGTTCAAGGACCAAACCAAATTTCTCGTGAGAATGGTAAGCGTCGTATCGTCATCACAGCAAATGTCCGTGGTACAGATATTGGTAGTTACATTGCAGAAGCACAATCTAAGCTGAATGCAGATTTTAAATTACCAGAAGGCTACTGGCTGACTTGGGGGGGTACATTTGAACAAATGGAGTCTGCATCGAATCGACTCATGGTTGTTGTTCCAATTGCTTTAATTCTGATCTTTGCCATGATCTACATGGCTTTAGGTAATGTTAGAAACAGTGTCTTGGTATTCACAGGCGTACCATTTGCATTAACAGGTGGTGTGATCGCTTTAGCTTTACGGGATATTCCATTCTCAATTTCTGCTGCCGTCGGCTTTATCGCATTGTCAGGTGTGGCTGTGCTGAATGGCTTAGTTCTTGTTTCTGCCATTCAAAGGCTTCGAGTGCAAGGGGAAAGTGTCATTGATGCGGTGAGACATGGTGCAATGGAACGACTTCGCCCTGTGTTGATTACAGCCTTAGTGGCTTCTCTAGGCTTTATCCCAATGGCTTTAAACGTAGGTATTGGTTCTGAAGTTCAACGTCCAATTGCAACTGTCGTTATTGGTGGGATTATTTCATCAACCTTACTGACTTTGATTATTTTGCCGACCTTATATGTGTGGTTTAACCAAGGTTGGTCAAGAAAATCAAACGATGCTACTGAACAGGTTGTTTAGGGGCATCTTTAATGACAAATATATTGCGAGATAAACAAAGCAAATTTGTGATGATGTGGCTAGTCTGCATGATCAGTCTCGCTTTATGTTTGCACTTTAATGAGCATGTAACTGAAAATGAATTTCAGAGACACGTTTCAATTGACGCAATTCATTCTCATCATCATGAGGTCAGCCAACAACATTCACATGGTCATCAGGATAACTACTATGAACATTTTGTTGGTTATGACGTACTTAAATCGATTGCTTTAGCTCATCTATTAAAGGGGATATCGATTCTAGATTGGTGTAAAGAATATGTTTTTTTGATGATAAGCCGTATTTTTAAACCGCCCAAAAAGTGAATGGATTTTCAATTCATTTTAAATTTTGGAGTTTGATATACATGCAAATTATTGATTCACACATTGTGAAATTAAGTGCTTACATAAAGCGATTACTTACTTTATTCATTACATTGGCAAGTCCTACACTTTTTGCTCATGGTGTAGCAGAAGGTGATAAGGGCTACATTCAAGAAATTTATGGCGTTCATGTGATTCCATTCATCTATTTGGGTGCTAAGCATATGGTCACTGGATATGACCATTTATTATTTCTTGTTGGCATTATCTTCTTTTTATATCGAATGAAAGATATCGGCTTGTACGTCAGCCTATTTGCACTTGGGCATTCGATTACCATGCTCGTGGGTGTTTATTACAATATCTCGATAAATGCTTACATCATTGATGCAATCATTGGTTTTTCAATTGTTTATAAGGCTCTTGATAACTTGGGGGCTTATCAGCGTTGGTTTGGTTTTCAACCAAACACGAAAGTAGCGACTTTAATTTTTGGTCTGATTCATGGTTTTGGACTCGCAGTAAAAATTCAGGAGTATGAAGTTCCGAGTGATGGACTGTTGGCAAATTTAATCTCATTCAATATTGGGGTTGAATTAGGTCAGTTTATGGCTCTGTGCATCATCATGTTATTGATGACGTTTTGGAGAAAGACATCGTATTTCTTTAAAACAGCCTATCAAAGCAATGTCTTCCTCATGTTCCTCGGTTTTTTACTTGTTGGCTATCAACTTACTGGCTTCATTACTCAATAAGGATCTAAATTATGTATAACGCTGAAATTCCAAAAGATATCGAATTACCTTCATCAAGAAAGTTAATTAAATCAACAGCGATAGCTGCCGTTAGTGCTGTGGTCGTGTTGGTTACCTGTGTCATGCCTGCGGAGTATGCGATTGATCCGACGGGTATAGGTAAAGTGCTTGGCTTAACGAAAATGGGTGAAATCAAACAATCACTCGCTCAAGAATCAGTGAATGGTCTCAATGCTCAACAGGTAGTGAATAGTGCTGAAGAAATGTCAGTAGAAACTCCGACTCAAACGGCAATTGATACTGTTCAGATGACCATGCCTGCGATTAATAAAGAGAGCATTAGTATTGAGTTAAAACCTGGGCAGGCAACAGAGGTAAAACTAACAATGCCACAAAGTGCAAGTGTCAACTTTGATTGGAAAGCTGTAGGAGGTGGTCTTAACTATGATACTCATGGTGATCCCGTAAATGCCCCTAAAGGGTTCTATCATGGCTATGGAAAAGGCAAGAATGAGACAACTCAACAAGGTGTCTTAAAAGCAGCTTTTGATGGTAAACATGGTTGGTTCTGGCGTAACCGTACAGAAAATCCAGTGACTGTAACTCTACTTGTAGAAGGACAGTTTAGTGAAATGAAGAAAGTCTTTTAAGCTTTAATCAATCTCCTTGGAATAGTCTTCCAAGGAGATTTAATCGTTATAGATGTCAGATTCTAAAAAGGAATCCATAAAATGCTAGAAGTACTAAAAAATACCACATATCGGCATTTGTTCTTGGCCCAAGTGATTGCACTCATTGGAACAGGGTTAATCACGATCGCCCTAGCTTTACAGGCATACGATATTGCCAAGGGAGAAGCTGCTCAAGTTCTTGGTATTGCTTTGGCAATTAAGATGATTGCTTATATCGGTGTAGCACCTATAGCATCAGCATTTGCAGAGCGCTTACCAAGAAAACAGGTATTGGTTGGATTAGATATTATCCGAGCATTAACAGCTTTGTGCCTACCATTTGTGACACAAATCTGGCAAATCTATATTCTCATTTTTATTCTGCAATCTGCATCTGCTGCATTTACGCCAACATTTCAGGCAATGATTCCAGATGTTCTGCCTGAAGAAAAAGACTATACCAATGCTTTGTCATTGTCTCGACTAGCCTATGATTTAGAAAACATTATCAGCCCAATGTTGGCAGGTTTCTTACTCACTGTCATGAGCTACCATAATCTGTTTTTAGGAACAGTATTAGGTTTTATCGGTTCTGCTTTGTTTGTGGTAAGTGCAAAATTACCAGTCGCCAAAGTGCCTGAGTTTAGAGGTGTTTATAGCCGTATAAAGCAGGGAGCTAAAATTTATTTTAATACGCCGAGACTTAAGGCGTTGCTTGCTTTAAATTTAGCTATTGCTTCGGCGAGTGCTGTTGTGATTGTAAATACTGTTGTATTGGTTCAATCGACATTTAAACTTACCGAAAATGCAACGACATGGGCATTTGGTCTTTTTGGACTTGGGTCAATGTTATCTGCTTTTGTTTTACCAAAGATATTGGATAAATTTCCTGATAGATCAGTCATGTTGACGGGAACAACAATTCTTGTCATTGGACTATTCAGTGGTTCTTTGATTGCATCTTATAATGGTTTGTTAGCACTTTGGTTTGTCCTTGGTATTGGATATTCAGTTTCACAAACACCTACAGGTCGCTTGATTCGTAAGTCTGCATCAAGTGAGAATAGAACATCATTGTTTGCCGCCCAATTTGCTTTCTCTCATGCTTGTTGGCTGATCACTTATCCATTGGTTGGATGGTTGAGTACGAATATAGGCACATTACAGACTTTTATTCCGATGGCTGTTATTGCGATTATTGCTCTCATTCTTGCATTATGCTTATGGACAACTAAAGATGAAGATTTTCTAGCACATAGCCATGATGATTTACCCGCAGACCACGAACATGTGATTCAGCATCAAATTAATGGTGTACATGTGCATGAGTATGTGATTGATGACCATCATCAAAAATGGCCTAAATAATTCTTTTCGACTAATGGCTTAGAAGTAAATCGTTTGTTTGTTGTACAATTTCAAACTTGTTTTATCGTTCAATAAAAAGGGAAACAATATGAAAAAACTAATCTTGGTATGTTTAATGGGGCTTGCGGTAACAAATGCTTTTGCTCATTCAGGTGGTACTGATTCTTCAGGATGCCACACGAATAGTAAAACAGGGGATCGTCACTGCCACTAATGGTATAAAAAAAGGAAGCTAAGCTTCCTTTTTTATTAAAAATTATAAGTTTACGCACCAATGTACAAAATCAAACCACAGAATGCCGAAGCTAAAATGACATACATGACTTTGACTTCAAAATGGAACAAGGCGATGAATGCTGCAATCGCAATAACCATTGCTTCATAGTTGAATGGATGATCGAATCCATTTGGCCATAAAACGTGGTAACTGAAGAAAAGTGCAAGATTTAAAATTACACCAACAACAGCGGCAGTGATTGCCGTCAAAGGTGCAGTAAATTTTAATTCATTGTGGGTTGATTCAATCACTGGAGCACCAGCTAGAATAAAAATGAAAGAAAACAGGAAAGTAAACCAAGTCACAATCACAGCACCCAACGCACCTGCCAAGAACAGATGATCATTGCCTAACAGAGCATGATTAAAGCCACCTAAGAATCCTACAAACGCAACAACCATGATCAGAGGACCTGGGGTGCTTTCTCCAAGGGCTAAACCATCGATCATTTGTGTTGGACTCAACCAACCATAAAAATTAACAGCACCTTGATAAACATAAGGTAATACTGCATAAGCACCACCAAATGTGAGCAAAGCAGCTTTTGTAAAGAACCAAGCCATTTGAGTATAAGCATGATCCCAACCAAGCGTTAAAACCAAACTGAAAATTGGGGCAAGCCATAGGATTGCTCCAATCAAAAGTATCTTAGCTAAATGTTTCCAACTAAATATGGCATGTTCTGGGGTAGGTGTATCATCATCAATTAATGCGGGACCATAATCTTTTTTACCTTGCTGATGTGAACCTCCGCCTGTAAAAACGCTTGGATATTTTTTACTTGCTAAATATCCAATGATCGCAGCCGTTAGAACGATTAAGGGGAATGGCAAGTTAAAGAAAAATATAGAGATGAATGCAAGCGCAGCGATTGCCCATAAAAACTTATTTTTCAACGATCGGCTACCAATCCGATATGTCGCATGAAAAACGATAGCAACAACAGCTGGTTTAATCCCATAAAAAAGACCTGCAATAATAGGAACATCACCAAATTTTACATAGACCCATGACAGACCAATCAGGATAAATAGAGAGGGTAATACAAAAAGGATTCCTGCAACTAATCCACCAACGGTTCTATGCATCAACCAACCGATATAGGTTGCTAATTGTTGTGCTTCAGGCCCAGGCAGTAACATGCAGTAGTTGAGAGCATGTAAAAAACGCTTTTCAGAAATCCAACGTTTTTGTTCAACGAGTTCTTGGTGCATAACAGCGATTTGCCCCGCTGGTCCACCAAAACTAATAAACCCCAATTTAAGCCAAAATAAGAAAGCTTGCCAAAAATGAACTGGCTGTGCTGGTTCTTCATGTACAGCGGCTTGTTCTTGTTCCATGATTATTCTCTTTATAGGTTGGCATATAAGCCATCGAAAATGTGATTTGATAAGGCAAATAGGTGGTCATCGTCACTTATCTGGCTTCTAATTCCTTGAATAACCTTTTCAATACCGATTGCTTCGGGAGGCTCAATTCCACCGACATCTAAGTAATGAACAATTTCAGCAATTTTCTTTAATGCAGGTGTTTCTAAATTAAAACTATGTAAAAGAACTTCGAAGGTCACCCAATGATTGACATGACTGAAAGTTGCACCATCAAAATCGAATCCTAATGCTGCTTCTGGGCAGTCACTTGGCATTTCTAACCAAATGAATGTTGGTGAGGTATCAATAAATGTCTTTATTAGCCATGCAGAGGCTAGACGATCAATCCAAGGTCTTTTACGTGTTGCCCAAATTCTGTTTTGATAACTAGCTTTATCTAGAAGTTGAATATGAGCTTGTATCGCTTGAGGCTCATTCACTTCACCAAGACGTGCAATTGAAAGTTCTAATGAAGATAGCTCATTTAAAACCTGTGCTTGAGTCTCATCGGGGTAGAAGTCAATTTCTACAAGCGCATCGATACTTTTTCTCAGTTTACGAACTTGCTTGAGTAGCTCTTTCTTTTCATCTTTAGTCTGTCGATCTCTTAACTCAGAAAGTTGTTTATAGAGAGTGTCGTATTCTTCTTTTCGATTGAAGAAAGGAGCAAGTTCAAGATTTAAGGGTTGCTCAGCATGAAACACATAAGCAGTTCCTTGTTCTGAAATAACATCATTAGCAATAGGGTCAAACTTTTCACTATGCGAAATAGGGAGTAAGTAGACCCCATCTCTTAGAATTGCTGCGCCACTTGCTTTGAGAGATCGCCAGACTCTCATACGAGTGGTTGTGTTCTGCGTAGGCAATGAGGATATGAGTAAGGATATTTTCATGTAATATACTCAACTTATTTGTTTAATATATTACATATAAAAAATTAAAGGGCAAATACAAAGAAGTGATTTCTTATATCAGAAGAAATATTAAAGTGCGGAAATGACTAAAGAGCAGTTGTTTTTTAAGTTTATGATTTTATATAAATTATTTGGTTATATATTGTTTCAGCACACTTCAATATTTGTGAGTTTAGTACTACTTATCAAAAAAATTGTTTAAATTGCAGGGTGTGCAAAAGTTGACTGAGAATTAGGTTCTTTGTAAATCTCAGTCAAAATTTTAACTCTTAGAAGGTGCTTATCGATTTAAGATGACATCAGCTAATTGATGGGCAATTTCCTCAATACTATTTACAGAAGTATTTAAGGCGACTTTATCAGCTAAATTCGGACTATAATCTAAAACATCATTTTTAGTAATTCTGTGCCAAATCGGTAGAATCATTTTGTGACCATTCATTTCACGGGCTACTAAGCCATCAAGTTCATAGTTGGTCCAGTCTTTTTTTATAAAGTCAGTTGAAAGAACAACGGTACCGTATTTAGAGTTTCGGAGACCACTATCAATTTTACGACGCAAACTATCCCCAACTTTTAACGTGAATTCGTCGTACCAAACTTTTACTCCAAGTTGCTGTAATGTCTCTGCAAGTGGTCTGACAAAATCTTCTTTATCTTCTGAAGCGTGTGAAATAAACAAATCATATTCTGGTTCAATCTCAGGTATTGTATTGTTGTAAGATGGTATTGAAACATCAGTAATGTATTGGGTAGAAGCCTTAATAGCATCAATTTCACGTTTCAGTTTCTTTTGATGTTCAATTTCGTCTTTCTGATGTTTTTTAGTCAGAGCCTCTAATTTTTTTCTTTCCAGTATTTCTTCTTTTATAAGGTTCTGTTTTTCTTTCAGTAGCTTATTGTCAATATCAGTTTTCTTTTTTTGTAATTCTGAAAGTTTCGATTGTATACGAGCATTTTCTTGTTCTTTTCTATTAATTTCAGATAGCTTTAATTTGAGGGTGCTAGGACTAGTTGTTTTACCTATAGAATTTTGAATTTGTAAAATTTTGGAAGTGCTATCCGCTGCCTTTTTCTGTTCTAAGCTCATTCGATGAGTAATATCAGCTAACTCTTTGTTTAGTCTAGTTATGGTGCTGCTAATAGTTTGTATCGACATGTTCTCTCTACTATAAATATTTTAAAAGATAAGATTATTATTTGAGCTTATTAAATACAAGTCTTACGTATTGCATCATTCTTTAAGGTAAACAACAATATCCAGCCCAATCAGCCATCAGACCTTTCCGTTTTTCAAGATATGCCCCACGTAGATAAGCAGCTTCAACCTCATCTGGTAATTTATGTGCAAGTACCTCACAGACTTCACGAGGGTAATCAGTTTTATCAGCTGACCAGTCGCGAAATGTTGAACTTAAACTGTGTCTAGTGTTTGCAGGACTTTGTTTAGGCTCAATATAGCCTAGATGAACTTATACTGTACTTTATGGCCAAATGATCTTAGAACAAGTTAAGAGGCAAGTGATGAGTTTTTAATGTACAATCATCAAGTCAATTCATAAAAATAATTTTGATGGATTAAATGCCAAAATTATAAGTTGAATTTTTTGTAGTAAAAATAGTAGTAAAAAATTAAATTTAAAATATTTTATATATATTTATCAGTAAACTACCATTCTAATGTGACTGCCACCGCTTCCGCCAAATACGAAAAAGCCCTTATGAAAATAAGGGCTTTTTTATTTCTCTGTATTTTAGATTAACAGCTTCGTTGCAATTGCCCACATCATCAGTCCAACAACAACATCTAGAATTCTCCATGAACTGGCCTTTTTAAACCAAGGCAATAAAACTCTTGCGCCATAGCCTAAAGCGAAAAAGAAGATCCATGAAGAAAGTATGGTTCCTGCTGCAAACAAATATAGATGATCTGCAAACTGAACTGAAATCGAACCAACCAGAATCACGGTGTCTAGATAGACATGTGGATTCAGCCAGGTGAAGGCCAAGCACATTCCAATGATTTTAAGCAATGAGTCTTTTTCAATTTCACTGGGGTTGAGTGATGAGCTATTGTTGATGGCTGAGTAAAAATTTCGAAGTCCATATAAAAATAAAAAAGCAGCACCAAAGTATTTGGCAATGGTAACGATCAAAGGGAAGTCAATCACGATTTTTGAAAAGCCCATGACCCCTAAATAAATCAAGATAGAATCCGAAAGTGCACAGATCAAACAGACCCAAAAAACATGCTGTTGCTTTAAGCCTTGTTTTAGAACAAAAGCATTTTGCGCGCCAATGGCTAAAATTAAAGAAAAGCCAATACCAAGCCCATAGAAAAATGCAGTCATATTTTGGTTCCTCGATCATATAGGGTGGTCTGTGCTGGTTTTGGCTGGAAAACAACGTGCATATGCTTAGGCAAAGGCCGTTCGTCTAACGCTTAGATCAAGTGTTAGATGCTTTTTTCCATTAAAAATTTACTGTTTGCTATTATCTTTTTTTATTTATAAAAGTCAGTAAAATTAAGATTGTTTTGGTTTAGCTAAATTTTTTTAAGTTTTAATTTTAGACACTAGACAAGGTAAAGCACTTTTTGCTGCCATTAAAAATGGGCTTTTTGAATAGACTGCTCCGATGCATTGAGAATAAAAACCAATGGGTTGTACCTTAGATTTTAGCGATAGCTTTATTTATCTGAGATGGATATGACTGAATAAGTGCTTAGAGGTCGAGTGATGTAACAAAGCTGCTTAATCTTGTTGTCCGAAATACCCCCCTTATTTTTCAAATATTGCCCTTATTTTCAGAATCGTTTTAGATCAAAATTAAAAACAATCGACACAGGAAGTGCTCGAGGAAATATCCAGATAAATATTTAAAAATAATGCAGTGAGTCAGGCATGGACCTCAATCATAATATTCATAATGAAAACAATCTGATGCTCAGCAAAACACGAAAAGTGATTGCACTTGGTTTTGCCACACAAGGCCTTGGCTACGCGACCGTGATGACGGCACTCCCCACAATAAAAGGTCGATTCAGACTTTCAGATGATCAATTATCGCTGATTATTCTAGGGGTATGCATCGCAGCGGCACTCGGTTCAATTTTAGCTGATCGTATCGCAGTCAAGCTTGGCTCACGACTTGCTGTAGTGACTGGCTTTATTTTTGAAGCACTAGGAATAGCAATTGCTGCATTTAGTCCAAATTTGATCCTCATGATTGCGAGTTTTTTGCTTTATGGACTTGGATTAGGCTGTTTAGATGCAGCACTGAATATGCAAGCAGTTATCATGGAACAACGGCTTGGTAAAAGTGTATTTGGTGGTTTCTTTGCATGTTATACCGCGGCTGCATTTTTAGGGGCATTGATTATGTCAGCCACGGTTTCAACAGCACTTGGAGCAACGACAGCATTATGCATTGCAGTAGCGATTGCCTTTATCACCTCGCAACTCTCTAGACACTGTTTATTTCAGCAAAAACAATCCTCAGACATACATCTGCAAGATAAGCCAGCGATTCCATATCAACAGCTTCTTATTTTTGGGCTGATTATTTTGATTGTGTTTACTGTCGATTCTGCAATCAGTACATGGAGTTCAATTTATCTCAAAGATGTTTTGGCAAGCTCGGCAACCATCGCTCCTTTGGGTTATGCAGCCTATCAAATTGGAATTCTACTCACACGCTTAAGTCTTGATTATTTACTGCAATTTAAAACAGCGACATGGATTGCTTTGGTCACGCTCCTGATCGGGGCATTCGGATGTGTATTGTCTGGAATCAGCCATTCATTAGTGACCGTTATTTTGGGTTTTGCATTGGCTGGTGTTGCCGTAGGTGCTTTGGTTCCACTGACCTATTCTGCTGTAGGTCGTTTGGATGAAAGCCGACGCGATGAAATTATTGCTCGTGTTAATATTTTTAATTATGGCGGCGCAGTAGCGGGTGCGGTCATCGTTGGGCTGCTGGCAACGCCTTTTGGTTATGCGCCGTCCTTTATTGGTTTGGCATTTGCCTTACTCAGTATTATCTATTTAAGAAAAAGACTGGTTTGATCTATATCAATCAGGGCAAAGCTATTTTGTACTGGTTATGATCATCTTTTTTTATTTTTAAAATTTAGTAAGATTAAGGCTGTTTGAATTTTCCTAAATTTTTCTAAGGTTCTTATGCTGGACAATAAACAATGTGAAGCCTTCTTTGCAGTTGCGGAACATGGAAGCTTCGAACAGGCAGGTGCCAAGCTCTGTATTACTGCATCAGCGGTGACATTAAGGGTGCAAGCACTTGAAAAAGAATTAGGGCAACTACTGCTGATCCGGGGTCGTCCTTGTGTTTTAACACAAGCAGGTCAGCAGATCTTTGAACACATACAGCACATCCGACGTTTAGAACAAAACTTACTTCATGGTTTGACTGGTGGAGGAGAATCACATTTTTTTAAAACTGTGATTGGTTCAAATGAAGACTCTTTAGCGACATGGTTGCTTCCTGCATTAAAGGATGTGTTACTCAAAGAAAAGATTGTGATTGAGCTGAGAACAGATGACCAATCTCATACCTATTCATTATTAGAAAAGGGGACGGTGAGTGCCTGTATTTCAATTGAAGATCAACCCATGCGTGGTTGCCGTGCGCAATATTTAGGCTTGATGCGTTATCAAATGATGGCGACAGCGCAATTTAGACGGAAATGGTTTGCAGAAGGCATTCATCGAGAAACTTTACGGGCTGCACCAGCGATTATTTTTAATGAAAAAGACCGTATGCATTTTGATGTTCTGGAAAAAAACTATGGATTGATGAAAGGGACTTATCCTTGTCATTTAATTCCATCATCAGAGTCTTTTGTGACCGCCATTAAATTGGGGTTAGGCTATGGCATGGTGCCTGAGCTGCAACTGAATATTGAAAATAAAGCAGAAGTATTGGTTGGGTTATTGCCTGATATTCGAATTGATATTCCACTGTATTGGCATCATTGGGATCAACAATCAAAGCCACTACAGCTTTTGACAGAGCATATTGTAAATCACGCTCGATTAATTTTGGCCTAAGATGAGAGAATAACAATAAAAAATTATTATATCGTGTATAGAACAAGATTTTAAATGCATGAGCTAACATTACTTCTAAAACGTTTAATTGGTGAAATGAAACCTAATAAATGTTTAGAAGTAATGTCAAAACTAAAACAAGTCTGGATATTATATTGGATGACAATGATTAGAAAATTCTAGAGCTTCCAATATATTGTTTAGAAACATGATTTAAGGCGGTTAATATACTGCTGGCATCTTTTGTGCTTAATGCTTCATTGAGTTCATGCATATAAGCGACAATTTGTGCTTTTACTTTGTCTGCGAAAACTGGCGTGACAGCTTGATCTTCATAAAGTAGGACATAGTTTTTTGCAAAACCATAAATGAGGAATAAAGCATTGTGTTCAAGCGGGTGCTCAGCAGCAACAATGGCTTGTTCACATTGATGTTTTAATTGTTGGTAGGCATCCGTTCCATTTGGAAGAGTTTGAAACGTTTCAAATATAGATTGGAAATTCATTTGAATTACTCGCTCAAAAAGAAAATCTACAGATGATTGAACTAAAAATCAAGAAAAATTTATTATTTTTGATGAGGAATTATTTATGCATTGATTTAGGTTATTTTGCTTTAAAGAATTAAATACTTTATTAGAGGTTTTAGTTTTCTCTCTGTATCAAACTTGAATATAACTGTGATATCACAGATTTATTTAATGTTTTTTACATTTCCGATACTAGTCATATACATGCTGTACAAATCAAAAAAGGCCTTAATATGGGAAAATAGTAACAATTATTTGATTTTGATCGGTTTAGGTAATGGTTGTGAAGAATATTTTACTACCCGCGATTTTGGTATTGGGTTTGGTTGGTTGTACTTCGATCACAACGATGTCTCCTGCTCAATTTAACCAACTCAGTACAACACAGATCCCATTTTCAGGAAGTTGGACAGGTGAAGCGGGTGCTGCATCAGTCGCGTTAAGTCTGAACCGTCAAGGCATTGGGATGCTGTGTATGGATGACCGTAAGGAAGTCATGTCTTATCGGGTAAAGTTGGTTGATAACACCCTATACAGTGATAAAGGGGTCAAGTTTAAAGTCAAAGCGTTGAATAACAGCGAGGCTAACATTCACATGAGTCTATTGGGATTAGGGGTTAATCTTGATCTGAATAAAGATGATTCGTTAAAGAATGCCACTGTGGGTTGTAAGCAAGCCCTAAATTAATTTTGTATTGCGATTCTAAACCTTGCCTGTGATTGCAGGCAGTTAAAATTTTCCGCAGATTAAAGAGACCGTTATGTTTTCTCCTTATATTCATGCGTTTGCATTATTTTTCTCATTGCTCAATCCCTTCCTGATGAGTGTTTACATGGTCGGGATGATCCGTAATACCGATGCAAAGGTATTTAGTAAAGCCTTGATACAGGGCAGTTTGATCGCCTTCGGGGTGTTTATTCTATTTGCCTGGGGCGGTGAGAATATTTTTAGTCGCTATTTAAATGTTCGTTTCGAATCCTTTCAAATTTTTGGTGGTCTAATTTTCTTGGTGATCGGTTATCGCTATGTTTTCCAAGGGGCTGAAACCATTGGTGAGATGCGGGGGGCGCCTGAGCATTTGGCGGGTACCATCGCGATGCCATTTATGATCGGTCCAGGCACAATTAGTGCGGCGGTAGTGACAGGGGTAAGTGTACCTTTTACTGGGGCAATAGCTGTTATTGCAATTACCTTGATTCTAACCTGTAGTATTTTGATCCTGATGAAGTTTGGTCATGACCATTTACGCTATAAACATGCAAAATATATCGATCGCTATTTTGATATTGTCGGACGTTTATCTGCTTTACTGATCGGTACGATCGCAATTGATATGATTGTAAACGGTATCATTGGGCTGATTCGTTCAGCTAATCTGAGTTGAATTGTATTAAACCCAGATTCCTACATCTCAGGTATTTTTCAAACATTCTCTTTCTTTTGAGGATGCATTGAATCAAAAATACTTGGGATGTCATTATTTTGAATTAAACAATAACAAGATCATAAAAAGAATTGATGATGTTTTATCGTTTTGCGCATATGTTTATACCCATGAATAAACGATAATAATCATGTTGTATTCTCTATGAGCTCTTCCCATGTATCAATTAGATCAAGCAAACCAAGCACCTGACGACCAGTCAGAGCTGACAATGACCGTTTTGATGACACCTGATATGGCCAACTTTTCAGGTAATGTTCATGGTGGAACGATTTTAAAGCTACTTGATCAAGTTGCTTATGCTTGTGCAAGCCGATACTCAGGCAGCTATGTTGT
Organism: Acinetobacter higginsii; assembly: GCF_000369525.1. Classification (GTDB taxonomy): domain Bacteria; phylum Pseudomonadota; class Gammaproteobacteria; order Pseudomonadales; family Moraxellaceae; genus Acinetobacter; species Acinetobacter higginsii. The sequence goes on from NZ_KB850072.1 coordinate 83,674, forward strand.
GACTTTATCTGTTGATCGCGTTAATTTCAAAGAACCAATTTATGTTGGTGAGCTAGTGACCTTTTTGGCCAGCGTGAATCATGTTGGGCGTACTTCGATGGAAATTGGTATTCGTGTTGAAGCGCAAAATATTCAGAAGCGTACCATCCGCCATACCAATACTTGTTATTTCACTATGGTTGCAGTGGATGAACAGCGTAAGCCAAAAGAAGTACCACAATTAAATCTAGATACAGAATGGAAGCGTTGTCGCTTTGAAGCCGCAGAGCAGCGTAAGGCGACACGTTTACAAGAAGTTCATCAGCCTTCATGCAGCATGTTTAAGAAAACCACTCAATGCTAATTTTTTAATGCAGAGCTTATTCAAAAAATAAAAGATCGAACCGCAGCATGGTTCGATCTTTTTTTACATTTGTAATGAAATAAATTTTAAATCATTATAAATGTGGGTCTAAAGGGTCTGGAGGAACCTTAAGATCTGATTAGTTTGTTGGTGCAGGTGTAGATGCAGGTGCTTCAGTTGCTGTTGCATCAGTTGCAGCTTGACCTTGAGTTTCAGGTTGCTCTTGAGTTGAAACAACAACTTTTTCTTCAGTTTGTTGTTCTACTGGTGCTGCAAATGTAGAAGCTGCAGCAAGAGTAAGTGTAGTCGCAAGAACAGTTTTGATAAATTTCATGTTTGGCATCCTTATTTCATTTAAAATAACAACCGCAATAGGAGGATTCGGTTAATCCCAATCTCTCAATTTCGGCATGAGGTCCATGCTATGTGCCAAACGTATTTGCGGCAATGTTCTTAACAATCTATTACGTCTATCTTAACAATATGAAATATTGAATCGCTTTATGTAGTTGCTATGTAAAACATCATGAAGAAATTAAGGATTAAAATGTATGTAAATATGTTTTTATGGTTAAAAAATAATCTATTGTTTTACGTGTTTTAAACACTAGTCTTCATTTTCTAAAAATTTATTAATTGAATAAACCATTTATATCTTATTTTTAAATAAGATTTTTAGATTTAATATGTGATGAATATCTCTTTATTTTTATTTAATGGCTTTTAAGTCTAATTATAGAGGGAGATCATTCTTTATTTTATTTCATCAATTTTTCGCTTTAGAATGAAATAAATTTTCAATGCGAGTCGATCGTGAAGGTTATTGCTCCCAAAACAGTTCCCACTCATATTATTTCTGGCTTTTTAGGGGCAGGTAAGACCACATTATTGCAGCATTTACTCACTCAAAAGCCTGAGCATGAAGTTTGGGCGATTCTGATGAATGAGTTTGGGCAAATTGGGGTTGACCAACAACTGATAACCCAGCAACAAGGCTATGCGGTGAAAGAGTTGTTGGGGGGGTGCCTGTGTTGTAGCAGTCAATTACCGATGCAGATTGCACTTTCTCGCTTACTCAGTGAAAGCAAACCTGATCGATTGTTTATTGAACCAACGGGCTTAGGGCATCCAGCACAATTATTGGAGCAATTGACTGAACCGCATTGGCAAACGAGCTTGGCAATGCGAGCTTTGGTGATAGTTGTAGATGGGAGTCGTCTACATGATCAGGATTGGGTCAAACAGAATTTATATAGCGATCAATTAAAAGCGGCTCAAATTGTGGTGTTGTCGCATATCGACTGTATGACGGCAGCAGATCATCAAGCCTATGCGGCTTTAAAACAAGAATATGAAACCTATGTCCAGTATTGGATTGAAGCCGAAAATGGGCAGGTGGTTATGCAACAATTGGATATTCAGCAGCAACCTGTACAACGTAAGATCCAACCCTTATTAAGATTGCAGCAAACACAAGCTATTGAACAGACGCCAGAAATAAAGCAACTCCCTTATCATTATGTTGAAACGGCTCAGGGTTATACGGTCGCAGGTTGGAAATTGCCGAAACGCTGGCAATTTAATTTTCATGATTTATTAGATGTGTTGTGTGCGCAACAAGACTGGGTACGAATTAAAGGAATTTTTAATACCGATCTAGGTTGGAAAAGTTTTAATTTTAATCCGCAGCAGTTTAACTATAAGTCGGCCGAGGAGAGCATTGATAATCGAATTGAGGTGATTTGTCAGTCAACACGTGACTGGTTGGCTTTTGAAACAGAATTATTGCAGTGCCGTATCGATCCGATTGTTGATCAACTTGATCAAATCGCACATGCTTCTCGGTAAAATAGAGTATGCTTAGCGCCAAATTTGAGAACACTGTATTTAAGAGTTTAGTTTATGGCGTTAAAAGCAACGATATATAAGGCAGACCTCAATATTGCCAATATGGATGAGCATATCTATGCCGATTATCAGCTCACACTTGCTCAGCATCCTTCTGAAACCATTGAGCGTTTAATGGTTCGTATTCTGGCTTATGCACGGTTTGCCGATGAACGTCTAGAGTTCACCAAAGACTTATTTGAAACAGATGAGCCAGCGTTATGGCAAAAAGACCTGACCGGACTGCTAGAGCAATGGATCGAAGTGGGCTGCCCATCTGAAGATAAAGTGAAAAAGGCCAGTGCACGTTGTAAGAGTGTTGCAGTTGTGACTTATGGTTCTCAGTCAGACGATTGGTGGCAGAAAAACACCAAGATTAAAACTTTGAGCAATGTGCAAGTGTGGCAATTGGCCCCACAAACTACGCAGGCACTTGAGAGCTTATGCGAACGTACCATGCAATTGCAGTTGAATATTATGGATGGCGAATGGACTTTGTTAAGTGACAAAGGTCAAGTCGACATTCAGTGGCAACAATTGCAATAATTTTAGTTTGAGTGATGTGGAGAGATAGAAATGAGCGCAGAATTAGAAATCATTGACTTGAAAGTAGGTGAAGGCAAAGAAGCGGTTCGTGGTGCTTTAATCACGACTCATTATACTGGTTGGTTGGAAGATGGAACCAAGTTTGACTCGTCTTTAGATCGTGGCAACTACTTTGAAACCGTGATTGGTACCGGTCGTGTGATTAAAGGTTGGGATCAGGGCATTATGGGCATGCGTGTGGGTGGAAAGCGTAAGCTGATTGTGCCTGCACATTTGGCCTATGGCTCACGTAAAATGGGCAAGATCATTCCAGCCAATGCCAATCTGACTTTTGAAATTGAACTGTTCGACGTAAAAACACGCGACGAATAACCAGTTTTGATTGAGTAAATCGAAGCGGTTTGGTTTATTTTTAGACTAAATCGCTTTAAAATCATAAAGATAAAATAATATTGATAATTGTATAATAAGATTTTGATTTTAAAAACATTTCTTTCATCTGAATTTTATTACAGCCCAAGAAAAATATATTGATTCTGTATACAGTCCTGTATATCTTTGAGTTAAAAGAGCAATTTTTCTATGGCCCTTATTGTTAAAGCATCAATCTGTATTTTCAGGGTGTGAAATGTTGTGCTTCAGGTGACTCTAAGTTGATGGGGGTAAGTCAGCTATAGTTCATCGATGATAAAAAATGTCGCAAAAAGTAATGATAAGAATTTGAGTGAGTAGAGGTCGATATGAATGATTATTTGGATATCACTGCATCAGAACTATTAAGAGAGTTAGATCATTTTTTTCTGATTGATACCCATGATGGCGCCCAGACTGGTTTTTGGGTCAATGAAAAAGCGCTGACGGACAAACACTACTGGATGGATGGTGATTATAAGGTTGAAATCCTCAGATCTTTACAGCCTTCGCATCAGTATGCGCCACATGACTATAAAATCACGCGTTTGGCAGTCGGCGAAAATGATAGCAATGTGGTGTTATTGGACTATGATGGGGTGCATAAAAAAATTCAGACTTTCCGCCGTGGTGAATGGGTGAACCGTCTGAATAAATATTTTTATCAAAAAGAGCGCCACTATTTACAGCAACTTGCAGATCATCCTAACTTTCAATTAATACAATATTAATCTCGTATAAGGATGCTTAAATGCCCCTAATTCAAATCTTGAAATAGGGGTTAGTGTGCTTACCAAAAAATATTGAATTAAAATGTGATTGATTTCATAAAAAATACATTTAAGTTTATTTTCAGCTTTTAAAATTATAAATAGAATCCGTACTTCCAGCTGACCATCAAAAACATCTTATTTGTCCATAAAATTGTAAGATGATGCAGGCATGATCTGCGATCAGCGAATTTCTAATCTTGAGACGATATCTCTATGACAACACGTTTAGTGTCCCCAACTTTAAAAACTGTTTTAGGTCTTGTGTTTGGGGTGGTTGCCTGCACCACAACTTTTGCGGCAAATCCAAAAATTGATGCAACCACATTGACGGTCATTGGGTATCATGAAATCACAGAACGTAAAGATGCCTTGATTCCAAGTTATGCTGTGACAGCCAAACAATTTGGTGAACATATTGATTGGCTAAAAAAGAATGGCTATCACTTTATTAATGTCGACCAACTGATCAAAGCACATCAAGGTAAGTATAAATTACCAACGAAACCTATTTTGCTGACGGTGGATGATGGCTATCAGTCGTTTTATCAAAATGCCTATCCGATTATTCGCGCAAAAAAAATTCCAGTGGTGTTGGCTGTCGTCGGATCTTGGTTAGAACCTAAAGCAGACCAGAAAGTTGATTTTGGTGGTGAGCTGATTGAGCGCAATAAAATCTTGAGTTGGGATGAGTTGAAGGAAATGCAGAACAGTGGTTTGGTTGAAATCGCCAGCCACAGTTACCATTTACATCAAGGCATTAATGGCAATCCGCAGGGCAATCTGGAACCTGCTGCGATTACGCGTATTTATGACCCTAAAACTAAGAGCTATGAAAGTGATGCAGCTTATCAAGCCCGTGTTTATCAAGATTTAAAAAAGAACAATGAGCTATTAAAATCACATGGTTTACGTTCACCGCGTGTAATGGTCTGGCCGTATGGTCGCTATAATATGCAATTGGTACAAACCTCCAAACAGTTGGGGATGCCGATTACCATTACCTTGGATGATGGGGCAGATCATGCCAAGCAATCACTTCAAAATATGAGTCGTATTTTGATTCAGGGCAATATGTCGACCAGTGCTTTGGCACAAGAGATTAAGAACCGTGAATTGAATTTGAATGATAACAATCGACCGCAAAAAATTATGCATGTCGATTTAGATTACATTTATGACCCAGATACCAAGCAGCAAGAACGTAATCTCGATCATCTGATTGACCGTATTAATGGCATGGGCGTAAATACGGTGTATTTACAGGCCTTTTCTGATCCAGATGCCAACGGTTCTGCCGATATGGTGTATTTCCCAAATCGTCATATTCCAATGCGTGCAGATTTGTTCAATCGTGTGGCTTGGCAAATCCAAACCCGTACGCCTGTACAGCGTTTATATGCCTGGATGCCACTCTTGGCGTGGGAACTGCCTAAGACTGATCCAGTGTCGAAAGATTTAGTGGAAACCCAACAAGCCAAAGCAGGCGAACATTTGAATATGGGCTATATTCGTCTCAGTCCATTTTCACCACAAGCGCGCCAAACCATTAAAGAAATTTATCAGGATTTAGCAAAATCGACGCCGTTTGATGGGCTGTTGTTCCATGATGACGTGACTTTGTCAGATTATGAAGATGCCAGTCCTGATGCGTTGGCGGCGTATGCCAAACAAGGCTTACCAACTGACCTTGCTAAAATTCGTGATAACGATGCCGACTTGCAAAAATGGACGGCTTATAAAACCAATTATTTAGATGATTTTGCAATGGAGTTGGCAGGAGAGGTTCGTCAGTATCAACCATTCCTAGTGACTGCTCGTAATCTTTATGCGCAGGTGGCTTTAAATGCTTATGCAGAAAACTGGTATGCACAATCTTTAGAGCAATCACTGAATCGTTATGATTTTACTGCGATTATGGCAATGCCTTATATGGAGCAATCGGACAATCCAACTAAGTTCTATTCAGATATCATGAATCGCGTGAAGCAGTATCCAAACGGTATTAAAAAGACCGTGATGGAGTTACAGGCGGTAAACTGGCGCAATGACCAAAAAGTGCCGTCTGAAGAAATGGCTGCGACGATTAAGTCCTTATATGAACAAGGTGCAATGCATGTGGCCTATTATCCAGATGATCCGATCAAAGGACATCCAGATGTTGAAACAATGCGTAAGGCTTTTGGTCTAAAATCATCTCAATTAGTGCCATAGTCGAGTAATGTAGATGAGTTGGATTGCTTTATTGTGGTCATATGCCATTAAGTTTGTTTTTTACTATCCATTATTTATGTCGTATTTATGGATGGTGGGGGCACTCATTTTCTATTGGAGAGAGCGTCAAGATCCTCCCTATCAGCAACCTGCGGCTTTAGCTGAATATCCTAAAGTTGCGGTCTTAGTGCCGTGCTTTAATGAAGGGGACAATGCTGAAGAAACCATTAGTCATGCACTTAAGCTGGATTACCCTAACTTTGAAGTGATTGCGATTAATGATGGTAGTTCTGACAATACCGGTGAAGTGCTAGATCGATTGGCGACACAGTATGAAAAATTACGTGTGGTACATCTGGCACAGAACCAAGGCAAGGCAATGGGGCTACAAGCGGGTAGCTTGATGACCGATGCAGAATTTCTGATCGGGATTGATGGTGATGCTCTGCTTGATCCGCATGCGGCCAAATGGATGATGCGTCATTTCTTGGAAGATCCAACTGTGGCAGCGGTAACTGGTAATCCGCGTATTCGGACACGTTCAACCTTGCTTGGGCGCATTCAGGTTGGTGAGTTCTCTTCGATTGTTGGTATGATCAAGCGTGCACAACGAACCTTTGGTCGTTTATTTACCGTATCGGGCGTGATTACCGCTTTTCGTAAAAGTGCAGTACATCAAGTTGATTATTGGTCACCGAACATGTTGACTGAAGACATCGACATCACTTGGAAATTACAACGCGCAGGTTGGGATGTACGTTTTGAGCCAAATGCCTTGGTGTGGATCTTGATGCCAGAAACCTTAAATGGTTTATGGAAGCAGCGTCTACGTTGGGCCATGGGTGGCGCACAGGTCTTGGTTAAAAATATTGATGTGTTTTTAAAGCCTAAACTTAATTTTTTATGGCCGTTGATGTTTGAACTGTGTTTGACACTTGTTTGGTCATATTTGATGCTTATTATGGCGATCATCTGGTTATTGCATTTTATCTTTGCAATTCCAGCACTGGCGGTGGTGAGCTCGCCATTTTTACCTTACGGTAGTGGAATTTTATTGGGGGCGACCTGTTTAATTCAGTTTGCTTTAAGCAAATGGATGGATAGTCGTTATGAACCAAACCTTGGGAAAAATTATTATTGGATGATTTGGTACCCGTTTGTGTTTTGGTTGATCACAATTACTGCTACAATCGTCGCCTTTCCAAAGGTACTGTTGCGTAATGATGAGAAGCGTGCCCGTTGGATTAGCCCAGATCGTGGAATTCGTTGAATCCTAAAAGATTCATTTTGCTGAGTAAAAAGCAATGAAAGCAGACAGCTTGATTATTGATGTACGTCGCCAACTCCCATGGCATAAACGCTACTTCTCGACTACTACCACCGCAATGATGTGGGCAGGGTGGTTATTGTTATGGCGTCCATTTATTTTGGTATGGGTGTTGGTTGAATTACAAAAGACCCATATCGCACAGCGTTTAATGTCCGCATTTGGTAATGGTATTGAGCATGGTGTAACGGCATTGTTTATGTGCGCGGTTGCATTATTGCTTTGGAGTTTGTTACCTGCAAAACGTGTGCATAAAAAGCATGCTATTGAAAAGACCTTACCTGATTATGCGCGTTATTTCGAATTGCCTGAGCAAGAAATTCAGATTGGACGTCAGCAGAAGGTGAGTATCGTCCATCATGATGAGAATGGTAAGATTGTTCGCGTAGAATAAGACTTATTGTTCTAAATTAAGAATATCAAATGCCTTAATTAAAAAATTAAGGCATTTTTTATGATCAGATCATAAATTTCAGACATAAAAAAACCAGCTTATGCTGGATTTTTATTTGCACCATCTTTCATTAGTTGGAAGATGGTGCCCGAGGCCAGACTCGAACTGGCACGCTTTGTGGGCGGGGGATTTTAAATCCCCTGTGTCTACCGATTTCACCACTCGGGCATGTGCGCAATAATAGAGGACACTTTAAAACTTGGCAAGAGCAAAACTTGCTATTTGCTTTCTTTTCAATCAATTCATGTGCTTATCTGATGAAAATTAAGCACTGTCATATAACTTTCATGATTCTTTCATCAAACTGAGATCAAAGCTTCATTTAAGCCGATTAATTTAAATCATTTATTTATAGTGATAAAAGTTAAGGTAGCTATCCAAATGACAGCAAAAATTTCTCGACGGGAACTTATTCAAAAAAGTCTATTCGGTTTCGGGGCGTTGTCTTTATCTGCGGGTTTTACAGGATGTAATGACAGTTCAGATCAAGAGACAGCAACATTACAAGTGAATTTTGAACATGGGGTTGCCAGTGGTGATCCTTTACAGGATCGCGTGATCTTGTGGACACGCTTGACGCCAAATGAGAGTAGTGCGCGTCTGCAAGTGACGTGGGAAATTGCTTTAGATCAGCAATTCAAACAAATCATTAAAACCGATAAAGTCACCACAACGGCTTCACAAGATTTTACTGTGAAGGTAGATGCAACAGGTTTAAAACCAGATCAAAGCTATTTCTACCGTTTTATCTTCGGGGATAAAGTTTCACCTGTGGGTCAAACCAAGACTTTGCCAAGCAGTGCGACAAAAGTCAGTTTTGCAGTATGTTCATGTTCAAACTATCCAGCAGGTTATTTCTATGTATATCGTGAAATGGCCAAGCAAAATGTCGATGTGGTGATCCATTTAGGTGACTATATTTATGAATATGGCGCGGATGGTTATGCAGCAGAAGATGCAGCTAAATTAGGTCGTACGCTTGCTGCAGACAATAATAAAGAAATTATTAAGTTGGATGATTATCGCAAGCGTTATGCGTTGTATCGTAAAGATAAAGACTTGCAGGCCTTGCACCATCGTCATCCATTTATTGTGATTTGGGACGACCATGAGTTAGCTAATGATGCATGGCGAGAAGGGGCTGAAAATCACCAGCCGAATGAAGGTCCATTCCTTGATCGTAAATTGGCAGCTCTACAGGCCTATTTTGAATGGATGCCAATTCGCCCTGTCGATGATCAACACACCAAGATTTATCGCCAGTTCGATTTTGGTAATCTGGTTCAATTGACGATGTTGGATACGCGTATTATTGCGCGTGATGAACAGTTGGATTATGCCAACTATATGACAGCGAATGGTTTGGATATTGCAAAATTCCAAGCAGATTTGACCAATCCAGCACGTACTCTAATGGGCTATACCCAACGTGATTGGCTGATTGGAAAACTGCAACAGTCGACCGCAAACTGGAATGTACTTGGTCAGCAAATTCTGATGACTAAGATGTTGGTTCCTGCTGAGTTACTGCTTGCTTTAGCTGAAATTACCGCAGGGAATCCGAGTGCAGATACTTTAAATAAGATGAATGTACAAATTACCGAGTTGGTGACTTTAAAAATTCGCTTGCAGAAAGGTGATCCTAGTTTAACAGCACAAGAAAAAGCGCGTGTTCTGACGGTTGCACCTTATAACTTAGATGCATGGGATGGTTATTTTGCTGAGCGTGAGATTGTGTATGCTGCCTTGGCGCAATTAAAGAAAAAAGTCGTGGTACTGGCAGGGGATACGCATAACGCTTGGTCGTCAAACTTATACAGTAAAGATGGTGCATTCGTTGGGGTGGAGTTAGCAACCAGTTCTGTATCTTCACCGGGCTTAGAAAAATATTTAAATATTCCATTGGCACAACTGCAACAGTTTGAATTTGCATTCACAACCTTGATTGATGAGTTGAATTACTGCAATTTAAATCAAAGAGGCTATTTGATTGTTCAATTTGATGCTGCACAAGTGCAATCACAATGGATTTATGTCGATTCGATCAAAAAGCCTGAATATGTGATTGATAAAACCCGTGGTTATCAATTGAGCTTGGATAAAAACTTATTGCCTGTGAAAACAGGGCAGCAAGTGGCTTAAGTTTCAAACGTGGGGGAAGCCAAGTCAATGAACTTGGCTTTTTTATGATCTGTCCTTAAATTTTAGACATAAAAAAACCAGCTTACGCTGGATTTTTATTTGCACCATATTTCATTAGCTGAAAGATGGTGCCCGAGGCCAGACTCGAACTGGCACGCTTTGTGGGCGGGGGATTTTAAATCCCCTGTGTCTACCGATTTCACCACTCGGGCTTTACCAATGGAGGCGGAGGTCGGAATCGAACCGGCGTACACGGAGTTGCAGTCCGCTGCATGACCACTCTGCCACCCCGCCATCTCTTGGTGATGCACATATTAGCAATCTTTAAAAAAAAAACAATAGTGTTTATTGCGAATATGCACATAAAAACAACATCTAAAAGAATATTGCTCAAATTATCATGTATTATTTACGCAATTGATTCATACCCACTTTGGAGATGCGCTGTGGCATTGGTTTTAGACGGTCGTGCATTAGCAAAACAAATTGAAACGGATTTGTTGGTACGTGTAGAAGCATTAAAAGCAAAATCGGGGCGTACCCCAATCTTGGCAACTATTTTAGTTGGTGATGATGGTGCATCTGCAACTTATGTGCGTATGAAAGGGAATGCTTGCCGTCGTGTTGGCATGGACTCATTGAAAGTTGAGCTTCCAAAAGAAACCACAACTGAACAATTATTGGCTGAAATTGAAAAATTAAATGCCAATCCAGATGTACATGGCATCTTGTTGCAACATCCAGTGCCTGAACAAATTGATGAAAGAGCATGTTTCGATGCGATTTCATTGGCAAAAGATGTGGATGGCGTGACGTGTTTAGGTTTTGGTCGTATGGCAATGGGTGAGGCTGCATATGGTTCAGCAACTCCAGCTGGCATCATGACCATTTTGCAAGAAAACAAAATTGAAATCGCAGGTAAACATGCGGTTGTTGTGGGCCGTTCTGCTATTTTGGGTAAACCAATGGCGATGATGTTATTACAAGCCAATGCAACTGTGACGATTTGCCATTCACGCACTCAAAACTTGCCAGAATTGGTTAAACAAGCAGATATTATTGTCGGTGCAGTCGGTAAAGCTGAATTGATTCAAAAAGACTGGATCAAACAGGGTGCCGTTGTAGTTGATGCAGGTTTCCATCCACGTGATGGTGGTGGTGTTGGTGATATCCAATTGGTTGGTATCGAAGAAATTGCGTCTGCTTATACCCCAGTTCCAGGCGGTGTGGGGCCGATGACGATCACGACTTTGATTCGTCAAACTGTAGAAGCTGCTGAAAAAGCATTAGCGTAAAGATTATTGATAACCCCTCGCGAAGAGGGGTTTTTTTAGAATTAAACAAATATGAGTTGTACTTTTCAATTTGCCAAAGCGCCTGAACATTTGTTGCTGGCTTTGCATCAGGTGATTCCCAATACTGATTTGTTGGCACAACAATTACCTGAAACGCCGATTTCACTCTGGTTAATTCCTCCGGTATTTCCGACCGACCGTTTAGATGATGAAGTGATTCGACGGATTTGGAATGAAACGCCGTACTGGATTTTTTGTTGGGCCTCTGGTCTGGCAATGGCACAATGGCTGTTGGCAGAGCCACATCATGTTAAAGATAAGGTGGTACTGGACTTTGGTGCAGGTTCAGGTGTGGTTGCGATTGCGGCAAAAATGGCTGGTGCTAAACGTGTGATTTGTTGTGATATTGATCCCGTGAGTCTGGCATCATGTCGTGAAAATGCGTTGCTGAATGATGTTGAGCTTGAGTATCTGGACGATTTGTATCAGTCCGAACAAGTCGATGTGCTACTGGCAGCAGATGTGCTATACGACCAATCCAATCGTTTCTTTTTGGATGAGTTCTTAAAGTTCGCACCTGAAGTCTGGGTTGCCGATAGTCGAGTCAAAAACTTTAGTCATCCTCAATATCTAAAAATTGACGAACGTAGTGCAAGTACTTGGCCAGATTTGGATGAAGCCAAAGAGTTTAGAAACGTCAGTTTTTATCGTACCAAATAAATATTCCTTGTTAAAAAAGAACAATAGTGTTGAGGTTATCAAATCTCAACACAATCGCCTCACCACGCATGCTAAAACATTGAAATGAAATAAACAGATGGCCTTTGGGCTGTTATATAGCAGAATGTTTAAAAAAGGAACGTGTATGAGTATTCAGCAGATTGATGATGGGAAACATGGTGCATTTAAGCTGTTCGAAGGTGGGGTGCTTGCGGGTGAGATGGCATACACTTGGGCAGGAGATAGCATGCTCATTATTGACCATACCGATGTAAGTGATCAATTTCGTGGGCAGGGTGTAGGACATAAGTTGTTAAAGGAGTTGATCGCCTTTGTACGTGAACGTCAGGTGAAAGTCATTCCTTTATGCCCATTTGCAAAATCGGTGTTTGATAAAGATCTTTCGATTCATGACGTATTGAAAGGGTAGGTTGAGTTGGATGTATTCTCAATGATGGAATACATCCATTTTTATTGATCAAGTCATAAAATTAAGAACATGTATAGCGAACCACTTTGAGTGTGCTTGGACGTGTTTCAAGTGCCTGACGGGTTGCATAGCCTTCGCTATTATTCAAATCTGGCGAATTAGATAAGCCAAATGTTGCGCGGCTATTACCAATTTTTACGCCATATTGCTCTTGTTGGGTTGGATTAACGATTTCATTGACACTCAATACTGCAAGTTTATAGGTTTTGTCTGCACCTAAAATTTGCTTGCAGGCATGTTGTAATTTTTTCTCATCTAGATCGCTATTGCTACGTGCCGCGAGGGTATAGGCAACAGTCGCAGAAGTGGCAGTTTTATTTTCAATTTGATAACCCGTTGTGCCATTGTATTGATGTGGACTACTTTGACAGGCTGCAAGAACAAGAGCACCGCTCATAATTAACAATAAATTGGTTTTTTTCATATCAATGATCCTGTTATTTCTGGTTTTAGTATCGCATAAAATAAGTTTTTTATTGTGAGGAATCTTTAAAACACAGGCTATTCATCGTTTTTTAGCTTCAAATATAAAGAAAGAATTTTCGTTTTCGAACAATTTTGCATATAATCTGCCAAGTTTTTTATTTAATACAGAAGTCATTGCTTTTTTGTAGTATTTGAGCCCGTTTTTTAACGGGCATTTAATTTATTGCACTATACATAAGCAAGTCTGGATAGGTATGTCATGATCTCTACAGATAGTCAAAAGAAATACGTGGTTGCATTTGACCAAGGTACAACCAGTTCACGTGCGATCGTATTGGATCACGATGCGAATGTCATCAGTATTGCTCAGCGTGAATTTACGCAAATTTACCCACAACCAGGTTGGGTTGAGCATGATCCAATGGAAATCTGGGCAACGCAAAGTGCGGTATGGGTTGAAGCTTTAGCGCAAGCAAGTATTTCTAGCGAGCAAATTGCAGCGATTGGGATCACCAATCAGCGTGAAACCACTGTCATTTGGGATAAGCAGACCGGCAAACCTATTTACAATGCAATTGTATGGCAAAGCCGTCAAAGCAATGAAATTTGTAATCAACTGCGTCAAGATGGTTGGCAGGATTACGTTCATAAAGTGACTGGTTTGGTCCTTGATCCGTATTTCTCTGCGACTAAAATTAAGTGGATTCTCGATCGTGTTGAAGGCAGTCGTGAACGTGCAGAACGTGGCGAGCTTTTATTTGGTACCATCGATACATGGTTGCTGTGGAAATTGACCAATGGCCAAGTGCATGTGACTGACTATACCAATGCATCTCGCACCATGTTATTCAACATCGAAACGCTTGAATGGGACGATAAACTGCTTGAAGCGTTAAATATTCCTAAAGCGATGTTGCCCGAAGTTCGTGGTTCTTCTGAAGTCTACGGTTATACACATACCATTAGTGGGCAAGAGATTGGAATTCCAATTGCAGGTATTGCTGGTGATCAGCAGGCTGCGCTATTTGGACAAATGTGTGTTGAAGCGGGTCAGGCAAAAAATACTTATGGTACAGGTTGCTTCTTGCTCATGAATACGGGCAAACGCATTGTACAATCTAATCATGGTTTATTAACGACAATTGCATGTGGGCCGCGTGGTGAAGTGAACTATGCACTGGAAGGTGCGGTGTTCAATGGTGGTTCATGTGTGCAATGGTTGCGTGACGAACTTAAGGCGATCAATGATTCGCATGATTCCGAATACTATGCAACCAAAGTAAAAGACAGCAACGGGGTCTATGTGGTGCCCGCATTTACAGGTTTAGGTGCGCCATATTGGGATCCAACAGCACGTGGTGCAATCTTGGGGATTACCCGCGGTGTAAGTATCGAACATATTATTCGTGCCACATTGGAATCGATTGCCTACCAAACCCGTGATGTATTGGATGCCATGCAGCAAGATTCAGGTGAGAAATTGCGTACCTTGCGTGTCGATGGTGGTGTAACTGCCAATAATTTCTTGATGCAGTTCCAAGCCGATATCATGGGCACTTCAGTTGAACGTCCTGCAATGAAAGAAACAACGGGTATGGGTGCAGCATTCTTGGCTGGTTTGGCTGTCGGTTTCTGGTCGGATTTAAACGAATTGAAGAGTAGAATGACCATCGAAAATACCTTTGTGCCAGAGTGCAGTCAGGATGTGACTGAAAAACTCTATAAAGGTTGGTTAAAAGCTGTCGGACGCACTCGTGATTGGGCGGAAGATTAAGCTAAAATAGACCGTTTAGTATGACTTAAAACAACACAGGATGGATGAGCATGAGCTTGATACTACGCCAACAAAAAACCCTCGAACTAGTGAGAGAGCGTGGCTATATCAGTATTGAAGAACTTGCTCAACATTTTGATGTCACCCCGCAAACCATCCGTCGTGATATTAATCAATTGGCGGATGAGGGCTTGCTGAGACGTTATCACGGTGGTGCAGCGCATGATTCAAGTGTGGAAAACACTGAATATACGATGCGTGTCGGCTATATGTTGGAAGAAAAGAGACTGATTGCAGCCGCAGTTGCTGCAGCCGTTCCAGATCATGCTTCTTTGTTTATTAATATTGGGACTACAACTGAAGCAATCGCGCATGCGTTATTGAACCATACTGGTTTGCGGATTATTACCAATAACCTCAATGTTGCCAAAATTCTGAGTACCAAAGAAGACTTTGAGGTGTTGATTGCCAGTGGGCGTGTGCGTCCAGATGGTGGCGTGATTGGTCAGGCGACTGCGGATTTCTTTAAGCAGTTTAAGGCAGACTATGCACTGGTAGGCATCAGTGGTATCGAAGAAGACGGGACTTTACTGGATTTTGACTTCCAAGAAGTGTGCGTATCTCAAGAGATTGTTTCGAGTGCCCGACAAGTGTTTCTTGCTGCGGATAGCAGTAAGTTTGGTCGTAATGCGATGATCCGTTTAGGTTCACTTAAGCAAGTTGATTGTATTTTTACCGATCAACAGCCGAATGATGAGTTTATGAAAACCATTCGAGATTTAGATGTTGGCTTGATCGTTGCCCAGTAAATCTTCATTTTCGAAAAATTGTTACTTTTCTTGAGTTGAGATTATTTGGCTCAAGAATATTTAAATAAGAATAATGCTGTAACCATGAGCAGTCTTTGTATTGCCAGAAGATCCACTTTTTAATCGATTCATTTTCAATTTTGACCATTTATCTAAAAATGTCTATAAATTGGCATTTTTTTGACGTTTTTTTATTGTTTGTTTTCATTTTACATGTTTAAATGTTCGTTATTGAACAATAATGAAAATTTGCGGTGGCTTATGCAAACTTCTCCTCAGTCAAACGACAAAATTTATGACCTTGCTGTCATTGGTGGTGGTATCAACGGTGTTGGTATTGCAGCAGATGCTTCAGGTCGTGGTCTATCAGTATTTCTCTGTGAAAAAGATGATTTGGCCAGCCATACCTCTTCTGCAAGCAGTAAATTGATCCATGGTGGTTTACGTTACCTTGAACACAAAGAGTTTCGCTTGGTACGCGAAGCGCTGGCTGAACGTGAAGTATTGTTGGCAAAAGCACCACACATTATCCGTCCAATGCGTTTTATCATGCCGCATCGTCCACACTTACGCCCAGCGTGGTTGATTCGTACAGGTTTATTCTTTTACGATCACTTGGGTAAACGTGAAAAGTTATTGGGTTCGAATAACGTTTATTTTAAAGAAGACAGCCCTTTAAATGCTGCAATTACTCGTGGTTTTGAATATTCAGACTGTGCAGTTGATGATTCTCGTTTGGTGGTGTTGAACGCCATGCATGCCCGAGAAAAAGGTGCGGACATTGTCACACGTACACGTTGTTTATCAGCACAACGTGAAGGGCAATACTGGATTGTTGATTTGGAAAATGAAAAAGGTCAATTCCAGATTAAGGCAAAGGCTTTAGTGAATGCGGCTGGCCCTTGGGTGGCACAATTTATTAAGCAAGATTTGCAGCTTAAATCGCCGTATGGTATTCGTTTGATTCAAGGCAGTCATATCATTGTGCCGAAGCTGTATGAAGGCGATAAAGCCTTTATCATGCAGAATGATGACCGTCGTATTGTGTTCGCAATCCCGTACTTAGACCAATACACCATGATTGGAACTACGGATCGTGAATATCAAGGTGATCCTGCACAAGTAAAAATCACCCAAGAAGAAATTGATTACTTGATTGAAGTCAGTAATGCACACTTCAAAAATCAGTTAACCCAAGCCGATATTATTTCGACTTTTGCTGGTGTACGTCCATTGTGTGATGATGAATCAGACAATCCATCTGCAATTACCCGTGATTATACTTTGGCTTTATCGCAAGAAGCAGAAGATCAGGCACCTTTACTTTCGGTCTTTGGTGGTAAGTTAACCACGTATCGTAAGTTAGCAGAATCTGCAATGCAGCAGCTCAAAGCATTTTTCCCAGAAATGAAAGGCAGTTGGACAGCAACTGAGGCTTTGCCGGGTGGTGAAAATATGGCATCAGCTGAACAGTTGGCGAAAGAGATTCGTGCACAAATCACTGATGCATCTGAGTCTTTGGCAAAACGTTGGGCATCTGCTTATGGTTCACGTATTTGGAATATCTTGGGTGAAGCAACTTCGATTGAGCAGTTAGGTCAACATTTTGGTCAAGGTTTGTATGCGAAAGAAGTGGATTATTTATGCCGCTTTGAGTGGGTAACGACCAGCCAAGATATTCTGTGGAGACGTTCAAAGCTTGGTCTCAATTTTGCACCAAGTGAAATCGAAAACTTAGATGTATATTTAGCAAATAAACCAAATAGCACGGTTGCTGCTTAAAAGTTCTCAATAAAAAAGCCCCTTTGAATAAGGGGCTTTTTTATTGGTCTTCATTAGTATTTGAAGCGGAATGCAATGGTGTAATTTGCAGGTGCTCCGTAGAAGGCTTGTCCATCGGTAAAGCTGTTTAAATATTTTTTATCCGTTACGTTATTGGCATTGGCCTGAATACTGAAATTTGGACTAAGGTCATAGCTTGCCATCAAATTCAGCAAGGCATAATCACTTTGTTTGAGATAGGTATTAAAACTTGGATCAAAACGGGTGATTTTACTTTGCCATTTTAGACCTGCACCAACTTTTAACTTTGGTAGCTGAGTAGGGGAATAGGTTGTTAAAAGATTAAAGCTTTGTGTTGGATTATATGTTCTTGCAGCACCGCCATTCTTTAGATCTTGCAGGCTAAACTGGGTATAACCGAGTGAAATATTGACCTGATCGGTTAATTGTCCAGCCAAGCCAACTTCTACACCTTGCGAGCGTAAATCGCTAATTTCAACTTTGCGATTGATTGAAGGGTTATCCGTTGAACGAAGTGGGTAGTTGTTTTCTTCGGTTCTAAACACGGCCAGTGTCCCGGTAAGCTTATTGTCTAACCAAGAACTCTTAAAGCCGACCTCATAGCTTTTACCTTCGATTGGATCTGCAACTTTGCCCGTTGCTTGGTCAACCGAGGTTTGTGGGCGGAAAATTGAGGTATAGCTCATATAACCGGTATATTCAGGTGTAAAGTTATAAGTAAGGCCTGCATAAGGCGAAACTTTACTTTCATCATAGGCCATTGGTGCATCATAACTCGTACCTTCACTCTTGGCTTGAACGTAATTTGCACCGAGGGTTAATTTTAAATCGTCATTGAAGTGTAGGCGAGTTGCTGCATAAAGCGATTGATTGCGTTGTGTATAGTCGGCTGTTTCTGCAAATGCACCCCAAGATACATTGTTTGGTGTCCAACTTGCCCAGTTTGTTGTGCATTGGGCATTATAGGTGTTTGGACTTGTACCGCGCACACATGTTGCAATATTGCTGTCTTGAATATCACCCACAATTTGAGCATCATTTTGTTTGCTCTGGGTAAAGCTATAGCCAACAATCGCTTCATGTTGCTGACCAAATAATTCAAACTTTCCATTTAGGTTGAGGTCAACACTGTGTTGTTTATTTTTTTCATGAAAGCCTTTAGCGGTAAGATCGACATCAGCGCCATTTGCGGTCGGATAGCCATAATAATATAACAGTCGGCTGTCACGATCCTTCTCATTGTAGTTGTAGCTTAGATTGGCAGACCAAGTTTCTGATAATTTTTGTTTTAACTCAAAAAATGCATTACGCGAAGTATTGTCCCAATAGGTCCAATCTGGATTAGGGTTATAGGAGCGATCATAGCTGATTTGTTTACCCGTAGAATCCATCAACGGTAACGCACCCCAGTTATTGGCATTGGGTTTATTTTTTTCTTGGCTGGCACCAATGGTCAGTAAGGTATTGTCTCCAAGATCAGCTTCTAAAATTCCTGCAATACCATTTTTCTCAGAACTATAGCGGTCTAAGTTTGAGTCGCCTGTTTGTTGAAAACCAGAAACACGGCCGCGGAGACGACCATCTGATACGAGGCTGCCTGAAGCATCTGCTTCATAACGTTGAGTATCCCACGAACCATAGCTTAGACCTGCATTGGCTTGGAACTCTTTAGTTGGGCGTTTACGGATGTAGTTAATGGTTGCGCTTGGATCACCAAAAGCATTGGTCAGTGCATCTGCACCTTTAATGACTTCGATGCGGTCATAGAAATAGCTGTCTGGATTGGTGTCGTTATAATTCCATTCGCTTGAAGGGAAGCCGACACCATCGACTAGAATATTTGAGATTTCAAAACCACGTGCCATATACACCGAGCGCTCAGTTTCTAGCGAATTTACAGTCACACCAGGGGTATTGTTGAGCACATCTCTGGAACTGGTCAGGCCGAAATCTTCAATTTGTTGCCGTGTCACCACATTGATGGTCTGAGGGATCTCTTTGGCTTCAATATCGAGTTTGGTGGCGCTTGAACTATTTTTAATGGTATATGCTTTGGTTTGTTCACTGGCATTGCTATCTTGCGAGGCTTGAACTTTGATAGTTGGGAGTTGTTGTGATCCTTCCTCAAGTGCATGGCTATATGAGCTGATACTGACTAATGTGGAGATTGCTAAAAAAAGGGGAGTGCGTTTGAACAGCAAGGAAGAACTCATGTCTACAACCGTGTAAATGAGAAATATTATTATTACAATTATTGTTAATATTCGTTAACTTTGCAATTTATTTCGTCCAAAGCTTAATGGGAATACCTAGCGTGGGGTGGAGGATTGATAGGAATTTTCGAAAATCGGGCATTAAAAAAGGCCGCTGTAGCGACCTGTGATTGGTTATGTCCAGTCAAATGTAAATAGGACACGTCGAGTTTCGGGTTGGTAAAACATCAAGATATTGTCGGCACCATGATTGCAATACTCCCAACCAGATGCGGAGGCAATAAAATAATAACGTCGTTGCTGTTGGTCAAAGATGTGTACAAAACAATGGTCATCTTGTTCCATATTTTCCAATTTAAGTTGTTCTTCAATCGGGTAGCACCAGTTGCCATATTCAGCATCACCACCCAGTTGATTGAGTAAAATGGTGGGCTTGTCATTTTGATAATTGACATCAGATGTGCTAATCACTCTTTTTTGTTCTAAGAAGCGTTGTTTAACCTGTTTAAAGTCTTCATGCATTTCTTGACTGTGAGTCAAAACCTCAGTGTATGAAGGATGGCTTTTATTTTCTAAAATAAAATAGTGTTGATCAGCCAGCCAATGATATTGAGACTGCTCATCCAACTGTAAAATAAACCAATTTTCATGCGCAAATTCATTATAAAACTCAGCAGTCTCTGAGCCGATGTAGCACTCATAAGGCTCAATTGGATTGACTAAATGAATCCAACCGTGCCATTCAGGATTGATCTGGGCAAGGTCAATCGAAATGAGGGGGAGTAAATGCTTTGCGAGAAAGGCGTCTTTGCTTGTAAAGACGGTGTCTGAGTCTGGGAGTAATTTTAAAAAATCTTGTGCAGTTGTAATCTCTTGTTGCATAACTTTTCCTGTTTAAATAGATAAAATACGGATATCTTTATATTTTTTAACTGACTTTTGCTGGCACATTAACGTCTTAATTTATTCATCTTCGATGGATGAAAATTACTTTTGAGGCTGTTAGTTTATTATAGTTTTGCAGCTTAAGATGACAAAAAAGGCCGCCGTAGCGACCTTTTTATGTCAATTATGATTAAGCAGATTTAACAGCTGCTAATAATTCATTTTGACGATCTTTAAGTGCTTGAGGTAAGCGAGCACCAAGTTTAGTGAATAACTCAGTGTGGCTTTCAAGTTCTTTGATCCATTGATCTTTATCTTGAGCTGTAACAGTGTTGAATTGCTCTTTAGAGAAATCGATACCTGTCCAGTTCAATTGTTCATAAGTTGGAACAAGGCCAATCGGTGTTTCAGTCGCTTCAGCGCGGCCTTCACAACGATCAATGATCCATTCAAGAACACGCATGTTTTGACCGAAACCAGGCCATACGAAATTGCCTTCAGCATCACGACGGAACCAGTTTACGTTGAAGATTTTTGGTAATTTATTACCAGCTGCTTCAGCTTTCGCGCCTACTTTTTTGCCCATGTCTAACCAGTGACCGAAGTAATCAGCCATGTTATAACCCGCAAATGGAAGCATTGCGAATGGGTCACGACGAACGATACCTTGTTGGCCTACCGCTGCTGCAGTTGTTTCAGAACCCATCGTTGCTGCTTTATAAACGCCATCAACCCAGTCAAATGCTTCAGAAACTAAAGGCACGGTATCTGCACGACGACCACCGAAGATGAATGCAGAGATTGGTACGCCTGCTGGATTTTCCCAGTCAGCGTCAATCGAAGGGCATTGACCCGCAGAAACAGTAAAACGTGAGTTTGGATGTGCTGCTTTTTCACCTTCAACGTATGGTTGGCCTTTCCAAGTGATTAGGTCAGCTGGAACTTCTTTAGTAAGACCTTCCCACCATACTTCGCCATCTTTGGTTACAGCAACGTTGGTATAAATCACATCTTTATGCATGGTTGCGATGCAGTTCGGGTTGGTTTTGGTATTTGTACCAGGTGCAACACCGAAGA
Source organism: Acinetobacter higginsii (assembly GCF_000369525.1). GTDB lineage: Bacteria > Pseudomonadota > Gammaproteobacteria > Pseudomonadales > Moraxellaceae > Acinetobacter > Acinetobacter higginsii. Next base: position 105,260 of record NZ_KB850072.1, read on the forward strand.
AACCAGCTTCTGGATTGATTGCATATAAGCGACCATCTTCACCTGGTTTGATCCAAGCAATATCGTCACCTACAGTTTCAATCTTCCAGCCTTCATAACCTGCTGGTGGAATTAACATTGCAAAGTTGGTTTTACCACATGCAGAAGGGAATGCTGCTGCGATGTAGTGTTTTTCACCTTGTGGGTTAGTTACACCTAGAATTAGCATGTGTTCAGCTAACCAGCCTTGCTCGCGACCCATTGCAGAAGCAATACGTAATGCTAGGCATTTTTTACCAAGCAATGCATTACCGCCGTAGCCAGAACCGTAAGACCAGATTTCACGCGTTTCTGGATAGTGAACGATATATTTTTCGTTGTTACATGGCCAAGCAACGTCTTTTTGACCATCTTTTAATGGTGCAGCAACAGTGTGTACGCATGGGATAAACTCACCATCTGTACCTAACACGTCATAAACTGCTTTACCCATACGTGCCATTTTAGTCATGCTGACTGCAACGTAAGGTGAATCTGTTAACTCGATACCGATGTGAGCAATGTGGCTTCCTAAAGGACCCATCGAGAAGGGAACCACATACATGGTACGGCCTTCCATTGCACCGTCAAATAATCCATTTAATTTTTCGCGCATTTCTGCAGGAGCAACCCAGTTGTTTGTTGCGCCAGCATCTTCTTCATTTTGCGAGCAGATATAAGTACGGTCTTCAACACGAGCAACGTCAGAAGGATCAGAATTTGCAAGATAAGAACCAGGATGTTTTTCTTGGTTGAGTTTCTGCATGGTGCCGTTAGCGATCATCAAGTCCATGAGACGTTGATATTCTTCTTCGCTACCGTCACACCATTCGATTTTTGCTGGTTTGGTCAATTTTGCAATTTCTTCCACCCATGCAATCAGCTTAGGGTGACGAACGAATTCTGGTGCGTTCACTTGGGTCATGGTGATGCCTTTTTAAAGTGTGTACGACGTACAAATTCTATCCACTGGATGGCAGTGAGACAGATGAAGTAAAAAAAGTGGCTGTATTAAAGCATAAAATCATAAAAAATATAAGACTAAAGAATAGGTAGGTGTGTAAGGTGGGAAATGTTGGTTTGTGATTATAATATTGTTTTTTAATAATTTTATTATTCTATGTTTTATTATTTTGTTTTTTTATATGTAATATTTTTTTTATAAATTTCTTTTTTAATCAGTATTTTAATTTATTTTTAATTTTTTGAGAATTGTTATTGATTATATGAATAATGTTCATTCAAAATTTACATAAACTTGCTTTTATTTGTTGATTTTGTAAACAAAAATAGGCTTATCAAAAGCCCCAAGGTTGATGCGAATGAGTCGAAATTTACAGCCTTTATCTATTATTTATAATCAAAAATCAGGTTTCCATGCTGCGCAGCAAGATGATGAATATGAGCGTCTTATGACATATTGGACACAATATGGGTTTGAAATTCAGGTTTTTGAATTAAATCAGCAGGTTAATTTTGATGACATGATGAGAACTGTTTTGGCTAGGCATCAACAGACTGAATTACGTGGCGTTGTGGTTGCGGCTGGGGGAGATGGAACTTTAAATGCGGTTGCAAAACAGTTAATCCATACAGATATTCCGATGGGGATCATACCGCTGGGTACGTTTAATTATGTTGCACGGGCGTTGAATATCCCGATTGATGTTGCGCAAGCGGCAGAAGTGATTGCAACGGGTAGGATACAAGCAGTGCACGTTGCTTCAATCAATGATCAAATTTATCTCAATAATGCGAGTTTAGGGTTGTATCCTTTATTTATAAAAAAGCGTGAACTATACAATCAGCGACTTGGACGTTTTCCGCTAAATGCCTATACATCGGGTTTGGATGTATTACTGCGTGAACATAAATCCTTAAAACTTGCGGTGACCATTGATGAACAGAGCTATCCTGTTGCAACCCCTTTAGTTTTTTTTGGTAATAATCAACTGCAACTGAGTGATATGAAATTAAGAATTGCAGAATGTGCTGCTAATGGAAAGTTAGCAGGGGTTGTTGTTGCCAAAAGTGATCGTTTCAGCTTAATGAAAATGTTATGGAAATTGGTTCAGGGTAAAATTGATCAAGCTTCTGATGTGTATTCATTTTGTGCCGAACATATACTGGTTAATTGTAAAAAGCCAAAATTAACGGTGGCAATAGATGGAGAGCTTATGGTGATGGACACCCCATTAAAATTTTCAGTGAAAAAATCCGCGTTAAAAGTGATGGTTCCGAATGTTATTACACCTGTCTGATCTACATTTTGGAACGGAACGTGACGTCTGTATTGAAGCAATCAAGCAATTTTGCCAGCAACATCGTCCTGAAGCTGTGATCGTGAGTGGTGATCTGACACAACGCGCGCGCTTTAAGCAGTTTTATGCATGTCGACAATTTCTAGATGCGCTCGATCTTCCTTATCTGGTGGTACCAGGCAATCACGATATTCCGCTTTATCATGTATGGAACCGTTTCTTTTCTCCTTTTGTTCGTTATCAAGCATTCTTTGGTCGTTTGGAAACAACACTGGAAACGGAGCATTTTTATATTGTTGGGATGAACAGTATTCGTCGGCGATATCATACGCGGGGACATATTTCACTGGATCAAATTCATGAAACCTATGAAAAGTTAAATCATGCGCCAGCGAATAAAATAAAACTGGTGGTTTTCCATCAGCCTTTTTATACCTTTCCAAATGAGCATGGTGATAAAGATTGTCCTGTGCTAGGGAAAATTGCTTTAGAACGCTGGGGAGAGACAGGGTTGTTTGGTTTATTGCACGGACATTTACATAAAGTTGCTGTGCATGATTTAAATCAAATTTTTCAGTTGGGATTTGATCATCCAATTTTAGATATCCATGCAGGCACAGCGACTTCAAACCGATTACGCTTTGGATTAACCAATAGTTTTAATGTAATTTCGGATAATGGCAAGATTGAGCATTATTGGTTTGATGAGAGCTTGGGTAACTTTCACACATTGAAATAAACCAGTTATAAAGATTCTTGTGTGCTTAAGTAGATGATGGTTATAGGTTATATAAATTTAGCCTTACTTGTTTTGTTCGGCGGTAATTGAAATGTGTTTAACGACTAAAATTTTGATTAATATTTTATCCATCAATGAGTTAGTTTGGATTTTAAAATAAAAAACACATTTTATAATTGAGCTTATTCTTTCTTAAAAAATATAAATTACTTTGAAAACTGCTGAGTTTTTCTTTTTAATTTTTAGTTTGTAATATGTTGTAACTGCCTAAGTTTTGCTAAGATTTGCTTTTTAATAATATATGCAAATCGCAAATAAAATATTGAACATTTTTGCGATTTCAGTAGGCAGTTAGGGGTCAAAATGAAACGTGTATTTTTACTGGATAAAAATAATCATAAAGCAGCTGCCACATCTGAGATCGGAATAGCAGGACAAACAAAACCAATCCTTTTAAATCAAGCTTTGCTTGCAAAATCTGGGGTTAACGTTGATCAAATCTCTTCAATTACACGTATCGGTAATGATGCAATTGTGCATCTAGTTGATGGTACAAAAGTTATTCTAGAAGGATTCTTTGTACAGGATACTTTGCAGCTTCCGTTACAGGATGGAGAAAGTTTATGGGCTGCAATTGTCGACACTAAAGTTGAAGAGCAGCCGATTTCCGATTATTTAGTCTTAGATGGTGTTCCGCCCGATGTTTTGGCTTCAGACAGCTCAGTTGTTCGTCCCTTATCTGAGATCCCGAATGCGATTGCAACTGATCGTTCAGTTGAGACTAGCCATGCAATTGCAACGACAGCTTCTAGCACAGTAGGGAGCATCCCGAGTTGGGCATGGATTACTGGAAGTGTGGCAGGTGTCGGTGCAATCGCTGCTGCCAGTGGTGGTGGGGGTAATGGCAGTAAAAAAAATGATCCAGCCCCTGATACCACAGCGCCTGTATCACCTCAAGGTAGTTTTACTGCACAACAGGATGGAAAAACCATAATAGGTCAAGCTGAAATTGGCAGTATGGTTATTGTGAAAGATGTAACTGGTAAAGTGTTGGCGGAAACGATAGTGGGAGCTGATGGTAAATTTAGTCTGACTTTGGTTCATGCTTTGACCAATGGTGAACAGCTTGATATGACTGCTAAAGATCAAGCTGGCAATGAAAGTACGGCTACTCGGATCACGGCACCTGATACAACCGCACCTGTTTCACCTCAAGGTAGTTTCACTGAGCAACAGGATGGAAAAACCATAACTGGCCAAGCTGAAATTGGCAGTATGGTTATTGTGAAAGATGTAACTGGTAAAGCGTTAGCGGAAACGATAGTGGGAGCTGATGGTAAATTTAGTCTGACTTTAGTTCATGCTTTGACCAATGGCGAACAGCTTTATGTAACTGCTAAAGATCAAGTTGGCAATGAAAGTACAGCTACTCTGATCACAGCCCCTGATACAACCGCACCTGTTGCAGGGCATCTGGCTTTTACACATTTTGTTGATAGTGGTTATTCGGATACGGACTATATTACACAAAATAATACGTTTGATCTGCGCTTGACGGGGCAGGAACAAGGAACAGTAGTTAACTACCAAGTGTCTAAAAATGGCGGTGAGTGGAATGAGACTGTTGCCACACAAAAAGATTTGTCAGATGGAGTTTATCAATTTAAAGCCATTGTGACGGATCCGGCGGGGAATAGCAGTGAAGTGTTGTCTCCGCTTGTGACTGTTGATAAAACGCCACCGCAGACTGGTGTTTTATCATTTACTGATTTTACCGATACAGGTGTTTCAGCGACGGATTACATCACCAATGATCAGACCTTTAATTTGAGCCTTAAAGGGCAGGAACAAGGAACAGTAGTTAGCTATCAAGTGTCTAAAAATGGCGGTGAGTGGACTGAGACCGTTGTCGCACAAAAAGATTTGTCAGATGGAGTTTATCAATTTAAAGCCATTGTGACGGATCCGGCGGGGAATAGCAGTGAAGTGTTGTCTCCGCTTGTGACTGTTGATAAAACGCCACCGCAGACTGGTGTTTTATCATTTACTGATTTTACCGATACAGGTGTTTCAGCGACGGATTACATCACCAATGATCAGACCTTTAATTTGAGCCTTAAAGGGCAGGAACAAGGAACAGTAGTTAGCTATCAAGTGTCTAAAAATGGCGGTGAGTGGACTGAGACCGTTGTCGCACAAAAAGATTTGTCAGATGGAGTTTATCAATTTAAAGCCATTGTGACGGATCCGGCGGGGAATAGCAGTGAAGTGTTGTCTCCGCTTGTGACTGTTGATAAAACGCCACCGCAGACTGGTGTTTTATCATTTATAGATTTTACCGATACAGGTGTTTCAGCGACGGATTACATCACCAACGATCAGACCTTTAATTTGAATCTTAACGGACAGGAACAGGGAACAGTAGTTACCTACCAAATGTCTAAAAATGGCGGTGAGTGGACTGAGACCGTTGTCGCACAAAAAGATTTGTCAGATGGAGTTTATCAATTTAAAGCCATTGTGACGGATCAAGCGGGGAATAGCAGTGAAGTATTGTCTCCTATCGTGACGATAGATACGATCGCACCAGCTGCAGGTACTTTAAAAATAGTTAATTTAAATGACACTGGGAGTTCACCTTTTGATCGAATTACCCAAGATAATAGCTTTGATTTACAGGCATTAAATCCAATTGTAATTAATAAAGAAGCCACGCTTAATAATCGCTATGAAGTTTCTAAAGATGGTGGGAAAACCTGGGCAGAAACGACTGTTAAACAAGTTAATTTAGCTGATGGTACTTATTTATTTAAGGTTGTTGGAACAGACATTGCGGGGAATATTGTAGAAACTGCAATTGAAAAAGTTGTCGTGGATACAGTAGCTCCAGAAGTTGCGACCAAGCTTAAGCTTGTAGAGGGAGGATCTGGTTCAATCTTAACAGGCACCGCAGAACCTGATGCCACAATCCAAGTGTATGATCAAAATAATAGTTTGGTTTATCCATGGGACACGACAGTTAATTCTGATGGCACATTTGCTATAGATTTTAGTCAATATTATTTAAAAGAGCAGACTTTAACGGTAACAGTAACTGACCGCGCGGGAAATGTGAGTGAAAAGGTAGCCATTGTTGCACCTTTAGATAACATTAAGCCTGAACCCATTCAATCGATTGAGTTCAATGAGGACGGTCGTCGTTTTACTGCAATAGCAGAAGCCAATAGCATAGTTAGAATCTATGATGTAAATCATAACGAAATTGGGCGTGGTTATGCCGATAGTGAAGGTAAAGTTTCAGGTCAATTAAATTATGTTTATTTAAAGGGGCAACAATTAAGTTTTATTGTTTTTGATCGGGCAGACAACCAGAGTGAAGCCGTTACTGCTTATGCACTAAATGATAATACACCACCAGAGGCAGCGACAAATCTTCTTCTGGCTGAAAGTCATAATGGATCGATTCTAACGGGTATGGCAGAAGCAAATGCCACGATCTTGATCTATGATGAAAATAGTCAGTTAGTTTATTCATGGAATAATACGGTTAATGCGGATGGAACATTTGCTGTCTATCTAAATCAATATTATTTAAAAGGCCAAATATTAACTGTAACTGTGATTGACCGTGCAGGAAATGTCAGTGAAAAAACCAGCATTGTTGCGCCTATAGATGATATTAATCCTAACCCCATTCAATCAGTTAAGTTTGATCAAGATGGACGTCGTTTTACAGCAATAGCAGAAGCCAATAGTACAATTAAAATTTATGATGCAAACCACAATGAAGTTGGACGCGGTTCTGCGGGGAGTGATGGTAAGGTTTCAGGTTGGTTTGATAATGTCTATTTAAAAGGACAACAATTAAGTTTTATTGTTTTTGATCGAGCTGGAAATCAAAGTGAAGCCCTTTCACTTGAAGCCATAAAAGACTCAACTCCACCAGATGCGGCTAAGAATCTTAAATTAACGGAGGGCAGCGATAGCTCTATTTTAACGGGTATCGCTGAACCTAATAGCATCATTCAAGTTTATGATGAGAATAATAATCTAGTCAGTAGATGGAGCAGTACGGCATATACTGATGGCACATTTACTGTTTATTTGAATCAATTTTATTTAAACGCGCAGACGTTAACGGTCACAGTCACTGATCGTGCAGGCAATGTGAGTGAAAAAGTAACGATTGTTGCGCCATTGGATGAAGTTGCACCTCTCGCTGCTGAAAATATCACTATAAATGAAGCAGGATGGATTTCTGGTCTGGCTGAATCAAATGCAAGAGTTGATATTATTGATCAATATGGAAATTTGATCACAACGACTGTGGCCTACAATGGCTCTTTTTCTCACTGGATCAACTATAGTCAATATCAAACACAAACCTTAAGTTTTGTGGTGAGAGATCCTGCAGGAAATCGCAGTGATGTTGTACAAAAAGTTTTGCCTGTATTACTCAATACCCCGCAAGCTGTGACAGATTTATTGCTTGATATAGAAGGACATAATTTATCTGGTCAGGCAGTTGCTGGCCAGCAAATTATTGTGAGTAATGCTGTTGGCGAGCGCGTGGATAGTAATTGGTGGAATTTAGTTGTTAATGAAGATGGTACGTTTAATGTACAGCTTAATAGCTACTATTTACAAGGACAGACATTATATGTCCGTGCCTTAGACCCAACGAACAATCTATATGGCCCAATCACTGAAGTTATTGCACCTTTGGATAATATTGAGCCACTGCTCAGTGAGGTGGTTATTACTGAAAATGGTGATGGAATTAGTGGACAATCTGAACCAAAAGCTACAATCAAAGTCATTGATGCTGATGGTGATGTTCGTGCAGAGTTCAACACAGATGAAACGGGGCATTTCAATTTAAGTATTTATCCACCAGTTTTACGCGGTGAGCAGTTATTTATTACAGCAACGGATTTAGCAAAAAATGTCAGCACGCCAGTTCACATTATTTTTAATGCCGATAGTAATGCGCCCAGCCCAGCTGAAAATATCGTTATGTCTGACAATGGTTTCTTTATATCAGGAGATGCTGTACCCGATAGCTACTTAAAAGTTGTAAATGCTCAAGGTTTTCTTGTTGGTGATATCGTTGTCGATAAATGGGGACATTTTAATATTGAATTAAATCGTTCTCAAGCGACGGGTGAGGTACTACGGGTTGTTGTAGAACAAAATGGCTATCAAAGTAACTATACCGAAGTTATTACGCCAGTCGATACTGTCGCACCAGCTGCGGCAACGCAATTTGCAGTCAATCAATCTGGTTATCTCATCGGTCATGCAGAACCTAAGGCCTTAGTTGAAATAACTTATAATTTTGATGGTCAGCCGTCTTATACCAATACAGTTATTGTGAAAAAGGAGGGAATATTTGAAGTCTATATGAATAATAAAGCAACCTCATTGGCTGTGACTGTAATTGATAGTGCGGGAAACCAAAGTGCTACGGTAATAATTAAACCAACAGAGATTCCCCAGATTAAGGTAGATCAATTTAGAGGAGATCAGACCGATAATATTTATCAAGTAGATCATGGTTCTGATTTTATCCAAGAATATCGTATTGAGCATTATGAAAATTATAAAGAAGTGTGGGTAGATGATAGCCATTATGTATCTCAGTGGTTTGATGGATATTATGAAAAGCAATGGATAGAAGGCCATTATGAACCAGTTTTAATAGAAGGCCATTATGAGGAAATTTGGTTTGACAATGGGGAATGGCGCTACCGTGATTACTATAGTGATCAGGACGGGAAGCGTTACTATACTGATGATGGTTCATATGATGCTTATGTAAATCAGTATTTTGACTCCGAATTAGGATTATGGCAGGACGGTTATGCCCTTAATGGACCTGAGATTGAGCAAGAATGGGTTAGCAATCTGTATTCTGAACAAATTTGGGTTGGTGATTCTTACGAAGATCAGTGGCTTGAAGGTCATTATGAAAATGTTTGGATTGAAAGGCATGAGGAATATTCGTGGGTTGAAAGTGGTTATTGGGAAAATCAACTAATCGAATCTGGTTACAGAGATATAGACTTTGGTGGGCATGATAAAGTTTTGAGTTCTGTAAGTTATAGCCTGATGGGGAATTATGACTGGGTAAATGACCCAGAAAGTATAGAAAGACATTTAGAAAGTGGGCGTTATATTGAAGATCTTGAGCTAGTTGGTAGTGCAAATATCAATGCCACAGGTAATGGATTGAATAATGTCCTTACCGGAAATGCTGGGAACAATATTTTGGATGGTCGTGGTGGTCACGATACCTATATTGGAGGTGCTGGTTCGGATACTGTGATTTATAACATATTGAATTATAGTGATGGACTTGTTGATCGCTGGCAAGATTTTCATGTCGGTAATGTCTGGACAGATTTGCAAGCAGATAAGATTGATCTCAGTCAATTATTGACGGATTATGCTGGAGATGGCTCAGTTGCATCTCTGGAAAAATTCATTCATGTCAAGCAAGAGGGCGAGAATACCATCGTGAGTATAGATCGAGATGGTGAAGCCTCTGCTGAGAGCGGTGTTCAGTTAGTGTTACTCAACAATGTCAACACAACATTGAGTGAATTATTGGGCAACCATCAAATTATTTTTTAAACATCTTTTTATGAAAATCCAAGAGCTGTCAATGACAGCTCTTTTTCTTGGTTGTAGACAATTTGTTCAATCAAAATCAGTTTGAAGAAAAAATACTAAAAAAGTCGAGTTTTTTTTTATTCACCCCTTGAAGCTATTTTTTTTAACCCCACAAAAGTGGCATATCAAAATTTTATGTATTGCCATGAATTGGCGATACGAATTAATCAAAAAGACTAAGTCTGATGGAGTTAACTATGAGCAACATTCGTCCATTACATGATCGTGTTGTTATTCGTCGCGTAGAAGAAGAAACTAAAACGGCTGGTGGTATTTTACTTCCAGGTTCTGCTGCTGAAAAACCTTCTCAAGGTGAAGTAATTGCAGTAGGTAATGGTCAAATCACTGACAATGGCGTTCGCGCTTTAGACGTTAAAGTTGGCGATAAAGTATTGTTCGGTACTTATGCTGGTACAACAGTAAAAGTAAGCGGTGAAGAGCTCTTGATCATGAAAGAGTCAGATATCTTAGCTGTACTTGAAGGCTAATCGATACATAACTCACAAATTAATCAGATACAGTATTTAAAAAAGATTCGGAGTTTCACATGTCAGCTAAAGACGTAAAATTTGGTGATTCAGCTCGCTCAAAAATGATTGCAGGCGTAAACGTACTTGCAGATGCAGTAAAAGTAACTTTAGGTCCTAAAGGCCGTAACGTTGTGATTGACCGTTCTTTCGGTGCACCGCACATCACTAAAGATGGTGTAACAGTTGCGAAAGAAATTTCATTAAAAGACAAGTTTGAAAACATGGGTGCTCAACTTGTTCGCGAAGTTTCTTCTAAAACAAATGACATCGCGGGTGACGGTACCACAACGGCAACTGTACTTGCTCAAGCAATCTTAAATGAAGGGATCAAATCTGTAACTGCAGGTATGAACCCAATGGATTTAAAACGTGGTATCGACATCGCAGTGAAAACTGTCGTTGAAAATATCCGTACCAATGCAAAACCTGCAGATGATTTCAAAGCAATTGAACAAGTAGGTTCAATCTCTGCGAACTCTGATACGACTGTTGGTAAACTTATCGCTCAAGCGATGGAAAAAGTTGGTAAAGAAGGTGTTATTACTGTAGAAGAAGGTTCTGGCTTTGAAGACGCATTAGACGTTGTAGAAGGTATGCAGTTCGACCGTGGTTATATCTCTCCATACTTCGCGAACAAGCAAGATACCTTAACTGCTGAACTTGAAAATCCGTTCATCCTTCTTGTTGATAAAAAAATCGGCAATATCCGTGAATTGATCGCTGTATTAGAAGCTGTTGCTAAAACTGGTAAACCACTTCTTATCATCGCTGAAGATGTTGAAGGCGAAGCACTTGCAACACTTGTTGTAAACAACATGCGCGGTATTATCAAAGTATGTGCGGTTAAAGCCCCTGGTTTTGGTGACCGTCGTAAAGCAATGCTTCAAGACATCGCGATCTTGACTGGCGCAACTGTCATTTCTGAAGAAGTAGGCATGTCTTTAGAGCAAGCTTCTCTTCAAGATTTAGGTACTGCACACAAAATCACTGTTTCTAAAGAAAACACTGTGATTGTTGATGGTGCTGGTAATGCTGCACAAATCGCTGAACGTGTTCAACAGATCCGTGCGCAAATCGAAGAATCTACTTCTGAATACGACAAAGAAAAACTTCAAGAACGCGTTGCTAAATTAGCTGGCGGTGTTGCAGTCATCAAAATTGGTGCGGCAACTGAAGTTGAAATGAAAGAGAAAAAAGATCGTGTTGACGATGCACTTCACGCAACTCGTGCAGCAGTAGAAGAAGGTGTTGTTGCAGGTGGTGGTGTTGCACTGGTACGTGCTGTAAACGTATTAGATGGCTTAAAAGGCGCGAATGAAGATCAAACTGCAGGTATCAACATTTTACGTCGTGCGATTGAAGCGCCACTTCGTCAAATCGTTTCAAACGCTGGTGATGAGCCTTCAGTTGTAATCAATGCAGTTAAAGCGGGTGAAGGTAACTTTGGTTACAACGCTGCAACTGGCGAATATGGCGATATGTTAGAGATGGGTATTCTTGACCCTGCTAAAGTAACGCGTTCTGCACTTGAACACGCAGCTTCTGTTGCTGGTTTGATGTTGACCACAGAATGTATGATTACTGATATCCCAGAAGATAAACCTGCTGCTCCAGATATGGGCGGTATGGGTGGTATGGGCGGCATGATGTAAACCGCTCAATTAAATCATAACTGATTGAAATTTATATTTTATTTAAATTAAATCAGAATGATTACTCACAGTATTACTCACATATGGTTTTACTGTAAGTATAAAGGCCGCTAAATGCGGCCTTTTTTATTGCTTAAATTTAAGCAGATAAATCATTAGCTTCACTATCCTGAACTTTCTTTAAAATACAAGACAGCACATAACTATTAAGCCAGACATTCTTTCGACCATCCTTAGCAGGTGGTTTTACTCGACCATCCTGAATACGAGCATAAAGTTCTTTTTCAGTAATGTTTAATCGGAAAGCAAATTCAGCTGTAGAAACTAAACGCTCAGTGTTTGTTAAATCAATTGCAACCGCCATTCAAGTTTCCTCCGCATCCGCTGTTGCTTCTTTCGCTTCATCTGTTAATTTTTCAATGGCTTTTACAATGTCATCGAGCTCAAAATCTTTTCGGGAACTAAAATCGAATAAACCGCATAAATGCCCATGTATTTTATAAATTCCACGTTCCCAACGATCTTTCCGAACAATCTTGCCATCATCTCTAAATTCGAAGTGCTCTGGCTTTAAATCTCTATTTTGAAATTCAGGGCAGCGCAGATCGAATTCAGTTACTTCACGTTTAATCATTTCCGCCCCGTGCTGCTTCTACCATTGCTTTGGTTTCAGACTCAAAAACATCAAAACATTTATCGCCATGTACCGAAGCTAAATGCAAAAATTTGAACATAAAAAATGATTGCTCTTTTTCTGCCTTAGGTGGAATGTCAAAACCTAATTGACGATAAATTTGCGCTGCTTTAATAAACTTAAAACATGGCATACCTAAAATTTCATCTATTACAGGTGTGATTGTTTTAGGTAAAAGTACAAATTCAGCTTCTGGCACCACCACGCAGCCCTCGAGCTTATCAGTCGCCATTTCCCAAGCCTTTTTCATCTCATGCTTTAAATAAGATTTATCAGCATATTCGACTGATGACGTATCAGCAGGAAGTTCGCCATGTCGTTTGGTGAAAAACTCATCAAAATCTTTTTCAATATTCATGCTGCAGCCCTCACGCTTGAATTAGTTTTAACCCCTCTAACACGGTACCCGAGTTTAGTACGACTCATGCCGATCTGATCTGCAGCTAAGCGTTGATTGCCTTTGCTATAAATTAGGGCTTTTTGAATGATGGCCATTTCAATATAAGAAAGGATTCTTTTAACCGCCGTACCTTCGACCTCAATTGCACATTCAATATCATTCTCACAAAGAACAATCCCTGTATTTTTAGCTTTTAGCCAGGTATCCCAAAGAACTGCAATTTGATCGAATCTAAAAATGCAGTTTGTGTTACGCTGGATAGAATGGATACTGCCTTTCTGATCCCAATCAATTTTCAGCACACCCAAGGCTTTAACATGGTCCGTAAAGTATGTTTGCTCAACTTTGATATTTAGCATGATGTTCTCCCAACTACTTTAACCAGGGCGCGATATTGTTCTTGAAGTTGCACGGCACGGTGTTCAATCCATCGTGTTTTTAATCGTGTATATTCAGGTTCACGACAGTCACGATGCAGGTTTTTGAAATTTTCTGAGCATTCTTCATATTGCTCTGACGCTCGTTTGGTTGCCGCTTCTAAGCTCAATTCAGCTGGCATTAATATCAACTTTTCTTGCTCTGACATTACTTTCTCCAAATCGATTCTTTAAACTTGGCGTTGGCCACCAGATCCGTAATTTCTGATTCATTCACATTTTGGAAAATGTGCGTCATATTTCCCCCGAATACATAAAGTATTCGGGTTTGGGTGGAGTAATTGAATTTCATGGCAGATCCTCATCAATAGAGGACTCGACTGCAGGAGCTTCTAATTCGACTCTGCGAGAACGGATATAGCGCATCATTTCAGGCTGAGCTATTGGGTCCATGCTTGATACATCAATCTCAATAGCGTCCAGTGTTGTTAAATCTGGTGCATTTTGGATCTGAACCATTAATGATGGTTGTTTAGCTGCTTTCTCGTCTTGAAGTACTTCCAGACGTTTATGCATATACTTGATCAATGGCTCGCGCTGTTTTGCTGACCAAGAATTTGTGTACCTAACAACAGCATTTACTTCAATTGGAGTTTTAGATTCATCGACACGCTTCATTAGTGTTGATAGAACCTCCTTGTATTTTTCCTCTTCTTCTTCGATTGGCTTGCGCTCATTGTTTTTTTGCACAGTTTCAACATCTATATTTTGAGCTTTAGCAACTGCGGCGGCGGCTACTACTTCAATATCAACAGGCGGTTCTTGTGCTGTAAATGAGGTGTATTTTAATTCTAGTTCTTTGGCCAGAATCTCATGCTCAAAACTTTCCAATCCTGTGCTTGTATTTATACGGCCATGAATTACATCTAGCTGAGCGGGGGAGTGAGCTTCTGTGATTTCACCAATAAAAGCCTCACAAAGTACCGATAATTCAGGATCTGATTTATCCTTAAATAGCTCATGATCTTCACTTTCAGCTGCAACCTTTTCTTGCGCCAACTGTTCCAGTTTTGCTTGCTTAGCGGCTGTTATTTGTTCCTGTTGCGCTTCATTAAAACCGTTTCCATCTAAACCATAGCAAGTGGTTTCAACTTCCTCTGCAGTCAAGCACGTACCGATCGCATCAATAACAAGATCCTTGTTCGATTCAATCTGGTTGATTTTTTCCTTTTGAGCATCAGCAGTTGTGATATTTTCTTGCGGCTCTTTTTTGCGTTTTATTTTACTAGGCTCTTTACCAAGACGAGTAACAGTTACATCGTTATTAAACTCACGACCTAACGCTTTTGATATGGCCTTTAATTGAAGCTCAGCATTTTCAGCGTCACGTTGAACAAAACCACTATTAATAGATTCAATAAGCGCACTGGTTTTGAAGTTCATGACATAGATTGAAGGGGCATAAGTACAAATAACAAATACATCTTGCCCTTCTTGATATTCATCAACCGTAAGTGGCTTTGTAAATTTAATACCAGCTAATTCCAACATTTCTAATTGAATGCAAAATTCATAATTAGGTTGGCCAAAAACGGTCGCAGGCATTTGGTCCAGAGTGCTGAAATCTTTATCTGCATGAAGAACGCCATCACCAGCATAACGGCACAGTACTGTTTTACCCTTTTGAAGGGCAGCGAAAGCCTCTTGGGCATTTAAAATATTATTCATAGCCGTGTCCTAGTGATGTATCTGATTATTTTGTTGATTTTGAACTTGTGAAGGCATTGGTAATTCCCAGCCTTGTTGGTCGGCACGCGCCTGGCATGCTTTTCTGATACCGGCATAAAAATTAGTGCCGTTAAACGTACTCAATGCCTTTTCTAAAGTTGCAGGATTATTTGCCTTGCTGATTGATACCAAGGCATCCTGAAAGCGTTGGCCAAGAGACTTTTGAACAGGCTGATTCTGTTGCTGAGATATGTTTTGGTTTTGCTGGTAATTCCCACGCTGGTTGTTCTGACCATTCGCACATTGTTGGTTTTGGCCTCTACTTTGCTGGTTATTTTGACCCTGTGATCCAGCTTGTTGTTGGTACGCATCCGTATCGGCATCTTGAGTATCATCAATCAGAAATAAGCCATTTAATGCATATTTACGGGCGTATGAGCTTGAAGCACCAAAGGTTTGAGCAACGTCCATACCTTTCTTATTAATGTCTACGCCAGCATGAGCAGTTACTACAGTTTGTTTTCCATTTGCATCGGTAAACACAGCTTTAGCAGTAAGCACTACTACAGATCCAATTTCTTGTACCTCATCAGTAAGGACAAGGGTTGCGTTATGTTGTAGTAAAAATGGTTTCACACCTTCCAAAATGTCCTCAAGGCTGCGGTAATGGAAATTACCAAATTTATTGAATTTACTTTTTGGTGCCTTTAATTCCTGTTGAATGGTGCGTAACACATCTAATTCAGCAGATTTTGATTGTTGTTGTGTCATGACAGATCCCCTTAATTAGATTGTGCGTTGTGGTATGCAGTACGTTGGTTGGCGCTATAACGTGAAACTTGGCTGTTAAGTGCTTTGCGTTCTATTGCACGTTGCTTATTTACAGCCTTTTTAAACTCACGCTTAAACCACGTCTTAGATAAATCATCGGTAGTGATCGGGCGTAATTCTCCATCTTGAGAATCACGAACACGGATTGAGTACCAATCGAACTTTTGGTCCTGGGCACCGCCAAAGAACTCTTTGTCGAAGTCAGGCGTATAGTTCAATGAAAGCTTGGCCAAGTAGATTTTTGGACCAAGGCGAACGTTGTAAAAACCATCTTCATCTTTGCAAAGGTACTGGCTAAAAGGGGTGGTGAATTTACTAATCATGATCACCCCCGTACCATTTTATTTTTTTCGATGTGGGCGGTGATGATCGAAATCATGTTTCTAATATCATCAGCATTTGTGAAGTCGCCGTAATTACCATCATTTGGTGTGAATATCTGGTCAACAGCCAAGTTGGTGATATGGATTGTTGGTTGTTCTCCGCCAATTGCACCGTTCCATTCTTCAACCAGTTCAAAGTCAAAGCTTGTGTAGACACGGAATCCATCAAGGTTTACTACTGCTTGGCCTGTGGTTGCTGATGTGATTTGGACTGCTAAAACGCCGTATGTAGATTGCGTATTTGCATAATTGTATGAAGGGGCGATTTCTACTGGCTTGGTAACGAGTGCATACGCACCAGTTAAAACACCTACGCCAAAAGTAGCTGCTGCGCATTTTTTTAACAGACTCTTGCGAATTGCAAAGCTGCGATTGTGATTTAAAACATTTTGTTCCATAATCTACCTCATGTGAGTAAGAGGCCCTGTTCGGTGTGAGAGTTGATCAGGGCTTTTTGCTATCTATGGAATAAAGCATACTTAACAATATTAATCTTGTAAAGTAGGATTAACAAAATAAATGTTAACTGTAATTAATATTGTGTTTTAATAGACAAAAGAAAACCCACCGTTGGGGTGGGTTGATAGGAGTTTATTAACATGATTGGTATAACCATAGATGGTCAGAAAATAACTTTAAATAAGCATACACCAGTTACTGGTAAAAGATTTGCTGCGATAATTTTGGAGCAAGATGAGACTAAAGTTTTGTCCACACATCTAAGCCATCTTGTGAAAGATCACCAAATTGATTTTCTAAAAGATCATCAAGTTCTCCAAGACGTTTCACATAAATTTCTACATGATCATCGGTCGAATAAACGACAGTCAAAACTTCAAAAATGTAAGCATCATCTTCAAGAAGTACTTCAATCCATTCGCCTTTGCGTGGAAGCTTTGAGAAATTAAATTCACCTAAAAGAGGCTTATCTTTTCGACTTAAATCAATTAAACCAATTTGCATATTTCTCTCCACCCGATCATTCTAAGGACTGTGTCGGGTTCACAGATTTATTACTCATCACGCCAAAATTGATGGTCTGTTTATACCTTTGAATATTTTTCTAAAAATTCATCAATCCAGCCCTGTGCCTGCTCCAGATTACTTATATCCGCCAGCTTTAGATTGGTACCTTCAGCTTCATTAAATCCCTCAATTATGGCCTCAAAAATATTTGCTTCGTTAATAACTTCGCGTGCCATTTCCGCAGCATCATAGCTTTGCTTGGCTTTTTTAAGTGAGGCTATTTGTTTGTCAATACCATCACCAATTTTGGACAAGGCTGCCTTAAATTCCTGCTTGTTAATAGATAGGGTGGTTTTGGATTTATTTAGTGTTGCGATCATTATATTTCCTCAAATCTCGCCATCATAACTATGAGATACGTATTTCCCAATGATGCTTATATGCTCAAGTTGGTCCACTTCAACTATTTCACGATCATAATCAGGGTTGTCACTATCAATAATTAAGGCTCCATCAAATCTTTTTGATAAGCGCTTGATTTTTAGCTCATTACCATATCGAATCGCGTAAACTTTCCCACTTTGTACTTGATCTAGAGTATTAATTGATTTGTCTAATGTAACAACACTCCCATTTGGAATCTTGGGTTCCATGCTGTCACCATCAATATCAACGGTAATTAAATTTTTTGGAGAAATACGTTTTTTCTGTACCCATTCCCATAATTGAGCTGTTCCATAGCCTTTAGTTGTTGGTTCAAGCTCAACAACACGGCCATCACCTGCAGAAAACTTTACATCCACATGTGGGATGATTACGTAGGTGTTTGGGTCTAAATCCTCAGGGGCTTCCCATACCATTACTGGCATATATTGGCTAGGCTTATCTGGAACAGTGCTATCGACATCATCCAGCATCGATGAGCCAAGCCCATTTAACCACCTATGATTAACACCTAAAAATCTTGCTGCTTTTTCAGCATTGTTTTGTTCAAGTGTTTGAATGTTCTCCTCAATCCATCCAGAAACAGCCGGTCTACTCACCCCACAAAATTCGGCCAGATGAGCCTTAACGAATCGTTTATTAGTTGTTGCCTCATAGTGCTTTATAGCTAAAGCAAATCGTTCTTGAAGAGTACTCATAGTGTGCCAACCTTACAAAGTAAAGTCAGCTTAACAATTTGAAAGTTAAGTGAGCTTGATATTAAAAATAAAGTATGGTTAACTGTGGTTAACATTTTCTTATTTTGAGTCTTGGTATGGAAGTTCTCATTAAAACTTCGGATGCAATCACTGCTTTTACTGATGCAGCAAATCTCGCTAGAAACCTTGGTGTGTCGAGGGCGGCTGTCAGTCAGTGGGGTGAGTATATTCCAGAAATTTCGGCTAGAGGGCTTTTGATTCTCAATCCAAGTATCCCACATGTAATCAAAAAGCCATCTACCCCATAAATATCTATATTTGATTTTGGATAAGCATATGCAAAACGTAAATGCACAAATTAAGCCAGGTGAAAAACTACTTGAACCGATGACCACACGGGTACCAGTTGAAGTTAAACAGCTTGTAGATGATTTGGCGGAAGGTAATCGAGCGAAATGGTTGAGAGAGGCCATAGATTTAAAACTACAAATTGATTTAGGCCAATCATCAGTTGAAATGTTCAAAAAGGCAAAGAATACAACGTATTCAAATGAATACATGAATGTATTCAAAACAATTATTTCTGTATTCCAGATAAGCAAAAAGCCCGAAGTTGCAATTCGAGCTTTGAGCAGTGTTCACTAACCGATGAGTTCAAGAACATGACCAATATATCAAACAGTAGCATTTCAAACAAGCAACAGATGGCGCAACTAAAACATGCCCAAACAATCCAATCCTGGCATGAGCCAGCAATGGAAACTTTAAACAGTTATCTGAATGTAAGAAGGGCCAATTTACGCAAAATCAATCGTGATGAAGCTAATGCTGCAGTAACGCGAGATGAGCTTATGGAGGCATTACATCAGCATCACCGTATGAGCTATGGCGATGCCAGTTTGGTTATCACCAGTCTGCATCGTGCTGACAAAATCCTTATGTTCGGTCGATTCATTCAATTGAAAGACCAGGGCGGTGAATCATGATCCATGAATCAGCACTATATGAAATACAGCAAGGTGCATTATTTGTTATTAATCATTCTGGTGGCAAGGATAGTCAGGCAATGATGATTAAATTATTAGAAATTGTTCCAAAGGAGCAAATTCTAGTAGTTCACGCATCATTAGGCGAAATGGAATGGCATGGTGCACTTGAACATGCAAAAAAACAGGCTGATGAGGCTGGTGTCCCTTTTATTGTAGCTTGTGCAATCAAATCATTTCTTGAAATGGTTCTGCATAAATTTACTACACGAGTGTATGTACCATCTTGGCCTTCTTCTGCAAACCGTCAATGTACCAGTGATTTAAAACGCGGACCAATTACACGAGAAGTGCGCCGTTATGCTAAAGCAAATGGATTTACCAGAATTGTTAATTGTATGGGGATGCGTGCGCAAGAATCATTAAAGCGTGCAAAGAAAGCAGTTTGGGAAATCAATAAGAGTGAACATGGTCGAGCAGGTCGTTCCTGGAATAACTGGTTGCCGATCCATTCATTAAATACCAATGACGTTTTTGAAACGATTGCACAAGCAGGACAGCAAACACACTGGGCATATACCAAAAATGATCGTTTGAGTTGTGTTTTTTGCATCTTTTCCAGTGAAGGTGATTTGATTCATGGTGCAACCAGTAGACCAGAACTATACGCCTTGTATTGCAAGATAGAGGAAATAACTGGTTATACCATGCACATGAGCATGGAATCATTGCCGAAAATCACAGGTATACAACCAGATTATTCATTGCTAGGAAAGCATGCAGAGCTTTTAGCTCGATTTCTTTATGTCGCTAAAAAACGTAAATATATCCCAGTGCTGGAGGTCGCAGCATGAGTAAATACACCCCGAATTCATTTCAAGTAACAAATGCGTTTGTTGATGAGGCAATGAACAAGATCTCAGATCCTGCGGTTAAGATTTATCTAATCATTAACCGAAAAACGCGCGGTTGGAATAAGGAGGTAGATGAGCTATCTATTTCGCAATTGGAGAAACTCTCAGGCAAAAGTCACCCAACTGTAGTGAAGTGTACAAAGGAACTGATTAAAGTTGGATTAGTGAAGTTACATAAGAAATCAGTTTATGGAAATGCCTACTCATTAACCGATAATTATAACGTTGGGACCTTAATTAATTTCCCTGGTAAAAGTGGCTTATTGGTTCAGGCATTCAGCTTATTTAATGGCCAGCTAGTTAAAACGTTTAACTACCAGAGGCTTGTTCCAAAAAAATCAAACCGAGGAAGAAAAAGCAAAAAACCACGCTTAAATTTTCCGCATAAATCTAACTTGCTAGTAAAAGCGTTTAACTACCTAGATAACCCTTGCCAGTTAAACCGTTTAACCCTTGCTAGTAAAAGCGTTTTACCTTTACTAGTTAAAGCGTTTAACACACAAAACACACTATCAAAACACACTAATCAAAATAAAAAAGATACGTGGTTTGTTTTGGAAACTTTGAAGTTTGAAATTGTTTCTATCGACAGCTCATTCGATACCAACGAGATTTTTAATGCATCTTGGTTTGAGCGTGAGCTAAATGCGTTTAATGGATTCAATCAGGATAGAAATCATTCTGATGACATGATGGCAAAATTCTTTGCTGAGTGGATGCTTAAAGCGCGTGTTAAATACGCGAAGATGAAAACACCGGTACAACGTTTTTCAAACAATCAAAATTCTGTTGGTCAACAGTCTCAATCTGAAAACACCATCCCGGACGTGATTACCTTTGCATCAGACAAGCAGTTGTACACATTCGCAAGACAATTGGTTTTTCATCCCGAGTTCAAAGATTCATTTTGTGGCCGTGGTGAGGACTGGCAGGGCGCAGCTAAACGCATGGCCAAGCTGTTATCAGATCCAATCAAACAAAAACCATATATCCCGTTTCTATTCGAGTTGGGCTTTAAACCAACCAAAGGAGCTGCAGCATGAACGCGAAAGAATTTATGAAAAAACTGATCGATAGCTTTGGTGATGAAAAAGCAATTGAAAAAGCGAACTTTATTATCGGTGGTGCCAAAGAGGATCTGATCTATTACGGAAATAATAATTGGTCAAATTACTTGAGGACAGACACCGAGGTATGTATTCCTGAACTGGAAAAACTCATTAAATTAAAATAGCAGGTGGACTATGTTGGGTTATATCGTTGAGCGTTATGAGGTTTTTCATTCGTTGTTTTTATGGGGTTGGGTGTTTTATGTAGTGGGTACTTGTATAGGGGTTGGTGTACTTATCACATTAGATAGAGACGATCCACACAAAGGGCAAAAGCAGTATTACGGAATCTTGTTAATTGCGGCTTTATTCATCATTGGGCTAATTGGAACAATCTTTTTGCCGTCACCCGAATTGGTGAAAGGTTGGCTCCAATGAAGTTCTATTTAATCTGGTGCACCTATGTTTGCTTTGTGCTTTCACTCAGTGTAATTCGCTTTCAAGCAAAAGAGTTCAAAGCCAAACACGGTATTGAGGGATGGCTTTCATATTATTTCGCATGTCTTTCAGGCTCGCTTGAACATCAAATGGCGGGGTAATACATGAACTCAATGAGCCTTGATCAATATCGCTGTGAGATCCTCAAAAAACCTAAGGCTAAAAAAGTAAATCGAAACAAATTCAATGCCCAAAAAGTTGAACTGGATGGAATGACTTTCGACAGCAAGAAAGAACATAAGCGATACATCGAGCTCAAAGCGTTACAGCAAAAAGGGGAGATATTCGGGTTAGAACATCACACAAAATTTGAACTTGCACCAAAGACCAAAATTGAAGGGGAAAAGAGAGCAAAGCCAGCATTACGTTATTTCGCTGATTTCACTTACTACATCATCACAGGCGAACGCATTGTCGAGGATGTTAAGTCTGCAGCAACTCGAAAGTTAGCGAGCTATCGCACCAAAAAACATCTCATGAATACGGTTCATGGGATAAGCATCACAGAAATATAGGTAGACAGAAATGTTAATTGAAAAATTTGATTTTTTAGAATTATTACGGCTTGCGATCGCTCAATCTAACGGTAAGGGAAAAATAACTAAGGATGTGGTTTTAGGTGAAATAGCATTAATGCCAGCTCAGGCAAAGAAATGGGCAGAGCTGCTTATTGAGCGAGTTGATTTTGAGCGTATTGCCCTAGTGACTGAAACCAAGAAAATTTATGAGACAAATATCATTAACGGCAAAGAAGTAAAAAAACGTATTGATGAAATACCTGGCAAGGTTGAGTTTAAGAAAGGGGAAATTAACTCGGCAGATTTTTTCCGTGTTCGAAATGTTCTGGCAGCTAAGATCCATAAAGAAATGATCAAGAAGAATTTTAAGCCTAACAATTGTCAGGGCGATTTAACCAATGTGGCCAAAGGTGTAGCTGAGGTTGTTTTGCGTGGCCGTTTATTCACAAAGGCAATGTGTGGCCATTGTCAGGGGTTGGGAAAGCTTGAACTATTCAATGAGAAAGGCTTTCCTGATGGATCTAAGTTTTGTGATAAGTGTGAAGGCACTGGTAAGCGCCCATACACGCTGCATGAGAAAATAACGATCGCAAAGTTAAAGGTTTCTAAATCAGGCTATTCTGAGCGATATGCGCCGTATGAGCTGATTGCAGAGGCATGTATTGAAAATTGGGAAAATTGCATTAGAAACAGTCTTGCAAGATCGTTTCATTTTGAACCAGAAGAAATTTCCTTTGCTTGACATAAACAGAACGGTTCAGTATAAGTATTTCTAAAATGGGCGTTTTATGAATTGGTCGCCCTGAAAGATTTCCAAGGCTCATCGAAAGGTGGGCTTTTTTTATTTCTGACCCTCACTCGCATTGGCGCAATGCGAGTCAACTAGCCGAACGGATTACGGCACATGAAGCCCCGCTGACATACATGTTACTGGCGGGGCTTTTCTTTTCTTGTTTGGAGAAACCATGAGCCAAAATATTGATAAAGAAATTCGGGAAACCGAGCAAGAATTAAAGCATGTAGGTAGTTGTACAACCAAGGGGCTAACAGCCGATCAAATCGCTCAATTAGATGAGCGATTTTTTTTGGCCGTTGAAAAGTTATCCTGGCTTAAAGGTCGCTGTGATGTAAAGGTGAAAGAATGGAAATCGACAAGTATTTTAAACTCACCAGAAAACGTGAACCGAAAACCAAGCCTAAAAGCAGACCGCTGCCGAAAGCCAAAGACAAATACTTGGATGCGTTCGATGAATTGGAGCGAGCCTTAAACATTCTGGATATAAAATTCGAAAAGCTTTTCCAATTCAAATCAACAAAACACTGGCGTTATGACTTTCACCTAATTGAGGACAGGATCTTAATTGAGATTTCTGGCGGTCCTTGGTCTGGTGGGCGTAAAGGTAAATTGGCAAATAAAGCCTGGAGCTTGGATAAATATGATCAGGCCTGGGAAAAGGGTTATACGGTTGTAAGGATTGAATCATCCAGCCGATACAAGATTGATGAATCTGGTCCAACACAAATTGAAGCAAGCTACGCTGACCAGTGGCTTAAAAGTATAAAAAGGCAGAGATTTAATGAGCCAGATTCGACCATTTCCACCAACGGAATTGATGGATAAAGCAGACGAGGAAGAAGCAATACGTCTTGCACCGGCACCAGATCTTATGGATTGGGTGGTTAAAAACTTTTTAACTATTGGTGGACCATTACACAATCCTGATCATGACCATATCGCTGAGCTCATTCATGATTGTGAGGACTTTATAGCATTTGCATGGGCATCATCAGCATGTACTGCAAAAAAGCGCATGGTCCTTGGCCAGTGCGAAAAAGTGATGTTTAACCAGGGCGGATGGCGCAAGGCTCGACAAGAGCAACAGATGCGCGACTGGTTTGGTTATGTGCCTATATATCTCATCACCATTGATGCCAGTTTTTGCGAGCAAGCTACAGACCGAGATTTTTGTGCACTGATTGAACATGAGCTATATCACATAGGTGTGGAGCGTGATGAAAATGATGAACCACTTTATAGTGATATGACCGGTCTGCCGAAACATTATTTGACTGGCCATGATGTTGAGGAGTTCGTGGGTGTCGTTAAACGATGGGGAGCGAGCGAGAATGTGAAGCGACTTGTAGAAGTGGCGAAGCAAGCGCCGTTTGTATCTGATGTAAATATTTCCAAGTGCTGTGGAACCTGCCTTGTAAGTTGAGCCGTATGGCTCTTTTTTTTGGCCTGTTTCCTTGATGGGCCTTGATGGATTTTGAATTATGGCAAAGCTAAAAAAAGCCGAGCAACTCTATATAGTTCGGTCACTTGCGCAATTCATGACACCCACGGAAGTTGTTAAGGACATCAAGGAAAAATTCAACATCGATGTGTCACCGCAGCAAGTAGAAGCCTATGACCCCACTAAGGTTGCAGGCAGAGATCTACGGCAGGAATACAAGGACGTATTTGAAACAACACGGGATGAATATCTTAAGCAACCAATCCACAACATTAGTGGGGCAAACGATATTGTTCAGCTCAAAATTTTAAGCGATCTGCTTTGGTCTAAAAAAAATAACGTGACGATGACAATTAAAATCGTGGACCAAATGCAAAAGATCATGAAAGGTTTTTATGAGAAGCGTGTCGAAATTACTGGCGCAGGTGGCGGGGCGATTAAAACTGAAAATACTCAAATCCCGCCACCGCCAATTCTTACACCGGAAGAACTTGCAGCGATGTCGCCGTTAGAACTTTCTCGTTTAGTCCTGACAGGTAAGAAATGACTTATGCACTTGATGAGATTGCACCATTAATCAAAGAATGGACTGTAAATACTCGTTTGCCTGACGTTGTGGTCGAAATGTCACGGCGTTACTACTATAAAGCTGTAGCTGAGCAGAACGAACTAAGCATACAGGCCGAGCTATATAAATGCCGTACAGATCCAGTTCACTGGTTCAATCATTGGATATGGACATACGATCCGCGCGGTATGTCATTTGGCCTGCCTGCCAATATTCCTTTTGTATTACGGCCTAAGCAAGTTGAATTGGTCGAATGGCTGTTAGAGCGTGAGAACACTCAGACGCATGGCTTGATTGAAAAATCCCGTGATGAAGGGATGAGCTACGTTGTACTGGGATATTTCCTGCATCGTTGGTTATTCATTGATGGCTTTGCTGGTGGTGTAGGTAGCCGTAAAGAGGAACTGGTCGATAAAAAGGGCGATCCTAAAACGCTCTTCCATAAATTCCGGGATATGTTCAGCAAAATGCCTGACTGGATGAAGCCTAAAGGCTTTGTCGAGAAAGTGCATGATAACTACATGCGGATTATTAACCCCGACAACGGCGCAACCATTACTGGAGAGGCAGGCGACAATATTGGCCGTGGTGGACGTACCACAATGTACTTTCTTGATGAGTGGGCATTCGTGGAGCGACAAGAGGCAGTTGATGCCGCTATATCGCAAAACACGAACGTTCATATCAAAGGATCTACCCCTAACGGTATTGGCGACAGATTCCATCAAGATCGATTCAGCGGCCGTTACGCCGTTTTTTCTATGCCATGGCGAGCCAATCCTGATAAGAATTGGACCGTTGAATATAACGGAAAGCAGATCCACCCGTGGTATGAAAAGCAACTGGCCACACTGGATGATGTGGTCCTTGCTCAGGAAGTCGATATCAACTATGCCGCATCTGTTGAAGGTGTCTTAATCCCATCCACATGGGTGCAGCTTGCATTAGATGCACATGTGAAGCTTGGAATTGAGCCTACAGGTGATCGTATCAGTGGTTTGGACGTTGCGGACGAGGGTAAGGATAAGAACTCTTATGCAGCCCGTCACGGTGTTGTTATGACGTATCTCGATACATGGTCGGGCAAAGGCGATGACATTTTCGGTACCACACAGAAAGCTATGGACTTATGTGTTGATCAATCAATAGACACGTTGTTCTATGATGCCGATGGTCTGGGCGCTGGATGCCGTGGTGATGCACGAGTGATCAATGAGCTACGGAGAGAGCAAGGATTGTCTGAGGTTGATGTTCAGTCATTCCGAGGATCTGGTGGCGTACATGAACCTGATGAGCAAATGGTTGATGGTCGCTTTAACAAAGACTATTTCGCAAATCTCAAAGCACAGTCATGGTGGTCATTGCGTTTGCGCTTCCAGGAAACATTTAGAGCACTGGAAGGGCGTGAATATGATCCCGACATGATCATTTCATTATCTAGTGAGCATATCGACCCTAAGGAGCTGGCATTGCTCACTACCGAGTTATCACAGCCTACATATACAAAGAACGGTGTGGGTAAGATCTTAGTCAACAAGCAACCAGACGGTACGGCATCACCGAACCGAGCTGATAGCGTCATGATTTGTTTTAACCCGCAGATTGCAGCCTTAAGTGTTTGGGGCAAGCTTTAATACGAGAAAATTATGGGAATCTTAAAATTTACGGCGGACAGTTTCCAAAACTTCGCCGCTCGCGTTGGCTTGGGTTCAGGAAACCAACATGACCAGTCCGGTTATGGGTTCAATTACTTAAGCCGCAACCGATTAAAACTCGAAGCAATGTATCGCACCTCTTGGGTTGTTGGCCAAGTCGTTGATGTTGTCGCTGATGATATGACGCGCAAAGGCTGCAACATTAAAGGATTTAGTTCACCCAAAGATGGGGAGATGATTGACCAGGAGATGGACCGCCTACAAGTTTGGGATCGACTTAATAAGACAATTAAGTGGTCCCGTCTCTATGGTGGAACCATTGCTGTAATGCTGATCGATGGCCAGAACGTTTCTACGCCGTTAAATACTAACACCGTTGGTAAAGGTCAATTCAAAGGGCTATTAGTTTTAGACCGTTGGATGGTTCAGCCAACTATGCAAGATCTCGTCACTGAATATGGTCCACATTATGGGATGCCTAAGTATTACGATGTGATCCATGATTCAGTTGGTTTGTGCAATCAGAAGATCCACTATTCCCGTGTAATCCGCATGGATGGCGTTGAGCTGCCTTATAACCAATCAATTACAGAAAACCTTTGGGGCCAATCAGTCATTGAGCGTTTATTGGATCGTTTAACGATTTTTGATAGTGCTACCTTAGGTGCTGGCCAGTTGGTCTATAAGGCTCATTTACGCACCTATAAGGTCAAAGGGTTACGAACAATCATTGCAAAGGGCGGTCAGTTTTTTGATGCATTAGTAAAGCAGATAGAGCAAATCAGACTTTGGCAATCCAACGAGGGTATGACCTTGATGGATTCCGAGGATGAATTTGAGACTCACCAATACAGCTTTACGGGATTGGATAATTTACTACTGCAGTTTGGGCAACAGATCTCTGGTGCAACTGGTATCCCTTTAGTGCGCTTATTCGGGCAGTCACCTGCAGGGCTAAATGCTACTGGTGAATCTGATTTGGCAAACTATTACGACAATATCAATCAACAGCAAGAGGGGCGATTGCGTACGCCGTTGCAGATCCTTTACGCCGTTTTATCTATGTCTGTAGTTGGTAAGCCTTTGCCTGATTCATTCGATTTTCAATTCGCCTCATTGTGGCAACTTGGGGACGATAAAAAAGCTGAGGTGGCCAAGAATGTGGTCGATGCTGTATCTGCAGCCGAGGATTCTGGATTGATCAAACGGTCTACCGCCCTTAAAGAGTTACGCCAATCAAGCGAAGTCACTGGCATTTTCTCTCATATCACTGATGAGGAAATTAAAGATGCTGATGATGAAGATCCACCACCGCCAGGGGAACGTTTAGACGATGAAGAATCAAATCAATCGGATATCGCCGAACCGGGCAAGAAAGATGGAGATCCGGTACAGTCAGCAGCTTAGAAAGATTGCCCATTATGTCGACACCATTGTTAAGGGTTTCGATGTTCATGATCCAAGTAAGTACCCCATCATTGTGAATGCATTAAGCCAATATGCAGATACATTGAATTTTTGGGCACAGAACACAGCGGGGAGAATCCTCACAGATGTTGCTTTACGTGATGAGAAAACTTGGCTCATTTATGCACAAGATCTATCCCGTGGTGTGCGTGAACAGATCCGCGACACTGATACAGGTGCGGTCTATCAAGAGTTGCTAAATGAGCAAGTTCGCTTGATTAGATCGCTACCACTGGAAGCAGCTCAGCGTGTTCAGGATCTATCTACCAGATCCTTGATTGATGGAAGCCGCGCCAGTGAGGTGGCTGGTCTGATTATGGCCACTGGTCAAGTGACAAGATCTAGAGCAAACACAATTGCCCGCACTGAGGTCAGCCGAGCATCATGTCTATTTACGCAGGCCAGAGCCGAGAATCTTGGATCTGAGGGGTATATATGGCGCACCAGTGAGGATGGAGATGTTAGGCCATCCCATAAGGAAATGAATGGGAAATTCGTATTGTGGAGTAGCCCACCTGTCTTAGATCGATTGCGTGGACATGCAGGATGTTTACCTAATTGCAGGTGTTATGCCGAGCCAGTCATACCAGAGATTTAA
Organism: Acinetobacter higginsii; assembly: GCF_000369525.1. Classification (GTDB taxonomy): domain Bacteria; phylum Pseudomonadota; class Gammaproteobacteria; order Pseudomonadales; family Moraxellaceae; genus Acinetobacter; species Acinetobacter higginsii. The sequence goes on from NZ_KB850072.1 coordinate 134,146, forward strand.
TTTGTGCATAGAGGTAGCTATGGTTAGTGCAACTATATTGGTAAATGCGCCCATAGGGGCAACGCATTACAGGATAAATAAGGCAGGAAACTTTAGATATTATCGTAAAGACTGTAGCGATAATTGGATTGTTTGGGTTGATTGGAGATATCCAATGCGATGGGAAAGAACATTTTTAATAGACAACATAAAGCCACTCATTTGAGTGGTTTTTTTATGCCCGCTCAATGGTGAACTATGTTTAAACCTAAAAAGACCAAAGACCAAAAAACGGTTGATCGATCAGAGATCTATACGACTGGCCAGTTGGGACGCACACGGGAAATTACCCCCGAGGGTTATCTACTTTGCCGTGATGTTCCGATCGCACGTATTGGGACCTTGATGTATGCAGACGGCGAGGTCCCAGTCACTGCAGACAATACCGGCTTGATCATTATCTACCGTGGTGAAGATGTCCTATTCGATCCCATCACCATTGCGAGTGCTGAAAGCAAGCCCATTACAGATGACCATCCTGACGATTGGGTAACACCAGATAATTGGAAAGAATTATCTAAGGGTGTGGGTAAAGATGTCCGCCGAGGTGATGGTGTCGATTCTGATTATCTCATGGCTGATCTGTTGGTCATGGACAAAGAGACCATCCAAAAGGTTCTCGATGGAAAAGTAGAAATTTCCCTGGGCTACGATGCTGACTATACAGAGACCAGCAAGGGCAAAGGGTTACAGAGCAATATTCGGGTGAACCATATTGCATTAGTTGAAAAAGGGCGATGCGGTTCTCGCTGCTCAATTGGAGATAGTTTTATGTCTAAAAAGACGACTAAAAATAAAGCGCCTTGGTATCAAAGTTTGATGGGGCTTAAACGTACCGTCGATCAGGCTGTTGAGGAGGCAGAAAAAACGTCTGATTCTGAGGAAGAAGAAACCAAAGATGATGACGAACCTGAGGAGGGAAAAACCAAAACAGGTGATTCGGCGTTTCAAGCTGAAATGCGTAAATTCATGAAAACCATGGATAAGCGCATGTCAGCCATTGAAAAGAAAAAAACCAAGGATTCTGAAAAAGAAGAAACCGAGGACGATGACGAGCCTGAGGAAGAAACAAAGGACGGCGGTGATCTAACTGAGGCCGAGAAAGCCGAAAAGCTTTCTGATGAAGGTGTCCAGAGTTACACGGGTGATTCGTTAAAAGAAGTCATTTCCCGTGCGGAGATCCTCTCGCCAGGTTATCGCATGCCAACATTAGACAGCGCCAAAAATGGTAAAGCTGTGCTGAATGTTAAACGTCAAGTGCTTAAAGCCTCATACGCAACTCAGGATGGGCAAAAGGCAATCGCGCCGTTTGTTGGGGGAGATCCTGATTTTGACAAGTTACCAACTTATACGATTGATGCTGCTTTCGCAGGGGCATCGGAATTGATCAAGCAGCAGAACAATGCCCGTGGTGTTCGTTCTGGAATTAGAACCAGTGATTTCGGTCGATCTGCACCAACGCCTGCCGAAATTAATGCAAAAAACCGTGAATTTTGGAATAAATAAGGATAGGAAATATGTCTAACGCATTTTTATATCGCATGCCAAGCGGCATCCCTGGTGATGTCTCTCGTAAAAGCCAATCAACAATTGAATCGCATCCTGTAGGTGCGCAGTTCGCTGCATTTGGTCTATTCGGTAAGATCGATGGTACGACAGGTAAATTTGTACCACTGGCTGCAGCTGATACGGCGGCAGTGATTTACGGTTTATTCGTTCGTGCTTACCCAACACAATCAGCTCAAAATGAATTAGGTAAAGCGGTACCGCAACCGAACGGCATTCAAGACGTTTTACGCCGTGGTTATATGACGGTGAAATGTAATGCCGGTAATGCCAAAAAAGCAGGAACTGTTTATGTGCGTGTCACTGCAGGTACAGAAGCCAAGCCAGTTGGTGGAATCGAAGCCGCAGCAGATGGTGCAAACAGTATTGCATTGCCGAATGCCTTTTTCATGCATGATGCGGATGCAAAGGGCAACGTAGAAATCTCATTCAACATCTAAAACAATATTGATTCGCACGGCCACCAATGAGGTGGTTTTTTTGTGCCTGGAGAAAACACAATATGAGTAAGTTATTAATTGCAACTACTCTTGCCCAAGCTGTGGCCATGGGTACTGCAACCCCTGTACGTGCGCGTACACGTGACCACATGATGACCTTTGATGCTCAAACTGTGGATAGCACGGGTGCGTTTCTGGTTGGTGAATTAGAACGCCTAGATCAAACCATGCATGAACCTTTGGCTGATGTTACTTGGTCCCGTGACATCGATCTACGCTCAGACGTATCCATTGCCGATGAAATTTCGAGTTTCTCAAATGCCACATTTGCTGCAGCTGGTGGTGCATCTCCTCAGGGTAAATCTTGGGTAGGCAAGAACGCTGATGCAATCCAGGGGATTGCGTTGGATATCGGTAAAACAGCTCAACCATTGACCTTGTGGGCTAATCAGATTGGCTGGACACTTCCAGAGCTAGAATCAGCTCGCCAAGTTGGTCGCCCTGTGGATGCCCTTAAACATAGCGGCTTAATCCTTAAGCACAACATGGACACTGATGAGCAGATTTATATCGGTGACGACATCGTGGGTGTTAAGGGTTTGCTTAACTCGGATAAGGTTGGGGCGACCAACGTTAACAAGGAATGGTCAGTTGCAACTGCAGACGAAATTCTCGCTGACGTAAACATGATTCTGTATAACGCTTGGGTTGCATCAGCTTTCGCCGTTTGTCCTTCTAAATTGTTATTACCGCCTGAGCAGTTCGGTTTGATCGTTACCCGTAAAGTTTCAGAAGCGGGCAACATCTCAATTCTGGAATATATCAAAATCAACTGTATCTCTATGGCTAAGAATGGTAAGCCGTTAGATATCCAGCCATCTAAATGGTTAGTTGGTCGTGGTACTGGAGGCACTGACCGCATGATGTGTTATGAGCAAAATGAAAACCGTGTTCGCTTCCCGATGGTGCCGTTACAACGTACACCAGTGGAATACCGCGATTTACGCCAATTAACCACTTACTACGGTCGTTTGGGTGCGGTGGAATGGGTTTACCCTGAAACAGCATTTTATGCCGATGGTCTGTAAGGAGAGCAACATGACGAAGCAAGTACAAATCCTTCTTACACGCCCATTAACGGTAAACCTTGGTACCAATGAACATGGCCAAGCAATTACAGTAAAACTTAATCCTGGCCTGCAATTAGTAGACCAAGAGGTTGCAGATAACTGGTTCGTAAAAGCCCATTGCCAAGAGCTCACCCAAGAAGATGTTGAAAATGGTGAACTACAAAAGCAGGTTGAACAATTGCAAGGTGATCTACAGGCATTGCAAGAACAATCGGACGAGGCCACTGTAACGATTGGAAAGCTGAAAGGTGATGTCCAGGATAAAGATCAAGAGATCAGTGATCTTAAAATCCAATTGGTTAAAGCGCAGCAAGAACAATCACTGAAAGATGCTGAAACGATTCAGAATCTTACTAATGAGATTGGTTTGCGTGACACTGAAATCAATGGTCTTAAAACCAAATTGGCCAAAGCAGAAAAAACTATTGCTGATGCAAAGGCTAAGGACAAAGAGCAACCAAAGGAAGCTTAACCCATGATCAGTGAATCCTCCTTTCGTGAACAAATGCCATTCTTTGCAGATGCTGCACAATATCCATCATTCCAGTTTAATTTTTACTTAAACCTTGGGAAAAAATTACTGAATGAGGATCGATGGGAGGATCTGCTCGATTATGGTTTGACACTCTTTATCGCTCACTATCTCACGCTGTATAAGCGTGGGATGGATGCGGCCAGTGTTGGTGGTGATGCAGGCAAGATTGTAGGCAATGAGACCTCTAAGGCCGTGGACAGTGTTTCTAAGTCCATGGATGTATCTGGGGTAATCATTACGGATGCTGGCCATTGGAACCAAACAACATGGGGCGTTCAGTTTTATCAACTGTTAATGATGGCAGGTGCGGGAGGTATTCAGTTATGAGTAGCAATGTCCAAGCAACTGGTAATGGTCTGTTAGATATTTTACAAGCCGTTGCTGAATTATCGAAGGTTGACGTGCTTGTGGGTATTCCACACGGAGAGGCCAGAACTGATGGTGATGGCCTCACCAATGCCCAGATTGGCTATCTGCAGGAAAATGGCTCACCTGCGATGAACATTCCCGAACGTGCTTTTCTTGTGCCAGGTGTTGAGGAAGTTCAAGACGAGGTCGGTGATACGCTGGTCAAGGCTGTTGATGCGGCATTTTCTGGCAACCATAAGCGCATGATGATGTTGCTTGAATCCGCAGGGATGAAGGCAATGAACTCTGTTCGGGCCTATTTCGTTAATGGTGAATTTGCGCCGTTGTCTTTGGCCACTATCCGGGCACGTGCACGGCGTGGGCGTAAAGGTGCCAAAAAGTATCTTAAGCAGCTTGAATCAGGACCAGCGGAAACAGGTCTAGTTCGGCCGTTGATCGATACCGGTGAGCTGCGCAAGTCCGTTACTTACATCATTATGAAAAAGGATAAGGAGGTAAAACGTGGCTCGTCTTGATGTCTCAGATGTACTTCTAGATCCTGATTTTATGGATTCAGGGATTGTCTGTAATCGTACTGCAGTAGTCGTGGGTGATAACGGTCGATCACAAGAAACTAAAACATCAACCACATTTGCTGGTGTGGTCACCACCAATAACGGCCTAAACATGGACCGCCGTCCAGATGGTACCTTAATTAAAGGTGCAATCAATATTCATACCAAATTTGCTTTGATACAGGGTGATGCCAATAACAAAGCAGATGAGATCGTATGGCGGGGTAAAACCTACATCGTGTCTCAGGTACTGGACAATTTGCATTATGGCCAAGGTTTCGTAAAAGCAATTTGTGAGCTTAAGCCACTGGGTTAAATCATGGGTGATTCTGCAACAGGGGGATATATTACCCCCAGTGGCGGATCTGCTTATGACCAGGAACTTGAGGACTTTTTCCAAGCTTTCATTGTTGGGATTACATCTTTACCAGGTGCAATGGTTCGGCCACGATTCCAGAGAGATCCACCGCCATTCCCTGCCATTGGTGAGGATTGGTGCGCCTTCGCTGTAAAGTCAATAATTCCTGACGATGGGCCATACTTCGACCAGAAAGACGAAACAATGGATTCAATTCGACATGAAGAATTGACGCTGTTTTTATCGTTTTATGGTGATCATGGCCAATCGATCTCAAACGTCCTTAAGGATGGTCTAGCAATTCCGCAAAATATCGCGCAGCTCAATGCGCAGAAAATCAAATTTATCAGTACCGGTGAGATCATCACCGCGCCTGACTTTCTCAATAATCAGTATGTACGCCGATATGACCTAACCGCTGTCTTTAAGCGGAAAACGTCACGCACGTATGCAGTTAAGTCGTTCGTAGATGCTGGAAAAATAAAATTAAATCAGGAGTAATCCATGACATTGCCCGTTTCTAATGTCGTAAATGTCAGCATTAGCCTTGCTGCATTGGCGGCAGGACCGCGCTCGTTTGGCTCTTTGTTAATTCTCGGTACCACCAGCGGTGTGATCGATACCATTGAGCGTATGCGCCAGTATTCAAATATCACCGAAGTTGGTGAGGACTACGGCGTTGACGATCCAGAATATAAAGCTGCCCTAGCATATTTTAGTCAGTCGCCTAAGCCACGTATTCTGTATATCGGCTACTGGCACAAAGAAGGTACTGATGCTGAGACAGCGCAGCAAGTGGTTCAAGCCTGCTTAAAATCACTTAAATGGTATGGTTTATTGATTGCCGCCGATTTGACTGAGCAACAGGCTTTGGATGTAGCAGCTTTGATTGAAGCTGCAGATCCTTCGCGTTTATTCGGCTATACATCTCAGGATGAAAATTGCTTAAGTACTACTGATGTCACAAGCATCCCATACAAGCTTAAGCAAAAAAAATATCGCCGTACCTTCTCAATCTTTTCCAGTGATAACCCTTATGCGGCTGCGTCTATGTTCGGACGTGCATTCACTGTGAATTTCATGGGTACGAATACCACAATCACATTGAAGTTTAAGCAACTTCCAGGTATTTCCGCAGAGGATCTGGATACAGATGAGGCCAAAGCATTGGTGGCGAAAAACTGCAATGTTTTTGCTGGATATAACAATGACACAGCGATCTTGCAAGAAGGTGTCATGACAGACGGTACCTTCTTTGACGAGATCCACGGCCTAGACTGGTTCCAAAACCATCTTGAGACATCTTTGTGGAATCTCTACTACACCAATACAACCAAGATCCCGCAGACAGGCGCAGGGGTGAATCGCCAGTGTGGTGTACTTGAAGCTGCTTGTGAACAGGGTGTGACCAATGGCTTGCTTGGCCCTGGGCGATGGAACGGCGACAGCTTTGGTGTGCTTGAAACAGGCGACTACCTACCCAAAGCTTACTATGTGTTTGCCAATAGTCTTGATGATCAACCTCAGGCTGAACGAGAAGCACGTAAAGCGCCAGTATTTCAAATCGCGGCCAAGTTAGCAGGTGCAACACACTTTGCTGATGTTCTTGTCGCCGTAAACCGCTAAGGAGTAATTCGTGAGTACATATTCTTTTATGGATACCCATTGCACTTTAACTAGTGCAGACGCGGTGATTGATCTAGGTTATGGCGCTGCTATTTCGGATGAGGGTATTACCTTTGCCATGGCAGGTGATAAAAACACCATGACCATTGGGGCAGATGGTGAGGGGATGCATTCATTGCATGCCGACAATTCAGGTCAGATCACAATTCGCTTTCTTAAAACTTCACCGACTAATGCCAAGTTAATGAATCTTTATAACTTGCAGAAAAACAGTTCTGTGAAATGGGGCAAAAACACGATCACGCTGAATCATGAAGGTTCAGGGGACAACCACACAGCCACCAAATGTGCATTTAAGAAAGTCCCAGACTATGTGAATGCAAAAGACGGCGGCATCGTGGAATGGGTATTCGACTCAATCAAAGTCGATATGAAATTAGGCACATACGAGTAAGGTTTTAGGTTATGGAAATTAATGGAATTGAATACACGATCGGCCGCTTAAATGCGGTCGATCAGTTTCATGTATCCCGAAAAATTGCACCGATTGTGCCTAAGCTTATGCCAATCATTGCGGAAGTGGCCAAAGGCGATTTAGCAAAAGCAATTGATTCAATTGACCAGGGCGAAAGCGGTGATCTTAGCGATCTGCAGCCATTGGCCGATGCATTATCGCCGTTGATGGATGCTATTGCTCAGATGCCTGAGGATGATGTGAATTACATCATTTTTAAATGCCTTGGCGTTGCCAAACGTGGTGGTGCGGTGGTCTGTCGTAATAACTCGATCATGTTTGATGACATCGATATGACGCAGGTATTACCGCTGGTGATTGCCACAATCCGGATCAACTTGGGAAATTTTATTCAAGGGTTGCTTATGAAGGCATCGAGCATGAAGCAACCATAAGCTTTAGATCTATGCCGGATGAGTCGGATTGGCTCATGCGGCCAGTGATTAAAGGCATGTGTAAATTCGAATCCTTAAAAAATGGTGTGCTGGATCTAGCAGATATAGCAGACATGAATGATGCGCTCGATGTCGTAGCAGATAATGAATATTTGCTAAATGAAGAGCACAAAAGAAAAAATAAATAGGTGGTTCCCATGGCAGATGGTGTAATTCGTGATTTCTTGGTTTCGCTTGGATTTGATACAGACAATTCAGGCTTAGCCAATATGAAAAGTGCCATGGATGGCATTGAATGGAAAGCTAAGGCACTTAACGGCGCTTTATTGGCTTTGGCCACTGGTGCAGTACTTGCAGTAAAACAAACGGCTAGTGAGTTGGATAAGTTGTATTTCTCATCTCAGCGTATTGGTGCCAGTGTTACAAACATTAATGCCTATGGGAATGCTATTGCTCAGTTGGGTGGTAGTGCTGAGGGTGCAGTCGGCACCTTGGAGGCTTTGGCTGAAAAGATTCGTAATTCACCAGGATATGAAGGGCAGATTAAAAGTCTTGGTGTAAATACCAGAGACGCAAACGGCGCAATGCGTGACCGCGTGGAGGTGATGAAGGATCTGAGCGGTGTTTTAGCCAAGATGCCATCGTATCAAGCAAATGCTTATGCCAATTCCCTTGGTATTGATCAAAATACATTGATGGCCATGCGTGACGGTAAATTCATGGCCAACATGGATAAATACCAGAAGATCCAGAAAGAACTCGGCATGAATAATGACTTGGCCAAGTCTGGCAATGAGTTCATGACCGAATACCGTGATTTGACCATGATGACCAAAACAGGGTTTCAGGTCATCGTCATGCAAGCGGGTAAAGCTTTAATTCCTATTTTGAGAATGTTGAATCAGTTGATTCAGGCAGGTATTCATGCCTTTTCACAATTGAATCCACAAATCAAAGAAGGGCTCGCCGTTGGCCTGCGCTTTGCTATGTTGGCTCTGATGTTTGGTGCATTGGCCAAGTCACTTGGATTACTGCTTAAGTTCATACCGGCGTTTAAAACCTTTATCGGATTGCTAAAGTTATTCCGACTCGCATTCCTTGCATCACCGATCGGGATTATCCTGGCATTGGGTGCAGCATTGGCCTTGCTTTATGACGATTACAAAACGTGGAAGGAAGGTGGTAAGTCATTGTTTGACTGGTCTAAGTGGACCAATGGTATTGATACCATTATCAATAAGATCAAAGATTTTTTAGATATTCTCGACAAGATCAAAGACAAGACAATCGAGTTTATTCAGAAAATTATTAAAGATCCTGCAGGTGCATTAAAAGAGGTAGCGACCGAGGTTCAAGAAGGTGTAGCCAAGACTGCAGAGAAAGTAAATGATGCAGTTAATAAGTACATTAATCCAACAGATCCAAAAAAAGTGACACCGACTCAAGATAAAGTGGCCAGTATTACAGATTTTGCATTCTCCATGGTTGATAAGGGCCTGGCGATGTTTGGTAATGCTGATGCTCAAACTCGTGTAGAACAACGTGAGCGTGGTGAAATTGGATATCAGTCCGTTGCAACTGGTGCAGCAATTGCTGCAGTAAGTGCAGTTAAAAATGCTGTGACAGCATCGCCTACTTATCCGAAAGGATTTAACCCAATGTCAGAGTTTAAAGGGGGGAATATACCAGGGTTCAGTGCAGATGAAACTTTAGCTTTTGCTAATCGTGTTATGTCCAGAGAAAATAGATCAGGAAAACTTGATACTGTGAATTGGGCAGGATATACAGGTAAATATCAATTTGGGGCAGAGGCTTTAGCGGAAACAGGGTTTATTGATAGATCTAAACTCCCTAAAGATAGATTTATTAATAAATGGGATTTCAAACGTAAGCGTAATGTTTTTAATCCTGCAGCACATAGAGCTTTTTTGGCAGATGATAGAAATTGGATTAAAGGCAATTGGAATGATTATAAATCTAATGCCTCAATGCAGGATGAATCCTTCCGAAAACTTACGGAGTTGAATATTGGTTATGGAAAAAATGTCCATAATGGTGACAGAGCTAAAATGCTCGGATTTGCAATGGCTGCACATTTAAAGGGTGCAGGAAATGCCAGAAAGTGGTATTCAAAAGGACAGGATAGTAAAGATGGGAATGGAACAAGAACATCTGATTATGCTAAGTATGGAGAAGGGACATTAGACTTTGCTAAAGCTAATCCGGTTGTAAATGTACTTTCTTTTGCCCCGCCGTACGGTAATCCACATAAGTCTCAGGTCAATAGTTCTAATGATTTTTCGGCTAGCAACATCACGATTAACCAGACTTATCAAACTGATATGACGATTAATGGTGCTGCTAACCCAATGGATTCGGCTAATGCCGTGAAGCGTCAACAAGAGAATGGTTTAGTATTTATGGCAAGGAGTGCTAAGGGAATTTTAGCTTAGCTTTTTTTGTAAGGTTGATAAACTTTTGGGTTATTGATCCAAGCCCCTGATTCAATACTTTTGATGCAGAGGTTTGGATTCTCCCAGTTTCCATCAGGTTTTTCTTTGCATATATCCTTAACAACCTTCATACATCCATACATCGTTATGTAATTGTATATGTGCCCGTATTTGGCTTGACCAATACACAAACTCCAAGATGGAGCGGTAATTGACTTATCGTTATAAATTTCGAGCCTGTAAATTATTTTGTGTAAGTTCCATTTTTTATAAATGATCTTTTAATCGATCATCGAACTGAATCGTAAACCAATTCATTGCTAAACGCCAATTTTGAATTGGCATCGTCCATTTCTTCGCAGCATTTGATGTTGCTAAGTAAATGACCTTCTTTACTGAGTCATCAGATGAAAAGATTTTCCTCTTCTTCGTTGAATGGCGTATTACGCTATTCAACGACTCAATCGCATTTGTTGTATAAATTGCATGACGTATTTCGGCTGGATAGCTAAAGATCGTTCGGATATTTTCCCAATTGGCCCGCCAGGATTCTCCAATTTTGGGATACTGGTGATTCCATTGATCACAGAAGATGTCTAGGGACTTTAAAGCATTTTCCTCTGTACTTGCCTGATAAATCGCTTTCAGACCCGAGGTAACAGCCTTGTAGTCTTTCCAGCTTACAAATCTCAGGCTATTGCGTACAACATGCACGATACACAGTTGAATATCAGTATGAGGGTAAACGGAGGCTATCGCGTCAGGAAAGCCTTTTAATCCATCTACACAAGCAACAAGAATGTCCTGTACTCCTCGATTTTTTAGCTCTGTCATGACTGACAGCCAGAATTTGGCACCTTCTGTCTGAGCAATCCACATACCCAGTAATTCTTTTTGTCCATCCATATTGATGCCTAAAGCAAGGTATACGGACTTGTTAATCACATTGGAGTGCTGACGGACTTTGACAACAATACAGTCAAGATAGACAACAGGATAAAGGCTATCTAAGGCTCTATTTTGCCACTCAGTCACTTGCTCAATCACAGCATCGGTAACTTTGCTGATGAGAGATGCTGAGACATCGGCATCGTACATTTCTTTGAAGAAGGCTACAATTTCCCTATTAGTCATTCCTTTTGCATACAGTGAGAGGATTTGGTCATCCATACTGGTGATGCGTGTTTGGTGCTTTTTGATAATTTGTGGCTCAAATGAACCTTCTCGATCACGGGGAATATCTAAAGCCAGTTGTCCATCTTGAGTTGTAATGGTTTTAGAACTAAACCCATTACGGCTATTTGAGCCTTTCCTGGACTGATGCTTTTCATAACCGAGATGGTCTGAAAGTTCAGTATTGAGTGCAGTTTCAATCATGAATTTTTTAAAGACTGCTGTCATTTGGTTTAAGTCTTCTGGTGTTTTTAGACCTTTAGCCAATTCGGCAGCCATACTTTTGATTGTTGCTTCATCCATGTGAAGTACCTTTTGTAATTATCCTCTGAAGGATAAATGAAAATTAAGTACTTACACAAAATTTAGAACAGTCCCTAAATTTCAACTAATTTATTAAATGCTATTTTTTGACTATCAATACATTCTGTTGCAGCATCTTTATCACCCATGGCATTTGCCTCGGTGTTGCAGCGATCAGCAACCATGCGCATTATGTCCTTATGGGGCATCATCCCAAAGGAGTTCGACTTATACATATCCGCATATGCGCTGCCAGTTAAAAACAGTGTTAAAAAAAATAGTCGTTTCATTATTCAGAACCTCTGGTGGTTTCTACAATGGTTAGATTGTCGGATTTATGAACCTTGTGTACAACGGATATGACTCATTAAATTACTTCCCTTTACCAACCAAAGCCTCAGCGAGTGTGTGAATAGTCATGTTCATGTTTTTAATCTCTTTTCTAAGATTTTCAATTTCACTTTCTTGTGATTGACTTTTTTCAAAACTTTGTTCTAGGCGATATACAGCTTCAGCAGTAATGGTTCGACCATTCTCAAAAGCAGCTTTTTCTATATTTTCTTTTAGTTCCATTGGAACACGAAGGTTCATTTGTGGGTCATTGCGCGCCATGATGAATCCTAAAACTAATATATATTAGATAGTATTGCATCACAGTGCTTTACATCAATAAATCACTGTGCTTTAATGTGATCATGGTGCTTTATATTGGAGGTGAAAATGGCACGTACAGATACACAGGTAGCAATTCGCATTCCACCTGAATTGCACAAGCAGCTAAAAGAGAATGCGGCAAGAGAGGAGCGATCAATGAATTATTTGATTAATAAAGCAGTTGAGCAATTTCTAAATCAAAAGAGTGTGAAAGCATGAAATTAATAGACAACAAAAAAGCCCAACACTTGCAGGCGACGGGCTTAATTGATGTCAACAACTTTGAGGTAAGTTAACGATGGCTAGTTTAGCACAATTTACATTCCATAATGAATACAATGTTAGGATTATTGATATAAATGGCGAGCTTTGGTTTGTGGCTTCCGATGTGGCAAATGCTTTAGATTACCGTGATGCTGGTAACATGGTTCGCAATTTAGATGATGATGAAAGGGGTACTCACAATATGAGTACCCCCTCTGGAGACCAGAATTTATCTATCATTAATGAATCTGGACTTTACTCAGCAATCCTTAAAAGCCGTAAACCTGAGGCGAAGAAATTCAAGAAATGGGTAACATCCGAGGTCCTTCCTGCCATCCGCAAAACAGGAAAGTACGAAGCGCCTAAACCAATTACCCCACGCAACTACATCAACAATAATGACATGTTGAATATCAAGCGTCTGATTTGGTGCTGTGCAGGTAATTTAGACCAAAAACAATCTGTAAGCTCAGCGATTTGGTATTCGCTTCGTAATGTGACTGGTGTACCAAGCCCTGCTAAGTTTGAGGTCGAGCATTTGCCAGTCTTGGCACAAGAATTTAATCGCATCCTCAATATTATTGAGCCATATCTAAAAGCTCGCTATGCCTGTGAAGAAGCGTTAATCAAACGTTTACTTCGAGATCGTGAAGATTCTCAATCTTTATTAGATAAGTTGCTTGATGAAATGAGGGAATCTACATCAGGGTTCAAAACTAAGCTTCAAAAGCAATTGCCAATAGTCTTTCAAGGAGAGTGCTTAAGTTTAGTGGAGCGAAAACATCGCGGTATAGATCATTATGAATTTAATTGTTGGTCATAAAATTTAACGGGAATCATAACCGACCTCATTAGGTCGGTTTATTTATAGGTGAAATTATGGCAATAGGTACTTTAATAGATAGTGGCCTAGGCGCTGTCACGTCATATCAAAATTCTGAGATCCTTGGTTCTCTTTTATTGTCTGGCCGTGGTCGAACGATCATGGGACTTTTCGCCGATGTCACAGTAGAAGAAAAGCATAAGGATGAGTTGAAAGTTACAGAGCATCCAACGGAAGTTGGTGCAGCTATTTCAGATCATGCATTCAAAGAGCCACCAGAAGTGACGATGAAAGTCGGTTGGTCAGAGAGTGCAGGCACATTAAATGGTTTTCTTGGAGACACTGTTCTAGGTGGTAATACGAGTTTGACTATTGTTTATCAAACATTGCTACAGCTACAAGAACAAGCTTTACCTCTGATCATTTCAACTGGTAAGCGGCTTTATACCAATATGTTGATTAAGTCCCTTGCATGCACCACGGATCTACAAACTGAAAACGTATTGATGATCGATATCACGTTTAAAAAAGTGATTATCGTGAGTACACAAACAACCTTTATTGCAATCGAGAATCAGGCAAGTCCAGAGGCAACGGCAGGCGTTGCAGATGGCGGCACCGTTCAAGCCAAGGAGGTGAGTGCATCAGTACTGGGTCAAGTTGTGGGTGGCGCTCAAGTTGGTGGAACATGGAAATCAATTTGGTGATTTATGAACTACGAAATCCCGCTTAATTTCGGTAATCAAAAATTTAATATCAAGCTCGGTACCACACAGTATAAGTTGCAACTTATCTATCGAGCTGAGCAGTGGTATTTAGATATTTTTGATACTGCAGAGAATCCACTGATTGCTGGCCTGCCAATGTTGGTGGGTGACAATTTACTGGCTCAGCATCAGCACATTATTAAAGGTTCACTTTATGTGCTTAATACAAGTGAAGATGAGAGCCAGGCTTTTAGTGATCTTGGAACTAACATAAAACTGTATTGGAGTGACACATGACGATGCAATGGATGCGCAACTGCAGACTGACAATTCAGGTAGATGAGAATGCCCCAGATGCATTGGATTTTACTGATTTTAAAATGACATTTGTGGTCAGTCAGCCAACGACAGAACAACCTAAGGCTGCAGAGATCTATATCTATAATTTATCGCATGAGACCATGAATAAGCTGGCCGGTGTCGACGACGATAAAAAAAATACCCAAGTTATCCTGGCCTGCAGTTATGGCAATGATGAGCCTGAGGTTATTTTTAAGGGTCGTGTTTTTCAATACCGCCGTGGTCGATATAGTCCAGTCGATACCTATCTTTGTGTTCTAGCCATTGCCGGTGATCAGGTCCGAAATGAAGCTGTAATTAATCGATCTGTGCCTGCAGGTACGCCAATTCAAGGCCTAAGCGATCTAATTGTTGAGGAAGCCAAGAAGTATGGAATTGATGCAGGGGATCTGGTCCAGTTAAGTGATCAAAAATACCCACGTGGACGTACCTTATTCGGGAGCTTTCATGGTCTGATTGAGCGTGTCGGCCGCGAGAATAACGTCACTTATGATTATTCGGAAGGGGTACTCAATTCAACCGAACTGGATAAATTCTCGATTCAACCAATCTTTGACCTAAGTTCTGAAACTGGCATGGTTGGAATGCCACAGCTCACCAGTGAGGGTTTGATTGTTAAATGCTTGTTAAATCCAAAGTTAAAACGGATGGACCGAATCAGGATTGATACTCGGAATATGCAATCTGAAAACTACGATATTGCATACAGTGGCCAGCAAGTGGATCAGCCCTATAAAACCCCAAAACTGGCAACCAATGCCAAGGGTATTTTTGTGATCCAAGCGATTGAGCACAGTGGTGATACCCGCGGGGATGAGTGGTACAGCAATATGGTATGTACGGCGCTTGGCGCTGTGGTGCCAAAAACTGGCATCTCAATTAATGCGGTCGATGAAAGTTGGACACCACCACCGAGGGCTGAATAGATGGCACTGACAATTAATGAACGTTCACCAGATCTGCTCGGTATTATCAAAGATGCTGTTACTGCAGAGATTTTGGCTATTTGGACAAACTTACCCTGTGAAGTGGTGAGTTATGATCCTGATGCTGTCACTGTAGAAGTTAAGCCATTAATTATGGTGCCAGTCCGTACACCAGACGGCGGGATTGAGATGTTGGAAATTCCAATACTGCAGGACGTGCCGGTCATGTTTCCGTGCGCTGGTGGCTTCACCATCACACATCCAATCAATGTGGGGGATGAGTGCCTTGTCAGCTTCTCATCGCGCAACATCGACCTGTGGTGGCAATCTGGTGGTGTTCAGAATCCCTTTGATACTCGGCATCATGATCTATCGGATGGTTTTGCTTTTTTCCGACCGCAGTCACAACGCGAAAAGATTTCAGATATATCGACCGATAATCTCGAGATCCGCAGTGATGACAACGCCACAAAGATCCAGATTACACCAGGCGGAATCATCAATTTTATTGGCCAGAAAGCAGTTTTTCATTGTGACGTGGAAATGAAAAAAACTTTAACGGTTACAGGGCTGATTAAGTCTTTAACTGATGTAGTGGCTAAGACTGTGAGCTTATTCAGCCACATCACAACGGGCGTTGCATCTGGATCTGGTAAATCAGGCCCACCAGAACAATAGATCAATCAATATGAGGGGCGCGAAAGCGTCTTTTTTTATGCGCTATAGAAAACTTTCAAGTGATGGCGACTATGTTTTTGGATCTGGAAAGAATGACTTTCTTGTGAACTCACCAGAGACAGTGGCGCAGGCGATTTTATCCAGGCTTAAGCTTTGGCTTGGGGAATGGTTTGCCGATACATCAGACGGTACAGGATGGAGTCAGTCGATTGTTGGTAAGCACTCCAAGAACCTTTATGAGCTCACACTTAGGCAACGGGTTTTAGAAACACCGGGTGTAAATAACATTGTCGATTTTCAAAGCTCTTTAGATACAAAAACACGCCGTTTAACTGTATCGATGACGGTAAACACCATTTACGGCGAAGCATTCATTAATAGGGACTTAACAACATGACTTTAACAACTGTTGCACCGGTCATTACAGACAGTGGTCCCGTTGCACCAACCTATTACGAGATAGTTGATTATCTCAAGACACAATACAAAAGCATCTATGGTGAAGATGCCTATCTTGAAAATGATAGTCAGGATGGGCAGTGGATTGGTGTATTTTCCCGCGCGATCGCTGATGTAAATGCGGTCATTGTGGATGCTTACTCGACCTTTTCACCAAAGACAGCAAAGAAAGATGCTCTGTCTCGCAATGTGGCCATAAATGGAATTGCTCGGCAGGTACCAACATTCTCGACTGTAGATCTAGAAATTACGGGTGTGGCCACCACTGAAATCACAAAGGGCTACGCACTGGATGACAACGGTAATCAATGGATCTTTCCAGATTTGGTGACAATTCCCAACTCGGGTCAAATTGTTATTACAGCCACGGCCAAAAAGCCTGGTGCAATTCTGGCCATGAGCAACACCATCAAAACGATTGGTAAGCCGACACGTGGATGGAAAGGGGTAAATAATCCCGTGACATCAACCCTTGGTATGCCAGTTGAGTCAGATGCAAAGCTAAGACAACGTCAGGCACTTTCTGTGGCCATTCCTTCGCAATCCAAAACGGACAGCATAAAAGGGGCGATCTTTAGCTTACCTGGCATTTCTCGCTGTAAGACTTATGAGAATGACACCGACTCTACAAACAGTCTCGGTATTCCTTCTCATAGTTTATGTGTTGTTGTTGCGGGCGGTGATGCTGCGGCAATCGCGGGCATTATGCGTGCCAAGAAAAGCTTGGGCTGTGGTTGGTTTGGTAACGTCAACGTTACCGTGATCAATTCATTTGGTGATGAGGAAACAGTCTCATTGTATCGACCTAATATCATCAATATCGGCTTTAAATTAAACCTTGTTGGATCTTCGGAATACACCAAAGAGATTGAAAGCAATATCAAGCAGAACTTGGCCGACTATGTGAATCAGCTCGATATTGGTGATCGAATCATGATGAACAAGCTTTATATCCCTGCAGGTTTGTTTGGCAATCTGGACTCTGAAACTTATCAAATTGATTCAATTGAGATCATCGCAAATAGTGTACCCATTGTGGGTGACTACAATTTGGAATTTAACGCCGTGGCCTATTGCGATACCGATAACATTGAGATCAATACCTCAGGAGGTTTCTAGTGGATGCAAGTAAATATATCGCATTGCTAACGAGCCAGCATCGAGACAAGCCTAAATTTAGGCAGACGGTCGAGACCTCAATTAATCCACTGATTGACTGTCTTGATTGTCTCAGTAGCTTGGGCAACAAGTTTGATCTTGATACGGCCAAGGGTGATCAGCTGCAGATTATTGCAGACTGGCTCGGTGCACCGAACTCGATACCCAACTCAGTGCCGGTTCCTTATTTTGGCTTTCAAGGACAGCCTGCCTCATTGCCCTGGCGTGAGACAGATGATCCGAGTTTTAAGTCTGGTTATTGGCGTGAGTCGGGCATGAGCGGCTACACGGCGTTAAAGATGACTCCGCAGCTTTTTAAACGAGTGATTAAAGCAAAAATCTTGCTGAATAAAAGCGACTGTACAGAGCTATCAGCGAAAGAAATTATTTCTCTCGTAATCGATAAACCGTTCAAGTTTAGAGACAACAAAGACATGACAATCACCTTTTCATTTTTAGCTGGTTATGAAGTCTTTGAGCGAGAGCTAGTTAAATTAATGTTCCCTTTACCCTCAGGGGTAAGGTTGATTTTTGAGGGCGAAGATGAGTATTGAGAAATTAACAGAGTTTGCCAAAAATGTTGACTCTACTGGAAGCAATACAGAAGGGTTGGAGCTAGAAAAAGGGTTTCCATCAAAATTGCAGCCAGCACGCCAGTGGTTCAACTGGTTGTTTAATAAAGTGACCAAAAAAGTAAATGAATTAATTGATGCCCATGAGTTGAGTGTGACCAATCTGACCAACTCAATTAACCAAATTGCCCAGGCGCATGCTTTAGATGTCAACACAATCAATCAGAGAATTAATCAGTTAATTCTAGATCACAATCTTGATGTTTCATCTTTAACAAACCGCATTAATAGCTTGTTTGGTATCAATGATGATGCGATAGGCTTAATTAGTATTTGCCCATTTGAAGCGGTGCCAGTGAATTATTTGGAGTGCAATGGCCAGACATACAACAAAGCAGACTACCCCAAACTGGCAGCTAAATTAGGCAACAAATATGGAGGTGACGCAAATACGTTTGTTGTTCCGGATTATCGCAGTGAATTTGTGCGAGGTTGGGACCATGGTAGAGGTGTTGATGTTGATCGCTCTCTTGGTTCTCATCAGGATGATGCGATGCAAAATATTACTGGTAGCTTAAAAGCAGGTCCAATTAGTTCTGGTAATAATCAGTTTGTAGATGAATTACAAGCTGACGGTGCTTTTGAAGTTATACCAGGGCAAAAATCCTATACGGGCGATGCTGGAACTGGAAGCACTCAACCTTGGGGCGTAAAATTCGATGCCTCAAAAGTAGTTCGTACAGCACTGGAAAATCGACCACGAAATATAACTGCTATGTATGTAATCAAAGCGAAATAATCAAAATTGAAATGAAGCCCGCGAAAGCGGGTTTTTTATTGCCTGGAGAAAAGCATGGCAACGAATTGGAATGCGGTTTTAAGCAACGCAAATAGCCTTGTCGATATCTTAGTGATTTTGCGTAAAGTCTTAGCTGCGCTGGATGTCAAAGCTGATTTAACGACAATTGATGAGGCAATTAACGAAATTCAAGGTTTTAAAGATGATGTTGATGCGCAGATCAGAATCTTTAGTGAAGTAATTGACAGGATTAATGATGAGTTTGATGGTGCTGTAGCATCGTTAAAAGATGCAATCGAAATTGCTGCAGCTGGCGGTGCAGGTGAGAACGGATGGACAGATTTACTTGTAGCAGCTACTTCTGGACGAACACAGCGTGATAAAAATTTCGAGTTTGCAACGATTAAAGATTTTGAAGGTGTTGATAATGCGGAAAAACTATTTAATGCATTAGCTACAAATCGCTTAATTGAAATTCGTGAACCTTTGAACGTTATATTTAGTGATCCTAATAAAGCAAAATCAGTTTTGAGTAAATTGGAGAATTTAAGTGTTCAATCACCAACTACAATCCAATTGCCAGCCGCTATTTTAAATTTTGATTCGGAATATATTTTTAAATATACAAAGAATCATTCCCTTTTGAATATCATTGGTGCTGACTCAGTAGGAATATCAATTGATTCTGTTGTTAGTTCAAATGGTGCCGACGGATCTTGGGATGTCACTTATGCCTTAGCAGATGCATCACAAGTCAATGTAGGTGATTTTCTTAAAATTGACAAAGTTGTTTGTGGTGCAACTTGGTTTGAAGCATTACCAGTACGCAAAGCCAATCCTGGGGAATTGGTGGTTGGTTTTAATAAAATGGGCAATGCCTCCGTTTCAGGCTCTACAGTTACATTGAGTGGAACTAGCCTTAATGCTCGTCCAAGTAATTGGTTAGATCCTGGTGATCTTTTTCACTATAAAGGGCAATCAAGAGCCGTTGTTTCTGTCGATGACACTGCAAGAACAATCACGATTGCTTCTGCATTTGAATCAGGATCAGGAGGTGATGATTTTGATGCAGATGCAAATAGGTTCCAATGGTGGTATTACACAAAGCCAAGTGTAGGGACAATCAGTATTTCGGGTGCAAATGTGAGTGGTGTAGGTACAACATTTCTGAATGATGTAAATGTTGGTGACATTTTACTTTTCAACGGATGTATGGCCCAAGTAACCGCAGTAAATAGTGATACATCATTGGTTATAGATGTTTCAATTCACAATATCTCAAATATTCGATTTACCGCTTTAAAAGTTTCAATGATTCAACACGAAGGAACTTGGAAAGTAACTCAAAAAGATGGGAATAAAGTCACTGTTCAAATCAAAAATTGGAACATGTACCAGACTGAACTTCGTGATAACGCTGGAAATGTGACAAGTCCTTATTTCAAAGGTTTCGCACCGCCTGTTAAAGGTTGGGTAGGTGCTACAGCAAAAGTCTTAAAAACCGTACTCAAACAAGCAAATAATGCTGGAAGCGGATTTGTTGGCGAGCAAAGTGGAGCTATTAAATTTATTGATAATTTGATAGTTGAAGGTGGAGCTGGCGGGACAGGGCTTTTGCTCAAAGGACAAAATGCATCTTATGAGGCAATCCAATCAAATATTGTGTGTGGACAGAACTTTGCTGTTTCTGGCTTTAATCGATGTGTTTGGGGCTTTGGTGGTTCAAGATTGCAGGCACCCTACGCCCATTTTATTGGTTCGACTTCAAATGCTATTGATTTGGGTGATGGCGGTGCTGCTTACCTTCGCGGTGCTGTAGTTGCTGGAAGCGGGGGGATTGGCTTGTTGATTAGCGGCAACTTTTGTCGATTATCAGAAGTAAGATTAATTGGAAACAAGCTTCAAGGTATGCGCACTGATGCGGGTGGAAACTTTTATGGTGATTCAGGTTTTGTTTATGGTAATGCAAGTCATGGCTTGATGATTGTAAATGTATCAGGCGGTCAGTTCGCAGACGGTTTCACATTGTCGAACGGTGGCAATGGTATCAATGTACAAAACGGTGGTGGAGGACGTTACTCGCGGAATCTTGCAGCATGCAATAAGCATCATCAAATGTCTTTCACTGGTTCGATGGTTGAGGCTGGACAAGCTTGGGCTACAGGCGCAAAAGCTGGTCGCTCAGGAATTGTTGTGAGTGCAAGTCAAGCTTATCTGTTTGCAGCTGCAGCTACAGGCAATTCAGTTGTTGGTTTATACACATTAGATTCGGCAAATGTATCGGCGCGTAATAATTACCTGTCTAAAAATGGAGTCAATGGGGCAAACATTCAAAATCTTTCAAGTGTTGTTGCGAATGGTTCATATGTAGAAGGTAACTATGGTCCAAACAATGTGGTTATTGCTACCGGAAGTAGTGCGAATGGATTTAGTACAGGACAGTCAGCGCAAGTCACAGGAGCAATTGCAACTACCTATACAACATTGACGAACGGAGGTGTCATTACATATCAAAAGAATGCAGCATACGGATATGTTTTTGGTGAAATAGAGGTTTTTGGATCATCCATGACTGCTGTTTCAGGTAAGGCATATTTTAGGGCTGGGAGCAGTCCGCAAACCTCCAAGATTAGTGGACATGCTAACTTTTCTGTCGCAACAGGTGTATTGGATGGATCAAATGGAACACCAGGTAATTTGATTGTCTCAACTCACACAGATGGCAATATTTATATTGCGAATCAGACAGGGGGAGCTATCACAATATCGACTCTACTTAAGGGTAATATTCTATGACTGAAGAACTTAAGAAATACGAAGATTTTACAATTCTATCTGAGTACGTACAGGATTTAGGAACTAGAAAACAAAAGATATGTTGGATTACAGACGGCTTAGCTGAATATCAAGTGATATGTGGATTAGAAGAAGATCCTATTTTGATTTGGTTAGAAGCTAACCAATAAATTTTATAACAACTATGCCGCCATTTATGGCGGCTTTTTATTATCTGGAGAAAGGTAATGCAGGAACAAGCAGCAAGCGCGGTTGAAGCTGCTACAAACACAATCGCAGCAGCGGCACCAAAAGTATCTTATGCATCAGGGGTGGCATCAGTGGCAGCGTATGCAGCAAATATTGATTGGGCAGTATGGTTTTCTGTCTTTATCGGTGTAATCACTTTTTTCATGACGTTGTATTTTAAACGGCGTGATGACAAGCGAGCTGAAGAGATTCATGAATTGCGAAAGAAACAATACGAGCAAACTAAAGAACGGTTAAAAGGTGATTTAGATGACAAGTGAACAAACTCGGGCTTATCTAGCCTTCGCCTTGGTTGCTTTAATGTTTGTCCTGGTAATCGCATTATTCTTTGTCGATATGCCACGGGAAAACAGCAACTTAATAAACACGGCCTTGGGTTTTATTGCAGGGGCAATGACAACTGCTTGTGGTTTCTACTTCGGTAGCTCAGAGCAGGAAAAGAAAAAAGATAAAGACAGTTAAAAACTCAATCACTAAACAGCCGCCTAAATAGGCGGTTTTCTGATTTTTAGAGGACAGTAAAAATGGATAGAAAGGCATTTTTTGATATTGCCCGTAAACTACTAGGCGGCAAGCTTACACAAAATCAAGTTGATCGATTTAGTGAAATTTTAGATGAATACCAATCTAGTGGTATGAAAACCAGTCAAGTCGGCATCAACTTAATCACCAGTTTTGAGGACCTGGTACTTACAGCCTATGATGATGGTGTGGGTGTTTGGACTATTGGTTTTGGTACAACGGTTTATCCAAACGGCGTTAAAGTGAAAAGAGGTGATACCTGCACCAAAGCGCAAGCAGTGTCCTTTTTTCAACATGATTTGCGGCGCTTTGAGGCTGCAGTAAACCAAGCTGTAAATGTTGTTATTAATCAAAATCAGTTTGATGCACTGGTGAGCCTGACATACAACATTGGTGAAACAGCACTGAAAGAATCAACCTTAGTTAAAAAGCTAAATGCAAAAGACTATGCTGGTGCAGCTGACCAGTTTCCGCAATGGAATAAAGGCGGTGGGAAAGTAATGAAAGGGCTTGTTCGCCGCCGTGCTGCAGAGCGTGAACTTTTTTTGAAGGCTGTATGACATGAGTGACACAGTAACTGAATTAACTCCATATCTGGAATATTGGAGCAGTGGGATGTACTTGTTTAAGTGTCCTGGCTGCAAGTATTTACATCCATTTCATGTTGAAGCACATCCGAATGGCAGCAAATGGAATTTTAATGGTGATGTCAATAAACCAGCATTCACGCCGTCATTACTCGTAAATGATCATCATCCAGAAAGCCGATGCCACTTATTTTTAACAGACGGAAAGATTCAATTCTTATCTGACTGCTACCATGAATTGGCAGGCCAGACAGTTGATATGGTACCGATTGAGGATGGGTGATTATGCAAAGTCAGATCCAAAAAGTTAAATGTAAACGCTCATTATCTTCATTGATTCTGAGCGTTTTTGTTTTGTGTATTTTACCTGGTTGCACGGCACATACGATCAATAACAATATTCATGTTGGGATATGTGTAAAAGCCCTCTGATGAGGGCCTTTATCGGTTATTTTAAGCAATCAACTCTTGTTCAGTAATAAAACCTTTAACCCAAATTTGCACCTTGTCTGCGTACCACTGCATTATTCTTTTTCTTTCCTCAATGTATTTAGCCTTGTTATAAACGCCTTTTACCCCTCCAATTCTATGCGCCAGACACATTTCAATAGCATCATCACGCCACAAGTTTGATTCATAGCACGTTGTAGAGAATCTATGTCTGAAACCATGTATGTTTTGTTTCTGATAATACAGGGTGTGACTAACTGCACGACTTAAACACCAGCTTTGCATATAAGGGTTTTTATTAGATTTGTTCAAAGCAGGAAATACATAATCAGAAACAGGTGCTTTGTTTTTCCATTTTTTGAGTATGTTAACAATCTGATTAGACAACGGGACAGTGTGAGATAACCTTTTTTTCATTCTCTCCGCATGTATTGTCCATATCTGCTTGTCTAGATCAAACTCGTCCCACTTTGCTTGAACAGCCTCATTTGCTCTAACTGCTGTGTATATAATTAACAGCAAAGCAACTTTTGCAGGAGTGGAAAGTTTTCCATGTTTTTTTACCTCATTAAAAAATAATGGCATTTCCTCCTCAGTTAAAAAAGGATGATTCTTCTCAACATGTTTTGCAAGGAACCGGCTTAATGGCTGTGCAGGGTTAAACTCACAGCATGTTTCATAAACAATGCCATAATCAAACACTTTGCAAATCAACTGGTGTGTTGTTCGTAAAGTACTTGTTTTACCCTCATTTTCTAATTTTTTGAAAATTGGCTGCAAATTGGAAACTTTGATTTGATGCATATTCAAAGGACCAATTTCCCCATTAATATGATTAAGAAAAATACCCAAGGCGGCATTTTCTGTTTGCTTCTCTACAGACTTTCTATAAGTTTCAAAAAAAGCAGAGAAACATTGACTAAAAGACATTTCTTTCATTAGATGTATTCCTAAATTTTAACGCTGGATTGCGTAAGACTGCGCGATTGCTGTCTATGTGTTTATTGCAATCTCAAATTGAGATTACGGTAAGTGCTTTGAATGGAACAACTCTAAAATATTTTTCCATTTGTCTGCAGGCATATTCCTATGTCTAGGTTGATCATGCTCTGACATCCAATTTGCTAGCGTTGTATAACGCGCAGCGCCAATACTTTCCGCTATCTGTTGTTGTGTCATGCCAGTAGATTGAAGTTCTTCTACAACCAGTCGCAAATTGGAAGGTGTATAGCC
Organism: Acinetobacter higginsii; assembly: GCF_000369525.1. Taxonomy (GTDB): domain Bacteria; phylum Pseudomonadota; class Gammaproteobacteria; order Pseudomonadales; family Moraxellaceae; genus Acinetobacter; species Acinetobacter higginsii. The sequence continues at coordinate 158,838 of NZ_KB850072.1, forward strand.
TGGCTCAAATTCAATTTTTTTGATCACGATAATTGCTCTCCAGGACTTCAAAAAGATGATCGATATTTTTATATCCCATCTTCATTGATCGGACCTCATATTCAAAGATAGCCCATGCAGATTGACTAGGTGCTTTCAGATCAGTGGGATCAAGCCACTGCTTAAAAGTACGATCTCCGATTCTTGCCATATGTGCTGCTTTTTTTATACTGATATTCAGTTCATCAATAATTGTTTGAATATCAGCTGATGAAGGAGGGGTCCAATTTTTTACTGTCATGAGTATCAATAACATAATAAATACTCCTCAAGTGTGGGGCATTGCTGCCCCCAAAATCAAGCTATTCATCTTGTTTAAGTGGACGTATATTTAGTACATCTGGACAGTCAGAAATTCTGTCACGATCGGGGCGGTTATAATTAATGCTAGCCAAATATTCTAATGCTGGACTAATAAAGCCTACATTTCTTAATTTTTCGCATTCTTCTTTAATGATGCTACGTTGTGCATCAAACTTTGCACGCTCACCAACTTTTCGATGTAAGTTGCTCATTTCTGATTTAGCTTTTTGAATGCGATCAAAATCAATCACCCCATTTAGAAAGTTTTGAATTTGGGATCTGGTTTTTAAAATCTCATCTTCTTCAGCTTTTCGATCAGCTTTAGCTATTTCAATGCTCTCTTTTACAGTTTTTAATTCATCAAGAATCACTTGCCATTCCTGATGAGTTTTTCTTTTTGCAGTGATGCTATTTTTAATAGTTTCTAACTCAGCTTTTGCTGAGAATAGATCCGCCTCGGCTTCTTCAACTTCCTTCGATTTTTCAATTTCAGCATCAACCTGTTCGGCAGATTCTGTCCATTCAGTTAGTTTTTTAAATGAGCGTGGACCCACTTCCCATTGCTTTGCTATTGGATTCCATTTAGCTGTTTTAAAAACGGATTTAAAGTTATCTTTTAACTCGAAAGGAAATTTTACAGCATAGCCAGATTCAATTTTTTTAACTTCAATAGTCATGAGATGTATTCCTAAATTTTAACGCTGGATTGCGTAAGACTGCGCGATTGCTGTCTATAGGTTTATATTAATCTCAAATTGAGATTATTGCAAGTGAATATTCCCTGCGCCGACAAACGGCATTAATTCACTCTCTCACCTGATTAAATCCTTTCAACTTACGGCCCTTCGTAACTAGAAATCTATTTACCTCATCTTGATTAGCGAATTTAATAGCGCCGTCCTGTTCATCTTTAAGCACGTATTGTTCGTGTACATTGCGCTGAAGTCGCTGTAATCTTGAAAATCTTCATGCTCATTTTGAACAATATGAAGATACTTCCCATCTTTCTTGAAGTATATATATTTCATTATTCCCCCCAAGTATCAATATGATCAGACCACCATTGCATCATAGTTCGTCGATCATTGAGCCATTGGGCATGATTGTATGAGGCTCGTGTTTTATTATCGGATGCATGGGCGAGTTGTAATTCTACCCAATCAAGATTAAAGCCATTTTCATTGGCCACTGTTGAAGCAGTTGCACGTAATGAATGCATAGTAAATTCAAACTTCATATTTTGTAATGCAGTATTCAGTGTTGTTTTACCCATCATGCCGCCATCCTCCCCAGGGAAAATATACTCGCTGTTTGGGTAGAGTGCATATTGTTCCCTGAGTAAATCGATCATCTGATCCGATAAAGGAACTATGTGTAAGCGATTCTTTTTCATATTGCGCTTACCTGCCAAAATATCAGCCCTCGACACTGCTGGAATCGTCCATGTGCGGTCATCAAAATTAATAAATTCTTTTAGACCTCTACGAATCTCAATACTTCTCAACCATGTGTAAGCTGCAGCGGTAATCGCATTTTTAGTGCTGGTAAGCCCACCATAATTACTCAATCTAGTATGCAGCTCACGTTTTTCGATTTCAGTGAGTGGGCGAGCATGAATGATATCTGGTTTTTTTAGATATCCCCTTAAAGCATATGTTGGATCTATGGAAATGCGTTTGGTGATAATTGCATATCGCATGACCTCACCGATCATTTGACGTACAAATATGCCTCTGGTTTCTCCTGTACCTTTTCCAGTCTTTCTGATTCTGGACGTAGTACTATCCAGAACAGTTTTAATATCGATTGAATCAATCTCATGAATTGGTTTGCTACCAATAATAGGGAACACATCTCTATTAAAGTAGCTGTTACGACGCTGAAACCATTCCTCAGATTGCTGCCCTTTTTTGGATTCCATATATTCAGCAGTTACTAAAAAGAATGTTCCGTTGCTGGCTTTAATCGCTTCAAGTCGTTCGTGTTGAAGAAAGCTAGATGGATCTGTACCATCTGCTAACTGTTTACGATATTCTAAAGTTTTTAAGCGTGCTTCAGCTAAAGTTGTACCAGGGTATTGACCAATGGTTAACATTTTTGCTTTAGTAAGGAAGCGATAACGATAACGCCAGAACTTACCACCTGATGGGCGGATTTCCAAACATAATCCTGAATGATCTGCAACACGGTAAATTTTTTCTTTTGGCTTTAATTGTTTGATTTTAAGATCGTTTAGCATGATGTGTGAGTAAGGGTGTTTTTAAGCGGCGTTACTCACAATCTTACTCACAAATTTTAGTAATGTCATGTAATACTAGGTTAGGCTAGGTTAGATTAAAAAAACTTAACCGATGATAAAATAAAATTTAGGTAATACAAGGTAATAGAACGTTATTACCACGTTAGGCATGATGTAATTCATCTACGTCTAGATCAAAAAAATCCCTGCATATGCAGGGATTTTTTTTATTGACCATTTTGGAGGATTTAACGAAATAAAATAATCATCCACGTAAAGAAAATAATCGCTAAAGATACAAATTGCGCAGCACTGCCCATATCTTTTGCATTCTTAGACAATGGATTTTTTTCTAAGGATACACGATCAACAACGGCTTCAATGGCGGAATTAAACAGCTCTACAATAATTGCCAATAAACAGACAGCAACCATCAACGCTTGTTCAACGGCTGATACATGTACCAAGAAGCTCATCGGGATCAAGATCGCATTCAGTAATAGGATTTGTCGGAAGGCAGCTTCATGGCTAAAAGCGGCTTTAAATCCTGCGATTGAATAGCCTGTGGCATTTAAAATCCGCTTAATGCCACTTTTGCCTTTATAGGGAGAGTATTGCGTCATTACGATAGAGGAATGAGAGAAAGGCTTATTATAAGAGCAAAGATGTTGCAGTAAATTGGCAATATGTCGCATGCATGTACGAACACCAGACTTTTTCTGTCATTTAATCGATGCCATGTTGTATTTATGAATTGTCAATTGCGATCGTGCTAAGGATAATAAGCTGAGATCTATAGAAGGACATTTCTGCATGAAAATTATCGCAGATGAAAATTTGGCATTTACCGATTATTTCTTTGCGGAATTTGCAGAAATACAGCACCGAGCAGGACGTACCCTGACTCATGCGGATGTACAGGATGCCGATGCACTTTTAGTTCGCTCTGTGACCAAAGTGAACCACACCTTAATTGACCAAACGAAAATTAAGTTTGTAGGCAGTGCCACCATTGGAACGGATCATCTCGACATTCAGGCACTCGGGCAACAACATATTGCGTGGAGTAATGCCGCAGGTTGTAATGCACAAGCTGTTGCAGAATATGTGATTACCGCGTTATTACATTTAGATATTAATCTTTTAGAAAAAAATAAAGCCTTCACCTTAGCCATTGTTGGTTTAGGGAATGTCGGCAGTCGACTTGCCGTGATGGCACAACTCCTCGGTTGGAATGTAATTGGATATGATCCTTATGTGCAATTAGGCGGTATTGAAAATGTCTCTTTTGATGAGCTGTTAAAACGTGCTGATGCAATTTCAATTCATGTGCCTTTAACCTTATCGGGTGATTTCCCGACGCAGCATTTATTTGATGCAACTGCTTTGGCTGCAATGAAACCCTCTGCTGTTTTAATCAATAGTGCGCGTGGACCAGTGGTTGAGCAAGCGGCCTTGATGACGGATATTGCAACAACCAAACGTCAAGTGGTGCTGGATGTATTTGAGTTTGAACCAGAAATTTCTGAGCAACTGTTGGATTTATTGGCCTTAGCAACGCCACATATTGCGGGTTATAGTCTGGAAGGGAAGGCCAGAGGCACACAGATGATCTATCAAGCTTTTTGCGATAAATTTTCTTATGAAGCCTCAAAGCGTTTTGAGAGTCAATTGCCTCAGGTGGAACAATATTTCGGACAGCCGGATTTAAAAGCTGCGCTTAAACAACATCTCACTCAGATTTATGATATTGCTGCTGATGATCAGCAACTTCGTGCTTGTGTTCAGGGCGGCAAGGTTGAGCAAACCGCATTTGATTTACTTCGTAAAAATTATCCTTTGCGCCGTGAATGGGCTGCACATGGTGGGCCAAAAGCATGAGTCAAGATATGAAAAGCTACCAACCGACCTGTTCACTTGAGGCCTTAAAAGCGCGTGCTGAGATGTACAGCAAGATTCGTCAATTCTTTGCGCATCGGCAAGTGCTGGAAGTAGAAACACCAGTTCTGTCGCAGGCAGGTGTGACGGATGTACATTTGGCTTCTGTTCAAGTACAGCGTCATATTCACGGTAAATTAAATACTCAGTATTTACAGACCTCGCCTGAATTTCCAATGAAACGTTTATTGGCCAGTGGCAGTGGGGCAATCTATCAAATTTGCAAAGTATTTCGTGATGATGAACATGGGCGTAAGCACAACAGTGAATTTACCATGTTGGAATGGTATCGACCGGGATTAGACTTAAAGGGCTTGATGCATGAAACTGCGGAGCTGTTAGAAAGCTGTTTGGCACATCGTTTTGGCGATATTCGACCTATCGTTCTCAGTTATAAGCATGCTTTTCAGGATCGTTTGGAGATTAATCCTTTGCAAGCGAGCTTGAAACAACTCAAAGATACAGCCAATCGTGTTGGGCTTAATCTTGATTTGGGTGATGATCGTCTAGCTTATATGGACCTGTTATTCTCGCACTTTGTCGAACCTAGTCTAGGCTTCGATGCACCTGTATTTTTGACTGATTTTCCACCTGAAATGGCATCACTGGCAAAAGTAAAACAGGATGAGGATGGTGAATCCGTTGCCGCACGTTTTGAGGTGTATATTGAAGGTTTAGAGCTGGCCAATGCCTACGATGAGTTATTAGATGCTGAAATTCTAGCATCTCGTTTTGAGGCAGATAATGCAGAGCGTGCAAAGCAGGGTTTGGTGGTGATTCCAACGGATCAGCATTTATTGGCAGCTTTACCCCATATGCCTGAATGTTCTGGTATTGCTTTGGGTATCGACCGCTTACTCATGGTTGCCATGAATCAAGTCAAAATTGACCAAGTGATTGCATTTCCTGCTGAGATTGCCTAGGACTTTTATTTTCAATCCTTATAGAAGTTGCATTAATAGCTGCATCAACTCACTTTGGCGATGGGTTCGGGTTTTTTTAAAAATTGATTGCAGATGCTTCTTCACTGTATCGGCTTGAATTTCATGTGAAAGGGCAATTTCTTTGGTGGTTTTACCTTCTAGAAGTTGCTCACATATTTTATGTTCAACAGGCGTAAACATAAACAGCTGGGTACAAATGTCTTTTTGATATTTTGGCTTCTGTTTTAATCCAGAGAAGGTGGCAAGTAAGACTGGACGAAGGCCAAAAATCTTATGAGTTTTATCAGGACTAAGCAAATCCAGCGTTAAGAATAAATGTTGATCTAGCAACATGATTTTAGACCGTTCATGATGTGTCTGTTCTGGATTGTTTTTATAATGGCGTTCGAGCTCAATCAGGTTTTGATCAAACTGAATTTGTCGGTCCTCACTGAAAATAAAGCGACGTTGTTGGATGTGGATATGAGGATTATTTTTCAGTAATTGCTCAGCTTCACCATTAATTTCTAAGATATCTCCATTGAGATTAATAATGGCAATCGGTTGGTTCATTTTTTGAATTAACTGTGACCCAAGTAGGGTCATGGTGGAATATTCAAAATGATGGCGATATTGTTGAATTTTCTGCTGTATGATCGGCAAAATTTCATAAATCGGCTGAAGTTCAGTACAGCTTAATGCACCACGCTCAGGGCTGGTGAGAAAAGCGAGTAATACACAGACTTTATGATCATAAATGATTTGGATGGCTGAACAGAAACGTAGATCTAAGGGTTGTAAAACACGTTGGTATACTTGGGTTTGAATAATTTCATGTTCTTGAAAATGTTGAAAACAATGCATCCATCCCGTCATCGGTCCCAAAAGCATTTTCTTTAAACGCGGGTCATCATCTATGGCCAAGCGGATTTGGGTCAGTGCGGCTTGTTCAAGTTGATTGGAGTCAAAATTCACACCGTGATGGACGCTAAAGGAGAGTGCTTGGACTTCAAGGTCAACAGCCAACAGTTGCGAAGCTTGCACATCAAAATAGTGATTCAGTTGCTCTAAGAAAATCATCCAATCATCAGCATGCTGAACTTTATTCAAGATGTCCACGACTGGGCTGTGTTGGCTTAGAGTCATCTAAAATCCCATCGAAAATAGAATATATTCCATATAGTTTATATGGATTTTAACTAAATGAAATTATTAAATTAAAAAAATGTGACTTCTTATGCAATTATCAGATGAAATGAGTATTTAAAGTTAAATCAGCTTTGAACGAAATATGCCTAAACGCATTAGCACGTTTAGGCATATTGGGGTTTAGCAGCGTCCTTTTTTGGCTTGTCCTGGAGGGCAGAAATCACCACGACCATCATGATGGTTGTCTGGATCAACAATGACGCTGCCATGTGGGGTATGTACGGCACAGGCTGATAAGCCGAATGTAAGTAAAGTGCTGAAGCAGAGCAGTATTATTTTCATCCTTGCATCCTATTGTTATTGCTTTCCCTTCTACTGTAAATCGATCAGTCGGTTTCAGCTAGCAGAAGGATGCAGGTTTTTAACAGAGATTTGTATCATTCAGCTGTACGTAAAACCGTTCTAAATCCGACATGCGTTGCCGCCAAGTCAAATTCTTGTGGATAGCGGCTGCTATTTCGATAACGGGCGCAAAAGTTGGAGGCACATAGAAAAGAACCGCCTTTAAGTACATATTGCGTTGCGGTGCTGTTTTGTTGACGTAGTTCTGTATAATTGCCCATGTGCTGATCATGTGCGCCGTGATAAACAGAGGAGGTCCACTCCCAGACATTGCCAATCATATCGAACAGCTTAAAGGCATTGGCAGGGTAGCAGCCGACGGGTGCGACACTTTGAAAATGATCTTCAACTGTATTATTGAAAGGAAATTCACCTTGCCAATAATTGGCTTGTGGATGTTGATGGGCATCCTGTGGTGCTTGGTGTAAAGGGGTATCTGTTTTCGAACCAGCCTTGGCTGCATATTCCCATTCTTGCTCTGTAGGTAAATCCCGACCCAACCAAACGGCATAGTGTTCAGCATCATTTTTAGTGACATAGCGAACTGGCTCAGACGGCAATGGGGGCTGACCTTGAGCACCATTGGGTGTTTTCCATGTGTAATCTGTTTTTAGTTGCCACCATTGATTTGGGTTATTCACATCAGGAGAAAATACTGCAGCTTGTTTCTGTTTTTCCGCATCAGTGACATAGCCTGTTGCTTTAACAAAACTGGAAAACTGGGCAACTGTCACTTCGGTTTGATCGATCCAAAAACCTGCCACCTGACGTTGTGGTTTGCCAAAATTCAGCTCATCAGGGTAGGCTAAGTTTGAACCCAATTGAAATGAACCTTTAGGAACCCATACCATCCCAGCGGTTTTACTGTTTTGCCATGCTTCGGGTAAACCAGAATACTGTTGGCATTGCTGTAATGAACCTAGTTGAGCCTCGGTGCTGTTTTGAGTATGTGAATGAGTGGTAGTAGGCTTAACTTTGCTACAGCCTGTCACAAGGGACAGGCTGCTCAGTGAAATTAAAAAGCATACCCACTTCATTTAAGGTTGTATTCCTTAACACCATTTTGCTGGGTGTATTGGTTATACACATTTACCAGCTCTTGTAACTTGGCAGGATTATCTTGAGCAAGGTTTTGCGTTTCACCTCGATCATTTTTCAAGTTGTATAGTTCCCAGGTTCCTGTTCCTAGTTCTGATTTACCTTGTAATGCAATTTTCCAGTCCCCTTGACGGGCATATTTACTGCCATGTAATTCATCGGCAAAGCTAAAGTTGACTGGGCGAATGGCTTGGGCTTTATTGTCGAGTACGGGTTTCCATGAATAGCCGCTTGGTGTATTGATTTGACGACCTTTGTATTGACCTTGTGGGACGGCAATATTTGCGTAGTCGAGCACGGTTGGGAACACATCCAAGACCGAGGCAAAACCATGATGCGTGGCTTGAGCCTTGGTTTGGTATGGCAGTTTTACAATGGCAGGTGCGGTGGTTGCACCTTCACCGGCAGTATCTTTCCAGAGATGGAAGGGCGCAGCGCTGACTTCAGCCCAACGTGGTCCAACATAGTGATAAGAGCTTGAAGTCCCGACATTATTAACGCTGTTATCAAAACCTGACTCGGCTCCATAATTGCCACGAATAAAACCTTCTGCGCCGTTATCGGAAACAAAGAAAATTAAAGTGTTGTCATATAAGTTATTACGTTTTAAATATTGAATCACCCGACCAATATTGGCATCCAGATTTTCCACCATACCTGCGTAGATTTCCATTCTGCGTGCTTCAAGCGCTTTTTGCTCGGTTGAAAGCTCATTCCACTTACCATATTTTTGTGGTGCATTTTGCGTGGCGATTGGTTCAGCTGCTTTAAAATTTGCTGGAATTAATCCGAGTTGTTTTTGACGGGCTATGCGTGCATCGCGGATCACATCATAGCCAGCATCATAAACACCACGATAACGATCACGATATTCAGCAGGTGCTTGTAAAGGCCAATGTGGTGCGGTGTAAGCAGCATAGGCAAAGAACGGTTTACCTGAGTTTTTACCTGATTCTAGATAGCTGATCAGTTTGTCGGTGAAGTAGTTGGTAGAGAAGAAATCATCAGGTAAGGATGAAATCGGAACTTGTTTGCCGTCTTCGGTATACGTGGCATTACGCTTATAGGCACTTGGTGCTTGTTTAAAATGTAGATCTAAGCCTTGCAATAACGTAAATGAATGATCAAAACCTTTGGCATGTGCGTTGGTTGCATCGGTTAAACCCAAGTGCCATTTACCACTGATATAGGTTCGGTAGCCATTGTCTTTCAGGACTTCGGCAATGGAGAGTGAACGCTCATTTAAATAGCCCTCATAACCCGGTTGACCTTTTAGATGCTCAGGTGTGAGCTCAGCCATTGCACCAATGCCTGCTAAATGGTGGTCAGTCCCCGAAATCAATTGTGAGCGTGTTGGAGAACAGGTTGGAGCGGTATGATAATCCGTTAAAATACGACCTGCTCGGGTCAGTTCATCGATATTCGGGGTATGAATTTCCCCACCAAAAGCACCTAAGTCGGAATAGCCTAAGTCATCTGCCATGATGAATAAAATGTTGGGCTGTTTCTTGGTTTCAACCACGGTATTGGAGTCATCAGAATCATTATTGCTGCATGCTGAAATCGAAAGGCTAAATAATGCAATTGAAAGTGTGCTCAGAAGGCTGTTACGAGACATGAGAATCGACTTAATTTTATCAAAGAATTAGGGCGAGTTTAGAGAGATGATTTTTATGATAAAAATAATTAAAATTTGATTGTTAATCTAAAAAAAAGAAAAGCCCCAATGCAGGGCTTATTTCTAAGATAATTTAAAATGGAATTTTGGTGAGTTGATTTAAGAAATGTGGAACAACCCGTGGCTCCAAGATGATGGTCACCACCACACCATAAGCAGCCCCCCAGAGATGCGCACTGTGGTTGATATTGCTATTGCCGCGTTTACCTGACCAGATGCTATAGGCCACATATAAAATGGCAAAAATAATCGCAGGAACTGGAATGAAGAACACAAAAATCAAGTTCCAAGGCTGGAACAGGATATAGGCAAACAGTACCGCTGAAACTGCACCAGAAGCACCTAGGCTCGCCCATCGTGCATCATGACGATGTTTCAGATAGCTCGGTAAAATGGCAACAATCAATCCGCCTAGATAAAATAAGACAAAGCCCATATCATAGAAAAACTGACGATAGAAGCTTTCGATAATATTGCCGAAGAAAAACAGCGTGATCATATTGAACAATAGATGCGTGCCATCAGCATGAATGAAACCATGCGTGATAAAACGGTCATATTGCCCACGTTGCATTGCGGGAGGCCAAAAGATCAAACGGTTCATCACCGCCTGATTGGAGAAGGCCAATAAGGAGATTGCAACAGTAATAATGATGAGAGTCACAGTGTGACCAAAGGGTAGATGTAACATATAGGTTTTAAATTGATCAGTGTCTAAGCAATAATGCCATTAAAAACTTAATAAACAATGTTCTTGCATAGAATTCCTACAAAAATGGTTGATTTTTTTTTATTACCCTCCATCTTCGGTTAATATAACGACATCAGCTTGAGGATTATTGTTATGTCGACTGAGAACACCAACACTGCTGTCGCAGAAGAAATTCCAAACCTTTTAATTACTCCATCTGCACAAGAGTATTTAGGTGATTTATTAGCAAAGCAAAATACCCCAGGAATTGGCGTTCGTGTTTTTGTAGAGCATCCAGGTACTCCACGTGCTGAATGTTGTATGGCATATAGCGCACCTGAAGAAGTAGTGCCGACAGACTATAAACAGGATTATCCTAATTTTCCTGCTTATGTTGATGCGCCATCAATTCCGTATTTGGTTGACGCCGTAATTGACTACAACAAAGATCGTTTTGGTGGTCAATTAACCTTCCGTGCACCAAACTCGAAAGTGCCACGTGTTGGTCCAGACGCTTCAATTGAAGAGCGTATTACCTATGTACTGCAATCTGAAATTAATCCAGGTCTGGAAGGACATGGCGGTAATTGTAGTTTGGTCGAAGTGAATAATGATCCAGAACATGGTTTAACTGCTGTATTGAAATTCGGTGGTGGTTGCCAAGGTTGTTCTGCGATTGATGTTACCTTGAAGCAAGGTGTAGAAACCACTTTAAGACAGCATGTGCCTGAATTACAGCGTGTAGTGGATCAAACCGATCATACACAAGCAGAAGGCGCTTATTTTAAATAATCGCTGGAAATTTACTGTATTTTTAAAAGCCCTTTCGAGGGCTTTTTTTATTGTTTAATCAAAACTGAGATGATTTTTCCTTATTCTATAAATAGATGTATGCAAAACAAAGTGAATTAATAAATAATAATAATTATCATTTTTATTGAGTTTTATTTGTTTTTTGTTAGAATTCTCATGAATTTTTAAGCAAATCTTAAGATTTTTTCTGAATCAGGTGGGAATATGTCCAATACAATCGTACGTCAATCACTACTCACAATTTCTGTGTTGAGCGGTATGATGGCCGTTGCACATGCAGCAGAAACTCAAACCAATAAAGATGCAGTGCAATTAGACAAGATTGTTGTGACTGCAAGCGGCTTTGAACAAGATATTAAAAAAGCGGCAGCCTCGATTTCGGTGCTGACACAAGAACAAATCAATAAAAAAGCGTATCGTGATGTGACGGATGCACTTAAAGACGTGCCAGGGGTGGTGGTCACAGGTGGGGGCAGTTCAAGCGATATTAGTATCCGTGGTATGGGCAGTGCTTATACCGTGATTATGGTTGATGGTAAAAAAGTAAATACCCGCTCTGTACGACCAAATAGTGATAACTCGGGGATTGAGCAGGGTTGGTTGCCAAATATTGGTGCGATTGAACGTATTGAAGTGATTCGTGGTCCAATGTCTGGTTTATATGGCTCAGACGCAATGGGTGGTGTGATTAATATCATTACCAAGAAAAATGTTACTGAGTGGACTGGATCAATCAAGCTTGATACCACATTGCAGGAAAATTCTGACTCAGGTAATCAATACCAAACCAATGCCTATATTGCAGGCCCTTTGATCGCCAATCTCTTGTCTTTTAAAGCCAATGGCCTGTATTCACAGCGTGATGAAGATAAAATCTATGGTGGTTATAGCAAGCAAAAAATTCGTGCGGGTGGGGCTGCATTTAGCCTGACGCCGAACGATGATCACACCATCGATTTAGAATATCAACGTTCAATTCAAAATCGAGATGCAACGGTTGGAAAGAGCATTTCTCCTGTACAAACCGGACGAAACAAACCTGCTAATTCGCTTACTGATTATTATCGTACTGAATATAGCTTAACCCATCGTGGCAAGATTGGTGCAGTCGAAACGCACTCATATATTCAACGTGAGGAAAATGAAAATCCATCACGTAATATGGAAGCGACCAACACCACCTTTAATACCATCAATAAAATTAATTTTGATCGTCATAGCTTGAGCTTTGGTGGTATGTATTTAAAAGAAGAATTAGATGATAAAGGTAATCAGTTAAGCGTGGGTGGAGCGAAACCGGTTTCAAACCTTGATCGTTATAGTTGGGCCTTATTTGCCGAAAATGCTTGGAACATTGTGGATGATTTCACTCTAACTACATCTCTTCGTTTAGATAAAGATGAAAAATTTGGTGATCACTGGAGTCCCAAAGTATATGGGGTTTGGGGACTCAATGATAATTGGGTGATTAAAGGCGGTGTTTCTACAGGTTATAAAACACCAGCACTTCGTGCCACAGTTGCAGAGTGGGGTCAAGCGACGGGTGGTGGTCAGAGTAAAGGGGTGATTGTAGGGAATCCTGATCTAAAACCCGAGAAAAGTGTTAACTATGAAGTTTCTTTCAACTGGGATAATTTGGATAATTTGACCGCAGGATTAACGCTATTTAATAGTGAGTTTAAGGACAAAATTACAGAAGTGAGAACCTGTCAGGGTAAAAATGTTGGCGCCTTAGAGTGTGATTGGTTGGGCGAGAAGTTCGATTTTGTCAGCTTACGTGAGAACGTTGATAAGGCTAGTATGCGTGGTGCAGAGGCAACCTTTGGTTGGAAAGTCCTCCCTAATGTAAATTTGAGTGCGAACTATACCTTCACGGATACTGAACAAAAGAGTGGTGTGAATAAAGGCAAGCCTTTAAATGAAATGCCAAAACATATGTTTAACACCACCGCTGATTGGGAAATTAATGATCAGTTCTCAAGTTGGGGACGTATCAACTATCGTAGTAAAACCTCAGATTACTTGAGCCGTACTGCAATGGCGAAAGGTAAACCTGCATATACCATGGTGGATGTTGGGGTCAATTATAAGCCTACACAAAATATCGCAGTGGCTGCGGGGATCTATAACTTGTTTGATAAAGAGATTGATACAGCAACCTATAATTATGTATTAGATGGTCGCCGTTACAATCTTGGCGTGACCTATAGCTTCTAAATGACTGTAAGGAAAGGATAGGGCAGCAAATGCCTTATCCTTGTTTATTTAAGATCTGATTGACTGCTTCAGAATAATAAAATTTCTCTAAATACACGCGCGCGCGTTGTCTTAAATAACCCGTTGTAATCACTTGCTGTAAAACAGGACTGAGTAGATGACTCAGTTCATTTTCAATCAAGGCTTCATCAATATTCAGGTCACGCAGTAAAAGATCAAAAGTGCGCTCCTGATTACGGGCATACCATGCATAGACGCCATCATGCACTTGCTGTTTTAGGTAAGGGGTTTGACGGATATGCTCCCAAATTTCATATCCCATACCCACTGTTTTAGGTAAATCTTGTACTTCGACATAATTACGCAAGACCGATAAAGGCATGACTTTAATTTTATGCCAGAGGTTGGCCTGAAAATGGTAGAGCTTGTCATCATTAAAGTGTTGATTTAACACTTTTTCACTCATTTGACTGATTTTTAAAATGTTCTTTTGTAAGTAGTGGTTAATGGTGTCATTCAGATTGGAATCGGTCACTGTTTCTAAAACCGATTTTCCCATTTTCATAAAATGTCCAACCCCAGGAACACGTTTTGACATGGAATTATCCAGATAATCTTGGATTGAGTGTTGAATCAGTTGGGTAATCAATGCAGAAAAAGCTGGGTTGTTTACCACTGTTTTAATCAAACGCTGCCGATGACCGCTTTTGCTGGCTACATATTGTGCAATTGTGTCAATGGTCAGGACAGGAATGACCTGTTCAATTGTGGTTTGATCATTGACCGGATGAATCAAGGCAAAACGAATATGTTCAGCAATTTGTTCGATTAAAAATGGACTGGCAGGTGTGGCCAAAATCTGCTTTTCAATCAGCTCAAAGATTTGTTCAAACGACCAAAGATGCTGTAACTGTTGTAAGCGTAACCAATGATAGAACTGTTTAAACTCGTGTTGAATGGTTTCTGCCTGTGCAAACTCCTGCTCTAAAAAATCAAGTTGTGCATCAATCAGTTGTTCTATCATGGGTTGTTTCGACATAAAATCTCAAATCGCTTATTAAATTTAGGGTGAAGGTGTTGCTGCAGGCTTTTGTGCCTGAATCTTACTGAGGAAAGGTAGATATTGCTGAACCACCAATTGATCTGCTTCCAAGATTGGCATATGTCCAACATTGTCCAAGATTACAGGTGCTTGTGCATTTTTCAGCAGTGATTTTAACTCAGGTGCAACTTCAACATTAATAATTTTATCTTGTTTACCCCATAAAATCAGGGTAGGTGCATCAATTGAGCGCGCCAATAAGGCAAATGAATCTGGAGTGTAGAGCTTATTCAAGGCAATGATTTGATCAACCATCTTTTGAGTTTGTTCTACCTGACCAATCATCATTTTCTCTTGCGCTTGTGCAATTTCCTTAGGAATGAATGGTGGTGTGTGCATGGCTTGCTGCATCAAGAAATTAAAGTCTCCTTTCTTGCTCACAATCATGTTTTTGACTTGGGTTGGATCTTTTAGGTAGGGGGTCGTGGCAGACTTATAAACACCTGCGGCATCAATCAAGAACAGGCTCTTGGTTTCAAATGGATATTGACCTGCATATAGCATCGCAATTGAACCACCGAGTGAATGACCTGCCACATGAGCTGGGCCGGTGAGGTTGGCTGCTTCAACAAAACGACGCAGTTTTTCAGTCACGTTGGGTACAGAATAATCAAAATCTTTTGGAACCTGAGTTTCACCACTGGCAGGCAAGTCAGGGATGACCACATGGTAGTTTGCAGTTAAGGCACGTGCGACACGGTTCCAGTTATCGCGACTGCCTGCTAAACCATGAATCAAAATCACAATTGGTTTACCTGCTTGGCCACCTTCACTATATGACCAAGTAATATCACCTACTTTTAAGGTTTTACTTTGTAAGCCTGCCCAAGCACGCTCTTGTTGCAGTAGGTTTTGGAAACTCATTTCAATTTCCGCAGCCTGTGTGGTGCTGATTGCAACTGTGGTTAAACTGCATGCCAGTAACGCCGCAGTGAGTGTCCTGCGGAAGGGCATTGCAAATTGGCTTTTTGTATTCATTGTTCTGTCCTTGATCTATTTTTACGCCCATTGATTATTGGGGAAAGTGCTGAAGGAATCATTTGCATAATCTACAGCTGTATGGAAATTCTTGCCAATGAAATCATCAATTTTCCATTATTTTCCTGATTAAAACATTAGCAGAGCGACGGAGAGTTTTTATTTTTGTCAGTGACTTTCAAACAGGCGCACATTACACTATTTGCTCATGTCAACCATAGATGGATTTAAGCATGCTCACTGCTCAAGAAGCCCTAGAACGTTTAAAAGCTGGTAATGCCCGTTTTGTAAAGGGAGAGGCAGTTCAACAAAAATTATTATCTCACCAAGAACGTGCCGAAATGGCAAGTGAACAAAATCCTTTTGCGATTGTTTTAGGCTGTTCTGATTCCCGAGTACCTGCGGAAATGGTATTTGACCAAGGTTTAGGTGACCTGTTCGTGATTCGTGTAGCAGGCAATATCGTTGCGCCGTCACAGGTAGGGAGTGTTGAGTTTGCGGCAGAACGTTATGACTGTGCTGTTGTGGTGGTGTTAGGTCATAGTCACTGTGGCGCGATTCAAGCGACGATTGATACCTTAATGAATCCACAGCAACCGCCATCATCGAATTTGATGTCGATTGTCAATCGTGTACGTCCTTCGGTTGAAATCTTAATGCAAACAGATTTAAAAAATGATTTGAAAAAACTGTCGGCTCATGCGGTTCGTTCCAATGTATTTGCTTCAGTGAATCAATTACGTCATGGTTCAGCCGTGCTGGAAAGTCTGATCGAGAAAGGCAAAATGATCGTGGTTGGCGCAGAGTATTCGCTGGAAACAGGTGAAGTCAGTTTCTTCGATTTTTAAAGCAGATGGCGAGTTGAGAGACTCGCCATTATTTTATCATTCATGCTTTATCCTTCATTAATAAAATTTGGATGTTTCACTCAAAGAGCAGCTCCACTATGAATATTATGCCGATATCTGAATCACAATTATCAGATTGGCTAGCATTAAGAAGTTTGCTCTGGCCTGATCATGACGATGCGCATTTATTGGAAATGCGTCAGCTACTTAAACAAACTGATACTTTACAATTATTGGCTTATACCGACACCCAACAAGCAATTGGCATGTTGGAAGCTTCGATTCGATATGAATATGTGAATGGTACACAAACCTCACCCGTGGCTTTTCTTGAAGGGATTTATGTATTACCTGAATATCGACGTTCAGGTATCGCGACTCAGTTGGTTCAGTTCGTAGAGGAATGGGCGAAACAATTTGCATGTACTGAGTTCGCTTCAGATGCAGCGCTGGACAATCATATTAGCCATGCAATGCATCGAGCACTCGGTTTTCATGAAACTGAACGTGTGGTGTATTTTAAGAAAAATATCGGCTAAGCGACTTTAGCGACTCAACTGGTGCTTATAAAGCGCCTTTGATATAGGGATAAGCCACATTCAGCATAATTGGTTGTGCTTTGGCATTGGGATGGATTTGATCATTCTGGATTAAATGTTTCTGCCCAGCCACACCTTCAAGGAAGAACGGCAACAGTTTCACTTTATATTGCTGACTTACAATTTTGTAATTATTTTCAAAAGCCGTGCTATAGGCTGTCCCATAATTCGGTGGTATTTTCATACCAAACAGTAAAACATTGGCTTTCTGTTTTTGGCTCAGCTGTACCAATTGAGCGAGATTCTTTTGAATCATTTGTGGCGGTTGACCACGTAAGCCATCATTGCCGCCAAGCTCAATGACCACAATTTCAGGCTTGTAAGTTTGTAATAACTTCGGAAGTCTTGCCAATGCACCGCTGGTGGTTTCACCGCTGACACTTGCATTGACCACTTTGTGTTGTTTCGGATACTGTTGGTCTAGGCGTTGTTGTAATAATTGCACCCAGCCTTGTTTTACATCGATGCCATAACCTGCGCTCAGGCTATCACCCAAAATTAAAATAGTCTTTGCTGAAACCAGTGTTGGGATCAAGCCAATGGCGATGATTCCAACTGCTTTTGATAGTGACCAGATAACTTTAGATTTTTGCATCGTATTTCAAATTTGTCCTAAAGGATACGTGACATCATGCCACAACCGATTATCTCTGCCCAAAAAGTTACACAAAATATTCAAATCAATCAGCAAAGTCTCAGCATCTTAAAAGATATTAATTTAGATATCTATCAAGGTGAACAAATTGCCATTACAGGACGTTCAGGCTCAGGAAAATCAACCTTATTAGGTATCCTCGCGACATTGGATCGACCGAGTTTGGGTGAGTTATGGGTCTGTGGAGAAGCAGTTCATACGCTTACTGAAGAACAACGTGCCCGTGTTCGTTTAGAGAATATTGGCTTTGTCTTTCAATCTTTTCAGTTGTTGCCGCAGTTAAGTGCTTTGGAAAATGTGATGCTGCCGTTACGTTTACAACCCGATTTTAATTTCAAGCAGGCAGAACAAAAAGCCTTGGCATGGTTGGAACGGGTCGGACTGATTCGACAAGCGCAGCAAACGCCGAAAGTGCTTTCAGGGGGAGAGCAGCAACGTGTTGCGATTGCACGGGCGTTAATTGCAGAACCAAAAATCATTTTTGCAGATGAACCCACAGGCAATCTGGATGGGCAAACTGCGGAAGAGGTTGAACAACTGTTATTTGATTTAAATAAAGAACTCGGTACAACCTTAGTGCTAGTCACCCATGATCAAAACTTGGCTGCACTTTGCCAACGCCATGTCAAACTCGCCGATGGTCAGATTCAGGAAATCATCAAGTTGCAGGAGGGGGTATGAGTTCAGTCCTGAAACCCTTACTGTTACAAAGTTTTCGTACTGGGGGCTTATATCTGCTGATTATTGCCTTGTCTTTGGCAATCAGTGCAACTACGGCACTCAAGTTTAGTAATACTCAAGTCCAAAATGCGGTGGCATTACAAGCTGCCGAAATGCTGGGTGGTGATTTAGTCCTATCAGACAAGGATCCTATTCAGCCGAGTTGGTTGCAACAGGCAGATGAACTGAAGTTAAAGCATGCTCCTGTCACTGTGTTTAGTTCGATGGCACATACACAAGATCAGTTTGTAATGGTGAATGTCAAAGCTGTAGATGCAAATTTTCCCTTACGTGGTCAGTTGGTGATTCAACCCAAAGCACAGGCGATACAACCAGGAGAAGTCTGGTTAAGTCAGCGGGCGATGGATTTATTACATGCAAAAATGGGGGAGCCACTGGCAATTGCCGATGCTCAGTTGATGGTTACGGGCATTATTGAACGTGATTCTAATCAAGAGACTGGATTTTCAGGGTTCTCTCCGACGGTGATTATTCACCAAGCCGATATTGCCAAAACCAATGCCGTTCAGGTCGGAAGCCGAATTGAATATCGACTACTGCTTGCGGGTGAACCTGAGCCAATCAAAGCCTATAAAAAGATTTTTAAGCAATCGCAAAAAAATGAACAAGACACCGAACAACAGGCAGATCAACAACTTGAAGGTGAACAAAGCTCACTGAAACTTAGAGATGCCAGCCAATCCAATACCCGCTTAATGAAGCCGATTGAAAATTTGGATACTTTCTTACAGCTGGCCAATCTATTGACCATTTTACTCTGTGGTATCGCGATTGCTTTAACCAGTCAGCGTTATGTACAGCAGAATCAAGATCATATTGCATTGATGCGTTGTTTGGGGGCGAGTAAGCGACAAATTTTATTGGCCTATATTGCCTTGCTTGGAATCGTCAGTGCTTTGTCGATTGTGTTAGGAAGTTTGATTGGGATCGCTTTGGGTTATGGTTTATTGCAATTGATGTTGCAATTGATACCGCAACTGCAATTGAGCTTCGCAGTCGTCGATCTACTTTATGCCTTACCGATTGCGATCTTTACCAGTGTGATGGTGTTGATTGGCTTTATTTTGCCAAGCATTTGGGAATTATTAAACACACCACCGATTCGGGTAATTCGCCAACAGGAGCGTTCACGGAAGTCTTATGTGGCAATGTTTGCGATTGGTATTGTCAGCTTGATTCTGTTTAGTTTGGTGTTGAGTGATAACCTACAGTTGAGCTTGTTGGTACTCAGCGCAATCTTATTGCTTTGCGCGATGATGTATGCTGTGATTTGGCTGCTACTCAAAGCGATTAAAAAACTGAAACATCCTCTAGCGGCTTATGTACGGATTCCACATCAAACCGCTTTGCAGATCACTGCACTGGCTTTAGGCCTGAGTTTGATTACGGTATTGAGTGTATTGAGAACGGATCTGTTGCAACGCTGGCAACAGCAATTGCCTGTGGGTACGCCGAACCAATTTGTTTATGGTTTGCCGCCGTTTGATATGCCTCAGTTTAAGCAACAGATTGAGCAAAATGGTTGGCAATCAACGCCACTGTATCCAAATATTCGCGGACGTTTACTGGCTAAAAATGGTCATGCCTTTGCACCAGAGTTGGTTAAGCAAAACAATTCACTACGCCGTGAGCTCAATCTGACTCAGGCCAGCGTTTATCCTAAAGACAATGTGATTACTCAAGGGGTGGCTCATTTTAGCAAAGCAGGACAAGTGTCGGTTGAGGAAAAAACCGCACACGAGCTTGGCATTCAAATTGGTGATCAACTCAGTTTTAGTTTGCCTGAAGGGGCATTGGAAGCCACGGTAGTGAACTTACGTAGCGTCGAATGGGAAAGTTTTAGTCCGAATTTTTTCTTCATCTTCTCACCGGAAACCATGGATGAAAACGCGGGCAGTTATTTAGGCAGCTTCTATCTGCCACCTGCCGATCAGCCGAAAATGGTGCAATTGATTCAGCAATTTTCCAATACAGTATTTATTGATGTCGGACGGATTCTGGATGAAATTAAACGTTTGGTGAATGTGCTGGTACAGATTGTCACGGTACTGGCCGCCTTGGTCGGCTTCTCCGGTGTATTGGTATTGATTGCCTGTTTGAATGTGCTGATGGATGAGCGTCGTAAAGAAGTCGCTTTATTACGTTCATTTGGTGTTGCCAAGAATAAGTTAAAACGTATGCTCAGTCTTGAGATTGGTTTTATTGGATTATTGTCAGGTGTGGTGGCGTGTTTGTTTGCCGAAGTGATTAGTGCAATCGCCAGTCACAGGATGCAAATGGCTGTGCAATGGCATCCTGAAATTTGGTTGATCCTACCGTTGAGCATGATGCTCATTTGTACTTTGATTGGTCGTTATCGTCTGAGCTATTTATGTGATATTCCACCATTACAAAGTCTAAGAGAAATGAATCAGTCTTAAAATGTTGACTGATTCTGGCGCAGGATTTCATGCCATAAGGGGTTGAGTCCTGTGCTTAACACTGTGCAATACCAATAAAATGCGGCAAGTAATAGTAATCCAAGACTTAAAGCAATGATCTGGAATAAGCCTTTGTTTTGCATTTTTTGACTGAAATACCATGTCGCAGCTAATAAAGCTCCCATGATCATACCGCCGATATGAGCGGCATTATTAATGCCTGAAACGGTAAAACCAAAGACAAGGTTAATTCCCATAATCATCAGTAATGACTTTTTATCGAGCCAAAAACGCTGTTGTGGCAAAGGCGGAAATAATGAGACCACGGTCAACGCGGCACCAATGCCCATCACTGCGCCTGAGGCCCCAGCACTGATGTGAGGAAGCAGTTTAGGATCAAACTGCTGTAATAGTTCATAACCATCACGAATGCTTAAATAGCTTGACAGTACACTCCCCATTAAGCCCGCAAGAAAATACAGACCAATATAGTAGCTTCGTCCAAAGAGTTGTTCGGCAACACTACCAAAAATATAAAGTGCCCACATATTCAGCATTAAATGAATCATGCCAAAGTGGAAAAACATGCTGCTGAATAAACGTTCAGGTTCACCTGTGAAGGTGAGTGGGGTAAAATC
Source organism: Acinetobacter higginsii (assembly GCF_000369525.1). GTDB lineage: Bacteria > Pseudomonadota > Gammaproteobacteria > Pseudomonadales > Moraxellaceae > Acinetobacter > Acinetobacter higginsii. The sequence goes on from NZ_KB850072.1 coordinate 180,309, forward strand.
TGCACCCCAAGCGATTGCATCTACTGGGGCAGGGTCGGTAATATTCACACCTGAAAGAATCTGCCAGCCAAATAATCCGACATTGACTGCAATCAGTAGCGCAGTAAACCACCATGTTTGTATTTGCAATTTTTGATTGATTTGTGGTGGAGTCGTTTCAGTCATGTGTTTACGCTAGTTATTGATATAAAAAATAGCTTAGCATGAATTTGTTGCACGATGGAGTGATGCACTTTAATGAAAGCCTTTTTAGCACGCGCAGTAATGTTGATTATCGGCATCATTCTACTGATTCAGTTATGGATCTTTGGTAGTTTGGTCTGGTGGCGTACCCATCCGGTCGAAACGACGATGTTTATGCGTGCAGACTATTTGACTGACTTCAAACCGATTAAACAGGAATGGCGCGATTACGATGAAATTAGTGATAATTTCAAACGTGCAATATTAGCGGGTGAAGATGCCAAGTTTATCCATCATCATGGTTTTGACTGGGCTGGAATTCAATTTGCATTAGAACGAAATAGTGAAAAAGGTGAGTTAGTTGCGGGTGGATCAACGGTTTCGCAACAGCTGGCTAAAAATTTATTTCTTTATAATCAGCGCTCATTCATCCGTAAAGGGCAAGAAGCCATTGCCACATGGATGATGGAGCGGATGTGGTCAAAACGCCGCATTTTAGAAGTGTATATGAACTCAGTCGAGTTTGGTCAGAACATCTATGGGGTTGAGGCAGCGGCTCAATTCTATTATGGCAAAAGTTCAAAAAGTTTAAGCCGAGAACAAGCGGCTTTCTTGGCGGCATTATTGCCTAATCCAAAGTACTATCAAGACAACCGCAATGACCGTAAGCTGCAATATCGCAAACGTGTTATTTTAAAATATATGAATGCGATACAAATTCCGCAATAATCCAAAAAAAATTTAAAAAAGCCCAATATTTTTGGGCTTTTTTACCAAATTGACATAATTTTGCAGCATACTTAAAACATCACTTGATGAATGATAATGCGACAAGGTTCGGTATGAATACTGCAGTGACGACAACAGCACCCATAGAATACAGTTACAACGATCGTTATATTAATCGTGAAATTTCGATTCTCGATTTTCACCTTCGTGTACTTGAACAGGCTGTCGACCCACTTCACCCCCTTTTAGAACGGATGAACTTCCTGCTGATTTTTTCACGCAATTTAGACGAATTTTTTGAAATTCGCGTTGCGGGAGTGATGGAGCAACTGACTTTAGGCAATGAAAGTCGCACGCCAGATGGCTTGACACCTAAACAAGTTTTAGATCAAATTTCAAAAACCACGCATGCTGCGATTGAGCGTCAATACCGTATTCTAAACGAACAAATTTTGCCGAAACTGCGTGAAGAAGATATTTGCTTCTTACGCCGTGGTGAATTAACGCCAGCCCAATCAGCATGGATTAAAAAGTATTTCCAAGAGCAGGTTGCACCTGTATTGACTCCAATTAGTCTTGATCCTGCGCATCCATTCCCACGCTTAGTCAACAAAAGCTTAAACTTCATTGTGACTTTGGAAGGGAAAGATGCGTTTGGCCGTCAGATCGATCTTGCCGTTGTACCCGCACCACGTTCCTTGCCGCGTGTGGTACGTTTACCAGATGAACTCACCGACGGCAAAGAACATCATGTGATGTTGTCTGCAATCATTCACGAGCACGTGTCTGATTTATTCCCAGGCATGACGGCAACCGGTTGTTATCAATTCCGTGTCACGCGGAATGCCGATTTAGCCTTGAATGAAGATGTAGAAGATCTAGCCAAAGCGCTCAAAGGTGAATTAAGTTCACGCCGTTTTGGTCGAGCAGTTCGTTTGGAAGTGACACATAACTGTCCAAAGCATATTTATGAATATTTACTGGATGAGTTTGATCTAAACGAAGAACAGCTCTATCGTGTTGATGGACCAGTGAATTTGGCGCGTTTATTGTCGAACTTTAAGCGCCCGCATTTACGTTATGACTCACATACACCAGTCATTCCAAAAGCATTTAAAAAGTCGGAAAGTATTTTTGCTGCCATGCAGAAGCAGGACATTTTATTGCACCATCCGTTTGAATCATTTGCGCCTGTGATTCAATTATTGCGTGAAGCTGCGCGCGATCCACAAGTGCTGGCAATTAAACAAACGCTCTATCGTAGTGGTGCTGATTCAGAAATCGTGCAAGTGCTTGCCGAAGCAGCGCGAAATGGTAAAGAAGTCACAGCGGTGATCGAACTGCGTGCCCGTTTTGATGAAGAATCCAATATTGAAGTGGCCAACGTCCTGCAAGAAGCGGGTGCTGTGGTGGTATATGGCATCGTAGGTTATAAAACCCATGCCAAAATGATTCTGGTCGTGCGTCGTGAAAATAATAAATTAGTGCGTTATGTACATTTGGGAACGGGTAACTACCATGCTACCAATGCACGTATCTATACCGACTATGGTTTGATGACCACTGACAAAGACTTGTGTGAAGACGTACACCGTATTTTCCAAGAATTAACCGGTATGGGTAAAATGGCGAAGCCGAAAAAGCTACTGCATGCGCCATTTACTTTACATGCGCAACTCATTAATTATATTGATGATGAAATTGCCAATGCCAAAGAAGGTAAACCTGCACAAATTATTATTAAAGTGAATGCTTTAACTGAAGTTCAGTTAATCAATAAATTGTATGAAGCATCGCAAGCAGGTGTACAGGTTGACCTGATCATTCGTTCAATTTGCTGCTTACGTCCAGGCCTGCCAAATCTGTCGGAAAACATTCGTGTCCGTTCAATTGTAGGTCGTTTCTTGGAACATACACGAGTTTATTATTTCAGCAATAATGGTAATCCACGTATTTATGGTTCAAGTGCAGACTGGATGGATCGTAACTTGTTCAACCGGGTTGAAGCCTGTTTCCCGATAGAAGATCCGGCCTTGAAGAAGCGTATCTATCAACTCGGTTTATTGAATTATCTCAAAGATAATCAGCAAGCATGGTTGTTACAGGGTGATGGTGTATGGGATCGTGCACGACCTGTGGAAGGTGAAGAGCCACACAATGCACAGCATACTTTATTGGACGCAATTAAATAAATGCCTGAGTGTTCCAACAAGGCATAGTACTTGTTGGAACACATTTAAATTAAATCGGGAGAGACGCTTTTATTGTGGTTTTCCCAACCTTGGAGTAAATAATTAAAGTTCCTCCCAAACGTTCTAAACGCGTTTGCATACTTCTCAGGCCGACACTCATTCCCGCAGTTTGGACCGCTTCAACATTAAATCCAATTCCGTTGTCCTCAATTTCTAAAATTAATTTTGCATCATTTGAAAAAGATAAGCTAAAGTGCACTGAATTTGCTTGGCTATGTTTTAAAATATTGGTTAAAGCTTCTTCTGCGACTCGCAGTAAGGTCAAACAAATGAGCGGACTCGGCTGGACCTGCCAAGACTCGGGAAAAGACCACTTTGATGCAATATCAAGTTCATCAAATAACTGACTAAAGCGATAACGCAATGGAGCTCCCCAGAGCAAAGGCGTATCTGGTACTTTCGCCCCAGTACTTGAGCCACTATCAATCACCTGACGCAAGTCATCTCGTAATAACTTTAACATGGATAAAAATTGTTGATTGCTCAGATTTACATGGCTTTGATCGACAGTCACCATGGAACGAACCAGAGAACCGCCTAAGCCATCATGTAAATCATGTGCAAGTTGTATGCGTTCTTGTAGCTTTGCATTTTCTAATTCAAGTTGATGCTGGGTGCTCAGTGAAACAGCCAATTCATCCCTTGCTTCAACAATATTCTGTGCCAATGTTTGATTAAATTTTTCAATTTTCTTCACATTTTTGGCAAGCCTTAAAGCAAGAATAATCGCAATAAATAAGGTCATTAAAGGCGCTGTATAAGCAACAGTAGCAGCTCTAGTTGAGGACTTGCTAAGAATCAGATACGCGTCATGCAGTACAATAAATAAGAAGAAAACAAAAACACTCGCCAATAAATAGGCTTCGATTTGTCTTACTTTATAAGCAATAAAAGGGAACGAAATACAGTTGGCGATATTAATAAAAACAGCGCAGATAAAGGTGAGTAGTAAAAACCATGTTAATGCTGTATCTGGGAGTAAAATAGCGGATAGAGCTACAACAATAAAGCCAATCAAAAAGGTTCTTTCGATATGGGGAAAACGTTGATGCGCAAAACGCCATGCATATAAACAACCACAAATTGCATGCATAAAAATCATGACGATATTGATGCGTGCAATTTGTAAGGTATTTAAGCCAAAAGGGGGATTGATGATGGCAATGTTGCTCATAATAATCACCCAGCAGAAGGAGGTTAGAGCAAACCAACCAAAAGCTTTTTCCTGTCGACGAAAGAGCCAGACCAGAAAAGCAATCAGGCCCAAGATCAGTGAGAAGGAAAGATTAAAAAAGTTTAAAACGCGTTGTTCATATATGAAGGTTTCATATTGAGGAATTGCGATTTCTGGTGTTGCTAAGATAACATGTCCTAAGCCTGGATCTTGGGTTGCAACTCCAACGACCCGAATCCATAAAGTATTTGAGCCTTGTTTTAATGTAGAGGGCAGTAAATCCCAGTAGCGTGGCATATTCCAACTACGAGACAGTGGCTCAACTAGAGATTTATCTTGCCAGAGGCGTTCGTCGTTTAGATAAATCTCTCCAGCCATATTAATACTATTAATCACTAAGGTAATCGGTTCGTATTGATGCTGTGGACAATGATAATCCCAAGCAATTTTATACCATGCACTACCGGTATAGTCTGGCCAACGTTGATGCCAATGATCAGGCAAAGTTATCGTTTGCCAGTCGGTTTGAGGGCGTTGTGTCTGACTTTCTTGGTTTGCTTTTGCAACCTGTATCGAGGTGATTTGAGCTGTACAGCTTGAGTGGCTATTTGCAATAGATGGCAATGAATTCGCCAGCACTACTTGTGCTAAGCAAAGCGACCAGCACAGTATAAGGTACTTTATAAAAGACCTAATGAACGTGCTGTATTGATGGCTTTGGAGCGACTGCCCACTGAAAGCTTTCGATAAATATGTTTGATATGACATTCGATTGTATATTTTGATAAATGAAGAAAATCAGCGATTTCTCGATTACTCATTCCTTGAGAAACCAGTTTTAAAATTTCAAATTCTCGCGCTGAAAGTAAATGATTTTGTTCTACGGCTACAATATCTTTTGTTGTCGGTTCAAATGAAATTTTTGACAGAATCTGTTGGGCTATAAACGGGTCTATTGGTGCACCACCTCTTAATATACTCCGAATTGATAAGGTAATTTCAAAATCATCTCGTTCTTTTAACAGATAGCCTGTTGCACCCATTTGGATTGCTTTTAAAATCGTTTCCTGAGTGCTCCAAGCCGAAATAACCAGAACGGGCGAGCTTTCATCGAGCTGTCTTAGGCTTTCGATAAAATCAATGCCATTGCCATCGGGTAATCCGAGATCAACCAGTGCAAATGAAATTGGGCTTTGTTTAAGTATCTCTTTCGCTTGATAGAGGCTTTGCGCAAAAATGAGAGCCTCTTGTGTATAACCAATGTCCAGTAAGATTCTTTTTAGCCGCTGTTGCATGATTGCATCATCTTCCAGAATAAATACGGGCACGGGTAAAGTGAGTTCATTCTGAGACACAAAAATCATCCTTAACCATTATTGTTTTCAGTTGTCATCATAGGGGGGATTTGATTTTTTGACTATCACTGAAATTAGGTATTGTAAGGTCTATTTCTACAATATTTTTTCAGGCCTCTTTTATTCTATTACTTATTTTTAGATCATATATTTTATTTTAACTATTATTTAAATTTTATATGGCTATTAAATGTTTTTATTATTAAATAAATTTAATCAAGAATTATTTTTAAAATACCAGTTTTCAGTGATATTTGAATTTATTCTAATGTGATCTTATGTGTTTTCAATAAAACTTATTTGAATAAATGGAGAAAAACCATGTCAGTTAAGCATCTAGACAAATTATATTTACGTTCGTTATTAACAGATTTTTGGAAAAAAGAATTAAATACCAATAAAGATCCAGCCAATGGTAAGTGGTATGAAAAGGGGGCACAAAATGATGGCGGACTATATGGGGATGTGAGTGATGCTGATGATGTTGAAATCATTTTTCATCAAGATCAGGCAAAACTTGAAAAAAATCAGGTTACGATTATCCATAGCGATTTTGACAACTCTAAAAGTAACATTGGCACTGAGTTTTCAACAGAGTTATCGGATACTTGTACTTTGGCAAAAACCCATACGACAACAAAGAGCCATACAATCAAGTTTGGTCTTGGCTATGAAGTAAAAGCAAAAGCTGGAATTGTTTTTGTGGATGTAGAAGAGACGATAAAAGTTAATTTTGAATATCAGTATGCGACTTCAAAAACAGAGTCTACAACGGAATCTAGCTCTCAAACCATCAAGCAAACAATTAAATGCATTGTACCCGCAGGAAAGATTTACAGAGCTTCTTTGGTCTGTACTAAACAGCGATTATTAATACCATTCACTGCTTTAATTGCTTTTAAGGGTACAACAGGGACTTGGTTCGAAAGCCGGGTGGATAACCATTATCATTGGATCTCTTCTATTGGACATGCCTTTCAACAAATTAATGCAAAAAAATTAGCTGGAAATGATAGTGAAAGATTTACCGTACGTGGTATCGAAGATAAAGGAATGATGGATAATTCTCAGCAATTCGATTTTAAAATTATTATTTCGGATATTACTAATCTCGTTAATTTGGGGAATGTTGAGAAATTAATAGAAAAAGAGGAAAACTTTGTAGAGCTTGTTGAGCTAGCTTAATTTAATAGTTTTTAAGATGCTCACACATGTGGGCATTTTTTTGGATTTTTAGAATTAAAAAATATTATTAAGATGATTTAAATTAATAGCTTACTTATTTTAAAAATGTGACGATTTCATCGAAATACCAGTTTTCAGTGATATACAGGCTTTAGTGTAATGTTTTGTAATTGTACCGATTGATTAAAAAATATAGGTACGGATATGAATCACATTTTTAAAAAAATTTGGAATAAATCACTGGGGTGTATGGTTGTTGTGTCTGAAAATGCCAAAAGTGCAGGTAAGACAGATAATACCACTGGAGTATTAGTCAGTTCGGAGGGTGTCACTACTCGATCTATTACATATCGGGGATTTGGTCTGCAAACGCTAGTTTTAAGCATTGCTATGGTGACAGGCATTCATGTTTGGGCTGGAAATATTGTTCAAGGCATAACCTGCCCTAGTTTCCTGAGTAACAAAACAATAGAAATGAGCGGAGGTAATGATATTACATATATAACTCAAACTGATTCTGCGATGAGTTATAGTTTTTTTGGTACTAGTGTTGATGGTGCTGTATCGATTGGAGCAGATTGTACTAATCAAACTCTGGCTTTGGATCATGCAGTGGCAATTGGTGGTGCTGCTGCCTCAGCAAATGGAGTTGCAATTGGCTCTGGTGCTTTAGCGAGAAGGATTAATAATGTTGCTCTGGGTAATCAGGCTCAAGCGCTAGGTAAAAATAGTATTGCGCTAGGGGCAAATTCTATTGCAGATCGAGAGAATAGTTTCTCAGTTGGGAATACGGTATTACAGCGACAAATTACGAATGTCGCAGCAGGTACGAATGGAACTGATGCCGTTAATCTAGGACAGGTGCAAAGCCTGTTTTCGGCTATTGGAGTATCGGATAACTATGCCCATAACAGCAGTGATACAGCATTAGGCTCGACATCAGGTATTGCACACGCAACGGAGAATAATGGTACGACGCTAACCAAAGTTGCAGGGATTTCGGTTACTTCGACCAGTATCAGTCTTGATGATATCGATTCATTTACTATAAACGGTATTACCACGACCAAAGCTGCTGCCCCAGATAAGGTGGCTGCTTTTATTCAGGCAGCGAAAAACGGCGCTAATATTGCTGTCGGTACAAATAGTAGTGCAGTTGGTGTTGCCAATATCGTCACGAGTGCTTCGAGTACAGCGATAGGTTATTCAAACGAAGCGAGAGGGAATGCGAGTGTCGCAATTGGTTATAACAATACCGCATTGATGCATGGCGGTAGTGCAATAGGTCATGATAACGTTGCGGTCAATGATTATGGAACTTCGATTGGGGTCAATAATTATAGTCAGAATAAATCAAGTGTTGCCGTTGGTTCTAATATTTCCTCCTTAAGATCTACATCTATAACAACAAATGGATTGGGTATTATTACAGGAATCAATGGAATTCCTGTGACGGCGACAGGGAATACAACAGCAACGATTACGCATGTGAATGGTACTGCTGTTAATGATACGCAACGACAAGCCTTTTTAGAGCGATTACAATGGGGAGGAAATTTAGCATTAGCAGAGAATAGCAGTGTCCTTGGTGTTGGTGGTATTACTTTAGGTACTAACTCGACCGCTGTTGGTTATGGTAATACGGCGAGGGGAGCAAACAGTAGTGCGCTTGGTTATTTGAATACCAGTGTGGGGCAATCCTCAACAGCAATTGGCAGCGCAACGAGTCCAGCAGGCCGAACCCCTCCAGGTGTTGTTGTAACAGCAGGAACTGTGGATGCTATTGATGGCATAACTGTGGTCAGTACAGCAACAAGTTGGGCTGATTTACGAGATAATCCAACAAAACTGACTTCTGTGAATGGGATGGTATTGAGTGAAGAACAGAAATCAGCTTATGTAAATGCGCTGCGTTATGGTAGTAATGCTGCAATTGGTGCGGCAAGTAATGCAATCGGTAATGAAAATATTACTTTGGATGTGAACAGTAATGCTATCGGTTCAAATAATAAGGCGATTGGTTCTACCAGTAATGCATTAGGTCGGACCAATATTGCCTCTGGTGGTTATAGTAGTGCCGTTGGGCATGCCAATACTTCCTCTGGCGTGGATAGTAATGCTTTCGGTTCTTATAATGTTGCATCAGCATCAAGCAGTAATGCATTGGGTCGTCAAAATACTGCAACGGGTTTTGGCAGTAATGCGCTTGGATATCAAAATACTGCAAATGGTGTACGTAGTGTTGCTGTTGGTAGCAATAACTTAAGCCAACAAACAGGATCAACTGCAATTGGTGCCGCAACAGGTTTCACCTATGCGTTCTATAGTAATGATGGAACTAAGCTTACAGCGATTAATGGTATTCCAGTCACTGCATCGGATTTTTCAACCGCATCAATTACGCATATCAATGGCTTAGCGGTGAGTCAGCAAGAAGTACAAAACTTCCTTAATTCGATTGATCAGGGCGGATCTATTGCCTTTGGTACAAACAGTACTGCTGTTGGTAATCAGAATATTGCGGCAGGAACACACAGTACCGCTGTAGGTGTCAGAAACATTGCTGGAGATATTGCTACAGCGGTGGGGCATAACAATACAGCAACAGGAATTGCCAGTACGGCAATCGGCCAGGCAAATAAGGCATCAGGCGTAAACAGTACCAGTATTGGATATGACAATGAGTCAACGGGTATTTTTTCAAATGCCTTAGGCTTTGATAATCAGGCTGCACATCAAAATAGCACTGCAGTGGGTACAAGTAATAAGGCATTGGGTATCAATAGTAATGCTGTCGGATATTTTAATATCGCGCAAGGTGTAGACAGTTCAGCTATTGGTTTGCAGAACTCGACAATGGGGGGACGCAGTAGTGCTCTGGGCTATAAAAATGAAGCATCTGGTCTGGATAGCAGTGCTTTAGGTCATGAAAATAAAGCACAAGCCATGGAGAGTGCTGCCTTAGGTACGGATAACCTAGCAAGTGGAATAGGGAGTAATGCAGTCGGTAATACAAACCAAGCTTTAGGATTTAAGAGCAGTGCCTTAGGTTCGAATAACTTGGTAAAAGGTCAATCAAGTAGTGCCGTTGGTAGTTACAATAGCGTGACTGGCAAAAGTAGTAGCGCGGCAGGTGTAGGCGGAGCAGCTTTAGGTAATGGTAGCTCGGTGATGGGTGGAGCGTTGGAAGATCAATCAAGTTTTGATCCGACTCAAGCTTTAACTGTTTTGAGTGGTCGAGTGATTGAGATGGATTCATCCACGATGACAGGTAAAATTGATGGTTTAGATTTTGCCCTTGACTCTAGTAATCCTACACATCCAGTGACTTTAGGTGGTAGAGCATTCACGATAGAGGAAATGAATGCCTTGATGCAGGCGGTTGAAAAAGGTGGTGCAATCGCAGTTGGTGAACAAGCATTGGCAGCGGGATCTCGATCTACTGCATTTGGAGATAAAGCGGCAGCAATTGGTGCTGAAAGTAAAGCTTATGCAGATAATAGTGTTGCTCTAGGCGCTGGCTCAATTGCTGATGAAGCCAATACCATCTCTGTAGGTAAAGCTGGGGCAGAAAAACGTATCACCAATGTAGCAGATGCGCAAAATGATTATGATGCGGTCAATAAGAAACTTCTTACAGCCACTGTTGCAGATGCTGTTTTTTATGATGCGGGCAGCAACAAAGAAAAAATTACGCTTGCTGGCGCAACAGGCACCCAAATTACGAACCTAAAGGATGCGACTTTAGATAGTAATTCAACTGATGCAGTGACTGGAAAACAGCTACATGCGACAAATAATAATGTGACAAACCTAGACGATCGTGTCACAACCGAAGTCGGAACTTTAAATACCCGTATTGATGGCGTGGATACCACAATTGCAGGGATTGATGGACGAGTAACAGTCAATACCAATGATATTGCGACACTTGATGGTCGTGTTACAACCGAAGTCAGTACATTAAATACTCGAATTGATGGTGTAGATACCACAATTTCAGGTGTTGATAGTCGATTGACCACAGAGGTCGGCACCTTAAATACCCGAATTGGTAATGAAGTGGGAACACTGAATACCCGAATTGATGGCGTTGATACCACGATTGCAGGGATTGATGGACGAGTTAGCGCGAATACCAATGATATTTCGGCACTTGATGGTCGTGTCACAACGGAAGTCGGCACTTTAAATACCCGAATTGGTAATGAAGTTGGAACACTGAATACCCGTATTGATGGAGTCGATACCACAATTGCAGGGATTAATGGACGAGTTAGTACCAATACCAATGATATCGCGACACTTGATGGTCGTGTCACAACGGAAGTTGGGACTTTAAATACTCGAATTGATGGTGTAGATACCACAATTTCAGGTGTTGATAGTCGATTAACGACAGAGGTTGGCACTTTAAATACCCGAATTGGTAATGAAGTTGGAACACTGAATACCCGTATTGATGGAGTCGATACCACAATTGCAGGGATTGATGGACGTGTTAGCACCAATACCAATGATATTGCGGCACTTGATGGTCGTGTCACAACGGAAGTCGGTACATTAAATACCCGAATTGGCAATGAAGTTGGAACACTGAATACCCGTATTGATGGGGTAGATACTACAATTGCAGGGATTGATGGACGCGTTAGTACCAATAGCAATGATATCGCGACACTTGATGGTCGTGTCACAACCGAAGTCGGTACATTAAATACGCGTATTGGCAATGAAGTTGGAACACTGAATACCCGTATTGATGGAGTAGATACTACAATTGCAGGGATTGATGGACGAGTTAGCACCAATAGCAATGATATCGCGACACTTGATGGTCGTGTCACAACGGAAGTCGGTACCTTAAATACTCGTATTGATGGAGTGGATACTACAATTGCAGGGATTGATGGACGAGTTAGTACCAATAGCAATGATATCGCGACACTTGATAGTCGTGTCACAACCGAAGTCGGAACTTTAAATACCCGTATTGATGGGGTAGATACCACGATTGCAGGTATTGATGGACGAGTTAGCACCAATACCAATGACATTGCGGCACTTGATGGTCGTGTCACAACAGAAGTCGGTACATTAAATACCCGAGTGACCAATGAAGTGGGAACTTTAAATACCCGTATTGATGGAGTGGATACCACAATTGCAGGGATTGATGGACGAGTTAGCACCAATACTAATGATATTGCGACACTTGATGGTCGTGTCACAACAGAAGTCGGTACATTAAATACGCGTATTGGCAATGAAGTAGCAGGCTTAAATACCCGTATTGATGGGGTAGATACCACAATTGCAGGGATTGACGGACGTGTTAGCACCAATACTAATGATATTGCAATACTTGATAGTCGTGTCACAACCGAAGTCGGTACCTTAAATACCCGAGTGACCAATGAAGTTGGGACACTCAATACGCGGATTGATGGTGTTGATACAACGATAGCTGGTATTGATGGGCGGGTAACAGTCAATACCAATGATATCGTTGCCTTACAAAATGGTTTAGGTCATGTTTCTGCAAGTGCAGTGATTTATGACAGTGCGGCTAAAGATGCGATTACTTTGCAAGGCACATCTGGGACGAAAATTACCAATCTGAAAGATGCAACTTTAGATGCAAACTCTAAAGATGCTGTGACGGGTAAACAGTTGCATGCAACTAATAATAGCATTACAGCATTGGATGGAAGAGTTACAACGGAAGTCGGGAATCTAAATACAGCATTAACCGCAGGTTTATCCAATACATTAACCGATGCTAAATCTTATGCTGATCAGCAAGCGACGACGAGCTTAACCACGTCGAAAGGTTATACAGATAAACAGGCCGTGATTCTGGATGGAAAGATTACAACCAGTGCGAATACCATCAACACACGTATTGATGGAGTAGATACCCGCATTGGTACGGAAGTTGCGACTTTAGATGGTAAAATCACAGCCAATACTACAGCTATTAGCACTTTAGATGGGCGTGTGACAACAGAAGTCGGGAATCTAAATGCAGCATTCACCACAGGTTTATCTAATATATTAACCGATGCTAAATCTTATGCTGATCAACAAGCGACGATGAGCTTAACCACGTCGAAAGGTTATACAGATCAACAAGCCGTGATTCTGGATGGAAAGATTACAACCAGTGCAAATACCATCAACACACGTATTGATGGAGTAGATACTCGCATTGGTACGGAAGTTGCGACTTTAGATGGTAAAATCACAGCCAATACAACAGCCATTGGTCAAAATGCCTCAGCCATTAGTGCTCTAGATGGTCGAGTCACAATCAATACCAATGATATCGCAGCATTACAAAATGGTTTAGGCAATGTTTCTGCAAGTGCAGTGATTTATGACAGTACCGCTAAAGATACGGTTACTTTGCAAGGCACATCTGGGACGAAAATTACCAATCTGAAAGATGCAACTTTATCAGCTACATCAACGGATGCTGTTACAGGTAAGCAATTACATACAGTAGATGGTCGTATAACAAATGAAGTTGATACATTAAACACTCGGATTGGTTATGAGGTTTCGGGTTTAGATGGCAAAATAATTACCAATACCAATACGATAAATACCCGTATTGATGGTGTGGATACTCGAATTGGTACAGAAGTCGCGGCTCTAGATAGTAAGATTGGTCAAAATACGACGGCGATTGGAAAAAATGCTACAGCAGTCAGTACATTGGATAGTCGAGTTACAACTGAAGTTGGTACTCTAAATACGCGTATTGATGGTGTAGATACGACAGTTGCTAGTATTGATGGTCGAGTCACAACCAATACCAATGATATCGCAGCCTTACAAAATGGCTTAGGTAATGTTTCTGCAAGCGCAGTGATTTATGACAGTGCCGCTAAAGATACAGTTACTTTGCAAGGCACATCTGGGACGAAAATTACCAATCTGAAAGATGCAACTTTATCAGCTACATCAACGGATGCTGTGACTGGTAGACAACTACATACAGTAGATGGTCGTATAACAAATGAGGTTAGCACTTTAAATACGCGAATTGGCAATGAAGTGACAAGTTTAAATACGCGTGTTGACACAACCAATACTGCATTTATCCAGACATTGGGAGGCAGTGCATTATGGAGTAATGGTGTATTCACAGCGCCAACTTTTAGCATTCAAGGGCAAGTAAAAAATACCGTGAGTGATGCCTTTGTCGCCGTTGATCAACAGTTAGGTACAATTAAAACCTCGGTATCAGATTTAAAAACACATACAGAGCAACAAGCTGTATCTAACTTAAATGATGCAAAAAATTATACAGACCAACAAACTACCACAGCATTGAATAATGCAAAAAATTATACCGATCAGCAGACCACTACAACCTTAAATGATGCAAAAATCTATGCTGATCAAAAAGTGGCTGATGGTAAAGCTTATACAGATCAGCAAACAGTATCGGCTCTAAATAGTGCCAAAACCTATGCTGACCAAAAAGCAGCTGATGGTAAAGCCTATACAGATCAGCAAACTACATCTGTACTGAATGATGCAAAAAGCTATACAGATCAAAAAGCAGCTGCATCTTTGCATGGAGCGAAAGACTATACCGACCAGCAAACAACAGCCGCGGTTCAGACAGCAAATGGATATACCGATAGTAAAATTGCAGATGTACAAACTCAATTAACAGCCAGTAATCAGTATATTCAAGTGAATGGCATGAAGGATGCTCAAGCTGCTTCGGCGACAGGCGACAACTCGGTTGCAATAGGAGCCAATACTGTCGTAACAGGTAATCGTTCAACTGCTGTAGGTGTTGGCAATCAAGTTTCAGGCAATGGTTCTGGGGCTTTTGGTGACCCTAATACTGTATCTGGGAATGCGAGTTATGCTGTTGGTAATGACAATACCATTAAAGGCGATAAAACCTTTGTGTTAGGTAATAATGTGAATACTGAGGCAAAAAATGCCGTTGTATTAGGTAATGATTCGGAGTCAAATCGTGACAATACGGTTTCAGTGGGAGCTAAAGATAAAGAACGTCAGGTAATTCATGTTGCAAATGCAACAGAAGACACAGATGCTGTAAATTACCAACAATTAAAGGCATCAGAAAAATCAGCCAATAGCTATACCAATGAACGGGTCAATGCCCTAAATAGTGCATTCCAAGATTATAGAGTCGAGACGGAACAACGTTTCCAAAAAGTGGATGAACGTTTCAATCGTCAGGGCGCCATGACTGCTGCAATGATGAATATGGCAAGCAGTGCTTCCAGTGTGAAGGGGCTTAATCGAGTGGGTGTCGGGGCTGGTTTTCAAGGGCAGGAACAGGCCGTTTCGATTGGTTATCAACGCATAATTAACGAAAACACTTCACTTACCATCGGTGGTGCATTCACAAAAGAGGAGAGTTCGGGAGGCGTCGGTGTTGGCTTCGGTTGGTAAAATAGTTTAAGCAACTTTAAAGAAAACCCATTCATTTTGAGTGGGTTTTCTCTATTTACAGGCTTAGTTGGTTTTCATCTCTAAAACCAATTGATTGATCAGATCAGCTGCTTCCAATTCTCTGATTTGTGTAACATTGCTGCCCGCCCAAAAGGCACCATAACTAAAATCATGCTGTCCGCCAGCAACACTCATTAACTGTTTAGCTAAATCATAGGTATATGGATAAGCAGGGACTTTAGGGCGATTGGGTGAATCAATCTGTGTATGCCAAGTCCCGAGTAAGCCCCGTGCAGGTCGGCCAGAAAGACTGGCACTGATTTGAGTAATGTTCTGGTTAAATAGAGCTTTACGGTAGGCTGCATTTGCACTTGAACTTTTACATTGTACAAATGCTGTACCTAATTGCACCGCAGCAGCTCCTAGTTTCAGCATGGTTCTAGCCTGTTCGCCATTCATAATCCCACCTGCGGCAATCACAGGGATCGTACAATGTTGAGTGATCAAGGATACTAAATCAGACGTCTTGATGGCTGCATCAAACTGTTGATTGAAAATACCACGATGACCTCCTGCCTCAATTCCTTGTGCGATAATGATATCAATGCCAGCAGCCTCAATCGCTTGGGCTTCAAGCAAATTGGTTGCAGAGACCATCGTGATAATCTTGGCATCTTTTAGTGCTTGAATTTGATGGGGGTGTGGAATCCCAAAATGAAAACTCACCGCTTTGGGGCTAGTTTCAAGTACTACATGTAGATAGTCATCATTGTCTAAAAAGCTGGGATAAATACAATTCAGGTGTGTGGGTGGTTCTGCTTTAAACTTCTCAAATTGAGGACGAAGATAATCAATCCAATGTTGTGCAGTTTCAGGATTCAAAGGTTCTGATTGATGACAAAAGAAATTCACCTGAAAGGGCTGATCTGTTAACGCTTGAGTTTTTAAAATCTGGGCTTTAGCTGCTTCCGGCGTATTTGCACCAAGACCTAAGGAACCTAATGCACCTTGATTAGAAACTTCTGCAGCAAGTTCTGGTGTCGAAACGCCTGCCATTGGCGCAAGTAAAATCGGATGTTTTATTTCTAATAATTGTAAAATTGACATGATGCTTTACTCATTCCATTTTTAACCACCTTAACGTAAAAACAAAAAGGCTTGCAAATAATAATCGCTATTTACTTGTTGAATATAGAGGTTATTTTTATATTAAAAAACTTAGCTTTCTATATAGGCGTGACATTAAACAGAGAGCCGACCCAACTAGAAAATGCCATTGCCAAGATGCCCCATAACGTAATACGTATACTGCCTTTTAACATAGAGGTACGTGCGAAGTAACTGGATAAAGTACCTAATAAGGCCAATGAAATAACACCCGTGATCAGGACTGAGCGTGCGACCCACGTGCTTGGACTGAGTAAAATCGCGAGCATGGGGAGGGCTGCGCCACAAGAGAAAGACGCTGCTGAGGATAAAGCCGCTTGAACTGGGTTGGCAGCAGTATTTTCGTGAATCCCAATTTCATCTCGTGCATGTGCACCGAGAGCATCGTGTTCAGTCAGTTGCTTGGCAACCTCGTGGGCAAGCTCTGGATTCAAACCGCGTGAAATATAAATCTGAGTCAGTTCTTTTAATTCAGCATGCGGGTTTTTCTCTAGTTCTCTAGCCTCAAATCGCAGATCAGATTTTTCAATGTCTTCTTGAGATTTGACCGAAATGTATTCGCCAGCTGCCATTGAGGTAGCACCAGAAATGAGTCCTGCGATACAGGTAATCAATAAGGTATGAGAACTTGCGCCGCTTGCAGCCATACCCATAATTAAACTGGTGACGGAAATAATGCCATCATTGGCACCTAAAACAGCGGCTCTCAGCCAGCCAGAACGTTGTATCACATGCGGTTCTGCATGTTGGGAATAGGACATAATCTTGCTCTTTTAGATTGAGTGAATTTCATTATTTATAAAAGTGAATGTAGCGAATATTTGTAAAATTCTATTGATGATTCATAAACTTAATCTATTATAAAATAACTTATTTTAACGATAGCATAACCATGATTTGGTTATAATATGTGAATAATTTAACACTTTAACTTTAGATTACATTGACTTTTTATTGTCTATATTCTGAGTATTTTTAGTTGAGATCTGCGATGAACAATTCCAAAAATAAGCTGCTGAGTCATACACTATTAATTTTAGGTCTTATCTTACCAGTTCAATATGCATTCAGTGCTGATTCTGATTTTGTCAAAGAAGGGGATGCAGCATATAAACCAGGTAACCCAATTTATGATCGTTGGGACAAGTTTTATAAAATTGAACAAAGCCAGCCAGTAGAAGCTGAGAACATCTTGCTTGAATTAGGACAACTCACGCCACAAGATATCAAGGTTTGGAAAAGTCTGACTTATTTGCAGATTCGCTTAAATAAACAAAATGATGCTATTCAAAGTGTGCGTAAGGCTGAACAGCTTGCACCCGAAGATGATCAACTGAAATTACAAGAAGCTTATTTGTTGAATCAGCAAAAAAGGAACAAAGAAGCCTTAGTGATTTTTAAGAATTTATCGACCTCATCCGACGCTGAAATTGCTGCAAAAGCGCAGCAAGCAGTGCAAAACCTGAGCGGGGCATCTGTTCCCTTGACGTTTAAAGATGTGTATTTTGCCCCGTCTTATGAGTCACGTTATGACGATTTCATTTTTCCCTTAAAAATGCGTTATGGGAAGAATCTTGATAATGGACGGGCGCAAGTCTATGGCTTTGTGAATCTAAACCGTGACACAAAATCTAAAGGCGGCGTACGTCCAGAAATTATTGATGAGAATGCAGTGACGATTGGTGTAGGAGCGAACTATCAACCGTGGCAATCAATTCCGATCCGTGCTTATTTAGAAGTGGGTGGCAGCTATGATCTAATTGACCGTAATCGGGATAAATTCCGGGAAAGTGTGGTGGGTGGGGTCACTGGCTATCAAGAGTGGTATGCAAACCCAGCGATTGAGCAGCGTACGATTTGGAATGATTATTTTGCGGATCTGTATGGCAATGTCGCGAGTTACTCTCGCGAGGACTATAATGTAATTGCTGATTTACGCTTGCGTTCAGGCTTTAATGTATATCGCGGTGAAGCAGGTACCGTACAAGCCTATGGCAAACTGCATACTTTGGCAGATTCTAAAGGCGAAAATTACAATAATTTATTTGAATATGGTGCAGGCGTTGCATGGCAGCCGTTTAACTATGTTCCAGTAAAATTAAGAGTTGAACGACTGTATGGACATTACTTTAAAGATGCTTTAGCTGATGGCACTGAAAACTATAACAACACACGTACTGAGCTGGTTTTTTATAAGAGTTTTTAACTATGAAAAAAATGATATCGATTGTGTTCGGAACACGACCTGAACTGATTAAATTAGCACCTGTTATTCTGCAGGCCCGGCAAGACCCTCGTTTTCAGGTCGAAGTTATTTTCACAGGTCAGCATGATGAGTTAGTTCGTGATGCGATTGAATTCTTTCAAATAAAAATTGATCATCGTTTAAAAATGATGAATGCAGGCCAAAGCCTAAATCAATTATTGATACAAGGTCTAAGTCAGTTAGAAGGTGTTTTTAATGATGGGCAACAGCGTGATGCAATTATCATTCAAGGTGATACCACAACTGTTTTAGCTGCTGGATTAGTCGCGTTTTCTATGAAAATTCCAGTCGCTCATGTTGAAGCAGGTTTACGTTCTTATGATTTAGCGCATCCATTTCCCGAAGAGGGCAATCGCCAACTGGTTTCACGAATTACTCAGTGGCATTTCGCACCAACAGAGCAGTCGAAGCAAAACTTACTGCAGGAGCATATTGCGGCCAATACAATTACGGTAACAGGGAATACAGTAGTTGATGCGGTCTATTTAGGTCGAGAGTTGATTCAGCGTAAAGGTGCTGAACAGAATTATTTACAGCAACATGCTTTGAATTTTCCCATCGATGCTCGCGTGGTCTTAATTACGGCTCATCGTCGTGAAAATTTTGGTGAGGGCATTCAGAACATCTGTCATGCTGTACAGCATTTAGCACAAAAATATAAGGATGTGCATTTTGTTTGGCCTGTGCATTTGAATCCAGCCGTACATGATCTCGTTCATGCTCAATTTGATGGACATGCACAAGTACATTTGGTTAAGCCACTCGATTATCCAAGTTTACTTGCTGTGATTGATCGGGCTAGTTTTATTTTAACGGATTCAGGTGGTCTACAAGAGGAAAGTCCTTCATTCCATAAACCGGTATTGATTTTAAGAGAGACAACGGAGCGTCCTGAGGTCGTACAAGTGGGGGCAGGGATATTGGTTGGAACGGATCAAGCAAAGATTGTCACTGAAGCTGAAAAATTATTGTCTGACCAAGCTCATTATGCACGTATGGCCAATGTCCCGAATCCTTTTGGAGATGGGAAGGCTTCACAACGTATTTTAGACCAAATTGCAGATGGTTAGTCTCATGATTGATTAGCTGTATTTGAGTTTATACCACAATGCGACTACATAAACTGTCATACGGTTCATATAATGTGGACCGTCAAAAATATAGACAGTTTGCCCTTCGTAGGCTTTCAACTGCTGCATGACCTCCCAAGGATAGGCGGAGCGAAACTTTCCACCTTTCATAGGACGAAACGCTTCTAACACAATCACAATCTTGTCTTTGCCAAACTCTTTTTGAAGGTCTTCTAATACAATACGTGCTTGTTGTGGTGTACGTGTTCCAACGCCAACACCATCTTGGAAGAACACACCCGTATGGCTTGGCAACCAACTTTTTAACCAAGAATCTAGATGCTCTGGTGCCTGCTCTCCACTATAGATACTGATCCACAGGGGTTTAGGTAAAGTTCGGATCGCTTTGGCTAGATCATCAACACAGATCCAGCTTGGGTCGGCTTCTACAGGAAAGTAATAACCTTTAAGAGGAATGAACTTGGTATTCTCTATTATTTTTTTAGAATTTTCAGCAAGTTGTAATACATTGGAACGAGCTAGCTTCTCATCATATTCTCCTGCTAATCCAAGTAAAATATGCTGAGCCCATGCTTTTTGCTGGAGCTGTTTCAGATTAATGTTTTTATCCCATTTTTCTAAACCCATGTCATGATCAAACCATGATTTAGATTGCACCACCGACCATTGTGGCACGAAAGTAGAAACACCCAGTAAGTCCCAATTGCCTGACGGTGGCGTTGTAGCCAAGTCAGGTTGCCAGAACATACCTTCAATTTGTGGAGGTTGTACATCTGTTTTGAGATGATGGATACAACCTCCTAAAAATAACAGGGCTGATAAAGCAAGCGTGATTAACGTTGTGGATTTAGTCAGCCTTATTTTTAGCATTTGGTCTTTTTCGCCAGTACCAGAGCAAAATTGCAAGAACCATGATAGCAGAGATTATAACGACCAAGATAAAGAATGATGATTGCTTAACAAGAGGGGCTTTCTGGTTACCGACCATAATCTTTTGTAAAATGAAGACCTGACCACTTTCAGTTACCAATATCTTGCTGGCATTATTGGGGATATTTTGTTGAACCTTTTCCCAAAGCTTGGTGAAGTTTTGAGCGCCTTGCATCGAGTCAGTAATAATATCAAAGCGTTGATCATGGAAACTGACCAAGAAGCCATTCACAGTCGCAGGTGGGTAAAGTGTGCTTTGGTGCATTAATACCTGTTGGCGATAGATATTGGGGTTGACCTGTACATTGAGAAGTTCGGGTTTTGCTGGATCAAGTTTGACTAGATTGAGTGGGATTGGATCATTGGTCATCAGCATTTTTTTAGCCACTTGGCTGACGATCATCGCGATTTCCAAGCTTCCCGCATTGCTATCAATCGCAATGGTTGGATGGGTTGCAAAAGTCATTGATAAGGATGCAACCCCATTTTTGAGTTTATGTGGGAGTTTTACCGTCGACTTTTGTGTATCAATCCAGAGAGAACCTTTTGCGGTTGGTAAACATTGTGAATTTACAATCACCGAATTTTCAAGCTTTAAGTTAAAGGTCGTATTGTTCGAAATAGTTTTGGCAAAATAGTTAAATTGACGGTTAACGGGGTCCGAATCTAAATTGGCTGTTTTCAAACTCCCCGCAAAACCGCCATCAATCCAAGTGGTAATGTTAGAGCCTTCCAATAAACCACTCTGCACACGCAATGCAATTTGACCTTGTAAAATATCCGTTGGCTGCCAAACTGCGGGGAAGTTGAGGAAGAGATTTTTTTCAGCTTGGTTCAAGCGGAAATCACTAATACCTAAATCGGCAAGGGTGTGAATTTGTTTGATTTTAGCCCAGTTTGGTGCTGCAAGCTTATTGGGAAGAAAGGTTGCTGAGGTATTCAGTTGTTGTAAATATTCTGAATTGAGTAAGCCGTTAATTGCAGAGGTTAGTTTTTCTGGTTGGTCATATTGAATTTGTAATGTTGGAATATCATTGGCAGTGCTAATTTGCACTAAAGTCCCTTTAGGTAAAGGACTGGCTGATTTTAAAATTTCAATATAAAAGTTGGGTGTTTGCTCCGTTGGTGCGTTTTGTTCATACCATTGGATAGGCGTGACTGAACCCCATGCACTGATCAAACGTCCTAGCATTGAAGCTTCATTGACATTTGCGGGATTATATTTCAAGACTCCAACAAATGGCGTTGGACGGACAACCTGTGGGTTAAATAAAGCATCAGGCAAATCTTTTAAGCGATAAACGGGGCGGTGGCGTGTATATTCAATTTTAGAATTACTTAAATAAGTTACCTGATCGACATCCTCACTACAGAAGGTAGTTCGGTCAGCAGCAGGCGAGGTATTTGGCGAATACTGCTGTAAAATAAAATCTAAACGATGAAAACCGTTTTGAGTTGCAGGAATGTCGAAGCTTAATGTACCGTCGCCATTTAAGGTGGTGTTGTAGATCAGCTTGTCATCAAATTTGACGAGTAAAGTGGTGAAATGCTCTGTGGAGTAATCGCTAGTAAAACGGATGTTCTGCCATTCAGAGCCTTTGCCCACATAAAAGAAGTGCGGTTCAATGGTATATTTATTGGACGTGTTGATGTTGTCAAAGGTCCATGTATTTAATGTATCCGCAGATGTGAATACGGGCAAGGAGAGGACTACACTTGCAAGCATAGCTTTTAAAAATGGATGATGTAAGGTTTTATTTTTCATTTATTTTTTCTCCTTGCTACGCTCAGTTTTATACCACTGTAACGAGTTTCCCTGAATCTTATTTTTAAGCATGTCATAAGCCGCTTTAAACACGATAAATAAGAATACTTGTGAATACGTGACATAAGATAAAACCGCGAAGAAATATAGTTGAGGTTTGGCTCTTTCTAAAGATAGAGTGAACCACATTTGTGCGACATATAAACAGAAGGATAGGCCCCAAAGTAACGTAAATGGACCAGGAACAGTAATCCCTGCAATACCCAATAAGCCTAACGTTAAAGTGATGTGACTCCAGATCAGTGCAGGTACAAATAGCACATAGCACATGATGTTGTTAAAAATTTCGATGCCGATAGGGAATGGTTTTCGAAGTGCGATCGGTAAATATTTACTGGTAACGTAGAAATTCCCTTGAGTCCAACGTGAGCGTTGTTTTACAAATACACTTAGAGAAGGAGGGTCTTGTTGCCAACCAACCGCGTAGGGTACCCACTTAATCCGTCTTTGCCCGAGGAAAATTCTAAAGCTCATCTCGGTATCATCGACCAAAGATTTTTCATCAAAACCACCTAGCGTTTCTAGAGCATCGCGC
The DNA here is from genome assembly GCF_000369525.1 of Acinetobacter higginsii. Lineage (GTDB taxonomy): Bacteria > Pseudomonadota > Gammaproteobacteria > Pseudomonadales > Moraxellaceae > Acinetobacter > Acinetobacter higginsii. The sequence continues at coordinate 203,449 of NZ_KB850072.1, forward strand.
CAGATTACGTAATTGGTGCCCATTAAGGTCGACAGTTCAAAACGCTGCCAACGGCCACCTTGGAAAATCCATTGGAAGAAAATAAACTCGATCGCAATAAAACGAGTCAAAATACTGTCACGCCAGTTACGGGTACGGACTTTACCATTCACTGCGACTAATTTTTTATCGGCCAGCAAGGTCTGGGCTAATAGGCGGACACAGTCGGGTTCAGGGGTACTATCAGCATCGTAGACGACGATCAGTTCTCCCGTGGCATGCGGTAAACCGTTGTTGAGTGTACGAGATTTACCTTTGCCACCCATACCTTTCGGTACATTAACAATTTTAATGCAAGGATAAATGGCCGCCATTCTTTCAGCAATTTCTAGCGTATTGTCTTTTGAACCATCATTAATCAGTAGTACTTCATAGGCATGTGCAGGATAATCCTGTTGTGCAATCGCATGTAAAGTGTCTTCGATGACCACACCTTCGTTATAGGCTGGAATCAAGACACTTAATACGGGCCATCGTTCAGGAATAGGCAGATTTTCCAGTTCTTTTGCTGCATTTTTAGAATATTTCCATGCCTGAAAGCTCAACCATGCCCAAAAGGCTTGTGGAATCCAAATGCCTAAAAAGCCAAATAAGAAAAGAATATCAATTGCGGGCATTTATTCTTCTCCTACGAATGATAGAAATAATCAAGATCAGGAGTAATCCGCCGCCAAGTAATAAAGAAATCCAGGAGATAGAACTCCCAAATGTGCTGAGTAAACTCGGATAATGTGCCGAATAGATATAATCCAGTGGAATAACCACTGTACTTAGCCCAATCAAAATATAGCCAAATAAACTGGTTTCAACTCCATCCGTACTGCTGCTAAATTGTGTGCGATTCAGATCCCATGAGATCCCCAGTTTTGGATACTCAATAGTATTTACGGGCATTCCAAGTGGTGGATTAATTACCACTTGATAACCTGAGCTTTGTGCAGGATCGGTAATCGCTTGATAAAAATAGTGCTGATGATGTTGAATTTTTCGCGCTGGAATACGTAATTCATCAGGGAGGTCTGATTGAATAATATAACTACCAGCGGGTTGAGCAATCAGGTTTTCATCCCAACCCGTTTCAATCAATGCCGCTAAGGGACGTAGGCCAATGGCAGTTGAGAAAGTTGCTTTAGCTGCAAAATACTTTGCATGAGCCATTTGATAGAAGGCAACAGGAATAGCACCTTCATTGACGGCTTTTTTAATTTTATAATATTTAACCGCGCTAAAATATTCATTGGGTAAAATCACACCTGGTTTAACGCCTTGTTCAACCAATTGTTTAAAGCTTTCGGAGTCCAACTGATCAGATGTGAACACAGGCCACCATGTCGCAGGCTGAGGAAAGAATTCAGCAACCGTTTGCGGTGTTTGAATTTGAGTACTTAGATCCGTTTTTGCTGCTTCGATCTGACAGTGATAGTACTGCTGATAAAATTGCTGCAAGGTTGTATCTGGGAAATGGCTGGTTGCAACCAGTACACCACAGATATTGAGTAATACTGACATCAGCGCACCTCTCGACTGGAAGGTACTAAGTATTCAGTATGTTGCTCAATATGCAGTTTGAGTACAGTCAGTTCCTGAAGGTCTTGAATGAAGTGTGGATAGATGTGATGTTCATCAATGCTCGGTTCGTGAATGACAATACTTTTAATTTCACTGAGTTCTTCATTAATGAAATGGTAAATCACACTCTCTCTTTCATTTGAAAGAATCGCCATAATTTTATTCTGGGTTTCTTTCCAGATGTCTTCGCCCAGCATTTCACGAATTAGTACGGTATTATTGATATGAGTGGTAATAATTTTATAGTGATCTTTATGCGTGAGCTGCAATAGCTTTTTTAATTCGCCTTGGAAATGTTTTAAGGCGGTCAGCGGTAAGATATCGTGTTGATAATTACGATCATAACTTTGGATTGCACGAAAGCTTTTTAAGGCATTTTGAATATTATGACGTATTGCACTTAAAAAGATCGGGGTAATTGGTAGCACAAACAATAATAGCAGTTGACGTTCGACATAGGTTTGATTGGCGAGGTCAAGGAAAAAATAGACAGCAACCCCAACAAATGTGACGAGCCCCAGAACTAAGGCCATACCAACATTTAAAAAAGCCCCTGAAATTAACAAAATAAGTAAAAACACCCAGCTTCCGCGATAACTTGCTGGCAGCCACTCGTACGCAACGATACCCATAAAGATTTGGGCAGAGATAATCCACAAGACGAGTGCTGGAGCCGGATTTTTTTGCATAATAATTTTAGTTTTAATAAATGTCTTTTGTGAAGAAGTTAGCATTATTTTACAGTTTTGACGACAGTTTTTCTGTTGTTAGCTTTGTAAAATAATTTTATAAACAGTAACATACAGTATAGTCTGTATTTCAAAATAATAAAAAGTATCCTATTTTAGAAGTTTATTTAACTTATGTAAGCTCTGTTAATGTGATTTGAATGCATCGATTGCACGTAGTCGACTGGCCTTTAAATCCACTATTGGCTTAGGATAATCCAGTATTAAAGCCTGATTTTTTGCATAAGGTTCATGAATCATTTTGTTATCAAGATGGGCAAGTTCTGGAATCCATTTACGGATATATTCACCTTCAGGATCAAACTTTTGCGATTGCGTCGTCGGATTAAACACACGGAAATAAGGAACAGCATCCGTGCCTGTCGAAGCACACCATTGCCATCCCCCATTATTGGCAGCCAAGTCACCATCAATCAGGTGCTGCATAAACCATTGTTCACCTTTACGCCAGTCGATGAGGAGGTTCTTGCTTAAGAACATGGCACAGATCATACGCACCCGATTATGCATCCAACCCGTGGCTAACATTTGCCGCATACCTGCATCAATAATCGGAATCCCTGTTTGCCCTTGTTGCCATTTTTCTAAAGAAATAGGATCATCTCGCCAGTTGATCTTTTGGGTCTGGGATTGAAAGGGCTGATGCTTGGAGACTTTGGGAAAATCAAACAAGATATGTTGGTAGAACTCCCGCCAAAGTAATTCATCTAACCATGTTTGTTGGCCTTCAGATTGAATCTCAAAATGACCGTGTTGCTGTCTAAACAGGGCTTGCAGGCATTGCCGAATCGAAATAATCCCAATATTTAAATAGGCAGAAAGCTGACTGGTGCCAGATAGCGCAGGTAAATCACGTGCAGTTTTATAAGCTGCTAAGTGCTCATCAATAAATTGATCTAAGAGCATGAGTGCATGTGCTTCTCCAACTTGCCATTTGCTAAAGTTGGTATCTTGGATTTGTTTTATATAGTCGCGTTGTAATGTTTGGATGTCATCTTGTTGAAAGGCGGATATATCCAGCGACAGTGGTTGCTGCTCCGTTGGGGAGGGATAACATTGGGGTAAACCGTGCTGTAAACGTTGATAGCAGGTTTTCTTAAATGCACCAAAAACCTGATAGGGCGAGTTAGATTGATTGCGGATAGAGGCCACTGGAAATAGAGTTCGATCATGGAAAAGGATCAATTCTTTTTTATATTGATTGAGTTCCTGCTGTACAGTCTGATCTCGTTTGAGTTCATTGATCCCAAGTTCGATATTGGCATATATATTTTTAATATTAAGTTTTTGAATTAAACGTGAGAAAAAATCAGGGATATCTTTCCAAAATGGAATTGTTTGAACCAGCAGGGGAATATTCAGGTCTGCAAGTTGCTGTTTGAGTTGTTGTAATTGACGTAGATAAAATTCGATTTTAATCGCTGCATCGTCATGTTGCTGCCATTGCGAAGGGGACAATACGACAAGTGCAATTGTAGGGCCTACCTGAGTCGCATGCCAAAGTGCTGCATGATCATGGATTCTTAAATCTTGGCGAAACCAAATCAATTGATAGGTCTGAGACATAGCTGTGGATTGTAATCGAAAGTTGAGTAACGTTAAGCGATTTTCCGATTTTGGAAAAGCACTTGGTAATAAAAAAGCAAAGCCGAAGCTTTGCTTTTTCCATCTAATCCAAAATGAATTAGTGGTGGTGACCACCTGCACCGTGAACGTGACCATGATCTAACTCTTCTTGAGAAGCATCACGGATTTCAACGATTTCAACTTCAAAAGTAAGATCTTGGCCAGCAAGTGGGAAGTTCGCATCAACGATGATGTTGTCGCCTTCAATCGCTTTAACAGTTACGATTTGAACGCCATCATCAGTTTGAGCTTGGAATTGCATACCAGGTTGGATGTTGTCCACACCTTGGAACATTTGAGCTGGAACTTCTTGAACGAGGTCTGGGTTGTATTCGCCATAACCTTCAGCAGCTGGAACGTTTACAGTGAATTTTTCGCCTACAGTTTTACCTGTAAGTGCATTTTCTAAACCAGGAATGATGTTGCCTGCGCCGTGCAAATATGCAAGTGGTTCACCTTGAGATTGATCAAGTGTTTCACCCTCAGCGTTTGTTAAAGTGTAGTGGAATGAAACCACGTGGTTAAGTGCAATAGCAGTCATGTTTTGAATCCATGTCATCAATAGTTTTAGCTGTATATCATAAAGTGAAAAATAGATTTTGTTGACTATTTTCCACTTTTTGAAACGATTTAGTTAAATATTGAGACGAAATATGAAATTTCAACTCAATACAGCTTAATTTTTGGACGTACACGACGCGTTAGAAAATCCTTCATGGTCAGCATACCTGCTTGGGTATAGCCATGAATATTGGCTTGATGCAATCGGTATAACGATACATACATGGTTTTTGCAATAAAGCCCTGTACGCTGACATCGCCTAACAACTCGCCTACAGCTTGATTATGGCTTAATGACACCAGAGATCCTTTCTCATTAAAGCTAAACATTGGTTGCGGAGAACCCGACAAACGTGCGGCCATTGCATCGACCAAGAATGTTGCTTGCTGACTTGCCACTTGCGCACGTGGGCCTAATGGCGGTTGACGCGCATCTAATTGACAGTTGGCGCAATCACCAAAGGCAAATACATTTGGGTCAGAATAAGTCTGTAGTGTTGCATACACCATTAAACGATTAATCTTGTCACGTTTAAAATCAGTAAATGATTCTAGAACTTTCGGTGCTTTGACGCCTGCTGCCCAAACCGTAATATCGGAGTGCAAGACACTGCCATTACTAAAATAGACATTTGATTCATCGACTTTTTGCACTTTATGTTGGGTCAGAATTTCAATACCCATTTTTTTCAGTTGCTTGGCACTGTGTGCAGCCGTTTTTTCAGTCAGTGCAGGGAGAATGCGATCAGAGGCTTCAATTAGGGTAATTTTGACCTGCTTCGGATCAATTTTCTTTAAACCATATCGATAAAAGTTTTTCGTGGTTTCAATTAGTTCCGCTGCAAGTTCAACCCCCGTTGCACCTGCACCAACAATGCCAATATTTAAAGCACGTTCAGTTGGTTGGTTTTGTGCTTCGATATACAGATGAAACAAATCTTGTTGGAAGATGTCCGCTTGTTGACGGCTATCCAGAAAATGACAATGTTCGCGTACACCTTCTGTGCCAAAGTCGTTCGATACCGAACCTACCGCCAGCACAAGTGTATCGTAGCTAAGTTTCTGGGTGACTGGAGTATGTTCTTTAGAAAGCTGTGGGGGAGAAAGTGTAATTTGTTTTTGATCTTTATTGACATCTATTAAGGTTCCAAGCACGAACTCAAAATGATGTTTTTCTGCGTGAGCAAAATAATTGGTTTGTTCTTCGTGAGGATTAAGTGAACCTGCTGCGATTTCGTGAAGGAGAGGTTTCCATATGTGAGTGAGGTTTTGGTCAACTAGGGTAATTCGGGCTTTCTTGCGTCGACCAAAACGTTCTCCTAGTTGTGTCGCAAGCTCTAAACCACCTGCGCCACCGCCTACAATCACGATATGATGTAAGGTTTTACTCATGATTAACCTAATTTTTTTTGTGAAAGGATGGCAGGATTATGCCATCCTTTTTTTTATATTGTATTGGTAATCTTGATAGAAATAGTAGGTTTTTTTTAACCTTGGTTTAAAGGGTAAAGTTTTGGGTTTTTAGTGTCATTTGTTGAGAAAAAACTGAACAAATTCGAAAACCAGATCATAATTTTCTGAAAAATATTGGCTTCTTCAATCTGTACATCATTCTCAATTTGTAAGCTACGTATCAATTGATTGTTTTGATAAATCGATACCGTTGCCAAGTTCATGACTTGAGTCAAAGGGGCAGTTAAATGCTGTTCATTGAGCTCAATATTGATATGTGTATTGGTGGTTTGAAGCGGTTCAACGGTCGTGACTTGCTGGTTGGCATCTGTCAAATGAATACGTTGGGTGAGTAAGTCAAAAGTGTTTAAATCAATGGGTGCAGTTTGACCATATAAAGAAGTGGTCACAATGGTCGGTTGCTGTGTTTCTACTTTAAATATCTTTAAAGTTGATTTAATCACAGGCAATTCGGCAATGAGTCGTTGTTTTGGAATCACTTCCTCATCACGGGTATAGGTATAAGCCAAGTTCATTAACTTATGTGCAACCTCAGCGCGCTTTACGGCACTTGGTGTGCCCAGAACCACAACGATAAGACGACGTTTTTCAACTTGTGGATTAAAGGTCGGACGCTCAGCAGTGAGGGCTAAGTTGTAACCCGCCGCTTTGGTAAAACCTGTTTTTAAGCCATCTGCAGTTGGATCCATTTTCAAAGCAAGATTGGTTGCATGATGGAAGCGTTGGTTATAACTAAAACTTGGCATTTTTGAATAATATAAATATTCAGGGGTTTGCTTCACAATAGCTTTTGCAAGTAGGCTTAAATCTGCTGCTGTTGAATAATGATCGGTCATGGTAATCCCAGCAGGATTGCTGAAATGTGTATCTTTCATGCCCAATGCTTGTGCTTCTTGATTCATACGAGCAACGAACTGCGGCACACTGCCTGAAATTTTTTCAGCAAGGGTGACTGCTGCATCATTGGCAGACATCACAATTAAACCTGCCAAAAGCTGATCCACCGAAATCTGTTCGCCAGCTTTCAGGTACATCTGTGACTCATCCCACATCACTGTGCTGACCACAGGTGTAGCCGTCAGCACTTCTTCTTTACGTAATTTACCCGCTTCGATCTCTTTTAATGCGATATAGGCAACCATCATTTTGGTTAAAGACGCTGGCGCACGTTGAACGTGACTATTGTGTTCAGCAATGATTTGCCCTGATTGAGCATCAATCACCGACCATGCTTGTGCTTCAACTGTTTCAGGTGCGATGTTCAGTAAATTTGCATGTGCAAGGTTTGCACAGACGAGACTAAACAACGTAAAGAGGGAGAGGAGAAATTTCACGTGAATACCTTGTATTGCCGATCCGATGGCCCAGAATGCGAGACAAGAATGCTATGACTTTTTTGTTGAAGAATCTAGGGGCTATTGACAATTTATATATGAATTGCGTTGTAGGCTAAAAAATCATCAGACGAGGCATGGAACGCAGGGAATGGCTATTCCCTTGCCAAGTTTCATAACGAAGTATGAGGATATTTTAGCCACAACCCTTTGGGACAGGAACATTTTTTGTCGCTACTACGTTATGCCTTGTTCATTTAGAATGACTAAATTTCACAAGACATGCCTTGTATCGCCTAAAAAACATCCGCTGTCGCAACCATAGATAAAGTGACAATAGCCCCTAAACTTTTGCTGACAATTACGACATCTACGCATGACTTTGTAAAAAAATGCTAAGCTGTGTGAAATTGTTCCTATTTTCATGATTAAAAATTATGTTGCACTACCAAATTGAGTTCGACGATTATCGCCAGCACCTGATTCATGTCACACTTCGTTTTCTTGCAAATCCCAATCAAGAACTTTGGCTACCGACTTGGATTCCCGGTAGTTATTTGATTCGAGAATTTTCCAAACATATTGAATCGGTTAAAGCGTCTGATGAAGCAGGGCGTTTGTTAAGCATTAAAAAAACAGAAAAAAATCGTTGGCGTTTATTCAATACCGATCACGAACTGATTACGGTTGAATATGATGTCTATGCCTATGATTTGTCTGTACGTGGTGCCTATGTCGATCAAACACGGTTATATGTTAATCCAGCATGTGTTTGTTTAGGGCTGATAGATCAAGAACAAGCAGCATGTGAGCTTGAAATATTCTTACCTGATGAATTAAAACATTTTCAAATCGCAACAGGTTTGCCATCAAAAAGCTTGGTGAAGGGGCGTTTCACCTTAAAAGCGGAAAATTATGATCAACTGATTGATAGTCCATTTGAATTGGCAGAGCAAAGTCGTTTTAGTTTTGAAGCTAACGGTATTCCACATGAGTTTGTAATCTCTGGGAAGCACACGACCAATTTGTCGCGTTTAGAGGCAGACATTCAAAAGATCTGCCAGACTGAAATCAACATGTTTGGTTCAGCACCATTCCAAAACTATACCTTTATGACCATGGCCACAGGCAATAGTTATGGCGGTTTGGAACACTGCAACAGTACCAGTTTAATTACACCACGTGATGATTTACCGAAGGCAGATGAAACAGAAGAACCTTCTAAAGATTATCAACGCTTCTTAGGTCTATGCAGCCATGAGTATTTTCATTCATGGTTAGTGAAATTTATTCGTCCTGAAAATTTTGCTAATTATGATTTGCATAAAGAAGCCTATACCAGCTTACTTTGGATTTTTGAAGGTTTTACTTCTTATTACGATGATTTGATTTTATTGCGTAGTGGTGTGATTTCGCAGAAGTCTTATCTAGATCTACTGAAAGCGCAAATTGATCGTTATTTACAAAATCCAGGACGCTTGATTCAATCGGTTTCAGAGTCGAGTTTTGATGCATGGATTAAGTTCTATCGTCAGGATGAAAACTCAAATAATGCAGGCACCAGTTACTATAACAAAGGGAGTTTAGTAGCACTTTGCCTAGACTTAGGCTTACGCTTACGTGGTTCTAACTTAGATGCCTTGATGCGCCGTTTGTATGAAAATACCCAAAATGGCATTCAGGTTAATGATCGGACTATTTTTGAATTATGTAATGAATTGACAGGGGACAACTGGATTGAGCAAATCAATCATCTGATTAATACCACAGATGAATTACCACTTGATCAATTATTCCCTGAATTTGGTTTAAGTTATAACATCAAAGATGATAAGGCTTTACCTTTTGGCTTAAAAGTGGCTGATAAAGCGGAAGGTGTGGTGGTACAGCAAGTGCGTCGAGAGAGTGCGGCAGCTCAAGCGGGCTTGTCGGCGAATGATGTCATTATCGCGATTGATGGTATCAAAGCATCAGAAAAACTTTTAGCTAAATATGCGAAACAAAAAGGTCGCTTTGCAGTTTATGCATTCCGCCGCGATGAGTTATTACAACTGGAACTGCAAGCGGGTGAAAACTCACTCACAACAGTTGAACTCAAAGTTGAAGATCAGCAAAAAGTTGACCGCTGGTTGAAGGGTTAGAACTTGATAAAAAGGACGCTATGAGCGTCCTTTTTATTAGCTGCCTCGATAAGTCGAATAACCATAGGGGCTGAGCAGTAATGGAATATGATAGTGCGGCAAGGTTCCATCAACTTCAAAAATAACAGGAATTTCAGGGAAAAAACTGCTTTGTTTTTGCGCTTTATACCAGTCACCAGTTTTAAACGTCACTTTATAAATACCCGACTTTAATTGCTGTTGCGTCGGATAAAGGGCAGTAATTCGTCCATTCTGATCAGTTTTGGCCTGATTGATTTCGATCCACTGGTTTTTTTGTTGCACTTCGAGCACAACGGTGACATCAGCAGCAGGTAGACCATTTTGCTGATTGAGAACATGCACACTTAATGGGTTTGTTGCTGCGAATAAGCTGCTTGAAGCCGATAGTGCAGCGATGGCGAATAGATTTTTATACATAGCAAAATTCCACCTTTCTTGATCAATGTTTCCGTATGTATTGCCGTCAGTTGTTGTGAGGGCAATGCATAGGCATGGGATAGGAGCGCAAAAAAACACTGCTAATCAGTGCTTTTTTAATGCTGTTTTAGAATGAATATCTTGCGCCTAGATAGAACTCGCTTAAGTATAGATGTGCTTTCATTTGCTCATCTTGCAAACTACGCGCATTGGCAAAGTTGTTTAACCCGCTATCGGCTTTACCCAAGTCTACATAACGGTAGCCCAAATCAAGGTTAAGGTTATCAATTGCTTTATAACTAGCACCTGCACCTATGCTATACACCAGTTGAGTTTCGGTATTTGAAAGATATTGGCGAGAGGTATTACCTTGCCAGCCTGAAGATTCCGTACGTGCAACACCTAGTCCAAGATTGCCGTATACAGCGACATTTTGCATGACTTCAAAATCACGATAAGCATTCAACATTAAACGTTGTGTATCGACTTTATGATGATTGAGGCTGGTTGGAAAGTTGCTTGAGCCACTGGTAAATTCAGCATTATTTTTAAAGGTATATTCACCATCAGTACGCCAACCATTGCCAAAGTCATAGCCGAAGCCCAATGAGGTATTGGTTAAATCTTTTTTATCTTTACCCGCGATAAATTGACCAATGCCAGGGCGTAAGCTGGTTTCCATATTGTCGGCTTGGAGCTTAGCAGCGGCAACTTTTGCAGAGATATAATAACCTGCATCATTGACGTCCTGAGCGTAACTTAGGGATACAGCAGTCAGTAAAACAGATGAAACCGCGAAACGGGTGAGTAGCTTGTCCATATTCAATTTTCCAAAATCAGTAGAGGAATGTTTGGTGATAAAAATCTTTATTTCCTCAGGACATGGTAGGAAGAAAAAAATCTTGGCGTGATGACAATTGGATTACCGATTTGTAATCTTGGCAATGAATAAACAAGGTTAAGATGTGGGATGCATATTTTAATTGTCGAAGATGAATCTAAAATCGCGCAGTTTTTAGCGAAAGGATTAAATGAATCAGGTTATACCTGTGCTATTGCAAAAGATGGCATAGAGGCATTGTCACGTTTGCAACAAGACCTCTTTGATTTACTGATTTTGGATGTGATGCTGCCACAATTGGACGGTTGGCAAGTTTTACAAACATTACGCACTTTTTCGAAAATGCCAGTTTTAATGCTAACTGCAAAAGATCATGTTCTGGATCGAGTAAAAGGTTTGGAGCTTGGAGCCGATGATTATTTAATTAAACCATTTTCTTATGTGGAACTCTTGGCAAGGATCAAAAGCCTGTTACGCCGTGTACCGAATGTAGAAAAAGAAATTTATCAAATTTCAAACTTAAGTTTAAACCGACTCAGTCGGGAAGTGTATCGTGCTGATACCAAAATTGATTTAACTGCCAAAGAGTTTGTGTTGTTACAGTTGTTGATTCAACATCGTGGTGAAGTACTGACACGAACGCAGATTGCTTCAATGGTTTGGAATATTAATTTTGAAACGGATACCAATGTGGTGGATGTTGCAATACGCCGATTAAGGGCAAAGATTGATGATCATTTTGTTCCTAAGCTAATTTATACCGTCAGGGGCATGGGCTATAAGGTTGATTTAAAAGATGGCAATAATGAATAGACTGTCATTGGCATCCCGCTTAAGTATTGCCTTTAGCTTAATTTCCTGCATAGTTTTTATCAGTATTGGCGGTTTGTCTTATCAAAATTTTCGTGAAATGGTCTATACCCAGCAAGATAAGGCCTTGGCTGCTCGGATTAAACGGATGGAAGTTTTTTTGACCGATGCACATACCGTTCAGATATTGGGGAAATATCCTAAGCTTTATGAAAATATGGTGGGGCACGAGGACAGTATTTTTATTGTCAAAGAATCAGCTCGCGATCTCATTAGGATTAATCCATTACAGATCAAAATCCCTGAACTGAATTATTCAAATAAAATTCAGTATCGTAATAATACAGTTGAGCATCCAAGTACACGCTTTGCATTTCAATCCATCCAATATGATCATAAGCAGTATCAATTGATTGCAGGACAACAATGGGATGGGGCGAATCAGATCCTGAGTCAATATTTTTGGAAAGTCTTGTTTTATAGCGGGCTAGGTATTCTATTGTCCAGTCTTCTGGGATTTATGGTGGGACATTATTTATTCCGTTCCATGCGTACTTTGATTGCCGAGACCAGTAAAATTAATGTGCAGAAACTGAACCATCGTATTGAGGTTGAATCCACCAATATTGAAGTTCAGCAACTGAGTCAGGCGATGAATGAAATGCTGGATAAAATTCAACAGGATTATCAGAAACTGGCGCAATTTTCAGAAGATATTGCACATGAACTGAGAACACCACTGAATAATTTAATGGGACAAACTCAGATTCTATTGTCACAACCCCGTAAAACAGAAGAATTAGAAAATTTATTATATTCGCATTTGGAAGAGTATGAACGACTCACCAAAATGATCGAAAGCATGCTGTTTATTGCACGTTCTGAACATGATGAACAGGTGCTTGAGAAAAAGTCAGTCAATGTCAAACAGCTGATGAGGAATGTCATTGATTATTTTGATTGTTTGATTGAAGAACATCAGATGACGCTCCAACTGGATGTCATGGATGATTTCAATATCATGGCGAATGAGGCATTAATTCAGCGTGCGATTGCGAATTTAATCAGTAATGCCATTTTACATGGTCGAGCACATGGTGTGATTGCAGTAGCGGTAAAGCAACGTGATTTAAACTGTGTCATGACGATTGTGACAGAAGGCGTTTTTATTGATGAAAAGCATTTGCCTTATTTATTCGACCGGTTTTATCAGGTCGATGAAAGTCGACATCAAAAAGCACAAACAGGTGGTCTGGGTTTGGCTATTGTGAACTCAATTATGCAGTTACATGCGGGTTCAACTGAGGTCGAAAATCGATTTGAAGGGGTGGCGTTTAAATTGATCTTACCACTAAAGAATTAACGTAATCTTCATCAAGCTCTGTCAAAATAGGGTTCATGCATAAGCAATATGCATATTTGTTTGCTAAATGATCAACTCAGTGCGTTCATTTAAAGTTGGCAGTGGTTTGTATTTGAAAAGACATAACTTGACCTCATATATACATACCAGAACGCTACTATTATATCATTTTGTAGTATTTTTTATCGAAATGTCGTTATCACAGGATATTGCGTTGACTAGCATGTGATGAACGCTGATACTCTCAAGTTTGTTCAAGCAAATCGGTTCTAGGAGCTGGGCCACAAGCGCAGTTTTCCATAACTCAATCCAACACAAGGGGCTATATATGGCTGGTGGAAAGTCAAAAATCATTTACACACTGACTGATGAGGCGCCTTTATTAGCGACTTATTCATTACTACCGATCATTGAGACCTTTACAAAACCTGCTGGCATTGAGATTGTTAAAAGTGACATCTCAGTTGCGGTTCGTGTGCTCGCAGAATTTTCAGATTACCTCAAAGATGAGCAAAAGGTAAACAATAACCTTGCGGAGTTAGGTCGTCTTACGCAAGATCCAGATACCAATATCATTAAACTTCCGAACATCAGTGCTTCTGTTGCTCAGCTTGTTTCATGTATTAAAGAGCTCCAGTCGAAGGGCTATGCAATTCCTGATTATCCAGAAAACCCAACCACTGAAGAAGAAAAAGAAATCAAGGCGCGTTATGGTAAATGCCTTGGTTCAGCTGTAAACCCAGTATTGCGTGAAGGTAACTCTGACCGTCGTGCACCAGCTGCGGTAAAAAATTATGCGAAAAAACACCCGCATTCAATGAGCGAGTGGAAGCAGTGGTCACAGACTCATGTTTCTCACATGGATGAAGGCGACTTCTACCATGGCGAAAAATCAATGACTTTAGACCGTGCACGTAATGTGAAAATGGAACTCATCACTAAGTCTGGTGAAACCATTGTGCTTAAGCCAAAAGTTGCACTTCAAGATGGTGAAATCATTGACTCAATGTTTATGAGCAAAAAAGCATTGTGTGACTTCTACGAGAAAGAACTCGAAGATTGTCGTGAAGCAGGCATTTTGTTCTCATTACACGTGAAAGCAACCATGATGAAAGTGTCACACCCGATCGTATTCGGTCACTGTGTGAAAATTTACTACAAAGATGCTTTTGAAAAACACGGTAAATTGTTTGATGAACTCGGTATTAACGTAAACAACGGTATGGCTGGTCTTTATGAAAAGATTGCAACTTTACCGACGTCTTTACGTGAAGAAATCATCGAAGATTTACATGCTTGCCAAGAACACCGTCCTGCGCTTGCAATGGTTGATTCTGCAAAAGGCATCACCAACTTCCATTCACCAAACGATGTGATTGTCGATGCTTCTATGCCTGCAATGATTCGTGGTGGCGGTAAAATGTGGGGTGCTGACGGCAAACCCTATGACTGTAAAGCAGTAATGCCTGAATCAACTTTCGCACGTATCTACCAAGAAATGATCAATTTCTGTAAGTGGAATGGTAACTTTGACCCACGTACTATGGGTACTGTGCCTAACGTTGGTTTGATGGCGCAAAAAGCAGAAGAATACGGTTCACACGATAAGACTTTTGAAATTTCAGAAGCGGGTATTGCCAACATTACTGATTTAGACACAGGTGAAGTGTTGATGTCACAAAATGTGGAAGAAGGCGATATCTGGCGTATGTGTCAGGTGAAAGATGCACCAATCCGTGACTGGGTGAAACTTGCAGTAACACGTGCACGTAACTCTGGCATGCCGGCGATCTTCTGGCTTGACCCATACCGTCCACACGAAAATGAATTGATCAAAAAAGTTGAAAAATACTTGAAAGATCATGACACCACAGGTCTTGATATTCAAATCATGTCACAAGTACGTGCAATGCGTTATACGCTTGAGCGCGTAGCACGTGGTTTAGATACCATTTCGGTAACAGGTAACATCTTACGTGACTACTTAACTGACTTGTTCCCGATTATGGAATTGGGTACTTCAGCGAAAATGTTATCGATCGTGCCGTTAATGGCTGGCGGTGGCATGTACGAAACAGGTGCAGGCGGTTCAGCGCCGAAACATGTACAGCAGTTAGTTGAAGAAAACCACTTACGTTGGGATTCACTCGGTGAGTTCCTTGCATTGGCGGTGTCTTTAGAAGAGCTTGGTATCAAAGAAGACAATAACCGTGCGAAATTGCTTGCCAAGACGCTTGATCAAGCGACAGGAAAATTGTTGGATAACGACAAATCGCCATCACGTCGTACAGGTGAGTTAGATAACCGTGGCAGCCACTTCTATTTAGCATTGTACTGGGCTGAAGCATTAGCAGCTCAAGATGAAGATGCTGAGTTGAAAGCGAAATTTGCTCCGCTTGCAAAGTCACTTGCTGAAAACGAACAGAAGATTGTTGCTGAGCTTGCTCAAGTACAAGGTCAAGCTGCTGATATCGGTGGTTACTATGCAATCGATCCAGCGAAAGTAAATGCAGTAATGCGCCCAAGCGCAACATTTAATACCACACTTGCGTCACTGTAATTGTTGATATATCACCGGCAATATTGTCGGTGATATAAAAAAGCCGATGTGAAAACATCGGCTTTTTTATGCGCTCAATTTAGATTTTAACGACCGTTACGGCTACGTCCGCGTGGTGCTTTGGTATTTGGACGCGTTGTACCATTGGTCTTACGACGTGGTTTATCTGCATCATCAGTTTGCCAAATACGGGTTGTACCACCGCCAGCTTTTTTCTTACCTTTAAATGGTTTTTCACCTCTTTCTTCACGTGCTTTATCTTTGGCACGAGAGAAATGCGGTTTATTATTCGATTTTTTCGCGAAAGAACGACCTTCATAAGGCTTGTCTGCCGGAACGTCTTTAAAGTCTGGATAAAGTAAAGGTTCGATTTCGAGTTGTTCACCAGGCTGTAAACCCAGTTTGACGAGATCAATGCTGCCAATTTGAGTACGGATCAGACGTAAAGTCGGGAAACCCACAGCCGCTGTCATACGACGTACTTGACGATTACGACCTTCACAGATTTGTAGTTCGATCCAAGTCGTTGGAATATTTGCACGATAACGTACAGGTGGGTTACGTTCCCATAGCCATTCCGGTTGTTCAACTTTACGCGCTTTGGCAGGTAAAGTCATACCATCTGCAAGTTCAACACCCTTTTGCAGTTTTTCAATAGCTTCTTCTGTGACATCACCATCAACTTGAGCAAGATAAGTTTTATATTTCTTATTATCAGGGTGGGTGATGAATTGATTTAAACCACCATGATCAGTAAGAAACATTAAACCTTCAGAGTCTAAATCTAGACGTCCTGCAATACGAAGTTCAGGATCTTTAATAAAACTTGAAACTGTTAAATGTTTTTCATCTTCGCGAAACTGTGACAAAACGTCAAAAGGTTTATTAAATACGACTACTTTCATATGGATATACTACTTTGGCTATGGGCGGCATCATAACAATAAAGGTTTCTATTTAATGGAGAAATGTTGTTATTTCCCGTATAAATCTCAAAAAAAACCTGTTTTGAACTAAACTGTTTCATGCAATAAAAAACGAAAGTATGCCATAGAAGGCATAGAGATAATCGCTAAATACATGAGGGAGAACCTACAAAATGGGTTATCAGAAGATTGTGGTTCCTGCTGATGGAGACAAAATCACAGTAAATGCAGACCTGTCATTGAATGTTCCAAATCGTCCAATCATCCCTTTTATTGAAGGTGATGGTATTGGTGTGGATATTACACCAGCAATGAAGGCAGTAGTAGATGCCGCCGTGTTAAAAGCTTACGGTGGCAAACGTTCGATCGAATGGATGGAAGTCTACTGCGGCGAAAAAGCAGATAAAATTTATGGCAATTATATGCCAGAAGAAACTTTTGATGCTTTACGCGAGTTTATTATATCAATAAAAGGCCCTTTGACTACACCTGTCGGAGGCGGTATTCGTTCTTTGAATGTTGCATTGCGCCAAGAACTTGATCTATATGTTTGTGTGCGTCCAGTACGTTGGTTTGAAGGTGTGCCTTCACCTGTGCAACATCCAGAACTCACGGATATGGTGATTTTCCGTGAAAACTCAGAAGATATCTATGCGGGGATTGAATGGAAGGCCGATTCTCCAGAAGCGAAAAAAGTTATTAAATTTTTGCAAGAAGAAATGGGGGTGACCAAAATCCGATTCCCTAAAGATTGTGGTATCGGCATTAAGCCTGTTTCTAAAGAAGGAACCCAACGTCTGGTGCGTAAAGCCATTCAGTTTGCGATTGATAATGACAAACCTTCTGTGACGCTAGTACACAAAGGTAACATCATGAAATACACCGAAGGTGCGTTTAAAGAGTGGGGCTATGAACTTGCGATGGAGCGTTTTGGTGGGCAGCTGCTAGATGGTGGGCCTTGGGTAAAAATTAAAAATCCGAAAACGGGTAAAGACATTATTATTAAAGATGTGATTGCCGATGCATTCTTACAGCAAATTTTAATGCGTCCAGCCGATTATTCCGTGATTGCGACACTGAACTTAAATGGTGACTATATTTCTGATGCACTTGCAGCAGAGGTGGGCGGCATTGGGATTGCACCGGGCGCGAATATTGGCGGTGCAATTGCAGTTTATGAAGCAACACATGGCACTGCACCGAAGTATGCGGGGCAAGATAAGGTCAACCCGGGTTCGATTATTCTCTCTGCAGAAATGATGCTGCGTGATATGGGCTGGGTTGAAGCCGCGGATCTAATTATTCAAGGTGTTTCGGGTGCAATTTCTGCCAAGACCGTGACGTACGACTTTGAGCGTTTAATGCCAAATGCAACCTTACTACGCTGTTCTGAATTTGGACAAGCCATAATCCAGCATATGGAAGATTAAAGTCTAAGCATGAAATGAAAGAGCGGTTTTACCGCTCTTTTTTTATTTAAAATTGAGATAAATAAGTCGTGAGAAAAACATGTACAAAATTGAATGTATGACATATTTTGATGTATTCGAAAATAAAAATTGAACATCATGGCGGAAAGAAAATATGGTGCAGCAGCACCGAAAACAACAGAAACCATTACTAGCTTGGATTGGTACGGACAAGTACTCAATAATCAAAAATATGAGCGGACGCTATTTGTAGACTTAGATCTGTCAGAAGCTCAAAGTACAGGTGCGATTTTTAATGAATGTACTTTTCGACGAGCACGTTTTAATGCATCGGTTCATCAGCGTAGCGCATTTTTAAATTGTACTTTCTATTTCTGCAATTTCTTTGATAGTAAATTCACCGACTGCAAGTTGGTTGGTAGCATGTTTAGTGATTGTCAGTTTCACCATATGCGGGTTGAGGACAGTGATTGGGCTTTTGTTGGATTACCGGGCGCGGATTTAGAGAAAGCTTCTTTTTTGAGAACCCGTTTAAGGGAAGCTGATTTGACTGCGGCGCGTTGCCATGGAAGTTCGATTCGAGAGAGTGATCTCTCTGGTGCATGGCTACACCGCGCAGATTTTACCAAGTGTGATTTAAGAGGCAGTGATTTGAGTGCCTTAGATCCGAAAGAGACTCAAATTAAAGAGGCGATTATTAATCTTGATCAAACGCTGATGATTGCAGAAAATCTAGGCTTTGATGTCAGAATTGATTGAAATAGGGATAAAAGGCTCTAATCAAAATGAGTGGTTTTATGCCACTCATTTTTATGGGAGATGGAAAAAGCTTATCTTGTTAAGAAAGATAGAGTCGAATAAAAGGGACTCATTGTGATCTAAAGAAGCCCGTTAAACGGTTACTTGAATTCAATGCGTGTAGAGATTATATGTGATAATACTGCTTATGTTTGTGGAGATAGCACATTGGCTATATGTGATATTTGACACGCCACAGTTTAAGAACTTAGGTATTATTTCTTTGCAGAAGGTAAATAGAAAATTAAACAATATGGGAAAGATGAGTATTGACCGATATGTAATAGGTAACATACTCCAAATTGAGAACTAATTAAATTCATTTCGTGCTAAAACAGTCTCAAATTTAATGGTTAAGGCTATTCTGTGATTATATTTTTTCGTTATTCAAATCTGCATCTCGATGACCTAATTCTGGCTGCTCTCGCTCTAACCATTTTTGATAGCTAATACTGATATTAAATACATTCATACTTATACTCAGTAATAACGCGATGATACTAATTAGAATTTCTATTTTCTGCTTCAGAATTAATGTAATAATTAATATTAAAGCTGAGGTGGAAATGAAAAATGTATCAATTGAAACAGCATAGTGATTGTTCTTTGTCATAAAAGATAGGGTATAAATGAATACAACTCCAATAATGTTTAGGAGAGCAACCCAAAATAAGATTTTAACTTTCATATCACTTCTTCTTTTCAACAATGAATGCTGGAATTCGTTCCCCACCGATTACGTTGCCTACATAGCTGTTATTCCCTCTACTGTAGGCCCATAGATAGATCTCTTTATCTGTAGGTGAAGTTCGCTCATAAACAGCTTCTTTTCTAGAAAAATAAGCCCAGCCTTTTTGACCGTGCACTCTGCATTTTTCTTGTCTAATTGCAAATATATCTGCAATGGATTGAGGTGAAGTCCCTCTTAGTCCTGTATTGCAGCCATGCAAAACGAGATTAGCATTTGGAGACCAGCGCAATTTCTCTAACTGGGATATTTCACTATAGGAAATTGTACCATCCTCTAAAACTTCATTACGAGCGTTTCTGGTGCTCAAAAACTCTAGGCCATCATTACCACCGTCTGTTTTACTAGAATGGCTAAAAACATGCATTTCCTTGACCTTAGCAACATTCTTATTTATCTCGTCATAGATTTCCTTCCAAACTTTTTTAAAGTCTTGGCCTGACGTAACTTGGTACTCTTTAAATACATAGTTATCACCGCAGTTTTTTAGCTTCAGTTGGGATAGCCAGTGATTTGATGCTCGTTGAAAAGCCTTGTCATCGCTCTTTGAAGGTTTGTAGTAATAAACACATATTAAATATTCTTTTAACTTGATGGGCTGTTTATGTACAGATTCAGCCTTTGTATTGGTTTTGCAGGTTCCTTGTGTCACTCCGGCTCTCCGATAAAAATGTGAATATCTTCAGGTTTGGTCGTATGAAACCTTTCTGTATATCCATTTTCATCTGTGGTTCCTGAAGCTACGACACTACCAGTAGAGTCTTTGAGGTGATAGGGGATGTTTGCCAAGGGTTCATTATCATCTCTATCGATCAATTGAACACGCTCATCAAAATTTAATTGATCAATAATATTCTGAACATTACTTGCTTGCCCTGAGCTAGCACCCGAACCAGAGCCACCAGTTCGCACAGCTAAATCTGAAATCTTCATGTACTTTGCGCCACATGTTGCTTGGTCGCCAGCCACAATTAAATTATGGCCATTAACCTGCATAAAACCTCGTTGCGTTGCTATGGCTTTTGAAATCACATTACATTTAGGACAATAATGTTTCATTCCCTCTAAATGAGCCGCTTTACCATCTATCAGCCAAAAATCATCTCCTTCAATGATCTTGCCACCGTGGTTAGTAAAACATCCTCTTGTTATAAATGCTTGCATATTATGAATATCCAGGATTATTAAAATAAATAGAAAATTTAAAAATAATTGGATAAAGATTGTCACCTTTATAATTTTTATGCAAAGCATTGCCCAATTTGTTTATAAATTAGATTTTTTGTGTGTATTTGATGAGTTTAAATATAGTAAATTGGATTATATTGAATTTATTGCGGAAATATGAGCTTTCATTAATTGCCTATATTATGTACACATCTATTTACCCATGCTGTGAAAACAAATAGCAACTTATTAAAGATGTGGTTATTTAAAGGCTGATTTAAAAATAAAATACCTACAACAAGTGATAACAAAATAAATCTTCATATGCAGCGTTGATCAGCCTGCTTTTACTTTACAAAAGGGATCAACGTTTGGATTGCTATTCCAGATATATTCGGCCTCTTCAGCACAAAGCTGGGCAACTTTTTCACCCTGTGTGTCATGGATGAAGGCAAGGGTCATATCCATACCTGCACTCACACCCGATGAAGTATAGAATTTCCCATCAATCACCCAACGGGCTTGGGCTTGCCACAACACTTGGTCATTGAGTTTTTGTACAAATTCAAACGCCATTTTATTCGATGTTGCCTTAATGCCATTTAAAAGATCTGTCGCTGCAAGTAATGAGCTGCCAGTACAAATCGTCAGAACATGTCTGCTTTGAGCCGCTAAAGTTTTGAGTTGGTCAAGAAACTGTTGATTTTTGATTAATTCAAAAGTCACGATACCGCCAGGAACAAGCAGAATACTTTGGTCATTCACGTGCATTTCGCTAAAGGATTTGGTCTGGATACAAACACCATGTTTATTGGAAACCAGACCGCCATTCAGGCTATAAAACTGGACTTGATAATGTTCGTGCAGCAAGCCAAACAATTCAACAGGACCCATAATGTCGAGGGTTTCAAAATCTTCAAATACGATAGCATTCACAGGAATACGCATGGTTTTTCTCGCTTGTTTAATCTGCGTCATACCATAGTGAGCTTCAGATTTTTTATTGTGAATATTCTGTATGGCTTATTTTGAATTATGCTAAATCATTGGACTTTCAGGCTGATCTGTTAGCAAGCGGAGCGTTGCTTTTGCTTAATTTTAAAGCACTTAGTTGTCTTGAATCAGAAATGCCACGGTGTATCGTAAATTTAGAAAAATCTGTATCTATACTTTATAGACCAAATGTTCAAAATAATTGAAAAATAGAGAGAGTGCTGTGACATGAAGATGTACCAAGTTGATGCTTTTACAAAAGAATTATTTAAAGGAAATCCCGCGGCTGTGATCGTCGTCGATGAATGGTTAGATGATCGTTTGATGCAGAATATTGCCATGGAAAATAATCTGTCTGAAACGGCTTTTGTGAAAACGATTGATGAAACCAATTATGAGATTCGTTGGTTTTCTCCACTCAATGAGGTTGCGTTTTGTGGGCATGCGACTTTAGCCAGTGCATTTGTTTTATTTAAGGACTTTACCAAGGTAGAAACGATCCAGTTCCATGTACGCGATCTGGGTGTTTTTATTGTCAGCCAAGATGCCGATGGCAAAATTAAAATGAATTTCCCGATTCGTAAAGCAGAGTTAGTTACTGATTATCCTCAAGTATTACGTGAAGGGCTCACCAAGCCATTTAAAGCGGTCTATCGCAATGTCCAAGCCTATATTATTGAATATGAAACGGTGCAAGATGTATTGGATGAACAACCTGATCTGGAAAAGCTAAAACAACTTGGACAAGTTCGTACAGCGATTACTGCTTCTCAACCCGATGTTGCAATTACCGCCAGAGGTGAAGGGCAGTTTGATTGTGTTTCTCGTTATTTTGCACCAGCGATTGGTATTGATGAAGATCCAGTAACAGGTTCAATCCATACTGCAATCGTTCCACTTTGGGCTGAAAAATTGAATCAGACTCGATTAACAGCCTTTCAGGCATCTAAACGCGGTGGGATTTTAGAATGTGTCATTGCATCTGAAGATCGTATTGAAATTTCAGGCTATGCCAAATTGTATATGCAAGCCGAACTGACAATCTGATTTTTAGCTTAAACTGTGCAAAAATAAAGATAAAAGCTGTTTAAATAAACAGCTTTTTTCAAAACATAACTATTAAAAATGCGAATCGTTCTCTACTATAGCTTGACGTTTTTATTTAAATCACCAAAAACACTTGGATAAATTATGTTAATGCGGTTTAAGCAACTTACTCTCTCTCTTTGTTTGATTGGGTTGAGTGCAACGTCTTGGTCTCAGACGGTACTCGTAAAAAGTGAAAAAAATATCGAAGAATATAAATTAGATAACGGTTTCAGAGTTATTCTTGCGCCAAACGATAAAGAAAATAAAGTCTATGTAAATACGGTTTATTTAACAGGTTCTTTGAATGATCCTAAGGGTAAAGGCGGACTTGCACATCTATTAGAACATTTGGCCTTTAAAGGCACTCAAAATGTGAAGGGCGATGAGTTTCAACGTCGTCTAGACCAATATACGTTGATGACCAACGCCAGCACAGATTATTATGCGACTAAATATTTAAATATTGTTCGTCCTGAAAAAAATGCACTCAATGAAATCCTATACCTTGAATCAGAGCGTATGGATAAATTGGTGCTACAAGAAAAATTTGTTCCTTCTGAAATTGAAATCGTAAAACGTGAACGAGAAATCCGTATGGATCAGCCGTTTGCTGTACTGATGGATCAAATGTGGAAAGCGGCTTATGGCAATCAATATTTAGGTCGTTTACCAATTGGCGATTTACCTGAATTAAAGTCGATTCAACTGAATGAATTGAACCAGTTCTATAGAACTTGGTATGCGCCAAATAATGCAGTGATGGTGATTTCAGGTAAATTTGATAAGACTGAGGTCTTATCTAAAATTGATCAGTATTTTAGTCCAATTCCAGCACGTCCAGTACCTGCGCAAGTTCAAGTGCCTGTTCTCGATTCAAGTAAAATTGAACAGCGTCAGTTTACGGTACAAAAGGGTAGTGATTTAGCTAAATTCCATGTCTATATGAATGGAAAAAATACCCCATTACAACCGACTTTAGCACTTGCGCCAGCGTTATATACCATGCAGCCAAGTGGTACTTTGTATAAGAGTATGGTAGAAACGGGAATCAGCACTGCAGTGCAATCAACAACATGGTTAGATCAAGACTTTAACGTGGTCTTTATGGGCGCAATTTATGCCCCAAATCATGATGCGAAAAAGGTTGATGACGCATTAAAAACAGGTGTTGAAAATAGCCAGCCATTCACCGAGGCTGAATTACAGCGGATTAAAAATATTACGCAAAATACCGCAGATACCATTGCCAATGACGCTGTCGCTTTAGGTTCACGCCTGAGCGATTACGCAGTTTCATCACATGGTCAATGGGATCAATATTTTAAGGACTTACAAGCCGTTCAAGACTTAAAGCTGAATGATGCGAATAAAACCTTAAAAGAATTTTTAGTCTCTTCACATCGTATTTCAGGCGATATTTTACCGACGCCTGAAGATCAAAAGAAAGCGATGACCATGAAAGCTGAAGAGAAGCCAAAAACTTTAGATCAAAGCGATGAAAAGCCTGAGCCATTAAAAGATGCAAATGTTTATAAGCAGGAAGTGACCCAATTTATGGCACAGTCTGCTCAGCAATTGCAAAAAAATGAGCAGAAAATTCAACGTGGTGAATTAAAGAATGGTATTCGCTATGCACTCTTCCCAACGCCTACACGTGATGATAAAACTTATGCCACGATTAGCTTGGATTTTGGTGATGAAAAAGCATTATTTGGTAAAGGGGTTACTTTAGATTTAGCCAGCTATTTAATGCTACGTGGTTCTGAAAAGCATACTTTGCAGGAAATTACTGATAAGGCGATTGCGGCTAGTGGTGGCGCATCGGTCAGTTCAAATGGCAATGGTTTTACCATCGTTGTTCAAGCGAAGAAAGACAAGTTCGAAGACTTCTTTAACTTTATTGTTGATGTCCTTAAGCAGCCAAAATTCTCGCAAACTGAGTTTGATCTAGCAAAAAATCAAAGTCTGTCTGTATTGGATCGCCCATATACGGAACCCGCGGTTGTATCATCGATGACCCTGTCTAAGATTCTGGAAATCTATCAACCAGGCGATATCCGTTATCACTTTGAACCAGAACTTGCGAAGAAACAGATTAGTGAAGTAACCCAGCCGCAAGTGAAACAATTCTATGATCAGTTCTTTGTGACAGACCATGCTCAAATTGCTGTGACGGGTGACTTTGATGCCAAGAAAATGCAGAAAACTTTGCAAAAAGCCTTTGGTTCTTGGAAAGCGAAGCAGCCTTTCACTAAAGTAACAGGTCAATATACGGTGTATAAAGCACAGAAAGTGCATGCTTTATCGGAACAACGTGAGTTCGGCAGTTATCAAAGTGTATTGGCATTGCCTGTGGGTTCATACCATAAAGATGCACCTGCATTGATTATTCTTAGCCATATCTTGGGTAACTCGCAATTGTCATCACGATTAGCACAGGAGCTACGTGAGAAAAATGCGTTGGTGTATGGCTTTGGCAGTGGCTTAGATCTTGATCCAGATATTGATGATGGTACTTTAAGCATTACTGCAAATTATACCTCTGGCCGTTCTGAGCAAGTTTCACAATCGGTACACAAGGTATTGAATGAGTTGCTGAGCAAAGGCGTGACTGAGCAGGAAGTGGAAGCAGCCAAAGCAGATATCATGAAAAAACGTGTGACGGCTTTGGAAGACGAGCGCAATATTCATGGCATGTTGACGGGCCAGTTAGAGCGTAACAAAACGCTGTTGGATCGCGCAGAGCGCGATCAGGAGCTTGCGAAATTGACCAAAGAGGATGTCAATGCGGCCATCAAAAAATACATCAAACTGGACCAGTTTGTAGAAGTCATGGCAGATCAATATGGTCAAGCACAAGACTTGAAATAAGCAATCAAAAATAAAGCCACCGATCTGGTGGCTTTATTTTTGCATCAAAGATTAATGATCATGTTTGTGGGTATGAAAATCTTCGTTCTTACGGAATCGTAAGTAGTTTTCAAACTGTTCACAATATTCGTCAAAATTATCTTCTAACATCATTTGGAATTGTTGCAGTAGATAAGACATGACTTGTTCTTTGGCATCACGCATTTCATTGCCATCTTTAAAGTTATTGGCTGCGACCCATGTATTAAAACGGGCAGTAGCAAATAACATGGCTGCACTTACTTGGCCACGTAACTCTTCTGGCTTGGCTTGCTGACCTTTGGGTGGTCGGCAGAAATCATTGGCAAGTTTAATAAATTCATCTGCACGCTCAAAAAACACCGCATTTAAAGCTTCTTCATCCGTCACATCGGTGGCGTTAATTTTTTGAGACATGATATTTTCCAGCGACAAGTTAAGACACCTCATTATAGACAAAGCCTTGCCGAAACTAAACCTTTGCCTTAATCTAAAATAGCCTAAGCAATTAGAATAATCACTATGCAAGATGCAATCGCGATTCAAAGCTTAAAAACAGATATAGCCTTACTGCGCCAACATATTTATCCACCTCAGTATTTGGAAAATGTTGAAGGCTTGCCGATTTATTATGGGCTGCAACAAGATGTAGATGAGTATTATCGACAATGGCAACCCTTGATTGAACGGGCACAACAGTTATGCCAGCCTTTTATGGAAGATGAAGTGGTGGATGCAATTCATTTACCAAGTCATTTAAATCTGCCGCTATTTTTCTTGCATGTCGATCGGATTCGGATTAATAAAACACGCGCTAAAGAATCTAAAACTTTTCGTGGTGTCGCTGCCTTGTTAGAAAAATGTGGGCAGTTTGAGACGGATCAGATTTTTGCAATGCAGGAATGGTTGGGCAGTGACGATACAGCTGCTTTGGTGGCGCATCGTGAGTTTATTGATTTACGAACTTATGTTTTCCAACACGGACAAAATGACTATACCCGTACGCGGTTTTATATGAATGGGGTGATTCTCAGTGTTGAACCGCATTTTAAATTAGTCGATGCACGGGATAAGCCACGTAAGCAGCGTAATGATAGTTATAGTGATCCGATTGCGGATAATGGAACGTGGAAGATTTTTGGGAAGTATCGGTAAATGATTTAATTGGAATAAATAGTTTAGCACTCTAATTTTCATTAAAAAATAATAGCACAGCCACAAGAGCTGTATAAAGTTTGGATGTTTTCGCGTAGGCGATTTCCTACTTTGTTTTCGGACAAAGTAGGCAAAACCTGAGGTGCGAATCGCAAAGATTAATAATCTTTGTCGTACCGCAAGGCGAAAGCTATGCTTGAGTATAGACTACGCACTTCGCTTGTCTTGCACTAAGTCAAAGCTTTAGTCGCTTTGACTTGCTCAGGTTGCTGATGACGTTTCCGAGTATCCGCTTTTTGTAGGACTTAGATTATTTGTGGCGGTATTCATGCCGCCAAGCACGATAGCGATTTAAGGAAATTTGTTTTGGTGGAGCTATCGCTTCTCATCCCAAAAAGCATCCTGAGCAGATAGGGTTTGAAGCTTTTTATCCGCTTTTTTGGCCACATGTGGTTGCTGAGCCTTAACCCAACCTAATGCAAATAAAAACTGCGGGTGTTCAGCAGTTTGTTGCTCAAAGATTTGCTCAGCAACAAACAGGTCATTATAAAACCCTAAATATTCCTGAATTGGCTGTAACTTATTTAAGAATTGTTGAACCTCTTTTTCAGGATAAATCTCTGCAATAAAGTCGATGCAATAACGCAATTGTTTGACACGCTTACGAGTACGATGTTGTTGCTCAACTTCTAAAGTTGAAAACTGAGCTGCATCTTTTAGAATCTGTTGGTAAAGCTTGGTTAAGCTTTTAGCTGCTTGTTTAGAAAGTTTAGACTTAGACTCATGCTCACTATAGGTGAAGCTGAGTAATGCTAAAAATAGCTGTGTGGTTTTAGTGTGACTTAATAACTGAGAAACACTGCTGTCAACATTTTCAGGGAATGGGAAATCAAAATCACAGACTTCTTTTACTAAAGGAATAATAGAATCTTGAATCGCATCATTATCGCGTGATTGACCTAATGCTCTAAAAATATCTGCTAACTGACTTTCCCAAGTGGGATCAATTTGCGCAGACCAGTTAGAAAAATGCTTTAAAGCAGAACGTAAACGACGTAAACCAACACGAGCTTGGTGAATATGATCCGCTTCGGCTACACCGTCAGCAATTGCTGCTGCATTGGGTAAGATATGATTAAGCGTATTTTCGATAATCAGTTTGATTGCTTGTTCAGCACTAACATTTTTCTCTAGGCTTAGTGATTTCGCTTTGGTGGCAGGGGATACCGTTTTGCCAATAGCCAATAAATTACCACGTTCAGCCTTACTGCGCACATCGAGCCAGAGTTGATATTTATCTACCCACGTTTTGGCAAAATTAATTAGAGACTGTGCTGATCCTTGTTTTAATTCAAATTCAACTTCGCAGATTTTGGCTTGATCGGTTGGAGTACGGATTTCGCCATCGTCTAAGCAGACTTCAATTTGAGCCCCCTCAAACTCGAATACATGGAAAGTACGCTGTACGTCAGTTT
Source organism: Acinetobacter higginsii (assembly GCF_000369525.1). GTDB lineage: Bacteria > Pseudomonadota > Gammaproteobacteria > Pseudomonadales > Moraxellaceae > Acinetobacter > Acinetobacter higginsii. The sequence goes on from NZ_KB850072.1 coordinate 231,623, forward strand.
GAAATTGCAACTGTAGTTCAGCAGGCTCTTCACCTAAAACATCGCGGAGTACGGTTTGGACGGTTTGATTATGTTTGTATAAAGATAAATCTAGTTCAGGTTCTTCAGCACATTTGCCTAAATAAATATCTTCTTCGATGCGTTGTAAATGGTTTTTACTGGCAGCTTTAAAGGTTTGCACCCAATGTTCACCTTCTTGACGCAGACGAATCGCAACATAATTTTTTGCCAGTAAACGGTCAGCGGTATCATAGTATTTTGCTTGTAGCTGAATTTTTTGTGCTTTCTGTTTGCTTAAAACTTGTAACACACTTTTTTTCTTAGATTCAGGGAGTTGAAATTTTAGCTCTATTTCCATGATGTTATGACTCCTGACCACCGAGAATGATATAGACAAAACTTAGTATAACTTGTTGATCTCAAAAATCATTGTAAAGTTGTTTTAAGCTTGGAAAGGATGGCACGCAATGACTTTATTTTGTACAGAAAATGCATTAACGTGTGGAGAGTCTTGCACGATTAGGATGATCTAAAAATGAATGCACCAGCGAATATTACCAAGCCAGTGGAATTTTCATTACCTATTAAAAACTATGATGAATTTTATCACTTTTATTTAACAGAACATCGCAGTATTGCCAGCCGTCGTTTGCACGTCGCAGGCAGCTCGGTCGGTTTATATTTCTTTAGTAAAGCGATTCGTAAACGTCAGGCAAAATATGCGTTGTATGGTTTGGTATCAGGCTATGCTTGTGCTTGGGTTGGGCATTTTTTCTTTGAACATAATAAGCCTGCCAGCTTTAAACAGCCGCTGTATAGCTTTATCTCAGATTGGCGCATGTTGTCAGACGTTGCACGTGGTCGTTTAAGTCTGATTGATCGTCAGTTTGATAAAATTGATTCTTAAAATTGGTTTAATACTTCAAAAGCTGCTTTAGCAGCTTTTTTATTTGCTCTGATTTGCATCGGTTAATGATGTAAATACACTCACTATCTTTAATTTTCAAACAAGAAAATATACCCTGAGGCTAATGTAATTATAGTGAATAGTGAAACGTTCATGCGCGGTCTTTATCTCATCACCAATGATGATCCAATCCAATTATTATTAGAAAAATTAGATGTGGCTCTAGCAACAGGACAGGTTGCGATTCTGCAATATCGTCGTAAGAAAGTCGCAAAAGCAGATCAGCCAAGTGAAGTCGAGCAGATCAAAGCACTCTGTGAAAAGCATCAAGTCCCATTTGTCATTAATGATGATTTAGCACTGGCGGAACAATTTGGTTTAGGTGTGCATCTTGGACAATCTGATGGTGAAATAAGTGATGCGGCTGCACGCTTACCCCAAGGTGTGATTATTGGTCGTACCTGCTTAAATTCACTGGAATTGGCTGAAAAGGCGATTGCTGATGGTGCAACTTATGTGGCCTTTGGTGCAGTCTATGCAACCTCAACTAAACCTGAAGCGGGTAATGTTGGGATTGAAGTCATCAAACAGGCGAAACAAAAGTTTGCTGTGCCGATTTGTGCGATTGGTGGTCTGACGGTTGAAAATTCTCAAGTGGTGATTGAGGCTGGGGCGAGCCTTTGTGCCGTAATTAGTGATATATTAGGACGATCAACAGCCGAAATTCCTGCTCGTGTAAATGCATGGGCAACGTTATTTGACTAATTATATGTATCCGCTTCGCGGAACTTTTATTGTTTCTCGGAACCACAGCGTTCCTCGTCCTCGATTCTAGGTTGAGTCTTTTATGAGCTTATCTCCAAAGCAAGAACAGCTATTTAAACAAGCAAATAAACATATTCCAGGTGGCGTAAATTCACCTGTACGTGCATTTAACGGTGTTGGTGGTACGCCTGTCTTTATCGAAAAGGCAAAAGGGGCGTACTTGTGGGATGTCGATGGTAAGCGTTATGTGGACTATGTCGGTTCATGGGGACCAATGATTTTAGGTCATGCACATCCTGATATTATTCAAGCGGTACAGACTGCTGCGGAAGATGGCCTAAGTTTTGGTGCGCCAACGGTCTATGAAACCACTTTGGCAGACACCATTTGCGAGATCATGCCTTCAATTGAATTGGTACGTATGACCAGCTCAGGTACAGAAGCAACCATGACCGCGATTCGTCTGGCACGTGGTTATACCGGTCGTGACAAGATTGTGAAATTTGAAGGCTGCTACCACGGCCATTCAGACTCATTATTGGTAAAAGCTGGGTCAGGGTTATTGACGCTTGGTGAAGGTGAGCCAACTTCAAAAGGTGTACCAGCTGATTTTGCTAAACATACCTTAACGCTCCCGTATAACAATATTGAGGCATTGAAAGAATGCTTTAGCAAGTTTGGTCATGAGATTGCGGGTGTCATCATTGAACCTGTTGCCGGCAACATGAATCTAGTGACGCCAATCGATGGTTTCTTGCAAGCGATTCGTGATGTCTGTGATGAATACAAATCTGTCTTTATCATTGATGAAGTAATGACAGGTTTCCGTGTTGCTTTAGGCGGTGCACAATCGGTCTATAAGGTTAAACCTGATTTGACCACGTTGGGTAAAATCATTGGTGCGGGCTTACCGGTTGGTGCTTTTGGTGGTAAACGTGAAATCATGGAATGCATCGCACCTTTAGGTGGTGTTTATCAAGCAGGGACATTGTCAGGGAATCCATTGGCAATGCGTGCAGGTATTGCGATGTTCAAGCATCTGCGTGAACCAGAGTTTTATGACAAGCTGGCTGCACAGCTCGCCAAATTACTTGCGGGCTTACAGGCTGCGGCAGATGAAGCGGGTATTCCATTTAAAACCCAGCAAGTGGGTGGCATGTTCGGCTTGTATTTCACCGATCAAGAGGACATTACCAGCTTTGATTCAATGTTAGCCTGTGATGTTGAAGCATTTAAGAAATTCTTCCACGGTATGTTAAAGCGTGGTGTCTATCTTGCTCCATCTGCATTTGAAGCCGGATTTATCTCGTCTATGCATTCAGATCAAGATATTGCAGAGACCATTCAGGCAGCAAAAGAAACATTTGCAGAAATGAAATAACGCTGTGATGCATACAGAAGCCCGATTTGTTCGGGCTTTTTTATGGGCGCATTTTACTTGAGCTAAATAGAGAGCTTAACTGGTTTAAAAATAATAGATGATCGTAACGGAATCTTAGCGAGTTCCCAACTGTTCGTATGATAAACCGCAGCGACGAAGCGCAAAGATAAACAATCTTTACTGTACCGCAAGGTGAAATAATGCTTGAATAGTAAACTATATTTGCGTTGGTCTTAGGCTGTGCTTTGGGCTTACGTAAGCTGTGGATTGCAGTTGTATCATATCTAAAAGCTTTTTATAAGAAACCCATAGGAATGGAGTAAAACATGAAAACTAAACATTATTTAACGTCCGCTGATGTGGAAATTTTAGTTGACGCAGCATTGCAATATGCAACAGCGCACAGCTTTAATGTCAGCATTGCAGTTGTCGATGACGGTGGAACCTTATTAATGATGAAGCGTATGGATGGCGCATCGGTATTATCGACACAGATTTGCCAAGAAAAAGCACAATCTGCTGCGGTCAGCCGAAGAACCACCAAAGCATCCGAAGATATGATCCGTGATGGTAAGATCGGCTTTTTAACGATCAATGCAGCAAAAGGCATGTTAGAAGGTGGTGAGCCGATTGTTTATCAAGGGCAGGTTGTTGGAGCTGTGGGGGTGTCGGGTGTACAATCTTTTCAAGATGCAGAAATTGCTCAACATGCGATTCAACAATTTCTAGAGCAACAGACCTAAATCATCATTTAACTTCGATTCTGGATGAAATATCGAGAGAAACACGAAAAAAAATAGTAAAAATACGTGTCATGCATTGTAATTCAGCGCCAAGCTTTTTATGATTGCCCGCTTGTTTTCATCCAGTCGTTGGAAGGCTACCTTGAATGATTTTCTAAGTGAACATTTGATTCATCGTGATGAAGATTTTATGGTCATCCATAAACCTGCAGGCTTACTTACTGTGCCGGGGAAAACACCTGATTTACAAGATTGTTTAATCAATCGTTTATTAGAATTAGAACCAAAAACTTTACTGATTCATCGTTTAGATCGCGATACCTCTGGCATCTTGGTGTTTGGTTTATCCAAATTTGGACAAAGCAATATTTCGCGTCAATTTCAAGATCGTCAAACCTCAAAAATTTATCAGGCTTTGGTTGCAGGACATTTAGAAGGTCAGGGCACCGTCGATATTCCTGTGATCTATGACCCAAGCCGTCCACCCTTGCATATTGTGGATGCCTCTTATCACAAGCCGGCATTAACTGAATGGCAAGCGATCGAACATTTAGAAATTCAAGGACAAGCTGTAACTCGAGTTCAATTGATTCCGATTACAGGGCGTTCACATCAGCTTCGTGTGCATATGCAATATTTAGGTCATCCGATTCTAGGCGATACCTTATATGCCACGCCAGAACAGCAACAGCTTTATGCGCGTTTGTGTTTACATGCAACGCAATTGAGCTTTGCGCATCCTAAAACAGGCGCACAACTCAGCTTTGATTGTGCAGTGCCGTTTTAGTCTAAAAACTTTTTTATGAAACACGATGTGATGCACGCTATTTGATTGCGCTTTGTGTCAAAATACATCGTTGAAAACTACATAAAATGCCTTAACTTTTATTTGGGTCAGGGCATAAAATATGTAGGCTAACTTGAGATAAAGGTGGAAAAATTGCAGCAGTTTGCTATTGGTCAACGTTGGTTATCAGATACTGAAACTGAACTCGGTTTAGGGGTTCTTATTGATGTAGATGAACGTTCTATCAGCATTTTATTCCCTAAAAGTGATGAAACTCGTGTCTATGCACGTAACAATGCGCCTTTATCTCGCATCATCTTTAATGTTAATGATGAAGTACAAGACCAAGAAGGCATTAAGTGGACTGTTGAGTCGATTGAAGATCGTCATGGCGTACTGCGTTATGATGTGGTCCGTAGCCTTGAAAATGGCGAACAAGAACGTAAGTCACTGAATGAAACCCGTATCGGTGCGCAGATTCAGTTGTCAAAACCTTTAGAGCGTCTGTTAGCCAGTCAAGTTGATTATAAAGAATGGTATGACCTACGTATTGAAGCGATGTTGTTGCAAGCGCAAATGCACACTAGCCCTTTACGTGGTTTTCTTGGTGCGCGTGTAGGCTTGATTCCACACCAGCTTTATATTGCACATGAAGTGGGTAAGCGTTTTGCTCCGCGTGTTTTATTGGCCGATGAAGTTGGCTTGGGCAAAACCATTGAAGCAGGTTTAATCATTCATCAACAACTTAAAACAGGTCGTTCAGAACGCATCCTGATTTTAGTCCCTGATTCATTGCAATATCAGTGGATGATTGAAATGCGCCGCCGTTTCAATTTGCAATTCTCTCTGTTCGACTTAACTCGTACTGCTTCGATTAAAGAACATGATCCTGATCTGAATCCATTCTTGACTGAGCAATGCATTATTGCCAGCGTCGACCTGATGGTTGACCACGATGACTTGCGTGAGCAGGCTATGGAAGCAGGTTTTGATCTATTGGTGGTCGATGAAGCCCATCATTTGATGTGGAGTGAAGAAGAGGGTGGCAATGATCGTTATGATCTTGTTGAAGAGTTGGCTGAACAAACAGCAGGTGTGTTACTGCTCACAGCAACACCTGAGCAATTAGGCGTTGAAAGCCATTTTGCCCGTCTTCGTTTACTCGATCCGCAACGTTTCAGCAGTCTAGATCGTTTTCTTGATGAAGAAGAACAATATCAACATACTGCAAAAATTGCAGAAGTGTTGATGTCTGACCAAGCATTAACAGAAGAGCATCTTGCTGCACTGGACGGTTTATTGGGTCATCGTATTGATGATCAGCCTGAACAGCGTATGCGTGCGATTCATGAATTATTAGACCGTCACGGCACAGGTCGTATCCTGTTCCGTAACACCCGTGAAGCGATTCAAGGCTTCCCAGGTCGTGATTGCCAGCCAGCACCTTTACCAGCACCAGAAGACTGGTCATTTGATGGCAAAATGCGTGAGCAAATGTGGCCTGAAGAAGGTCAATTGGATGGCGCATGGATGGAAAATGATCCGCGTGTGCCTTGGTTGATGGAAGTGCTGCGTAAAGAATTAAAGCACAAAAAAGTGTTATTGATCGCGCGTAGCGGGCCAGTGGTAGAAGCATTGGAAAATGTTCTACGTTTACATGCCGGTATTCGTACTGCCATGTTCCATGAGGGCATGAGTCTATTAGAGCGTGACCAAGCTGCGGCATATTTTGCAGAAGACAGTTATGGCGCTCAAATCCTGTTGTGTTCGGAAATTGGTTCAGAAGGGCGTAACTTCCAGTTTGCCAGTGATTTGATCTTATTTGATCTGCCTGCAAATCCTGACGTATTGGAACAACGTATTGGTCGTCTGGACCGTATTGGTCAGGAAAACCGTATTCAAATCCATGTGCCGTATCTGATGGGTACAGCACAAGAACGTATGTTCCGTTGGTATAACGAAGCGCTCAATATTTTCAGCAGTATTTCTCCAACGGCACAAACGTTACAAGAGAATTTTATTGTTGAATTGAAAGATTGCTTATTGGCCGATCAAGGTCAGACGTTTGAAGATTTACTTGAAGAAGTGAATGTACAGCGTCAAGCCTTGGAAGCTGAATTACAGGCTGGTCGTGATCGTTTGCTTGAGTACAACTCTTGTCGTCCAGTGGTTGCACAAGGCATTGTACAAGCACTTGAAGATTATGATGACAACACCACTTTGCCAATGTTCGTGAAGCGTTTCATGTCATCAACCAATATTGATTTTGATGAGCAAAGCAATGGTACCGTGATCATCAAGCCGACTGATCAAATGCAAGTTCAAGGAATCACCTTGGATGAAGAAGGCATGACTGCGACCTTCTATCGTGATCAGGCACAAATCCGTGAAGATGCACAATATTTGACTTTGGAACATCCGTTCATTGAAAGTGTGATGGAAATGATCCGCACACAATCATTCGGTAGTACCAATGTAGCCTTATTGAAGTCGAATGCTTTGAAACAAGGTTCAGTCTTGTTGGAAGTGTGGTTTAAGGTTGATGTAGTTGCGCCGAAGGCATTGAACTTGCCATCAAGTTTGCCGAAACAATTGATTCGTGTATTGCTCAGTGAAAATGGTCAGGACTTGTCTGCCAAGATTGACCCAAGCATTTTACGTCCATATCTGCATCACCTAGATGGCAATAGTTGCCGTCAAGTGGTGAAAGCACGCCGTGAAGTGATTGAGTCACGTTATGTGCAAGCTTTAGAGATTGCCAAGGGATCATTGCCTGAATTAATGCAACAGGCTAAAGAGCACTACAGTGGTAAATGGCAATATGAAATTGACCGTTTAAGTTATCTCAAGCAATTCAATCCAAGTATTCGCCAAGATGAAATCGAGCGCTTACAGAAATTCCAGAAAGAAGGTTTAGGCCTCTTAGATGGTTTGTCGGTAACACCAGAAGCGATTCAGGTCTTGGTTGTGGTTAAGCCTTAATTTAAGCGACAATAAAAAAGAGGACAATGAAGGTCCTCTTTTTTTTATCTATTGATTTAGTGATCAATATTGGCTTCCAAGAACCATAAATATTGATCCAGATCTTCGAGTGCAGCATGGATAATATCTTCGGAAATCGGATCTTGAATTTCATCAATGGTATCGCGCAAATGGTTGGCAACCACACCATAACGATCTGCCAGTTCTTTTAAGTGGTCTTGTACCGCGTGAATCGCCACAGGATATGGCTTGAGGTGTGATGTTTCTGCAACGGTCTGCGTTGTTCCTAATGCGGTTCCACCGATCTGTACCGCACGCTCTGCGACATTGTCCAAATGGGTGATCAATGAAGTGCGGAAGGTATCTAACATTTCATGCACTGCAATAAAGTTGCTACCCCGCATGTTCCAGTGCGCCTGCTTGGTTAATAAGGACAGATCAATCAGGTTGGCAAGGATTTGATTTAAGATTTTTACCGTGGACTCTTTAATTGAGTCATCTAAATTATTACGTGTATATACTTTTAAAGCTTTCGCTGTTGAAGAATTCATAGTTACCTCATTCAATTATAATGTGATGAAACATCGTAAATAAAAACCATTCATTTCTTGGCTAGCTTATCGCTTGAATTGGGGCTTGAGTGTTTTTGTTTTCTAGGCTTTTGTAAGTTTGCTTATCATCAATTTTGTTTTTGATTTTATTGGTTTTGATTCAGATGGAATGATGCTTCCATCTGTTAGACTTCTTTTCGAATTGTTAAAAAATAGCTTAAATCAGCCCTGCATCTTTACATTCCAGTTTGATATAGGCATAGAAAATAGGCGCAACAATCAGACCGCTGAGTCCAAAAATCGACTCGAAAATGAGCATCGCCAATAATACCTCCCATGCACTGGCATTGATTTTGGTGCCAATGATTTTAGCATTGACGAAGTATTCCAGCTTATGAATGATCACGAGATAGGCCAATGCGATTGCCGCCACAGACAAGGATATGGTCAAGCCCGCCATAATGATCAAGGTATTTGAAATCAGATTACCAATAATCGGCAGTAGACCAAAAATAAAGGTCAGAATGGTCAGGGTCTTGGCAAAAGGTAAATGGATATTAAAGATCGGCAGAACGATAAAGACAAAGATCATAAATAATGCGGTATTGATCAGCGAAATTTTCACTTGCGCAAAGACCACATTTTTAAACGAAACGGAAAGCTTCTGAATACGATGCAGCACAGCCGCTTTAAACGCAGGTTGTGGCGCATGTTGTTTAAAATTCTGGATCGACACCAAAATCCCGACAATCAGACCAATCACCATCGTCGCCAAATTATGCAGAATATCGGTCCCTGTATTTTTGACGATCGAAATATTATTTTTGATAAAAGACAGGATCTGGTTCTTGATATCTGCCACGCTATGCGGCAAATAACCTGGCAGGTAATGACTCATTTCCTCTTGGAATTTAATCAGTGTTTGATCGATCTTAAAGTTAAAAGAATTTAGTCCAGTCCCTTTTAAATCATAGATCACAAAGCTGATCAGACTGGTAATAAAAAAGCCAATCAGGAACGTGGTTAGAATACCCAGAATAATACTGATAAAGATACGTGCGCGTTGACCATCAATATGTTTTTCAACAATCGAACTTAAACTGTTAATAATTTCAAAGACCAGAAAACCTGCAAAAAAACTCGGAAGTAAATGCAGGGGAATGACCATCATTAAAAACAAAGCCATCAGGATAAAGCTGGCGATGATACTTTGACGGTCACTGAGTAGATTCATGATCTAGATGCCTAGTTTAAGTTGTTGTTATGTTAAAGAACAAACATATGATTTTGATGACATCTATCCTATTGCGCTGCGAACAATTAATCAATTTCCATTTCATTGATATGACGCGCGCCTTCTAAAATCATACGAATCATGACCATGGTTTGCTCTGCCACTTCAGTCCGTTGTTCCGCAGGCAGATCCAGCACTTTTGCGCCCATATTGAACACCAATTGGGTGATGGCTTTGGCTGCAAGATCAGCATGACTGAGCTTACTGTTATTTAAACGCTCTAAACGAATCAGGTCTTCTTGAAGCTCTTGCTGAAAGAAGTTGAGTTGACGGTCAACTGCTGCCTTATATGAGGTCGAGCCGGTATAACCTTCACGTAATAACAAACTCAGGTTGCCTTCATCGGTATTCAATTGTTGAATAAACACTTCAACCGAACTGCGGATAATGCTTTGCTGCTTTGAGGCCTGTAAACGTGCTTCACGAATAATACGGCGCAGTACCAAACCCGATTGATCAATCAATGCAATTGCCAGTTCATCAATATCTTTGAAATGACGATAGAAACTATTTGGTGCAATACCTGCTTCGCGTGCAATTTCACGTAAGCTGAGCGAGGCGATACTTTTTTGCGGGCCAATCAAGTTGAGTGTGGCTTGAAACAACTCTTCTTTGGTAATGGTTGCTTTTCTACCTACTGAGCGCACAGGAGATTTCATAGGAATGACATCTTGTTCGTTTAAGTTGTCATGACCGAGCGGTAAAAAAGAAGAATGAACCATTGTTTTCAATATATAAGTAAGCTAATCGGGATTATAGCGATTGTCAGTGGACTTGTGAAATGTAAATTCTTATACGAGTGTATATACAAATATATATACATATGTATAATAATTAGCAAACAACCAGAGTAAACCTGCTCATGCAAGCAATTGAAAAGAGAAATTCTCTATTTAATTCGTTGGCTCACAGTGTGATGAACAGCCATGATGCCAATTTTTGGTTACAGAAAATCAATCCATTGTGGTCCATTAATCAGTCTCTAGCCAAAATCGTAAAAAAACAAATCGTGGCAAAAGACACCGTCAGTCTTATTTTGCAATGCAACCGACATGTTGCTCGTGGTGTTGCTGGACAGCATCATCCTGTGACGGTTGATATTGCTGGTCGCCACTACGAGCGTACCTATAGCTTGATGCAGGTGGATGCCGATCATCTCTGTTTAACCGTAAAAAAAGTGGATCAAGGCCTAGTCAGTTCTTGGTTGGTTGAGGGTAGCCAAACCGGGGATATCTTACGTTTAGGACAGCCTTATGGTGAGATGCAGCAGACCGTTGCAACACCACATTTAGTATTGCTGGCAGCGGGGAGTGGTATCACCCCGATGCTGAGTTTGATTGAAGCGTTATGTCAGTCAAAACAATTGGATACAACATCCGTCCAATTGATGTATTGGGTCAAAACCTATGCTGATGCAGCTTATGCAGAATATTTGAAAGAAGTATCTGAAAATTTTTCAAATTTTAGTGCCCAAATTTTTTATACCCAAGAACAAGATCAACGTTTGAATCAAAGTCATGTTGATCAAATTCGTGATTTAGCTGAAACCACAGTCTATGCCTGTGGACCATCGGGTTTTGCGGCAACAGCAGAACGTTTGTTCCAAGACGCTGCAGCCTTACAAACAGAAGCTTTTAGCTTGAGTCAATTTGATGTAGATGCGACGGACACGGGCTTTGTGAATGTCACGTTGACGCAATCCAATAAGACCATTGCCATTCCTAAAGGCCAATCGATTCTGTCTAGCTTAGAACATCAAGGCATCAAGCCAAATCATGGTTGCCGTATGGGGATTTGTAATAAATGTGCCTGTAATAAAGCACAAGGCGCAACCAAAAATTTATTGAATGGTGCCGCCAATAATGAACCAACACAGCTATTAAAAATTTGTGTCAATTCAGCCCAGTCTGATCTTGTGATTGATCTATAAGAGAGTAATTGATTATGAACATGCCTGTTAAGATGGAATTTTTTAAAAATCCCAAAAATCGTGATTTAACTGCTGCAGAATTAGATGCTTTTGCTCGTGAACTCGATCAAATCAAACAAGAAGTATTAGACGATTTAGGCGAGAAAGATGCCAAATATATCCGCCGTGTCTATTCCACCATTCGATATAGCAGTTTGGCTGGACGTGCCTGTTTATTTCTAGGCTGGTTTCCTCCAGCATGGTTACTTGGAACAGGCTTACTCGGTTTCGCCAAAATCATGGAAAATATGGAGTTGGGCCACAATGTCATGCACGGTCAGTATGACTGGATGAATGATCCGAAGTTTAATGGTCAAACCTATGAATGGGATACGGTGGGAACCTCGGATAACTGGCGTCAAACCCATAACTATAAACATCATACCTATACCAATGTAAAAGGCATGGATGATGATGTCGGTTATGGCGTATTCCGTTTGTTCCCTGAACAGCGCTGGTCAAAGTTCACTTTAATTCAGCCGATCTATATTGTGCCATTTAGCCTGTTATTCCAATGGGGGGTCGCAGTTCAAAATCTTGAATTGGGTAAGGTGCTGTATAAGCGTAAAACCATGGCACAATTCAAACGCGAATGGCAGCCTGCGCAAAAGAAAATCCTCAAGCAAATGTTTAAGGACTATGTGTTCTTTCCATTGATTGCGGGACCTGCAGCGATTCCGGTATTTACTGGTAACTTGGTGGCGAACGGGATTCGCAATGTCTGGACATTCAGTATTATTTTCTGTGGTCACTTTACCAAAGATGTTGAAGTATTCCCAAAAGCCGTATTGCAAGATGAAAGCCGTGGTCACTGGTATATGCGTCAGATCCGTGGTTCATCCAATCTGACTGGTTCAGAAGCCTTTCATATCTTAACGGGACATTTGAGTCATCAAATTGAGCATCATTTATTCCCTGATATTCCTGCACGTCGCTATCGTCAAGTTGCACCGAAAGTACAGGCGGTGTGTGAGAAATATGGCCTGCATTATAACAATGCCAGCTTTGTGAAGCAGTTTGGTGAAGTGGTTGGGCGTATTTTTAAATATGCACTGCCTTTTAAAAAGTAAGCCGTAACACCTAGAAAAGCCCTGTATGCATATGCTTCAGGGCTTTTTTATTTTATTTCTTCTTTTTGGAAATCCACATGGTAATGGTGGCATGGAATACTTTTTCATGGTGTTGATCGAGTACATCAACATTCACCAGATATTCACCTGCTTTGTCCCAATCGTAATGCTCATCAACAGGGCTAGCAATCGCAATCAGATCAGTTTCAGCCTTCTTTAAATATTCAACCGCCATGCCTTTGGGAATCCAACGATGGGTTGTGGGTACAGTCACTTCAGTCATGGTTCCACCTGCAAGTTCTGCCATGTTACACATCGCGATTGCATGTACCGTACCAATATGATTCAACACGCTCCGTTTTTTCTTGATACTAATTTTGCAGGCCTTAGGTTTAAGTTCTTCAAACAGCGGGGAAATACTACTGAAATACGGCGCTTTAAGGCACAACATTCGGGTGAATGTCCATTTACCTGCAGGTAAGACAGAGACTTTGTTCCATAGATCTAGCGTTGAGGTCATGATGAAGCTTCCTTTAACAGAATTAAATTCTTTTACAGAATATAATTCTGTTTACAAGCTGTGGTCAAGTCATACACAATAGTTCCGATTATTGGTCATTTTGATGAAAGCATGCAGGCAGCTCAGCAATTATTAGAACGTTTATATCCACAACGTAGATCCTTATTAAAACGCCAGATTTTATCGGATGCCTTGTCCTGTTTTCTTGAATATGGTCTGGAAACGACCAGTATCGACATGATTCGAGCGAAGTCAGAGAGCAGTGTCGGTGCGATTTATCATCATTTTAAAAACAAAGAAGGCGTGATTGCAGCACTGGTGTTTGCTGCATTGGATGATCAGGCGCAGCTACGTGATCAGTATTTACAACAAGCAAAAACACTCAAAGAATTGCTCTATGCGCTGATTTATAGTTATACCGACTGGGTTTCTGATCAGCCCAAATTTGCGCAATTTCTTTTGCTCGCTCATCTGAGTGTGCGACAGGGTGAATATCGACAAGTCTTAAATGACAAAAATAAACTCAGAAATCAACACATCATCGCGCATATTTCCAACTATGCCGATGCCAGTTTATTAAAATCAGTGCCAGCAGAGTTGATGATGTCTTTGGTGATCGGTGCCAGTGAAAGTTATTGCCGTGCTTGGTTGTCTGAAAAAGTGTTGACCAGTCCAACGGCTTATCGGGAAATACTGGCACAAGCGGCTTGGGATTCATTACAGCATTTGAGCCAAGCTTAATCAAATAACAACAATAAGGATCATTATTGATGAGAGCAAATCATCAGAAGATACAATTTACAGGGGCTTGTTTGTGTGGGGCGATCAGCTTTCAGTTCCATCTGACAAAAATCAAAATGATGTATCGTTGTTATTGCAGCCTATGCCGCAAGCAGAGTGGAGCTGCATCGAATGCCTCCACCTTTGTGCAGATGGAATCATTTCAATGGCAGCAAGGCGAGCAGTTGATTCAGACTTATATTAAAGATACCGGTTTTAATAGTAGTTTCTGTCGGCAATGTGGATCACCTGTACCGAATGCACTAACGATCAACCCAAAGGTGATGTGGATTCCTTTGGGACTGGTTCAGGAGGATTTTATTGCAGAGCTTGAGTTAAATTTTTGTGCGAACTCCAAAACCAGTTGGGCTGAGACGCATCAAAAACTTACGGAATTTGATGAGTTACCTAATAGCATTGAGTTGACACATTATTTTGAAATCAATCAATAAAAAGCCGAATGCGGACATTCGGCTTTAGGGTATTAGAAATCAAACGAGGTCTGTAAATAGTAGGTACGAGAAGGGCCTGCGTAGATGCCACCCACCTGATCTGCGGAACGGGTGTAATAGTCATGATTGAATAGGTTTTTCACACCTAAGCCAACTTTTAAGCCTGACAGGGAGGTATCGGCAAAGTCATAAGCGGCGCGAACACCAACAATACCGTAACCCGGAATATTGCCATAACGACCCGTACCATCATTGTTATTTCCAGAGGCAGTTTGACGCGACTGTGCATAGAGATTGGTGTTGAAGGTCCATTGATCACGTTTGTAGTCCACACCCGCATTACCAACCCAGTTTGAATAGAAATCCAGTTCATTGCCTGAGTCTTGGCCTGCCGATGCTGTTGCTTTGGTATAGGTGGTATTGGCATACATCGAGACATTGGCTAGGTCATCATTAATTGCACCTAGATTATATTTAAAGCCGAGTTCAGCGCCTTTATGCTTGGTCGCCCCCAGATTTGAATAGGTTTGTGTAGCATCATCACGCTTGAGCTGATCGGCGAAATCAATATAGAACAGGGTAAATTCAAGCGATAAATAATCGTCCAGATAATGTGTGCCGATTTCATAATTATCTGCTTTTTCAGGATTTAAACCGTCCATAGTCAAATAAGCACCTCTGGCATTGGTATTGGCCATTTGACTATATTGCAGTGGAGCAAATGATTTACCGTAGTTGGCAAAAATATTCCATTGATCATTGGCTTTGTACATCACCGCAAAGCTTGGCAGTACAGCGTCATAGGACTTGCTGGCATTCACGCCATTCAGAACTGAATAATCACGGTTTAACTTATACATGTTCTCATTGGTTTTAATTCGCTCAAAACGAATCCCAGGCGTGAAGGACCATGCGCCTAAATCAGTACGGTTATCGACATAGACAGCATGCGCTTCAGTGTCGCCATCCGCTTTGGTCCAGCCATAAAAATCACTTGGGCCTGTGTCACTGTTATAATCGGCGCGCTCAACGGATTCACTGCTCGTTTCCTTTAAATAACGATAACCGACAGACACTTCATTCAGCGTATCGCCGAGCTGAAACGCATGTGAATAACGTGGTTCAATTGCAGTCACTTTATAATCACGTGGGGCAATCTGATAGAGGCTGGAACCGCTGCGCTCTACACCTGCATCACGATAACTATCGAGGTGGTAAGCGAGCACCTCAAAGGCATTGTTGTCTTTTTTATAATTATATTTGAGCGAGATATCATTACGGTTGCCTTCCATATAGTCGTGGTTGCGTAAAGACTGATATGGGTTTTGTGCATACTGTGCAGGGGTTAAACCACCAGGCATATCCACCTTTGCTTCATAACGATGTAGATTCGCTTCAATGCTTGAATAATCATCTAGGGCATAGCTTGCTTTCAAACGCAGATCATTGATGTTTGAATAATCATTTTGATCACGATAACCATCGCCATTCACCCCAGAATAGAGTAAAGCCAGACCGAGGCCATTGTCTAAAGTGGTTCCGACAAACAGGTTTGGATTGACTTTTAAATTGCCATTTTCAGCCACTTCCGTGGTCATACCGACACTGGCTGCAAAATTTTCGGGAATGCTGCGCGTATTAAAATTGATAATCCCACCGACGTTTTGTGGCCCAAAGCGGACAGAGCCAGCACCACGAACCACATCAATCGATTCCATATTGCCCAAGGTGGTTGGGGCCAATGAAAGTTGAGGCTGTCCATAGGGCGCTACAGCTAAAGGGACACCATCGATCATCAGTTGCGAACGAGGTGAAAATCTTGAGGTCAGGCCACGAACACCGATACTTAAAGAGGCATCGCTGCCAGAGGTGCCTGAGTTTTCAGAGACTTGAACACCGGGAACTGTACGCAACGCTTCTTTCACTGAGGTTGTGCCGCGTGCTTCTAAACTTTGTTGATCAACCACAGTACGGGCGCCGGGATGGTTAAGCACTTTTTTGGCATTGGCTTGTTCTAACCAGTTGCCCTCAGCTTGGATGGAAATGGTTGCCAGTGTTTGTGTGGTATTGCTTTGGCTGTCATCTGCAAATGTTGTCGTCGCAACGCAGCTGATTAGTGCTGTGATGGCACAGCTTAGGGTAGAGGGTTTAAATTTGGAGAAATCAAGAGGAGCAGAAATCGAGCATGTCATAAGTGGATTGCCGAACGAAATGAGGTAGAGGAGTTATTTTGCGCTGTTATTCTAATTGATTATAATTCTCATTTGTAGTTATTGTTTAGCTAAACTAATTAAAGTTTCACATAATATATATAATTTTTTTTGTTAAGAGGTGAAATGTTGCAGGGTACACAGAATCGAGGTTTTGATTTCATTTAGATTGTGGCTTATCGGCGATATTCGTTGTGAAAGAGATAAAACGCCGAACTTAAAGGTTCGGCGTTTTATATTTAAAAATCATAGGATGTTTGCAAGAAAAAGGTTCGTGGTTGGCCCACATATTTACCGCCTGTGGAGTCAGAAGAGCGGGTATAGTATTGCTTATCAAACACGTTCTTTACGCCACCAGCGATCTTTAAGCCCTTGAGCTGATTGCTAAAGTCATAGGCGGTACGTACAGCGAAGGTTGAATATCCAGGAATGTCACCCGTGCGGCCATCTGCTGTTTCTTCAGTCTGATAAACATCCCCAGAACCTGGTGCATGTTGTTTGGACTGCGCAAACATGTCCGCATTCACAGACCATTGATCTACATGATAAGCCAGACCTAGATTACCTACATGACGTGAGTAAAAGGGGAGGTCTTTGCCTTCAAACTTACCTGCTTCAGATGTTGCTTTGGTAAAGGTGTAATTCCCGTAAACTTTGAGACCTTCTAGCGCATCAGCAAGTTGACCGAAATCATAGCTGATTCCTGTTTCAACGCCTTTATGACTGGTTGCACCCAAATCGGTCCAAATCCCTGTACCGATATTATCTGGACGTTCTAACATCAATTCTTTATCAAAATCTAAATAGAAAACTGTTAATTCAGCGCTTAGACCATTGCCTAAATATTTAGTTCCGATTTCATAGTTTTTAGATTTTTCAGGATGTAATCCATCCAGCGTCGTTGCAGCAGTATTCACACCACCAACAGACTTAGTCGTAACGAGTTGGTTGTATTGCTGTGGACCAAATGAAACACCAGCATTGGCAAAAATATTCCAGTTCTCATTGGCTTTATACAGCACCGATAAGCTTGGTAAAAACTCGTCAGATTTGATTTTTGGATAAACGGTATTGGTGGCGACACCATTTTGATACGCAGTAAAATCGTTATGAGTATCAATCGATTCAAAACGAACCCCAGGTGTAATCACCCAATTTGCGAGTCCAAAACGGTTGTCGATATAAACTGCATGTGCTTTGGTACCGCCATCACTGGTGGTATTTGCGATACGTTCACCGGGTGTCCCTGTGAGCGTGTTGTAAGAAGCTGTGCGCCCTGAGAACTCAGAGCTTTCTTCCTGTAAATAACGATATCCAACAGTCACTTCATTATCCATACCTGCCCAACTATAGGCGCGTGAATAACGTGGCTCAATCCCAAAATATTTATAATCACGAGGAGAGTTACTGATACGACTGGTGCCATTATTGGCAACGGACTCTAAGTCACTGGTCCGGAAAGAATCAACGTAATAACCCAGTACTTCAAAGTTATTCAATTCATCTTTATGGCTATATTTCACAGAAACATCAGAACGACGGCCTGCGAAATAGTTGCGACTTTGATTGGATTGATAGGCATTGTCTGCAAATTGTGCCGCTGTTAAACCTTCAGGCATCTCGCCACGGCCTTCATAATGATGCAGATTGAATGCAATGGCATCCTGATCAGTCCATTGGTAGGCGGTTTTTAACATGACATCATCAATATCAATTTTATTATTGGCTTCTCGATAAGCATCACCTTTGCTGCCTGAATAAAGCAGAGCCATACCCAAGCCATTGTCGAGTGTGCCACCAATAAACAGATTCGGTGTGTACTTGAGTTGGTCTGTTCCCGTTGCAAACTCAGTGGTTAAGCCAACTGAACCTGAAAATTCTTTGGGGATTGCCCGTGTTGCAAAGTTGATGATGCCACCGACGTTTTGTGGCCCAAAGCGAACTGAACCTGCACCACGCACCACATCGACCGACTCAATATTACCCATTGATACAGGTGCTAATGATAATTGTGGTTGACCATAAGGAGCGAATGAGAGCGGTACACCATCCATAAGTACAGTAGAACGTGGTGATAAGCGTGAGGTAAGACCCCGTACCCCAATATTTAAAGAAACATCACTGCCACCCGTACCGTTGCTGTCTTGAACTTGTACGCCGGGAATTTGTTTTAAAGCATCACGAATTGAGGTGGTGGCAATCTCATCCAAACGTTTGCGGTCAATAATGCTACGTGCGCCTGCATGTTGTTGTACTTTTTCAGCATTGGCATCGTCCAGCCAATTGCCTTGCGCCTGAATTGAAATCGTCGCAAGCGTTTGCGTTTCAGTGGGTTGTGCTTCATCGGCAAAAGCCGCATGAGATATACCACCCAATAAAATAGCAATGGCTAGACTCAGAGAAGAGGGCTGGAATTTGATCAATGATGTCGCTGTATAGGATGCAATTTTCATATCAGGAGGCGAATGCTATAAATTTCCCGAATATTAATCAGTTATTGCACCGAATGAAATAAGAACGATTATCACTTATAACTATGGAATGAGTTAAGTTAATTGTTTTTTTACTCAAGATATTTTTGGCTATTTCAAACAACAAAAAACCGTGCTTAAGCACGGCTTTTTGTTGTCAGAACTATTATTTAAATTGGATTGAACCATTGGCACTGACCGTAATTTTTGATTCACCTGCTGCCATGTCCTGTGCAGGTGCCGCTTCAGCCATGGCAAACTTGGCCATTCCACCGCGCATCATCGGTTGTGGGAAGTAATTGCTGGTATTCAGGTTTAAACTCACAAGGTTGTATTGGCCTTTATTCCATGCTTGGGTAATGGCTTGTGCACGTTGCTGGAAGTTCTTCGATGCTTCAATCATCAGCTCATTTTCAACTTTTTTACGCTGTTCATCCGACACGGTAAAGTTAATCGATTGGGTCTGGAAGCTTTGCTGTAATTCACTAATGAGCTGGCTTGCAGCTTTAAAGTCTTTACTTTCCAGTTGGATTTCTGCGCGAGCACGCCATTCTTTCAACTTATTGCTGTCATTGTCATACACAGGGTAGGTACTTTGTGCACCAGTTTCGACTTTGACCTGTGAATATTTACGCGCAATCGCTTGTGCTTGATTCATCAGTTGGTTGATTTGATTTGAGAGTTCTGCAGGTTGTTTATTGCTTTTCTCGACATAAAGCACGGCACGCATTTCATCATTGGCAACCTGACGTGATGCATCCGCTTGGATATTCACAATGTTGTAGTTCAAGTTCTCAGTCTCGTGAGCAAAAAGGCTTGGGCTCAATGCAGCCCCGATCATTAATGTAGCAAGTGCTAAAGTACGCATAAAAATGTCCTTAGAATTTGGTATCGAAAATTTATTTTTACCAGTTCGATATTAAAAAGAACTGATGTCGAACTTCTGCATATTTTGTGGTGACTTTGTAAGAGATTAGCAGTGTTTTGCAACAGGAAAATAAAACAAAAAATATTTAAAATCAGCTTATTAAGTGGAGTAATTTGACCATTTATCTAAAAACGCAGGCGGGATTAAAAAAAGCTTACTTTCTTTAGCTTGTCACATAGTATGATGATAATCCATCATAGTTATTGGAATGAAATATTTTTTCAATAATTTAGATGCATGTAAGACACAAAAAGTGTTTATTTTATTTCAAAATTAGGTATCATCTCGCTCCTAGTTGAAAGATATAAACAAGTGTCTGCACTAGATTCTAAAAAGCACCGAGTCAAACGACCGCAAGTCACCAGACTTATTTCTTTTACCCATATCAGAGATGGTAATTCGATATGAGCGTTACTTCCGTAAATCCTGCCGCTAATGCAACTAACGAATATTATCTGACTCGCCAAAGTCAGATGGAATCGAATGTTCGTAGTTATCCACGTAAATTACCGTTAGCGATAGCAAAAGCACAAGGCTGTTGGGTTACTGATGTTGAAGGTACAGAGTACCTTGATTGTTTAGCTGGGGCAGGAACATTGGCTTTGGGCCATAATCATCCTGCGGTGATTCAAAGTATTCAAGACACATTGGCAAGCGGTTTGCCATTGCATACTTTAGACTTAACGACTCCTTTAAAAGATGCGTTTACTGAAGCGCTTTTGGCTTATTTGCCAGGCGGTCAAGAAGAATATTGCCTACAATTCTGTGGTCCATCTGGTGCAGATGGTACAGAAGCAGCGATTAAATTAGCGAAAACTTATACGGGTCGTAGCACAGTGATTAGTTTCTCTGGTGGCTACCATGGTATGACGCACGGCGCGCTTGCAATGACAGGTAACCTGTCAGCGAAGAATGCGGTGAATGGCTTAATGCCAGGCGTGCAATTTATGCCATACCCACATGAATATCGTTGCCCACTTGGTTTAGGTGGGGAAGCAGGTGTTGACGCTTTAACTTACTTCTTTGAAAACTTCATTGAAGATGTTGAAAGTGGTGTAACCAAGCCTGCAGCTGTGATCCTTGAAGCGATTCAAGGTGAAGGTGGTGTTGTTACTGCGCCAGTAAAATGGTTGCAAAAAATCCGTGAAGTGACTGAAAAGCACAACATCGTTTTAATCTTGGACGAAGTTCAAGCTGGTTTTGCACGTTCAGGTAAAATGTTTGCCTTTGAACATGCTGGAATCGAGCCTGATGTTGTAGTGATGTCTAAAGCGGTAGGTGGTAGCTTACCACTTGCAGTATTGGGTATTAAACGTAAGTTTGATGCTTGGCAGCCTGCGGGTCACACGGGGACTTTCCGTGGTAACCAACTTGCGATGGGTACAGGTTTAGCATCACTTCAAGTGATCAAAGAACAAAACCTTGCTCAAAATGCGCAAGAGCGTGGTGATTTCTTACAAGCAGAGTTCAAGAAACTTGCTCAAGAATTCCCATGTATTGGTAACGTACGTGGCCGTGGTTTGATGATCGGTGTTGAGATCGTTGACGAGCGTAAACCTGCGGATCATATGGGTTCATTACCTGCCGATGCTCAATTGGCTGCTGCAATTCAGACTGCTTGTTTCAACAATAAATTATTGCTTGAAAAAGGCGGCCGTAACGGTACTGTCATCCGTTTACTTTGCCCGTTGATTATCAATCAAGAAGAGTGCGTAGAGGCGGTTGCTCGCTTCAAGAAAGCTGTTGCTGAAGCATTAAAAGCAGTACGAGGCTAATTCATGGTTGATTTTGCAGAACATCGTAAAGCGTTACTCTGCAATGATGCTCAATCCATTGCTGACTATCAGTCAGCAATGGGCGAGGCGGTAACTGCCGTTTCAGCATGGTTGCAAAATGATAAAATGTACACTGGCGGTAGCATTAAAGATTTGCGTGAAGCAATCTCTTTTGCACCTTCAAAACAAGGTTTAGGTGTACAGCAATCATTACAACGTATGGTTGAGCTTTTCCTCAACAAAAGCTTAAAAGTACATCACCCACATTCACTTGCACACTTACACTGCCCAACCATGGTGATGAGCCAGATTGCGGAAGTGTTGATCAATGCAACCAACCAATCGATGGACTCTTGGGATCAAAGCCCAGCGGGTTCTTTGATGGAAGTTCAACTCATTGATTGGCTTCGCCAAAAAGTGGGCTATGGTGCAGGTCAAGCAGGTGTGTTCACGTCTGGTGGTACACAGTCAAACTTGATGGGTGTATTGCTGGCACGTGACTGGTGCATCTCGAAAAACTGGAAAGACGAAAATGGTAAGCCATGGTCGGTTCAGCGTGATGGTATTCCAGCAGAAGCAATGAAAAACGTCAAAGTCATCTGTTCTGAAAATGCACATTTCTCTGTGCAAAAGAACATGGCCATGATGGGTATGGGCTTCCAGTCTGTTGTCACTGTTCCTGTGAATGAAAATGCACAGATGGATGTTGATGCACTGGAAAAAACCATGGCGCATCTTCAGTCTGAAGGCAAAATCGTAGCCTGCGTTGTTGCAACAGCGGGTACGACAGATGCTGGTGCAATTGATCCACTCAAGAAAATCCGTGAAATTACCACGAAGTATGGTTCATGGATGCATATTGATGCAGCTTGGGGCGGTGCACTGATTCTTTCAAATGACCATCGTTCAATGTTGGATGGAATTGAATTATCAGACTCAATCACGCTTGATTTCCATAAACATTATTTCCAAAGCATTAGCTGTGGCGCTTTCTTGTTGAAAGACGAAGCAAACTATCGCTTTATGCATTATGAAGCAGAGTATTTAAACTCTGCTTATGACGAAGAACACGGTGTACCTAACCTGGTATCTAAATCATTACAAACGACACGTCGTTTTGATGCATTGAAATTATGGATGACGGTTGAAGCATTAGGCGAAGAGCTTTATGGTTCGATGATTGATCATGGTGTGAAATTAACACGTGAAGTTGCAGATTATATTAAAGCAACTGCAGGTCTTGAATTGTTGGTTGAACCACAATTCGCTTCAGTCCTGTTCCGTGTCGTACCAGAAGCTTATCCTGCTGAATTTATCGATAGCTTAAACCAAAACGTGGCAGATGAATTATTTGCTCGTGGTGAAGCGAATATTGGTGTAACCAAAGTAGGTAATGTTCAATCATTGAAGATGACCACTTTAAGCCCAGTTGCAACGCTTGAAAACGTTCAAAACTTGCTTGCACTTGTGTTGGCAGAAGCTGATCGTATTAAAGATGCAATTGCTGCAGGAACTTATGTTCCAGCGATTGATTAATTTCAATCTGGCACATCCATCAAAATAAAAAAGAGGTCTGAATAGACCTCTTTTTTATTGCGTCTTGGAACTGAATGTATGCGTCAGCTAGGCCGCAAAAATAGCATTGAATCCCATTTTTCTTAAAAGTCGACGATACATACTTGAGCTACGGTCTGCTGGAAAATGCGCTTCCATTGATAAATCCAGGGGGAGATATTCAGGTTTTTGGGTTTCAACAATCAGTCGATCTTCTTCAAAAATCTGTAAATTGAATGCATAGGCATCCTCAACAGGTAAATCTTTATCATAATTACGGCAGATTGGTGCAAACAGGCGAGTTTGTCGCGCGCTTACAGGAGAGGCCGCATTCATGATCACCTGTTTGCTTTGATTGGGAAAATGAATGGTCAGTGTTGCAGTAAAAGGCAGGCTGATTTCAAAATGTCTGAGCCAATTAAAATTGTCTTGCCCACGTTGCGCTGTCCCAATCGGATAGCGTCCGACACTGCTGATATAATCTGCAGTGAAGCCATAACTGGTTTCTGTGGTTATATAGTCTGGTACTTCAACATTATCAGGATCACCAAAAGTATCAGGATGTACCCACGCAAAATGGGCGACATCAATAAATCCTTCCAGTTGTCGACCGGCAAAACAATTTAAGTCTACAAAAGGACATACCAGTTGCTGGTAGTCTGCATCATCCCAGTAGGGCATGTCAGGAATAACAGGTTTATCATCTTGGCGAGCTGCTAAGCAACACCAGATCAGTCCATACTTTTCAGTGGCAGCATAAGTGCTTAGATGAAAGCGCTCCGAGATTTTATGCTGCGGATGTGCTGGAATACGGTTGCATTTGCCCGCATGCCCAAAGCGTAATCCGTGATAGCGACAGACAATACCTTGCCCGTCATGACGGCCCAAGCTAAGAGGAACTCCACGATGTGGGCAAACATCTTTTGCAACAATCAGTTCATCTCCCATTTTGTAAATCACCAATGGCATATCCAGCAACATGGCTGCTGTTGGTTGCTCTGAAATATCACGGGCGAGGGCAATCGGATACCAATGCTGAGCAAGTAGCTGCCAATCATGCTCTGAAAAGGTCATTTGTATAGGTAAATCCGTATGCTTAAACGTTGTAATCACTTTGCTGTTCATCTTCTTATCTTCTGGTTCATTGGTATTGAATATAGCGAAGCCAGCTGTTCTAAGAAATTTCAATTAATTGAATGAAGTGTCGTAACTTTTAGAACACAGAAGTTGAGATGAAATTACATAAAGGCATGTAGTTGGTTTGCTGTTTAGTTGCATTCTGTCCAGCATCTCTACGATGGTTTTTTATGATGACAAGGTAGAAAATTGTCACTGTTCTGCACAAACTGTGCATCTTTAATCTAAATCAGAAATAATTATGCATAAACTGTGATGCACAAATTCCATATTGTAGTGAGAGATGCTCAATATTTTGATGGATAGATGTCATCACTTTTGCACTTGAGACCTAGAGCTGAGGTCGGATCAGGCAAAACATCATGATTACAATGAATAGAAGGAACAAGGCATGCAACACTTAAATATGCAAAACCAATTTAAACTGATTATTAACGGTCAATCTTGTCTCGGTGAAGCAGGCGAACTTGAGATTATCAATCCTGCAACAGCTGCTGTTGCAGCAAAGTGTGCGCAGGCTTCGATTGCACAGGTGAATCAAGCGATTGAGGCAGCAAAGCAAGCTTTTGGAAGCTGGCAACGCAGTTCTCATGAGGAGCGCAAAAGCATACTGAATAAGATTGCGGATGGGATTGAACAACATGCCGAAACTCTGGCAGAGTTGATTGTAGTTGAGCAAGGCAAACCCTTGGCATTGGCACAAATGGAAGTGCAGGGTGCGATTGGCTGGACACGTTATACCGCAAGTTTAGACATGCCGGTTGATATTATTGAAGACAGTGAACAGAAACGAATTGAACGTCATTATCAGCCCTTAGGTGTGGTGGCTTCGATTACACCATGGAACTGGCCGCTGATGATTGCCGTTTGGCATATCATGCCTGCATTACGTGCAGGCAATGTGGTGATTAATAAACCATCTGAATTTACCCCTTTAGCGACTTTAAAACTCTGTGAAATTATTCAACAAGAAGTACCTGCGGGTGTGATCTCAATCTTGCTGGGTAAGGGCGACGTTGGTGAGGCTTTATCGAGCCACCCTGATATCGCCAAAGTGGTTTTTACAGGTTCGACCAAGACGGGTCAGCACATTATGTCAGGTGCGGTAAAAACCTTAAAGCATCTGACCCTAGAGCTGGGTGGCAATGATGCGGGGATTGTTTTACCTGATGCCGATCTTGATCAAATAGCCAAGCGAATCTTTAACGTGGCATTCTTAAATGCTGGGCAAACCTGTGCTGCTTTAAAGCGTTTGTATGTGCACGAAAGCCAATATGACGCGCTAGCACAAAAACTGGCTGATATTGCCAATGCTCAGAATGTGGGAGATGGCATGGCTACAGAGACCACTTTTGGTCCTGTGCAAAATCAACTGCAATATCAAAAAGTAAAAGCCTTAATTGCTGATGCACTTGCGCAAGGTGCCAAGGCGCTGTCGGGTGATCAGACTATACCTGAGCAAGGCTATTTTATTGCGCCAACGATTTTAACTGGACTGGATGAAAGCTGCCGAGTGGTACAAGAGGAGCAGTTTGGCCCCGTGTTACCGATTCTAAAATATCGTGATATTGATGATGCAATTGCGCGAGCCAATGCCAGTGAGTTTGGATTAGGTGGCTCAATCTGGTCTTCTGATTTAAAAGCTGCACAGTTCTACGCTTCACAATTACAATGCGGCACAGCATGGGTGAATACCCATGCAGAAATTGTCCCGCATGCGCCGTTTGGTGGCTGGAAAATGTCTGGCGTTGGCGCTGAGTTCGGTTTGGAAGGTTTGCTAGAAAATACAGTAGGACAAACTGTGCATATCAATAAAATTTAACCTTCATATTTTTAAGGCGGATCTAATATCCGCCTTTTTCTTTTTATGCATGAGGCTGCTTAAAACGGGGTTTAAGTGGCTGGATGGTAGCTGTGGCCCTTAGATTTGCTGAGAAAGTGATTCTGTTCTTTGATTTTTTTTAACACAATGTAAGATTTTATATGGCCAATAAAACCATAAGACAGTAGTCGCTCTGTCACGAATTGGGACAGCTGTTCCAGATTTTCTGCGACGACTTTTAAAATAAAATCAGCATCGCCGCTAATTGAAAAAGCATCTTGAATATTGTCCTCAGCTTCAATTAAGTCCTGAAAAGCCTGTTGTGACTTGGCCTCGTGAATGCGTAAGTTAATGTGGATCATCGCCGTGACCTCCAAGCCTAAAGCCTGTTGGTGGATGCGGGCGGCATAACCCAAGATCACGCCTTTTTGCTCCAGTAACTGTCTTCTTCTGGAACATTGTGAAGCCGATAAACCGATTAAATCTCCAACTTCCTGATTGGTGAGCCGTCCATTCTTTTGTAGGGCCTGAATGATTTGCCAGTCGAACTTATCCATTGCATAAAATCCTTTTATGATACACAAATATTGTATTTTTATTAAAATGCGTTTTTATTATGCACGAAATTTAACAGGTAGATGAAATATTATTTTTCTATGGAATAAAAAATTGACTTGAAAGGATGTAGAGCAATGTTCATAGAAATCGGTGATTTTTTAAATCTTCGTCTAAAACAAATGGGTATCCAACATCTGTTTGGTGTACCTGGTGATTTTAACCTTTCTTATCTCGAACAAGTTGAGGCGGATGCCCAACTCGAATTTATTGGTAATTGTAATGAATTAAATGCGGCATATGCTGCTGACGGTTATGCACGCATCAATGGTTTTGCTGCTTTGACAACGACCTATGGGGTCGGTGATTTAAGTGCGATTAATGGTATTGCAGGTGCTTATGCTGAGAATGTGCCAGTGGTGCATATTTCAGGGATTCCGCCTTTACATGTGGTGCAGAAAGGAACTCTGGTTCATCACACTCTGGTGGATGGTAACTACGACAACATCATGAATTGCATGAAAGAGTTCACTGTTGCACAGACCCGTCTAACCCCAGCCAATGCCGCTTCTGAAATTGACCGTGTGTTACGTCAATGTTTCCTTGAACGTCGACCTGTACATATCCAGTTGGCATCGGATATTACTCACGTCAAAATTGAAGTGACAGATCGTTCACACGATTTATCTTATCCAAGGGTTGAGCCAGAGCTGTTACAAAGCGCAGTCACCAAACTGTGTGAGGTGATTGCGCAAGCCAAGCGACCAGCGTTGCTGATTGATAATGAAGCCTCTGTTTTTGGGATTACCTCACTACTGGATGATTTATCCAAAAAATGCTCGATTCCTTTTGCAAGTATGCTGACCGCTAAAAATATTATGGATGAGGGTTCACCGCGTTATGTGGGAACCTATGTTGGTGGCGCAAGCCAAGCGCATGTGCGTCAGACCATTGAGCAGTCTGATTGCTTGATGGGCATCGGGGTACGTTTTACTGATGTCGGAACTGGGGTGTTTACCCATCAAATTGCCACTGAAAATTACATTGAAATCAAACCTTATGGTTTGACGATTTTTGGACAGGATTTCCCCGGCATCGAAATTGGACAACTTCTGGTGGAGCTGAATAAGAAGGTTGCACCACGGAAGTTAAGCCAGCCGATGTTGGAGCAGCAAGCACAACAGACACTTGAGGTGCCTGAACAGCAAAAGCTTAGTCAGGATGTTTTGTGGCGTTATATTGCGGGCTTTCTTAAAGATGATGATGTGATTATCGGTGAAGTCGGGACTTCTAACTCAGCCTTGGCAGGGCTCAAGCTACCGGCAACGGCGAAATATATTGCTCAACCATTGTGGGGTTCGATTGGTTATACCTTGCCTGCTTTATTAGGTAGTTTGTTGGCTGCACCAGAACGCCGCCAAATCCTGTTTATTGGTGATGGTTCATTCCAGCTCACCGTACAGGAGCTTTCGACCATTATCCGTCAAGGTCTCAAGCCGATTATTTTCTTATTGAATAATGGTGGCTATACCATTGAACGTCTGATTATGGGTGAGAACGCTGCTTATAACGATGTTCAGGACTGGAAATATAGTGAGATTCCACATGTTTTTAACGGTAGCCAAGACTATAAAAGCTGCGTAGTAGAAACCGCAGGGCAGTTAAAGCAGGTTTTGGAGAATATGCATCAGTTCGATGGTTTGACCTTTATCGAATTAAAGCTATCAGCCATGGATGCACCATCCAGTTTGAAAAAATTTGCGTCAGTGATTGCACGCTTTGATTATGGCGATCGAGGCTATGAAATCTTAAAACAACGTTCCCAAGCATTCCCCAGTAAAAAAGCAATTTCCTTCTGATCAGAAGGAAATTGGAAAATCTTCAACTTTATAAATTGATAAGAGAGCGAATCAGATTCGGAGCTTCATGCTGAGCTTCGAATCATACGCTGTATAAAAGGTGTACAGGATGTGACACACACATTGGAGATAACATGATGGATGTAAACAATAAACATGAGTTAAAACAAGGATTGTCCAATCGGCATATTCAGTTAATTGCGCTAGGCGGGGCAATTGGGACAGGATTATTCTTGGGTCTTTCGCAAACCATCAAACTGGCAGGGCCCTCTATTTTATTAGGTTATGCGATTGCCGGTGTGATTGCGTTTTTAATTATGCGCCATTTAGGAGAAATGGTGGTTGAAGAACCCGTGAGTGGTTCATTTAGTTATTTTGCCAATAAATACTGGGGCCGCATGGCAGGCTTTATGTCGGGCTGGAATTATTGGGTGCTGTATGTGTTGGTCAGTATGGCTGAACTGAGCGCCATCGGGACTTTTATTCAATTTTGGTGGCCAGACGTGCCCACATGGCTGACTGCCTTGGTATTCTTTGTACTGATTAATGCCATTAATCTGGTCAATGTCAGATTCTTTGGTGAGTCCGAATTTCTGTTCTCCTGCATTAAGATTGTTGCGATTTTAAGTATGATTGGTTTTGGTGCTTATTTATTGCTTTCAGGTTCTGCGGGGCCACAGGCGGGTATTGCCAATTTATGGCAACACGGTGGCTTTTTTCCACATGGCACGCATGGCTTTATTATGGCGCTTGCCGTGATCATGTTTGCCTTTGGTGGACTTGAACTGATCGGGATTGCAGCAGCAGAAACCAAAAATCCTGAAACCACTATTCCTAAGGCGGTGAATCAGATTGTGTACCGTATTTTGATTTTCTATATTGGTGCAATCGGGATTTTACTCTGTCTTTATCCATGGAATATGGTGGCGGAAGGGGGCAGCCCTTTTGTGTTGATCTTCCAGTCTTTGAATAGTAATGGAGTTGCCAATGTCCTCAATTTTGTGGTGTTGATTGCAGCGGTTTCTGTTTATAACAGTTGTATTTATTGTAATAGCCGTATGTTGCATGGCTTGGCCGAACAGGGCAATGCACCTGCGATATTGAAAAAAGTGAATGCGCGTGGAATTCCGGTTCCTGCGGCGATTGTCTCTGCTTCGGTTACGGCGATATGTGTGTTGGTCAACTATTTAATTCCGGGTGAAGCCTTTCAGTTATTCATGATGCTGGTGGTTGCAGCATTGGTGATTAACTGGTTAATGATTTCCGTCACCCATTTGAAATTTAATAAAGCAATGCGCCTGAAACAACATCAAACCAAATTTAAAAGCATCTGGAGCCCATGGAGTAATTATCTCACCATCAGCTTTGTCTGCTTTATTTTGATTATTATGGCGATGACCCCTGATATGCGTTTGGCTGTTATTCTTGGACCGATCTGGCTGGCGATTTTAGCGGCGATGTATATCTTTAAATATCGTAAAAAAATGCTGGTTCTGCCCGAAGCACAGTCCAATCTTTAAATCAAAAAAGGCACAGTAAGGTGCCTTTTTTTTTATTGCATCAAAGTTGTATTGATCTAGAAGGGTGGAAACTTGTCCTGAACCAGATTGAGTTGAATTCCATGCTCTAAATAGGCTTTCAAGCTATCTACGACGGTGGTGAAGCCACCCGTATTATCAATAATAAAGGCAATCAGCTCATCACCTTGTAAGGGGATATTATAATTTTGAATTCTGAGATAGGTTTGATCGTCATTGATCGCTTCAAAGATAAAATCAACCGTACTGCTCGGCTCGCCCCATTGAATCTGAATCAATTCATTGGTAATGATTTTTGTCACCTTTACGTTTGCCGAAACTTGGTATTTTTCCCAAGTCCATTCAACCGTTTTTCCTTGTTCAAGTGGTGCTGTTGCCGAACTAAACCAAAATTTTGAGGTGATTTCTGGATCAATAAATGCTTCAAAAACGCTGTGGGCCGGTTTACGAATCAGCATTTGTGTTTCAATTATGACAGGATTTAGCATTGTATCTGTTCTTTTTGATAGGGAATTGTCATAAAACATATATAAACTGGTTGCTCTGCCCAAGATGCTTTTTGTTAAGCTGAATGCGCGAGTGTTCTTTTAAATCCGATAAAATTCAATATCTAAACGTTATTTTCTGAGTGTAATCGAGTTCCGAGCTGCAAAAAATAAAGCAGAAAATATGACTTTATGACCAATAATTTTCTAAAAATTGAGCTTAAGAAATGGCTATCACAAAAGCGTCATAAAGTTGTCACTTAATTGTCATATTATCTGCTCAAAATGCAGTTAACCAAAGTACAACACTTAACTTAAAAAGAGTTGTAAACCAAATTGCATAAATGAGAGAAAACAGAATGCGCTTAAATCCACGTCACATCGCAATTGCATTAGCTGTATCTGGGGCAACTGTAGCAACGACTGCGAATGCAGCTCGTGATACGATTCAAATTGCTGGTTCATCTACTGTATTACCGTTTGCAAGTATTGTTGCTGAAGAGTTTGGCAACACATTCCCACAGTTCAAAGCACCGGTTGTTGGTTCAGGTGGTACGGGCGGTGGTTTGAAGCAATTCTGCCAAGGTGTAGGTGATAACACCATCGACATCGCAAATGCTTCTCGTCAAATTAAAGACACAGAGCTTGATGCATGTAAAAAATCTGGTGTAAACCAAGTACAAGAAATTAAAGTGGGTTACGACGGTATCGTATTTGCATCAAATGTTAAAAAAGCAGCGTATAAATTAAAACCAATCCATGTATTCACTGCATTATCTGCACAGCTTCCTTCAAATGGTAAATTAGTTCCAAACCCATATACAACTTGGAACCAAATTGATAAATCATTACCAAATGAGCCGATCACTTTAGTTATTCCTGCATCTAACCACGGTACGCGTGAAGTTTTCCAAGAGAAAATGGTTGATGCTGGTTGTGAAGCATTTGATTACTACAAAGCTTTAAGTAAAGACGATCAAAAGAAAGCATGTTCAACCTTCCGTAAAGATGGTCGTGTGATTGAAATTGCGGGTGACTATACTGAAACTCTAGCTCGCTTGAAAACTTCTCCAAATGCAGTCGGTGTATTTGGTCTAGGTTTCTATGATTCAAACCGTGATAAATTACGTGTAGCGACTGTAAATGGCGTGACTCCATCTGAGAAAACTGTACTAGATGGTAGCTACCTTGTTTCGCGTCCATTGTTCTTCTACGTGAAAGGCGAGCACTTGAAATCAATCAAAGGCTTACCGCAATACACAGAATTCTTCTTAAACAAGAAAATTTCTGGTAAAGGTTCTAAATTAGAAAAAGCGGGCTTGATTCCTTTAAGCGACAAAGAGCGCGCAAAAATCCTAGCTGATTTCAAAGCTGGTAAATCAGTTAAGTAATATTGTTAAAAGGGAGGCTGGTGAGACGTTGGATCATCAGCCTTTTTGTCTAGCTAAGTTTTTTCAAATCATGAAAATTGAGAAAACAGTGGAGATTACATGAATCTGCTACTTATCGGTGTGTTATTAGCCCTTGTGGCAATTGCATATCAAATCGGGCTGAGTAAAAGCCGTAACCTAGCAGGTAAGGGAAATAACTCAGCAACACTACATTCTCGTCCAGGATATTATGGGGCATTGGTTGCTTTGTGGTGTGGTATTCCTGCTTTTTTAATTTTGATTATTTGGAACTTGGTTGAACCAAGTATTTTACAGCATATTATTTTTAATAATATTCCTGCATCTGTAAGTTCGACCTTAGATGCGGCAGGTCGTGATGTTTTAACCAGTCGAGTGCAAGCCATTGCTTCTGGTTTCGGGGTAACAGATCAGCCAGCAGCATATGAAGTTGCAGCAGCGCAACAACTTGCTAAATTCCAGACCATTGGCTCATTTGCAAAACTTGCAGTGGTGATTAGTGCTGGACTGGCTGGTTTAGTGTGGGCAAAGCGTCATGTGAGCCAACAATTCCGTGCACGTAACCAAGTCGAAAAAACCATTAATGTTGCATTGATTCTGTGTTCTGGTGTCGCAATCCTGACAACAATCGGTATTGTTTTATCGATGTTGAGAGAAGCGTTACACTTTTTCCATTTTGTGAGTCCAGTTGATTTCTTCTTTGGTACTGAATGGAATCCAGGTTTTAGCACCTCAGGAAATGCAGAAGGCAGTTACGGTATCTTACCGCTGATTTGGGGAACCTTGATGGTCAGTGGTATCGCATTATTGGTTGCGGTACCGATTGGCTTGTTGGTTGCGATTTATCTGGCTGAATATGCATCGCCAAGGTTGCGTTCTTGGGCAAAACCTGCGATTGAGGTTTTGGCAGGGATTCCAACCATCGTTTATGGCGTATTCGCTTTAATGGTGATTGGCCCATTCTTCAAAATGGTGGGTGAGAGTGTTGGCATCAATATTAATGCGACCAGCGCACTCACCGCAGGTTTTGTAATGGGGATTATGATTATCCCATTCGTCTCCTCATTATCCGATGACATCATTACTCAGGTACCTCGCGCATTACGTGATGGTTCTTTGGGTTTAGGTGCAACGAAATCAGAAACGATTCGTCAAGTCGTTCTACCAGCTGCCCTACCAGGGATTACAGGGGCATTTTTACTTGCCGTATCCCGTGCCGTGGGTGAGACCATGATTGTGGTGCTTGCAGCAGGAAACAGTCCATTGTTGCATGCAAATCCATTTGAAGCAGTTTCAACCGTAACCGTCACGATTGTGAAGCAATTAACGGGGGATACTGACTTTGCCAGCCCGCAAGCACTGGTGGCATTTGCCCTTGGTTTAACGCTGTTTGTGATTACTTTGGGTCTAAACATTATTGCACTGTACATCGTGCGTAAATATCGTGAGCAATACGAATGAGTTCATCAAATACATCTCCTCTGGATCCGAACCTATTGGATCCTCAAGTAGCTGCTGAACAACGTGAGCAGCGTAAAAGAAAGATCCAAAGTTCTTTGGCTAAGCGTCATCGGAAAGAAAAAACCTTTCGCTTTGCCGGTATCTCGGCGGTTGTGATCGCGCTGGCATTTGTTGCCTTACTATTTGGTAGCATCTTGGCGAAAGGTCTGCCTGCTTTTTGGCAAAGCAGTATTACAGTTCCTGTTTATTTTGATCCAGCGATCATTAATGTTGGGGCGAAGCCAAAACAAACAGTTGGTGAAGCCCCAGCTCACTTTGAAGAGCGCATGGTCGCTTGGCAAACTGAAATGGGGATGGTGGATTGGGATGCCTTGATCGTAAATGGCATCGTTGCCAAAAATAAAGCATTAGAGTCTCAACGTGATTATCTAAGCAGTTTATATACCAGTTCTGAAGCATACCGTTTGCGTGATATGGTGCTTAAAAACCCTGCACTGATTGGAAGCAAAGAAGAGATCAAATTCTTAGCGGATGCCAATATAGATGTATGGTTAGCAGGTAATATTGACCGTAGTTTGCCAGATGATCAGCAACAACTTGAACCAGAAGTTCGTCAACTGGCAGATCAGTTAAAAGCAGAAGGAATTATTAAAAGTACCTTCAATACTAACTTGTTCTTTAGTCCAGATTCTCGTAGTTCACCTGCAACAAGTGGTTTAGCCGGCGCATTCATGGGTTCATTATTCATGATGATGATCGTGATTGTGATCTCGATTCCAATTGGTGTTGCGAGTGCAATTTATCTTGAAGAGTTTGCACCAAAGAACATGATGACGGACATTATTGAAGTCAACATTAATAACTTGGCTGCGGTTCCTTCAATTGTATTTGGTTTACTCGGTGCAGCTATCTTTATTGGCTGGATGCAATTGCCATTATCAGCACCACTGGTCGGTGGTTTGGTTCTGAGCTTAATGACTTTACCAACCGTGATTATCACGACACGTGCATCGTTAAAAGCAGTGCCGCCTTCGATTCGTCAAGCCGCGTTGGGTCTAGGCGCGTCGAAAGTACAAACCATTTTTCATCACGTATTGCCGCTGGCGTTACCGGGCATTATGACAGGTGCGATCATTGGGGTTGCACATGCACTGGGTGAAACTGCGCCATTACTTTTAATCGGAATGAGTGCTTTCGTTGCAAGCGTGCCGACAACACCACTCGATCAAGCAACCGCATTGCCAGTACAAGTGTATTTATGGCAAGGTAATGAATTACGTAACTTCTTCGAAGGACGTACTGCAGCAGCGATTATTGTTTTACTAGCGTTAATGATTGGTTTGAATAGCCTTGCCATTTGGCTCCGTAAGAAATTTGAAGTGCGTTGGTAATTGAGGAGAGTACAATGAATACGATTGATATTATGAACGCCGTAGAAAAGGATAAATCAGTGAATCCACAGCAAAAAGAATTTACGTCACCTGAAGCGCAAGTTCAGCAATCAAATACTGCATTTGTCTCTCAGTTTGAAACGGCTTCTTCAAATAAAAAGCCAAAAACGAGCGAAGTGAAAATCAGTACCAAAGATGTTCATGTTTATTATGGTGACGCTGAGGCGATCAAAGGCATCGACCTTGATGTTTACCAGAATGAGGTGATTGCATTTATTGGCCCATCGGGTTGTGGTAAATCAACGTTCTTACGGACTTTAAACCGTATGAATGACACGATTGATAGCTGCCGTGTGACAGGTAAGGTGACTTTGGATGATCAAGATATCTATGATCCAAACCTTGATGTGGTGTTATTGCGTGCGCAAGTAGGCATGGTGTTCCAAAAGCCAAACCCATTCCCAAAATCAATTTTTGACAATGTTGCTTATGGCCCGAAACTACATGGTCTGGCACGTGATAAATATGATTTAGAAGAAATCGTGGAAAACAGTTTACGTAAAGCGGGCTTATGGGATGAAGTCAAAGATCGTTTGAGTCAGCCAGGCACTGGTTTATCAGGTGGTCAGCAACAGCGTTTATGTATTGCACGTACCATTGCGGTGAGTCCAGAAGTGATTTTGATGGATGAACCATGTTCGGCACTCGATCCAATTGCGACCGCAAAAATTGAAGAATTGATCTCAGAATTGTCAGAACAATTCACCATTGCGATCGTCACCCACTCTATGCAACAAGCGGCGCGTGTCTCTGACCGTACAGCTTACTTCCATTTGGGTGACCTGATTGAAGTGAACTCGACTGAAAAAGTGTTTACTCAGCCTGATCATCAATTGACTGAAGCTTATATTACAGGGCGTTTTGGTTAATTTTTTAGGGTTATATAAAAAAGGGTCTTCGGACTCTTTTTTTATATATAAATGAAAATGAATCTATTTTGCAAAATCGCTATTGAATTTTTATTGAGCAGACCACATCTTAGAACAATAACGCCGAACTTATAGAGCACATACTTCATGTTATTCCATTTACCTAAGTTTCCTGCTGAAATTCGTATTAGTCATTTAAATGCGCGTGTGAATGAACAAAGAAAAAGAATTGCGCAAACGACAGCATCTCGTTTGGAGTTATTACAACTTGTTCAACAACTTTCCAAAGAAGCCAAGATCCGCAAAAAGAATGATCAAAAAATCTATGTCCTCGACTTTAAAGGGGATGTCCAAGCTTCTGCCGTAGATACTATTCGTGAAGAAATTACCCTGATTTTAGCGACTGCCAAAGCAGGGCATGACCGTGTTGTTGTTCGCTTGGAAAGTCCTGGTGGAATGGTGCATGGCTATGGTCTTGCAGCAGCTCAATTGGTGCGTTTACGTGATGCAGGCTTTCACGTCACCATCTGTGTAGATAAGGTTGCAGCCAGTGGTGGTTATATGATGGCATGTATTGCCAGCGAAATTATCTCTGCGCCGTTTGCTGTGGTTGGTTCGATTGGTGTGGTCGCACAAGTGCCAAACTTCAATCGTTTGTTAAAACAACATAATGTTGATTTTGAATTATATACCGCAGGTGAATACAAGCGTACCGTGACTATGTTTGGTGAAAATACACCAGAAGGTAAGGCGAAGTTTGAAGAAGAATTGCAGCAAACCCATTCTTTATTTAAACATTTTGTTGAGAAATATCGTCCTCAACTGGATATTACAAAAGTGGCAACAGGCGAGCACTGGTATGGTGAGGATGCCCGTGAACTGAACTTGGTAGATAAGTTGCAAACTTCAGATGAGTATTTATTAAGTCTATTACCAAAGCATGATATTTATGTGATTAATACCCGTAAACGTCCAACTTTTGGTGAGAAATTAGGTTTGCAAGCTGCACAAATGGCTGAGAGTTTAATTCCGACTGTGCTCAGTAAAATTACCGATAGTCTGGCAAAGGCAAATAGCACATTGGTACAAATGCGTGATCCAAAATTTTAATGATTGGAACTGTAAAATGATCTTGAAAAACCAGTCTATAGGGCTGGTTTTTTTATGTGCCTTACTGCTGATTTCTATGAAAATACTTGGCTAGATTTGAATATTTGGTGAATTAAACAAACATGACAAAACTTCTGATCGAAGAGATTGTAGTCATATCAATCATTTGATATTTTATTTGCAAGATGAATTACTTAATTATTCATTAATCGAAGAATTATTTAAAAATATAATTGATAAGTGAGCATAATAATGACAAGAGTTGTTGTTTTTTCAAAGAAAAACTCGAATATCCTACAAGATGCACAACTAAAAAGTGTGGTTTTAGACCAGCCTTCGATCGTACAGATTGGTGTAAATCAAGCAGATATTAAATCAATTATCAAGCAAGGTAATGATCTTGTCATTACACTAAAAAATGGTGAAAAGATTGTTGTTAGTGGTTTTTATAGTAATGAAAATCTAACCGAACACAGCCTAGCACTCGCAAAAGTGGATGGTACTTATGCGGTCGCAGAGTTTGATGATTCGGGTAAATTTGTTCGTTATGCCCCAGCGACCTCATTGACCCAATTTGCATATACTGATGCAGTTACTACACCAGTTTCTCAGCCTCAAAATGTTGATCATGATTCTGCGATTAGTAAATCCCAATTATGGAAAGTGGGTTTGGCTGCTTTAGTCGCAGAAGGTGTGTATTTATGGGCAGTAAAAGATGATGATGACGATAAAAATAAAAGTAGTAACCAACCGATTGATATAACACCACCAGGGACACCGACAGCGAATTTGGGTACAGATACACAAACCATTACGGGTAAAACCGAAGCTAAGGCCAAAATCGAAATTAAGGATGCTGCGGGGAAAGTGATTGCTACGACTCAAGCCGATGCCGAAGGAAATTACACGATTAAGCTGGATCAGCCTTTGGTGAATGGTGGCAAGGTCAGCGTGACCGCGATCGATAGTTCTGGCAATGCCTCTAAAGCAGCTGTCGTGACGGGAAATAAAGATACCATTGCACCAGATGCGCCGACAGCACAACTTAATGCAGATGGCACAATTGTTACTGGCAAGGCAGAAGCCAATGCAAAAGTCTCGATTTATGATGCTGATGGAAAACTATTAGGTACCGTGATTGCGAATAAAGAAGGACTGTATTCGATAAAAGTTTCACCTGTATTAACCAGTGACAAAGGCGGAACAGTGGTTGCCGAAGATGCTGCAGGAAACAAATCGACACCTTCTAAAGTGATTGCCGGAAAAGATACTTTGCCTCCTGATCAACCTTTTGTGGATGTAAATAAGGAAGGTTCCTCAATTCAAGGTCGAGCAGAGGCGAATAGCAAGGTACAGATCAAAGATGCGGATGGAAAAATCATTGGCAGTGGAGTCACAGATGCGCAGGGTAAATTTCAGATTACACTTTCACCCGCATTAGCCACAGATAAAAAGGCAACCATCATTGTAGAAGATGCTGCTGGCAACCAGTCCAAGCCACTTGAGATTACTGCTGGAAAGGACACTATTGCGCCAGATAAAGCGGTTGCTGAAATCAATGCAGCAGGTGATTCGGTGGTAGGGACAGCGGAAGCAAATAGTAAAATTGAAATTAGAAGTGCAGATGGGAAAACGCTGTATGGTTCAGGTACTGTTGGTGCGGATGGAAAATTTAGCATTACACTTTCATCAGCTTTAACCGATAAAAATGTAGGTAAAGTCTATATCATTGATGCTGCAGGGAACCGTTCCGAAGCTTCCGATGTGGTCGGGACAAAAGATACCATTGCGCCCAATAAACCTATTTTGCAAACGGTCATGGATGATGTCGGTGCAGTAAAAGGGGCGATCGCTGCGGGAGGTGATACCGATGATAGCAAACCGACTTTGGCAGGTGTGGGCGAAGCAAAAGCCGTCCTGACGATTTATGACAATGGTCAACCGATTGGTACGGTAACAGTCGGGGATAATGGCAGATGGAGTTTTGAAGTTAAGCAGGATTTGAGTGTAGGGGCGCATAAAATCACCTTAACCCTGACTGATGCAGCAGGGAATATTAGTGAGACGAGTGATGCATTTAGTTTTAATGTGCTTGCACCTGCTGTAGCGAAAGCATCTTTGGCAGATACGGTTGATTTGGAAGCCTTGCAAACCCAGCAAGCTGAACCTGTTTCTGAATCGACCAACACTGAAAAATTGGGCTTAAGCAGCTTATTATCTTCTCCAGAACCAACATCAAATCAGTTGGATGAGGTTTTGAACCAATTGCTTACAGGGCAAAACTCATCTCCTACAATCAGTCATTCAGCAAACGCTGATTTAACAAATCTGGATTATGCTCAGACCATTAAAGCCGATCCTTTAGACCAGCTTACGGTATTGCAACATTCTATTATTTAATTGGTATTCATATTGAGAATAGCGCCTATTTTTGAATAGGCGTTTTTTGTTTGAGCAGTTGAATAATACCGATTAGCAGTGCTCCGATGGTTGCAAGGAACATATCTTTGTGGGCATCCCACACGTCGCCTTGTTGGCCATTATAGTTTTCAGCATCTTCAGGTGATAAACCAATGGCGATCCACCATTCGATCAGTTCATAAAACATGCTCGATGCCATGACAAACTGGATAACCAGCAGAAATAGGGTCAAAGGTTTGGCAGTTGGTAACCAGACTTGAAAACAGCGATAGAAAAAAGGATAGAGTAATAGACCGTAAGCAAAATGCACCAGTCGATCATACATATTACGTGACCAACCCATGGTTTGATTTAAGTCAAAGTGAAAAAGGCTTTCAATCCATTCATTATAAGGCACATAAGAGTAGAGGTAGTGTGCCCCTAAGATATGGATCAAAAGAAAGCCCAGATAGAGGCAAAAACTATAAAAACTGATGCCAATCTTTTTCATCGTGACGATGAGGGCGATGAGCATCAACACGGTACCCGCTTGGTGTAGTAGATAAGCCTCAAACTCAAGCGGTTGAATACTTGCAATTGCAACCACCAGAAGCACAATCGCCAGTGCAATATAATGTTTTAAACTCAGTTGTTGTTCGATCATACTGTATCCTAAATACAGTCAGGCAAGTTTTATTGCTGTTACTCAGTGGCCTTTACTGCAATTGTTCCTTTGGCTGTAGAGACGCCACCGAGTGCCTGACATGCTTGCTTATATAATTGATATTTTTGTTGTACAACTTCATCGAGCGGAATGTCAAAGAGATCTTCACCATTCTTATATTGTTCAATATAAGATGCTGCTTTGTCTTTATTCGCCGCCAGTGATTGTTGATAAAAATTTGAAATAGAAGAAGTTGCTAACTCATTGGATTCAATATTGTTACATTGAAAACTCTGTAGGACTTTTTCAGCGCGTTTTACTTCGCTTGATTTCCCAAAGATACAACCGGTTAAGCTCACGGTGGCAATGAGCAAGTACAAAAGCTTCATGATCGATAGAGTAGAATTTTAAAGGTGCTATTATTGTATATAAGGTGAATTTTATAAATTAATTATTTATGTCTAACACGATAAAAATTAATATTTTTTTACTCTGCATATCTAATTGTACAAAAGTTAAATAGACTGGATGTAAAATGAAAATAAGAAAAGCGCGGCTGTGTGATTGTTGATGCCTGTGTACCCTATAATTTATAGCGCTGCAGGTAATCAAGGAAACGAGCTTTGAAGGGGGAGTCCCCATATAATTCCAGATGGTCGCCGTATGGAGTGGTTATTTTAAACAGCAGTTTGTAAATAGTAGATAAAAACATTCAATTGATTGATAAAAAATGATTTTTAGCGGTATGCTAAATAGGAAAGTCATCAACACATCTTGTTATGTACATTAAGCACCCTTTTTTATTCTGTTTTTTGATTGGTCTCTCTGCTGGAGCTTATGCGGATGATTATGATTTTTTTGCAGAGCCGAGCGAAGATACAGAACATATGTTTGATGCTGCTTATCCTGAAATGAAAACAGCATATTCAGTTTTGCATAACCAATTTTTTCAAAATGAACGTTGGCGTGTCTATAACTATACGGCTTATCAAACCAATCAGTTTAACCATAAGATGTTGACAGGCGATACCACTAGCCTGTCACTGGATGATTTTTCGATTTCAGTCGGTTATGGCATGATGTATCAGTTGAACCAGACCAATCGAATTGGCTATGAATATCTTTCCAGTTTTCCCTTTGACCGAGGGCAATTGATTCGATTTTTCTGGTTACGGATTTTTTAACTGACTTTTTGATATAAACCGGCTCTGACCATACCTGCTTTGGTTTCTTTTATTTTCTGCCAAGTAGGCGGTAGGGTGAGTTGAGCTAAATCTCGATCTGCTTCTACATAAATATAAGCATGGTTTGCAATCATTGGGTTAGCCAGCTCAGCTAACTCTTGCCATAAATCTAGACTATAGGGCGGATCAAGAAACACCACATCAAAACTTGCGTTTAATTTTTTTAAAGCTTGCTGTGCCGTTGCAACATGCAGTTGGCAATTTTCCGCTTTTAGCAGTTGAATATTGTCTTTTAAGACTTTGGCTTGTGTTGGATTCGGTTCAATCATTACGACTTTTGCAGCTCCACGAGAAAGCGCTTCGAAACCTAATGCACCAGAGCCACTGCACAAGTCTAAAACCTGTGCGTTTTGAATATCCCACATCAACCAGTTGAATAGTGTTTCACGGACACGATCTGGTGTTGGACGTAAACCATCAATACTGGCAAAGGGTAAAGTACGGCGTTTCCAGTTACCACCGATGATACGTAATTGATTTTTCATTATTCAGTCACTCCATCCGTAGGTTGAGCACCTGTTGCTGGTGCAACAGGTGTAGAAGCTGGAGCGGATGAAGCGACGGGTGTAGATGCTGCTTGGCCATTCTGTGTTGCCGTGGTTGCAACACTGCTGCTTGGTAGTTCACCTGGTTTAATTCCCGCAGTCATTAAGCCTCCACTGACTTGATGGCTAGCTGGACGAAGTGGATTCTTTTTACGTGTCACCAGCCAATAGTCAAAGATTGGACGTGCTAGTTGGGCAGCTGAACCGCCATGTTTACCATTTTCCCAAACCACGGCAATGGCAATTTCAGGAT
The DNA here is from genome assembly GCF_000369525.1 of Acinetobacter higginsii. GTDB lineage: Bacteria > Pseudomonadota > Gammaproteobacteria > Pseudomonadales > Moraxellaceae > Acinetobacter > Acinetobacter higginsii. The sequence continues at coordinate 273,564 of NZ_KB850072.1, forward strand.
TATCGGCAGGCGCAAAACCAACGAATAAGCCATGGTCCCATTGTCGAGATGAAAGTGCTGCTTCGTTATAACGTTTACCTTGAGCAATACTCTTGACTTGGGCTGTCCCTGTTTTACCTGCGATTGAATATTGCAAACCACCTTTAATACCACGACCTGTACCAGATTGAATCACATCCACCATTGCATCATGCATGTTGATCCAATCTTGTTCTGTACCATTGAAATTAATTTTGCCATCAGGCGCGTTATGGACACTAAATTTTTTGGCACCTTTGGTTTCTCTGAGTACATGTGGTGTGACATGTGAACCTTTATTGGCTGTGATCGCAGTTGCCATAGCAAGTTGTAAAGGTGTAGAGGTAAATGCCCCTTGCCCGATACTGACTGAAATGGTTTCACCTTTTAGCCATTTGGATTTACGCGTTCGCATTTTCCATTCAGGACTCGGGTAGAGACCTGTGCTTTCACTTGGTAAATCAACTCCAGTTTTTTCACCAAAGCCAAATTGGCGCATCCAGTCATTCATTTTCTCAATGCCCATGCGATAGGACAGGACATAGAAATAGGTATCGCAGGACACAATTTGAGCTTTATGCATGTTCACTGAACCATGACCCGTTTTTTTATGGTCACGGAAGCGGTGACTGTCACCAGGCAATGAGAAATAACCTGGATCGGAAATTGCAGTGCTCCAATCGACGAGACCATAATGAATACCACCTAAACCAAACATTGGTTTAATGGTTGAACCTGGTGGATATGCCCCCTGAACCGCACGGTTATAAAGCGGTTGATCGAGGTTGTCACGCAGTCCACTATAGTCTTTGGAACTAATTCCTGTCACGAAGAGGTTTGGATTAAAACTTGGGCTGGAGACCAATGCGAGGATTTCACCTGTACGTGGGTCCATGGCTACAATTGCACCACGGCGATCTGCCAATTGTTTTGCGGCAATAGTTTGTAAACCGTAATCAAGTGATAAATACAGATCATTACCACGCGCTGGATTTTGGCGACCTAAATTACGTAGTACATTGCCGTGTGCATCGGCTTCAACAGATTCATAGCCAGGAATACCATGCAACAGGTCTTCATAGCTTTTTTCGACCCCAATTTTACCAATCAGGTTGGTACCCGCATATAAATCCTTATCAATAGACTTGAGTTCTTTATCATTGATACGCCCCACATAACCAATCACATGCGCAAACAATTCACCATGTGGATAGTAGCGGGTCATTTGGGTTTCAATTTTGACCCCAGGAAAGGCATATTTCACTTCACTGAATTTGGCAATATCGGTTTCAGTCAAATTCAATTTGATCGCAAGGCGTTCAGTTTTACGTGCAGTTTTGACACGGCTTTTAAAGCGGTCAACATCATCTTGGGTCAAGCCCAGAATTGGAATGAGACGGGTAATGGTGTCATCAATATCGCTGACATCGGCACGACTCAGTGTTGCAGTGAAAACTGGATAGTTATCTGCTAATAGCACGCCGTTACGATCGTAGATGTAGCCACGAGCGGGTGCTAATGGCTGTAAGCGAATACGGTTCTTATCTGATGCCGTTGTAAAATCATCGTAATGAACGATCTGTAAATATGCATAACGACAGATCAATAAAAGTAGAAAAATCGCCACGACAAAGATTGCAAAAAAGATTCGACCCTTATAAATGCGCTTTTCTTGTTGCATATTTTTTAAAGGAAAGTGCTGTTTCATAGGGTGTCGACTTAATTACAAGATGGAGAGAATACAAAGGCTACGCATTTTAACGTAAGTTGCATGATCATACTGTAGAATTTTCAACAAATCATGCAAATGATGCTGCGACAGCTTTTGACTTTGCAGACATTAAAATTGTATGGTCTTGTATATTAGAAGCAAAATAATTCTGTTAAAGTCACAAACAGTTTGAAATAGGATTTTCCAATACACTCTTAGGGAAAATGGAGAAAATAATGAGAAAAATTTGCCTTTTATTATCGGTTTTAACACTTACTGGTTTTGCCCATGCTGACGAAAATCCGTTTAAGCCTGAGCCTAAATTAAAAGATGCAAACGTTTCAACGTGGAATGTAGGTGCAGGTTTTACTAAGAAATTATTACATGCCAACCTTGAATGGGTAAATCCGTATGGGATTGCCTACGCCAAAGCGGGTGCATTTTTAAATGATGACAATGAACCCGGTGGACAAATTGGATTCCGTTACCCGTACTACTTAACTGGTACCGATAAAAATGGTTATTACCTTGGTGTCTATGCAGGACATTTAGACAGTAAGAACTATGGGGGTAAACAAAAGGGCAACTTGGGTGTTGGTGCCGATCTTGCTTATGTCTGGTTGAATAGTGAGCGTATCAGCACATTCAGTGTAGGCGCAGGAGTACGCGAAAAAATAGAAGATGGGAATGGCAATACTGTGAAAAAATCAGAACCTGTCCTTCAGTTTTCTTATACCTTAAGTTTTGGTTTGTAAGAGGAAATTAACGTTCATCCTTTTATAGGCCATCATGTATCAATAATTCAGAGAGTCATGCATGTTTGATTACGTCAATGAATTGTGGCAGATTTTCCTAAATCGACCTGACCATCTGGCAGTCTTGAGTATCATCCCTGTGACCGCCTTTGTAACATGGGCACACGTATGGATGGCATTGAAAATGGTATTTTACCCAATCAACTTTTGGGGCTTCCATTTAGGACCATTACCTGTCGGTTGGCAAGGAATTGTGCCACGTAAAGCTGGACGTATTTCAGGCATCATCACTGATAACACGCTATCTAAATTGGGTTCATTGCGAGAGTTTTTAGAAGCAATGGATCCAGAAGATATGGCGATGATCATCGGTGAGCAGGTAGGGTTTGAGCTTGAGCATCTGATTGATGAAGTGATGATTGATCGTAATGCTGTACTTTGGGAAAACCTACCTTATTCGATTAAGCGTCGTATCTACGCGCAAGCACATAAACAGTTACCCACGACACTTAGGGAACTTGTGACTGAGCTGACCATGAACGTTGAGTCACTGGTGGACATGCGTGAAATGGTGGTGAGCCAAATGGAAGGTGACCGCCGTTTAATGGTACGCATGTTCCTGAAAGTGGGTCAGAAAGAAATTAATTTTATTTGGCATATCAGTGCATTAATAGGGATGTTCTTTGGTATATTCCAAATGATCGTTTGGTTTGTAGTGCCATGGCACTGGACGGTTCCGTTTTGGGCAGCAATCTGGGGCTTTTTAACCAACTGGATTGCGATCTGGATGGTCTTCAATCCGATTGAACCACACTATATTCGTTATCCGCAGATTTTTCGTCTGACCAAAGACCGCAAATTTCCTTGGATTGTGCCTGTGTTAAAGATTGGTACTTACAACGTTCAAGGCGCATTTATGAAGCGTCAGGAAGAGGTTTCCGATGTATTTGCCAGTGTAGTGACTGAAGATTTAATTACCTTAAAGTCCATCATGACTGAAATGATGTATGGTAGTAGAAAAGACAAAACTCGTCGTATTGTCAAGCGTCATATCAATGAAATTATGGAAACTCCACTGGTCAGAACCTCATTGCAGCTTTCATTAGGGCCAAGAGAATATGCTAGACTCAAGACCGACTTGATTGATCGCTCAATTGAAATTACCATGGGACCAGTATGTGACCCAGCTTTGAATGCAAGTCGTGCGCAGAAGATCTTTCAAATGTTTAGAGACCGCATCCGTGAACTAACACCGAAAGAGTTCCAAAACTTATTGCGTCCTGCGTTCCAAGAAGATGAGTGGATCTTAATTGTACTCGGTGGGGTGACTGGTTTCTTTGCTGGTTTAATTCACTTATTTGTTGCTTTCTTATAATTAATTTGATGTTGGTTGAGTGATAAGTCTGTATGATATTGCTCAATTTAAGATTTATTGTTTTTAAATGAGGATGTTCTTTTATGCGCATTATTTTACTCGGACCACCTGGGGCAGGCAAAGGTACTCAAGCTCAGTTGATCTGTAAGCGCTACAATATCCCACAAATTTCAACCGGTGATATGCTCCGTGCTGCAATTCGTGAAGGTACTGAACTTGGCTTAAAAGCGAAAAGCGTCATGGAATCAGGCGGTTTAGTCTCTGATGAACTGATTATTGGCTTGGTTAAAGAACGTATTGCTCAGCCTGACTGTGAAAATGGTTGTATCTTTGACGGTTTCCCGCGCACAATTCCACAAGCTGAAGCATTAGAAACAGCTGGAATTAGCATTGATCACGTGATTGAGATTGCTGTACCTGACGAAGAAATCGTGCAACGTCTTTCTGGTCGTCGTCAGCACCCTGCATCGGGTCGTGTTTATCACATTGTTTACAATCCACCAAAAGTGGAAGGTAAAGATGATGAAACAGGTGAAGACCTAGTGCAACGCCCAGATGACCAAGAAGAAACGATTCGTAAGCGTCTTGGGTCTTACCATAGCGAAACTGAGCAATTGGTTGGTTTCTATCAAGGTCGTGCTGCTTCTGGTGAAAATGCACCAACTTATGACAAGCTAGATGGTTTACGTGCCATCGAAAACGTTCAAGCTGATTTATTTGCAATCTTAGATAAATAATTTAAGTTGCAGATTTTAAAAGAGCTCTGAATACAGAGCTCTTTTTATTTGGAGGAAGCTCATGCTAAAAGTTGTTTTGATTTTAGTGGTCATTTTCAGCATCGTTTTACTGTTATTTCTTTTGTACCAAAGTCAGAAAATGCTGCGTCATGTGCAACAGCAACAAGCCTTGGAAAATAGAAAAAATGGTAAAGCTCGCCAATTACATCCAAAACTGCAACAGCAAAAAAAACCTCAGGATTAACTGAGGTTTTTTATTGCGATTGGTTTGCTTGCACCAAATTCAAACCGATCTGGCCAGTTACAGACATCTGCAACGATACATTCACCACATTTCGGTTTACGTGCGATACAGCAATAACGACCATGTAAGATCAGCCAGTGATGGGCATCAATAATAAATTCTTTCGGAATTACTTTAATCAAGCGATCTTCTACTTCTAAAACATTTTTTCCAACAGCTAAACCAGTGCGGTTACCGACACGAAAAATGTGCGTATCAACGGCCATGGTCGGCTGACCAAAAGCAGTATTCAGTACCACGTTCGCCGTTTTACGTCCTACACCGGGGAGGGCTTCCAATTCTTTACGTGTTTCTGGAATTTGACCTTGATATTGATCCACCAAAATTCGGCAGGTTTTAATCACGTTTTCAGCTTTAGAATTATATAAGCCAATGGTCTTGATATATGATTTTAAACCATCAATTCCGAGGTCTAAAATGGCTTGAGCGGTATTGGCATCAGGATAGAGTTTATCCGTGGCTTTGTTGACGCTGACATCAGTTGCTTGAGCAGACAGCAATACTGCAATCAGTAGCTCAAAAGGAGAGGAATAGTTCAGCTCGGTCTGAGGATGTGGTCTCTGTTCACGTAAACGTTCAAAAAAGGTCTGGATCTGCTTTTTAGTCATATTTTTTACGGACATTTAGACCTCCTGCAACTCAGTTAGACGTTGTTGTAAAGCAATTAATTGGGCTTGCTTTGATTCATCAGCACGAACACTGAGTTGTTTTTCAAGTTTTTTAATCTGGGTGCGTACTTTTGCAAGTTCGATTGTTGTTTTCGCATCGAGTGTGGTGTTTTCTTTCGGCTTATCCGCCAAGGTTATCACGGGGACATTATTGAGCGCCTGAGAAAATTGGGCGAAAAACTCCACATCAATTTCAGCACGTACAATTGGCCCTTTACGGCTCAAGCGACGTTTTTCTTCACGTTGGATATGCGCGTAATAACGATGTCTTAAATCATCCTGTTCAGCCGTACGTTGCGTTGTGGTGGGTAAAGGTTGGGTATCTTCAACCAGATCAATGCAGTCGACTGGACAAGGTGGAATGCATAACTCACAACCCGTACACAGGTCAGTCAAAATACTGTGCATTAATTTTCCACTACCAATAATCGCATCGACAGGGCAGGCACTAATACATTTGGTACAGCCAATACATTCATCTTCACGAATCACAGCTTTGATCCGTTGTGGTCGACCATCCAGTTGAATATCCCAAACGCTGGGTTCAGCTTTGAGTTGCGGGCGTTCTAACAAGGCTGCCAGTGCATCTGCAACAGGTTGTCCACCAGGCACACATTTATTGGCTTCCTCACCCTCTGCAATCGATTTTGCATAAGGTAAGCAGCCATCACGATGCCCGCATAAACCACATTGTGTTTGTGGTAACAGTTGGTCAATTTGGACAATAAGCGCATGTTGTGCAGTTGGGGACATGTATCGAAGATGAAGCAAAAAAACAGGGAGCTTAGTATAGCAAATAATGATTTATCGCGGCGAAGCAATCGAAAAATATCCGTAGCGTTGAAAATAGGTTGTGCTTATAAATAGTGCTTTTATTGATGTTTTTTAGTGCAATTAAGTTTTCAGATAAATCTGCTTTCCTGTTGGAATGTGACTTTTTCTACATTTTTGACCTTCATTTATTATATAAATAATGAATATTTATTAACATAAGTAAATGATTTTAATTAATAAAAATAGTTAAGCTTAAAAATAATATTGTGATGAAATAGTAATCTGTATTTAATAGATGGAAACTCTATTTTGGTGCATTTTTAGCACCAAGATAAATCACAAGCTCGGGGGTGAATGTTGAAATACAATAGCTTAAATGACTTTCTGGATTATGTTAAAGCTAGAGATCCATATCAACCTGAATTTTTGCAAGCGGTCGAAGAAGTGATGACCAGCTTGTGGCCATTCATTGAGAAAAATCCGAAATATGCTCAATATGGCTTGCTAGAAAGACTGGTTGAACCTGAGCGAGCGATTCAATTCCGTGTATCGTGGATGGATGACCAAGGTCAGACCCATGTCAATCGTGGTTTCCGCGTTCAATACAACTCTGCAATTGGTCCATACAAAGGGGGAATGCGTTTCCATCCTTCTGTGAATTTGTCCATTTTAAAGTTTTTAGGCTTTGAGCAAACCTTTAAAAATGCGCTAACTACTCTGCCAATGGGCGGTGGTAAAGGCGGTTCGGATTTTGACCCTAAAGGTAAATCTGAAGCAGAAATCATGCGCTTCTGCCAAGCTTTGATGCTGGAGCTATACCGTCATCTAGGCTCAAATACCGATATTCCTGCTGGGGATATTGGGGTGGGTGGTCGAGAAGTTGGCTATATGACAGGCATGATGAAAAAGTTAAGTAACGACACATCTTGCGTATTTACAGGTAAAGGGATTTCATTTGGCGGTTCATTGGCTCGCCCTGAAGCAACAGGCTATGGCACAGTGTATTTTGCAGAGGAAATGCTGAAAACTCGTGGCGATAGTTTTTCCAATAAAACCGTATCGATTTCAGGTTCAGGCAATGTGGCGCAATATGCCGCAGAAAAAGCGATGTTCTTAGGCGCTAAAGTTGTGACTTTGTCTGATTCAAATGGTACGGTCTATTTAAAGAATGGCTTCACTAAGGCTTTGCTCGATGAAGTGATGGAATTGAAAAATGTTCAACGTGGTCGGATGTCAGAATTTGCATCAAAGCATGGTTTTGAATATTTCGAAGGCAAAACGCCGTGGCATATCCCAATCGATATTGCTCTACCTTGTGCAACACAAAATGAGCTGAATGCTGAAGATGCAGTAACGTTATTGTCGAATGGCGTGATTTGCGTAGCAGAAGGCGCGAATATGCCATCTACACTTGAAGCGGTTGAAAAATTTATTGCAGCGAAAATCCTGTATGCACCAGGTAAAGCATCGAATGCAGGTGGGGTAGCAACTTCAGGTTTGGAAATGTCGCAGAATGCCAATCGCTTGGGTTGGTCATTTGAACAGGTTGATGAGCGCTTACATGCGATTATGAAAGAGATCCATCGTAACTGTGTCAAATACGGGACTCAGGAAGATGGCTCAATTAACTATGTTGATGGGGCGAATATTGCAGGTTTTGTAAAAGTTGCTGATGCAATTTTAGCGCAGGGTATTTATTAAAAATCGTACGAAATCCCTCTTTAATAAAGAGGGGGCTTCCCATAAAAAATCCGATGACAAAGCATCGGATTTTTTTATTTCTGAATGAAATTATGGTTTTTTCACAATCTCTTGCTCAACAACCATATCGAGTACGTCTGCAATGCTTGATTGGTCAGCAGCAGGGTTTTTAATGTCAAAACGTTTAACACGTACAATCACACGTTGTTGTGGGTTGTGTTCAAAACCTTCGATTTGACCGTAGTACAATGACCAGTTTTTATCTGCGTAAGTTTTTAAACCTTTGTCATCATATTTGATTTCACGAACTTGCATACAAGTTTGTGGTGCCACGCCTGTGCAAGATTTAGTTTCAGGTGAAATTTCTAAGAAAACTGTTTTACCTTCAGACTGGTATTTTGCTTCTGGGGTCATTTTACCAACGAAAGTATATTTTTGACCTTTAGCATCCGCGATTACCAATGTTGGTTGCTCTGGGTTGGCTGTATTTACTTCAAACGCGATTTGACGTTTTTGTAGAAGATCACCCGCGAATTTTTCTTGCGCCATCAATGCTGGTTCACATGCCATCATGGTTGATGCACCATCACCTGTAGCGATTAAACCATTTTCAATTTTCCATGATGTATTTAAACGGTTGCAACCTGTGTCTACAGATAAGCGATCATTGGCTAAGAAGCTTAATACGATTGGACGTTTAGTATTAGCAGGTTGATATGACCAAGTGTAGTTAGTTAATACGTTGCTATTTGCCACTTTTGCACCTGTAAATACATGCTTTTGACCTTTGGCATCAGTAACAGTCAAAATTGCTTGACCATTTACTGTGCTGATTTCAAATGGTACTTTTTTCTCGCTGAAGATGTCAGCAGATAAGCGCTCTTGCTGCATTAAATCATCAGCACAAGCCATCATTGTTGATACAAGCGGGGACGTTACAATCTTGTTGTTTTCAACAGCCCAAGTACCGCCTTGGTTGTTACAGCCAGTTTGGATTGCAAGTTTTTGGTCAGCGTTAAAAGATAACACTAAAGGTTTAGATGCTTTAGAACCTTGGTAGGTCCAATTATATTCAGTTAGGTTTTTTGCAGCAGTTGTATTAATTTGAGAAATTACATTATCAGTTACATTTTGCACAGTTTGGCACGCCATTAAAGAAAGCGGAAGTAATGCAAGAACTAAATATTTGATTTTCATATTCAAAACAACGATAAATAAATAACAGACATAAGCTTAAAGGATTCTTAAAAAGAGAACATGTCATCCTTTTAGCAATTAAGTTTGTTAAATGTTTCTATTTGTAAAATTTTGGAAAAATATAGCAGATTTATAGGCTTGCCGTTATTTTGAGCAAGCCCATTTTATTTTTATGTGATGTAGTTGGTTATTTAATCAAAACGATAAATATCCATACCCAACGAGCCCATCGAGAAGCTGCTATGTACAATATTGAAACGATGACCTGTACCCATTGCAAAGAATAGTGGCGCAAGGTGCTCAAGGCTCGGGTGATTACGCTCAATATAAGGCAAAGATGGCCAATCTAGTACCGCATCGTAATCTTGATGACTGAGTTTACTGACCACTGTATTACGGAAAGTACTGGCCCATGCGGGTACATCGGCATCAGCATGCCATGACAATTCAGCCAGATTGTGAGTAATACTACCTGAACCGATCAACAGAATTTGTTGCTCTCGTAAAGGTGAGAGTACTTCTCCAACATGGTAAATGTCATCAGCACTCATATAAAGGGGGAGTGAAATCTCAATCACTGGGATATCTGCATCTGGATACATGTGCAAAAGCGGCATCCAGACGCCATGATCGCGTGGACGGGTACTATTGGCATGTGCAGAAATACCCGCTGTTGCAAAGCGCGAGAGGATTTCTTCTGCCAGTTTTGGTGCGCCTGCCGCAGGGTAACGAATGTCATATAATTCAGGCGGAAAGCCACGGAAGTCATGCCACGTTTCTGGGCGTGTTGAAGTGTTGACTTCTAAGGCTTGGCTTTCCCAGTGCGCTGACATCACCACAATGGCCTGTGGTTTCGGCAAGTTACTGCCCAGACGATGCAGTGCAGGACCCACTTGCTCTGGATCAAGTGCCAGCATGGGCGAACCATGAGAAATAAATAATCCGGGTAAAGTTTGCAGATCCATAAATAAACACCTGAAAGGGAATACACCATTATCCTGACAAATTCAGTACTGCAGTGATAGCCCTTAAATTTCAACATGTTGTTCTAAAATTAGAACAGTTTTAAGCACGATGGTACGGGTGGTTATGATTAATACTCATGGCACGATAAAGTTGCTCAATCAGTAGAATACGTACCATTGGGTGCGGCATGGTCAGTTTTGACAATGACCAATGCCAAGCAGCAGCTTTACGAACAGCATCGGAATGCCCATCAGGACCACCAATTGCAATCGCAATATCATTGCCTTCAAGCATCCATTGTTTCATCGTATCAGCTAACTTTTCCGTACTCAGCTCACGACCATTTACTTCTAAAGCAATCAAGGTTTCATTGGATTTGAGTGCATTTAGAATACTTTCACCTTCAATTTGACAGTATTTCAAAATATCTGCCTCAGAGTCATTTTTGCCACGCTTTGCCATTGGAAGCTCAATCACCTGTGTTTGTACAAAGGGCTGGATACGTTTGAAATAGTCTTCAAATCCAGTTAACACCCAAGCAGGCATTTTTTGACCAATGGTGAGAATGCGGATTTTCATAGGCGTGTGTGCTTGAGGAAATGAGCCCTATTATAAACGCTGTTCTTTGTTACATGCAGGTAAGTATGGTTTATCTAGTCATAAAAAATACAAAAAGCAGTTGTAGCATAGTCATAAAAAACGCAGCTCAAAACGCGTATGAGCTGCGATCAAAGTGCCATCCGTCTGGAGTTCGGATGGCGCTAAAATGAGTTCATGAGTCAAATTTAGCCTTTGTTTTTATCGACTCTATTTTATTATGCCGCATGTTGGTTATTTTTCAACCATATTGTGTAACAAAAAAAGAGAGCCGAAGCTCTCTTTTATGTCCAATCATTTACTGATTAGTGACGTGCTGCTTTTGCTTCTTCGACTGGTTTTACAATCGGTGTCTTTGGCAAAGGCTTTGGTGTATCTGTCAGTGCTAAAGGTAGAATTTCATCAATGCTTTTCACTGCTTTGATTTCTAATCCTTCTTTGACATTGTCAGGAATTTCAGCCAAATCACGGACGTTATCTTGTGGAATAAACACCAGTTTGATTCCACCACGGTGAGCCGCAAGAAGTTTCTCTTTTAAGCCACCAATACGCATCGCGCGACCACCTAAACTGGTTTCACCTGTCATCGCGATATCTGGACGAATCGGAATACCTGTAAATGCCGACACAAGGGCAGTGGTCAGGGCTAAACCAGCAGATGGACCATCTTTTGGCGTTGCGCCTTCAGGCAAGTGAACATGCACATCTGTTTCTTCAAAACGTGATGCTTCAATTCCCAATTCATCAGCACGCGTACGTACTACAGTCATCGCAGCGGTAATTGATTCCTTCATTACATCACCAAGTGAACCAGTAGTAATGAATTTACCTTTACCTTTGACTGCTGCAACTTCAATGGTAAGTAATTCACCACCGACAGAGGTCCAAGCCAAGCCATTAACACGACCCACTTGTGCTTCATCTTCTGCAATACCGAAGTCAAACTTATGTGGACCTAAGTATTCAGGAAGATTGGCTGAAGTCACGTCAATCTGTAAGTTTTTAGACTTCTTGCTCACCGCTTCTTTCACGACTTTACGGGCAATTTTAGACACTTCACGCTCTAAACTACGAACACCCGCTTCACGTGTATAACGTTGTACGATGTCGCGGATTGCCTCTTCGTGAACAGTCAATTCTTTTGCACGTAAACCATTGTTCTTGATCGCTTTTGGAACAAGGTAACGTTCAGCAATATTCACTTTTTCATCTTCGGTATAACCCGGAAGACGAATGACTTCCATACGATCCAGCAAGGCCTCAGGAATATTCATGCTGTTTGCAGTACAGATGAACATCACTTCTGAAAGGTCAAGGTCAAGATCTAAATAATGGTCATTGAACTTGCTGTTTTGTGATGGATCAAGTACTTCAAGCAACGCTGAAGCAGGATCACCACGGTAATCTTGTGCCATCTTGTCGATTTCATCGAGTAAGAACAATGGGTTCTTGACACCGACTTTCGTCAATGACTGCACGATCTTACCTGGCATCGCACCAATATAAGTACGACGGTGACCACGAATCTCGGCTTCATCACGTACACCACCGAGTGCCATACGGACAAACTCACGACCTGTTGCTTTTGCAACTGATTCACCGAGTGAAGTCTTACCAACACCTGGAGGACCAACCAAACATAGGATCGGACCTTTGAGTTTTTTAACACGAGACTGAACTGCCAAGTATTCAACAATACGATCTTTTACGTCATCTAAGCCGTAATGATCTGTATCAAGAATTTCCTGTGCTTTCGCAAGGTTAATACTGACCTTGCTGGCTTTATTCCAAGGCGTATCTAAAATAACTTCTAGATAGTTGCGAACAACAGCAGCTTCGCTTGAAGCAGGTTGCATCGCTTTCAGCTTACGAAACTCAGCTTCAGCTTTTTTACGTACGTGCTCAGGTAAATCTGCTTCCGCAAGACGTTTTTCAATTTCTGCAACGTCATCTTCCGCACCGCCATTCATATCGGAAAGTTCACGTTGAATGACCTTCATTTTTTCATTTAGAAAGTATTCACGTTGGTTCTTTTCCATTTGGCGTTTTACACTGTCATGCAGCGTTTGCTCAATTTGCTGTTCAGCAGATTGATTCATCAAATAGCTCATTAACTCTTGTAAGTGATCTTCAAACTCGTCGTGCTCTAAAAATTTTTGTTTCACTTCAATATTTAAAGGTACACGAGTTGCAACGAAGAACATCAATTGCAATAAGTCTTCGATTTTGTTTGCTGCTGCAACGAGTTCACGTGCATTACGTAGTTTCGCTTCTGCATATTGAGCGAATAGGGTACGTAATTCATTTAAGCGAGTCTCTTGGGTCTCTTCGTCCAAAGGTAATGTCATTGGGCTTAAATGATGTTCAGCTGTTAAGTATTCTTCTCCGTCAATAATGCGTTCTAACTTAGAACGATGTAGACCTTCAATAAGTACTTTAATGCAGTTTTCATCATTTTCATGATTGACTACTTGTACGATCTTAGCCACGGTTCCATATTGATAGAGATTATCGTGATCAATTTCTTCTGTGAGCGAATCTTTTTGCGCAACTACAAATACTAAATTGTCACTGTTACGAGCCACATCCACTGCATTGATCGATTTTTCACGACCCACGAATAGCGCGATTTGCATGTGTGGATACACCACAACATCACGTAACGCTAATAGTGGTAATACACTTGGAACCTGTGGCTCTAAGCTAGTTTCATTGTTTAAGATATATTCAGACATGGGCACTCCTAATGAGTGACAACGGTGTTGCCATGTTTTTTATAGTGATGTGCATTTGAAAAAATACAAGGGGGTAGGATTAGAAAATATAAAAAAAAGACTAAATTACTCAAGATTCATTGCGGAAATAAGAAAAAAAGCATGCTAAGGCATGAAATAATAAAACTTTTTAGGGCAAAGTAAGGCATTTAATGGTTGGTCCCATTTCTGCCTTAATAGTGGGGTGTCAACATATTGAAATGTGTGAGCAAGGCCAAGACGGTAAGGACGATGTTTGGCTGATGCCAAGGTTCGATCATAATAGCCGCCGCCCATGCCAATACGTGTTCCAAACTGATCACAAGCCAGTAAAGGCATAATGAGTAAGTCTAAATATGAAACATGTTTGCCACGACTTGCCATCGGCTCTTTCATTCCCAGGGGGTGATGGGAAAATCTCTTATTTAAATATTGTCTCGAGCTCACTTTTACCCAAACTAAATGCTGATTCATATTACAAATCATGGGCAAATAAACTTGTTTATTTTGCCTAAAACAAAGCTTTAACAGTTGATCGGTATGTACTTCACCAAAGGCATGTAAATAAAGTCCAATTTTTGATGCGGATTTAAATCGAGTAAATTGTCTAAGTTGAACCAAAACACGTTGTTCAGCTTTCTTTTGTTCGTAATGAGAGAGTTGTCTTCTTTTTGAACGGAGTTGTTTTCTTAATGTGTTTAATGTCTGACTCATAAGGTTTAAAAAAACTGTTTTGAGGTAAAGGCAATCATACCTGATTTACTGTCTGAATTCTAAAATCAAAGCTTTTTATACTTTTAAGTAAAATTAACAACTTATATATCAATCTGTATTTATTCTAACAAATATGGTTTTAATTATTTATTCCAATAATTAATGGGTGTTTGAGGTATTGAATATTATTTATTAATACATTAAAGAGTAATTACTCTATTTTTCATGTTCTTTATAAAATAAAACACAATAAAAACAAAATGAAACAAATAATTATTTTTATTATTTTAATCAAATATTTAATCAATTGTTTGTTTTGTGAATATGAGAAATATATCTCACTTTATAGATAAAAATGTTTATTCATACTTTACCAATTTCCTTGGTTTTATTAGCATCCGCGACTCTTTTTTTAGCACCGAACTAAAAATGCTCATTGGCATTTTTAGACCATCAATAACTGTAGTAATTATCTGAGAATTTTTATGAATAAAGTATATAAAGTGGTTTGGAATGCATCGATTGGCGCATGGGTTGCAACATCAGAACTCGCAAAAAGCAAAACAAAAACCAAATCAAAAGTTCTCAATTTATCTGCTGCAGTTTTAGTTGGGGCTGTTACTTTCTCTTCAAATGCACTTGCAGGGACAGTACTGGGGAATGGAAGTAGCACACCGAATAAATGTAATAATTCTGGCTCTGTAATTGTAGGTGGGGGCAATACCCAATCTTGTGCAAATAGTGATTTTGCTATTGCAGTGGGTAATGATGTGCAGTCAACAGGTAGAGGTTCAATTGCGATTGGTAGTGGCTCAAGAGCTGAGTCAAGACAACCGAATCTTGATGGTAAAGGGGCTATCGCAATTGGTAATGATGCAATTGCTTATGGGGATAATTCAGTTGCAATTGGTGGTCAAGCGAGTACAACAGAAGACTTTACAGTGTCTTTTGGGCATAAAAAAGGTGATCCTAAGTACTATCAAGGTAAAGAACAAGGTGCTTGGGAAGACGATAGATTTTTAAGAGTTACAAATATCGCAGAAGGTGTCAAAGATAATGATGCGGTGAATGTATCTCAACTTAAAAGTGCCGTAGCAGAAGCAAAAACACATTACGTTAGTATTAATGATAATGGCACGAAAGGTAGCAATTATGAGAATGATGGCGCTAAAGGTCGTAACTCAATTGCTGTCGGTGTAAATACAACTTCTAATGGCATAGAGGCAGTCGCGGTTGGCTCAAATGCAAAAGGCGTAGGTACTGGTGCAATTGCTGTAGGTAGTGCAAGCGAGACAGTTGGTAGTGGTGATGTATCGATCGGTCGTAATGCATCAACAAAAGGTGCGACGGGTAGCGCGTCTAGATATAGTAATCAGTCGATTGCAATTGGTGATCAAACTAAAGCAATCGGTGATCAATCCATTGCAATTGGCGCAGATGTAATTGCACGCGGTAACTCATCTGTTGCAATTGGTGGTGATGATGTTGATAAAATTGCTCGTGATACTGAATTAAGCCAAAAATACACCGAAATCACAGGCGGAAAGTTACAAGCTGGTAAATACCCAACAACTGAAGCAAATCATGGCTCTACTGCAGTTGGTGTTCAAGCTGTAGGAACAGGAGCATTTGCTTCGGCTTTCGGTATGACCTCTAAGGCGACAGGTGATGCTTCATCTGCTTTTGGTGTGATGTCAAATGCTGCGGGCAAAGGTGCTTCTGCATTTGGTGCTGTTGCACAAGCAACGGGTGATGGTGCCTCAGCAATCAGATCACAGATACTAAGACTGAGCTCAACAACACGATCAATAACACCAAAACTGAATTTAACACCAAAATTGACAACACTAAGACTGAGTTGGAAAACAAAGGTCTGAACTTTGCCGGTAATGCTGGTGCGGATGTACATCGTAAGTTGGGTGAGAAGTTAAATATCGTTGGTGGTGCTGATGCTGCAACAGCAGAAGACAAGACCAGCGGTGAAAACGTGATTACCCGTACCACAGCAGATGGCATCAAAGTTGAATTGTTGAAAGATGCGAAATTTGACAGCATCACCACTGGCGACACGGTATTAAACGACAAGGGTGTAACCATTAAAGATGGTCCGAGCATCACTAAAGATGGCATCAATGCGGGTGATAAAGTTATCAGCAATGTTGCAGATGGTTCAATTGCCAAAGGTTCAAAAGATGCAGTGAACGGTGGTCAGATTCAGAATATTTCTGACAGCATTAAGAACAGCATTGGCGGTAACACGACTGTTAATAAAGACGGTAGCATCAGCACCAATAATATTGGCGGAACTGGTAAAGACAACATCAATGATGCAATCAAGTCGGTAGATGACAAAGTCACTACAGGTGTTAATGATCTGACCAATAAAGGTCTAAACTTTGCAGGTAATGCAGGTGCAGATGTACATCGTAAGTTGGGTGAGAAGTTAAATATCGTTGGTGGTGCTGATGCAGCGACTGCAGAAGACAAAACCAGCGGTGAAAACGTGATTACCCGTACTACAGCAGATGGTATCAAAGTTGAATTGTTGAAAGATGCGAAGTTCGACAGCATCACCACTGGCGACACGGTATTAAACGACAAGGGTGTGATCATTAAAGATGGTCCAAGCATCACTAAAGATGGCATCAATGCAGGTAATAAGGTCATTAGCAATGTTGCAGATGGTGTGAATGGTAAAGATGCAGTCAATGTTGACCAGTTAACCAAAGTTAAAGATGGTTTAGATGGCAAGATTACTGATACCAATACTAAGTTGGATGATGCGAAGAAAGACTTGGGTAACCAAATCACGGACACCAACAACAAGTTAGACGATGCAAAGAAAGACTTGGGTAAGCAAGGTCAAGAAACGACGGATCGCCTGACGATTGGTCAAACGGTACAGAAGATGAATACCGATGGTATTAAATTCTTCCATACCAATGCGGATACTTCTAAAGGCGATTTAGGAGCAACCAATGACTCAAGTGCAGGTGGTATCAACTCTACTGCGATTGGTGTAAATGCAATTGTTTCAACTGGTGCAGACAGTGCAGTTGCTTTAGGTCATAACAGTAAGGCTGGAGGAAAAGAGTCAATTGCAATTGGTCAAGGTGCCGAGGCATCTGGATTACAATCAATCAGCATTGGTACTGGTAACAAAGTGAAAGGTGATCACTCTGGTGCAATCGGTGATCCAACAATTGTTGATGGTGCGAACAGTTATTCTGTGGGTAACAATAATCAAGTGCTTACAAATGATACTTTTGTCCTTGGTAACAATGTAACCAAAACAGTAGCTGGATCAGTTGTGTTGGGTAATGGTTCAGCAGCGACAACGGGTGCGGGTGTTGCGGGTTATGCATTATCTGCTATCACAAGTGCAGATAAGACAGCAATTGATAAAACAACTTCAACTACTGGTGCAGTTGCAGTGGGTGATGCGGCGAGTGGTATTTATCGTCAAATCACGGGTGTTGCAGCAGGTAGTGACGATGCCGATGCCGTGAATGTTGCTCAGTTGAAAGCTGTGGGTAACCAAGTTGTCAAGACTCAAACTGCGCTTGTAGATAGTTTGGGTGGCGGTGCTAAAGTTAATAATGACGGTACAATTACAGGACCGACTTATAATGTAGCCCAAGGTAATCAAACCAATGTTGGCGATGCATTAACGGCACTTGACAAAGCGATTGGCTCTGTAGGAACAACATCGAAAACGACTGTAACCAATGGTCAGAATATTGTTGTGAATAAGAGCAAAAATGCAGATGGCTCTGATAACTATGAAGTTGCAACAGCAAAAGACTTAACTGTTGATTCTGTGAAAGCAGGTGATACTGTTCTGAATAATGCTGGTATCACAATTGGTAATAATACGGTTGTGTTAAACAACACTGGATTAATCATTGATGGTGGTCCAAGTGTGACGACTAAAGGCATTGATGCAGGCAATAAGCAAGTTATCAATGTTGCAGCAGGTACGAAAGCAACTGATGCAGTAAACAAAGGTCAATTGGATAGCGCAATCAGCAATGTGAATAACACTGTGAATGAGCTTGCTAATAATGCAGTGAAATACGACGATGCCAACAAAGACAAGGTTACATTGGGTGGTGGAGCCAATGGCACCACGATTACCAATGTGAAAGATGGTACTGTTGCTCAGGGTTCTAAAGATGCTGTGAATGGTGGTCAGTTGTGGAATGTTCAGAAGCAAGTTGATCAAAACTCAACTGATATTCAGAACATTAATAACAACATTAGTAACATTAACAACGGTAAGTCTGGTCTGGTTCAACAGCAGACTGCCAATGGTGAAATTACGGTTGGTAAAGACACTGGTGGTACAAGTGTCAATGTGGCTGGTAAAGATGGTGATCGTGTTGTAACTGGCGTTAAAGATGGTGCAATTAGTGCGACATCCAAAGATGCGGTGAATGGCTCTCAGTTGAATGCAACAAACAAAAAAGTTGTTGAATTCTTAGGCGGCGGAGCTGGTTATGACAACATTACCAATAGTTTCACCAACCCAACCTACAATGTTGGGGGCAAAGATTACAACAATGTTGGCGGAGCAGTTGATGCTTTAAACAAAGCCGATCAAGCATTGAATAGTAAAATTGACAATGTAAGTAATCGTCTTGAGCAAGCATTCTACTCAACCAATCAACGTATTGATGACGTAGAGAAAAAAGCCAATGCTGGTATTGCCGCGGCAATGGCATTGGAAGCTGCACCATATATCGCTGGCAAATATACTTACTCAGCAGGTGCTTCTTATCATGGTGGTGAAAATGCAGTCGGCGTAACCTTACGTAAGACTGCAGATAATGGTCGTTGGTCAATCACGGGTGGTGTAGCTGCTGCATCACAAGGTGATCCAAGCGTACGTATCGGTATCAGTGGCGTAATTGACTAAGGGACTCGTTATGTAGGAGAGCCCTTAGGCTCTCCTCATCTCCAATAGATAAAGAGAGTTAAAATATGAAAAATATGATAAAAGCATTGGTTATCGGGATCACATCTTCTTTCGCAATGGTGACATTTGCAGCAGATGATGAAGTTGTTGTTCAACAAGAGGAAATCAAATTTCCAGCAGTTGAAAAGAGCTATCTCAAACAAGTGCAGCGTTATGAATACGATAATGTTGCTCGTTTAGGAACAGGTTTAACCAAAGACCAAATCCGACATGTATTGGGAAATCCTCAATTTAGTGAGGGTCTGTTCTTTGTTAAAACTTGGAACTACGTATTAGATGTTCGTCAGCCGAATAGCCAAGATTATTTACGTTGTCAGTTGCGTGTAGACTTTGACAAGCAAGCATTATCAGAACGCTTATCGTGGAAAGGCGAGGCCTGTGAAGGTTTAATGGCTTGGGGAGCGAATAATCAAGTTCCAGCAGATACCAATTTAAATAGTCTACGTTCATCAAGTGTATTTTTTGCATTTGATCGTTCAAATGCCAATGCAATTGAACAGGGACCTAGTTCAGTGGCAGCAATTGCACAACGGATCAAACAAGCGCCAGCGAATAGCCCTGTAATTGTTGCTGGCTTTGCAGATCCTTTAGGTAAATTTGCCTATAACCATCAATTATCAGCACAACGTGCCAATACCGTTGCTAAGCTGTTGGTCAATGAAGGGGTTGATGCGAATCGCATTCAAATTCAAGCTAATAGCCAAACGGATCTATACCAGCAATGTGCTGGACATAGGGCAAATAGTCAACTTGTAGGCTGCTTAGCTCCAAATCGACGTGTAAATATAAGCTGGTAAATTTATTCAATAAGAAATGGCTGCTTAAGGGTGGCCTTTTTTATTCCCGTGTAATACCTGATGGTAAAAAACTCTCCTTAATTTGAACGGTGTTCAGTACTTTGCTATAAGTGGCATTAATATTTGTCTATTTTTTTAATCTTCCTTTTTGTTTTAATTTATTGATTTTATGCGGTTTTTAATTTTCTGGTTTTATTCTGCATAAATAATAATTTTTGTGAACTGTCTGACAATTTGCTTTAATTTTGTTTAAAAAGTGATCTAATATACGCCGCATGAAATAACATTTTCAGATGTCAGTTTCATGTATCTAAATAATTAGATTGAATATTTGTGGGGTAAGTAACGAGAGTGGTTTCACTTCTTGGCTTGATAAAAATATTCAAATTTTTTAAAGCAGTTTTATAGAGGGAAAAACAATGTTGGATTCTAAAGAACTTATTGTACTCGATCAGATACTTGTCCTCACCAAAGAAGGCAAAAATGATTTAGTTTATGAAAATGACACATTACTAAAAGTAAAGATGATCTCGAATCAACACATTGTGGTCGAAGATGATTATCAGACCAATTTTCTATTAAAGCGACAAGATGAAAATGTCGTTTGGTCGTTTATTTAAGCTGAGAAGAATCGCATCTGAGTCGAAAAATTGGTCATAAAATTTTATTATTCAATGGTTTATTTTTATAGTGCAATTCTGTGATTTGGATGTTTATTCTCGTATAGTCAATATTTTTTTGTATTTTGACTCAATTGACACCATCCAAAGAAAAGCAGTCAATTCTATTTCTATGCTTTATCCTTAATTTGAATAAAACTATTGGGAAATAGCTAAGGATGGAACAGGTGATGCAAAATAATAAATTCACGACATTTTTGAGGCCTTTCGCTGTGTCATGTATCTTGGCATCATCATTTGGGGTGATAAGTCCAAGTTATGCTGCGCCCGAAGGGAAACTAGATTTAACGCTTTCTCCGCATTCACAAAATAAAGTTAAGCAATTATTAAACGATCCCAAAACTTGGCAACAGATTCCTAAACAAGTCACTTTATGCGTGTTTTCTCCAAATGGTGAGCATAGTGAAGCATTTGAGCAAGCAACCAGTTACATCACAGAAATTCCAAGTATCGTCCGTGTAGCCAAACAGTTTGGTGTAAACATGAACGTGACACGTCCTTCGCATTTACAATTCAAATTAGACTTTGATTACCCAAAATTGAAAAAACAGGCATCGACTGTGGTCAATCTCAAGGTCTATACCAATGAAGCTGTATTAACTGAAGATTTCCGTAGTAAACGTTGTGATGGGGCTGGAATTAGTAATTTACGTGCAAAACAGTTTAATAAGTTTGTGGGCAGTGTCGATGCGATAGGTGCATTACAAACCTATAAGCAGCTCAGTTCAGTGATTCAGGTTTTGGCTAATCCAAAATTTGATGAAAAGATGACAAATAATGATTATGAAGTGGTTGGAATTGTACCGTTAGGTGCAGCCTATATCATGGTCACAGATCGTAATATTAATACCTTGGCAAAAGCCGCAGGTAAGAAAGTTGCCGTGTTCCAATTTGATGAGACCCAAAAGAAATTGGTACAGAACGTTGGTGCTCAACCTGTCTCTGTTGATTTGGTAACTGTGGGTGGGAAATTTAATAATAAAGAAGTCGATATTATGGCAGGTCCAGCCATTTTATTTGAGCCACTTGAATTGCAAAAAGGCATGACTGATAAATCAGGCAAGGCCGTCGGTGGGATTATTAAATTTCCTGTGATTCAAGTGACAGGGACGCTGATTATGCACCGTAATAAGTTTCCAGCAGGTATGGGATCGATTGCACGTGAAGTCATTTCTAAGCAGTTAAATCCTGCATTTGAATTTGTCGACAAGATTGAAGCAAAAATTCCTGATAAATTTTGGTTGAAATTGAATGAAAGCGACAAACCTGGTTATGTTCGATTGATGCGTGAAGCGAGGATTCAAATGACCAAAGAAGGTTTTTACGACAAAGATATGATGAAGTTGTTGAAACAGGTACGTTGTTCACAAGACCCAAGCAATTATGAATGTGCTTTGAAAGATGAGTGATAAGTCATATCCAAAGAATTGATCATTGAGTCTGCAGAAATGATTTACTTTATTTAGATTGATATCTATTAGAGTAAATCATGGATGTGATTAATAAGATTAAAAGTAAATTACAAAAACAGAATGTAAGCTTGAATACACCGGCAACATGGCAGGAAATTTTGGCTTTTGAATACAAGTATCAAGTCAAATTATCGCCAATTTTAAGAACTTACTTCTTAGAGTTTAATGGTATAGCTAACCGAGATATGGATGATAACTATTTTACATTTTTGTCGCTGGCTGACTTTCAATTATTCGAAAGTATTTCAAGCTACTATGATAAAGATAAGTATTTATATCCGAACTGTTTTGTATTTTCGGACTATCTAGTCTGGTGTTGGGGGTATGTGGTACAACTCGATCAGCTTGGTTTGGATGGTGTTGTATATCAAGTGGGAGGGGTAGAAAAAGTAAAAATTGCAGATTCTTTCACAGCATTTTTAAATCAATATTTAATCGATAGTGATGAATTATTATAAAAATAATTAATGGGGACTGTTAAAAGCATAAGGTTCATTC
Source organism: Acinetobacter higginsii (assembly GCF_000369525.1). Lineage (GTDB taxonomy): Bacteria > Pseudomonadota > Gammaproteobacteria > Pseudomonadales > Moraxellaceae > Acinetobacter > Acinetobacter higginsii. Next base: position 296,259 of record NZ_KB850072.1, read on the forward strand.
GAGATAAATGCTTTATTAAAGATATAATTAGAAGTTAAATTATTATTTTAATTATATTTAAAAAAGATACTCCAGAGGTGCCGCTGCATGGTCGTTACCCTGAACCCGATGAGTTCAAGGTGGAGGTGACGCATACTTAATGGGTTTCCTACTCGAGGCAGGCATACACTCAAAATACACAGAACACATCCATAAATTTAAGTATCGGCAGGGGAATAGACGTACTGGCGAACACCCTAGAGATGTTTCCTATTATAGTTAAATCAACAACGACCACAAGAGTTAAATATTGTGATTTGTATGTTTTACTAACAATTAGAAAATTAAGTTTAATAAGATTATAAAATCTAAAAACAGGATAAATCGTTATTTGAAATCAAATATGGGTCTCCAAAATGCCGCTGCATGTCTTTACCCTTGAACACTAAGGTTCAAGGTGGAGAGCGCTGTATATTATCTGGGTTTCCTACTCAGGGTAGGCATACACGCTAAATATTCAGAAACGCTTTCCGATTAAGAAGGATATCACGGCTCAGGGGAATCAGACCGGCTGGCGTACACCTCAGAGATGTTTTTAATTATAGTGAAATTAGGGGCTGTCGCAAGGGGAGAAAATAGAGAGATTTGTAAGTTTAAGTTTACAGTTAAGATGTTAAATAGAAGTGACTGAATTGAAAAATATAATAAATAAATCGATTTTTTAATTAAAAAATAATCTCCAGAAGTACCGCTGCATGTCTTTACCCTTGAACACTAAGGTTCAAGGTGGAGAGCGCTGTATATTGTCTGGGTTTCCTACTCAGGGTAGGCATACACGCTAAATATTCAGAAACGCTTTCCAATTAAGAAGGATATCACGGCTCAGGGGAATCAGACCGGCTGGCGAGTACTCCAGAGATGGATTGCATTATAGTGAACTCTGACGATGTTGCAAGGACTCCACTAATATTATTTGTAAGTATAGCTTAACAATGTGTAAGCTTATGTTTAGGTCATTTATGCAAGAAAAGAGCAGGATTATTCATTTTTTCCTGAATAACATTTAAAAAATAAACATATGAATTGACTCTATGTTAATACTTTGATTGAGGTCAAAAGATAGAGAAGTGATAAAAATTACAATGGGAGTAAGATAAAAAGGAAAAATTATTTTTGTGTGAAAGCTTGTTTAATAAAAAAGCCTGAAATTTGCATTTCAGGCTTTTTTCATTCAGATATTTTGTTCAACATCTTCTAGAATAGTTTCTAAAAGCCGTTCGCAATGAGCGTACTGTTGCAAAGATTTATTTAAGCTAAACACTTCTTGTGCCATCTGTAACGCAACCATAATCACAAGCTTATTATGTTCAACTCGTGGGGCACTACGACGCATGTCATGGAATTTTTGATTAAGTAGCTCTGCGGCACGCTCTAACTCTTCACGTTTTTCTTCTGTCGTATTAAGACGGAAAGTCTGTTCAATTAAGCGAAGTTCGACAACGATTGGTTCACTCATGATCAGATCTCCTCTTGGGTTTCAGCATTAGGGTGAGCAAGCTGCTGAATTTCTTGTGCATGCTGATCCTGTGCTGTGCCTAAAATTGAAAGGCGCTGAATAATAGCCTCGACTTTAGATTTTGCTAGCTCATTTTTTTGTAATAAGCGATCACGATCTTGTTGTAAATCTTGAATCTCTTGCTGACTATGGCGTTGTTGTGCTTGTAATTTTTCTTTATTGACACGTAGGTCATTACGCTCAGCCAAGATTTCTTGAAAGCGATTTTTCAAATCAGTGGTGCTTTTCTCTAAACGGCTATAACGTTCCGCTAAAGTTGTTGCATCTTGATTCAGTTGTTTAAATTGATCTTGTAACTGAGTCAGTTGTTCAGTTAAGTTATCAACTTCTTCCTGCTTTTGCGTGATGATGCTATTTTTCTGCACAATTTGTGCATGTTGGTCCGTTTCAGCTAATTGCTTAGCTTCGGTGAGCGAAGTATTTTCTCGCTCTAAGTGATGTAAGCGTGTTTTTAAAACACCAATATGCGCTTGTAGACGCTGTAATTGTTCTAACATAACGAAGGTCGCACAGAGTTGCAATCAAAGGTAATATATACAGCAGTATAGAGGTTGGATAAACGAATGCAAGACGATATTTCAGGTTGGACAGAATGGAATGCTCATTTTGATGGGATTGAAGAAATTTCAAGCCCAAGTGAGTTACACGGTTTACTAACTGGTATAGTTTGTGTGACACAAGCGCCGACTGAAGATGAATGGTCACAAATCTTAAACACCCTGAATGTGCCTGCTTTACAGCCAGAAGCACTGCAAAGTTTAACCGATGAAGCAGAAGATGTGGCACATGCTTTATCGGATGATGAATTAGATTATTTACCGATGCTCCCAGATGACAACCATTTGCTAGCTGATCGTGTTCAAGCCTTGGCAGATTGGTGTGCAGGGGTGGTACTGGGTTTTGGTTTGGCTTCTGGTCATATCCGTGCTGAGGAACAAGAGCTGATTGAACATTTACAAGATGTTGCAGCTGTTGAGTTCGAAGACTCGGATAATGATGAAGAAGGTGAAGAAAGCTATCAGGAACTGTATGAGTTTGTACGCTTGATTCCTGTGAGCTTATCGATTGGTCGCACCAAGATTCCTGTAGCCGAAAGTTCTTTATTGCAAAACTTTCATGCCAAAAGCAGAAATCAAGACAATCCAGCTGATCCACAAACAGTAGTAGAAATGTTTACCCCACATCGTCCGAGTTAACTCGGGCGGTGCCTTAACACCTTATAAATAAAGATACTTACAATCATTCATCTTCATCAGAAGGACTATATGAAATTAAGTCAAGCCGATTTTAAACAACGTCGTGATATTCTCGCTAAAAAAATAGGCAGCAATAGCATTGCAATTATTGCGACACGAGCAGAAATGTATCGTAATCGCGATGCTGATTATAAATATCGTGCCGACAGTAGTTTTTATTATCTCACTGGATTTGCCGAGCCCGAGGCGGTTGCGGTTATTGAAACCTTTGCCGAAGGTGAAGAGTATAGCTACAGTTTGTTCTGCCGTGAACGTGATCGTGAAATGGAAATCTGGCATGGCTATCGTGCTGGTATTGATGGTGCGATTGAAATTTATGATGCAGATGAAGCTTATGCGATTGACTTATTAGATGAAGAAATCATCGAAAAAATTCTAAATAAACAGCGTCTTTACTATCGTATTGGTCAGCAAGCTGAGTTTGATGCACGTGTTAGTCAGTGGATTCAAAAGGCAGATGCAGAACAGCGGCGAGGTAGTGCTGCACCTGCTGAGTTGATTCAGCTTGATCGTATTGTTGATGAAATGCGTTTGAAAAAATCAGCCCAAGAAATTGAGTTGATGCAGATCGCATCGAATATTAGTGCCGAAGCACATACTCGTGCTATGCAAACTGTTAAACCTGCGATGATGGAGTATGCACTGGAAGCAGAACTCAATTATATTTTTGGGAAAAACGGTTGCGTACCGTCATATAACAGTATTGTTGGTGGCGGTGAAAATGCCTGTATTTTGCATTATGTTGAAAACAACAAGCCACTCAAAGATGGTGATTTAGTACTTATTGATGCAGCGTGTGAATATGAATTCTATGCGTCAGATATTACGCGTACATTCCCTGTCAACGGTAAGTTTAGTCCTGAACAGAAGGCGTTATATAATATTGTTTTAGAAGCGCAGCTTGCTGCAATTGATGCGACACGTATTGGCAATCATTATAAATACCCACATCAAGTTGCAGTGAAAATCTTAACTCAAGGTTTGGTTGATCTTGGTTTGATGAGTGGCGATGTTGATGAATTGATTGAAAGCGAAGCATTCCGTCAGTTCTTTATGCATGGTACAGGTCATTGGTTGGGTATGGATGTACATGATGTTGGTGCATACAAGACTGGCGAAGACTGGCGCGTTTATGAAGCAGGTATGGTGGTCACTGTTGAACCCGGCTTATATGTTGCACCTGATGATGAAACCGTCGATGCAAAATGGCGGGGTATCGGGATTCGTATCGAAGATGATATTGTCGTTACGGAAAATGGTCCATTGGTTTTGACCAAGAATGTAGTGAAAACTGTTGAAGAGATTGAAAGCTTGATGGCAAGCCATTAAGTTGAGATTGAGAAAAGGCTTATCGATCGATAGGCCTTTTTTATTTCGTTTGATGACCAAGACAACTTTTGAATATATTTTAAAAACATAGACCAAACAAAGTACAAATTCCAATCCTGATTTGAGTTAGAGTAAGATAGTCCCGAAACATCAAGTCATGAAAAACTGATAAGGAATAATATTATGCAGCAACAAGTCATCATTGTCGGTGGAGGTATGGTTGGACTCAGCCTTGCTTTAATGTTGGCAAAATCTAATATCGCAGTAAAGTTATTAGAAGCTGTGAAATATCCGAATTTTGATGATGAAAATGTTGCGCCTTATCATTCCAGTTTTGATGCGCGTAATACCGCATTATCACGCCGCAGCGTACAGATTTACCAAAAGTTAGGTTTGTGGGAAGCCTTACAACAACATGCTACCCCAATTCTGCAAGTGCATATTACTGAGCAAGGCAGTTTTGGTAAGGCTCGTCTCGTTGCAGAGCAAGAAAAAGTAGAAAGCTTTGGGCAAGTGATTGAAAATGCTTGGTTAGGTCGAGTATTACTCACCCAAGTGCGTCAACAGCCGTTGATTGAGTTGATTGATGGTGTGCAAGTAACTTCACTGACGCAAGATGCAGATCAGGTACAAATCGAAGCCATGCGTAATGGCGAATATATCCATTCCTTAAAGTCCAAGTTAGTCATTGCTGCTGATGGTCGCGATTCTTTCTGCCGCCAAGCCATTGGCGTGGGTGTAGATGAACATGATTATGACCAAGTCGCGATTGTGACCACTGTACAGACTTCTAAGCCGCACCAGCAGGTTGGCTTTGAACGTTTTAGTGCGTTGGGACCATTGGCACTTCTACCTTTACCAGGCGAATACCGCCGTTCAGTAGTTTGGCCTGTGAAAAAAGGTACTGAAGCAGAATGGTTAGGTGAAGAAAATGATCAACATTTCCTTGATGCTCTACAGGAAACCTATGGGGATCGAGCAGGGAAATTTGAAAAAACAGGCAAACGTTTTAGCTATCCATTGTCGCAAGTGTTAGCAGATAAGCAGGCGGTTGGACGTGTGGTGTTGATGGGGAATGCAGCACATACCATTCACCCAGTGGCAGGGCAAGGTTTTAACCTGTGCTTGCGTGATGCAGATGTGCTGGTTCGGTTCCTGATGGAGCAGTTAGCAAAATCAGATGATATTGGCGCGCCTGAAAATTTATTGGCCTATGAACAATCACGTTTGAAAGATCAGCAACGTGTAATCAAGTTCTGTGATTCGGTGGTGCGTGGTTTTAGTAATCAGAATCCAATCCTCAAATTATTACGCAATACAGGATTGATTGCTTTTGATGTGATTCCAGGTGTTAAGCCTTTGGTTGCCAATTATGCAATGGGGCTAAAAGCATGAGTGAAATCTTAGATGTCGTTATTGTCGGTGGTGGTTTAGTTGGCGGTTTAACAGCTTTATTACTCGCGCAAGGTGGGGTACAGGCGACGGTGCTAGATGCTGCACCTGTACTTGATCAGGATAAAACTTTGTCAGTCATGAATCCAAGGGTATTGGCACTCAGTCAAGCCACCATTCATTTACTCAAAACAGTGGATGTCTGGGATGATTTAGCACGCCAAATGCCCTATTCAGGCATGCAGGTCTGGAATAAAAATGGCTATGGTGAAATTAATTTTGGTCATGCTTCGGAGCAGCAACCTCAATCAGATCAGGCATTAGGTTCAATGGTTGAGCCAAGTGTTTTGAATGTTGCGATTCAACAAAAAATGCTGCAACAGCTCAAAGACTATCGTACCCAAGTCAAAGTCATTCGGATCGAACAGATTCCGCAAGGCTGGTCAATTCAATTGGCAGATGGCACGACATTAAAAACCAAGTTGCTGATTGGTGCAGATGGTGCGAATTCTTTTGTACGTGAGCAGGCGTATATTGATTTAGATGTACTGGATTATAAGCAGGCTGCGATCAGCTGTGCGATTAAAACCACGCGCCCGAATCAATATGTGGCTCGACAGATTTTCCTACCGACAGGACCATTGGCTTATTTACCGATGGCAAGTCTTGATCCTCAAGAAAACGGTTATTGGCAATCAATTGTTTGGACTTTACCAGATGATTATGCTGATGAGTATTCAGCACTCAGCGATCAAGCATTTATGCAACTATTGACGCAAGAAAGCCTACATATGTTGGGTGAGGTGGTTGAGGTGCGTTCTAGAGCACAATTCCCATTAAAAGCACGTGCAGCGCAACGCTACATCAAATCAGGCTTAGCACTGATTGGTGATGCCGCGCACGTGATCCATCCTTTGGCTGGACAGGGTGTGAATATTGGTTGTTTAGATGCCGCTGTGTTGTGTGATGTGTTACTACACGATTTAAAACGTGGTGTGTGGGCCAACGAACAGACTTTATTGCGTTATGAACACCAACGTAAGGGTCAAAACGACGCCATGATGCATAGTATGTCTGCGATTGGATGGATTGAAAGTTCAGAATTATTTCCCTTTGTTTGGGCAAGAAATTTTGGTTTGAAACAGGTTGAACAGTTCGATTGGTTTAAGGATCGTTTTATGCAACAAGCCAATGGATTAGGGACATTGAAAGACACACAATATGCATGTTAAAAAATAGTAGATATTTTTTAAACAATCATTTATAAATCAGAGTGAATTTGGTCATAAAAAGTACGTTTTAACAAATATTGTGCTTTGCTAAATCTGAAGAGCTTGCTAAATTCCACCTAGTTCTGATGGCCAAATAGCGATGATGAGAGTTGAGTCATTGTGGGGAGATGAAGATGACGGAAATGAATGATTACGACGAAAACACAGAAGATTCTGCTGTAGACGACGAAGAGGCGAAAGCGGCAGAAAGTGGTGCAGAGAGTGAAGAATCGAGCGCCAATGACGCTGATCTTGCTGAAGCGGAAACTTTAACCGTGACTGCGAAGCAGAAACAACGCCAAGCTTTAGAAGATGAAGTGGCTGCGTTTCTTGCACGTGGTGGGCGTATTACTGAAGTTCCGCCAGGTGAGCATCAAGATTAAGTCTGAATTGATATAAAAAAGCATCACGGTTGTGGTGCTTTTTTATGTTGGTGTGACTCATGTTCACACTCAAGTGGTTGGTGTAACTCTTTTAAAATGCCACATTGTTCAATGGTACGATGTTGTGAACATTGTTGTTTTAAATGGCTTAGATCTTGTTTGAGATGTTCCAGATTCTTAATCTTCTGTGAAACCTCGGCAAGATATTGATCAATCAGATGATCGACCTCCATGCAGGTTTGATTTGGATCTTCGGCTAGACCCTTAAGCTTTTGAATATCTTGTATGGTGATGCCCAGTTCTCGGCAGTGTTTTAAAAATAACAATTCTGAAAGCATTTGTTCCGAATAATGACGGTAATTTCCCGCCGTTCGTTGGGCTTTGTCCAGCAACCCAATTTTTTCGTAATAGCGAATCGTATCTACAGATACACCTGACTTTTTTGCTAATTGTCCAATGCTAAAACTGATCATGCTTGACTCTGGAGTTACTCTAGGGTTTTAAATCACTATAAAATATTCAGTGAGAAAAGTCATGGCAGGATGTGGATGCAACACAACGTGTTCGCCAACACAAAAAATTAGTCCAAAGTTTAGAAAGGCTTTATGGATTGCTTTAGTTTTAAATGCATTGATGTTCTTTGTCGAAATTATCGGAGGATCACATGCACGTTCTGTGTCGCTCTGGGCGGATGCCTTGGACTTTGCGGGTGATGCAGCAAACTATGCCATTTCTTTAGCTGTATTGTCCATGACCTTGTACTGGCGAGCGACCGCAGCCTTAGTCAAAGGAATCACCATGGCTGCCTTTGGTATTTTTGTGATTGTTAAAGTATTCTGGTCATGGTGGCTAGGTGTAACACCTGAACCAATGCTTATGGGGGCGATTGGTGTACTGGCATTGGTTGTCAATGTTATCTCTGCATTGATGCTCTATGCATTCCGTGATGGCGATGCAAATATGCGCTCGGTATGGTTATGTAGTCGGAATGATGCGATTGCTAATATCGCCATTATCATCGCAGCTGTTGGTGTATTCGGCACAGGAACCATGTTCCCTGATTTATTTGTAGCCTTTATTATTGCGTATTTAGGTGTTTCTTCTGGTTTGGCAGTGATTAAGCAGGCGAGAATGGAAAGAAAACGAGATCAGGTTAATATCATGACTAAGGCCTAAAACACATTGTTGTTATTTCATATTGAGATGATAAGGGGAGATTTAAAAAATCTCCCTCTTAGGTTTTATTGATCTTGTTGGGTGAGTTCCAAAGCACGTTGGTACGCCACTTTCTTTTTTATACCCGTCAAATCAGCAGCCAATTGTGACGCCGCTTTTACCGATAAATCCTGTAATAAACGTTTCAACAACGCATCCAGTTTATCCTGCTCCATATCTTTTTCCGCAGATGCTCCACCGACCACAACCACAATTTCACCCTTTTCTTGGTTGTGATCATTTTCGATAAAAGTAACCAATTCTTTTAAAGTCATCTTCTTGATGGTTTCAAAAGTTTTGGTAATTTCGCGGGCAAAACCAACAGGTCGCTCTTCACCAAAGACTTGCACCATATTTTTGATGCTGTCCAAAATACGATGAGGTGCTTCGTAGAAAATCAAGGTCTGGGTTTCATCCTTGAGCTTTTCAAGCTGGCTGATTCGTTGCGATGCTTTCGATGGTAAAAAACCCTCAAAGCTAAAGCGGTCACTCGGTAAACCCACTGCACTTAATGCCGCAATTGCTGCACAAGCACCCGGTACTGGAATGACACGAATGCCATGTTCTTGAGCGGCACGAACCAGCTTAAAACCTGGGTCGCTAATCAGTGGAGTACCAGCATCACTGATTAATGCAACATTTTCTCCTTTTAACATTCTTTGGAGAAGTTGATCAATTTTGTTACTTTCGTTGTGATCATGACACGCTGTGAGTGGAGTTGAGATATTATAATGTTTGAATAATTGAGCAGATTGACGAGTGTCTTCTGCGGCAACTACCGATACAGATTTTAAAATATCAATTGCACGAAAGGTCATGTCATCTAAGTGCCCAATCGGGGTTGCTACAACAAATAATTGAGCACTCATAAAAGGTAACTCCCTAATGTATTACAAAAAATATTGGCTGCTACTATGTTTGGCGGCATGTGTGAGTCCAGTTTATGCGGACGTACTGGTGATTCTACCCGAATCTGGTACGATGGCGCGAGCTGGTCAAAGCATCAAACGTGGTTTCTTGAGCGCTTATACAGCATCTGGCAGCAAAGAAAAAATCATTTTTGTAGATTCAGCGAAAAATAACATCGATACGATTTTTAAGAAAAGGGTCAACAGTAAGACTCGACTGATTGTTGGGCCATTGGCACGGCCTGAAATTGAAACTGTGATGCAACTGAATCCAGCAATTCCTGTAATTGCATTAAATGATGTGAATAACCAGACCACCAATGTATGGCAATTTAGTTTGGCAAAACAGCATGATGCTGTTGCATTAACTCAATTATTGAAGAAAGACAAAATTAAAAATCTATTGGTATTACGTCAAGCTGGAACTGAATCTGCAACAGAACTATTTATGATGGCACTCATGTCTGAATTTGGCTCAGATATTCATGTGGTCAATGAACGTCCTAAAAAACTTGCGCGTAAAGAAGGGCTGTTATTGTTGGGCGATCAACAGTGGTTAGAGCAACTAGGTCCTTTACCTGAAAAAAATATTTATGCTACTGCGTTGAGTATTGAGCAAGACAAGAGCATTCCGATGGGACTCAGTTTTTGTGATACACCAGCTTTATATAACGGACAATGGGCAGACCTAGTCGCTGCATATAAAGAACAACCAGAAAATATGGCATTTCAACGCTTATTGGCCTTTGGTGGTGATGCATGGAGTATTAGTCAGCAATTTTTAAATAGTCCAGATCGACACTTTTCCTTTGAAGGTCGAACTGGGGCAATTGATGTGAAAGACGGGAAAGTTTATCGCCAACCTTATTGCTATCAACAGCAGAAAAAGGGTATTCAAGCATTAAAATAAGATCGGGCAGGTATGTCACAATCAGTACATGATTTAGGGCAATGGGCTGAACAGAAAGCACTTGCTCTTTTACAGTCCCAACAATATCTATGTGTAGCGCGGAATTATCATTCACGTTATGGGGAAATTGACTTAATCGTTGAACGGGAAAAGGAACTCGTTTTTGTCGAAGTCAAAGCCAGATCGAAAGCAAGTTATGCGAAAGCCTATGAGGTGGTTTCACTCGCCCAGCAACGTAAAATTATTAAGACAGCTCAATTGTTTTTACAGAAATCTCCACATTATGAGGACTTTGATTGTCGTTTTGATGTGATTTGTTTTGATTTTCCACAGAAAATTGCAAAAACAGTACAACCAGATTTTTCAAAATTGCAGTATGATCAGCAATGGATTGAACACGCATTTACTTTAGATTAATTAAGAAGTCTAATTTAAAGCTAAATATTGAAAATTGAACAAATTTGTTTGTAGATAGGGAGTCTTGCCAAGTGTTAAAACGTTTATCGATTACGTTGCTTTGCGCTGCAAGTTTATCGGGATGTGCTAGTTTTATTTCTGGTGGCACAGGAAGTTCACCCGTTGGAACGAACAGTGGTGAACGCAGTCTTGGGCAGATTTTTATTGATTCTTCGATCAAGCGTACTGCAAATATTAATTTGTACAAATTAGATCACCGCTTTAAACAGTCTCGTATCAACATTGAAAGTTTCCACAGCAATGTTTTATTGACTGGACAAGTCCCTGATCCATATTTAAAACAATTGGCAGAAGATAACTTACGTTCGATGTCAGATGTAAAAGCCGTACATAACTATATTACGGTAGGTGACAAGGTCGGTTATAACACCATCATGCAAGATGCAACGGTGACTGCAAATACCCGCGGTTTGTTGATGAAAGCCCCTGTAGTATCTGACAGCAAAGTATTAGTGCATACTGAAAATGGTGTGTTGTACGTGATGGGACGTTTAAATACTGCTGAATCAAGAGATTTAGATGACGTCTTACAAAAAGTTGGAAATGTGACTAAAATTGTGACACTCATCGACAACACGGATCAACCTTCAGGCACTGTTGCTAGTTCAACAGCAGCAGCACCAATGGTGGGCACTGTGACTACACAGCCTTTAGTTGAGACACCTGTTGCAATTGATCCTGATCAGGCGGAACCTGCGACCATTACTCCAACTAATCCTTAATTTATGAAGCAACTTATTCAACAAGTACAAGAAAATGTAATAAAGGCGAAAAACCTCTATCAGGAGTTTCGCCTTTATGATTTTGCCAGTTATTCGATCAATTACCTGACACCCAAAGATACCTTTGAAAAAGAAGAGCATCTTGCCTATGGATTGAAAGCAAGACAGCGTTTGGATCTGTATCGAACTAAAAATCCTAAAAAGCAAAGGCCACTTATCGTATTTGTACATGGTGGCTCTTGGCAGCATGGTAACAAACGTGAGTATCTGTTTATTGGGGAAACTTTTGCCCGTGAAGGTTATGATGTTGCAGTGATTAACTACCATCTTGCACCAGAACATATCTTCCCGACCTTTATTGATGATATTGCTCAAGCCATTCATTATTTAAATCAGAATCAGAGCAAGCTAAATATTTCGACAGATAACATCATTTTAATGGGACATTCTGCGGGTGCGTTTAATGTCATGTCTGTGGTGTATTCTGCCTATTCACAAAATTTTAAATACAAAGAAAATATTAGAGCAATTGTGGGGATGGCTGGGCCATATCACTTTGACTACAAGGGTGATCCTTTAGCTGAACATGCTTTTGATCAGAAAGTATCGTATCAACAAGTGATGCCGTATTACTTTATTGAGCCGAATCAAATTAAGCATTATTTGTTGATGGCTGAACAAGATCAGTTGGTGGGCAAGGAAAATAGTTTTGATCTAGATAAAGCACTCAGAGAAAAAGGCAATCATAGTCATATCGCCGTGATTCCAAAGACAGGGCATATTACCATTGTGGCGACACTGGCCAGTTTGATGAGCCATTATTTCAAAACCAAACGGACGATCCTGCACTTTTTGGATGAAGCCTTAGACCCCTAATCAATAAAAAAGCATCGTTTAAGATGCTTTTTTATTGTCGATGATTTGCATGATCATGCTATGGGCAATACTGCCTTTAAACGGAATTTCTGGAAGTTGATCAAATTTAAAAAACGCTGCTTCACTGATTTCCTCGAGCTGCAATTGGATATCACCTGAATCATATTCAGCATGGAAGGCAATCATTAAATTACTAGGAAATGGCCAAGGCTGGCTCGACATATAACGAATATTTTTAAGTTTGAGTCCAACTTCTTCAAATGCTTCACGTTGCACGGCTTCTTCTAAAGTTTCACCCACTTCAACAAAACCAGCAATTAAGCCATGCATATTACTTTTGTTATGCGCTGATTTGGCAAGCAAAATCTCATCGTTACCTTTGGTGATAATGGTAATGATACAAGGCTGTACGCGAGGATATTGATGGTAAGCACAACTTGGGCAAACCATGGCATATTCTTTAGGGTGAATTTCAGTCGCATGACCACAGTGGCTACAGAATTTATGGTTACGTCGCCATTCAAGTAATTGAACTGCTCGACTGGCTTGCAGGAAATCACTACTTGACCAAGACTGAATCAGTTCCCGAATCGGAACTAATTGATAGCCTTCAGGAATAGATTCATTTTCAAGCAGATCACGTGCGATGACGTGATCATTATGATGGATGGGGAGGTCACTTGCTAATTTCTCAACTTGGGGCAGTTGTAGATTTTGGTCGACTAACAGTTTTTGGTGTTGAAAAATATAAGCAAGTGATAGTTGAGTCATTATGCGGCTATGGTTTGTAATTGCTGACTGTTTGATAATGCCACATCAAACATAGATTGCAATACAGGTTGCTTGTTCTTTAAGTTCTCAACCAGTAAATCTAGACCTGCGACAACGTTTAAGACGCAATTAATTTGTTCGGCATCGAGAGGTTGATTTTGCGCTAAACGATATTGGGCAAAGTGCGCTGCACCTAATAAAGCAGTTTGTTGAGCTGAACTACCTAAGAACAGAGCAGCGCCTGAAAGTTCCTTCAGATACACGGGTAACGCTTCTAAGCTATGTGCTGTAGGATCTTGTACATAGAGACTTAAGGTTTGCGTTAAAGTATCAATCAAGGTTTTGGTTTCAGTCAATAACGCTTTATGTGCTTCATCTAAACGATCAAGCGAGATTTGCATGTTATTAACACGTAACTGTAAACGACTAGACGTGTAATTACGTTCCAAAATCCCAATCGAATTCATTGAAGCCAAAATACTGTTCATTAACTGTTGTACCGAAGTTGCATCAGTTAATGTATTTGGTTGGCTTAATTTTTCCGCTTGCTGAGTTAACTCTCGTGCTGCTTCATTAAGATTCAGTACTTTGAAAACATTCGAAAGCTGATGTAGTTTTTGTTGCAGTTCTTGGGTTTTTTCAGCTGACATATTTTGATGGTTGTATTCAATCTCATTACGGATTTGAGCCATCTCATCTGTCATTAACTGACTGATGGTGTGTACCGTTTCATAGTCAGGGCCGTATAAATGACGGCTTAGTACTTGTAGCTGCGTATCGCTAAGTAACTCATCACCAATATTGAGTTGATCTCGAATATGCTGTGACACATCATCTTCTTGGCTAATACAAATACATAGGATGTCTGCAAGATCAGCAATGCTGTTTTTAAAGCTGGCCGATTGAGCGAGGAATTTACCGATATTGGTTTCAATTTGAATCAACGTACGTAAGCGTGCTTCGGTAATTGAAAGCTCATCAATATGGCTTAACCCTACATTGACCAACTGCCAGTATTGTTGGCTTGGTTGACCCGCCGCTAAACCTGCAAGATAAACGCCGACCAATTTGATCCCTTGTAGATCAAGGGGGGTTTCAGATTGCTTAATGAGCTTGTTTAAACACAATTTATAAAGTTGATGAATATATTGTGATTGTTCCAAGCTTGGTGCCTGAGGCAAATTAAAACTCGGGGTAATGAACTCAAGCAATGGTTGTACCGTTTGACCTTCTTTGGTCAGTGGTTTACCTAGGGCTTTTTCTAAACGGTTCAGTGTATCGAGTAGGAATTGAGGAACTTTTACTTCACGTAAACAAATGAATTCGATATAACGCTTCAGCATGGTAGTACCTTCACTGAGCGCAATAACATCATTGGTTTGGATTTGCTGTGGTTGCGCCATAATTTTGCGCATCAGCTCGGCAGAGTATTGAGTAATTTGTGATAAATGTGGCATATCAATTAACGCGAGAACTTGCGTACATTGTTCAAACTGGTTCAGCGCATCATCAATCCCGAAAGGTAGTGCTTGTTCTTCGGCAAGGGTATTGACTGCTGTTTCTACCAATTTAATCGAATTGTCGATTTCATTTTTTATTATTAATAATGCCGTTGGGTCGAAATGAATCGAGGTTTGGTAAGACATATGACCTACACCTTTCCTAAGTTGTTATATCCATGGACCTCCTTTTTTAGGAGGCCTAAATCTTTAAAGGTTAATATAACTTAACTTTAGAGGCTTGAAATACAAAAAATTACATTGACTGGAAAATTTATTTTGCGAAAAGGCAAGGCTCTCCATGTTTTTGTTCAAATTGTTTGACCCAGGTCTCATGTTCATTTAATTCATGTTCAGACGGTTGAATCACAGGTAAGTCAACTTGGACACGTAGGCGGGTGGATTTATTTTGATTTTGTTCTGTTTGAGAAAGGGCGTCCATATCAAATGAGACTTGCCCACCCGTCATGGCAAGATAAACATCGGCTAAGATTTCAGCATCGAGTAAGGCACCGTGGAAAGTACGATCTCGTGCTGGAATTTCATAACGGCGTACCAAAGCATCCAATGAGTTCTTTTGACCAGGGTGCTTATTCTTGGCCAGTGCCAAGGTATCGGTAACCTCACAAACCTCAGACAATAAAGGTAAGCCAGCACGTTTGAACTCCATATCTAAGAAGTTCATATCGAAGGTCGCGTTATGCGCGATAATTTCGGCGCCTTTTAAGAAGGCAAAAAGCGTATCGGAAATTTCAGCATATTTCGGTTTGTCTTTTAAAAAGTCATCGCTGATACCATGCACATTTTCAGAGTCACCGACGGGTTTTTCTGGATTGATATAGATATGAATTGAACTACCCGTGAGTTTACGGTTGATCATTTCAATTGCACCGACTTCAATAATACGGTCGCCATCTTGATAGTAAAAACCTGTGGTTTCCGTATCAAGAATGAGCTGGCGAGGGCCCTGTAGATGAACTTTGGCTTCTGTAATGACAATATTTGGATGCTGATTTAATGGAGCGGCTTCGACGACCACTTCATCTGATGCTGTATTGTCACCCATATTATCCAAGACTTCTTCAAGTTCTGATTCTTCGATCATTTCATCGCTATCCATATCAATATCTAATCCGAAAGGGTCATTTAAGAGCCAATCGGATTCAGGCTTTTTTGTATCAGCGTTAGCCTGTGTTGGCGATTTTAGTTGTTGAGCGGTTTGTTCTGCACCTAAATTTGCCAATTGGTCTGCCATTTCATTACCTGCATGTCCAGCATGGCCTTTAATCCAGTTCCATTCGATCTCTCGGTTGGCACAGACCGCATCCAGTTTCTGCCATAAATCAGGATTTTTAACATCTTTCCAGTTTTTCTTTTTCCAGCCATGAATCCATTCAGTAATGCCTTGTTTGACATAATTGGAGTCTGTCCAAATAATTAAACGGGCATCGGTCGGGCAAAAAGAAACGCCTTCGATCGCAGCTTGAAGCTCCATACGGTTATTGGTTGTTTCAGGTTCGCCACCAAACAGCTTGTGTTCACCTTGTTCGGTAATGACATACGCGCCCCAACCCCCAAGACCTGGGTTACCCTTGCATGCGCCATCAACGTAAAGTGTGATTGTTTGTGACATATTTGAACCTGAACAATAAGCAGAATAAGAAGTTGAATATTTTAATCGCACAAAAAGTTAGCCAATATTCAAGTGTTACTTAAACATAGAACAAAAGAATAAGACTTTTACTTGAGCTAAAATAAGCAGGGAATTTTAGCATCCCCATAACAATAACAGCTATTGTAAAGCTAAATTTGGCTTCTGAACGTTACAAAACTCATCTTTTTTAATTTCTTGTAACATTTCCATGCAAATCACGTTAAATTATTGCCTTGTCTAAGTGACATGCTTTACTACAATGGCTAAGTCTGTTGACGTTTCACAGATGACAGAAGAGTTTTGCCTTGTGCTGTGACCAAAGCAGTGCTTTGTACTTGCTCAAGTCATGGCTAAAACTTTTCCAAACTTCGTTGTGAAACTTGACAAAGAGCGATGATTGTCTTTGTCCCATGCCTTGTTTGAATGGTTTAGCCTATAACGTATGCATGGTTGAAACATCAATAGCCCCTAATTAAGAAATAAACTAGCGTGAGTTGACTGGAAGTTTTTATGTATAAATCGAGCACATTGGTGTCGCAAGCATCTGCAACATCATTATTCAAAATTACTGTACTCACTTCTGCTCTCGTTGCGTTGGGAATCACCACAGGTTGTTCTTCAACACCTCAATCAAGTAAAAGCTCGTCTTCAAAGCAAGCTGGCTCAGGTTATTTAGATGCAAGCAGTTTAGATTCACTTGAAGACTTATTGTCTGCAACCGACATGCGTGCTGTGGAAGGCGACCGTTTATTGGTACTGAAACATGGTGATGTGTGGAAACGAATGACGGTTGGATTCAAGATGGACTTGAACCATTGGGATTCACGAATTGAAGCACAACGTAGCTGGTTTATTTCTCGTCAACCATATTTAGATCGTTTAAGTGCGCGTGCCAGCCGCTATTTATATCACACCGTAAAAGAAGCTGAACGTCGTGGTATGCCGACAGAATTGGCATTACTGCCGATTATCGAAAGTTCGTATGACCCAGCAGCAACCAGTAGTGCAGCAGCAGCAGGTCTATGGCAGTTCATCCCAAGTACAGGGCGTATTTATGGTTTGCAACAGACCAGCCTCTATGATGGACGTCGTGATGTAGTCGAATCGACACGTGCTGCGTATGAATTCTTTGGTAGCTTATACAATCAGTTTGGTTCGTGGGAACTGGCATTAGCTGCATATAATGCGGGACCGGGTCGTATTCAACAGGCGATTAACCGTAACCGCGCTGCAGGTTTACCAACCGATTATTGGTCATTGAAGCTTCCACAAGAAACCATGAACTATGTTCCACGGTTTTTGGCTGTTGCTCAAATTATTAAAAACCCAGGTGCATATGGTGTGAGCTTACCACCAATTGCAAACCGTCCTCACTTCCGTGAAGTAAGTCTGGCTGGTCCAATGGAACTCAATCAGATTGCATCGATTACGGGCTTAAGTCGAGCTGAACTCTATGCACTGAATCCAGCTTATCGTGGCGAAATGGTTGACCCAATGAGTCCAATGCGGATTTTAATTCCAGCAGATTTAAGTCCCTCAATCGATGCGAAATTACGTTCTGGTAAGGCAAGTTCTGGTGGATTCTGGGCTAGCAATAAAAACCCACCGCCAATGAATACCAATCCACTGAGCAGCTCAACGACGATTCGTACAACGACCAATAGTGGGCAAAGTATTACTGCATCGACAGCAACGCCACCCAATTTAACGGCAAGTAATACAACACGTCCAACAACTTCCTCAATCAGTACCAGTAAAGTTAATACGCCTAGAGGTTCGGATGCGTTGGCTTCATTTGCTGCAGGGGCTGATGTTCCAAGCGCACCACGTATTCCTGTCGCAATCACGCCTGCCGCAAATGTGAAGCCTGTGGTGACTGAACCACCAATTTCTTTAAAAGAACGTGAGCAAATTAGTGCCGCAATAAAAGAAGAAGGCAAAAAAGAAACGGTTGCACAAGTCTTAGAGCCACAAGCGACTCAAGCTGAGAAAGATCAAGTTGTTGCAGAAATTAAGGCAATTGCACCAAAAGGCACAGAAATTGTTGATCCATTCGATGGCAAAATTAAATTAACTGCGATTCAAACCAGTCAATCGGTTGCTGATGAAAAAGGTCAAGAGGTGAGCCGAGGCTTCTCTTATCCAAAAAACTTGGTTGAAGATACTGCCACTGCAAACAGTGAAGACGCCAAACGCAACCAAGGCAAGCCATACATTAAAACCGATACGGATGTTGTTGTCGTTGCACCAAAAGGCAAGCGCAGCACCTATGTGGTACAGCCTGGCGATACCTTAGCTGTGATTGCGCAAAAAAATGGCGTGAACTGGCGTGATGTTGCCAAGTGGAACCAGATTGATCCAAACGGTACCTTATTTGTTGGTGCAAGCTTATATTTATATGATGCCAAACCAGAAGCACCTAAAGCTGCTGAAAAGCCAGAGAGCTATGTAGTGCAGTCGGGTGATAGCTTAACTAACTTGGCTTCACGCTTTGATTTAACTCTAAAACAGTTGGCGGATTATAATAATTTGTCTGTGACTGATGGTTTGTTCGTTGGGCAAAAATTAACATTGATTGAGCCAAAAAATAATGCCCGTACAACGCAACAGGCAGCACGTGTGACTGACAGTAAGGCAACAACGACTCAAAAAGTTGCAACCAAATCATATACGGTGAAGCGTGGCGAATATTTAAAGCTGATTGCGGATCGTTATGCATTATCGAATCAGGAATTGGCTGATTTGACCTCTGGTTTAACTGCGAGCAGTAGCTTGTTCGTTGGACAAAAAATTAATGTGCCGTTACACGAAGTTTCTCAGACTCAGGAAACACCTGAGCCAACGAAGACGAACGTAAAATACGAAAATGTAAGTGCATCGACTAACTATAAAACTGAAAACTATACCGTACAGCGTGGCGACACTTTATCAAGTATTGCAACCAAGTCGAAAATTAGCTTGAGTGAGTTGGCTGAGCTAAATAATTTGAAGTCAAATAGCGGCGTGCGTTTGGGTCAAAGCATCAAGATTCCTGCGGGTTCAACTGTACCTGATCAGTATGTGGTGCAGTCGGGTGATAGTTTGAATGCGATTGCAGCCAAGTACAATCTTCAACTGAGCTATGTTGCCGATCTGAATGGCTTGGAAAGAACGTCGGGTGTACGTGTTGGTCAACGTTTGAAACTGACGGGTGATGTGCCTACAAAAACCACTGCGAGCAATACGACCAAATCGAGAGAAGAAACTACACCTGATATTTATACGGTTAAATCTGGTGATACTTTAGGCAATATCGCGAGTCGTCATAATTTACAGCTCGATTATGTTGCTGGTTTAAATGGTTTAACACGCGGCAGTAATGTTCGTATTGGGCAAAAGCTAAAATTGACAGGTGATTTACCGAAAGCTGAAACCGCAAAGGTAGAGAATAGTAAAACAACACCAAAAACATCAGCACCAAGCCGTAATACTGAAAGATATAGTGTCAAAGCAGGTGAGTCTTTGAACAGTATTGCTAATCGTTTTGGGATGTCTGGTCGTGAACTGGCTGAGTTAAATGATCTAAAAGCCAATGCAAGCCTGCAACGTGGTCAAAGTATTTCAGTCCCTAAAACAGTGAGTGAATACAAAGTAAAACGTGGTGATACGCTGATTGGTTTAGCAAGTCGTTATGGTTTAGATACAGGTGCGCTGGCAGAAATGAATGATTTAACGCCAAGTACCCAGTTACGTATTGGTGACGTGATTAAAGTGCCTAATCTGTAATTGTAAATGATTCATTTACGTTTAATCAAAAGGCTTAGTCTATATGCTGGACTAAGCCTTTTTGCTCAGTCTCCATTTGCGGCAATGCAAACCACGCCGTATTTGGCGATGCATGTACAGCCTAAATATGCACAGTTGAAGGTGATGCCTTATGCTAATCCGAATGCACCGAAGGGTGGTACGCTGAGCCAATCGAGTTTAGGGACATTTGATAATTTAAACAGCATGAATGGCAAGGGCAGTTCAACCGAAGGCGTTAATTATCTGTTTGATAGTTTGATGGATCGTTCGCTGGACGAGCCGCGTGTGATGTATCCGCTGCTTGCAGAAAAGGTCAGTTATGATCCTGATCAGCTGCAATCGGTGACCTTTCACTTGAATCCACAAGCACGATTTAATAATGGTCAGCCTGTAACTGCTGAAGATGTGAAATTTACCTTCGATACTTATCAGACCAAAGCCAATCTGGGCTTTCAAATGTATTTGTCAGATTTGGCTAAAACTGAAATATTATCTAAACATCAAATCAAATTTATTTTTAAGTCTAAGAACAATGTGGAAATGCCACTGATTGTGGCGAGCCTGCCGATCTACTCAAAATTGGATTGGAAAAATAAGAACTTTGGTCGTGTCACCCTTCAACCGATTATCGGTTCAGGCCCTTATGTGGTAGATCGTATTGATGCAGGGCGTAGTATTACCTATAAGCGCAGTCCAAACTATTGGGGCAAAGATTTGCCAGTAAACAAAGGCCGCTATAATTTTGATCGACTGAAATATGTGTATTATCGAAATTTAGATGTGAGTTTTGAAGGGTTTAAATCTCGACAATTTAATTTATACGAAGAAAAAAATATCCGTAATTGGGTCACAGCCTATCAGTTTCCAGCAGTGAAATCAGGTTTAGTCAAAAAGTATAAAACGCAGTTAGGTACTCCTCTAGATATCCAAAGTTTGGTGTTTAATATCCGCCGTGCGCCACTCAATGATATTTATCTACGTCAGGCATTAACCTACGCTTATGATTTTGAGTGGCAAAATAAGGCACTGTTCTTTAATCAAAATCAGCGTTTACAAAGTTACTTTGATAATACTGATTTGGCTGCAACTGGTCGCCCGAGTGCTGCTGAACTAAACCTATTAAAGCCATATTTGGCCCAATTCAATCCAGTGATGCGACAAGGTATTTTGGCTGATTGGCGCTATCCTGTTTCCGATGGCAGTGGTTTCAATCGGCAGAATTTATTGACTGCACAACAGATCTTAAAAGATGCTGGTTATCAAATTCGCAATGGGCAGTTATATGATCGAACAGGTAAAGCCATTCGAATTGAATTATTGATGCAACAAGAAAATCCACAGCGTGAATTAATGCCTTTTGTGCGCAATTTGAAGCGTTTAGGTATTCAGGTTCAACTACGGCAGGTGGATGTACCGCAATATATGGAACGGATTCGTCATCAAGATTTTGATATGATGGTGCTGAAACTGCCACAGACTTTAACTCCAGGAAAAGAACAGGCCCAATTCTGGGGGAGTGCAGCAGCAGATGAGGCGGGTAATTATAATTATTCAGGGATTAAGAATCCTGCGATTGATCAGATGATCGCGAAAATTGTGGCGGCAAAAACACGCGATGAGGTGGTGTTGTATACGCGTGTGCTTGATCGTTTATTGCGTGCAGGATATTACCAAATTTTGACTTATGGAAAGCCTGAGCGTTGGTTTTCCTACTGGGATATCTATCAGCAGCCTTCGGTTAAACCAAAACTTTCTGTAGGATGGGAGTATTGGTGGGTCGATGCAAATAAGGCTAAGAAACAGGAGCAGTCTATACAAAAGCATTAATTAGAATGGTTTGGACTAGCGTTTGATGAAGTCGTTAGATTAATATAACGGAGTCTTACCGAGTTCTCATCTTAATTTCAAGATAAGCTTTCAGCTGGAGTTACTTTTGTTTCGCCCAAAGTAACCAAAGGCATTGTCATCCACAAAACCTGTTTAGTTATTGGGCCTCTTTTATTCTTTCGCAAAACATTATCTTGTTTAAAACACGCAGGTTGTGGATGACGTTTCCGTGTATTTTATCTCATGTTAGATTTCATAAAAACTTAGTAAATAAATTAATAAGGGTTCGACTTCAATGGTTCACTATATTCTAAAAAGAATGTTATTGATGATCCCGACATTATTTTTCATTTTATTGATTAATTTTTGTATTGTGCAAATTGCCCCAGGCGGACCAGTCGAACAAGCGATTCAGCAAATCCAAAATGCGCAAGGCTTAGGGGTAGGCAATAATGCGCCCTCAGGTTTGACCACCTTGGCACAATACGAGGGTGCGCGTGGTTTAAGCCCTGAAATGATTGAAATAATCAAAGCCCAGTATGGTTTTGATCGTCCTGCTACTGAACGCTTTTGGCTGATGTTGAAAGGCTATTTAAGCCTAGATTTTGGGAACAGTTTTTTTAAAGATAAACCTGTGACCCAACTGTTATACGAAAAGCTGCCTGTTACGCTGTCTTTGGGCTTGTGGAGCACCTTTCTGATCTATCTGATCGCAATCCCGCTAGGTATCAAAAAGGCCAAAAATAATGGCTTGCTGTTTGATCAATCTACTTCCTTATTATTAGCCGTAAGTTATGCCATTCCATCCTTTGTATTTGCTATTGTGTTGATTGTTTTCTTTGCGGGTGGCAGTTATTTGCAATGGTTTCCATTACAAGGTCTGGTTTCAGAGAGCTTTGCCCAATTGAGCCTCTGGGCAAAAGTACAAGATTATTTGTGGCATATGTATTTGCCCATCTTGAGTATGGTGCTCGGTAGTTTTGCGGCGTTAACTTATCTGACGAAGTATTCATTTGTTGAAGAACTGCAAAAGCCCTATGTACTGACTGCAAGGTCAAAAGGACTGAATGACAATCAGATTCTTTATGGGCATGTGTTTCGCAATGCAATTTTAGTGGTTGTGGCCGCTTTACCAGAAGCTTTGGTCGGCATTTTCTTTGTCGGTAATTTATTTATCGAAATCATTTTTAATTTAGATGGAATTGGTCTATTAGGTTTTGAAGCGATTACTCAGCGTGATTATCCTCTGATTTTTGGTACTTTATTTTTATTTACCTTATTCGGGATGATATTGCGTTTAATCGGTGATGTACTCTATCAAGTGATTGACCCACGCATTGATTTTGAATCAAGAGGTGGAAAATAATGTCCCCTTTGATGCGTGCACGTTTTGATCGATTTAGGCAAAATAAATTGGGATTTCGCTGTCTGATTTTATTTTTAACGATCTTTGTATTGTCCTTATTTGCTGAATTGATTGCCAATGATAAACCATTGTTGGTTCGCTATCAGCAGTCTTTTTATTTCCCGATTTTGAAAGATTATCCAGAAACGACCTTTGGCGGCACCTTTGAAACTGCTACAGATTATCAAGACCCAGCCGTAAAACAATTGATTCAAAAACATGGCTGGATGATTTCTCCACTGGTTACTTTTGCTTATCAAACACCAAATTTATCATTGGCAGTACCTGTGCCTTCAGCGCCAAGTTCGCAAAATTGGCTTGGAACTGATGACCAAGGCCGTGATGTATTTGCCCGAATTTTGTATGGCCTGCGTGTTTCTCTTTTATTTGGGTTTGCTTTAACCCTATGTTCTGCGGTGATTGGCATCATGGTTGGCGCAATACAGGGCTACTATGGCGGCTGGGTTGATTTAGTTGGGCAGCGGATTTTGGAGGTCTGGGGTGGTCTACCAATGTTGTTCATTGTCATGATCTTGGTCAGTATGTTTAGTCCCAGCATTTATTGGCTATTTTTGATCATGTTGCTATTTGGTTGGACTCAGTTGGTTGGGCTCGTACGTGCAGAGTTCTTGCGTGCGCGAAATTTTGATTATGTCCGTGCAGCGCAAGCGTTGGGCGTAACGGATCATAAAATTATCTTTAAGCACATTTTACCGAATGCAATGAGTTCAAGTTTGTCACAGATTCCGTTTATGTTGACCGCCAATATTATTGCCTTAACTGCATTGGATTTTTTAGGTTATGGTCTACCGCCTGATGCTGCATCATTGGGTGAATTATTATTACAGGGTAAAAATAATCTAGATGCGCCGTGGTTGGTGCTGTCTGGCTTTTTTACATTGGCGATTGTACTTTCGTTATTGATTTATATCGGGGAGGCTGCACGTGATGCATTTGACCCAAGACGATAAACCGCTTGATCAATCCCCGTTATTAACGGTTCAACAACTGAGTATTCGTAGTGAAACAGGACAAAGCTTGCTTGAAAATTTGAGCTTTGATTTATATCCAGAGCAGACGGTTGCGATTGTTGGAGAGAGTGGCTCTGGTAAAACCATTAGTTTGTTGGCTGTGCTGGGTGTGTTGCCTGAACATTTTACAGTACAAGGCAAAGTGGAACTCGATGGAGAAAATGTGCTGGCTTTGAGCAAGAGTCAGTTACAGCAGATACGTGGCAAACGCA
Organism: Acinetobacter higginsii; assembly: GCF_000369525.1. Lineage (GTDB taxonomy): Bacteria > Pseudomonadota > Gammaproteobacteria > Pseudomonadales > Moraxellaceae > Acinetobacter > Acinetobacter higginsii. Next base: position 320,738 of record NZ_KB850072.1, read on the forward strand.
TAGCTATGATTTTTCAGGAGCCGATGACCGCTTTAAATCCTTTGCACAAAGTAGAGCAGATGCTAGGCGAGAGTCTAATGCGACTCGGTATTGCCAAGACTGAGATTCGAAAACGGTGTGTGGCGTTGTTGCAGGATGTCGAGATCCACGATGCAGCACATATACTGAAGTGCTATCCACATGAGTTGTCTGGTGGGCAGAGGCAACGAGTCATGTTGGCAATGGCTTTGGCTTTAGAGCCTGAGATTTTAATTGCGGATGAACCAACCACGGCTTTAGATGTGGTATTACAAGCACAGATTTTAACGTTGTTAAAACGCGTACAGCAGCAACGAAAGATGGCGATTATTTTGATTAGCCATGACCTTAATTTAGTTAAGCATTATGCAGATCAGGTTGTGGTACTGAATCAAGGACAAGTTGAAGAGCAGGGTGAAGTTCAGAAGATATTTACCTATCCTGAAACGAGCTATACACAGCATTTGCTCAATCATAATTTTGGACAAGCTTTGGCGATACAGCCGACGCAAACCTTGCTTGAATTAAATAACGTCACAGTAAAATATCCGATTCAGCAGGGATTATTTCATTGGATTAAAGCTTATAAAGTTGCAGCAGAATCCATCCAGTTGAGTCTGTCTCAGGGAGAGGCTTTAGGCATCGTTGGAGAGAGTGGTTCAGGTAAATCATCTTTGGCTTTTGCAATTGCAAGGCTGATCAGTAGCGAAGGTTCTATTCATTTTCAGGCACAAGATTTAAACCTGTTGACTCAAAAACAGCTTCGACCACTTCGACGTGATTTTCAGATTGTGTTTCAGGATCCATTTAGTAGCCTGAATCCTCGTATGTCAGTTGAACAGATCATTGCCGAAGGGCTTCATCTTCAACCCATTTCAAAGCAACAGTGCCAAACTGAAGTTGACGCTGTTTTGGCAAAAGTCGAATTATCTTTAACGGACAAAGATAAGTATCCGCATCAGCTTTCTGGTGGGCAGCGGCAACGTGTGGCACTTGCAAGAGCATTGGTGCTAAAACCAAAGCTACTGATTCTGGATGAACCAACCTCCGCCTTGGATCGGACTACGCAGTTGGCCATCATTCAATTGTTACGTCGTTTGCAGCAGCAAGAGCACATCAGCTATATCTTTATCAGTCATGACTTACAAGTCATTAAAGCACTGTGCCAAAAAGTCCTAGTGATGCATCAAGGCAAAGCCTTGGAATATCAAGCCACAGCACTTTTATTTAGCCAGCCTCAGACTGAATATACCCGTCAGCTTATTTCTGCTAGCGAATATTAGCATTGTAATTAAATTGACATATGCTATTGTCAGTTCATCGGAAGAATGCTTGACAGTAACAATAATCAGATTAAATTAGAGCAAATACTCTAATTGTAGCAGAGGATGACCATGAGTCAGATTGCAGACAGTATCCAGATTCGCAACACCACATTTAAAAACCGTATTATCAAAGGGGCAATGAGCGAAGCACTCGCGAATGATGCAGGACAACCCAATGATCTATTGATTGGTTTATACGAAGCGTGGGCAAAAGGTAGTTTGGGCTGTGCCATTACGGGAAACGTAATGGTGAATGTAGGCGCTAAAAATGAACCGGGTGTGGTTGCAATTGAAACCGAGCGTGATCTGGAAAAACTCAAGCAATGGGCTGCTGTGGGGAAAAAACATGGCATGGTGCAATTGATTCAGTTGTCACATCCTGGTCGCCAATGTCCAAAAGGTCTAAATAAGGAAACGGTTGCACCTTCAGCTGTGCCTTTTAGCCCAATGCTTGCAGCAATGTTCGGTACGCCACGCGAGCTTAAACATGAAGAAATTTTAGATATTATCCAGCGTTTTGCGACAGCTGCAGCAGTATGTGAGAAGGCAGGTTTTGAAGGTGTACAGTTGCATGGCGCACACGGTTATCTGATTAGCCAGTTTCTATCACCTTTGACCAATAAGCGCACGGATCAATGGGGTGGTTCGATTGAGAATCGTATGCGTTTCTTGATTGATGCTTATCAGGCGGTACGCGATGCAACTTCTGAAAACTTTATCATTTCGGTCAAACTGAACTCAGCAGATTTCCAACGTGGTGGGATCACAGAAGAAGATGTCATTACCGTTTTCAAAGCGATTGATGCTGCGGGAATCGATATTATTGAAATTTCTGGGGGAACCTATGAAGCCCCTGCAATGGCAGGTGCTAAGGCAGAAAAACGTAAAGCCAGTACCATTGCGCGTGAAGCTTATTTCTTGGAATTTGCAGAAAAAATTCGCCAACATGTTGCCTGTAAATTGATGGTAACAGGTGGTTTCCGTACTGTAGAAGGAATGAATGCTGCACTGGAAAGTGGTGCATGTGATTTTATTGGTATTGCACGTCCATTGGCGGTTGAAGTTGATTTAACAGATCGTTTAATTGCAGGGCATGATGTCCGTTATGCAGTCAATCAAATTAAAACAGGAATTCCATTTGTCGATAAAATGGCAATTATGGAAATCATTTGGTATGCAGCGCAGTTTAAAGCCATTGGACAAGGTAAAAAGCCGAATCCAAAATTATCACCATTGTTGGTATTCTTAAATTATGCGAAAGGGAATATCAAAGCGGTTGTAAAAGGTCGGGTCAATTCACGTAAGTCTGCATAATATATTTTAGGGCTCTTCGGAGCCCTTTTTATTATTCTAAGCAAATAAAAAAGCCACTGTCTTAAGATGCAGTGGCTTTTTCAAATTTGGCGTCCCTACGGGGATTCGAACCCCGGTTACCGCCGTGAAAGGGCGATGTCCTAGGCCTCTAGACGATAGGGACTTCTTGAGGTGGGTGTATATTAGGGTTCTGTCACCAAACTGTCAAGAAGGTGTGGAGACAGTTTGTTCAAAATATAGCAAAACAGTTCAGCAGTCTTCTGAGTATCGTATAAAGCAGAGTGTGCTTCTTTACCATCAAACTCGATTCCCGCCTGAATACAAGCACGTGCCAACACGGTTTGGCCAAACATGACCGCACTGAGTGTCACGGTATCAAATACCGAAAAACTGTGAAATGGATTTTGATTTTTTGTTCCGGTACGTGCAATTGCTGCTTGTAAGAAACCTAAATCAAAGTGTGCATTGTGACCAACCAATACAGCATGAGTACAATGCTGAGCTTTACGAACTTCAGTCAATGATTTGAAAATACGACGCAAGGCAGTGCGCTCATCTTCAGCCATTGCAACACGCATTGGATTGAAAGGATCAATACCAATAAAATCTAATGAACGGCGGTCAAGATTCGCGCCTTCAAAAGGGTTGATATGTGCTTGGAATGAAGGGCCAGGTATAAATTGCCCGTGTTCATCATAGATGATCGGAATACACGCAATTTCGAGTAGGGCATCGGTTTGCGAATTAAAACCTGCTGTTTCCACATCGACAACAACAGGTAAGAATCCACGAAAACGCTGTCCGATGACAGGGGCTTTATTTTCTTCTTGGGTCACACTTTTCTCCAATGCAAGGTTTTGCCTGCATGAAGTGGGATAATTTTTTGGTCATCGAGATAGTCTAAAGATTCTGCGATAGTAATATCTTCTTTGACTAAGGTAATGGTTGAGGTATTACGTGGCAAACCATAGAAGTCAGCACCGAATAAGCTTGCGAAGCCTTCTAAGCGTTCTAGCTTTCCGACTTGATCAAAGGCTTGTGCATACAGCTCAATGGCATTTGGTGCGCTATAACAACCCGCACATCCACAGGCATTTTCTTTGGCATCTTGTGAATGGGGTGCACTGTCAGTACCTAAGAAAAATTTCGGATTACCACTGGTTGCGACTTCCAACAATGTTGTTTGATGGGTTTGACGCTTTAAAATCGGTAAGCAATAGAAATGCGGTTTTACGCCGCCAACCAACATGTCGTTACGGTTAAATAATAGATGTTGCGGAGTAATGGTTGCTGCAACATTACGATCTTGTTCGAGTACAAAATTCGCCGCATCACTTGTTGTAATGTGTTCTAACACGACTTTTAATTTTGGGAACTGTTTGAGTAAAGGCGATAGCACTTCATCTAAAAATCTTTTTTCACGATCAAAAATATCGACGTGATTATGCGTCACTTCCCCATGCAGTAACAATGGAACCTGATGTTCTTCCAGTTGTTCAATCACGGCATACACTTTGCGAATATCACTAACACCATTATCCGAGTTGGTGGTCGCACCCGCAGGATAAAGTTTGATCGCATTGACGAATTCAGACTCTTTAATTTTACGCACTTCGTCAGGAGAAGTGTAATCGGTAAAATAAAGTACCATGCGCGGATCAAAATTTAAGCCTTCAGGCACATGGGCAAGAATACGCTCGCGATAAGCTAAAGCTTCTTCTACCGTTTTAACGGGTGGGACAAGATTGGGCATACAAATTGCGCGGGCAAATTGTTTGGCTAAATCAGGAACAGTACGTTTTAAAGCTAAACCATCACGCAGGTGTGCGTGCCAATCATCAGGTTGCAAAAGTGTAAGAGTATTCAAGGTCTACTTCAAACTTAAAAATAATACAAATAATAATGCATAAAGTGTGAAAATGGTAACTAGAATTACGGATAAGTGGTTAAGCAAAGCGCATGACAAAATGATAATTTATGTTATTTTTTATGCGGCACAAAAATAGTGCAGCATAAAAAGAGTATCTGGGATGGACAACGGCTATGATCTTGATCAATTGCGGAGGTCGAAAGAAGACCTCGAGCAGCTTGTTGCCCAACATTCTAAATCTAAGAATACCCATCAAACTTTACCGCAAAAATTAGAAAATGAATTCTGGAAATTTAATGTAGACAGAACACGTCTCAATGCGATTCAGTTCTTTGGTCAGGGGGTGATTACCTATACTATATTTGTGCTGTTGATCCTGCCATCTAATTTTCTCGTGATTCGTGGCAGTACATATTTTGCCCTCGATTTTATCTACAGTATTCTCAGCTTAATTGTTGTGGGGATTGCACTGTTCTTATTCTGGGCTTTTTCACGCTTTAAAAAACTCAATCCTTTATTTTACCCTGCCGCTTGCCTGATAGTGTTCCTGACCATTGTATTCACCTCATTTTTGATGATGAGTGTTTCAAATCTGGTACTGCAAAATCAGGCCATGGTCCTCATTGCATTTCTGTATATGTTGGGTTTTATCCTGAGTGGCATTCGACCACTACATATGTTATGGATTGGTACCTTTGCCGCAATTTCGATTTTGTTTCTTTTATATTGGTTTGATAACCCTAGTGATTTTCTCATGATTGGGCGCACACTAATAGGAAGCTTACTGCTGGGTTTTTCGATTAGTGTGATGTTGACTTCAAAAGAAAGAAAAATATTTATAAAGTCCAAAATTTCAGAAATTGATGAGCAGATTTTACGGATACAAGCATCTGAGTTATTACATCTGAGTCAGCATGACGAACTGACCGATGTGTCAAATCGACGTACCTTTGAAGAGATGTGTACCTATTACTATGATTTAGCCTGTAAAGAGCGCAAATCGCTTTCGGTCTTATTTATCGATATTGATTATTTTAAAAACTACAATGATTTTTATGGGCATCAAATGGGGGATCAGGTGATCTCAGCTATTGCGAAAACCATTAAAAGCTCGATTCGACATATGGATTTTATTGCTCGTTATGGAGGGGAGGAGTTTGTTGTACTGTTGCCTGAGACCTCTGCACAAGGTGCTTATGCAGTTGCGACCAATATCTATCGTGCCATTGACCGCTTAATGATTCCACATGATAAATCATTGGTATCTAATCATGTAACTATTAGTTTGGGGATTACGGTATTTAACGGCAATCCGAAAATTAGTCAAGAGATGTTGATTCATACAGCAGATAAAGCTTTGTATCGAGCAAAACAACTTGGGCGCAATCAGATTTATTATCAGCCCTTACCGAATATAGAAGAAAGTATTTTGAAATAAAAAACCGAATATCAAGCACTGATATTCGGTTTTTGTAGAAAATGCCTAGATTATTCTAAGAATTTTACAGTAACACCTGAACGTACTTTAGCACCTAAGTCATTGGCATCCCAGTTGGTTAAACGGATACAGCCGTGTGATGCAGTCTTAGAGATTAAAGATGGGTTTGGTGTACCATGAATACCAAATGATTTTTTGCTTAAACCAATCCAAATATTACCGACTGGTGCATTTGGACCAGGTGGTAGAGAAAGTGGTTTAAGGTTTTTACCTTGCACAAAGTTAGATGGTGAATAACTATACCAAGGGTTTTTGGCAACACCGACTACTTTATAGGTACCTGCTGGAGAAGGCGTATCAGTACTGCCAATTGTTGCAGGAAATGATGCAATCATTTGATTACGGCTATTGAACAAATAAAGCTGTCTTGCGCCTTTGTGTGCAACGATCAAATGAATATCTTCAGGTAAGTCATTGCGGACATTGGCCACAATAATTTTTTCACCCGCTTTTTTAAATGTTGCAGTTGGATTCAGTTTCTTTAAGAAATTCTCATCCATATGGAATTTTTCACCTAACATCTCTGTTACGCGGGTGTAATACAAACCTTTCATTTTTGCTTGTAGTGCATAATCAGAAGGGATTGAGTCAGCATATGGACCTTTTAAGTCTGCGTCGGTAATGGTGTACTCAACATAAGCTGGCTTAGTCTGCTTAGCAACCAATGCATCCCAAGTTTCCTTGGTTAACTGACCTGTTGGTGTTAAACCATTCATTTGCTGGAATGATGCAATCGCTTTTAGTGTATTTTTACCGTTTGAACCATCAATCGCACCTGGTGATGCATGTGCATTGTTCAACATGACATGTGCGCGTGCGTAGGCAGGAAGTTGTCCTTTTGGCAAAGCTTCAGGATATTCAGCATTATTCATGCTGTCTAAAGTCCATGAAATTTTAGCAGCTGGAGCAGCGGTTGTTGCCGTGGTGGTATCCGGTGTATTTTCTAATTTTTGCGATACGACTGATGCCGCACCCGTATTGACTTGAGGTTCAGATACCGCTGGAGCTGCAACACTTGACGCAGGATCAGCAACAACACTTGATGCCGAACGGTCAATGGCTAAGGGATCAATCGGATCTTGGACCGAACCTGTAATTTGTTTTGGATTTAATGGTTGCTCAGTTGTTGGCGCAGCAAAAGCAACATTAGCAAGAATACAACTTAAACTCATAGCGAGTAATGAGCGAACAAACATGTAATTCAACCTTAAGAATTATTCATATTGAGATATAAGATATTGCAAGTATTACAGAAAATAATGCAGCTTGCAGTAGCAGTTTTGTGTAAAAGCGAAATTTATTTCAGCTCATAAATTTGAGTACGATTGAAATTATAAATTCCAAGCTAACTTTGTTATGATGCGCGCTATATGAAACAATTTAGAGATGGGTAATGACAACGTTGAAAAATGATCGTTTTTTACGAGCTTTATTACGTGAACCTGTAGACACCACACCTGTATGGATGATGCGTCAAGCAGGACGTTATTTACCAGAATATCGTGAAACTCGTGCGCAGGCAGGGGATTTCTTATCTCTATGTAAAAATACTGACTTTGCTTGTGAAGTGACCTTGCAGCCATTACGCCGTTATGAACTGGATGCTGCAATTTTATTTTCAGATATTTTAACGGTACCTGATGCTCTAGGTTTAGGTCTGTATTTTGAAACAGGTGAAGGGCCGAAGTTTCATAAAACAGTACGTACTGAACAAGATGTGGCAAACTTGCCAAAACTCAATGCCAAATCTGATCTGGCTTATGTCATGAATGCTGTTTCGACCATTCGTTCTGCTTTAAATGGCCAAGTTCCTTTGATTGGTTTCTCTGGCAGTCCGTGGACTTTAGCAACTTATATGGTTGAAGGTGGATCAAGTAAAGAGTTTCGCTTCATTAAAAATATGATGTACGCACAGCCAGAAGTGTTACATGCTTTGCTAGATCATTTAGCTGATTCAGTGATTGATTATTTGAATGCGCAAATTGATGCAGGTGCACAAGCGATTCAGATTTTTGATAGCTGGGGCGGTGCGCTCGCGCATAGAGAATATGTTGAATTTTCATTGAACTACATGACCAAAATTATTGCAGGTCTTCAACGTGAAAAAGATGGTCAACGTATTCCGATTATTGTGTTTACCAAAGGTGGTGGTCAGTGGTTGGAAACGATGCTCACCACAGGGGCTGATGCGTTTGGTTTAGATTGGACCACACCGCTTTATACTGCACGTGATGTGGTTGCAGGACGAGCTGCATTACAAGGTAATTTAGATCCAGCTGTGCTTTATGGTTCAGCCGCTTCAATTGAAAAATCAGTGAAAGCCATGATTGATGATGCTTATGCCAATGGTGAAAAAACAGGCTATATCGCAAACTTAGGTCATGGTATTACCCAATGGGTCGATCCAGCACAACCTAAGATTTTTGTAGATACTGTACATGAATACAGTGCTAAATATTTAGGTTGATATTTTTAAGCATTTCAAGATAAACACGCTAGGATCAGTTTTGTGCCGTTGATTGTATTACCGCTCAACTTTATCTTTAAGGCAGCTTCGGCTGCCTTATTTGGATTGTTGCTTTTGATTGCATTTGCAGTCACCGCACCGATGGGAAGTCATGAATATTGGGGCTTCTTTCGTTATGACTATTTGCTGTTTTATGCCTTGATCATTCAAGTCTGTCTGATCTATTTAAAGCTCGAGTCATGGGCAGAAGCAAAAGTCATTGCTTTATTCCATATCATGGCGATGGGAATGGAAATATTTTTGACCCATCCAGCGATTGCCTCATGGCAGTACCCACAACCAGCGGTATTGAAATTACTTACTGTGCCATTGTTTGCGGGGTTTATGTATTCAGCAGTGGGGAGTTTTTTTGCTCGCTCATTGCGGCTCTATAACGTTTCATTCGAGAATTTGCCGAATTTTGGCAATATGCTGTGTTTGGCAGTGTTGTCTTATCTCAACTTTATGACCAAGTTTTTTATTCCTGATATTCGTGTTGCATTATTTATTTGGAGTATTTTGATTTTCTGGAAAACAAAACTTTATTTTCAATTGCAACAGCATCGTTTTAGGGTGCCGATGTTGCCGATTTTATTGTTGCTTGCCTTCTTGATCTGGATTGCAGAGAACATCAGTACCTTCTATAAAATTTGGTTGTACCCAAGTCAAGTCGATGCATGGCATATGGTGGGGTGGGGTAAATTAGGTTCATGGTATTTATTATTATTGCTGAGCTTAGTGTTGGTATTAAAAATCTTGGGGACGCGAGATAAAAATGGGGCTTGGCGGTTAAATTAGGCCATTCGAAAATCGTTTAAAATGAGCATCTAATTTCCTTTTGTTATGAATATTTCAGATATATTTCAAAATTTATTTGCTAAAGCGCGCTAAGCTCGCTATTTTAACTTTTGTGTAGGAAGAATTACACAACACAATAGTGATAACAAATACTGAAGAATAATTGATACTGGAGATCGTTCCTATGTTAAAAAAAATTGCATTAGCTGCTCTATTGACCGCTGGTTCAACAGTTGCAATGGCTGATAATGATGTCGGTTGTGGTGCTGGTACACAAATTTGGGCAGGTAAAAAAGGTGTTGCACCTAAAATTCTTGCTGCGACAACCAATGGTATTTTTACCAACCAATTATTAGGTATTACTTTTGGTACTTTAGGATGCCGTCAAGGTGGTACTGTCACAGCTCAAGTGGTGACTTTTACCAATGAAAATGCTGAATCTTTAGCGCGTGATATGGCCGTTGGCCAAGGCGAAAGCTTAAATGTACTTGCTGAATTAATGCAAATTAAAGCCAATGACAAAGCACGTTTCTTTGCTGTGTCTAAAGCAAATTTTGCTGAAATTTATTCAAGTAAAAATGCAAACTCGCTTCAAGTGCTAGACGCTTTACAAAGTGTGATGGCAAAAGATGCAGTGCTTAAAGCATACGTTTAATTTGCTACATGTTAAAACCCTGTCTTGATGACAGGGTTTTCTTATACCTACGATCATTATTCTTAAAAATTGCGATTGAATGAAATTAGCTACTTTTGTACTTGCGTCTTTGATGTGTCACTTTGCCCACGCGATGGTTGAATCAGATTTTCAAACTTATTTGGACATCGCGAAACAAAAACAATTAGATCAGCACATCACATGGCAGCGCTTGATGTATGCCGACCAAAAACAAAATAGTGAAGTTACTTATGCGGGTTATTTTTACGCAAAAGATGGTAAAACAAATTTAAAGAATGAATTACAAGCTGACATTAAAGCCTTATTTGTAGAAGCTCCAGATAACCAATCCATCCGTTGTAAATTTCCCGCGCGTAGCCGCTGGTTGATGCAACAGCTCAACCTTAGTGATCAACAGCTGCCAAAAGTAAATTGTACGGAATTTGAGGACTGGATCAATCAAATCAAACCGTATAAAGCGACTTTGATTTATGCAACAGATTTTATGGGTAATCCAAGTTCGATGTTTGGACATACGCTATTGCGTTTAGATCCAAAGGATCAGAAGCAACTCAATCTAGTGTCCTATGCAGTGAACTATGCTGCCACAGTGAAAGGTGATGATAACTGGTCTTATGCATGGAAAGGTTTAACAGGGCAATATCCAGGTGAATATTCTTTAATGCCGTATTATCGTAAAGTAAAAGAATACGGTGATTTTGAAAGTCGTGACCTGTGGGAGTATGAGCTGAATTTAACCCCAGAGGAAACTCGGTTTCTAGTTGAGCATATTTGGGAAATGCAGCATGTGAGTTTCCCTTATTATTTTGTTAGCGATAACTGTGCCTACCGTTTACTTGGCTTAATTGATTTAGTACGTCCAAATTTAAACTTAAAACAGCAGTTTAACTATGCTGCCATTCCAATTGAAACCTTGAAGGCTGTCGATCAACAAAATTTAGTAAAAGAAGTCGTGTATCGACCAGCTTTGGAAACCCAATTACTTGCTCAAGCCAAGCAGCATGGCACAGCTTTAGCCAAAGTCGCTCATCAGGTTGCTTTTACCGAGACAGATCAGACTCAACCCATTTTAAAAGCATATCAGCCACAAGATCAGGCCAAGATTTTAGAAATGGCTTATGACGATTTATATCTACAATATATTAGCCATAAGGTAGATGCGGATTTTGCCCAACCTCAATTACGTCAGTTACTTGCTCAGCGTAGTCAAATCGAGATTGATAAACAACGTCAAGAACCGATACGTCCGAAAAAGCAGCCTGTAGAAGGGCACCATGCCCGTAACTTGTCGGTAAATGTGGGTGAAGTACAAGGACAGAAGTTTATTGAACTTGGGCATCGTCAGGCTTATCACGATTTAATTGATCCACAAGGTGGCTATCGTGCAGGCACACAACTTTTGTTTTTAGATGGCAGTCTGCAATACCGCGACGACAAGCTTAAGTTAGAACATTTAGATCTACTGTCGGTAAATTCCTATAACCCGATTCAACCATTTAAATCACCACTCACTTGGGGTTTTAATTTAGGTTGGAAACAGGAGTCAGTTGAGAAAGGGCAGTTTAGTGAGGATCAGCAACATGGTGTGATGAATCTAAATATGCAAGTTGGCTATAGCGTGGCAGATTATGATCGTCGAAATTTGTGTTATGCCCAATTGCAAAGTCATATTCAAGGTGGCAAAAATTTAGATAAAGGCTGGCGTGTTGGAGTAGGGCCAACGGTAGGATGTATGAATCTGTGGACAGACAATATTAACAGCGTGGTACAGATTGAGTTACCGTATTGGCAAGATCGGAGTCAGTGGAATTTAAGAGTCGGTATGCAACTTCAATATAGTTTGAATACAAATCATGCTTTACGTTTAAACTGGGATTTTGAACAGCAGGATCATAAAGACTGGAATAAAATCGGTGTGGGTTATGTACACTTTTTTTAAAGTTGATTGTTTTATAGGAAAATAAAAATGTGGTCTGAAGTGGCTCAAAAAATAAAAAAACTTAAACAGTTTGACCAATGTTTTGTTGTAGATGGTGCTAGTCTGAACCAATATATTATTAATTCAGTTGATGAAGAAAAGTTGTTTCAATTAGAAGAGCAACTAAATATTCAAATTCCAACTCAGTTTAGGAGTTTCTTATTGCAGTTGGGTATGGGGTGTTGTGGACCTGATACAGGTATCACGACTTTAGATGATTTTGAGTTGTATTCTATGGATTTAACACCAGAATATGGTGAATGGCTTGATGCTAATGTGAGGAGCTTTATGCGCATTGGCTGGGGAAGCTATATTAGTGAATATTGTATTATTACGAATGGAATGCATAAAGGAATGATATATGAGTTTGAAGAAAATTCATTTTTTATAAAAAGAGCTGATAGCTTTATGGCATGGTATGCTGAATGGCTAAGAATACAATTACGTTGTTTTGAGGTAATTATCGATGAAATAAGAGAAAATGATGATATTACTGAGATTATGATGAATTTATATACGAATTATAAAATACAGCCAGCTTTGACATTAACTAGGTTAAAGAGTTTGCTAGGATGGAAAGACTTTGAAAGGCATATTACACTCAGCTTGATACCCTCTTTTTATTCAGAGCAACAGGTGCGTAAAATTTATTTGCCTGAAAAAGTGGCCTGTGAATTTAAAACAAGAATTGCTCAATATTTTAATAGTGAACCACATTCAGTTTTTTAGAAAAGATAAGTTCAAATCTCAACAATCACATAGTATTTTTTAACTGCTTCAATCACTTCAAATGTACCGACAAATGCGGGTGGAATAATCCCTGCATTTCCAGCAGTCACTTCAATAAAAGAATTGGTTTTTGCATCGTGAATACGCACAATTCCTTCAATGATCTGAAAAAACTCTTGTTTGTTTTCAGAAAATTGAATATTCCAAGCACCGACTTCACATTGCCAGATGCCACAGTCCATATGTGGATGTTCATATAAACTATAGGTTAAACGTTCGGGATTACCTTGAACCAAACGATCGGGACGAGGATAATCAATACTTGCTTCATTTGCGATTAAATCGCCGAAACCTGCTAACTGAACAGATGGCATTAGAAAAACGCTCTACTTTCTTGATCGACTAATTTGAGCAAGTTGGGAATACGATGTTGTCCTGACATCCTCATAATATATTGTTTCGCTTGTTCTAAATCGATGCCAATGCTTGTGATATATAACGGTTTAAGACTTTTACCACGTATAATTTCACATGCTTTAGGCGTATCTTTGAAATAATTCTTCGCCACACCAATCACTGGGATTTTGGGGATCAAGTTTTGCCAGAGATGACTGCCTAAACCAGCATTACCTTCATGACCCAAGGTGACATATCCATCAATTATAATGTAATCAATTGGATCATGAATGTCATGTAGTAACGCAAGAATACAAGGTAATTCTCGTTTATAAAAATTACCTGATTCATATTCAGCAATTGGATGAATGTGTTTTGTATAAATCTGTTTTGGAGTTGTACTTTCCCATACGGGAAAAATTACACCTGCAATGAAAGCTGAATTTTCTTTATAATGAACATCAATGGCTAGAATCATTATTCAGAAAGCTTAATAGTTTTCAGGAACAGCACTTAAGAATTCACGACGTACATCTTTGTCGGTTTTAAAATCACCAACAAAAGAAACCGTACGTGTGGTTGATTCTTGTTTACCTACACCACGCATCATCATACACATATGCGCAGAGTCAATTACAACTGCAACACCACGTGCTTGAGTCACTTCTGCAACTGCTTCTGCAATTTGCTGCGTCAAGTTTTCTTGAACTTGTAGACGACGTGCAAACATTTCTGTAATACGCGCAAATTTTGATAAACCTAAAACTTGACCTTCAGGTAAATATGCAATGTGCACACGACCATAGAATGGCAGTAGATGATGTTCACAAAGTGAATAAAATTCAATATTTTTGACCAATACCATTTCATGGTTATCGGAAGGGAAGAGCGCGCTATTTGTAACTTCTTCAAGCGTTTTGCTATAGCCAGAAGTTAAAAAAGAGAAAGCTTTAGCCGCACGCATTGGCGTATCTTTTAAGCCCGGGCGATTTAGGTCTTCACCAACGGCAGTTAAGATATTTGCGTACGATTGCTGCATAGACATAACAATGTTCACTTAGGTGGGTTGAACAAAAACGGCAATTGTATCAGAAAACGATTGGAAATCTTAATTTTGATAAAAATGCCGATTACTGTTTGTACTTAGGGTTCTTTTCGGCACGTTTGAGCAGGACTAAAACCGCTCCTGTACCGCCTTGATTTTCTGGCGCACTAACGAAAGCAAGCACATCACGATGCTGTCTGAGCCAACCATTGACATAGGTTTTTAAAATTGCTTCGGGCCCTTTACCGTGCACAATTTTAACGACATTTTGATTTTCATCTTTTGCCATTTGAAGTACTTGTAAGACCGCAGCACGTGCTTGCTCAACGGTACAGCCATGTAGGTCAACCGCCTCGAACCAGCGAATTTTGCCTGCTTTTAAGTCTTCAAATACTTTGTGCTGTAAAGTCGCAATGCGATAGCTTAAAGTTGCTTGGCTGGCAACAGGATTTAAGATTGCTTGGGTATCGGAAATTTCTGTAAGCTCTTGCTCTGCGCCACCTTCTGCCGCAGCACGTTTTGCCAAGGTTTGAGCATCGACTTTTTTACTGCGTGCAACGCGAGTATCGGCAATATTTTGATTGTCGATTGGTTTTACCCCAAGCAGGGCTTTTTTAAAAAGCTCAGTATCTTCCAACTCTTCTGCAACGGCTGGAGCTTTTTGTGACTCTGCTTGTTTTGCAATAGCACTCGCTTGAGGATTAGAGATTTGCTTTTTAAAGGCTTTCAGTAAGTTAAACTGGTCTTTAGAAAGCGATGAATCGTGTTTACTCATAAGTTTAGAAAAATAGGCAAGATACGAGAGATATAAAATTATAGTCCGAAACCGTGATGATTTGAACTGAATTGCATTCATAGGGAAAAGGAATGCAATTTAAATCATTAGACAGAATTGAATGTGTAGGTGAGAAATTAATTTAGTTTTTACTTCTACTGTGATCTTTGTATTAAAAAACTAAATGTTTAATGGCGTTTATTACTTAAGGAAGAGTAATGATTTTGATAATGCGTGATTGGTTTAAACCCCTATTCTTAAAGCGATCATAAAGTTCAAAGCATATATGCTCATTTACTTGAACACGCGGCAGAGTATGATCAAAGTCAAAATAACGAATATAGCCAGATTGGTCCATGACAATCGTCAGGCGCTCGATTTGACTTCGTTTCTTGGGGAACATTTTATATTGTTTTACGATGCCACACTCTTCAGTTTTAATGTAGGTCTTTGCGGGGGACAAATACATGGCAATGCCAATAAGAATAAGCCCAGGAATTAAAGTAAAGAAATAGGCGACTCTTGGATCTTTAAAACTCTGAATTTTTTCGTAGAAAAATAGATGACTATAAATAGGAAAGCTAACTAAAAAGATCAGCCCCAAGATTAATAAAAAATTACTCATATTGTTTCATCGATTTTTATCTTTTAGTATTTTGAACTCTAATTTTTATTCTTTATTTAGAGTCTATATTTAGTTCTAGCAACTTTTTTAAAGGTTCAAGGTAGAATTTTACCTTGAACCTGATTTGCTTAGATCTGCTCAGGTTGCCCAAACAATGCATGAAATGCTTGATCAGGGCGAGGCTGTTTCATAAAGCTTTCACCCACAAGGAAAGTATGAATGTCATTGGCTTGCATCATCTCTACATCAGTAGGCATGGCAATACCACTTTCAGTAACTAAGATACGGGAAGCAGGCAATAATTTCTTTAAACGCAATGAGGTATTTAAATCCACATCAAAGGTTTTAAGATTACGGTTGTTCACACCCAAAATACATTGCTCAGAAAGTTTTAGCGCACGTTCCAATTCATATTCATCATGCACCTCAACCAATACATCCAACTGTTGTTCAAATGCTGTTTTCGACATTTCTTCCAGTTGTTGATCTGATAAACATGCCACGATCAATAAAATACAATCAGCATGTAGCGCACGTGCTTCAACCACATTATAAGGATCAATCAAGAAATCTTTACGCAAAGCAGGTAGGGCACAATGCTGACGTGCAATCGCAATATTTTCGTCTGCACCTTGGAAGAAATCCACATCGGTCAATACCGATAAACAGGCTGCACCTGCTTGTTCATATTGTTGTGCAATTTCCGCAGGATTAAAGTCTGCACGGATCACACCTTTAGAAGGTGATGCTTTTTTAATTTCTGCAATTACAGCAGGGCGTTTATGCTGTAAAGCATTGGCAAAACCTCGCACAGGCGTTGCTTCATTTGCCCACTGCTCAACATCATGCAAGCTACGTTGTTTTAAACGTGCTGCAAGCTCCTCATGTTTGCGGTCAACAATTTTACCTAAAATGGTATTTTGAATATCGATCATGAGAAGTCCTTAGTCTGCCTGATATTGTTTCAATGTTTTGGTAAATTCAGCCAAGATACTCATTTTTTCTAAGGCTTGTCCGCCGTAAAGAATATCTTGAGCCAGCTCAACGGCTTGTTTATAGGTTTTGGTAATACCTGCGACGTAAATGCCTGCACCTGCATTGAGTGCAATCATATTTGCTGCTTTTTCGCCTACGTCTGATTTGTCACGACTCAAAGCATCTTTGATTAGCTTTAAGCTTTCTTCTGAACTATTGACGACTAAACCGGTGAGTGTTTGAGAGGCGATACCAACGTCTTCGGGGTTCAACGTCCATTCTGTAACTTCGCCATCTTTAAGCTCAGCCACAGCGGTTGGCGCAGCTAGACTGATCTCGTCTAAACCATCTTTAGAATGCACCACCAGTACATGCTCGGCACCAAGCTGTTTTAATACTTCAGCAATGGGACGGCAAAGTTCATCTGAGAATACGCCAATTACAAAACGATTTACGCCAGCAGGGTTGGTGAGTGGACCAAGTAAATTAAAGATACTACGAATGCCCAATTCACGACGTGGCGCTACCGCATATTTCATGGCTTTATGGTGATTTGGCGCAAACAGGAAACCTACGCCCATTTCACGGATACAACGTTCTGTTTGCTGCATGTCTAAATCAAGTTGAATGCCAATCTGTTCCAGCACGTCAGAAGAACCTGATTTACTTGATACACCGCGGTTACCATGTTTCGCAATAGTTGCTCCCGCAGCAGCGATCACAAAACTTGAAGCGGTTGAAACATTAAATAAGTTTTGACCATCACCACCTGTACCCACGATATCTACCAGATGAGGAATATCACTGACATCAATTTTAATCGCGAATTCACGCATAATACGTGCAGCGGCTGTAATTTCATCAATACTTTCACCCTTCATGCGCAAGCCCATCATTAGCGCACCGATTTGAGCATCAGTGGCTTCACCTTGCATGATACTGCGCATGACATCTTCCATTTGTGGCTGGGTCAGATGGATGTTCTTGGTAATGTTATTGAGTGCCTGTTGGATATTCATAGTCATGAGTTACAGCATTTAATGATTAAAAAATTTGGATGAAAGTGGTTGATGATGAAGGATAGCTCAGCTTTATGTGGTGTGTGTCCCACCCGCTAAAGGGCTATGTTAGCAGAAAATAACTCAAGATTTGGGTTGTGGCTAGAGAGTTTTTAAAATTTAACCCGTTTAGGCGCATTGGTAAATTTGTGACTGGGAGTGATTGAATGAAAAAGGTTTTATTTTATGGGGGAGTTATTTTAGTTTTTATGATAAATAATCAACCATTTGGTATATCTTATTCACACATATCCCTATAAAAAATGTGTATAAATCAACTAAATAAAAGTAGATATATTAGGGCGGTCTTCATTTTACTCATTCATAAATATGTATCTAAATTACTTGAAATATCTTGGGGCTGTTAAAAACAAAGGTTGTTTTGTTTTTGTCTTTATTGCATGTCTTCATCCATTAGAGAGCCATGCGGAGACAAATGTAGAACAGCCACAAACAACGACAACATCGGATAAAGTGGTGCATGTTGCGGTGACAGGTTCACGTATATCCAAAGCCCAGAAAGATGGCCCAACCAGTGTGACCGTGATTACCGCAGCCGATATCGAGAAACACGGTTTTAGTAATGCCTTTGATGCCTTGAATAACCTGACGCAAAACACAGGTTTTGTACAAGGCGCGGATTATGGCAATACTTTTACTCCCGCAGCCAATGCGATTAGTTTGCGCGGTTTAGGGCCGAACCATACCTTAACCTTAATTAATGGACACCGAGTTGCAGATTATCCAGTGCCTTATGACGGCGCTGTGAATTTTGTCAATTTAGCCAATATTCCGACTGCGATTATTGACCGCATTGAAATCTTAAATGGTGGAGCTTCCGCGATTTATGGTTCAGATGCGATTGCGGGTGTAGTCAATATCATCCTGAAAAAGAAAACTGATGGGACACAATTCAATATCAAGGCAGGTGGCACTAAAGAAGGTGGTGAAAATTTACGTCTACAATTGAGTGGCAGTAAAACATTGGACAAGCTCAATCTGGTTTATGGTGTTGAACTGAGTGGGCGCGAACCAATTTGGGCGGCTGACCGAGATTTCATGTCGAGCCGAACGCTTCGAGGGGAAAAGCCAGACACGATCGTTGGACGTAAAAATGCCAAGACAGGCCAATATCTTTCAATTAATGGCTGTGAGGCATTTGATGATCTATTTAAAGGCTCAGTAAAAAATATTGGAAAAGCGGGGACCGATAATTGTGCCAGTGGTTTAGCCAGACCGACCTATTGGACGGTTCAAACCAAGAATCGCAGCCAAAATGGTTATCTCGGTTTAGATTATGAGCTGAATGAGAAAACTCAATTATTCGCGGATGTTTTGATTGGTGCCAATCAAATTGAAAACAATACTCGTGGCCCGACATGGACTTCTTTAGGCGCAAGTAGTGGCTATTTCCTCAATCAAGACACAGGAAATTATGAAATCTGGACACGACGTTTTGCACCAGAAGAACTCGGTGGTGTCGAGCAAGCCAATAAAAAATGGAAAGAACTCTCCTCCAATTTGAACTTTGGTATCCGTGGCGATATTGGAGACAGTAGCTGGCGTTATGAAGCAGCCTATAATGGCTCGATTTATACCAGTCAATTACGTAAACAAGGGCTGGTACGTTCGAATGTTGATGAATATTTCTTAGGTCGGCAATTGGGGACAGATCAAGATGGTATTCCAATTTATTCCCCGCATTTAGATCGTATCAGTCGGCCACTGACCGCTAGTGAGTTTAGAAGCATTTCAGGCACAACTGAGGAAAACGACAAGTCTTGGGCACAGAGTTTAACCCTGAGTGCAAATGGTGATGTGTTTGAATTGCCTGCAGGAACGGCCAAGCTTGCTGCTGTGGCAGAAATTGGACGCCAAGGTTTTAAAATCAAACCCGATAAGGCGGTGGAAAATGGGGACTTCTATAATGCCACTTCCAGTGGTGAATATGGTGGGGCACGTACCCGTCAGGCATTAGGTACGGAATTATTCTTACCTTTAGCTAAACCGCTCAACCTCACCTTGTCTGGACGCTATGACCGTTATGCTTTGTCAGATAGTAGTATTGATAAATTCACATTTGGTTCAGGCTTAGAATTTAGACCACATCCAACCTTATTGGTGCGAGGCAACTACGCAACCAGTTTTCGTGCACCAGATATGAACTATCTGTTTTTGAATAAACAAAGAGGGTATTTCCCAAGTACCACCGATTATTTACGTTGTAGCCAAACGGGACAAGCATTAGATAAATGTAGCTTTAAAGATTATTCGCCTGGTGCGAACTACACACTAACGGGCAACAAAGATTTAAAGCCAGAAGAAGGCAAATCTTATGGTGCAGGTTTTGTTTGGTCTCCAAGCAATAAGTTTGATATTTCCGTCGATTATTGGGATATCAAAATTGATAATCTGGTAACCAATTTAAGTGAAGATAAGATTTTACGTTTAGAAGCTGATTGTCGTTTGGGTGCACAAGATATCAATTCGGCACAATGTGTTGATGCGTTGGCACGAGTAGAGCGCAATCCTACAAATGCAGTGGTTGATCCAAATGTGATCAACAATATCAATATTGTTCCGATCAATGCTGCCTCAGATCATACTCGTGGGATTGATTTCACCAGCAAATGGCGTTGGAAAACAGAAAATTTAGGTAACTTCCTGTGGACGGTGAATTATAGCCGTGTGCTTGAACGTGAATATCAACAATCAAAAGATGGCGAGAAAGATAACTATTTAAAAGACTTAACCATTCCAGATTGGCGAGACCGCTTTAATACCAGTCTCCGTTGGAGTCTCGGTGATTGGGCATCAACCGTATTAGTCAATCGCTACGGCAAGATTCCAAACGGTAATCAAACAGCTTACTTAAGCCCGACTTATTTGGTCAATTGGAGTGGAACTTATCAAATTTCACCCAAGGCCTCTGCATCAATCATTGTGAATAACCTATTTGACAAAGTGAAACACGATGACACAGGCGGATGGCCATATTATCCAGTAGGATCATATTCACCAATCGGCCGTCAGGGTTGGTTGGAGTTTAATTATAAATTCTAACAATGATGTGTGGACGCAGCGAAGTGGTACACCATTTGCTGCGTCTTTTTATTTTAAAAACTACAGAGGACAGATCTCCTATGTTGGTCAAACCTTCATTTAAAAAACAATTGCTACTTACAACATTACTTTCATTATCTGCAACCCAGATTTTTGCATCAAATAGCAATGAACAAATTCCAATCGGCAAATTGCCTGAATGGGCCATACCCGAATCTTATGATTTAGATTTTAAAATTGATCCTGCACAAAAAAGTTATACCGGTAAAACCACCATTCATTTAAAACTGACCCAAGCAACCGATCATGTTTGGATTCATGGCAAATCTTTATCGGTAAAAGAGGCCAACATCCTATCCGCAGCTGGACAGAAAACCACGGCCAAATATGAGCAAGCTTCAGAAGTTGATGGTGTCAGTCTGATTAAATTTGCCCAGACATTACCAGCAGGTCAGTACAGCTTAGTATTGGATTTCAATGCCGATTATGATCAGCAACTGGACGGTATTTATAAAATTGAGTTTGAGGGTAAACCTTATGTCATGACTCAAATGGAGGCGATCAGTGCACGTCAATCCTTTCCATCATTTGATGAGCCACGTTTTAAAACACCCTTTAATATTCGATTAACCATACCAAGTAAATATTCAGGTTTTGCCAATACAAATCAAGTCTCTGAACAGACCGAAAAATCGGGTTGGAAAACTTTAAGCTTTGCCCCGACCAAACCACTACCAACCTATCTACTGGCATTGGCGGTTGGTCCTTGGCAAGTACAACAAGGTCCTGATATTGGTGCGACTGAGTGGCGTAAACAGGCGATCAAATTACGAGGTCTTGCACCCGATGCTAAGGCTGAAAAAATGCAGCATGCCTTGTCTGAAACTCCCGCAATTTTAAAAACATTAGAAGATTATTTTGCATTCGGATATCCATTCGACAAGCTAGATTTGCTTGCTGCACCTGACTTTGCGGCGGGTGCGATGGAAAATCCCGGACTGATTACATTTAGAGACTATCTAATGCTACTGGATAAAGACTCTCCCGTGTCATTTGTACAAAGCTCTTTTAATGTCAATGCGCATGAATTGGCACATCAATGGTTTGGGGATGTGGTGACCATGCCGTGGTGGGATGACCTGTGGTTGAATGAATCTTTTGCCACGTGGATGCAAAGTAAGATTACCCAACAATTACATCCTGAATTTAACGCTGATCTTGAACGTGTCGTTGATACTGCAGGGGCGATGAAAAGTGATAGCTTGGTCAGTGTACGCCGTATCCGTCAGCCAATTTTAAGCAATGCCGATATTCAAACGGCTTTTGATGGCATTACCTACCAAAAAGGTGCAGCTGTTTTAAATATGTTTGAGAGCTATCTAGGCGAAGACAAATTCAAACAAGGGGTGCGTAATTATATTCACAAGCATCAATATGGTAATGCCACAGCCAATGATTTAATTAGTTCCCTTGCAGAACAGTCTGGTCAAGCTGAGCGTTTTAGCAAAGCGGTGAAAAGTTTTATTGATCAACCGGGCGTACCTTTGCTGAGTACCTCATTGCAGCAACAAGGCAATAAAGTCTTTTTAAATGTGAAGCAAACGCGTTACTTACCTGTTGGTTCTAAAGGCGATGCCAACAGTCTTTGGGGGGTACCGTTATGCGTACGTTATGAAGTTCCCAATGCAGCAAGTAAAGTTCAATGTGAGTTAATCGATCAAGCGGAAGCTAAAATTGAACTCAAAGGTGCACGTATTAACAGTTGGTATATTCCAAATGCAGATGCAGCAGGCTATTACCAATTTAGTTTGCCTGAACCAGAACTTGCTCGTCTGACTGCCGCTACAGAAAAACTCTCTAATACTGAACAATTGGCCTATGCCTATGCTGTTTCAGCGGCATTTAACCATGGTGATATTAACCTGTTGGCGGTGGTGGATGTGGCGAAGAAGTTTGCGAACTCGAATAGCCGACAGATTAGTACGGCATTGTTTCAGCAGCTCAGTACAATCCAGCGCCATGTGCTGAAGACTGAGGCAGAACGTGAGCATTTTAGAAAAGTGCTCACGAATTTATATCTACCCAAATTAAATCAATTGGGTTATGCGAGCAAAGCAGGTGAGTCTGCTGAGGATAGTTTGTGGCGTAGTGAGTTAGCCCAATTTCTTGCATTGGAAATTCAGGTGCCAGAAGTGCGTGAGCAATTGTTAAAACAATCCGACGCTCTATTCGCTCAAAAGCAATTGAATTTTGCAACATTACCCCCCGAGCTTTTACCAACGATTTTAGCTGTACGAGTACAAGAAAAAGGGCAGCCTACCTTTGATCGTTTAGCGGGGGAGTTACAACACATCACGCAACCGACCCAACGTTTGGCGATGCTTACTGCCTTAGGCTCAGCAAATCAGGTGGAAACACGTCAGCAGGCACGTCAGTTAGTTTTAGACCCACGTGTGAAAGTTGGTGAAGTACGTACCGTGATTAACTCAATCAATAGCTATAGCGGTGAACAAGGCGGACTTTGGTCATGGTTTAAGGCCAATCACGATGCTGTGTTTGATCGTTTAGGTAAGTCTTCTGCTGGACGCTTCCCTGCATTGTTTAGTGGTGCAGCTTGTACACAACAAGAAGCGACGCAGTTGAATGCCTTCTTTGCACCGAGAACAAAAGAGTTGGTCGGAGTCGAGCGTGGTTTAAATCAAACCAAGGAACGGATTCAACTGTGTGAATCCTTAGTGGCGAAACAAGATGGTTCGCTCGTGCAACAGTTGAAGTTGTAATTTATTCAGTTATAAAAAAGCCAACGATGATGCGTTGGCTTTTTTATTTTCAGTGTGTTTTAAGCATCATTATCGGGCTGTGGATTTCTGACACCGAGTAATTGACTGGTCGCTGTGCCTGCAGTCATCGAACCGTTGACGTTTAAAGCAGTACGGCCCATATCAATCAATGGCTCAATTGAAATCAATAGCGCAACTAAAGTAATCGGTAAGCCCATGGCTGGGAGGACGATTAAAGCAGCGAAGGTTGCACCGCCACCAACGCCAGCTACACCAATCGAACTGAGAGTCACCACCACAACCAATTGGGCAATCCATAACGGATCAAGTGGATTGATACCCACTGTTGGCGCAACCATAACCGCCAGCATCGCAGGGTATAAACCAGCACAACCATTTTGACCAATGGTTGCACCAAAGGAAGCCGAGAAGCTGGCGATACCTTCAGGCACACCCAATTGTTTGGTTTGTGCTTCAATATTGAGTGGAATACTCGCGGCACTTGAACGACTGGTAAATGCAAAAGTTAAAACAGGAAAAACTTTCTTGAAAAAGTCGATTGGATTGACACGTACAAACAGCAAAATCAGCGCATGTACGAGGAACATGATTGCAAGTCCAAGATAAGATGCAACGAGGAACTCACCTAATTTAACGATGTCGGCTACATTTGCTGTTGCCACCATTTTAGTCATCAATGCTAATACACCATAAGGCGTAAATTGCATCACTAAGCGGACAAGACTAATCACCAAGGCTTGCAGCGCTTCAATCCCGTGTCTGATTCTTTCGCCATTGACGGTGTCTTTATCCATCAGTTTAAGTGCTGCCACACCTAAAAATGCAGAGAAAATCACCACACTGATGATCGCTGTTGGACGAACACCGGTTAAATCAGCAAATGGGTTTTGAGGGAATAGTGAAAGCAAGAGCTTTGGAACATCTAAATCTGTCACTTGCCCAATGTATTGACTTTGGATGGTTGCCAGACGTGCTGCTTCTTTGGTGCCTTGTACCAGTCCTTCAGCCGTTAAGCCGAATAAATTGGTGATTCCAGCACCGACAAGTGCTGCAATAGCCGTGGTCACTAACAAGATACCAATCACGAGTACACTGATTTTTCCAAGAGACGTGGTTTGATGTAGTTTCACCACTGCACTTAAAATTGAAATGAAAATCAGTGGCATGATCACCATTTGTAATAGTTGTACATAACCATTACCAACAAGGTTAATCCATGCAATTGAATGTTCAATAACAGGGTTATCACCATAGACCGCTTTAAGGGCTAAACCAAAAAAGATACCTACGATCATACCGATCAGAACTTTTTTGGAGAGACTCCAATCTTTACGGTAGCTAAAAAACAATCCTGCCATGAGCAGGACGAAAACAATAATATTCAATAAAACCAAGGTATTCACAATAGGTTATCCTGATAGATCATTCAGGGGGAATGCTAAGAACAATGACTTAGATTCTATCATCCAGCCGCCCTGAAACTTAATCATTCCTATGACTATAGTTAATCTAAAAAAGTAAAATGCAATCAGACAAAACAGAAATTGAGGATTGAACTTACTTTTTATAACGTGTGAAAAGTGGATTAATTATTGAAAAAGAATGACTTGTTTTTAAGTGTAAGTTTTCAGATTAATTTTAATGCTGAAAATTTGTGCAGTATGTATGAGTTATATATTGTTTTTATATGTTCAAAATAAAAACAGCCTACTTATAAAAATAGGCTGTTTAGATGCTTAGTATTGTTAAATCTTGAGATTAAGCATAAATATCCAAGAAGTTTTTGAAAATTTGATGGCCGTGTTCACTCAAAATAGACTCAGGGTGGAATTGCACACCTTCCACAGGAAGTGTTTTATGTTTGACACCCATAATTTCTTCAATCGTACCATCTGTTTGATTGGTCCAGCAGATAACTTCTAAGCATTCAGGCAAAGTTTCCTGTTCAATCACCAGTGAATGGTAACGTGTAGCGGCAAAAGGCGACGGCAAGTTGCTAAAAATCCCTTTGTCACTATGGTGCATATCGGATAGGCGGCCATGCATCACTGTTTTAGCGCGAATGATATTGCCACCAAAAGCCTGTCCAATCGCTTGATGACCTAAGCAAACGCCAAGCAAAGGAATTTTGCCAGCAAAGTGATTGATGGCTGGAATAGAGATACCCGCTTCACTCGGTGAGCAAGGACCCGGGCCAATCACCAGATATTTTGGCTGCCATCGCTCAATATCCTCTAATGTCACTTGATCATTACGAACAACTTTTACTTCTTGATTCAACTCGCCAAAGTATTGAACGATGTTGTAAGTAAATGAGTCATAATTGTCAATCATTAGAAGCATGATTATAACCTTTTGAAAGATATGCACTTAATTGTGCTATTGAATTAGATAAACCAATCTTAGCGCTGTGTTTTTTCATCTATCTTGAATAGAGAAAAGATTATTCTAGCGATAACGGGAAATCATCATAACAAAACGGATCATTAATGTGGGAAATTTTGAAAGCATTGAAGGCTGAATAAAAGGCTAATTTTGTTTGTTGAAATGAGTTAGTAATTGATAATAAATTTTTGTAATTGAAACACTTGAGAAAAAAAACTGAAAGTGAATCGAAAGTCTAAATGAATTGATTGGAATGATCTTGAAAAGAATGATATAAAAAGCCAATTTACGCGAATAATAAAAGCGTAATTGGCACTACATTGGTTCTTTGTTATATGTATTGCACTATTTTGGTTCATTATGTCTTTTTTGGGGACGAGCTAAAATAGGAATGTTTAAATATGGTGCATTTTTAAATGCAGACATTATAGTAGGCATAGGACAGGGAGCCTAAAGCATTTTTTCTGCAAAGAATTTCAATGTTTTAGGTATGCTTTGAAATTGTTGGTATGATAATTGCTAATTATACATCAACAACTAACACGCACTTAACAAGTGCATAAAAACTTCATTGGAGCAAATGAGCATGGCGAACAAGGTCCTTCAACTCATCAAAGAAAGTGGCGCAAAATGGGTCGATTTTCGCTTTACTGATACTAAGGGTAAAGAGCAGCACGTAACTTACCCAGCTGATACCATTGATGAAGATACATTTGAAGACGGTAAAATGTTTGATGGTTCTTCAATTGCAGGTTGGAAAGGCATTGAAGCTTCTGACATGATCTTACGTCCAGATGCTGAAACAGGTTTTCTTGACCCGTTCTTTGCTGAGCCTACAGTTGTTGTGACTTGTGACGTTATCGAGCCTTCAACTGGTCAAGGTTACGAGCGTGACCCACGTTCGATTGCTCGTCGTGCTGAAGAATATTTAAAATCTACAGGTATCGGTGATACAGCATTCTTCGGTCCAGAACCAGAATTCTTCGTTTTTGACGAAGTGAAGTGGGACATCGACATGTCTGGCGCGCGCCACACATTGATTGCTGAAGAAGCTGCTTGGTCTACAGGTAAAGACTACGAAGCAGGTAACTCAGGTCACCGTCCACGTGTTAAAGGCGGTTACTTCCCAGTTCCTCCAGTTGACTCTCATCAAGACATGCGTGCTGAAATGTGTGCACGTATCGAAGACATCATGGGTCCTGGTCGTGTAGAAGTACATCACCATGAAGTTGCATCTTGCCAATTAGAAATTGGTGTGAGCTTCAATACCTTAGTTCGTAAAGCGGACGAAGTTCAACAGTTCAAATATGCAGTTTGGAACGTTGCGCATCAATATGGTAAAACAGCGACATTCATGCCTAAGCCAATGGTTGGTGATAACGGTTCTGGTATGCACGTTCACATGTCAATCTCTAAAGATGGCAAGAACTTGTTTGCTGGTGACGAATATGCTGGTTTATCAGAAATGGCATTGTTCTTCATCGGTGGTGTAATCAAGCACGCGCGTGCGTTGAATGCGATTACCAACCCAGGTACAAACTCTTATAAGCGTTTGGTTCCACACTACGAAGCACCAATTATGCTTGCTTACTCAGCACGTAACCGTTCTGCTTCTATCCGTATTCCTTACGTTTCTAGCCCTAAAGGCAAGCGTATCGAAGCACGTTTCCCTGATCCATTAATGAACCCATACTTAGGTTTTGCTGCATTGTTAATGGCTGGTCTTGATGGTATTCAAAACAAGATTCACCCAGGTGAAGCTGCTGACAAAAACTTGTATGATCTTCCTCCTGAAGAAGAAGCAAAAATCCCAACAGTTGCTCACAACTTGGAAATGGCGATTGCTGCACTTGAAGCGGATCATGAGTTCCTGTTGAAAGGTGGTGTATTCACTAAAGAAATGCTTGATGCATATATCGAACTTAAAACTGAAGATGTGCGCCGTCTTAACACGACGACTCACCCAGTTGAATTTGATATGTACTACAGCCTGTAATACATACAGATTGAAAAAGCTCGCTTCGGCGAGCTTTTTTTATGTTTTTGATTCAATTGAAAGTCATGCGTTTTTCCAAAGAAATTCATGTACACTAATCGCGATGTTTTTAGTGAGCCAAGCATGCGAAATTTACGACCAAACAGAATTAAGGGACGAGAGATCCCAACTGAAATGAAAAAATGGTTGTATGCATCTGGTTCTCTTACTCAGCAATTGACTGATCTGGGTGAGGGGGAGTTTCATGTTGAACGGACAAAAGAGCATTTTCAACGACTCACCTTTAACGATAGCCAGTGGATGCAAATGCCAGCACACCATATTGCATGGGTACGTGAAACCAATCTTTATGGTAGTGAAACAGAAGCTTGGGTAAAAGCAAAAAGTATCTTTCCTATTTTAAGCTTACATAAGAAAGCACGATTATTTCGGCATATTCGTAATAAGCCTATTGGTTGGTTTTTATTTCAACGAACCAATCCTGCCTGCGAAAGGCGGGTTATTTATCTTGAAGAAGGTTGGACCAGACAAAGTTGCTATACTTGGCATGGCTGCAAATTTATTGTGCAAGAAACATTTCTTCCCGCATTTGAACAGTTTATTCGACAGCATTGACTCTAAGGATTCATCATGGAAACAGTGCAACACACAACATGGCGGCAACGTTTAGAAGCCTATTACTATCTATGCCGTTTTGATAAGCCTGTAGGTACAGAACTGGTCTTTTGGCCAACCATGTGGGCACTATGGATTGCTGCTGGTGGTTTACCGCCATTGCAGATTCTCATTGCGATGGTTTTGGGCACGATTTTTATGCGTGCAGCGGGCTGTGCGATTAATGACTTCGCTGATCGTAAAGTCGATGCTCATGTAGAGCGTACTAAAACACGCCCATTAGCCACTGGCATCATTCGTCCACGCGAAGCGGTTTATGTTTTTTTGGGATTAGTTGCAGCAAGTGCGTGTACTTTATTTTTTCTACCGATTGCAACGTTTTATTGCGCCCTAGCAGGTCTAGTACTGGCATTTGTTTACCCTTTTATGAAGCGCTATACACACTTACCACAAGTGGTTTTAGGGATGGCTTTTTCATGGGGAATTCCCATGTCTTTTACCGCGATGGGGAAGCCCTTAGATTTAACCTGTTGGCTTTTATATTTTGGTAATTTGGCATGGACGGTGGCTTACGACACTCAGTATGCGATTACCGATCGAGAATATGATTTAAAAATTGGAGTGAAATCGACAGCGATTTTATTCGGTCGTTACGATATACAAATTATCGGGTTACTCCAGATTCTCAGTTTGTTGCTGATCGGTGGGGCTTTATATTTAGAAAATCTGTTGTTACCGTTTGGATTGATTGCGTTGTTGATCGTTGCGGTAGATTTTGCCTATCAAGCTTTCAAAACCAAAGATCGTGATCCACAAATTTGTTTTTGGGCATTTCGTCACAATCGTTGGGTAGGACTGATTATTTTTCTTGGAATTTTTTTAGAATTAATATTTTAATCTGACTAAATAGTTGAAAAGTGTCCTATGCAGGGCACTTTTTTTATGCCTTAATAATACGGCATGTAGATTCATGCACAAAAATAAGATAAGGACTAAAAGGATATTTTATGAAACGGTCAAACATTGCTTTAGCAGTTACTTTCTCGATTTCTGCATTATTTTTAACAGCGTGTAATGACAATGATGATGATTATACCGGGGTAGATTCGAATAAAACCTATCTGTCTGAAACGACTTATTCTAAGGATAAAGTGGATAATGCCTCATCACTCAAGGTAATGACTTATAACATAGAGAATGTTCAAGGTCGCACTGCCAAAGCAACCGCATTGGTGATGTTCCCTAAAGTTGCTCAGCCAGCTGATGGTTATAGAGTGGTGGTCTGGGAGCATGGTACGGTTGGGGTAGGTGATAGCTGTGCACCAAGTAATAATACTGTGAATCCTCGCTTTAAAATCCTCGCTGATACTTTATTGGCGGCGGGTTATGTGGTGATTGCGCCAGATTATGAAGGTTTGGGGACTCCAGGAATTCATCCATATCTAAACTTGGGTAGTGAAGCTAAATCTGCGATTGCAGCGGTAAAAGCAGCAAAAGATCATTATGGGGCGAAACTCAATGGACAATGGATGTCTATTGGTCAGTCTCAAGGTGGTCATGCTTCATTGGGTACTGCTGAATTTGCAAATAATGATGCAAATTACAAAGGTGCGGTTGCGGGCGCTCCTGCATCGAGCCTTGGTTATATCATCTCTGTTGTTGCACCACAGGCAATTGCAAATATTCTTAAGCAAGAACAGGCTGGTCTTGCACCAGTAGGTACAGCGGTTGAAGTCTATGCAGAGCTGCTTGCTTATGCTGCATATACCACTGTTGGTATTACTGCTTATGATTCTAAATTTAATTATCGGGAAATTTTTCAGGAACGTTCTCGCTCAATTGCTGAATTCGCCGAAGGTACGACAGGTGAAAATGGCATCTGTTTAGATGATTTGCATAATAAGTTTGCAGCAGATATTCGTGACTTTATCAGCAAAGATACCACTAAAACTGTTTTGGACTATCCGGGCTTAGCGGGTAACTTCCAAGAAAATCCAACAGTGAAAAAATTCCTATCAGATAATCAACCTGCGACCAAGAAAATAAACAGTCCAGTAATGATTATTCAGGGGACATTAGATATGGCAGTGCCTTATCCAGTGACAGATTCCTTGCAAAAAGGATTGATTGCATTGGGTACTAAAGTCACATTCGTGCCAGTTGTTGGAGCGAGTCATACTCAAGCGATTGTATGTAAAAATGCGGATGCTTATGGCTTTATCCAAGCCAATATGTCAGCAGGTACAGGTATCGTATTGACGGATGCGCAGAAGGATGCCAGCCAAAGCCCTCACTGTACTGGTAAATTCTAAGATTTCTTTGCTTATTTAGAAGAAATTTACTTTTAAAAAGAGTCTCTTTATAGGGGCTCTTTTTTGTTATATTGTTGCACAGTTTAAAGCCATGCAATTTGAGTTTAAATCACTTATGAGCCAGCCACCTGTTGAGAAAAAATCAATCCCTTGGTTATTAATGAGTTTGGGATTGTTAATTCCAATTTTTATTGTAGGTATGGCCTTTGTTGCTGCGAAAAGTGATGCGCAAACCAAGAAAAAATATGACCAGCAACGCGCTGAAATGGCAAAGAAATTTGAACAGCAGAAAAATGCTGAACAAGCGACAAAGGCGGAATAATTTTTCTTAAATTAGCTGACTATCGGAGATCCATCTGTAGCTGTTTTATAGATGGAATCTCCGTATAACGTTGTACTTGATAGCCTGCTTCTTGTAACATCTGATCGCGCTTTTGATCTTCTAATTCTTTGCCTAAATGACTCGGGTCATCTAACTCAATAATCGCCAAAACATTCATCTGCTGATCTAAAACCACAAAGTCTGTCACCTTGCGATTAAACTTACTGCGGATCTTATAGTGATCACTAGTAATCAATGCACTAAAGGCTACCTGCGCAAGTACATGATGCTGTGGAAAGGCCTGTTGTAATCGTACAAACATTCTTGATTCAAATGATGTGATGACAGGTCGAGCAAAGAATTTTTGTTTGGGAAAGAAAGGGCGTATACAGCTAAAAAGCAAGATAGCTGTACTAATAAAACCAATCGTTAGAAATAAGAAGTGATTCGATTCAAACATGTATTTATCAAAGAGCAAATAAAAAACCCACTCAATTAAGAGTGGGTTTTTAGAATCTTGGCTCTCCCACCTGGGCTCGAACCAGGGACCTGCGGATTAACAGTCCGTCGCTCTACCGACTGAGCTATGGGAGAATCTGGAGCGAATTTTAGGGCCTAAATGGCAGTCCGTCAAGTAAAATCAGTATGAATAATAATCGCTTAACAAAAATGTTGAGTATTAACGTGCAACTTGATTACATTGTGCCAATTCAGTGGAGCGGGCATTCCAGATTGCGCCTGCTGAGTTTTTATAATAATTAATCTTACCGATACGTAAGACCAGACTCTGACAAGAATCTAAGGAGAGTGCATTGCCCCAAGGGCCAGACATGCTACAGACACGACCATTACATTTCCAGACGACATTGGGACCACTTTCAATTGGTACAGTCACCGTGCCTTTATAAGAGGAACCAGCATACCAAGTGGTTTGGGCGGCCATTGCTGGACTACAAAAGACGATTAAACAGAATAGAAGTTTTTTCATTATGTGTTTTCCTTAACAACATCATTAATTTTTATCTTATAGTTAAAATAATATGGTAGGTCGAAATTTATACGATACTCAACATGAAATGAACAAAATAATCGTAATTGTCGTTATAAGGGTATTTTGTTTATTTAAAATAAAAAGCCCAGATCAATGATCTGGGCTTTTTAGAATCTTGGCTCTCCCACCTGGGCTCGAACCAGGGACCTGCGGATTAACAGTCCGTCGCTCTACCGACTGAGCTATGGGAGAATCTGAGTGCCATTATAGGCAGCTTTTAAAATTGGTCAAGATAAAACTGTCATGTTTCTTTCATTTTTGCATCGTATGCTTTTTATTTGCACAATTACGATAAAGTAGGAAAAATAACTTGAACTTTGAACAGGCTATTGCTAGATTCGAATTAGAAAGAGCGTTTAGATATTTATCTAAACAGTGTGGATTTAACCCTACTTGCCAGCACTAAAATGGCTAAACTGGAGGTCGAAATGACTATTCTAAATATTCAATCTATTTTTTCAAATTTGTCTTTTTATCAAGAACATTATCTCGAAATTATTCAAGATGCTGCGCAGTATTACACGCCAGTTGAACATTCATTTATAAATACTTTTCCGTTTAAGCAACAAGCCTTGTATCTGGGTGATTTACTGCAATTATGGTTTGGTAATAAGTGGAAAATTCAAACGGCAAAAGATCTACTCACACAAAAAAATACATCAACTGTCGACGAGCACGCACCTTTATATTTATTTCAACTTGGTGGTGAATTATTTTTAGGTGCAAACACTGCTTTGGCTTGGTCTGTGGCAGAGCAAAAGGTTGTTTCAGTACAAGTGAAAAGCATTTGGCAATACGCAGTATTTAGTCATTTATGTATTCGACCAAAAAACTTTCAAGCGAATAAGGCCATTGCATAGGGCTATGATGAAATAGCCCATTTGCTTAATCTATGCTTATGGGCGAATGATCATGCAGGTTGCGGTTGCATGGGCATAAAGTTTGCCATCTGCATCGACAATCTTACCTTCAGAAATACCTAAATTTTTACTGATATTGATCATGCTGCCTATCGCTGTGAGTTTTTGATTCTTAGGAATAGGGCGACACATTTTAATATTTAGATCAATGGTGCCATAACCGACGCCTGCTTCTAAAAGCGTATGAACAGCACAGCCTGTCACTGAATCAAGTACGGTTGCAGCAAAACCACCATGTACTCCACCCAGCGGGTTAAGGTGGCGTTGATCTGCTTGAACTTCAAATTTGATAAATCCTTCTGCAACTTCTACGGGTTGCATCGGAATGGTTTCACTAATACTGGCAGGTGGAATTTTCCCTTCACACATCGCGGTTAAAAACTCAAGTCCATTCATTTCTTTCGGGTGTTTCATATTTTTTCCTATATAGTTCTAAAAAGGAACTTGTGTATAACGTAGTCTTTCCATCAGAGACTGTCAATACAGTTCATCGATCCATATCATGTTTTACAAATTATTGATTGCAGCATGCTTGCTTTGTTTTATGCTAAGGATAATTCATAAATAACAATTTTGAATAAAAGGTAAATTTATAATGAAAGGACAGTGTGTTTGTGGTGAAACCACATTTGAAGTCGAATTAAGTAATCATGATGTACATGCCTGTCACTGTTCGATTTGTCGTCGACAGACCAGTGGTGTGATTATGACGATTGATGTTAAACAGGGCAGCTTAAAATTTTTAAAACAAGATCATCTCTCTGTTTATAACTCATCGGCTTGGGGCGAGCGAGGATTCTGTAATGCCTGCGGTACCAATTTATTTTGGCGGACTAAAGATCAGAATTATTGCAATATCAATGCATTTGCATTGAATGAGTCACCAAAAGATCTAAATCTCGATCTAGAAATCTATATTGATTGTAAGCCTGAGTTTTATGCTTTTCAAAATTCGACCAAGAAGATGACTGAAGCGGAGGTCGTTGCACTTTTTAGTGGTGAATCTGCGGAATAGTGTAGCTTGTAGGAAATTCTAATTGTATTGAAGATTTTGATTTAAGAGATAAAAAAGAAGCTTCATTGAGAAGCTTCTTTTTTATTGCAGAAAAATTATTTCGCAGCTTTTTCTGCTGCAATCGACGCAATTGCGGCATCAACGCCTTCAATTGAATCAGCTGCTTTTTTAATACGTGCTAAAGCATCAACTAAAACCTCGTCAGCAGTCGCATAAGAGATACGCATAAAACCGCCTAAACCAAATGCATCACCAGGAACAACAGCAACACCTGTTTCTTCCAGTAACCATTCAGAGAATTCTGTGCAAGATTTTAAGCCTTTGGCACGAATCAATGGACGGATGTTGGCATAGGCATAGAAAGCACCATCAGCAGGAAGACAAGAAATCCCTTTGATGTCATTCAAGCCACTCACAACGAGGTCATGACGACGTTTAAACGCTTCAATCATTGGCTCAAGTACATCTTGTGGGCCATTCAATGCAGCTTCAGCTGCAACTTGCGAAATTGAAGTTGGGTTTGAAGTCGATTGTGATTGGATCTTTTTCATCGCACCAATGATTTTTGCAGGGCCTGCTGCATAACCGATACGCCAGCCTGTCATTGCATAGGCTTTAGATACGCCATTTAAAACAATGGTACGGTCATATAAGTCTGGTGCAACAGTCGCGATATTGTAGAACTCATCTTCCCAACGAATTGGTTCATACATGTCATCAGATGCAACAAATACTTGTGGATGACGACGTAATACTTCTGCCAAAGCCTCTAACTCAGCTTTGGTGTAGATCATACCTGTTGGATTTGAAGGGCTGTTTAATACCACTAGACGAGTATTTGGTGTGATTGCCGCTTCTAACTGTTCTGGTGTGATTTTGAAGCGTTGTTCTTCACCACATTTCACGATTACGGGTGTGCCTTCAGCAATAATCACCATATCTGGATAGCTTACCCAGAAAGGTGCAGGGATGATCACTTCATCACCTTTGTTTAACAAAGCAAGTGCCAAGTTAAAGAAACTTTGCTTACCGCCACAAGACACCAGAATCTGGTTGGCTTGATAATCTAAATTATTATCGCGTTTGAATTTCGCAATAATTGCTTTTTTTAAGCTTGGAGTACCGTCTACAGCTGTATATTTTGTAAAGCCTTTATTAATCGCTTCAATTGCAGCATCTTTGATGTGTTGAGGGGTATCAAAGTCTGGTTCGCCTGCACCTAAACCAATCACGTTTTTACCAGCAGCTTTAAGCTCAGCGGCTTTATTGGTCACTGCAAGTGTAGGGGACGGTTTGATGGCATTGACACGATCAGAGAGACGTACGTCCACGGCATTATTCCTTCTTATGGGATTAAAAAATAAAAAGCAGGTTATCTTAGCCTAAATCGACTTCTTTGTGGCTGAAACTTGCCAGAATCGCATAAAAAGTTACTAAATTTTAAGCATTAGAATCATTGTGTTTTTTTACATATTTTATTTTTATCAAAAGCGCAAAAATCTATTACAATATGCGGCTAGAAATCTAGATTTCGAGAGAATTCCAATGAGAACCCAACAACCTAAAGCCAAAAAAGCTTTGGTGAAATTGCCTTTTCCAATGCCATCTGCTCAGGATGATGCTGAGGATGCAACGCATAATCAGGTTCGTCCAAAACCTGAACAATATGCTGATCGCACTTGGATGCCACCACGCGGTACACGTCGTTCGATGGGTAAGCGTTAATAAAAAAGCCAATCAATCTGATTGGCTTTTTTTCTTATTAATGGCGGTTTAATGGGTGTTGTATTTTTAGTTCACCACGCCATAGTTTGAGAAAATCATACTCATCAATATCATATAGTTCCATCAAGGCAATAATTACACTCACAAAGGTCATTGCACCTTCAGCATTGTTATGGAAGTTGAAAATTTTGCCATTGAGCTTGCCTAAAATGTCGTTGATTTCATGTTCACGACCGCGACCATAACGATCACGTGGGTACAGCTCTTCATTTAAAACAACTAAAGCAATGGCTTTTTCAGCTGCAGTTAACTGAGTTTGATCGAGTGCTTCTTCGAAAGACTCGTAGCCATGATCGAAATAGAAAATGACCTTATCTGAAATAAAAGCATGTACCGCATCAGCAGTTAGGTCTGGAAATTGTGAAACAGCATCTTCTTCGATATAGGGGCGAAAAGATTCTGGAAAAATCACATTGGAGTGAATGCCTTTAAATAATGGGGCGATTTCAGATACTTTATAACCTGCAATACCGCAGCCTAATGCCGTTAAAAAGTATTTCATTTTAGGGTGGTGTTTTGCGTAGACTTTAAAGTCCTCGACATAATGCTCTATCTGAGCCAATGGCATTTGTTGTAAGTGTTCATTCAGTGTTGGAATTGCGAATGTTTGTCCAGCCCAGCCACGACCAACACCTTTGACTGCCGCAAAATGTTGTGCCGCGACACGGGCCGCACCGCTGTCATGTATCCCTGCTAAATTACTACCAAAAACAAAGACCGTATCTTCTGGGAGTTCCGTTACGATTGTTTCATCGTGATATTGGTAAGTCATATTCTTATCATTGAAATCGAGTATAAGTCCATGTTGCAGTTGATTGCGTAGCGGGTCAAGTCTTGCTTGAGATTAATTTATTCAAGACATGTTTCTGAGTGACGCTATTCCAATGACGATTAGATTCAAGTATTGCTAAGCACTAAAATATATATCATGGCTTTCTTGGCAGAGTCTTTGATACTGTGATGTATTGTCTAGGAGTTGTAGTTAACAACTAATATCAAAACGAGATTGAAATTTAACCCCATTCTGTTAAGTTTTTTAGGTTTATAAGTATAAATTGCGCGCTTTTTTAAAGACTAGGGCAATCTCTTGATTTGACTGTGTTGGAAATTGCATAACAATTCAAAAGTATCGTTAGACTTTAAAAAGCAGTTTGTTGCCCCCATTAGAAAGTGAAAATAGCCATCCAATCAGTTGAGTATCTCTATATGAGCGAAAACCAACCTTTTGAGTTAGTCACCAATTATCAACCTGCGGGAGATCAACCTCAGGCAATCGAGAAATTGGTTAGTGGTATTGACCAAGGTTTTCGTAATCAATTACTGCTTGGGGTAACAGGGTCGGGTAAAACCTATACCATGGCCAATGTGATTGCTCAGACGCAACGTCCAACAATTGTCATGGCACATAACAAGACCCTTGCGGCTCAGTTGTATGGTGAATTTAAAGCTTTTTTCCCGAATAATGCAGTTGAGTATTTCGTCAGTTATTACGATTACTATCAGCCCGAAGCGTATGTGCCTTCGTCAGATACCTTTATTGAAAAAGAT
The DNA here is from genome assembly GCF_000369525.1 of Acinetobacter higginsii. GTDB lineage: Bacteria > Pseudomonadota > Gammaproteobacteria > Pseudomonadales > Moraxellaceae > Acinetobacter > Acinetobacter higginsii. The sequence goes on from NZ_KB850072.1 coordinate 358,137, forward strand.
TCTGCAATCAACGATCACATCGACCAAATGCGTCTTTCTGCGACACGTGCGTTGTTAGAACGTCGTGATGCCATTATTGTCGCTTCAGTTTCTGCAATTTATGGTTTGGGTGATCCAAATGCCTATATGCAAATGCTGTTGCATATCGTACAAGGCGATCGTGTTAGTCGCGATGAGATCATTCGTCGCCTAGTAGAGATGCAATATACCCGCAATGAACTGGAGTTCTTACGTGGTACCTATCGTATCCGTGGTGAAATTATTGATATTTTCCCTGCGGAATCGGATAAAGACGCGATACGGGTCGAATTATTTGACGATGAAGTCGATTCGATTCGTTGGTTTGATCCTTTGACTGGAAAATTGGTGCGTAAAGTGCCGCGTGTGACCATTTATCCAAAGAGTCATTATGTGACCCCGAAAGATCATTTAACTCGTGCTATTGACACCATTAGAGATGAGTTGAAAGATCAGCTCAAATTTTTCAAAGAGCATGACAAATTATTAGAAGCGCAGCGGATTGAACAGCGTACGCGTTATGACTTAGAGATGATGCAGCAGTTGGGTTATACCAACGGTATTGAAAACTATTCACGTCACCTTTCTGGTCGTGGGGCAGGCGAAGCGCCGCCAACCTTGTTTGATTATATCCCTGAAGATGCCTTGCTGATCATTGATGAATCACATGTGACCGTTCCACAAATTGGGGCGATGTATAAAGGTGACCGTTCACGTAAAGAAAACTTGGTGAATTATGGTTTCCGTTTACCAAGTGCTTTGGATAACCGTCCAATGAAATTTGAAGAATGGGAGCGGATTGTTCCAACCACGGTCTTTGTCAGCGCAACGCCTGCACATTATGAGTTGGAAAAGTCAGAGCAAATTGTTGAGCAAGTGGTACGTCCAACAGGTTTGATTGATCCTGAAATTGAAGTGCGTCCGGTATTAACCCAAGTGGATGATGTGCTCTCTGAAATTAATATTCGTAAACAACTCAACGAGCGAGTATTGGTTACAACCTTGACCAAACGTATGGCTGAGGATTTAACCTCATATCTTAAAGAATATGGCGTTAAAGTGGCTTATCTGCACTCAGATATCGATACGGTTGAGCGTGTCAAAATTATTCACGAACTACGTACGGGCGTGCATGATGTATTGGTTGGGATTAACTTGCTGCGTGAAGGTCTGGATATGCCAGAAGTATCTTTGGTTGCAATCTTAGATGCCGATAAAGAAGGTTTCTTGCGTTCAGAACGTTCATTGATTCAAACCATTGGTCGTGCAGCACGTAATGTCAAAGGTAAAGCGATTTTATATGCTGATCGTATTACTGATTCAATGCGTAAAGCGATGGATGAAACAGATCGCCGTCGTAATAAACAAATTGAATTTAATGAATTACATGGTATTACACCACGTAGTGCGGTGCGCCAAACCATCAAGGAAATCGATACGGGTGAAGTACTCAGTGATGATGAAATTGATGAAAAAGTGCTTGAGCAAGCACAGGCAATCAGTGCAGATGAACAGCATTTGTTATCAGACCCAAAACTGTTTGCAAAGCATATTGGCAAACTGGAAAAGGAAATGTTAAAAGCCTCGAAAGAGCTCCAGTTTGAACAAGCTGCAAGATTACGTGATGAGATTGTTCGTCTCAAAGCACATATGTTGCAGTCATAATCAAACAGAGAAATCCTCAAAAGGGATACATATCGCAACAGTTTTTGTTCACAAAGTAAGCTATTTTAAATTGCTAACTATATGACTATTGATAACAAATTACTGTTTTGAGGATTTCTCATGCCTTTTATTAAAAATTTCCCGAAAGCGAGTTGGCGCCTTGCAAAGATTGCGATTGGTGGGGCTGTCTTAACTGGGTTGGCTGTTGGAACGATTGCTTATGCACAAGCAAAACCGTTATCGACAGTCGATAAAGTTGAACTCGATAAGTATTTGGGAGTTTGGTACGAAGTCGCGCGAAAACCAATGTTTTTTGAGCGTAAATGCGCTTATAACGTCACCGCGACTTATACCTTAAATGAAAATGGCAATATTGTTGTTGATAACAAGTGTTATGACAGTGAAGGCAACGTACAGCAAAGTGTGGGTGAAGCTTTTGTTGCCAATGCACCATTTAATACTAAATTGCGAGTAAGTTTCTTGCCAGAGGTCGTGCGTTGGGTCCCTGTGATCCGGGGTGATTACTGGATTTTAAAACTCGATGCTGATTATCAAACGGTACTGGTTGGAGAACCGCGCCGTAAATATTTATGGGTACTTTCACGGATACCTAATCCCAAAAAAGAAATTATTCATGAATATTTAAATTATGCTAAATCATTAGGTTATGATGTTGGTGATGTGATTTATCCTGAACATCATTAAATAAATACGATATACTGAATAAGAACCATGCTTGCATGGTTTTTTTAATTTTAAATAGTGGATAAATCACGTATTTTGGAAGATTCCCTAAAATTAGAGGCCTAAAATGTTTAAAGGAATTGCTTATTCAGTTTTGGCTTCAGTTACTTTTGGGGTTTTGTATTTTTATACCCAATTGCTTGGTGCATTTGATAGTGAACAAACCTTTGGTTGGCGCATCATTGCGACCTTGCCCGTTTTAACGCTATTTATGTGGTTCAGTGGTGATTTAAGTCATATCAAACACGTCTTTAAAAGAATTGTCGCGCAGCCCTCGTTATTACTACTTTTAATCATTACATCGGTACTGACATCAGCGCAGTTATGGCTGTTTTTGTGGGCACCTATGCATGGTCGTGGGCTACAGGTCTCATTGGGTTATTTCCTATTACCTCTGGTTTTGGTGTTGGCTGGAAGTATCCTATATGGTGAAAAGCTTTCAAAGTTGCAGTACGTTGCGGTATTACTCGCAGCATTTGGTGTCGGACATGAGGTATGGCGTTTAGGCAGTATTGCTTGGGAAACTGCCTTTGTTGCTTTGGGCTACGCAGCTTATTTTATTCTTCGCAAAAAGATTCAAACTGATAATTTAGGTGGGTTCTGGTGGGATCTTTTACTGATTCTTCCTGTTGCGATTTTCTTTACCCAAACAGGGGATACACCTTATCTCAAGTTTTTAGAATATCCGAGTTTGATCTTGGTGGTGATTGGGCTAGGTTTGCTCAGTGCCATTGGGCTAGGTAGTTATATTCTTGCGAGTCGCTATTTACCTTTAATTATTTTCGGTTTACTGGGCTATTTGGAACCTGTTTTGTTGGCCTTGGTCTCTTTGCTGATTGGAGAAAAAATCGGGGCAGATGAATGGTTAACCTATATCCCAATTTGGTTGGCTGTGTTGGTACTGGTGATTGAAGGGGCAATACATTTGTATCAACAGAGGAAGCGCAAGCAACATCTAGAATTGAACTTAAAACAGTATTCGCAACGGGTGAATTTGGATGATAAAAGCTAAAAGTGCTTATCTATTACGCTGAACTATCAATAAAACTGTTATGTAAGTGCACTAAGTTGCAGCTATTTTGATGATGAAAATGGATTTCTACCAAAATTCACAAAAATAATTATAGGTATTTTATGAATTTATAGTCAATTAGGACAAAATCTTAGCTCGTTTAGCAGCTTTTGATTCAATCTTGATGATAATTCTATTACAATTATGGCGTTTTAAAAATTCACGCCCAGTATATATAAATTAGAGGACGTATCAGTGAGCAAAGACACTATCATTGCCCTACACGCAGAACACCAAGGTCGTTGGAAAAACCGTGAAGAAATCGCGGAACGTATGATTACTTTAATTGGTCAATTGTACCGTGAGAAAAATATTGTTGTTTCTGTTTACGGCCGTTCTTTAATTAACCGTTCAGTTATTCAAATTTTAAAAACGCATCGCCGTACACGTATGCTTGATGTTGAACTTTCTGTTGTAAATACCTTCCCAATTTTGGAAGCGTTAATGAAAGTTGAGAACATCGGTTCAGCTGAAGTTGATATCGGTAAACTCGCTGTTGAATATAAAAACCAAGGTGGCGATGTTGATGCTTTCGTTGCTCAAGCGGTTGCTCCAATCCAAGGTAACGTGACTGCTGCTGCGCCTAAAGATGTTGTTCTTTATGGTTTTGGTCGTATCGGCCGTATCCTAGCACGTTTAATCATCAGCCAATCTGGTTTGGGTCGTGGTTTAAGCCTTAAAGCAATTGTTGTTCGTAAATCATCTGATGGTGACTTGGCGAAACGTGCTTCTCTATTACGTCGTGACTCTATTCACGGTACTTTTGACGGTACGATTTCTGTAGATGAAGAAAACGAAGCAATCATTGCAAATGGTCAATTCATTAAAGTGATCTATGCATCAAGCCCAAGCGAAGTGGATTACACTGCTTACGGTATTGAAAATGCACTTCTTATCGACAACACAGGTAAGTGGCGTGATGCTGAAGGCCTGAGCCAACACTTGAAATGTGCAGGTGTTGCACGTGTGGTATTAACTGCACCAAGTAAAGGTGAGATGAAGAACGTTGTATTTGGTGTGAACAACTCTGACATCTTAGATGAAGACAAAATCATCTCTGCTGCAAGCTGTACAACTAACGCAATTACACCTGTATTAAAAGTTTTAGATGACAAATACAAAGTATTGAATGGTCATGTTGAAACAGTTCACTCGTTCACAAACGACCAAAACTTAATTGATAACTATCATAAAGCTGACCGTCGTGGCCGTGCCGCAACATTGAACATGGTCATTACTGAAACTGGTGCTGCAAAAGCAGTTGCAAAAGCGTTACCAGGTCTTAAAGGTAAGTTGACAGGTAACTCTGTACGCGTACCAACACCAAACGTATCTCTTGCAATCTTGAACCTTAACTTAGAGAAAGAAGTTGATCGTGAAGAAGTGAACGAATACATTCGTCAAATCTCAATCAACTCTAGTTTACAAGGTCAAATTGGTTATACCAACTCAACTGAAGTTGTATCAAGTGACTTTATTGGTTCACGTACAGCTGGTGTATTTGATGCGCAAGCAACAATTGCTTCAGGCACACGTTTAACTGCTTATGTTTGGTACGATAACGAAGTGGGTTATAGCTGCCAAGTATTACGTATCGCTGAACAAATGTGTGGCGTAAGCTATACAAAAATCCCTGCTGAAACAAATGCATAATTTGTTTGCAGAATGATAAAAAGCCCAGTTAATAAACTGGGCTTTTTTATTGACTGTACAGAATATATGCTGAATAAAACATAAAAATCGATGAGAATAATGGAAAAGGGAAATAATTAATAAGGAATCGTTCATTGTTGCAGTTCAGACGTTTATTAGTGGTATTTGCTTTAATTGTGGTTGCCAACTTGTGTGGTGTGTATATCGCGATGTGGGTATTTAAGCATTTTAATATTTATATTCCATTAAAGAATCAAGATGTCGCCATCGACTTACAAGAGCCTTTGCAGGTTCGTGTGAAGGTTAAAGATGCGCTCAATGTGGATGTGAATGGTCGTGTCGATGCCAAGATTCCAATTAATGAACAGCTGAATGTTCCTCTGACTCAAACCCTGACGCCACGGGTTTATTTTGATAATTTAGTTCCAATCAGTACCACGATTCCTGTAAAGGAAACGATTAAGGTTAATCAAAGCCTACCGATTGATACCAAGGTACAGGTTAAAATTTTAGGTAAGGACGTCACCTTACCATTGAAAGGTTCAATTCCTTTACAACTGGATGTGCCGATTGATATTCAAGTACCGCTACAGCAAAAAGTACATTTGAAGTTTGATGCGCCCGTTCGTACTGAACTTAAGGAAAATTTGCATATTCCTTTGAAAGCACAGCTGAATGCGAACATTCCAATTCAAGGCAATTTGAATGTACCGATCACTTCTGAGCTTAATGCTACTGTCGATGTTAAAAATACCTTACCTGTCAAAATTGCACAGGGTGAATTAAAGATTCCGTTATCCACGATGTATTTGGATCGTGTCAAAGCTCAGCCTGTCGAAGTACAAGCAGCTCAACACGATATAAAAGCAGGTGAGTAATGGAGATGCCCAAAACACTGAAAAGCCTGCTGATTAGCTTTGTGATTGTCACGACTTTGGTGGCGATCCTATTTTGGTTTTATTTAAATATTCAGGCATCTTTGATTGTTTCTGCGCAACAGGCAGATATTCGTTTGCCTGAATCCTTGGGCACCAAGATCCAAGTAGGTGATCACCTAAGAGTGAAGTCGGAAGGTCAACTCAATACGGTATTGGACATTGATCGGACTCTACAATTGCCTTTAAAAGGCAAATATTTGGCTGATTTAAGTTTTGAAGTCGAAACACCGATTACGGTTGATATCAACTATGAAACCACGCTGAAAGTAGATGAAGTCGTACCGATTGAAACCAGTACCGATTTGATCTATCAGAATAAATTATTGCCCAAGTTTCCTTTGAGTTTGAATATTCCAGTAAATTTGGATATCCCATTTCAATTGAAACGTACTTATACCGTTCCTGTGAAAATTGTTTTTGATGGACCTGTATATTTTGCTTTTGATGAAACTGTAGATTTGCCGGTGAAGCATCAATTTAAACCGAGCTTTTATATGAATGATGCAATTAATATGAGTAAGATTTCTTCCTTTGATGCAATCATGTATAACTCGGTGCAACAGACCAAAGCCAATTTAGATATGCAAATGGAACTGCCTTTGAAGAATGTGAGACCATAATTAGCTAAAAAATCTCTATAGTTCGTTGACTTGGATAATGAAATTGAATATTGAACGAATAATAAATTTAAAAAAATCAATTTGCTGATTTTTCTATTCGAGAATTTTCTTAAAATGTGGCAAAATAGTCCGCTTTTAAGAATTTGAGGATTGGCACATGCGCTTTGTTGATGAAGCAGTCATTACCGTAGAGGCTGGCGACGGTGGCAATGGCGTAGCCAGTTTTCGCCGTGAAAAATTTGTCCCTTTTGGTGGCCCAGATGGCGGTGATGGGGGACGTGGCGGAAGTGTATATATTCAAGCTGATGATGATACCAGCACATTGGTAGATTACCGTTATACGCGTCGCTATCGTGCAGAGCGTGGTAAAAATGGTTCGGGTGCGAACTGTTCTGGTCGTGGCGGCGAAGACGTTATTTTGAAAGTGCCAGTCGGTACAACCATTGTAGATACTGAATCTGGTGACATTATTGGTGACTTGGTCGCTGATGGTCAGCGTGTAAAAGTTGCCCATGGTGGTGATGGTGGTTTAGGTAATACTCACTTTAAATCATCGACTAACCGTTCACCACGTAAGTGTACGCACGGGATCAAAGGTGAATATCGTGAAGTGCGTTTAGAGTTGAAAGTACTTGCAGATGTTGGCTTACTCGGTATGCCAAATGCAGGTAAGTCAACGTTCATTCGTGCAGTCAGCGCAGCAAAACCAAAAGTTGCAGATTATCCGTTTACCACGATGGTACCAAACCTCGGTGTGGTTGATGCGGATCGTCATCGTTCATTTGTGATGGCAGATATTCCAGGATTAATCGAAGGGGCTGCTGAAGGTGCTGGTCTAGGAATTCGTTTCCTTAAGCATTTGGCGCGTACGCGTATTCTTTTGCATATTGTTGATGTTCAGCCAATTGATGGTTCTGATCCAGCTCATAATGCAAGAGCGATTTTAGGTGAGTTAGAAAAATTCTCTCCGACATTGGCAAAACTGCCAGTGGTCTTGGTGTTAAATAAACTGGATCAAATTGCAGAAGAATCAAGAGAAGAATGGTGTCAGCACATTCTCGATGAATTGCAGTGGAAAGGTCCTGTATTTAAAACTTCTGGTCTTATGTCGGAAGGAACCAAAGAAGTTGTGTATTACTTAATGGATCAAATCGAACAACAACGTGAGCGCGAAGTTGAAGATCCTGAGTATGCAGCAGAAGTGAAAGCATTCCGTGAGCAGCTTGAAGCTGAGACACGTGAACAAACCATCGCAGCGAAAGAAGCATATCGTGCCATGCGTAAAGCACAGCGTGAAGCTGGTTTGGACGATGATGAAGACTTTGATGACGATGAAGACGAAGGCGATGTAGAAAGCGTCTACATTCGTGACTAGTAAACCGAGGGAAAAATGATAGAAGTGGTCGATGGGCAACGTCAGCTCAATGCGTGTAAACGAATCGTTGTTAAAATCGGATCATCTTTACTCACTGCAAATGGGCAAGGTCTAGATTTAAATGCAATTTCGCACTGGGCGAAACAAATTGCAGATCTACACAATGCTGGACATGAGATTATTCTTGTGTCCTCAGGTGCAGTTGCAGAAGGGATGGTACGCATGAAACTTGCGAGTCGACCCACTGATCTACCCAGTCTACAAGCTTGTGCTGCTATTGGCCAAATGGGTTTAATCCATACATGGTCAAGCGTACTGGATCAACATGGTATCCAAACTGCACAAGTGTTACTCACGCATGATGATCTCGCTGATCGTCGTCGTTATCTCAACTCTTGTGATGCTTTGCAGAACTTGATTGATTGGCATGTCATTCCAGTCATTAACGAAAATGACACCGTCTCTACTGATGAAATTCGGTTTGGTGATAACGATACTTTGGCAGCGATGGTTGCGGGTCAGGTACAGGCAGAATTGTTGATTATCTTAACGGATCAACAAGGTATGTTTGATTCAGATCCACGTAGCAATCCAAATGCAAAATTGTTCTCTGCTGTTCGAGCACTCGATGATCGTTTGTTTGAAATGGCGGGTGGCGGTGGTGTACTTGGTCGTGGTGGTATGGTCACCAAGGTTCGCGCTGCGCGTCTAGCGGCAAAGTCGGGTTGTCCTACCTTGATTGCCAGTGGGGAAAGCGAAAATGTGCTGGCTCGCCTAATGGCGGGTGAGATGTTGGGTACCTTATTTACCACTGACAATGATCGTGTGACAGCACATCAGCAATGGTTGGCAGCGCATTTACAAACTGCGGGTCGTTTAGTGATTGACGATGGTGCTGTTGAAGCGATTAAGCTCAAACATCGTAGTTTATTGCCTGTCGGAGTCAGAGCGATTGAAGGACATTTTGATCGTGGTGATGTAGTTGAATGTGTTGATAAAAACGGTGGTCGTGTCGCAGTAGGTCGTGTGAATTTTAGTTCACGTTCTGCCGAAATGATTAAAGGTTTATCATCAGAAAAAGTCTATCAGGTTTTAGGTGAAGCACGATCGCTAGAAATGATCCATCGTGATCATATGGCAATCTACTAAATTGTTTAAAAATAAAAAAGCTCGCATTAAGCGGGCTTTTTTATGTCTGCTTGGTTCAATTGTTTCAGCTCTAAGGAGGGAAGAGCTTGCTCTACTCCCATCATATAAGGATGGTCTGCTAAAGAGAGCATTTCTAGATCTTCTTCACTATTGCCATAGGCATAAATCGTTTGATAATTTGCTAAATTGTAGCTTTGTAAAATGCGCAATTTCTTTTGCTCACAACTGCAATCTTCTGAACTGTAGCGACCCGTTAAACGTCCATCTTTAGTTTCAGTTTGGGTGCACAGTAATTCAATATTGAGAACTTCACAAATTGGAGCCAAATAAAGATCAATCGATGCTGATACTAGAACAATGTGATCACCACGTTGCTGATGTAGTTGAAGCTGCTGGAATAAATCGGGATCTAATTTTTTAGTGAGTTTCTGTGCATATTCGTGAGCAAGTTGCTCAACCACATCTACAGAAATGTCTTTAAACATACTCTGGAATAAACGTGGTCGCATGGCATGCGCAGGGTAGAGGCGTAAATAATAGGCTTGAATCCATGGCAGGATTTTCAAGCCTCTTTTGACAATATGGCGTTTTGATAGTGCAAAGAAAATAAACCCTGTGAAACTGTCTCTTGGATAGAGTGTTCCATCGAAATCAAATAAAGCAAGATTTAGAGTTTTATGCGTTTCGCTCTTTGCATGCATGTTTCATATCGTCCATTAACTCGACTGGCAAACCAATTGGTATTGTAGTCACGGCTCAGTTTAGGGCCCGAAATAACGACTTCAGGCATAATTGCATAAATAGGTTCTTTATTGGTTTTACTTTGATACAACTTTTGAACGGCTAAATAAGTTTGTGTATCTTCGAACTTCTTCTCTTTTTCTTTCTTTAAATCCGCACGAATTTGACGCGGAGTAACCAGAATTTTATTGTTGGTAAACGCTGAGATCACTTCTTTTTCAGATTGGCTCAGTACAGATTGTACATTCCCATCTTTATTATAAAGTAACAGGTCACCATCTAAATCAAGGTCTTTACCTTGTATGACTTCAAGCATCTTTTGAAAAGCTGCATTGCGGCTTGAATACATGCCTGAGTTGTAATCGGCAAAACGATAGATGGCTTTGTCATAATCGGCAGAATATTCCATCAAACGATGGATACCATAATATAGGCCACCGTATTGGGTATAGAGATCATTACGTAGTTCAGCAATATTTCCGCTTTGACGTTTATGTTCTTTGGCATAATTAATATGCACTTGCATAGAACCCAGTGTCGTGATCGGGTTCATTTTTTCGCCAATATCTTGTCCAACCAATTTCGCTGCGCCTGTTAGGGCACTGACATGATAATGCTTCGACATATAGTCAAAAATTTCACGATAAAGCAAATCGAGTTCACGCTCAGTTCTGACTTTGCGCATTTGGCTCATATAGTTATTTTCTGGTGAAGGTTGGTTTTTGAGCACATCCTCAAAATAACCTGCCACAGTGCCGCCAATGGTTTCACCTAGTTTCGCTTCAAACTTCTCTTTGAGGCGCGTATTGATTTCCTGAACTGCTTTCTCGCCTAAGCCTGGTACAGCAGGGTCAGCGACAAAGTTAGATTCCTGATCGACTACGGCCACAATGCTGCATACATTTTGCTTGGTTTTAGGAATACTAAGTTGTTGCATGATATCGAAGATATCTTGCGACCAAGACTGGCGATCATTCACACGCGGTGGCAGTACTTTGGTAATTTGTTCTGCCTTCATTTCGGGTTCTTTATTATTTGACCACCAAGCATTATCACCACAAGCCACTAAGCTTATGCTGATTGCCAAGAGGCTAAATGTTTTGAATAGAGGACGAGTCGAAAACGATTGGTTCATAATGAAGACAACACCGCACAAAAAGATGAGCCGAACGGGCGAATGAAGTATACTATGTTGATCAGAAATTGTAAGAAAATATATGTATATTGGTTCATATCAACTGTCAAATAATTTGATCGTTGCTCCGATGGCTGGCGTTACGGACCGTCCTTTTAGAACGCTGTGCAAATACTTTGGTGCAGGGCATGCGGTCAGTGAAATGATGACTGCAGACAAGACACTACGTATGAGTAAAAAGAGTCTTTATCGGGCTAATTTTGATGGTGAGCTTGCACCAATCTCTGCACAAATCGCAGGTTCGGATCCAGAGCAACTGGCTGAAGCAGCACGTTATCAAGTGGCGAATGGTGCGCAGATTGTTGATATCAATATGGGTTGCCCAGCTAAGAAAGTATGTAACAAACTTGCAGGTTCGGCTTTATTACAAGACGAAGATCTCGTTGCGCGTATTCTCGATGCCGTAGTTTCTGCAGTGGATGTACCAGTCACTTTAAAAACCCGATTAGGTTTTTTAAATGGCCATGAAAATATTTTACGTGTGGCCAAACGTGCTGAAGAATCTGGAATTGCAGCCTTAGCCTTGCATGGTCGTACCCGTGAAGATATGTATTTGAATACTGCACGTTATGAGCTGATTAAGCAGGTTAAAGAATTGATTGATATCCCATTGATTGCCAACGGTGATATTGATAGTCCCGAAAAAGCCAAATATGTACTGGATTATACGGGTGCAGATGCCATTATGATTGGGCGTGCAGCCCAAGGCCGACCTTGGATATTCAGAGAAATTGCTCATTACTTAAAAACAGGTGAGCATCTTGCTGCGCCTGATATTGCAGAAGTCAAAGCAGTATTATTGGGGCATCTGGCTGAGCTGTATGATTTCTATGGTGAATACTCAGGCTGTCGTATTGCCCGTAAGCATATTGCTTGGTATACCAAAGGCTTACGCTCAAGTAACGAGTTCCGTCAGAATATGTATAAAGTTGAAAATACGGCTGATCAAGCCAAAGTGGTGGAATCATATTTCGATGAATTACTTGATCAAGGTCTACGTATGAGTGATGTACAAGTTGAACAAGTGAATTTATTGGATATTTAATAATTATTTTAATTGTATTGAAAAGCCTGTAATTCGATCTGAATTACAGGCTTTTTTTATTACGATAAATGAGCCGTGATTTTTTGCAGAATCTGCAAGATCACATCAAACTCACTTTGTAATGGTGTGCTTTTACGGGTCACTAAAGCCAATGTACGGCTTGGTGCAGCTTCAATCGCTTTCACATCAATATCTTGATTGAAATGAATCATACTGTTTTTAAGCGCGATCTCAGGTAAAAGAGTAAAGCCTAAATCAGACGATACCATTTCAACCAGCGTTGGTAATGAACTTGCTTTTAAGCGATGATCATTTTTGCGCTCACCAACAGGGCAGGCACTTAAAGCATGGTCGCGTAAGCAATGACCTTCCTCAAGCAGCATTAAACGAGATAGATCCAAATCATCGAGAGAATTTGCATTGGCTGCATTGGTATCTTTCTTGTTATACACAAGGAATAAGTGTTCTTTGGCAATTTCAGCAACTTTTAAACTGCGCGTATCAAACGGAAGTGCAAGTACAATCATGTCTAAATTACCATGTTCCAACTTCTCTACAATCTTCTCACTTTGTGCTTCATGTAAGTGTAGCTGGATTTTTGGCAATTGCTGATGAACTTCATCTAAGAGTTGAGTCAGAATAAAAGGTGCAATGGTTGGAATAATACCGAGATGTAAATCACCTGTTAATGGTTCACTCATCTCTCGGCTTAAACGCATCAGGTCTTGGGCATCGGCAAGCAACACTCGCGCTCGCGCCACCACTTGCTCACCTAATGGGGTTAAACGGACGTTTTGACGATCACGCTCAACTAAGACCCCACCTAATAAACGCTCCAATTCCATGATGCCACCAGACAATGTTGACTGGGTAACAAAGGAACGACGCGCTGCTTCAGTAAAATGTAAAGTTTCTGACAACGTAACTAAATATGATAGCTGTCTTAATGAGGGTAATGCAGCCATAGTGTCCTAGTGTGATGATCTAAAGTGGTGAGTAAACAAACCACTAAGTTGCGGAATGAAATGTGCAGGAATATCATGCCCCATTCCTTGAATTAATTCAAACTTAGCACCCGAAATTGCTTTTGCAACAGCTTTCCCGTGACTTGGTGGTAACAGGCGATCTTTTGATCCGTGTACAACCAATGTCGGCTGAGTAATCGTTTTGTTCAATGGTAACAAAGAACCTGTACATAATATTGCTAAAAATTGTTGAAGTACACCCGCTGGATAGAAACTACGTCGATATAATTTGCGAATGGTTTGAATTGATTCGACTGGATTGACATAACCAGGTGAACCGATAATACGGAAAACATTTAAACTATGATTAATAATTGTTTCTTCATCATGCCCTTCAGGTTTACCCAATAAGCTAAAAAGCTGCTTTGGAAAAGGCGGAGGTAAAAACGGCTGATTATTACTGGTAAATAACAAACCTATTTTTTCTACTTTTTCTGGATATTTCGCAGCAACAATCTGTGAAATCATTCCGCCCATTGAGGCACCAATAATATAGGATTTCTCGATGCCAAGTTGATCAATCAACATTGCTACATCATCGGCCATATCATATAAGGTATAAGGTGCACCTTCATTGCGAAGTCCAAACATGAAACGACTCATCAGTTTCATGGTATTGAGTCGTTTGCCCTTATTACGAATTTTAGAAGATAAACCGATATCGCGATTATCAAAGCGAACTACACGGAAACCTTGATCGATTAAGGCTTTACAGAAGAAATCAGGCCAAAACAGCATTTGTGCACCTAGGCCCATGATCAATAAGATGGTTGGATGCTCAGGATTTCCGCCCATTTCAACATGTAGTTCAATGCCATTGCCCAAAGTAACTTTGGTTTCCTGCATAAAAGAAGCATATGGTGACACGTTAAATTGGAGGGCACTGTTCATGATCTTCGTTCCAAATTGAATTCTTCTTATTGCTTAGAGAGTTTGAAGGAAATTCTTTTCTCAACAAACTCTCGTATTTAAACCTTAAACTTGCGCTGGAATCAAGTCTGGAACCAGCTTGGTGAGGGTTAAACGTTGTTTGCCCGCAGTTGCACCTAACAGTACAAAACCCCTTAAGGTTCCTTCACCATCAGCTGCTTTGGCAAGCATACCATCATCAAACTCTTCGGTTTCCCAGTTCACATCCACATTAAGCGGTGCAGGTAAAACCGTCAATGGCGCAGCGGGTGTTTTTACTGCAACAGGCATAGCAGGGTAGTGTACCGCTGTGCTTTGACCACTGAGCGTTTTTGCTAAAGCACGTGCTTGCTGCATAATTGGCATCACATATGGCAATAACGTGCCATTCACTTCTGCACAGTCACCGACGGCATAGATATCCGCTTGATTGGTTTCCAAAAGCGTGTTGGTAATAATGCCACGACTGGTTTGAATGTCTGCTGCTTTCGCTAAAGAGATATTCGGTTGTAAGCCAATTGCAGAAAGAACAATATCAGCGACCAGTGTTTTACCATTGGCTAAGGTGACTTCGTAGTCTTCACCATTATTAATCTTGGTTACTTTTTCCACGGTGGTGGAGAGTGCAAATTTAATGCCTGCTTGTTCTAAGTTGGCCTTAAAGGCTTCAGCGACATGGTTTGGTAATAAACGACCGAGTGGCTGAGGGGCTAAGTCAATTACAGTAACATCATATTGGCTATGCAATAAGTCATTGGCAAATTCACAGCCAATTAAACCTGCACCAAGAATAACCACGCGTTTGTCTTTACGGTTTGCAAGGTTTTCACGGAAGATACGATAGTCGACCAATGAGTTCACAACATGGATGTCATCACTGCCATCACCGGCAATCGCTAAGCGGATAGGGTTTGCACCGACAGCCAGTACTAATTTTGAATAAGGTTGGGTAATGGTTTGCCCATTTTTTTCTAATGTAAGTTCATGGTTTTCGGCATTGATTGCTTTCACCCATGTGTCTGCATCAATGCGCATATTCAATTGGGTTGCCATCTTTGTCGCATCGCCTAAAGCAATTTGTTCTGGTGCTTTATTCCCTGCAAAGGCATTAGATAATGTTGGTTTTGCATAATTTACCGCATCATCTGCACAGATCATAACCAGTTCTTGTTCAGGACTTAGTTTACGAAACTCTCGCGCTACGGTGTAACCTGCCATGCCCGATCCGATGATAACGATAGGATGCATTCTATTCTCCAATATTTTCTTATTTAAAAACAAACGATAGCAAAAAAAAGACCATGATCATTGTCACGGCCTTCTTGATCTATTTAGATTTCAACCATTTCAAAATCAGCTTTTGAAACGCCGCAATCTGGGCAAGTCCAATCATCTGGGATATCTTCCCATTTGGTCCCTGCTGCAATGCCGTCTTGTGGCCAACCTTCTGCTTCGTCGTAAATCCAACCACAAACGATACATTGATATTTTTTCATGTGACTCTCCAAACTGATAGGTATGTTCAAGTTGCCTTTCAGTAAAACTATTCCGTAATGTCGCTATGATCGCTGCAATAGGAACTAACTTATGCTAATCGGGAGTTAGATTTTTACGCAGAACGACATTTAAGTAAAGTAAATGCAAGAGTTTAATCATTTATTCAAAAAGTGATATGGCAATTCTATCTGAAAGTCTTGTTATTTGAGCAATTACTCTAATTTTTTTTAGGGATATAACGCTTATACAATTAAAAAAAGCCGAAATGTATAAGGGTCTGTTGACAATTGTTGCCTAAAAAAATAGCGAGATAGTAAAATCAAATCGCCAAACCCAATTTTACACTCGCTATGCCTCGTACAATGCTGAATGATCAACACTGGTCTAAGTTAACTACCATTTTCCGTCATTTTAATATTTATCTCAAATTAAATTTGAGGAATTTTATCGAAGCTATTCTATTTAGGATACGTACAGGTTGTCCTTGGAGAGATTTACCTCAGGAATTCGGTAAGCCAAACTCTATTTTCAAGAAATATAATCGCTGGTCTAAAAACAACAAACTTATGAATATATTTAAGTTATTTAGTCAGCATGCTGATAAAGAATGGATTTTTATTGATGGTAGTCATGTTAGAGCACATCAACATTCAGCAGGAATTAAGAATCAAGATATTTCTAAAAGTATCGGTGGCAATAGTTCTAAAATACATTTAGCAATTGATTCAAATGGTAATCCAATTGAGTTTATTATTTCTGACGGAACTTCTCATGATATGAAAATTGCCCCAGATCTTGTATCAAAACTAGATTTAAGTGAATCAGAAATGCTGTGCGCTGATAAAGGTTACGATTCTGAAAGTCTTAGAAAGCAAATTCAAGACAGCAAAACAAAACCAAATATTCCTAGAAAATCAAACACAAAGTCTAGTAATGATCACATGGATTGGTATATGTATAAAATCAGACACTTAGTTGAGAATTTATTTTGTAGATTGAAACAATTTAGGGGGATTGCGACACGATATGACAAGCTAAAGCGTAATTATCAAAGTGCAGTTGCTTTAGCTTGTATATTTATATGGTTACCGTTATAGAGTGAATTATGAGCAAGAAATGTCAACACACCCAAATATAGTGTGTATAAAAAACAAACATTCAGAATCAAGATATGATGATGAAAACAATGATCAAGGAGAATAAAACATGGAAACCTTATCTTATAATATAAAAATTTATGCGACCCCTGAAAAAGTTTGGGAGGTTCTTTGGACTCCAGAAAGTTATCAAGCATGGACAAAATTCTTTGCATGCGATTCAACCATGACTACGGATTGGAAAGTGGGTGGTAAAACCTATTTTGGAGATGGCAAAGGCAATGGCATGATCTCTACCATTGAAAGTATCGATGAGCCTAAAGAGATTGTTTTTAAGCATCTTGGGATGATTGAGAACGGTAAGGAGGATCTGGAAAGTGAGGCTGTGAAGTCTTGGGCAGGTGCTTTGGAAAAATATATGCTGTTTGATTTTAATGGTGAAACGCAATTGCATGTAGAGGTCGATATTCAACCAGAACATGCAGAATTTATGAATAAAGGCTTTGATCAGGGACTTGCTATGGTCAAGCATTTAGCGGAGAAATAAGCGACAGCGAATCGATTGTTGAGCGGAAAATTGCTGCGTTATCTTGATTCAAAAACTGATCAATCTTGATTTTTTTGAATTGTCTGGTTGAAACAATACGAAAATGAGTTGTGATCTGCTATCCTATGTCACTTCATTTTTTACTTAATCGAGGCAGAGATGACGCAACAAAACGCTCAATCGACTTCTGAACAAACACTTTCCGAAAACGATTTAATCGCACAGCGTCATGCCAAATTAAAGCAAATCCAAGAGACTGCAAAACAAACGGGTAAGAGCCCGTGGCCAAACACGTTTAAACGTGAGCACTATGCAGCTGATTTGCAAGAACAGTTTAAAGATCAAGACAAGGCGCAAATTGAAGGCGCTGAAAAAGTTTATGTAAAAGTTGCTGGTCGTGTGATGTTGAACCGTGGATCATTTATGGTGATCCAAGATATGACGGGTCGTATTCAACTTTATGTGGATCGTAAAGGTCTGCCAGCTGATATTTTAGAAACCATTAAAAGTTTAGACCTTGGCGATATCATCGCTGCTGAAGGTTATATTGGTCGTTCGGGTAAAGGTGACTTATATGTGCACCTTGAAGGTTTTGAATTACTGACCAAATCACTTCGTCCACTTCCAGATAAATTCCATGGTTTAACCGATACAGAAGCTAAATATCGTAAACGTTATTTAGATTTGATCGTAAATGAAGAAACACGTAAAACTTTCGAAATTCGTGCCCAAGTAGTTGCAGGTATTCGTGCATTCTTGACCAATGAACGCTTCATGGAGGTGGAAACGCCAATGATGCATGTGATTCCGGGTGGCGCATCTGCTAAGCCATTCGTAACACATCATAATGCTTTGGACATGGAACTGTATTTACGTGTTGCACCGGAACTCTATTTAAAACGCCTTGTAGTGGGTGGTTTTGAGCGTGTGTTTGAAATTAACCGTAACTTCCGTAACGAAGGGGTTTCAACACGCCACAACCCTGAATTCACGATGATCGAGTTCTATCAAGCCTATGCTGATTATAAAGACTTGATGGTATTGACTGAAAACATGCTTGAAAAATTGGCAGTTGATATCTTGGGGTCTACCGATGTGCCTTATGGTGACGAAGTTTATAGCTTCAAAGGGCCATTCAAGAAAATCTCAATGTTTGATGCAATTCTTGAGAACAATCCAGACTTCACACCTGAAAATGTGAATGACCGTGAATTCTTGGCCAAATTTACCAAAGAAGTTTTAAAAGAGCAGGTAAAACCTGGTTTTGGTTTAGGCAAATTACAAACGATTGTGTTTGAAGAAACTGTAGAAACTAAACTGCGTCAGCCGACGTTCATTACTGAATATCCAGCTGAAACTTCACCACTTGCTCGTCGTAATGATGATAATCCACATATTACCGATCGTTTTGAGTTCTTTATCGGTGGTCGTGAGTTGGCAAATGGTTTCTCTGAGTTAAATGACCCGATTGATCAGGCTGAGCGCTTCCAAGCGCAGGTTGCAGAAAAAGATGCAGGTGATGATGAAGCAATGCATTACGATGCAGACTTTATCGAAGCATTGGAATATGGCTTGCCACCGACAGCTGGTCAAGGCATCGGTATTGACCGTTTGGTGATGTTGTTTGCCAATGCTGCGAGTATTCGTGACGTGTTGTTATTCCCGCATATGCGCCGTAAAGATTAATTTACCATTCATTAAAAAGCCACTTCCATGAAGTGGCTTTTTATATTCATGATTAAAAAAATATAATTATTGCATTTGATGATTGAAAAGAGATCGTAAAAAAACGATCATGTGCACATAAATAAATTTGAGAACAGTTTAGATATGTTTCTAAAAAAATCCCTTTATGTCGCATTATTTGCTTCGCTTTCCTCTGCAACATTTGCACAAGGTCTCATCTTAAACGATGCAAATTTACGTACAGATTTAAATTGGCTGAACCAACAAGGTGTTATTCAAATTAGTACGTCGACTTGGCCAATGAGTGGCGATGAAATTCAACGTGCTTTATCCCAAGCGAAAGTGAGCAATAATGCTCAGCAAAAGGTGGTGAATTCAGTTGCTAATGCACTGAAAGCAGATAATGAAACGGTTAAACTTGGTTTACATGCCGGCTCTGATCTTAAAACTGTTCCTCAAACATTTGGTGATAACCAAAAATCACAATATCAGGTCGCTGCTGAGTTTAATGCAGGTGGTGAAAATTGGGATGCAAAACTTCGTGTGAATGGAGAGAAAGATCCACTGGTTGATAATGGGCATGATGTCAATGTAGAAGGTTCTTATCTTGCTGGTAAGCTTTGGAATCAATGGGTGATTGCAGGTCAGATTCCGACCTATTGGGGTCCTGGGCATGATGGAAGTTTGATTCGCGGTGATGCGAGTCGTCCTGTGTATGGTGTTACAGCACAACGAGCTGTACAAAATGCATTTGAGAGCAAATGGTTATCTTGGATTGGTCCTTGGCAGTATCAAGCATTTGCTGGGCAATTGGATGATTATAAGGCTGTTCCTGATGCAAAACTGCTTGGTTTACGTGTAACGGCACAACCTTTGTCTTATCTTGAACTTGGTGCATCACGTGTATTGCAATGGGGCGGTGAAGGCCGTTCAGAAAGTTTGGACTCACTTTGGAATGCCATTAAAGGTAATGATAATCTTGATTATGATACTGATAAGTCAAATCAGATTGCAGGATTTGATTTTCGGTTGAATACACAACCATTACTACAAGTCCCTGTCGGTGTTTATGGACAATATGTGGGGGAAGATGAAGCCGGTGGACTCCCTGCTAAAAAGATGTATTTAGCGGGTATAGATTTCTCTTCTTCTTATAAAAATATGCCGTATCAACTCTATGCAGAATGGGCAGATACGCGTAGTAATGGAAAAGTAGATGGTGTTTCATATAATCATTATGTTTACAAAGATGGCTATTATCAACATGGTTTTTCTTTAGGCCATGCAATGGGTGGTGATGGTCAAATGTATTCGGTTGGTGGTGATATTCGTTTTGATACAATGAACCGTTTAAATGGTCGTTTGCTTTATACCAAGGTGAATCCATTAGATTTAAGAATTAATGAGGCATTTCCAAAGCAAGATACAATAAAAGCTCTTGATTTGACTTGGACACACTACTTGAAACCAACAATTCCATTAAAAGTGAATGGTTGGGTCAGTGATTCTGATTTGAATGGCAGTGATGGTGGTGTTTCTGTTGGTGTTGAAATTCCATTAGAACGGAAAATGTTCGGTTTTTGATAGGTTTTAAACCTTTGAAAAAAGGAGCCTTTTGGCTTCTTTTTTTATATTTTTTGGTGAGGAATAGATTGTATTGATATTCCATAATCTTATTTTTATATCATAATTTTGCATATTGATATGAAAAAACAAGCTAAAGAACTGGATCTAAATTATTATAATGAATAACCGCTATTGAGTGGTTTTTTGCCACCAGTAAGAATATCTATATCATGAAAAATTGGAGTTGTTATGGCACTCGTTCCTCCACACAGTCTTCAAAGTGGTGGTTTAATCCCACTTATAGATTTTATGGATAGCATGGATAAGGAGGAAATTGTACATGACTGAAAATAGATTAACTCACCTCAAGCAACTTGAGGCAGAAAGTATTCATATTATTCGTGAAGTTGCAGCTGAATTTGAAAACCCTGTGATGCTTTACTCGATTGGTAAAGACTCGGCAGTAATGTTGCATTTGGCATTAAAAGCATTCTATCCAGCGAAACTCCCATTCCCACTACTGCATGTAGATACGGGTTGGAAGTTTAAAGACATGATTGCTTTCCGTGACAACATGGCAAAAACGCATGGCTTTGATCTGATCGTGCATCAAAATGTAGAAGGTCGTGAGGCGGGGATTAACCCGTTTGATCACGGCAGTTCAAAATATACGGACATCATGAAAACCCAAGGTTTAAAACAAGCCTTGGATAAGTATCAGTTTGATGCTGCTTTTGGTGGTGCACGCCGTGATGAAGAAAAATCTCGTGCCAAAGAGCGTGTGTATTCATTCCGTGATAATAAACATCGTTGGGATCCAAAAAACCAGCGTCCGGAACTTTGGAACCTTTACAACGGTAAAGTGAACAAAGGCGAAAGTATTCGTGTATTCCCATTGTCTAACTGGACTGAGTTAGATATCTGGCAATATATCTATCTCGAAAATATTCAACTCGTTCCTCTTTATTTCTCTGCAGTTCGACCTGTGGTTGAACGTAGTGGTACGTTAATCATGGTCGATGATGAGCGTATGCGCTTAAAAGAAGGTGAAGTTCCACAAATGAAATCGGTACGTTTCCGTACACTTGGTTGTTACCCGTTAACAGGTGCAGTTGAGTCTGAAGCAGATACCTTGCCTGAAATTATCCAAGAAATGCTTTTAGCAACCAGCTCAGAGCGTCAAGGTCGTATGATTGACCATGATGAGGCTGGCTCGATGGAAAAGAAAAAGCAAGAAGGTTATTTCTAATTTCCTTAAGCAAGTCCCTCTTTTTAAAGAGGGATTTAGGGAGATTAAAACCGATTTCTAAAGAATATGTGGAGTTTTGAGCAATGTCTCATCAATCAGATCTTATTAGCCAAGACATCTTGGGATATTTAAAACAGCATGAGCAAAAAGATTTATTACGCTTTTTGACGTGCGGTAATGTCGATGATGGTAAAAGTACCTTAATTGGTCGTTTACTTTACGATTCAAAATTGATTTATGAAGATCAATTGCAAGCGGTAACACGTGATAGTAAAAAAGTGGGTACTACAGGTGATGCACCTGATCTTGCTTTGCTGGTTGATGGTCTACAGGCTGAACGTGAGCAGGGCATTACCATTGATGTGGCTTATCGTTATTTCTCTACAGAAAAGCGTAAGTTCATCATTGCTGATACCCCAGGACATGAACAATACACGCGTAACATGGCGACTGGTGCATCCACTGCCGATCTTGCGATTATCTTGATCGATGCACGTTATGGTGTGCAAACTCAAACTCGTCGCCATTCATTTATCGCAAGCTTACTCGGTATTAAAAATATCGTTGTTGCGATTAACAAGATGGACTTGGTTGAGTTCTCTGAAGCACGTTTCAATGAAATTCAAGTTGAATATGATGCTTTCGTGAGTCAACTTGGTGATCGTCGCCCTGAAAATATTGTGTTCGTACCGATCTCGGCATTGAATGGCGACAACGTTGTTAATCCATCAGCAAGTACGCCATGGTACAAGGGTCAAACCTTGATGAGCCTTCTTGAGTCAGTGGAAATTAAACGTGAATCAAATAAACGTGAATTCCGTTTCCCTGTTCAATATGTGAATCGACCAAACCTCGATTTCCGTGGTTTCGCAGGTACGATTGCGCTTGGTCAAGTGAATGTTGGTGATGAAATTATTGCCTTGCCATCTGGTAAAAAATCAACAGTTAAAGAAATCGTAACTTTTGATGGCAATCTAGAACAGGCCGTTGCTGGTCAGGCCGTGACTTTAACCTTAAACGATGAAATTGATATTTCTCGTGGTAACGTTTTGGTCCGTGCAGGCGAGCAACCATTGATTTCACGTAGTGTGCGTGCATCAGTGGTCTGGATGAATGAGCATCCGCTGGTAAAAGGCAAACTGTACAATGTCAAAATTGGGACTCAAACTGTTCCAGCGAAAGTGACGGCAATTAACTTCCGTGTCAATGTGAATACGTTGGAACACACACAAGTTGAAGAGCTTGAGTTGAATGCAATTGCGGATGTTGTAGTTGAGTTTGATGCGCCAGTGGTCTTTGATCAATACCAAGACAGCCGTTACACCGGTTCATTTATCTTTATTGACCGTCTAAGCAACGTAACTGTTGGTGCGGGTATGGTTGAAGCTGCGGTTGAATGGGCAGCGCATAGCAATCCTGTGACTGCAGAAGATCGTGCAGCTCGTTTAGGTCAGAAGCCTGCGGTGATTGGTGTTTCTGCATCGTTGATCGAGAAAGCTCAAGCTTTAGAAAGCTTGTTGATCCAGCAGGGTGTGGTTGCGATTGCGAAAGCCAATTTAACTGCTGAGCAAATTGCATTGTTGCGTGAAACAGGTGTTGTAATTATCACTACGACTGTTGAAGGTACAGATACCGAGATTGCTGCTGAAACGGTTGAAGAAGCCGCTGAAAAAGTGGTGGAGTTAGTTCGTCTTTAATCGGCTGAGTTGATTTTGGAAACCCGCGCAAGCGGGTTTTTTTATTTGAGTGGGCTACAAAAAGCTGGAATTGGTTCTGTTGGATATTTACTCATTGTATTCTTTGCAGTTGTAGTTTTGATATTATGTTGTGCAACTTGGTTTAACTGCTTTTCTATACACTAAATAAACACCACTCAAGATTGCTGTAATTCCAATATAGTCGAAAGTAGAAAGTTGGGTATTAAAAATCATAAAGTCGAGTATTAAAGTCACAAGGGGCACAAGATAGAATAAGCTTGTTGTATTCACCAGATTGCCTGATTGTAGTAATTTATAAAAAATTAGTTGAGCAATCACAGAAACAATGATGCCTTGATATAAAACTGGAATCCAAAAGCCCCAATTCATCTCAAAATTAAATGATTGAAAAGGGATGATTAAGATCATGAAAATCAAAGAAATTGCATATTGTAGTGGTAAAACGTGCCATGGTTTTTCAGAAATTTTTCTTTGTAGAATCACACCTGCCGTAATACATGTCAGGCACATAATTGAAGCAAGCGTTGCCCATAAAGATAATTTATTGACAAACATATTGTTATAAACCAAACAAATAATTCCAAAAAAACTAAGCAGTAGTCCAGTAAGCTTCACTTTGGAAAAACTCTTTTCGGTAATAAAAAAAGTCAAAATGGGCTGTAATGCAAGGATGGTGGAAAGGAGCCCTGGTGAAATTCCAAATTCAAGGGATAAAAAATAAAATAGGGTATAACCCGTAATTAAAAAGCAACCCGTCAATATGACATATTTAAAAGAGGTGTTTTGTGGGTAAAAAGGCTGTTTTGAAATCACACAGAAGGATAAAATTAATGCGGTAGCAATCAAAAAGCGAAAAAACAGAAAAGGAATTGCAGCACCATGATGAAGTCCCCATTTGGTAAAAATAGCAGCGCTACCCCAAAGCAAAACAAATAGGCCAATATAAAGGAAATTCTCATTCTTAAGTTTGACCATTTTACTTATCCTTTTTAATATCTATATTTTTAGGTCTTTGAATATCAGTTTTATATGATCACTAAACTATGATTTTCACTCGATGGTTATAAAAATGCTTTACCATCTAAGACGGATAGAGCAAGTTATTTTAACAAATAATAAAAAGAATATATTTAGAAAGGGGCTTAGGAAGTTAAAGAGGATCATTGCGGAGTAGTTTCAGCAAATCGAGGTATAAATTACTATGCCGATGATTGAAGCG
Organism: Acinetobacter higginsii; assembly: GCF_000369525.1. GTDB lineage: Bacteria > Pseudomonadota > Gammaproteobacteria > Pseudomonadales > Moraxellaceae > Acinetobacter > Acinetobacter higginsii. Next base: position 382,865 of record NZ_KB850072.1, read on the forward strand.
ATACTCCGTTTCTTTAAGATGTAGATAAAACATCTTTTTGTCAATCCCATTAAACTTAATAAGCCTTTTCTTAGCATAGCCCCAGAATGATTCTATACCGTTGATATGACGCTCTCCACAGGCAAATTCATTGTCACCATGATTTACTCTTAAGTGCTTATCAAAGCCAATATCTACTAAACCATCATATCCCCGCCATCCATCTGTATTAATGACTGAATCAAGTTCTATATGCCCACGGATAATGCCTTGTAGCGTAGCTTTGGAGCAATCTGGTACAATTTCTGTGTATACATTTCCATCTCGTTTAAGCAAACCAAATACAATGGTCTTTCCTGACGCCCCACGACCTCGTTTACCACGAACACGACGAGCACCAAAGTAAGATTCATCCAATTCAACGATACCATTGAAGGGAGATATTTCTTCACATTGGATAGCAATCTTTTTACGCAATTTGATATAAATTGTATTGATAGAACGTACAGAAATATTGGTGAGTTTAGCGGTATCTGAAGCAGTAAAATCCATGGCAAAAAAGCGAATGATCTGCCTGAATTTTGCTTCTGTGATTCTTGAACGGGAATAGTATCTATTTTTTGCTTTCATATAAGGAAGTTACCATACTTTTTAATATGCTTAACTTCCTAAGCCCCTTAGAAAATATGATGTGTTTTAAAAACTAAATAGTTTTTTATATCTTTAGGATAATCTTGAATCATCTTTAAGAAATTCGCTTGATCACCCTGATATAAAGCACGGGTTGCCTCTTCATAATTGGGCATATTACCCAACATGGCAGACATAAAGCGGTCGGTGGATTGTTTGGCGAGCATGATATTGCTTTCAGAAGTTGGATCATTCAGCTCTTTATCAATCAACTTCCGAATCACAGCAGATGCACTGGAACTCTGTTGATCTAACCAATCCCAATGTTTTTTTTGTAAGGTAATTTCACGAGAGATGACCCCAAGTTTCGGTCGCCCAACTTTCTTTGTCGGCTCAGGCTCGCTATAACGTTGATGAATTTCTTGTTCAGAACCAGAAAGATCAAGATCAACCTGTCGGCCAGTTTGATCATTGAAAATTAAAATATTCTCAATTGTTTTAGGCCTAAGTTTAATCTTAATTGCAAGCTCAGTAGGTTGCCCAGTTGCGATGAAGGTACTCCCTGAAAAGGCAGTATAGGTTGTTATTTGAGTATTCATTTTCTTCGGATTGTTTTATACGGGTAAAATAATATTATCAGGGTAAAAATAATTATGCAAATAAATATAGCTTCAAAAGATCTGATTCAGTTGGAGAGCTAGCTCTCAAATCTGACATAAAAAATGATGCAGATAGAATGCCAATTTTCAATTTTATTCTGCTTTGATATCGCTTTTATGAGACAATGTTTTTTTATTTTTGTGTATTAGGACTCCCATGATTGAGCAATCTCCTGAATCTTTAAGCGATATCGAAATTTTAGACATTTTACAGTCTATGAAAAAAGATAAGCTGGATACGGAAGCAAATGAGATTATCCGTAATGGGGGGAAGGCTGGGCGTCAAGAAGCACACAAACAAGCTTTGGTTGCACTGAATACAAGCTTTGAAGAAAAGTTTGTAGAAGCAGTTACGCTGGCATTAGGTTTGAATGCCGGTCAGGCGAAAAAAATTCGCTATAAAAAAGATCGTATCCGTATTTTAAAAGTGCGTGGTATTGATTATTTAGCGATTGATGGTGCAGAAACCGCTCAGGTCTTGGCTCAGGTTGCTCAAGCGATTATCCGTGAAGATGCAATCGTGACAGAAGGTCTACACAATATTTTCCCATTTTGGAAAGAAGGTTGGCCAATGGTTCAGTTTGATAATGCTTATAAGATCTTGGCAGAAGACATTGCTATTCACTATCAAGCGACCTTGGATGAACTCATCTCAATGTATGGTGGGAATTAAGGAATTATAAACCTCCTGTTCTGATCAATGCGGTTGCCAATAGAAAATAACAAGGATTGTTACTTTTATGAATTTACCACCGACGATTCCTGCAGAAGCTTTAGCCATGCTTCGTGCAGGGCAGCTGATTGATGCAATTAAGATCACGCGAGAAAAAACAGGTTTAGGTCTTAAGGAATCTAAAGATTTAATTGATCAGTATCTTCAAGATCATCCACAAGAACAGGCGCAGATTCAAGAGCAGTTGGCGCAGCGGAGTCGTGGTGGAATCAAAGTCTTTATTTTAATTTTACTGATATTGGCTGCCGTGATCTGGTTTGTTATGAAATAAAAAAAGCCCATATATGGGCTTTTTTTAGCTTTCAAGATTAATCATCTTGGGATACTGGAGATTCACCTTCGAGATTTGGTAAAACTTGGGTTACCAGCAATTGGTCAATTTTATAGTGGTCAATATCGACAACTTCAAATTTGAAACCAGCATATTCAACAGCATCGGCAGGACGTGGGATCTTGCGTAAACGATACATGATAAAGCCTGCAATCGTTTCGTAATTCTCATTTTCAGGGAATTCTTCGATGGTTAATGCGTGTTTTACATCTTCAATTGGTGTACTGCCATCAATCAGCCAAGAATGATTATCGCGTTTGATAATCTGCTTTTCTTCATCCATCGGTGTGACCCAGTCGCCCATAACCGTGATCATAATATCGCTGAGCGTGATAACACCAACAACCAAAGCATACTCGTTGATCACAACAGCAAACTTTTCTTTGGTTGAACGGAAACGATCCAGCAATTCAGACAAGGTTAAAGAGTCTGGAATAATCAGGACATTACGGATGGTTGATTCATTGAGTTGGGTAAAGGATTGATTGTTTAAGATGCGTACCAGAATATCTTTGGCATCGACATAACCAATCACTTGATCAATATGTTCACTGCACACTAAGAATTTTGAATAAGGATGTTCAGCCAGTTTTTGACGAATACTCTGTTCAGGTTCATTCAAGGTGAAATAAACAATATTTTCTCGTGCCGTCATGCTGGATGGGACAGTTCGTTCTTCAAGCTCAAATACATTTTCAATGAAATGATGTTCTTGTTTTTGTAAGACACCAGCTTGTGCACCGGCATTTACAATGGCAGAAATATCATCAAAAGTCATACTATCATCGCGTTTAGTATCAATTTTAAAGATTCTAAAAATTGAATTTGCAATGATATTAATAAACCAAGCCAATGGTCTGCAGATTTTGATAAAGATCGTAATTGGATTGATGACTTTAATGGCTAGTTTTTCTGGGAAAATCATGGCCAAACGTTTTGGCATCAAATCAGCAAATAAGATAAATAGGGAAGTGACTGTTAAAAAAGATAAGCTGAATCCGATGGTATCTGCCCAAGGCCCCGGGTAAAGCTCAGTCGCCAAATTGTGGAAGTAAGGACGCAATGAGGATTCACCGACAATACCCCCCAAGATCGCAACAGCATTCACACCGACTTGCGTAGATGCAAAAAAGTCTGCAGAGTTTTCTTGTAACTCAATGACTTTATTTGCTCTTTCCTCACCGCTTTCAGCAATGAGTTTGAGTTTGAGTTTTCGTGATCCAGCAATCGCGATTTCAGATAAGGATAAAAAGAATGAACATGCGACTAGAAGAACTAGAATCATCATGCTTTGTAAAATATCCATACATCACCTATGTTGATAGGACACAGCCTATAAAGTCGCTTATGCAAATAATTGTTTGTAACGCATTATTTCACTCGCTTATTCTTTAAGAGAATATAATCTATCAATAAGTAAAAGAAATAAATTTTTATTGATATTATTATTAAAACAATCAGCCACACAGAAAATATGGCTGAAAATTCATCTTGTTAATGTGTCAGTTTAGAAAAAACTATGTGGTAATTGTGAATTGCCATTATTCAACAAATACTCACGATTTTCTTCTTCAATCATTTGACGTGCAACAAATAGGATCAATTGTCTGAGCCAACGATGTGCAGGATGATGATGTAACAACGGACACCAAGCCATTTTAAGTTCAAATTCGGGAATATAGAACGGAGGATCCTTTATAACCAGTCTAGGATTCTGTGTTTGTAAGCGTGCCATACGTGTTGGTAGCGTCGCGATTAAATCTACATTTTGCGCTAACAGTGCTGGCATTTGATAATGACGGGTAAATACAGAGATCTTACGGCGTTGACCGATACGCTCTAACGCTTGATCAATCCAACCTAATCCAGCTTGTTTTTCTGGATTAACACCAAAGCCGACACCCATACCTGTTTTAGATACCCAAATATGCTGTGCATCTAAATAGCTTTTTAAATTGAGATGAGTCACTGCAGGGTGTTTATCATTTAAAATACAGCTAAAACTATCACGCCATACTAAGACCTGGTGGAAGCTTTGCGGGATTTCGTTGAAGCGGTTAATGGCTAAGTCAACTTTACCTTGTTCCATATCACGGTAGGATACGTCACTTGGGGTTAAGAAATCCAAGACCACGTTTGGTGCTTCTGAGCGTAAAGCTTTTACTAAACGTGGAACTAAAGTCGCTTCGGCATAATCGGATGTCATAATCCGGAATACACGATTACTGGTATAAGGACGGAATTCAGTACGCGGTTCAAGGATCATTGACAGATCAGCTAGCGCATCTCGAATACGTGGCTGTAATTCTAATGCGCGTTCTGTTGGCGTCATGCCCTCAGAAGAACGAATGAGTAGGGGGTCGTTAAATAAATTACGTAAACGACGCAGAATATTACTCATCGCAGGCTGGGTAACGCCCAATTGCTCTGCTGCGCGGGTGACATTTTTTTCACGAAGAAGTACGTCAAGATAAATTAATAAATTGAGATCGACGCGCTCCAGATTCATAAAAAAAATACCGAAAATAAAATCCTTGAATTGCCTTGAATTATGACATATCCAAAGGGATTTGTGTAACTTAATCCTACATAAAAGCAACAGCCTCAATGCTTATGCTTCAACTTGGCACATTCTGTCGAATTATTTAATTTTGACGGCTTTTTATGCTGTGGTTTTGTATTCAAATTGAAGGAAAATACACAGAAAAATTGTCATTTTCTGCAACTCAAATAAGCAAGTTTCAGCTTTTTATGAACTGATGAGTCTAGAAAATGGGGCTAAAATTTGATGCTTGGCCCAAGTTGTGTATTTTGTAAAATTAATAAAAACAAATACTTGTTTGGTGTTTTTTGTATTCTTGAAAAATGGTTATACATATATTTTTTTAGAAAATACTGAAGATTAAGCCAGAATATTGGATAAAACACTTGCCAAAGACTAAGCTGTGATACATGTTGATGAGGTGCTTTAAATCTAGACTAATTAAAATCAGGATTTATTAGCAATCATTCGATGCCAATCCGCAAAAGGAATATATCATGTCTACATATCAAACAGCGATTGATGCAATCCGCGAACTAAAAGCAAAATTCGGCGACACTTGGCGCGATATTAGCCCAGAAGATGCTGCGCGTATGCAAATGCAAAACCAATTCAAAACTGGTTTAGATATTGCTAAATATACAGCTGCGATTATGCGTCGTGATATGGCTGCTTATGATGCTGATTCTAGCAAATATACTCAATCATTAGGTTGCTGGCACGGTTTTATCGCGCAACAAAAAATGATTGCGAACAAAAAATACTTCGGTACAACTGAACGTCGCTATATCTACCTTTCTGGTTGGATGGTTGCTGCACTTCGTTCAGAATTTGGTCCACTTCCTGACCAATCTATGCATGAAAAAACTTCTGTACCTGCTTTGATCGAAGAAATCTACACTTTCTTACGTCAAGCTGATGCGAAAGAACTTAATGATTTATTCCGTGCGCTTAAAAAAGCAAACGAAGCTGGTGATACTGCTAAAGCTGCTGAAATCACTGCTCAAATCGACGGTTTCCAAACTCACGTTGTGCCAATTATTGCGGACATCGACGCTGGTTTCGGTAACGAAGAAGCGACTTACTTACTTGCACGTAAGATGATCGAAGCGGGTGCTTGTGCACTTCAAATCGAAAACCAAGTATCTGACGCGAAACAATGTGGTCACCAAGCTGGTAAAGTAACAGTTCCACACGAAGACTTCATCGCTAAAATCCATGCATTACGTTATGCATTCTTAGAAATGGGTCTTGATGACGGTATCATCGTTGCGCGTACTGACTCTGAAGGCGCTGACTTGACTCAAAAAATCCCAGTGGTTAAAGAGCCAGGCGACATCGCTTCTCAATACATCAGCTACTTAGATACAACTGAAATTGACATTGCTGATGCTCAAGAAGATGAAATCTTGATCAAACGTAATGGTAAATTACACCGTCCTAAGCGTTTAGCTTCTGGTTTATATCAGTTCCGTGCTGACACTCAAATTGACCGTGTTGTACTTGACTGTGTATCTAGCCTTCAAAATGGTGCAGACCTTCTTTGGATCGAAACTGCGACTCCAAACGTAGAAGAAATCGCTCACATGGTTAACCGTGTACGTGAAACTGTTCCAAATGCGAAGCTTGTTTATAACAACAGCCCATCGTTCAACTGGACTTTAAACTTCCGACAACAAGCTTACGACCGTTGGGTTGCTGAAGGTAAAGACGTTTCTGCTTACGACCGTGCTAAATTAATGAGCGCTGAGTACGATGCTACTGAATTAGCTGCTGATGCAGACGCTAAGATCCGTACATTCCAAGCAGATGCTGCTCGTGAAGCGGGTGTATTCCATCACTTGATCACACTTCCGACTTACCACACTGCTGCGCTTTCTACTCATGAGCTTGCACAAGGTTACTTCGGTTCTGAAGGTATGTTGGCTTATGTTGCTGGCGTACAACGTAAAGAAATCCGTGGTGGTATCGCTTGTGTTAAACACCAAGCAATGGCGGGTTCTGACATCGGTGATGATCACAAAGAAATCTTCTCTGGTGACAACGCTCTTAAAGCACACGATGATGCTAAAAACACAATGAACCAATTCGCTGCTCACTAAGCACTGAACTGATTCAAAAGAAAACCCTGCGAAAGCAGGGTTTTTTTATTGCTTTAAAATAAATACTTAAGACTGAATCTTTGTTTCAAGAAAACTAATTAGGGTCTTTCTGATTATTCGTGATGAGACGCTTTCTATTGAAAGAATTTATTCAATGAGATCTATCTTTATTAATCTAAGGACGATGTAAAAGAGACTTTATTTAAAAAGAGCAAGTGAATTGAATGGCTGAGTTGAATGATTCCATCAAAATATAAGCATAAAAAAACTGCTCATAAAGAGCAGTCTTTTAAGTTTGGGAAATAATAAATTATTTCTCAACACCTGCTGGTTGACCTGCAAGTTTAGCATTTGCATAGTCCCAGTTTACTAAGCTTTCTAGGAAAGTTGCGATGTACTTAGGACGTAAGTTACGGAAGTCGATGTAGTAAGCGTGTTCCCATACGTCGATGGTTAATACTGCAACTTGGCCATGAGCAAGTGGAGTATCTGCATTGGCAGTTTTAGTAATCGATAATTTACCGTTTACTTCATCAGCAACTAACCAAGCCCAACCTGAACCGAATTGAGTTGTTGCAGCAGCAGTAAATTCCTCTGCAAACTTTTCGTAGCTACCAAAAGCTTCTTCAATTTTCGCTGCAATCGCACCTGTAGGTTTACCACCACCATTTGGCTTCATGCTGTTCCAGTAGAACGTGTGGTTCCATACTTGCGCAGCGTTGTTAAAGATACCTGCTTTAGATGCATCACCAGCAGACGCTTTGATGATTTCTTCTAAAGATTTACCTTCAAGGTCTGTACCTTTGATTAAGTTGTTTAAGTTAACAACATAAGTATTGTGGTGTTTGTCGTGATGGTATTCTAAAGTTTCGCGAGTGATGTGTGGCGCTAAATCATCATAGCCATATGGAAGTGCAGGTAAAGTAATGGTTGTCATGTTTCATTCCTTGCAAATTTGCTGGGTTTTACATTAAGTGCCTTTATTGTAAATGATTCTATAGATAATAGGGCAGTCTTTTAATACACAAAATATGCAAAAAATTTCGTTATGAGACATATACGATACAACAATGATTAGAGTTTTTAGCTCGTTTAGTGAACGTTCTAAGACACTCTAACCCGTTTTTTATGGAGATACTGAATCAGGCCGAGCTGATTCGAAAATTATTATACTTTTGCTTGTAACGCTTGGTGATAACGGCGATTGACCTCATTCCAATCCACCACATTATAAAATGCAGCAATATATTCAGGACGGCGATTTTGGTATTTTAAATAATACGCATGTTCCCATACATCCAGACCTAAAATAGGTGTATTGCCATGCATCAAGGGTGAGTCTTGATTGCCGCTACTTTCGACCACTAATTTGTGTTCAGGCGTGACGCTCAGCCATGCCCAACCACTGCCAAAACGACTAATCGCTGCCTTGGTGAATGCATCTTTAAAAGCATCGAAACCACCAAGTTGTTGATCAATGGCTTCAGCAATATCACCTGTAGGTTCTCCACCACCTTGCGGGCTCATGACTGTCCAAAAAAGTGAATGATTTGCGTGTCCGCCACCATTATTGATCACCATATTTTTAAGATCTGCTGGAACTTCATTCACTTTGGCGACTAGTTCCTCTACAGGGAGTTGTTCCCATTCTGTGCCTTCAATTGCGCCATTAATATTATTGATATAGGTCTGATGGTGTTTGCTATGATGAATTTCCATGGTTTTGGTGTCAATGTTCGGTTCGAGTGCATCATATGTATAAGGAAGCGCCGGTAAAGAATAAGCCATGTGTTTGATTCCTTTTGTAATCAATGTGGTTTTATTACGATGAATTGAAGCGCCTTCATTATTTATTTAAAAGCAAATGAGAATCAATGTCTTTTAATTTGCTTTTATCTATGCGAAATGGAGTAAAAAATAAATTTTATTTATCATTTGTCTGTTGGGTCTTGAATTGACTTGCCAATGAAAGAAAGGGGATGTGTTCTGGGTTAGGCTTTATAAGCCCCAAGATAAGGTAAAGACGTTGCAATGCTGGTGGTGTTAACGCAAATCTTAATTTGAAAATGGATTCATTTAAAAATTATGAAGAGAAGGAGTGAAAATAATTCCACTCCTTCAAATGGTTGACTCGAACTAGATCGGATTGTTGAGTTCGAAGTATTCGGTTTTGATTGAAAACTGTTTGGTAATGGCCTGTGCTAAACGCTGTACACCATAACGTTCAGTTGCATGGTGACCACATGCAAAATAATGTACCCCTAGTTCTTTTGCTTCATAAAAAGTACGTTCGCTAACTTCGCCAGAAATATAAGCATCACAGTCTGCTTGAGCTGCTTTTGCAATAAAATCTTGAGCACCGCCTGTGCAGAAGCCTACTTTTTTAATTACAGTTTTATCACTTGGTAGATGAATCACATTAAAGTCAAAAATGCTCTGTAACTTCGCCTTAAATTGTTCTGGACTTAGCGGATTGTCTAAATAGGCAATGTTGCCAATTGGATGCTTTTCGTTTGGATCCAAAGCTTCTAAATCTTTTAGACCGATCAAATCGGCAATAGCGATGTTATTGCCCAAAGTTGGATGTGCATCCAAAGGCAGGTGATACGCGATCAGGGAAATATTATTTTGAATCAGTTTCTTGATACGATTGCCGCGCATGCCTGTAATTGGGTAGGGTTCACCTTTCCAGAAATAACCATGATGGACCAGTAATGCATCGGCTTGTTGGGCAATTGCAGCATCAATTGCATCTTCAGATGCAGTCACGGCACATACAATTTTATTGACTTCAGGCTTACCTTCGATCTGTAAGCCGTTTGGCGCGTAGTCTTTAAATTCATTGGCTTTTAAAGTCTGGTTACACCATTGCACAATGTCATGCAAATTTGCCATGCGATTCCTCAAATGATTTACATCTTTTCTCAGCAACAATAAGAACATATTTTCAAATGTAACTAAAGCTAGACAAAACTTTTTTAACTTTTGCATTGATTTTAAGCAATTTACTTTACAATGGTGGAAACTTCCAGTTCTTCAATAAATTACGTTCATTACATAATTTCGCCTAGAGGATAATAGACGTGCGCCGTGCATTTACATGGTTACCTTGGGTATTACTCATTCTTGTTATATTTAGTTTTCTGGCTTGGCAGAAATCACATCAACCGAAACCAACGGTGGCTGCTGATGGGGTAAAAATGCCAGCAGAAAAGGTTGAACCACTGATTGATACCACGCGTACGGGTGGGGTGGTTTCGTATAGTGCTGCGGTCAAAGTGGCGGCACCTGCTGTGGTGAATATCTTTACCACACAGAAAGTGAAACAGATGAATCATCCATTATTGAATGATCCTGTATTTCGTGAGTTTTTTGGCAATCAAATGCCGCAACAACCTCAAAACGAAAACAGTTTGGGTTCAGGCGTCATTGTACGTGCGGATGGTTATATTTTAACGAATAATCATGTGATTGCGCAGGCTGAGCATATTGTCGTGGCTTTACAAGATGGACGCCGTGCTGAAGCGACCGTGGTTGGCACTGATCCAGACACCGATTTGGCGGTAATCAAAATTGAATTGGATAAATTACCGGTGTTGCCATTTAAATTAAGTGGTAATGAAGTGGGTGATGTTGTGCTCGCGATTGGTAACCCATTTGGTGTCGGTCAAACTGTGACTCAGGGGATTATCTCTGCTACGGGACGTTCGGATTTGGGCATCAATACCTATGAAGACTTTATTCAAACCGATGCTGCGATTAACCCAGGTAACTCTGGCGGTGCATTGATTGATGTTGCGGGTAATTTGATTGGGGTCAATACGGCGATCTTCTCGCAATCGGGTGGTTCACTTGGAATTGGTTTTGCGATACCTGCCAAAGTGTGTCAGCAAGTTCTTAATTCCATCTTGAAAGATGGGCGTGTAGTACGTGGTTGGTTAGGAATTAGCTTAATTCCAAATAACATTGATGAAGATGTTTTGACCGCTAAACCAGTTGGTGTCACTGTTGCAGATGTATTACGTGGCGGACCATCTGATTCTGCAGGGATTAAGCGTGGCGATAAGATTATTCAAGTGAATAATGAGCAGATCTCTTCAGCATCGCATTTGATTAATTATGTTGCGTTACAAGCACCAGAAAGTTTAATTGATGTGGTGATTGAGCGTGAAGGCAAACAACAAACTTTGCAGGTTAAAGTTGGAGAGCGTAAAGTGCAACAAAATGCACAATCGCAATATATTCCATTGCCTAAGCGTCAACAACAGTAAGGCCGCTTAGATGATAAATAAGGGCTGCCAATGAGCAGCCTTTATTTATTTGAAGTCATAAAAAAAGCGTGTTGATCGACTGATCAACACGCTTTTTGCATTTTATCGACTTTTTTATTTTTCATTAAAGCATCGAAATTTGATGGTTTGATGACAGAGTTTTGATGTTTATATGACAAAGACCAAGCACAAGCGCTCTGCTTCAATGTGCACAAAATGCTTGATTGAAGTACTCAAACAAATCAGGGGTTTGAAACCAGATCAAGATCGAAAGACTCATCAAACACAGAAGCGTGACAAACAATAGCAACTTAAAATGACGTTCTATATTAGTCATGAATCACAGCCTCTTCATTCACGAAAAGATGGATGACAACACCAAAAGCACTTAGCACTAAACAGGCGAGCCAAATCATATTGTAGTTGCCTGCAATATCATGATTGACCCCACCGAGCCAGCCGCCAAAGAATGAGCCGATTTGATGGGTAAAGAACACAATACCACTGAGCATGGATAAATATTTGACGCCAAACATATTGGCCACAATCCCATTGGTGAGCGGAACAGTGGAAAGCCAGAGTAGTCCCATAATGATCCCAAAACTATAAACGGTCAATGTGCTGAGTGGGAGTAGTAGAAAAGCAATAATAGCAATACCGCGTAAACCATAAAGCAGCATCAGCAATCTTGGTTTTGAATAGCGATCACCTAACCAACCTGCACCATAGGTCCCTACAATATTAAATAGACCGACCAGTGCCAAGAATATCGTACCTGTTGTGGCATCAAAGCCATGATCAATTAAATAACCAGGTAGGTGTACGCCTAAAAATACCACTTGGAAACCACAGACCAGAAAGCCGAGCGATAACCACCAAAATGGTTTGTGTTTTCTTGCGATGTGTAAAACCTGTTTAAAGCTTAAACTTGGCTGATTTAGCGCTTTAGGTGCTGTAGAAGCAGGGGATTTCAATAACCAAGCCAAGGGGACAATGAATGCAATAGCAAAGGCACTCACCAGCAAAGCAGAAGACCAACCGATGGTTTTAAGGAATAACAGAGTTGAGGGCAGCATAATAAACTGCCCAAAGGAACCCGCAGCACTGGCAATCCCCATGACCATACTGCGTTTCTCTGGTGGTGCAGCGCGACCAACCGCAGAAAGCAATACGGTAAAAGAGGTCGCAGATAAGGCGAGTCCAATCACGAGCCCTAAGCTGAGGTTAAGTAAGAGTCCTGTAGAGCTAAATGCCATAAGGACTAAGCCAATAGCATAGAGTACCCCTCCCGCCATCACGACTTTTTTAGTACCGTACTTGTCAGCAATCGCACCGGTAAAGGGTTGTGCAGCCCCCCAGATCAGGTTTTGCATGGCAATCGCAAAACTAAAAATATGATGGCCCCAACCAAAACTATCGCTCATGGGTACCAGATATAAACCAAAGCCATGGCGTACACCCAATGAAAGTGCGAGAATCAGCGCACTTCCGATCAGCATATAGACCAATTGTTTGGAAAATTGAGGGTTTGACATTGTTGTTGTAATCTTGGAATAAGTGAAAAGTATTCTAAAATACTTCTCATCATATTTCGATTCCCTGCAAAAATAATTGTGACAAGATGCAAAGTCATCAAAACAGTCAACTGTAAATTGACCGTTTTGTTTCAAATGGCAGGATATAATTTAGAACTTAAATTCCAAGCCTAATCCGACAACAGGTTGCTTGTCTTTTTTATCTGCTTGTTCAAGTGTTAAATAACCTACATAGCCATAGCTTTTCACCTGCTTACTAAAGGCATAATCAGCCCCGGCCATGATTTGTTTGGCTTTAAAATCAGCTGTGGTGTTTTTAAAGTGAGTATCATTCTGGCTATATTGTGCTTTGAGTATCCATTTTTTTGCATTTGGAAGAATATATTCGGCACCCACTAACCAACCTTGAGCATCATCAATATTGTTGGCTTTTGTGGCCCATTTTGTTGTTTCTGTTGGATCTGCATAGCTAGTTTCTTCAACATCGGAACGTTGATACAAGCTTTTAATCGCCAAGCCTTCAAACGGATTTAAACGTCCGATGGCACGTATGGTATTTGCTGCGGCAAAAGCTTGTGTGTCGGCTGTATAAGCCTGTCTTGTGGCAACATTGAGAAAGCCACGTCCTGCAAAAGTGCTTGGAATGGCTTTGTCATAGCCAAGTCCTGCGACAAAAAATGGATGTTCATAAACCAGACTGGCAGACCATGCATCGCCTAAGCCGCGACCTGCGACTTTTGCACCGCCGCTGGATGTTTTAATTCCAGATGATTCTCCAGTGGCGAGCAGAGCATTCAGTTTAACCACGCCTTGAGAGAGATGAATGGCTGGTGATTCATAGAGAATGACGTTATCGATACGGTTTTCTCCAGTCAGAATCCCACCAATATCTGCTTTATTTGCCACATAATTATTGAAAATATCAACTGTGCTTGAGAGCTGTTTGACCGGCGTATCATGTTTACCCACTTTGATGGTGCCGAGTTGACTGTCCTTTAATCCGACAAAGCGGTTTCGTTGCGTCCAGTCTGTTCCATCGCCGTCAGCACTTAATCCCCATTCAATTGCATAGACCGCACTTAGATGCTCAGTCAGTTTGTCATCTCCTTTAATGCCTAGATATGAACTATTGGAGCTAACCTCCCACACATCTTTATTTGAGCTGTTGGCATTTTTTTCTGGCAAGTAATCGATACTTGCATCAATTTCCCCATAAAGTGTAGGTGCTGCAAAAGTAGTACTGGTTAAGCATCCAAGCATGGCAAAGCCAAGAAGATTCAATTTCATATTGAGACCCCTGAAAAATGGTGTTGAAGTATTTAATTTGGAAATCGTGTGGGAGGGTTTATCCCACACAAAATGTGTTGTGATTAAGCGAGAGAGTTACGTTCTAATACAGCTTGCTCGAACAATTGTTGTTCTTTGGCTTTATGTTCGACCGAGAAGCGAATGAGGATGACACTGAATGCGGCTACGGTCACCAAAGCACCTAAAATCATCAGGCAGGTTTGTACGTCGAGTAAACCTTTGAGTAAGAAGCCTGCAGCAACTGCACCGACATTACCGCCTGCACCGATGATACCTGCGACACCACCTAAAGCATTGCGATCAATAAAAGGTACAAGCGCGTAAGTTGCACCACAAGACATATGGGTAAAGAGAGCAAAAACGGTCATGCTAATAATTGCAAGTGCTACGGTATTCATCTGAGAAAAAAGTATGAGGAATAAGCCTTCACATAGAATCATGATAAACAATACTTTTGTGCGACCATCTAAACCTTTTGATATTGCAACCTTATCTGAAAGATAACCTCCGAGTGCACGGGCAAATAGGGCAAGCAGACCGAAAATACCAGCAGTCAAACCTGCTTCTTTAAGGCCCATATTGAAGTGATCGACATAGTACATTGCAGCAATGTTATGAATAAAAATTTCAATACCAAAACAGGCAGCATAAGAGACAAATAGAATCCAAACACGGTAATTACGGGCTGCTTGCATCAGAATCGCAACACCGCCTTTTTTGCCAGCACCAACTTCGATACCTTGCTCACGAAGTTCTTTAAAGTTTCCTTGAGGGCAATCTTGAGTAAGCTTCCAATACAGGACACCCACGATCAGCATCATGATGCCTGGTACAAGTAATGCGATTCTCCAACCCATTGCTTGTTCTACACCAAACATGACGATTGCACCTAAGATAAGAGGCATGATGGCTTGGGTTGCACCACCTCCTGCATTTCCCCAACCTGCCGAGGCTGCATTTGCTGTACCTACAACGTTTGGTGCAAACATCACGCTGGTATGGTATTGGGTAATCACAAAGCTCGCGCCAATTGCACCAATCAATAAGCGGAAGAATAAGAAGGATTCATAGGTATTTGCAGCAGCAACACCAAAAACAGGAATACTACCAAGCAGTAAAAGAGCAGTGTAGGTCTTACGTGGGCCGTATTTATCACAGAGTGGGCCAACGATGAGTCGAATTAAAATGGTAATGGCAACTGCTGCAATGTTGATATTGGCAATTTGATCTTTGGTTAAATTGAACTCGCCTTTGATGACTGGCATGAGGGGAGCACAGGCAAACCACGCGAAGAAACACACGAAGAATGCCAACCATGTCATATGGAACGCTCGCATGGCAGGTGTAGAAAAGCTAAATAATTTTATTTCGGTGGCTTTTTTTGCATCAATATTCATTGGTGAAGACATAACTTTCTCCTGAACTGCACGTCATTTATTTTGCTTAGGCATTACGCTGATTAAGCAAATCGAACAGAACGGACGCCGTTGGCCGTCATCAAATATGTTTATGAATCGTCGTTGATTCAATGTGTTTGATATATAGCAAGTGCCGTGCCAGAAAAATAAATTAACCAAATGAATAATTTAAAATGTTAATCATCAAGGTGTTTATAAGAGGATTGAGTGAATCAAGAATATTGGTATAAATGTGGGGTCGTAGATAGAAGGTGTCTATGTTAGACAATCTTCTGAAAATTGCGTTCTCGTGGTGCGTGATTTTTGATCATGCTGCTTTGAAAGATTGCACAATAAAAAAGCAGCGAGTGCTGCTTTTTATGAAATGAAATTTAGAAGCGGTAACCGACACCGACATAGGTAATCAGAGGATCAATATCAATTTTAGTATTTGCTTTGATGAGTTCTTTACCTGTGTTGCGGTCAGTCACAGAGATTTTAGCCTCATTATTCATTTTGGAATAAGAAACAGAACCGACAGCAAACCAGTTTGGATTAAAATCATAGGTTGCACCTATAGTCACAATCGGGGCAAAGGTGTCCGTTGCTTTGAGTTTAACTACAGGGTCTGCTGAGGATGTTTTACCATCTAAGGCTGCACCTGCTTTTCCATCATGAATATTTTGAATCATATGACCTGCTTTGATTAAATCTAACTCGATCCCTGAGTTGATTTTTAAATCATTAAAATAAGCATACATGACACCTGCGCCAACATAGGGACGGAACTTATTCACCCCAGATTTACCAAACTGGTAATGTAGTTCTACAGCGGGTAACCAAGCACGTGCAGTTGCAGCTTTGTCACCTTGGGTTAGATCAGTGATATGGATATCTTGTTTTAAACCAATTGTTCCTAATGCGGTCTCTGCCTGACCTGTTAAAGGTGCGTAGATATCGCCTTTACCTTTGATATCAACTTTCGGTGGAATACCAGCCTTAACTTCTAAAGAGATGTTATCGGTAAAATGGTAATTAGCCATAATACCAACAGTGTCAACCTTATCAGCTTCTAAACCTGTTCCTTGGCTTTGCCAGTTAGATAGGCCGTTGACAGTTGCAGTGCCTGTTAACAGGCCTGGTACTGGGTCAAGGGGTTGTATTTTAATGGCATCATAAAGAAGCTTATTGGAGTCTCGGTCTGCTGCTGCAAGTACAGCTTGTTTAGAGACATCTCCAACTTTGGCTTTAGTACCCTCAGCAACACTCGTGTTGATATTGACTGGATTTGCAGATCCTTGCGGCATGGCATGTAACCAGCCCGCGGAAACAGAAAAACGTTTAAACCCATCTCCATCTTTTAGACTGAAATAAGGCGAGTCTGCGAAAGTAAGTGTCGGTAGGGCACATACACCTGTAATCAGGCAAGCGAATGATTTCTTCATCATTGTGGGACTCCATGTCCAAAAAGTTTGTTAGGATTTTTCTTGCGCCCACCTTAACGCTATTTTTAAATAGGCTTTGTTTAGTTAAATTTTATAATTGTTATGCTTATGATTTTTTTTGTTTGATTTAAATAAATTGATGAAGAAAATGTGGATGCGTAAAAAAAGTCACCGGAGTGACTTTTTTAAAATAATTCAAAGGGAATGAATTACATAAAGCGAGACAGATCTTCTTCAGGTCGAGCAGTGAGTACTTCGATCCCTGTTTGTGTTACCAAAATCGTATGTTCATATTGAGCAGATAACTTGTGATCTTTTGTGACAACCGTCCACTTATCACCTAAAAGTTTGGTTTGCCAAACACCTGCGTTGACCATTGGTTCGATGGTAAAGGTCATGCCAGCCTCTAGACGCATACCCGTACCTTTTTGGCCATAGTGTAAAACTTGTGGTTCGTCGTGGAAAACATTGCCGATACCATGGCCACAATATTCACGGACAACGCTGAAACGTTCAGATTCAACATATTGCTGAATGGCATAGCCCACATCACCTAGATATGAACCATCTTTAACAGTTGCCATACCACGATACATCGCTTCCTGTGCCACTGAACATAAACGATTAGCAAGAATAGATGTTTCACCACCCACGATGTACATCATGTTGGTATCACCGTGATAACCATCTTTAATCACTGTTACATCAATATTAAGAATATCACCGTTCTTTAATGTTTTATTTTCAGAAGGGATGCCGTGACAAACTACATGGTTAACCGAAGTACAAATAGAATGTTGAAAAGCAGGGCGGCCAGGTGCAGCACCGTAACCTACACAGGCAGGAATCGCGTGTTGAACATTTTCAATATGATTGCGACAGATTGTATCGAGTTCTAGTGTGCTCACACCCGCTTTAATATGCGGTTTAATCATGTCTAGAACTTCAGCCGCCAATTTCCCTGCAACACGCATCTTTTCAATTTCTTCAGGTGTTTTGATTAATCGGCGTGGGGCTGTATAAGTTGTATTCATGATCTCTAAAAACTTTTGGTAATTTGCAAGTGTCTATGGTATAAATAGCCGCCTATTTTATCAAATGCTTTTCGTGAATATATTTTACGAAAATATCTGATAACAATAGTCGTAAAAAATCCGCACATATATCGACACATTACTCTGGGTGCCTAGCAATAGGTGGAGAATGCGGATATATGGAGGCCTAACCCAAACTTTAAGGTAAAGAAAATGGCAGATTACAACGTAAGCATGCGCGACCTTCTTCAAGCAGGCGCACACTTTGGTCACCAAACTCGTTTCTGGAACCCAAAAATGCGTCAATACATTTTTGGCGCGCGTAACAAAATTCACATCATCAACCTTGAGCACACTGTTCCTGCGTTAAATGATGCTTTGAACTTTGTTAACAATCTTGCAAGCAAAAAGAACAAAGTATTGTTCGTTGGTACTAAACGTGCTGCTTCTAACATCATCCGTGAACAAGCTCAACGCGCTGGTCAACCATATGTAGATCACCGTTGGTTAGGTGGTATGTTGACGAACTGGAAAACACTTCGCCAATCTATCAACCGTTTAAAAGACCTTCAAACTCAATCTCAAGACGGTACTTTTGCTAAGCTTACTAAACGTGAAGCTTTAGAGCGTACTCGTGAGATGGAAAAACTTGAACGTGCTTTAGGCGGCGTTAAGAACATGGGTGGTTTACCTGACGCATTATTTGTAATCGACGTTGATCACGAAGCGATTGCAATCAAAGAAGCGAAAAACTTAGGTATTCCTGTAATCGGTATCGTTGATACAAACTCTAACCCAGACAACGTTGATTACGTTATTCCGGGTAACGACGATGCGATTCGTGCAGTAACTTTGTATGCTTCAGCTATGGCTGATGCGATTCTTGCTGGTAAAGAATACGCTCAATCACAAGCTAATGCACAAGCAAAAGGCGACGATGCTGCGAAAGACGCATCTGAGGCTTAATGCGTTTTGACGCAAGCTTGTCATTTTTGCGACATGTAATGGTGGCAAATTAAAGCGTCGAGAGTGCAAACGGCCCAGAGTTTCTTTGGGCCGTTTTTGTTGAACAGATTTATTTTCTACCGATTTTAGGAGATCAACATGACTGCAGTTACTGCGAGCATGGTAAAAGAATTACGTGACCGTACTGGTCTTGCAATGATGGAATGCAAAAAAGCATTAACAGAAGCAGGCGGTGACATCGAACTTGCGATTGATAACCTTCGTAAATCAGGTCAAGCAAAAGCTGCTAAAAAAGCAGGTAACATTGCTGCTGATGGCGCGATCACTATTATTCAAAACGGTAACAAAGCAATTCTTGTTGAAGTTAACTGTCAAACTGACTTCGTTGCTAAAGACGAAAACTTCAAAAACTTCTCTGATAAAGTTGCTGCTGCTGCACTTGCTGCAAACGAAACTGATGCTGCGAAAATTGCTGAACTTAAGCTTGAAGACGGCGCGACTGTAGAAGAAGCTCGTGTTGCACTTGTTCAAAAAATCGGTGAGAACATTCAAGTTCGTCGTGCTCAAATCGTTGAAGGCGAAAACTTGGCTGTTTACAAACACGGTTTAAAAATCGGTGTTGTTGTTTCTTACACAGGTGATGCTGACACTGGTAAAGGTATTGCAATGCACGTTGCTGCGTTCAACCCAGTTGCTGTAAATGCTGAAGCTGTTCCAGCTGACTTGATCGCTAAAGAGAAAGAAATTGCTGAAGCGAAAGCATTAGAATCTGGTAAGCCAGCGAACATCGTTGAGAAAATGGTAACTGGTTCAGTTGAAAAATACTTGAACGAAGTTGCGCTTGATCGTCAAATGTATGTTATCGACAATGATAAGAAAGTTGCTGATGTATTAAAAGCGACTGGTACAGTTGTAGCTCAATTCGTTCGTTTCGAAGTGGGTGAAGGTATTGAGAAGAAAGCTGAAATGAGTTTTGCAGAAGAAGTTGCTGCTGCTCAAGCTGCTGCGAAGTAATTCGTATCTTCTAAAAAACCCAGTCATTATGACTGGGTTTTTTATTGGCTGTATAAAAAGCCCACTATATTGAGTGGGCTTTTATCGGTAGAAATAACTTATTCAGCTTCTTTCTTGAGTTCGTATTTGTCAGCTAATTCGCCTGTAATCTCTTTGCCTTCCATATCGAGGGCTTTTAAGTAGCCTTCTGCAACGAAGTATTTGCGGTTATCACCTGCCTTGTCGAGTTCAATGACAGAAGTGTTCTTGCTGTCAAAAGCGAAGCTACCTTTGCTTTCAAATGCTTTGCCATCACCTTTGCCTAAATAAGTCTCTTTGATCTCGTAAGTTTTATCTAGGTTGAGCTTAAGCTCAGTCTTAATCCCTTCGCAATCTGCGCATGGAAGTACACCAGTATACGTACCATTCCAGTCTAATGAATTTTCTGCGGTATGTGCACTATCAGCGATGACTTCAGAGCTTGCTTCTGTTGTGGTTGCTGGGGGTGTTTGCTCATCAGTTTTTGGGGTTTCTGCTTTATTGCATGCAACTAAAAAAATAGATGCCAAAGAAATTGCGATTAGTGATTTTTTCATCTTAGATATAACCTTGTGAAAACATTAATATCCAAGTTATTAGATTTTAAAAAGAAATGGTAGTAAGGGAATGTAAGGGTTATTTAACCTTTGGTAAAGCAAGACAAGTTAACCTTGTCTTGCTTTGAAGCGAGGGTTTGATTTGCAAATGACAAATAGCTTGCCACGACGCTTAATAATCTGGCAGTCAGCACTACGACGTTTTGCACTTTTAAGGGATGAGCAGACTTTCATTTTAGGTCTTGATGAATTTGTGTTATGTTATAATATTTCGCTTATTTGAGCATGTAGAGTTAGTCTTATTCTTTGGTGGGGTAAATGTTAATAATAAAAAAGCCCTTATCTTTCGATAAGGGCTTTTTTGAATCTGGAGCGGGAAAGGAGACTCGAACTCCCGACCCCAACCTTGGCAAGGTTATGCTCTACCAACTGAGCTATTCCCGCAATAGGACGCATTATAGAGAGTTTCATTCAAGTGTCAACTCTTTATAATGCTAAGTGTTTAATTAATCAGCACGTCGCCAGATTGTTCCTTGACGTGTATCTTCCAAAACCACACCTTGATCCAATAAAGACTGGCGAATGCCATCAGCTTGAGCAAAGTCTTTGGCCTTTTTCGCATCAACACGCTGTTGAATAAAACTTTCAATTTCAGCATCGGAAAGGCTAAGTGCTTCCTGACCAATATCTGATTTTAGGAATTCATCTACATCATGCTGAACCAGACCAAGAATGTTGGTTAAATGACGCAGAGTAGAGTAAAGCAGCGTTGCTTGTTCCGCTTGCTCTTCTTTCACCGCGCGATTAAGTTCTTTATTCAGTTCGAACAATACCGCCATTGCTTCAGCGGTATTGAAATCATCACACATCGCATTGTTAAAGCGTTCTACAAAGTTTTGCTCTAATGTCTCAACCGTTTTTTGACCATACACCTGTTGATAGGCTTTAAATGAATGATAAAAACGGCTTAGCGCAGTTTTTGCTTCTTTTAAAGCCACATCAGAGAAGTTAACTGGGCTGCGATAATGCGAAGACACGATGAAGTAGCGAATCACTTCAGGATGGAATTTCTCCATCACATCGCGAATGGTAAAGAAGTTGCCTAAAGACTTAGACATTTTCTCGCCATCAACATTGATGAAACCAACATGCATCCAATAATTAACATATTGTTCACCAGTCGATGCTTCACTTTGTGCGATTTCATTTTCATGATGCGGGAACATCAGATCTGAACCACCCCCATGAATATCGAAATGATTGCCTAGGCAGCAAGTCGACATTGCAGAGCATTCAATATGCCAACCTGGGCGGCCATTACCCCAAGGTGAAGCCCAAGCAGGTTCATTTGCTTTGGCATGTTTCCACAGTACAAAGTCAAAGGGATGTTTCTTTTCAACTTCAACATCCACACGCTCAGATGCACCCGCTTGCATATCATCCAATTTACGACCAGATAAACGACCGTATTTATTGAACTTGCTCACCTCAAAATAAACATCGCCATTGCTAGCAGGGTATGCAGCCCCTTTGTCAACCAATGTACCGATCATATTTTGCATTTGATCAATATATTCAGTTGCTTTGGGCGCCTCATCTGGTTCAGCACAACCTAAGTTAGCCGCATCTTCATTCATTGCCTGAATAAAACGAGCAGTGAGTTGTTGGATGCTTTCACCATTTTCATTGGCGCGGGCAATGATCTTGTCATCGATGTCGGTAATGTTGCGAATATAGCGAACTTTCCAACCTTGGCTGCGCAGAAAGCGAATGATGTAGTCAAATGCAACCATAACCCGAGCGTGCCCGATATGACAGTAATCGTAAACCGTCATACCACAGACATACATATCGATTTGACCTTCTTTACGTGGGACAAATTCAACTTTTTTACGTTGCTCAGAGTTATATAGAACAAAAGGTTGCATAAGGGTTTTCAAACACTCTACAAAAATCGTTATTCATCATAACGTATGCACCATATTTCATAAAGTTATCAGCAGAAAAAAGATGGCTTTCATTTGCAATATTTCTTTATTCAAAACCAATTTGACTCACTGTCCGAAGTTGAACTTTTTTTTGCGAAATAATAATAAATCACAGCCGTTGCCAGAATGCCGACCAACCAAGAGATATCAATACCACCTAACATGGTCACGATGTGACCCGTGTAAACTTTACTATGAATAAACGGAAGTTGTAGTAACACGCCCATGATATAACAGCCAATGCCGATATGATTCCAGCGGCCATATTTCCCATCTGGATCATATAAGGCGTCAACATCACATTCTTCTTTAGAGATGAAATAGTAGTCTACAAGGTTAATTGCACTCCAAGGAATGAAGAAGGTGAGTAGGAACAGAATGAATGCTTTAAAGCTGTTTAAAAAAGTATGTTCACCAGCAATTGCGATGATTGTAGAAATGGCAACCATAGCCAGTACAATACCTAAACGCGTCATTCTTGAAATTTGATAGCGCGGTTTGAAGCTATTCCAAATGGTTGCAATACACATGAAGCATCCATAAGCATTCAGCGTGGAGAGTGTGACCTTACCAAAGGCGATACTGAAATATAAGAACGTAATGATCAGTGCGACGGCGTTCATTCCCACGACATATTGCACCTCATTTCCGACAAAGCCGCCTTGTGAAATCTGTGCAATCAATACACCCAAAGTCATGGAAATTTGCGAACTGAGGAGTGAACCTAAACCAACAGCCAAAAAGACACGGGTGGAGGAGGTGTTTGACGGTAGGTATCTGGAATAATCGGCTACATAAGGACCGAATGAAATTTGCCAAGAGGCCGAAAGCGAAATTGCTAACAAAAATGAGGACCAGCTAAACTTTTGAACGGCAATTAATTCTGAAAAGTTTGAATGAGTTAAAATTTGAGTCAAAATAATAATAAAGGCAATTATGCCAATAACGCTTGCAACTTTTCCGACCCAGTGGATTAGGCGATAACCAATGGTGGCAAAGATCACAATAAAAGCCGCATAGATTAAAATTCCAGTGCTATTGCTGACATTGATGAGTTGTGCGATCGCTTTACCTGCGAGAACTTCACCCGTGGCTGTAAACCCAATGTACATTAAGCAAACTAAGAGAATCGGAATGCATGCACCATATACGCCAAATTGCACGCGGCTTGAAATCATTTGAGGAAGGCCAAGTTTGGGACCTTGTGCTGCATGCAATGCCATGACGATGGCACCGAAGCATTGGCCAATCAATAAACCGATAATCGACCAAAACACATCACCACCCAGTACAACGGCCAAAGCACCTGTAACGATCGCTGTGATTTGTAAATTAGCACCAAACCACAGGGTAAATTGGCCGAAAACACTGCCATGTCTTTCGTGTTCTGGAATGAAATCAATACTGCGGTTTTCAATAAATTGATGTTTTTCTTTCCCATCCACTGAGGTCATCTTTTTACTCCGTATCCTTGAAGCACTTTTCGTCATAAAAAATACCTAATTATTGCTTAGGTATGATCATGTATGATCTTATTTGTATATGTATATACAACTTGAGTTAATAATAAGCAAGTTTTCCTGTGAAGTATAGAAGGGATCTACGATTAAGAATGAATGTACATATGCCTAACTAAATTGGGATTCAACATATGGGTGTATAGCCCAAATATTATGAGTCCTATTTCATACTTCATCTCTTCATTTTTCATGAAAACTTATACATTTAGAAACGTGTATGATTTGCAGATATGTTAGAATCGCCACCATTCTTTTGATTAAAATCATCTACCATCAGGTGGATAGAGTATTATTTTGAGTCAAACTCATATGTCACACACTATAGATTTCCAAAAAAGCGCATTAGAAACGTTGCGTGTCGAACAACAAGCCATAGATGTCTTAACTGCGCAAATTGATGAACGCTTCGATATTGCATGCGAAATCCTTTTGCAATGCCAAGGACGTGTTGTTGTAACTGGTATGGGTAAGTCTGGTCATATCGGTCGTAAAATGGCAGCTACCTTTGCATCGACTGGAACACCATCTTTCTTTATGCATCCAGGTGAAGCAGGCCATGGTGATCTAGGAATGTTAGTGCGTGGTGATGTACTGATTGCAATTTCTAACTCAGGCAAGAGTGATGAAATCATGATGTTAATGCCTTTAATCAAGCATTTAGCTGTGCCTTTAATTACCATTAGTCGGGATAATAAAGGACCAATGCCTCAAAATGCAGATGTGGCATTGACATTAGGTTTAGCTGACGAGGCTTGTCCTTTAGGCTTAGCACCAACATCAAGCACTACAGCAACATTAGTGTTGGGGGATGCATTAGCTGTTGCGCTATTAGAAGCACGCGGTTTTACTGCGGATGATTTTGCGCGTTCACATCCAGCTGGAGCCCTAGGTAAACGGTTGCTTTTGCATGTGAAGCATTTGATGCATACAGGTTCAGAATTACCAAAGGTTCGCCCAGATACACCAATGAATAAAGTGTTATATGAAATTTCTGATAAGCGTCTGGGTTTAACCACGATTGTCGATGAAAATGATACCTTATTGGGTATTTTTACCGATGGTGATTTACGTCGTATGATTGACCAGCAACAAGGCTTCGATGTGAACTTAGCGGTTTCTGAAGTAATGACTAAAAATCCACTAACGATTTCACAAGAAGCGCGTGCGGTGAAAGCTTTAGAAAAAATGCATGACAGAAAAGTGAATCAATTTGTAGTTGTTGATGATGCCAATAAAGTGATTGGTGTGATTAGTATGCATGACCTCATTCAGGCAGGAGTAAATTAAGCCATGGCATCTTATGCTTTACAAGAACAAGCACGTCATTTAAAAGCACTGGTACTTGATGTGGATGGGATTTTAAGCGATGGCTTTGTTACATTAACCAATTCAGGTGATGAGATTAAATCATTTGATATCCGTGATGGCTTGGGAATGAAGCTGGTTCAACAAGCGGGTATGAAAGTAATTATTATCACAGGTCGAAAAAGTCAGATTGTTGAAAAACGGATGTCTGATCTTGGTGTAGATTTGGTATTCCAAGGACGTGAAGATAAAGGGGTGGCATTGCGTGAAGCTTGTGCTCAATTGGATCTATTGCCCGAAGATTGTATTTATATGGGCGATGACTGGCCTGATCTATCTGCATTTGCTATCGCTGGTATGAAAGTTACTGTGCCTAATGGACATGAAGAAGTACGTCGTCGTGCTAATTTAGTGACCCAAGCGATGGGTGGTCGTGGTGCTGTACGAGAAGTATGCGATATGTTGTTGATGGCAAAAGGTGTTTACCAAGAACTGCTTGAAAAATATCTTGCTGTACCACATTAATATAGTGTTGATTCGCTCAAAGGTTAGGTAACCCTGTTTATGGATACCAAAGTTTTATATGTTGTTGCTGTTGTAGTCGCTTCTATAAGTGGTGGCTACTATTACTACAGTGGCAAAGCAAAAAAGTTGGATGTTGATTCAGCCAAGAATATGACCTATTCAGCCCAGGGTGTTCATTTAACTCAAACTGACGAGCAGGGCAATTTGTATATGCGAGCTGAAGTTAAACAGCTACAACAGAATATGCAACAAAAAACCTCCCAGCTTGATCAACTGAATGCGGTGATGTACAAACAGGGCAAACCTGATGCAACATTCTATGCAAAACAAGCAAATGGCTATGATGATAATACTAAAGTCATTTTGCTTGGAGATGTTGTTGCAACGAAACTGTCCGATCAAGGTAACAAATTAGAGTTTCATACGGATGAACTCACTGGTTACCCAAAAACAAGAGAGCTTGAAACACAACATCAGGTGATAGTTCAATCACCATCTGCTGAATTTGTGAGTCAAGGTCTTAAGGCTAATTTAAATAATGGTCAATATGAGTTTTATAAAATTCGAGGAAAGTATGCGCCAAGTTCTTAATTCCAAATCTCGTTCTACTTTCCTTAAACAACTAAGCTGCGTTGCTGTTGTTGCACTTTCTTCTGCAGCTAGTTTTGCTTTGCCATCGGATCGTAACCAACAGCTTTCTTTGGTTGCGGATCGTGCAACCTATAATGATAAAACAGGTATAACGACCTATACAGGCAATGTTGTGATCGAACAAGGCACCATGAAGCTTCAAGCTGATTCACTTGTTGCAAATTTAAATAGCAAAAAAGAAATTCAAATCATTACGGCCAAAGGTCAGCCAGCAAAGTTCCAGCAGCAAATGGATACCAATAAGGGCTTAGCTCGAGGTGAAGCACAGACGATCGTGTACAATGCAGATACGGGTATTCTTACTTTAACGGGTAAAGCATACCTTTATCAGGATGGCTCAAGCATTCGTGGTAATAGCTTAAAATACAGCATGAATAAAGGTGATGTAGAGGCACAAGGATCTTCAACTAACCGTGTGCAAATTATTATTCCACCTTCAAGTTCAAAAAGTTTCCCAGGGGCGCGTGATTAATGGAACAATCAATGCAGCAACCACAGACGCTCTGTATCAAGCACTTAGCGAAGAACTACAGTAAACGTTGGGTAGTAAAAGATGTTTCTTTTACTATGCAAAGTGGACAAATTGTTGGTCTGCTTGGGCCAAATGGTGCAGGTAAAACGACGAGCTTTTATATGGTCGTCGGTTTGGTTCGTATGGATAAAGGCGAGATTCATTTAGATAATCTGGACTTGTCTGATCTGGCGATGCATGAGCGTGCACGTAAAGGTATTGGTTATTTGCCTCAGGAAGCTTCAATCTTTAGAAAGTTGACGATTGCTGAAAACATTATGGCAATTTTAGAAACGCGTAAAGATTTGAATAAGCAACAACGTCAGCAACGCCTGAATGAATTATTAAATGATTTTAAAATTAATCATATTAAGGATTCATTGGGGATGAGTGTGTCTGGTGGTGAGCGTCGCCGTGCTGAAATTGCTCGTGCTTTGGCTGCCGATCCTAAGTTTATGCTTCTAGATGAACCATTTGCTGGTGTCGACCCAATTTCTGTTGGTGATATTAAAGATATTATTCAAACACTTAAGGATCGTGGTATTGGGGTTCTGATCACGGATCATAACGTACGTGAGACTTTAGCAATTTGTGAAAAAGCTTATATTGTGAGTGAAGGGTCTGTAATTGCAGAGGGCACACCACAAGAAATTCTAGATAATGAGCAAGTGCGTAAAGTATATTTAGGTGATGATTTCGTCGTTTAAATCGGCCGATTATCACTTTTAAAAAAGAACCGTAAGGTTCTTTTTTTGGGGTAAATAAAATAATAAATGGTTAAATATTGAGTTGTTGATGAAGGGGTGGCTTATATTTTATCCTAATTGTATGATAAATATATATTTTATAGATTCCACTATAAAGGCATAATCTATTAAAATGCGAACTGTTTTACAAAAATATACATATATCTAGCGATGAAATTATGTGCGGAACGTAGTGTTTTTTATAAAAAAATGCTTAAAATGAAAATGCTGAAATGATAACAATACGAAAAAAATATGAACTTGCACAACGATATAAAAGTGAATAATGGATCATGGAAAAAAAGTATGGATTTTAAGTGGTTACTTTATGTAGCAACCTTGTCTGTGCCAATGACACATGCAACAACTCCAAGTGAACAGTATCACACTTTAAAGAACAATATTTCTCAGCTTTTTGTCCCAAAAAGTAGTGATGAGTTTAAAGTGGCACAAATGCAGAAATTAAGTAATTTTTCTGTTGATGCTTCACTCGGGAGTGATTTGCCTGTGGTTGGATCAGGCCGTCCTCAAGTCGATACCGTTCCTGCTGCTTTCTGGCAGAATCAGCGAAAAGTACTCAAAGATGCGGTACAGATTGCGGTACAGCGGAACCCTGAAATTTCGCAAGGAATTTCATCATTAGCCTCACAAAATGCCAATATTGATGTTGCCAAATCTGGCTACTATCCACAGATAGGTGGTGGGGTCAGCACAGGTGATTTGGGCAAAAAAAGTACTCGAGGCCAACAGTTACTCACTTTAAGTGCTGCACAAATGCTTTATGACTTTGGTAAAGTTAAATCAGGTGTTGATGTCGAAAAAGCCAAAGTTGTGGTTGGGCAAGCGAATGTTCTAGTGAAAATTGATGATATTTCATTAGATGTTGCGCAAACAATTGTTAATATTCAGCGTTATCAAAAACTGATCCAGATTGCGAATCAGCAAATCGCAGGGATTAAGCGTATCCAAGAGATGGCTAATCTGCGTGCTAATGCGGGAATTAGTAGTCAGGCTGATCCGATACAGGCCCAATCTTATTTGCAATCCGCTCAATCAGCGATGATCGCGCAACAATCTTTGCTGAGCCAATATCAGCAGCATTTGTATACCTTATTAGGTTTTGATACACGAAATGTACAATGGGCGATTTCAGAAGATTTTGTAAAACAATCAGATTTATATGCTGCACCGCAGTTCAATACCATTCCACAAATGATCGCAGCTCAGGCTGGAATTGAGGTTGCCCGTAATCAAAAATTACAGACACAGATTAGTAATTATCCGACACTATCTGTAAAAGGAGAACTGAGTCAAGCTTTACATGGTAGGAACCCTGGAAATGATAAAGAGGGTGGGTTCGATAGTGCGATTATGTTGGAAGCTAGTAGCCAGTTCTATCAAGGTGGGGCCACATCCTCGAAAACTCGTGCGGCTAGTTTTGCTGAAGAGGCAGCAAAAGCACAAGTCAATGCGGTGTATTTAAAAGTATTGGATCAGATTCGAACCAGCAGAGAACAAATTGAAAACAAACAACGTCAAATGCAGGTTTTAGCAGGACAACAAGCAACAACAATACGAACAAGAGAACTTTATCAAGAACAATATAAGTTGGGAACACGGACTCTGGTTGATCTGTTAAATGCAGAACAGGCGATTCATAGTGCGAATTCAGAGGCAGAAACAGCACGTTATGACATTTACAGCAGTATTGCTCAATATATTGCTGCAACAGGACGTTCTCGCCAAGCCTATGACCTCAATAATATAAAAATCCAAGGATTTGAGGTACAACCATGATTACTACAAAAATAAACTATCAGCCTTGGTTACAAGCCATACTGACCATTGCAAAGCATTATCGAATTGAACCTTCTGAGGAACGGATTCGCCTGCAGCTTGACTGGAATCAAAACCAGAATCTAGATGAAGTTTTAGTGTTAATCAGCAGACAGGTTGGATTAAACCTTAGAAGAGTTGCCTTTAGCGACGACGTGATTAACCCTTGGCGTTTACCTGTATTGGTAGAATTAGCCGACGGGCAGGTTGGTGTTATTGATAAAGCTGACGGTTCAGGCCATGTCAGTGTTCAACTAAGTGGCGATCAAGGTCTATCCCAAAAATTTGCCGTTGGCGCATTGAAGCATATTATTAAAAATGTATATGTGCTCCGCCCTGAACAGTCAGTACCCGATGCGCGTATTGATGAATATATCAAACCATACGAGGCAAGCTGGTTTTGGTCAATTGTATTGCAAGACTGGAAACGCTATATCGATATCATGTTGGCCTCAATGATTGCCAATATTTTGGCCTTGGCCACGATTATTTTTTCAATGCAAGTCTATGACCGAGTTGTTCCATCACAGTCGATTCCAACACTTTGGGTACTTGCGAGTGGTGTACTCATTGCTGCGATTTTTGAGTTTGTATTAAGACTTTCACGGGTTTATATCTCAGATATTATTGGTAAAAGGGCAGATTTACGAATTTCTGATCGCGTATTTGGTCATGCAATTCGGATTAAGAATAGTGAGCGCTCTAAGTCAACGGGAACCTTTATTTCTCAGATCCGTGAGTTAGAAGGTGTTCGAGATCTAGTGACATCAACGACCATGGGGGCCATTGCCGATTTACCCTTTTTCTTTTTATTCCTGATTATCTTCGCAATCATTGGTGGTAACTTATTTTGGGTCATGTTATTGGTCGTGCCTCTAATGATCTTGCCTGCAATTTTGGCACAAAATAAATTGGCACAGCTTGCACAAGAAGGGATGCGTGAATCTTCGATTCGAAATGCAATTTTAGTAGAAGCAGTACAGGGTATTGAAGATATTAAATTAGGGGCTTAGGAAGTTAAGCATATTAAAAAGTATGGTAACTTCCTTATATGAAAGCAAAAAATAGATACTATTCCCGTTCAAGAATCACAGAAGCAAAATTCAGGCAGATCATTCGCTTTTTTGCCATGGATTTTACTGCTTCAGATACCGCTAAACTCACCAATATTTCTGTACGTTCTATCAATACAATTTATATCAAATTGCGTAAAAAGATTGCTATCCAATGTGAAGAAATATCTCCCTTCAATGGTATCGTTGAATTGGATGAATCTTACTTTGGTGCTCGTCGTGTTCGTGGTAAACGAGGTCGTGGGGCGTCAGGAAAGACCATTGTATTTGGTTTGCTTAAACGAGATGGAAATGTATACACAGAAATTGTACCAGATTGCTCCAAAGCTACGCTACAAGGCATTATCCGTGGGCATATAGAACTTGATTCAGTCATTAATACAGATGGATGGCGGGGATATGATGGTTTAGTAGATATTGGCTTTGATAAGCACTTAAGAGTAAATCATGGTGACAATGAATTTGCCTGTGGAGAGCGTCATATCAACGGTATAGAATCATTCTGGGGCTATGCTAAGAAAAGGCTTATTAAGTTTAATGGGATTGACAAAAAGATGTTTTATCTACATCTTAAAGAAACGGAGTATCGCTTCAATCATCGGCATAGTAATTTATACCTCGATTTGCTGAAACTACTCCGCAATGATCCTCTTTAACTTCCTAAGCCCCTAAATTATTACGCGCGGAGTCACGTTTCCAAAACCAGTGGAACCATATGAACGAAGTGTCTGCTGATATCAGTATGCAGCAACGTAAGATTGTGGGGGTACTGACTGCGTGGACGCAAAAGATTCAGGGGCTAACTTATGCAGCTGTGATTCTAGTGGGTTGTTTTGCGGTGATGAAAGGCGATATGACCACAGGTGCTTTGGTGGCGTGTTCGATTTTATCTTCACGGATGTTGGCACCAATTTCACAAATCACGGGTATTTTGGGACGTTTGCAACAGGCAAAAGTGGCGAAGAAAAGCTTAGATGAGTTAATGCAGAAACCTGTCGATCAACCAGATCAAGCACATTTGGTACATAAAGAAGTGTTGCATGGCGATTATGAGTTGAAAAAAGTGGTGTTCCAATATACGGAAGATGACCCACGCCCAAGTTTGGTTATTCCACAACTTAAGATTCGTGCAGGTGAGCGTATTGCAATTCTAGGACGCAATGGTGCAGGTAAATCGACCTTATTACAGATTTTATCTGCGATGCAGTTTCCGAATTCTGGCTCAGTGTATTTAGATGATCTGGATATTAGTTTGATTGATCCTGCCGATGTGCGTCGTGATATGGGCTTACTTAATCAAAATGCACATCTATTTTATGGCACCATCCGTGAAAACTTAACCCTTGGCGCACCTCTAGCGCGTGACGAGGATATATTAAAGGTACTAAAAGTGACTGGTGCACTGAGTTTTGTGCATGAAAAGAAAGAAGGCCTAGATCATTTGGTATTAGAAGGTGGCGTTGGTTTCTCTGGGGGACAACGACAAGCCTTATTGTTGGCGCGTTTATTGATTCGTCAGCCGAATATCTTATTGCTAGATGAACCAACTGCTGCCATTGATGATGTGGCCGAAAAGCAATTGATTGATCACTTAAAAACTTGGCTTGGTTATCGAACTTTAGTTGTTGCAACGCATCGACGTGCAGTTTTGGAATTGGTTGACCGAATTATTGTCATGAATGAAGGCAAGATCGTCATGGATGGACCTGTAGATCAAGTTTTACAACAATCATCAATAAAACAAAAAATAGTTTAATACTTTGAGGAAATTTTATGAGTGAACAACAACAGAACAGCAGTCGTCCCATGAACGTAACTTATAATGAACCAAAGTTACCTCGTTCGACGCTTGTTGTTTGGATGATTGGGATTGGTTTACTTTCACTCTTAATCTGGGCATGGTTATTTAATCTAGAAGAGGTTTCAACGGGTACGGGGAAAGTGATTCCCTCTTCAAAAGAGCAGATTATTCAATCACTTGAAGGGGGAATTCTCACTAAACTTGATGTCAATGAAGGTGATGTGGTTGAAAAGGGGCAAATTCTTGCACAACTTGATCCAACCCGATTTGCATCGAATGTTGGAGAGTCAAAGTCTTTACTGACTTCAGCACAGGCAACTGCAGCACGTTTACGTGCTGAAGTGACGGGTTCACCATTAAGTTTTCCTGAAGACGTGCAAAAGAGTCCTAAATTGGTGCAAGAAGAAACAGCGCTATATTTGTCACGACGTGCTAATTTGGAACAGTCAATTGAAGGTTACGAGCAAGCAGCTAAGTTGGTAAGACAAGAACTGGCAATGACAGAACCATTGGTGGCAAAAGGGGCGGCCAGTGAGGTTGAAGTATTACGTTTAAAGCGTGAAGCCAATGATTTAAACAATAAAATCAATGATACGCGCAACCAGTACTATGTCAAAGCACGAGAAGAATTGTCTAAGGCGAATACCGATATTCAAACTCAGCAGCAGATTGTGAATGGTCGAAATGACAGTTTAGAACGTGCGGTATTTAAAGCACCTGTACGTGGCGTAGTGAAAGAAATTGATGTTACGACCCTAGGTGGTGTTATTCCTCAGAATGGTAAGTTGATGACCATTGTTCCTTTAGAGGATAAATTGCTGATTGAAGCGCGTATCTCACCGCGTGATATTGCGTTTATTCGCCCGGGGCAAGAAGCTTTAGTCAAAATTACCGCCTATGATTACTCAATTTATGGCGGGTTAGACGGTAAAGTGACTGTGATATCCCCAGATACCATTCGTGATGAGGTCAAGCAAGATCAGTTCTATTATCGTGTATACATTCGTACTGATTCTGACCGTTTATATAACAAAGCGGGTAAGGCATTCAGTATTACTCCAGGGATGGTAGCGACAGTGGATATTCGTACTGGACAAAAAACCATTATGGATTACTTGTTGAAACCGTTTAATAAAGCCAAAGAAGCATTGCGTGAACGCTAACTTGTGCTGATTGAAAACCTCGCTTGATGCGAGGTTTTTTATTTGTGCTGTAAAAAGCTATAATCGCGTTTTAAATTTTTAATCATGTTCTATGCCATTCACCCTTGCCAGTTCGGTAACTTTTGAAGAAGACATTAAAAAAAGTCGTTTCCAAGCGATTGCAGCAGTTGTTGAAAATGAACAACAAGTGAAAATTTTTTTAGAACAAAACAAAGACTTATCCACCACGCATCAATGCTGGGCATGGAAGATCGGCCATCATGTTCGTTTTAATGATGATGGCGAACCTTCAGGAACAGCAGGGCGGCCAATACTTGCCACCATTGAAGGTAATGATTTAACCAATGTGATTGTATTAGTGAATCGTTGGTATGGTGGAATTAAACTGGGTACAGGTGGTTTGGTTCGTGCCTACGGTGGTTGCGCAGGACAATGTTTGCTCTTGGCAGAAAAAATCGAATTGATTGAAAAGCAAGAAATTCGTTTTGCGTGTTTGTTCAATGAATGGGCGATTATGCAATATGAGCTGATGCAGCAGCAGATCGAGTATCAAGAACAATATACCGAAACAGGTGTCGTGATTGAGGCACGAGTTCAAGTGCATCAAATTGAACCATTAAGGTTAAAACTGCAAGATGTGAGTAGAGGACGTGAGCAGCTGAAAGTCCTAGAGGAACACGCACATGATGAATGATCCTTTATTAAAATACCGAGAGCAGCATAAGCA
Organism: Acinetobacter higginsii; assembly: GCF_000369525.1. Classification (GTDB taxonomy): domain Bacteria; phylum Pseudomonadota; class Gammaproteobacteria; order Pseudomonadales; family Moraxellaceae; genus Acinetobacter; species Acinetobacter higginsii. The sequence goes on from NZ_KB850072.1 coordinate 417,232, forward strand.
TCGTTTGAACTATATGCCATGGTTATATTGGACTTTAAAACCCAAACATCGCGAATGGGCTGAAGCATGGCAAGCCGAGTACCAAGCCTATTTGATGGATATGGAAACGGTTGAAATTGGTCAAAACTGCTTTATTTCACCCTTGGCCCATATCTTTGCTGAACGTGGTCGCAAGATCAGTATCGGAGATAATACCTTTATTGCTGCAGATTGTACTTTGCATGGCCCTTTAGAAATTGGCAATGAAGTGGCAATTAACCATCATTGTATTTTAGATGGCGGTCGTACAGGGATTAAGTTGCATGATCAAGTTCGAATTGCGGCTTATAGTCATCTATATGCATTTGATCATGGCATGGAAATGGATCGTCCGATCTATCAACAACCTGTTACGTCTAAAGGCATTGAGATTGGTCGAGATGTCTGGCTAGGAGCGCACGTCGGAATTAAAGATGGAGTCAAAATTGGCGATCATGCTGTGGTTGGAATGAACAGTATGGTGACCAAAAATGTTGAGGATTATGCAGTGGTTGCAGGGAACCCCGCAAAATTAATTCGTTACCGAAGCGAATAAAAAAGTGTATGAGATTCGATACATAAATTTAACCCACCATGCTTTTATCTATGTTAAGTTAAAAATAAGTAGAAGACCTAAGGTACATACCTAGAGAGAGGCGAAAATGAACCGTGTAATTGCATGTATTGATTCTTCACCCTGCATTGATGCTGTTGCAGAAGCAGCAGTATGGGTTGCGAAACAAACGCAAAGAGAGTTGGTATTGTTGCAAATCCTGGACTATTACCCAGCTAGCTACCATTTAGGTGAAATCAGTGGCGTGATTGGCTTTGAAAGTAATGCCATGCTACTTAAAGAACTCGCAGAGTTGGAACAAAAACAGAGTGAGTTAGCACTCGATTATAGTAATAATTTGCTGAATCACATTTCTGAGTTGATCGAAAAACAGTACGGTCTAAGCAGTACCAAAATTCAGGAAAAAGGCGATTTTCTTGAGCAAAGCTTTAATCTTCTCAATGAAAATGATGTGGTGATTATCGGTCGAGTGGGTGAGCGAGCTGCTGAGAAGAACAAGCCGATTGGAAGTAATGTTGAAAACTTTATTCGTGGTGCAAATTGTACGGTTATTACCGTTGGGGAACATTTCCAGCCACCGAAACGCTTTATCTTTGCTTATGAATATTCACCGACCTGCCAAAAGATGTTGCAACGCATTGCTCAAAGTGACTTGTTGAAAACATTACAATGCCATTTGCTCTATGTAGGTGATCATCCGGAAATGTTGGCCGAACCTGAAAAGTATCTCACTGATGCAGGTCTGGAAGTGGTTTCAGTCTATCGTTATGGTGATGTAGCACAAAATATTCTTGAATATCAAAGAGAACATGATATTCAATTGATTGTATTAGGTGCATTTAGTCACAGTAAAATTCATCAATTCTTCTTGGGCAGTATCACGACGACGATCTTCCGAAATGCCAATGTTCCACTATTAGTTGCTAAGTGATTCATTTTATTCCATATAGTTATCCGCAATTCCTGTGGATAACTGTATGGAAAAGCACTGGAGATAAATATAATTTATTGATATTGCACAACTAAATTAAATAGGTTGTTTTTTAATCTCTATTTTACGATTGCAATGGCAAAACCATCATGGCCTTTTGAACCAACCGTTTGCAAAGCTGTGCAAGAAAGCAGCTGAGGATGATCTTTCAAAGCGGTGAATGCTTCACGGATTCCTTCAATACTTGGTTTCTTGTTATTTTCATCAATGATCGCACCTGCACGAATCACATTATCTAATACAATGATTGTGCCTGGATGAGACAGTTTTAGACTGAGTTCAAAATACTCTCGGTAGCTTTGCTTATCGGCATCAATAAAGATCAAATCAAATGCTTCGCTGTCTTCAGCAATCAGCTGATTCATAATATCGGCACCACGACCTTTTTTGAGTTCGATATTGGTCGGCATATTGGCATAATCAATATTTTCTTGAGCGATAACCACGTGAGTATCGCGTCCTTCAACCGTCAGTAGATAGCCATCTTCAGGAAGGGCCTTGGCTAGCCAAATGGTACTATAGGCACCGAATGTACCGAGTTCTAATACGCGTTTGCATTGATTCATTTGAATCAACATTTGCAAAAACATACCTTGATTAGGTGCAACAGCCAAATGATTAGAAAAGCCTTGAGTATCAGTATTATCTAATGCATGTTGAAGTCTAGGGTCTGTGGGAATTAAATGTGAATTGATATAGTCATCAATCTCGGTCCACATCTGTTGCATAATCAAGTTTACCTACCAATTTGTTAGCTCTGCATTTTAAACGTTTATGCTCAGAGTGCAATTTTATTGCGGCATGAATCCGCATGATTGAAACAAAAAAAGAGATCATTTTGATCTCTTTTTATTCAGATATCTGTTTTAGAAATTACACATTGAACTATTACGGGTCAAGTCAGGTCCCCATGTCCGATAGCCTTGAGTATCGATATGGATTTGACCAGAACTATATAAACCAATGCCTAAATCTAGGCTTTGACCATGCTGGGCCCAGAACTGACATAGCTTAAACTTGGTTTGTTCAATATAGGCATAGTCTTGCGGTTGAGGATATTCAGGTCCAATACGAAAATCGATGGCTGAATTGAATAAGTGTTTCGACGAGCCAGCACCACCTGCACATTGATTGAGTGGCAAGTCTCGATAGACAGAAGTCACCTCAAAATCGGTCAAGATTTTGGCTGCAATTAAGTATTTAAAGACACGTAAGGTCGAAAGGGAGTTGTTCCACAATTCACGGTTAGGCACCATATATTCAGTACGACCGCATTTTTGCCAGTCCCGAGCAGTACGTAATAATTCAAAACTTGGAATAATATGTGCCACATTATTACGGGTTAGAAATTGTTCATATTCTCGAACACGTGCATAGTTTTCACCTTGATTCAGCCATTGGCGATAAGAGGCAGGTTCAACTTTGTTTGGGATGGGGCGGGTAAAAGTGACTTGTTCTTGGGGAATGTAAATTCTTTTACCTTGCTGCTGATTTACTTTTGTCGTTGAGCTGGTACAGCCCGCCATCATCACAGGGATGATAAATAATGATAATAGACCCTGTAATTTATTTCGCATCATAAAAAGGCAGTTCAAAATCTGTAGGCGTACTATTTTAATGCAAAATAGCGCATGAATAATGATGTAATTGCAAAGAAATGTGTGGTTCAGGTATAAAAAAGACCAGTAAAACTGGCCTTTTGAATTATTTTTCTAAATATTGTAGCTTGTCTGGCTTACCATTCCATTCTTCACGGTCTGCTGGCTGTTCACCAATTTGCGTGATGTTATTACCCGCCCATTTTTCTGATAATTCAGCATTGAGTTCGATAAAGACTTCTTGACCTTCTGGTAATTCATCTTCAGAGAAAATTGCATTTGCTGGGCATTCTGGTTCACATAGAGCACAGTCGATACATTCATCTGGATTGATAACAAGGAAGTTAGGACCTTCGTAGAAACAGTCTACAGGGCAAACTTCAACACAATCTTGATATTTACATTTAATACAATTTTCAGTGACAACAAAGGTCATGGCGACAGCTACCTAAAAATACGGTTTTTTGTTTGGAATGAGGTATTGTAGGCAAAAAAGGGGTAAACAAACAATTGCTTTTATTGATATTGTTTATTTATACATATGAAAAATGAATTAATATATTGATAATAAAGAAAATATTATCGGGTGCTAAGATTTTTTGACTAAAAAATAAAGTGATGGTCAGCTCAATTGACCTAATCATTGCAACTGAATCTTATTTTTATTCTCAGTTAAAACAGCTAATTAACGAGGTTGAGCCATCTTCATGCTTTCATTTCTGCTTGGTTAGCACTTAAAGCGTGTAGAGCAAGTGAATGTCTTCTGGTTCTCGTTCAAACAACTGCTGATCAGGTTGTGCTAAAAGTTGGGCACTTTGTTTAAGATAAAAGTCTACAGTGCGCTTACTTGGGGTAGCCGAAATATAGAGTTGTTTTGCATTGAGTTGCTTTGCAGATGCGATAGCAGCTTGCATCAACTGAGTACCGATACCTAAACCTTGGTGATCGGCATCCACATAAAAATATTGCAGTAACTTTGCTTCAGGATAATCAGCAATGTGCTGATTGGAAACGACCTGTACAGCAATCAGTCGATTAGATTCGTCAAATCCACCTACGCATAAAGCTCCTTGTTGATGTAAATTTTTGAGTAAAGGGGGATCATTTTCCAAATGATAGGCATCCCAATTTTGCTCATCATAAAAACAATCAATTAATTGTAAATTTAAACTCTGCTGTATATACATTTGAGTGATCAGTTCACGCCGACTAATCTGTTGCCAGATTAAATCAATTTCTGAGTGTTCGAGTGGCTTAAACAGAATATTAATTGTGCTTTCCCTTAGTTGGATACTGAACAAAAATCTATTCAGTCTTTTTAGGTTGAGTGATATCAGTCAAAAATAAACAGAAAATGGTTCTGGAACAAGCTGTAATGATCAACTTGTTCCAGAAAGTACATTTAAGATTTCAGAGCAGCTTTTAGAGAATAAAGCTGCTCTAATGCCTGACGTGGTGTTAAATCATCGACATCGATTTGATGTAATAATTCTAAAGCAGGTGATGGTTTTTCAACCTCAATAACTCGCTCAATGACTTGAGTTTCGATCTCATGTTCAACTGCACTAAACAAATCATTCTGCACGCTACTTTGCAAATGTTGATGCTGTTGTTTTTCCAAGATCTTCAAACGTTTTTGTGCTTCTTTAATCACGTTGGCAGGGATACCAGCTAATTTGGCAACCTGTAAACCATGACTTTGGCTAGCCGGGCCATGTTGAACTTTATGCAGCAAAATCAAATTGCCATTGAGTTCTTGTGCGGTAACATGATAGTTATCAATGCCCGCTTCACCACCTAATTCTGTTAATTCAAAATAATGTGTTGCGAATAGGCACAGGCATTTCACCCGTTTGGTTAAATCAACCACACATGCCCAGGCCAAAGAAAGACCGTCATAAGTACTGGTACCACGACCAACCTCATCCATCAGCACTAAAGACTGACTGGTGGCATGGTGCAGGATCTGAGAGGTTTCGGTCATTTCCACCATGAAGGTCGATTTACCTGTCGATAAATCATCAGCAGAACCAATACGAGTAAAGATACGGTCAATCGAACCCAGTTTTGCTGATTTAGCTGGTACAAAACTACCGCAATAGGCAAGCAGACTAATCAAGGCGGTCTGACGCATAAAGGTCGATTTCCCCCCCATGTTTGGTCCTGTAATAATCGCCATACGATGTTGGCTATCTAGGAAGGTGTCATTTGGGGTGAATGGGGCTTTATTTAAAGCTTCAACAACAGGGTGGCGACCTGCCTGAATTTTGATACTGGTTTCAGGCGTATATTCAGGTCTAGCCCAATTGTTGAGTCGAGCTTGATGTGCAAAGTTTGCTAGCACATCAATATAGGCAATTGCAGCACTCATCATCTGTAAATGTGCAATATTTTGACGCAATTCATCGAGTAATGATTCAAACAAAAGCTTTTCACGAGCGAGGGCACGTGATTCGCTAGAAAGAACCTTATCTTCAAAACCTTTCAGTTCAGGTGTGATATAACGCTCTGCATTTTTGAGGGTTTGACGACGAATATAGTCCGCTGGAGCTTGTTCTGCCTGCGCACGGGTGAGTTCAATATAATAACCGCTGACACGATTGTATCCGATTTTAAGGGTATTGATCCCAGTACGTTCGCGCTCTTTTATTTCCAAGTCAATCAGGAATTGTCCAGCATGATCACGGATTTTACGTAACTCATCCAGTTCATCATCATAACCTTCTGCAATTACATTGCCATCACGTAGTAATACGGGTGGACTTTCAACAATTGCAGCCATCAAATGTTGATGCAGACTCTTAAAGTCACCAAGCTCTTCATCTAATTGAATTAATAACTTAGATTGCTGGGTCTTTAAAACAGGATCTAAGGCGTGGCGTAGGTAAGGGATTTGTGCACAAGCTTGACGCAGTTGTACTAAATCTCGTGGACGAGCACTGCCGAGTGCAACACGACTTAGCACACGTTCAATATCGCCAATCTCTTTTAAAACTAGACGAAGTGGCGATTCATGATAGCCCTTTAACAGTTGTTCGGTTGCATCAAGACGTGCATCTAAAACTGCCGTGTCACGAATAGGCTGCATTAACGTGCGGCTTAGTAAGCGTCCACCCATGGCAGTTTGGCAGTCATTAATCAATTGGAACAGCGATGTACCATGATCAAACAACGGTTCAATAATTTCTAAATTACGACGCGTGATTGGATCAAGTGCAATGAAGTCTGTGCTTTGTTCAATTTGAATTGAACGAATATGGGGTAAAGCTGTTTTTTGGGTTTCTTTCGCATAGTGAATCAACGCTGCGGCAGCAGCTTTCGCGAGTGGAATCGGATCTAATCCAAACCCAGATAACGTTGAAACACTCAACTGATCGCACAATGTTTTTTGTGCATTATTCAAATTAAAATCAACGTTTGGACGTTTGGTGATTGGACAGTCCAGATTTTTTTTAATCTGTTCAATAATATTCTTATCAATAAGATCTTCGTCAATGAGGATTTCGCTTGGCATTAAACGCGCCAGCTCAATTGCAAGTTGCTCTGGTTTATAGTCTTGTTGCTGAACTTTAAAAATACCTGCGCTCAAGTCGAGCAAAGCAAAACCAATTTGATTTTGTTGAATACACAGTGCGACTAGATTTGACGATTGATAGCTGCCAAGTAAGGCATCATCGGTTAAGGTTCCTGGCGTTAAAATACGGACAACTTTACGTTCTACAGGACCTTTGCCTGTGACTTCACCGACTTGTTCACAGATCGCGACAGTTCGCCCAGCTTTGACTAAACGCGCGAGATAACCTTCTGCTGCATGATAAGGAACGCCAGCCATAGGAATAGGTTGACCACTGGCTTTGCCACGATGAGTCAGGGTAATACCTAAAAGTTTGGCTGCTAGATGCGCATCTTCAAAGAATAGCTCGTAAAAGTCACCCATACGGTAGAACAGCAATGCATGCTGATAGTCTGTTTTGACTTTGAGATACTGCTGCATCATCGGCGTATGAGATGAAAGGTCAGCCATGATTTCAGCGCTATTCATGTATGTTAAATCCTTAAATTTAAATAATAAATAAGTTTAGTTTGAACGTTTGGCTGTCTCGCCAATTCTAACAACCACTGTAAAATTCGACTTAATTGCCAAGAAAGTATACCTTTGAAAGGCCTTCTTTTCTGTCAAAATTAAGTCAACAGGGTATGAGAAATTAAATGACTTCCTCAGTCGCTCATCTTAACAAATTGAGAAAGATTCACAAAAAGGAATCCGCGATGTGTGAAGAAATAAACAGCAAAAGAATGGTACTCGATGAACTAGAGCAATCGGCCAAGTGTCGCTATAGCATTAAAATTGGTAAGCAAAAATAGCTTAGATTATTTGCTTAGGTCTCTTTTAAATCTGAAAAATAATGTCCTTAATTGTTTGGTTTAATGGGTTTTATTGTGAATCTCATTGCTTAAAATATGTAACAAATTATTCAAAATATAATTAAAATATGAGCTTTAATTCTATATATCATATTGATATTTAATTGATTTGTTCATATTTGTTTAGCTTGTATATGATTTTTAAAAAAATAAACTCAATTCTGAAAGATTAGGCATAATCAGAGCAACTATTGTCAAAAAGGTTAACATAAATGGATCCCTCGCCGGGTACAAAGTTAAAATACAATTTCATGACTCCTTGTTTTTATGTAAGGAGTAAATAATGGAATTTTTATTAGATCCAGGGATTTGGGTAGGTTTGCTTACTCTGATCGTTTTAGAGATTGTTTTAGGGATTGATAATCTCGTCTTTATTGCCATTTTGGCAGATAAACTTCCTCCTTCCCAACGTGATAAAGCCAGAGTCATTGGTTTATCGCTCGCCTTGATTATGCGCTTGGGCTTACTGTTCGCCATTTCTTGGTTAGTCACCTTAACCAAACCGCTTATTTTTATTTTTGACTGGTCTTTTTCGGGCCGAGATCTGATTCTTTTATTCGGTGGTTTATTCTTACTGTATAAAGCGGTAAGTGAATTACATGAACGGATGGAAGGCAAAGCAGAAGTCAAAATTACCACCAATGTGGTCTATGCAAGCTTTACTGCAGTTGTCGCCCAGATTGTGGTATTGGATGCCGTATTCTCATTAGACTCGGTGATTACCGCCATTGGTATGGTGGATAATATCTACGTCATGATGGTGGCAATGGTTGTGGCCATGTTGGTGATGTTGCTGGCTTCTAAACCCTTAACAGAGTTCGTCAATCGACATCCAACCGTTATCATTCTCTGCTTAAGTTTCTTACTGTTAATTGGTATTAGCTTGATTGCTGAAGGCTTTGGTTTCCATATTCCTAAAGGCTATATCTACTCGGGTATTGGTGTTGCGATTGTGATTGAGGCATTCAACCAGTTTACGCAACGTAACCGTTCAAAGCATGAGTCGAAGATTCCGCTACGTAATCGAACTGCGGATACGATTTTAAAGCTTATGGGTGGCAAGGCCGAAACCACTGCGACCAATCCGCTGCAACATTTGCAAGCACAACAAACATTTGATGACCAAGAACGTTATATGATCGGGGGCGTATTAACACTGGCAGAACGATCTGTGGCTTCAATTATGACGCCACGTAGTCAAATTTCTTGGATTAACATCAACGAAACGCCTGAAAAAATACGCGAACAGATTTTATCTGTACCGCATAGTTTATTTCCTGTATGTCGTGGCAGTTTGGATAAAGTATTAAGTGTGGTTCGCGCCAAGGAAATCTTGGATGTACTGGATGATGAAGCGCAATTAAAATCTTTGATCAAAGCACAACGTCCGATCTTTATTTTTGAAAAAATGAAAGTGATTGATGTGATCAATACATTGCGGACTTCTAAAGGCTCATTGGTACTGGTTAATGATGAATTTGGAAATGTGCAGGGATTAATTTCACCGTTGGATGTTTTTGAAGCCATTGCCGGTGAGTTTCCAGATGCAGATGAGCAGCTTGATTTGATTCAAGTTGATCAACGTACTTGGAAAGCTGCAGGCACGTTAGATTTGTATCAACTTGAATTACAGTTAGGCGTCGATTTAGTCGATGAAGAGACCGCTTATATTACCGTGTCGGGACTTATTCTCGATAAAAGTAACGGCCTAGTGGAAGTTGGCTCAATGCTGGACTATCAAGACTTACAATTTGAAGTGGTCGAGATGGAGAGCAATCGGATTAAAACGGTAATGATTCGATTAAAGTAAATCATCTTGCTAAAAGCAGCGTTCAGGGTTTGATAAAATTTTGAACTTGAATATAAAAGTTTGAATCAGGGGAGTAGTTTGTGATCAACAGACTGCTCCTTTTTTAAATGTACAATAAGTAAAAAAGTAAACATATGCGCCTTTAAGCCGCTATGATTGATCCTGATAATGACAGTCTTAAATTGGACACTTAAAAATGAAAAAAATCATCTTGGCATGTTCTATTTTGCTGCAAATACCGACCTATAGCCTAGCTAATGATTCAACAGGCTATGTGGGAACGGGCGGAGTGGCCTATCTTAAAAATGAGCATGTTGCGATGCAAAGTGAAGACTTATTTATTAGCAAAAAACTGATTAAAGTGAATTATCTTTATAAAAACTTAAGCAATAAAGATGTGACGGAAACCATTTTGTTTCCCTTACCACGTATCGATAACTTCTTTGAAGCGGATTTTGCCCATACCGAAGCATTGCTAAAAAGCTTTAAAATTATTGTTGATGGTCAAAATATTCAGCCAGAAATGCATGTGCGTACTTTTATCCAAAAGGATGAAAAGTCGCCGTTGATTGATGCAACAGATCTATTTAAACAATGTGGTTTTAGTCAAACCGACATGCTTAATCCTTGGATGCGTAACAATGATGACGATCGCTATTTTGTCGATAAATTAAAGCAATGTAAGCAGCCACAAATGCAGAAGATATTGGCGAACTTTAAAAAAGATGATGAAATTCCATGGTCGTCTCAAGTGATTTATAGTTGGAAGCAAACCTTTAAAGCCAATGCTCTGACCAAAATTCAGCATCAATATCAACCTTTGGTGGGTGGCGCGGTTGCTCTATATCCTGATGAATATAATCAAAACTTTTGTATGGATGCGCAATTTAAACAGGGCTTAAAAAAAGCCAAAGCAGAGAATTCACCGTTTAATGCTTTAAGCTATATTCTGACCACGGGGGCAAACTGGGCTAAACCGATTGAAAATTTTAAATTGACGATTGAGCGTGATAAGAATGAATTGGTCTCATTTTGTTGGAATGGCAAAGTCGAAAAAATTAGTCCAACGCAATTTCAGATGACCAAGCGCAACTTCGTTCCCAAACAGGATTTAGATATCATCTTTGTGAGTGTGAAATAAGTCGGTTTGCAAATGACTGCAACAAAAATCAATAAATAGGTAGCTTAATCAGGCGGATCACTCCCATACTATATAGTGAGAAAAGGATAGCGAGCTTTGGTTTAAAGTGAATTTAAAGAATCTAGAAGCATTTTACTGGGTGGTGACGCTGAATAGTTTTAATAAGGCAGCGACAAAATTACAAACTACTCAGCCAGCGGTATCACAGAAAATCACCGCGATTGAAAATGACCTTGGATTTAAAGTTTTAGATCGAAGTTTTCGCCAACTGAAACCGACGCACAAGGGGATGACCTTATTTAAATATGCTGAAAAGTTGATGCGTTTAGAAACAGAACTGATCGCAGAATTAACTGAAAATCAGCATTTGACTGGCACAATTCGTTTGGGCGTTTCGGAAACCATTGTCTACACATGGTTGGTGGAATATATCGAGAAAGTTCAGCAAGAATTCCCTAAAGTTTCTGTAGAAATCGTGGTTGATCTAACCCCAAATTTACAAGAAGGCGTCCGCACAGGTGATCTCGATATGGCCTTTTTACTCGGACCAACGCTGGCTTTTGAATGTATTGAACAGGCACTGTGTGATTTTGAACTTAGCTTCTTGGCTTCACCTTCATTTAAAGGAGGGATTGCTCAAATGTCATTTAAGACATTAATGTCTCATACCATTTTGACCTATCCAAAAATTACCTACCCCTATAAAGAGCTGAAAGCCAAAATGAAGGAACAAGGACTGGATGAGCCGCTTTCGATCACCAGTTATTCTTTGGCAACCTTATTACGTCTTGCCGAGCAAGGCTTGGGGATCGCTGTGGTGCCGACTTTAACCGCTTTAAAAGAAATTACCGATGGCCGATTAGAAATATTAAATACGCCAATCAAGTTAAAGACCTTTCACTTTACCTCGATTTATATTCAAGGCAATGATGCTGCATTGAAAGAAAAATTAACCGATGTCGCCGTGATGGTTTCTGAGAGCGCGATGAAAAGCTTGAATGAGAAAATAAAAATTTGAGGTACTTAAAGTAAGCTTCTGTAAGAGCCGTGTATGTGGGAATCCAACAGCTGCTGAGTTAAAAAATTATAAAAGCAGCTTATCAGGAGTGATAAGTAAAATTTATCTTCGAACTAATCATAAATAAAAAGTAATTAAATTCAATGGATTGGTTATAATTTTATATCTAAAAAGTCGTATTGTTCAGTTGGCTTGCATATGTTTTTATTTGAACGAGAAGATTTGATTACCCATCGCTGAGTGGGAGAACAGGGAATCTTTGTGATTTAAAAAGGGTTAAAGAAGATCGTTTATAAACAAAATGATGCTCTTGGATCAAGTCAAAAATCGCGTTATTGAGCTCAAATGGATGAGGAACGCATCAATATGTCTTTACTGAAATCTTCTTTGCTATCAGATCGCCAATGGGCCATTGTCGCCTCGATCTTTATGATGGCAACCTCTGCCATGGGACCCGGGTTTTTAACCCAAACTGCTGTATTTACAGTGAAACTAGGGGCTGCATTTGGTTTTGCCATTTTAGTTTCAATTTTGATTGATTATGTGGTACAGCAGAATATTTGGCGTGTAGTGACACTGACGCAAATGCGTGCATCCGATATTGCCAATAAGGCCTTACCAGGCAGTGGCTATTTACTTGCATTTCTGGTGATTCTAGGCGGTTTCTTCTTTAGTATCGGAAATATTGCAGGTGCTGCATTAGGTTTGAATGCATTGTTTGGTCTGGATATCAAATGGGGCGGTATCCTCAGTGGTGCATTGGCGATTTTGATTTTCGCTTCCAGAAAAGCCACGCTTGCGATGGATAAAAGCATGATCGTATTGGGATTGTTGAAAATCATCCTGATCATCATTGTGGCTGTGATTGTGATGCCGCCTGTTGGACAAGCGGTACAGCAAACCTTTGCGCCAGATCAGATTGACTTTGCCATTATTACCACCATTGTTGGTGGCACGGTGGGGGGCTATATCTGCTATGCAGGCGCGCATCGTCTACTCGATAAAGGTGCAGTTGGCCCTGAAAATATTGATGAAGTAGCAAAAGCTGCGACCAAGGGCATTGTCGTGGTTGGGATCATGCGCTATGTCTTATTTTTAGCCTTCTTGGGTGTGGTGGTGAGCGGTGCAAGCATAGATCTCGCTAGTCATAATGCCAATCCAGCGGCACAAGCATTCCAGTATGCTGCGGGCACATTTGGTTATAAATTATTTGGCCTGATCTTTTGGGCAGCGGGTATTAGTAGCACCATTGGTGCAGCCTATACCTCGGTTTCATTCTTTAGTGCATTTAAAAAGAATTTAACCCCAAAACAAAGCAACTATACCACCATCACTTTTATTGCCTTAGCCTTATTACTCTATGTGGTATTGGGGGCAACGCCAGCAGGTCTACTCATTTTTGTCGGTGGTTTTAATGGTTTAGTGTTGCCGATTGGCCTTACAATTTTTGTGTATGTTGCAGCTTGCCGTAGAGACTTGATGGGCAATTATAATTATCCAAAATGGTTAATTGTTTTAGGTGCACTCACCTGTGTATTGACGTGGTGGATGGGCTATATGTCATTTACGACCGTGTTTAACTATTTGACCAAACTTTAAGCCAGATAATCGTACAGCGAAAAAGGAATGATGCCATGTTTGTAGATTTAAACAGTGATTTGGGCGAAAGCTTTGGCTCATGGAAAATGGGCAATGATGACCAGATTTTACCTGTGGTGACCAGTGCTAATATCGCATGTGGTTTTCATGCAGGCGATCCTTTGGGGATTTTAAAAACGGTTGGTAAAGCCGTTGAATTGGGCGTCAAGATTGGGGCGCATGTGTCTTATCCCGATCTGGTTGGTTTTGGCCGCCGTAATATGGATGTGTCACGTGACGAACTGATTGCCGATGTGCTGTATCAAATTTCTGCACTGGATGGTTTGGCAAAAGTGGCAGGCTCAAAAGTGCAATATGTAAAACCGCATGGTGCACTCTACAACACCATTGCCCATGACCAAGCTCAGGCAGCCGCAGTGATTGATGCGATTAAAATGTACAATCCTGAACTGGTTTTAGTGGCTTTGGCGGGGTCGAACTTGGTCGAGCAGGCACGTGCTGCTGGTTTAAACGTGGTGTCTGAAGCATTTGCAGATCGTGCATATAACAGCGATGGCTCATTGGTATCTCGTCGTCTAGAAGGGGCGGTTTTACATGACTCGGCATTTGTTGCCAGTCGTGTAGTTTCAATGCTTAAAAATGGTGGGGTCGAGTCAATTGACGGTGTCTTTACCCCAATTCAAGCCGACACGATTTGCCTACATGGTGACACCGACGGTGCACTAGAAATGTCGGCAGCCATTAAAGCTGAGCTTGTGAAAAACAAGATTGAAATTCGCCCATTTGTAAACAAAGCATAAGGATGAGCACCATGTATAAGGATATTAAAGTCGATCCAGTTCAGCTTGAAGCCGCTTTAGATGCGCGTTTAAAAGTCCGTGCAGGTTTCGATAAACCGACAGCAGGGATGGCCGCGGGCATGACACAGGTGAATATGATTTCAGTGCCAAAAGCGTGGGCCTATGACTTTTTACTCTATGCGCATCGTAACCCGCAAAGCTGCCCAGTACTTGATGTGCTCGAAGAAGGTATCTATGCAACTCAGCTTGCAGCAGACTCAGACATTCGAACTGATTTCCCGCGCTATCGCATTTGGAAAGAGGGTGAAATGGTTGAAGAAGTGACTGATGCCAGCGAGATTTATAATGCCCATCCTGATTTGGTGACTTTCCTGATTGGTTGCAGTTTTTCGTTTGAAACCGCTTTGCAAGAAGCGGGGATTGAAGTTCGTCATATTCATGACAACACCAATGTGCCGATGTATCTCAGTAATATTCCATGCCAACCAGCAGGGCGTATTTCAGGCAATATGGTGGTTTCCATGCGACCAATTCCATCGCATCAAATTAGTGAAGCGGTAAAAATTACATCACGTATGCCAAGCGTGCATGGCGCACCTGTACATATTGGGCATCCTGAAAGCTTAGGAATTTTAGATGTAAATCAGCCTGACTTTGGCGATGCCTCTCGTATCGAAGCAGGTGAGATTCCTGTGTTTTGGGCATGTGGGGTAACACCGCAAGCCGCTGTTATGAACTCGAAAATTCCTTTTGCGATTAGTCATGCACCAGGTCATATGTTGATTACCGACATCCCTGACCGTGCTTGGATGGGCTAATTGGGCTAAAGAACCTTTAAAAAGGATAAGCAAATGCGTTTTTTATCGGTAAACGCCGATTGTTTTCTGATTGAGCTTGCGAGCCTCGAAGAAACATTGGCGTTGTACAATAAATTGCAACATACGCCATTGAATGGAATTAAAGACTTAGTCCCTGCTGCAAAAACAATTTTGGTTTTCTTTAATGAGATCGAAACTAATTTTAAAACGCTGGTTGCTTCAATTCAGAACCTCAAAATTGATGTTGGATTTGAGCGTAACAACCAAGAAGTGATTGTGCCGATTCGCTACGATGGCGAAGACCTTGCTCAGGTGGCAGAGTTGCAAGGGTTATCGATCTCGGATGTGATTAGAACGCATCAGCAAAGCATCTGGAATGTGGCTTTTATTGGTTTTGCGCCGGGCTTTGCCTATATGAGCAGTCCCGATCAACCATTTACCGATATCCCACGCTTAACGGTTCCGCGTAAAAAAATACCCTCAGGCTCTTTGGGTTTGGCTGGAAAATACTCTGGTATTTACCCCAAAGACAGCCCAGGTGGCTGGCAGTTGATTGGGAGCACATCGGAAAAAATGTGGGATTTAGAGCGTAAAAACCCTGCTTTGCTGTTACCAGGTATGACCGTACATTTTGAAGATGTCACGCATCGTCCAACCACAGTGACTGTACCACAGCAAATCACCCATACAGTTGAACCTCAACAATCGATACCGCTGTTTACGATCACTGCACCAAGTTTACAGATGCTGATTCAAGATGAAGGGCGCTTAAATCAGACCAAGATTGGTGTTGGAATGGCAGGTGCAATGGATTTATCTGCCATGCACAGTGCTAACCGTATTGTGGGGAATCCAACCGATACACCCGTTATTGAAGTTTTAAATGGTGGCTTAAAAGCCAAAATGCAGTCTGCGGGTGTTATTGCAATTGCAGGTGCTATTTCAAATATTCGTGTGAAATTTGCCGATGGTCAAAGCGCAGATTTTGCAAGCGATCAACCGATTGATCTGGACGCAGGCGATGAGTTTCAAATTCAGCCACCGACAGCAGGCTTACGAAACTATCTGGCAGTTCGTGGTGGTATCGATGTTCAGCCTGTACTGAATAGTGCTTCATTTGACAGTTTAGCGGTATTAGGGCCAGAGCCGTTAAAGCTCGGAGATACCATTTACCAAGGACAGATAAAGGCAGCCAACATTAGTGTCAATGAAGTAGGCAAAAGCGATTTGCCCAAAGCTGGCGAAGTGGTTGAGCTAGATATTGTGATGGGGCCGCGTACTGACTGGTTTGAACAAGATAGTATTGAACTGCTCTGTCAGCAAGAATGGTTGGTAACGAACGAAAGCAACCGAGTTGGGCTCAGATTGTCAGGTGAGCAGTCTCTAACTCGCAAAATTACACATGAACTGGAAAGTGAAGGCACATGTATTGGTGCTTTGCAGATTCCACCGAGTGGCCAACCTGTTTTGTTTATGAATGATCATCCTTTAACGGGCGGATATCCTGTTATTGGCTCTGTTGCTAAACACCATTGGGACTTGGTGGCACAGATTCCAGCAGGTTGTCACATCAAATTTAAAAAAATTGCCGAATTTACAGATTTTGAGAATGAAAGATGAAAAATGAAAAATTACTGATTGCCAATCGTGGTGAAATTGCCGTTCGTATTATCCATGCTTGCCGTGATATGGGAATTGCATCGGTCGCGTTATATGCTGATGACGACATTGGCAATATGCATGTGGAACTTGCAGATGAAGCATGGGGTTTGGCTGGTGCTAACGCCAGTGAAACCTATTTAAATATTGCTGCCATTATCGAGATTGCAAAGAAATCCAAGGCAACCATGGTGCATCCCGGTTATGGTTTTTTATCTGAACGTGCTGAGTTTGCCCAAGCCGTGATTGAGGCAGGTTTAAAATGGGTCGGGCCATCACCGAGTGCCATTGAAAAATTAGGCGATAAAATCGAAGCGCGTAAAATTGCGGCTTCAGTGGGCGCACCGTTGGTGCAGGGGACCCAAGACCCACTCAATAATGCAGAAGAAGCTTTGGATTTTGCTAAACAGTTTGGTTTACCAATTGCCATCAAAGCGGCATTTGGTGGTGGTGGCCGTGGCTTAAAAGTGGCATGGAAACTCGAAGAAGTTCAAGAGCTTTATGAGTCGGCAGTAAGGGAAGCAAAAGCTGCCTTTGGTCGTGGTGAATGTTTTGTTGAGCAATATCTAGATCAACCGCGCCATGTCGAAGCACAGGTGATAGCTGACCAACATGGCAATATTGTGGTACTTGGAACGCGTGATTGCTCGTTGCAACGTCGTAACCAAAAGTTAGTCGAAGAAGCGCCAGCGCCATTTATTAGCGATGAGATTTATCAGCAAATTTTAAGCTCGGCAAAAAACATTTGTCAGGCTGCAAACTATGTGGGTGCAGGAACAGTTGAATACTTACTGAGTCGTGACGGCAAGCTTTCATTCTTAGAAGTAAACACCCGTTTGCAAGTCGAGCATCCTGTTACTGAAGAAACAGCAAAATTTGATTTGGTGGTAGAACAAATCCGTGTCGCACAAGGGCATACCTTGTCGATTCAAGAAACTCCAAAAGCACAAGGCCATGCGATTGAGTTTCGTATCAATGCCGAAGACCCAGCACGTGGGTTCATTCCTGCATTTGGTGTGCTGAGCTTATTTGAAGCGCCGTTTGGTCATGGTGTACGCGTCGATACAGGGGTCCGAACTGGGTCATTGGTCTCCAGTCATTTTGACTCACTGATGGCAAAACTGATTGTGACGGGCCCAACCCGTGAAGTGGCAATTGCCCGTGCTAAACGTGCGTTAAAGCAATTTAGAATTGAAGGTGTAGCTTCGGTTTTAGACTTCCACCGTGCTGTACTCAATGAACCTGACTTTACCGATGAATTTAATGTACACACGCGTTGGATCGAAAATGACTTTAAACAAGATTTAAAGCCAACTAAACGTGGTATTCCAAACCATCAACAACCCATGTTGCTGAGCTATATTGAAATTGATGGCAAGTTACACCGTTTAGGTCTACCTGCGGGCATGTTTGCACAAGGCCCAGCAACCGCAATCCAAGCACAAACTGCCGAGCTTGAAGTGAGTGCAGAGCATTTACTGGCACCGATTAATGGTGTGATGAGTGCATGGAAAGTTACACAGGGTGAGCAGGTGACCGAAGGTCAGGTTGTCGCAATTATGGAAGCCATGAAAATGGAAGTGCCTGTGCTTGCACATCGAAGTGGGGTCATTCAAATCGTGGCAGAACAGGGAAACAGTTATCAGGTAGAATCGATTATTGGCATGATCGAATGATACTCGACACCAGTCGGTATGCTTGAAATTGAAGCGATGAAAAGAGGCAATTGATTGCCTCTTTTCATTTTCGTTCGTGAATATTTATCTCAGTTCATAGTCAGCTAAAATACCTTCCTGGTTATAGTGCAGTACAATGTTTTTTGAGCGTTGAATTTTGGATAGTTCATCCTTTGGAATCAAAAATCCCTCAGCAAGAATGGAATGGCTCACGTTAACCACTGTCGTTTTTTCCGTGTTTCGGTATCGCAACCAGTTATAGCTCGCCCATAACAACAAAGAGGCACAACAGATCATCACCATCAAGGCGAGCCAAAAGAAATTGTGGATCTGTACGCTCATCTGTTCTGCAAAAATATAGTTTTTGATCAGTTTACCTTGGTATAGCCATAAAAATATCGCCAATAACGGTAAAAATAGCAGTGTCCAGAGTGCCCAACCGATCCCTTGCAGCAAATAATGCGCGCCTTTGTTTTTTACATACCGATGTTGGTCGATATATTCAGGAATATCTAGCTGTGAAACATCCTCAATGATATTTAAATGTGATTTGTTCATTCGGCCTCACCTTTAAAACCACGATCTGGGCTGACCCATCTCGCTCTTTTGTTACGTGTAAATAAAGCTTTGGGAACAGCAAACACAGTTGTTGCTGCACCGAGCATCCAAAAAAACAGGGGATACCAAATCACCCAAAAGTAATTTCTAAGGAAACGGTTTCCGTCATATCGTTTGTCAATGAACAAGCTCACAAAAAATTGAATCAGACAGGTAATGGCTAGAATTACGCCGTACCACTGTGGAAATAATGATTTGATGTGCCATTCTGCGGATAGCGGAACAAACAACCCAAGGAAAAACAGGACAATGATCAGCAAAATGACATAGGCCCAGACCATGCTGATGATCGCTTCAAGCGCGACAGGCCACATTTTGAGTGCTGAAATCTTAAAGAGTTTGGGAAAATAGGTTTTAATGACTTCGACACCACCTTGAGCCCAGCGCAATCTTTGTTTCCACAGCCCCTTAAATGTTTCAGGCATATAGATGTAGCACAGCGCATTGGGAACATAGTGAATATCCCATTCAGCGAGCTGAAGTTTCCATGAGATATCAATGTCTTCAGTGATCTTATCTTCTGACCATAATCCTACTTGCATGAGTGCCGTTTTTCTAAAGCCTGCAATCACACCTGAGACTGTAAAAATACGTCCATAAGTCCGTTGGGCACGTTTAATTAAACCAATAATGGATGAAAACTCACCGACCTGTAGTTTTCCTAAAATACTGGAGCGATTTAAAATCCGAGGATTACCAGTCACGGCGCCGACCTGATTAAAAGCTGTGAGTTGATGCATCATCCAAATCGCAGCATGGGGATGCAGCAAGGCATCTCCATCAATACAAATCAAGTATTCATATTGGCTGACCATCATGCCTGAACGTAAGGCAAAAGCTTTGCCTTGATTTTCTGCCAGATGCACAACCCGTAAATCTGGATGTTCAAGCGCCAACTCATCTAAAATTTTTGCGGTATCGTCTGAACTGCCATCATTGACGGCAATAACTTCAAATTTTGGATATTGTGTTTGTAGTGCAAACCGTATGGTTTCTCGAACTTGAGCTTGTTCATTAAAACAAGGAATGATAATGCTGCATCCTTGTTCTGAAATCTCGGGTAATTGTTTTGCTTATATTCGCGTTTAAAGTAGAACCATAAACCACCAACCATCCATGTCCATGCCATGACTAAGGGATAGATAAAGGCAAATAGGAAAAGAATTTCCATTAAGGTCATGGTTGTTCTCCATTTACGTGCTGCTGGATAAATGGATTGCGATAACTCATTGGACTGTCATTTAAACTGAGTGGTGTAAATAGTTGTTCATGTACCGCTTTTGCATTATCAAAACGGTAATTGCTTAAAACCAATTTTTGAATTCCATGTCTTTGTAAATTTAAATAGTGTTGCTGCAAGCGTTGTAGTTGCTTTGGCGAAGATGGATTGTGATTCACTAAAGTCACCATCAGTCTGGCTTTTTGTGAAGCAGTTAAATGACCCACTTGTTGTATAAATTTTTGATAGCTATTGATATTGTCTAGACTATCAATTTCAATATTCAATAAAGATACGAAGGGTAGATAGGTGTTAACAATTTGCTTTAGTCCCTGATCTGCTAAATCAGTCAGAGAGAGCTGTAAGATTAACTGGAAGGTATTACTTTGATTGAGATAAGGTGCGACAGCCACTTTTAGTTGTTGTGTTAATTCTACGATTTGAGCCTCTTTTTCCAGACAAGCTGTATTCACAACAGAGCTATAACGACAAGCCAGTTGCTGGTCTGTTTTTAAAATAATGCCATCCAGATTGGGATTATTTCGAATCAGATCTTTGCTTAAATCGATAACTAAATGCGCTTGTTCTGGGTCTGGGGCAATCGGCATCTGGGTATAAACTCGATGAAAAACCCGTGTTCGTGTCTGCCATTGGGTGCGGCTTAATATATCTTGAGCCAGTTTTAGATGAGTTGTTGGAAAGTAGCTCTGAGCATATGCAGCATTCTTTTGATCAGTGAATGCATTAACGATTAAAGTATTGGTTTTTAAGGCACTTAAATTATTTAATAAACTGCCTAACTGCTGATTAAACTGTGTATTGTCTTGTGAGAATTGAGCTAGGTCAAATTGTACAGCTCGAATAGGTTCATAATCTTGTAGTTGAGCGTATTCCATAAAACCAGTGAGTTGTTCACGTAGATTTTCAGCTGTTGGGTTATTTGAGATAATACCGCGTTGAAAGGTTGCGTCATTGCTGTCATTTAACTTTTCCGTCCCTAAACTAAAAGACAGAGGAAAACCTGCTTGATTGGCAATTTTAGTGACTTGTTGATTGACCGCACCATAGGGCCAAATGATTGCAAGCGGATCTATTCCTAATTTTTGCTGTAACACCTGCTTGGATTTCACCAGATCAGTGTAGATCCGTTGGCTATATTCTGACTCAGTTTCATAGCGTTTTTGAATCGGATCGTATTGTCGAGTCAAGGCGGCAGGCTTTTCATTTTTCTGCATATTGGCCAATAGGCCTTTATGCAAATCATGGCTATGGCTGGCAAACTCAACTAAACCTGATTTTTGGATATCTTGGAGTTGTTTCCAACTCATCAAATTATTTTGACCATAGGCTTCATAAGCTGCTTGAGTATTGCCTTCGGTCCAACTGGTCACCAAAGCAAAGACCACAGGGATTTGATATTGTTTTACTAAAGGATAAACATGGCTGTATCCGCTTAGGGCACCATCATCAAAACTAATTAAAACTGCATTTTTCGGTAATGGAACACCATGTTCCCGAGATGCCATAATTTGTTTGAGGGTAATTGGAGTCCATTCAGAACGTTTCAGCCATTCAAAAAACTGCACTAAGTTTTGGGTATTAATTGCATAGACATCTCGGTCGCCATTCTTCAAAACATCATCACGCACATCATGAAAGGTCAAACTGACAAAATGATGAGCGTCGAATTTAGCAGGTTCCGCTGCAACAAGATGAACTGGAAGCAGAACTGCACAAGCGGAGAGTATTTTAAAAATATTCAAAAAATTCATTAGAATCGCCCTCCAAAACCGAATAGGGCATAACTTTGTTTTTCATTGATGCCATCATAGGGATGTAGTTTCCAACCAACGCCATAATGCAATGCCCAGATCCGTGACAATTGCCATTCATGTCGATATTGCACATCAAAAATCGGTTTGGCAGCGTAATCCTGCTGCTGGAACAGTCCTGCATCAATAGAAATATTTTGATTAAAATGACGTTCATAACTTCGCCAAGTTAACCAGTCATGACTCATGTTAATCGCAAGGCTATAACTTTGTTTAGGGCTAAAATAAGCAACATTATCTAAACGATTTTTTCCTAGAAATGCAGAAAAGCCTGCTTGTGTGGTGTGATGAGCAGCTTGGAAAATACGTTGCTGGTAGTTTGCAAAAAAGTCTTGGCGTGTGTTGCCGTCACTGATCTTGGTATAGCTATATCCTGCATCGACTTGCCGGGATTCATGTTGTTGCCATCGAATTGCTGCGCCGTAAGACTGGCCATTTTCGTCTTGTTCAATGGCTTGTAACGGAATATTGGCTTGGGTGTTGATGGATAATGCGTACTGCCAATAATCATTGAGTTGGTGTGACCAATCTGCTCTTAGGCCTTGACGCTGACCCTCAGTATTTTGAGAGGCAAGCAGCACCAAATTTTTACCTTTGTCTTGCCATTGCAGGCCTAAACCAAAGCGTTGTTCTTGTAAATCACCATCGGCGTATTTTCCCCAAATATCTTGATGCTCAACCAAGAGGCGATAATTGTCTGTGAGCCAAGGTGAATATAAGGTGGTGTTGGATTCACGATCACCCGTTCCTTTGAGTGATTGGAGTAATTGGTTTTGCTCAGAGCGGCTACGTGAAAAGCGGCTTTCATGGCTCATACTGGCGTGATTACGATCATTCAATTCTTTACGACTTTTTATGACGCTGCTATCGTTTGGGTAGTCTTCAATAAGTGCTTGAGTTTGTTGCTGCCAAGCTTGGATATCGCCAAGTGCTTGAGTGTTTTGCATGACATTAATGCGTGTGTATTTTGATTGAGGTTGTAAACCATTTAAACGCTCAATCGTTTGTTGAGCTTGACGAGGTTTTTCGCGCCAACGTTGGATTTTGGCCAGGTCATTTAAAAATTGCGCATTATTCGGAGCTTTGGCTACGGTGTTATTTAGATATTGTTCTGATAAATCCAGGCGGTTGCGATAAGCCATATTTAAAGCCAGCAAAGACAAATATTCATTTCGATCTGCATGTACACTTTTGTCGACACCTTTCGCTTCACTGTATTCATATGTGGGAATCAGGTCATCAATGACGTGAATCAAGGTATTTGCATCTTTATATTTTTCTTGTTCGATTAATGCATAATAAAGTGATGTATACAGGCTGATATCGGGATAGTTTTTCTCCGTGAGCAAGCTGCGGTAGATTCTCTCGGCTTCGGCAGGTTGTTGATTTGCAAGGTATGTATTTGCAATCGCATGCCGTGTATAGGCAGGCATTTGTTCAACTGGTGGTACGGTGACTTGATTTAATAGGCTCAAAAGCTGTTGTGTTTTGCCTCGATAACTTAAGGCGTAGAGATAGTCATAATAGAAGCGATTAAACATGGCTTGATCAGCTGGAATCTGTTGCGCGATTTGTTCTGACTGCTTCAAGACTTGATCGAGTTGGGCAAAGCTTTTACGGTCACTTTCCGCACGGGAGGATAAATATTTCTGTTGTTTAATCGCTTCATTCACATGCTGTGAAAAGCCTCCGATTTTATTCTGCCAAATAAAATTCTGGTTTTTATCAGATAGGTGGTGCTTTGCAGAAAAAGCAGCTGTCATTTCATAGCTCCCCAGTGCCACCAAAATATTCAAATACTCATGTTGAATGGCTTCATTATTCGGTTGTTGGGTATAGGCCAACTGAATGGCTTGTAATGCATAAGTGTATTGTTGCAATAACCGATAAACATAAGCGGCTAAGACCAACTGTTCAGCATTCATTTGCGTTGTATCAAGATTCTTTAATTGCTGTGCTGCTTCAGTCGGTTGTTTATTTTCTGCAAATAGCGCCGCTTTAAGAATTGTGACCTGCATGCTGTTATGTATTTGATAAGGTTCAAATTTATCTAATAGTGCCAATGCTGCAGCAAATTGCTTTTGATCCCGTAAAAGTTTAACTGTTGCGAGTTGAGCATATTCTGGGAAGTGCCTTGGCTGAATACGTTGGGTTAAATCAGTTAGGGTCACTTGTGGCAGAGCTTGAATGCGTGAGGCAGATAATAAGTAGTCAGCTAGGATGTACTGTTGATCTGGGTACTGCCGCAATAAAGATTCAAGTGCTGTTAACCCTTGTATAGGTTGTCCATTCTTAATTTGCGAAACTGCTTTTTCTCTTAAAAAATCAGATGGATGTGCATGTGAAATATTAGACATAAAAAAAAATAACAGGCTGGCTGGAAAGAGAGTGTGAAAATTTTGCATAAAGTGTTTAAAGCGTATGTTAATTATCTTTTTTATTTTAATATGTGATTTAAATCACATATTGTTTTGCTTGTGTACGGCAATGTTGATTGGTTTTATTTAAATAAATATATATTAATCAGTATTTTATTTATTCATTGGTTTTCAAGATCTAGATTTTCACAGGGCTTTTATGTTTTTTCTGTCCATGCGTTTGTGTATTTTATGTTTTGTATTTGAGTCGTGTAGATTGAACAAAAAATATGAATAACTGAGTGGGAAAATAAGTTAAATAATAATATTTAAGATATATAGTTAAGTTTTAATAAATATATTTTTAAGTAAAATCATGTGATTGTATCATTTATTTGACATGTACATGTTTGCTCTAGATGAAGTATTGAGCCGACGAAAATCATAAATATAAATTAACTTTGCTTTTGCATTATAATTACAAAAAATAAACCTATTCTATTTTTAATTTAACTGCCTTTAACACTTTAAATATTTGTATTTTATATTTATTTAAGTTTTTTTATAAATTTTATTTTCAAAAAGTTAGCTACTTTGATGGGCTTTGTTGAAGACTTTTCTCAATAGTTGTTTTTGTATCTAATTGAATTTATATAATAAATATTATTTTGCTAAAGACGTTGGTAAACTGTTTTTTGAAAAAATGATAACTTTTGTGTATTAAATGCTAATTATTTTATGAGCAAAGGCGTTATTTTAACTTTTATATTATATAGCCAAGGTGTAAATGTGGTATATAAAAAAATTACAGTATCCGATTATCGGAAGATAAATAAAGGAAGTGAAGTTAAAGTAAGTAAAAAATATCTGAATTATAATTTGTTTTTTTTACTGGTCATGTGCTTGTGGAATTCAAATATTGGCTATGTTTTTCTGTTTTTGTATTTTGTGAATTATATTTTTGAGAAAATGAGTGATTACTACTTTTTGGTTGGATTTTCTTTGTTATTTAGCTTTGGCTTGATTGTTTCTATTTCCTTTTTAATGTTTATTGTTGAGCTTTTTTTTTCGTCAAAATAATTTTGAATTTATCGTATAGGGGAATAAACAGGACTTTAATCGGTCTTGATATGTTATAAATTTTTGCACCAAATTGAGGCGGTGTGTCGTCATTTTAGCGCTTTAAAATAATTAAAAATTTTTTGAAAATAGTCAGTATTCATAAATATGAAATAATGTAGATGATAAAAATGAAATATAAAAAATATAAAAATCTAATTGTTGAATAAAAAATCACTTTTAACTCTCCCTTTCGTGAAGAGACTTTTGCAATCTTGAAACTTTCCTTTAAATGATAAGTTTTTTTATAGAAATGATAATTTTTTTATTGAATTTTAAAGTAGATTTTGAGCATTATCTGTGATTGATATCACAAAAAATGGATTTTTTGCCGCATTAGTATGAAAAATGGAAAACTGGATTATCGTTAATTTTTAAGGTCGATTAAATAATGTACTTGTGTAACTGGTTTTTTGATTCCTTCTCTGAGGTGGGCTTTTAGATATGATATGAGTGGGGAGCAATGGTTTTGAGTCATCCTAATCAGGTTAAATTAATATCAAGTTCGATGCTTAATTTGTTGATTAATTTTTGTGTAAAAAATAATCTTAAAAATGTAAAATATTTGAGTGATTATAAAACAAGTGAACTGATTCCAATCGGGGAATGGATTGAACTATTAGAGGAAATTAATCAAAAACAGACTAAACCAACACTTGGACTAGAAATATCAAAATATACTCAACCTAAACATCTTGGTATTTTAGGATATATTGCTTCATCATGTGAAAATATATTAGATGTATTAAATGTATTTATAAAATACCAAAGGCTCTTTTGTGAGGCTAAGCCTGCAAAGATGTCTATTTCCGATCAGTTTATTGTCATTCGGTGGGGATTTGACCCTTATCTTAAAAATAATCATTTGGTAGATGAATTATTAATGGGGGTTTTTTATAAACTTTTAGATCAATTAGTACATCCGAATAGAATAGAAGTGAAAAAAGTCAGTTTTAGTACAGAGAAAACCAAATTTTTTTATAACTACGAAAATTTTTTTGGCTGTCCTATCGAGTTTGAAAGTGAAGATGTTGAAATATATATTTCCATGACCAGCCTTGATTTAGAGGTTTTTAATGCTGATCCTGTGTTAAATGATATTTTAATTAAGCAGGCAAATGTATTGTTGTCAAAACGTCCTAAGCTTGATCTTTTTGATGAGTTAATACAGAAAACAATTATTCAAGCTATAAGTAAGGGGAATATCAGCGTGGAGGAGGTTGCAAATAAATTGGGCTTACCAGCTCGGATATTTCAACTGAAATTAAAGCAGCAAGGATATACCTTCAAAGAAAGATTGAATCAGGTTCGTAGAGATTTGGCTTTTGATTATCTTGCCGATCTCAATTTGAGCATTCTGGACATTTCAATGTTATTGGCCTACCAAGAACAGACCTCTTTTATCCGGGCATTTAAGTCATGGACTGGGATGAGTCCGTTACAATATCGGAAGAAAAAAATTTTAAATCATCGTTCTTGATTCTGGCATGTTCCTACTGCAATGTTGCTGTGTAGGAGGTTCAACTTTAGGCCATCTAGCCAATACTTGTCCTAATCATCACTTATTGGCTATATATCAAAAGCATCATAAGTGGGGCACAAATCAAATTCTGAAAATAGTTAATCTCTACTTCAATGATTGAAACAAAAACAATTGCAGTACAACGGATGAGAGCATTTTAGATGTCTTAAAAATTCTATCGATCCATTTACATTTATTTAAATGCAAGTGATAATCAATATTGTTTGTGTCGTTTTATTGAATTGAATGAGATACCTTCCCTCAATCCTCCTCGACAGCAGTTGATTCATCGTCGTTCTCCACAGAGCGACGTCATACTGCTGTCAGACGCTAGTCAATTAGGTTTGCAGTCTGAATGATTTGGCGTTTGCTGCAAGCGCTTTATTGAAGCTTAATTTTTATTATTTTTTATATCGTTAAGACGTCGATTATTTTAGGACCTCGTTTAGGTTGCTGATGATTTTTATCTTCTGGTGAAGTTTATGTCCCAATCTCCCTCTCAAACAAAGGTGATTAAGCCTCTTGTACTGGCTATTGCTTTATCTATGTATGCCTCGACCATACCTGTTTATGCAGATAATACCAAGGTTGTTCTGGCAAACACCGTCACAAAAGTACCGACCGTACAAGACACATTGTCTAAGAGCAATGCTCAGAATCAAATTTATCAAATGACGCCAATTGTTGTACAGGCGGATAAGGAAGATACCATCCAGTTTGGTCAGAGTGTGTTAAATCAAAAGGCCATTGACCGTTATCAAGCCAACAATGTTGCACAATTGCTGGACCATATGCCAAGTGTGGGTTCGGCAGGTTCACCGCGACCAGGTGGGCAAACCATTAATATCCTTGGTATGGGCGGGGTTGAGGATGTTCCGATTACCTTGGATGACTCGGTTAAAAGTTTCGATAAATATCGACAAGGCTCAGTGTTTATTGAACCCGAACTGTTAAAGAAAATTACGGTCGATAAAGGTCCACATAATGTTGAAGTTGGAAATGGTGGTTTTGGAGGGAAAGTCACCTTAGAAACCAAGGATGCCGCTGATTTATTGGTTGATGATAAAAATATCGGTGCTTTTTTGAAATATTCGCGATTCTCCAATAATTCACAAAATACCTATACAGGTGCTGTGTATGGAAAGAGTGAAAATGGTGTCATGGATGGGATGTTCTACTATACCAATCGAGATAGTGGCGATGTTCAACGCCCTGATGGCAGCAAGTTTTTGTATTCTGCGCAGCAGCAGGATACGTATTTGGCCAAACTCAATTTTCATCCGACAGACAGCCAAAAAATTAGTTTGAATGCGATGCAAAGTGGGCATAAGGGCTGGGAACCTTTTGCAGCAATGCGTGATCAAGATGCCGTTCCAACAGAAGCGGATATTAAAAAATATGGATATGAGGAGGCATGGAAACGTCGTTTGGTCTATCGCGATCAAAACGATAGCAGCTATTCAGTTGGATATGAATTAAATCCTGAATCAAATCCTTATGTAAATTTAAAAGCAACAGCATCGTATTCAAAGACCGATCAACATGATCAAAGATTACCGAGCGTGACTGGATCGGCGGCTACACTGGGCAATGAAAGCTGGGTAACTTATACCAATACAGCGTTTAAGCTTAGTAATATCAGTGATATTACAACTGACTATGGCACACATAAATTAAAAGTTGGGGCACAATATCAAAAGATGGAGCAGAACTCACTCATCTATGATAAGAACAACGCCAAAAAACCAGACTATAATTTTGGTTATTATGAGCCAAATTATATGCCTTCAGGCAAACAGCAAATGTTGAGTACATTTGTAGAAGATCAATACCAGATTGATAATTTCACGATTACCCCATCGCTTCGCTATGATCATATTACCAATACAGGTCATCCAAACCGAGCATCACGTTATAATGACCCAAGTGCAGGGCATGATTATTCCAGCAAGACCTATACAGGCTGGTCACCACGTTTGGCCTTGGCGTGGAAGCAAGCAGATTATCTCACTTGGTTTGCCAATATCAGTAAAACATGGCGCGCCCCTCGTGTTGATGAGCAATATTATGTGCAATCGGCAATGACCTCTGTGCCATCAACCAGTCGCTATTTATTGCCTGAAAAGATGTTGGCGATCCGTCTGGGCAATGAAATGAATTTTGATGATATTTTTTCAGAACAAGACCATCTGCAAGTCCGGTTGACTTATCACCATAATCGGGGGGGCGATGAAATTTTCCGCAATCGATCAACCTTTTGTAAGGCACAAGCGGAAAATAATGCCAATGGTGGAAATGGCAGCATTAATGACTGTAATGGAAACTATAAGCATGGCTTTTACCGTAATGTCACTGACTATACCATCAAAGCCTATGAGGCCGAGATTTTCTACAATCAGCCGACTTGGTTCACAGGTTTAACCTATTCTTATATCCGTGGTCAACGTGATAATTCACCTGTAAACCCATGGTTTGAACAAAAAACATGGATGACGGATATCCCTCCGAAAAAAGCAACAGCAACCTTAGGTGTGAATGTGCCTGAGCATCATTTAACAATGGGCTGGCGAGGGATATTTGTTGCTAAACAGGATCGTAGCCTGTCTGATAATGATAAATCGATTGCAGCATCCTCTTTTTCATTACCCAAAACTAAAGGATATTCACTGCATGGTATTTATGCGGATTGGCAACCTGTTGGAGAAAAAGGGCCTACTTTAAATTTCTCAATCGACAATCTATTTAATCGAGACTATAAAATGTATTTAGGTGAATATATGACCGGTACAGGTCGTGATTATAAGCTCAGTATTTCACAGCGATTCTAGTGGTCGTAAAGAGTCGTATTTAGCGTGAATTTTAGCATTTATCCAGCGGGTACAGATGTGAAGGAGTATCTAAGCATCTGTACTTTTCATTTAGAATATAACAATGTCCTAATATGATTAAATATTTAAATTTTCACTAAATGATAATTTTTTAATGCTTTGATGTTAATTTTTCAGTGAATGCTTTTTATACAATAAAGGGAGCTTTTTGCAGAGCATTGATAATGAAAAAATGGATTTGCTTGACCTGTGGAAAGTACAAAAAAATTGACCCAGATAATTTGAAAACAGGCCAAATTGTTTTCTTTTATCAGTTTAAAATTGATGCAGAAGAAATTCAGAAAATAATAAAACACGGCATTATCTTAAAACGGAAAAACAAAATTTTAACCATATTGGATGAAGGAGAAATTTTTTACTTACTTGATCGGGATGTATATCCGATCGATGCACCTGTTGATTTTATTTATAATATGTTCGGAAAATGTAGCTGTTCCCTCCATGACTAATAAGAATAATAGCATTTTGATATTAAATAACATTATTGGGGATGACTGGGATCAAAAAAGGAACTACTTAGTCGCTTAATGCTGGATGTAGTGTGTGCCGTAATCGCGGAATTGAAAAATCTAAAAAGAGTTTTGTTGCCAATAAAATATTTTCTCGTGTTGGTATAAGTGCATTCACTAAAGATGCTTGAGGTGACCATGGCGAATCAGGTTTAAAGACATTTACAAATTGGCCAGAATTCAATTCATGAGCACATAAATACCAGGGCAGAACAGCAGCTCCCATGCCTTGTTGCACAGCCGATTTAAGTACTGACATATTGCCACAACTGATATAAGGCTCGAGCAATACTGTATTTAAGTCATTATTTTGACTGGTGAATATCTGAGAAGTTAGGTTCTTTTGCACGCCTAAAGCAATGAAATTTAACTGTTTGAGTTGTTCTGGAAGCTCAATTTTTTCTTTATCACTCATATAATCCTGACTGGCAACCAGTATCATCGGTAAATCACAGACAGGGCGAATAATTAAACTCGAGTCATTGAGGAGTTTGGAAGAGATTCGAAAAACCAGATCGACTTGTGCACTGATCAAATCAATATTGTGATCTGATGTGTTGATGATCAGGCGTATCTTAGGATATTTTTGTAAGAACAAATCAAGAATAGGCAGCAATGCTTCTTGTGCAAATGTTGAGGAACATCCGATTCTTAATGTCCCTTTAGGGTC
The DNA here is from genome assembly GCF_000369525.1 of Acinetobacter higginsii. Taxonomy (GTDB): domain Bacteria; phylum Pseudomonadota; class Gammaproteobacteria; order Pseudomonadales; family Moraxellaceae; genus Acinetobacter; species Acinetobacter higginsii. Next base: position 448,093 of record NZ_KB850072.1, read on the forward strand.
GCCAGCAAGGTCTGTTGCAACCGCAAAAGCATTTTGTGCAGCTTGTTTTAATGCTTTTGCATGAATATAGACTTCTTCACCTGCTGGCGTCAGAACAACATTTCGGGTATTGCGATGTAATAAACGGACACCAATTCTATTTTCCAGTTCTGCAATATGTCGACTGAGTTTAGAGCGCTGTACGCCTAAATCACGTGCCGCAGCTGAAAATCCAGCATGCTCGACCACCTCAACGAATAATAAGAGATCATCCAGTTTTTGCATGGCGGCCCAATCCATTATTGTTGCTAATTTTAGGACAGTATATTGTGGATTTTGTGGGTTTTGTCAGAGGCCTGAACTTGTTAGATTGATCTCCGTGAAATCTATGCAGGGTTTGTCGGTGAGCACGTTTAAAAATCAAATAATTAGGGTATTTTTGAGCTATAAATTTTTTGTAGCATTATTGCTGTCATTGCCTCTAAGCCCTGTTTTTGCGAAAGATAATGGGATTGCCGTAGATCAATCTATCTATCGGAATCGTGCTGTGTTAGCGGATTTTACCGCGGCATCCTGTCCAGATAATCCAAGAAGCTTAACGCAAGTCAGAGGTAATCTGTACCGACATACTACGGGTGCAGGCTTAGCCGTACATAGCGGTTTAGTTTTGATCACTAAAGAAGGTGCTTTGGTGATTGATCCAGCGATGACCTGCACATCGACATGGCTAAAAGATGAAATCAAGAAACGTTTTGATGTGCCTGTAAAATATGTGGTTTATACCCATGCACATGCGGACCATATCAGTGGTGGGCAAATCTTTAAAGCAGATGGTGCAACTATTGTTGCTAATCAACGTAGTCTTGAACCGATCGTGGGGGAGAAGTTAGCCACAGCATTACCAGATCGCGTTTTTGATCAGGACATGAAAATTAGTTTAGGGGGCGAGGAGGTTTTATTACATTACGTTGCACCGAGCCATTCAGACAGTATGGTCATGGTACTGTTTCCAAAATATAAAGCACTGCAATGTACCGATGTGTGTGAAAGTAAAAGCATGCCATACAATGATTTTTTAGATTTTTATTACACAGGCTGGATTGATAGCCTGGATTGGGTGATCAAGCAAGATGTCGATTTTATTGATGTTGGACATTATAGCCCTGCCACACGTGAAGATCAGATCGCATTGCGTCATTATATTGTCGACTTGCATCAACAAGTTTTGGATTTGGTTCGTGCAGGACAGTCGTGGGATCAGCTCTATCGTAATGTCAAAGTTAGCCCCGAAGTTCAGGACTGGATCGGTTTCAGTACGATGAAAATACCGAATATTCAAGGCATGTATCGTTGGGTAGCCAATCATCGTCGGGGGAACTGGTAGCCATATGGTCAGATAAAATAAGGGCTTTTCTGTTGAAGCAGGAGTTTGTATCGAGTCTGATGATTTGGTCTGAATAGGCAAATTCATGTGATGCATTATGCTGAAATGTAAAACCAGTGATGGAATTGATTTGGAACGCGTCTGAACAACAGATGAATGAGTGTTAAAGTGTTAGAAATTAAAGATTTAGAAACGTTTATATATGCTGTTGAAAACTCTTCTTTAACTGTAACTTCAGAAAAGCTAGGTATTGATCAATCTACGGTAACCAAACGCATCAATAATATTGAGAAAAAACTAAAAGGAAAGCTATTCAATCGTAAAAGCCGACCTTTGCAGCTTACGCATTTGGGAGAGCAGGTATACTTTAAAGGTCGTTATATCCTCGAGCAAATGGAACAATTAGAGTATTTTCATCAGCAAGAGGTTCTTCCAAATCAAGAAAAAGTGAGCATCGGTGTTCCAATTACCTTGGTGGATGATCTCTCTGAATATATTTATGAAAGGTATAAGCACGACCATTATTTGACAGGTGTTGAGATACAAAGTGGTTGGGGGCGAAGTCTAATTCAGCGAGTCGCTGAGAGTGAGTTACCGCTTGCCATTGTGATGATTCCTTCCAATCTTAATCTTGCGAACCATTTATCTTTCTTGAACATTGGGACTTTACCTTTAGTCGTGGTTTCGGCCAGAACTGGCGTGAAAGAACATACCAGTTTGGAGCGATGCAGTAAGAAAGGTTGGGTGATCCACCCTGAAGGATGTTGCTTTAGAGAATGCTTAAATAAAGAACTAAAGGAACGAAAGTTGTTCCTATATGCCAATAAAGAAATCTTCGGGATAGAACCGCAGTTACACAGTATTTTAAATGGAGATGGTTTGGGGATTTTTCCAAAGCCGTTTATAGATCAGCACTCGGCATTTAACTCTGACCTTGAAATTGTGGCGCTCGAAGATTTTAATGTTAGTGTTAATGTAGGCATTATTTATGCTGATCAGCGTCATTTGAAAGAAGTGAATTATTTCGCAAAAATTGTGAAAGAGCGATACTTCTAGCCAGTTAGCATGGCAAAGATTGGACTTGCTCTTTTAAGAAAAAAGCTCAAATGCTGCAAATTGGGGGATAAGATTTAAAGCAATAAGCGTAAGCACACATGTTAAGATAAAGCATCAAAATTAAAAACAAGCTAGGGCTTGAGCATGAGAAGAACATTAGGTTTGATGTCTGTTCTGATCGCATCAACGGGGATTTTTGCAACTGAACTACCAGTGGAACAGCAGGGTGAGCGAGTTGCTCCTATTCATTCAGCATTACAAAAAAGCAAGGATTCTCTGATTAAACAGTCTACGAAAAAAGCAGATATTGATGAAGAAGTTGATACTCAGGCTTTGAAATTAGGTGGGATTCATCGTCGAGAAGATGCTAGACAATACCTTGAGTTAAAAAATGAAATAGAAGAGAGCCGTGAACAGCCCGATGATAAAACCAAAAATCAGAAAGAAATATCCAATGTGATGACACAGAAGTAGATTTTATTTGATGTCTGGGGACAAATTAATTCTGTAGCTATCAAGCTGTTCACGCCAGTGCCATAATCACCAGATAATTTTTCATTTCGCTGATGCTGGAGTGTCCGATTAGCGCTGAGAAGGAACTCAAATGAGCAGAAATTATTGGGAAGAAGTGTATCAATCCAAACAAGCTGACCAAGTGAGTTGGTATCAGCAACACCCAAGTAAAACAATTGAGTTGATGCAATCTCTGGATGTGCCGTTGCATGCCAAGCTGATTGATGTGGGCAGTGGCGCCTCTCTCTTGATTGATCATCTGCTTGAAGCTGGATATCAATCTTTATATGTGCTTGATTTATCCGAAACTGCATTAGATATAACCCGTGCAAGGTTAACTGCAAAGAGCTTAGACAGTCGCCATGTGCATTGGTTAGTTGCAGATGTGTGTACGGTTGCACTTGCGTCTCAATTTTTTGATGTGTGGCATGATCGTGCGGTATTTCATTTTATGCTGACAGAGATACAACAGGAACAATATCTACACAATCTACGTCAAACATTAAAGCCAAGCGGATATCTGATTTTGTCTACTTTTGCTGAAGATGGGCCAACACAATGTAGTGGCTTAACGGTAGAGCGTTATAGTTTGGCTAAGTTGAGTCACAAACTGGACAAGGATTTTATATTGCTACATCACGAGATAGAGCTACATATTACCCCTTGGGGCACAGAGCAAAAATTTCTCAATACGATCTGGCAATTCAGAAACTAATATTTTAAAAGATCTACCGCTCATTTAAATGATGACGAGAGGTGAATTATTTTGAAACGTTTTAAACGTAAATGTAACTCGATGGTTAATTAAATATTAACGGAATTTATAAATTAAAAGTTAATTTCAATGGCTTAGCGGTTTAAACAATAAAAAGATAATACTTATAACTCTTGTTACAACGATTTTATCGACAAGTTATCGAAAATTTCCCATAGTCCTATGAACCTATAGATATTGGGAGAACTGTTATGGATAAGATTACAGTCATCGTCAAGGACCAAGAAGAAAACGAATCGATTGTCGTTGCACAGCTGAATGATTTAGAAGATCGTGATATTCCTTTTTTTAAACGGGTTGAACATATTGAAGTAGAAGGAAATATCATTTTTCCGAATATTGACTTACTTTTTGAAAGTGATACTGACGGTAAAATTTATAAGTTGGTTGCACCTGTGAATGACAAAAGATTTATCTGAATTTAAACCGATGATTCAACCTTATAAAAAGGCCCACTGATGCGATTGCAATCTGTGGGTTTTTATTTGAGAGTATTAAAATAATGTACAAGTTGAAGCGTATTTAAGTTGAAAATAAAGAGCTTGTTGAGTGAGATCATGGTACAAGCTCTTTTTATAGCGCAAGGTCATATTGAATCGATATGTTTTTATCAATGAATGGGGTTAAGACCTTTAACAATGTCATTAAACTCTGAACCATTTAACCAAAAAGATTTCTTTAAAAAAAGTGTGGTCATAATACTTTCTGCGGCTTCACTATTTTGGTTGTCACAAAATAGTCCGTAGCTATCACCTAACACAGTATTGTTCTCGATCAGGCGAATAAAGAAAGCATGTTGTTCGTCAGCATAACCAAGAATAGCATCACGTCGATTGTTCATTTTTCATGTCTCCACATCAAAAATATTTGAATAAAACTTAACTGCTGAGAGATCAAATAGATTAATGAATTAGATCAATGGCTTAACATTTTTGAGCTGAGTAAAAATAAGATAAGTCATTCATTTAAAACATTAATTTTAGTTTGTCTTATACATCCTTGTCTAAGTTAAACAAGCTAAAATCTGATCTATGGATTCATTGTTATGCAAAATTAATTGTACGTCAACTTGAATTTGTAACTTTTTCAAGTTAAATTATTTGAAAGTATTTTAAGCTTGGGTAGGGGGAAGTTATGTCCAAAAAAACTGAATTTGAGCATGGAGGGGCAAGAAGCAATGCTGGGCGGAAGGCACAGTTCACTGAGCCGACCAAAGTCATCCGTGTTCCCGAATCTCAAGTTGATTTCATCAAAAATTGGTTACTGAATAATGTCAAAACTGGTACTCAAACTGATTTGACGACATCAATGAAAATACAGAATGTCCAAGCTAAGAATGATCGACTTTATCACATTCCATTGGCAACGGAACGTGTTGCCGCCGGTTTTCCGTCGCCTGTCCAAGACCATGTTGAACAAGCTTTAGATTTAAATGAATTTTTAATTCGTAACGAAAATTCTACTTTCATTGTGAAAGCAAATTCACTTTCAATGTTAGATGCAGGCATTGATATCGATGATCCTTTGGTGGTAGATCGTAGTCTTCCTGCCAAATCTGGGGATATTGTAATTGCCTTGATTGACAATGATTTTACCGTGAAGCGTTTAATGGTTGATCACCATTTCAGCCCACCTAAAGTGTGGTTAAAAGCTGAGAATCCTGACTACCAGAATATTTATATTAGCGAGGGACAAGAGTTACTGATCTGGGGTGTTGTGACCTATAACCTGAAACCGATGAGATAAGCCCATGAGTCTGCCACAACGTATTTTTGCTTTGATTGATGTAAATAACTGCTATGTTAGTTGTGAGCGCGTGTTTAATCCAAAGCTGGAAAATCGTCCTGTGGTGGTGTTGTCCAATAACGATGGTTGTGTGGTTTCCCGTTCTTATGAGGCGAAACAGCTCGGTATTCGGATGGCTGTGCCTTTTTTTCAGATTGAAGAGATTATTCAACGGCATCAAGTCGAAGTTTTTTCAAGTAATTATGCCTTGTATGCGGAAATGTCGCGCCGTTTCATGAATATATTGGGCAGCTTTGTCGATCCATGCGAGCAGGAAGTGTATTCAATAGATGAATGTTTTCTAGAGTTAACCGCCTATCAACAAAGTTATGATCTTACTGCTTATGCGCATCAGATTTTAGATACCGTCAAAAATTGGTTAGGCTTGCCGTGCTGTATCGGGATTGGTTATTCCAAAACTCAAGCAAAACTCGCCAATAATCTCGCCAAAACCCATGCCTGTTTTAATAGTGTCTGTAATATCGTTGCTGAAGATCCCTGCGTGATTGAAGATTTGTTGCAGCATATGCCCGTAGGGGAAGTGTGGGGTGTGGGTCGTAAGATTCGACAACGTTTGGAAAAAATGAATGTCTACTCGGTGATGGATTTGCTGCAAGCAGATGCAAAAATGATGGGAAAGTATTTTTCAGTGCTGATGGAAAATACCGTCAAAGAATTACAAGGTATGGCTTGCTTAGAACTTGAGGATGTTGTGACAGACCGTCAACAGGTGTTGAGTAGTCGTTCATTTGGACAGCCGATTCAGGAGAAAAGTGATTTAAGTGGCGCACTGACTGAATTTAGTTTACGTGCCATAGAGCGCTTACGCCATCAGAAACTATTATGTAAGGCGGTTGGGGTAAGTATTCGTACTAACCGCTTTAATAAGGATCAGTATTATCGACCTTATACGGTCGTCTATTTGCCTGACTACAGTGATGATCGTTTAGAGATTATCAAAGCGGTACAGCAGGGGCTTGATCGCATTTTTCAAGCTGGGCATCGTTATAAAAAAGCGCAAGTGATCTTGTTAGACATCATTCCGCAACATAGCCATGCTGTGGATTTATTTCATGATACCGATGAACTGATTGCTCGTCGTAACCTCTCTACAACTTTCGATGGAATTAATGAAAAGTTCGGACGGGACACCATGACGTTGGGGCGTTTAATCACCCCTCATGGGAGGGCATGGCGTATGACGCAAAATCATAAATCACCAAGTTATTTGACTAATTGGGATCAAGTTTTAAAGATTGGATAATGATTTTTGTATAGATGGGTGGTTAATTGGCACTGAGCTGAGATGGGAATACCGCGACCAACAGATCAATGGCTAAACGCGTTTTAAGTGGCATATAGCTTAAAGCAGGCCAAACCACATGAATCGGGAAATCGACACTGGAAAACTCTGCCAATACCTGAACTAAACTGCCATCCTGTAGTTCTTTATGAATCAGCCAGTCAGGAAGCCATGCAATTCCTTGATCTAATAACACTGTATTTTTAATCGCCTGCATATCATTTAACAGCAATTTTGCTTTGGGTTTGATGGCATACAGTTGTTTGTTTTTATCTTGAAGATGCCATTTCGGTGGGGACCCAGAATAAGGATAAGCAATGGCCGTGTGCTGTTGTAGATCATCCAAGTCCTTCACTGTGCCTGATTGCTGTAGATATTTGGGTGTGGCACAGAGTAGCATCCGATGATCGCCTAGCTTTCTCGCAATCAAATGATGGCTATCTGGTAAAGCGCCGATACGAATAGCTAAATCAAAACCATCTTCGACCAAATCGACAGTTCGGTCATTAAAAGAGAGTTCTACCTGCAAATCAGCATGCTGTTGCGCCAGTTCAATCATCATTGGGGCAACATAGAGTTGTCCAAACAGAACTGGGGCCGAAATTCTTAATAAGCCCGTTGCACTGATTTTACCCTGATCCAACAAGCTTTCAGCGGCATGGATTTCTGCAATAGCACGCTGACTGTGCTCATAAAACAGCGTACCTTCGGCTGTTAAGCTGAGGGTTCGAGTAGTACGCTTAAATAAAGTCACGCCCAAACGTTGTTCTAAACGCGCAATGCTTTTACTCACAGCCGAGCGGGTCAGATGTAGTTGTTCAGCAGCATTGCTAAAGCTTCCTGCCTCGACCACCGTCACAAAGATTGAAATCGTACTCAGCTCAGTTTGCATGATTGTAGAATTTTTGGAATCAATTCACTGAAATAGTATCACTACTGGCGATTAAAATGTAATAGTAAGATAGCTCCATCAAGATATGGAGAACAAACATGGCGAAAGTGTTGGTATTGAAATCAAGCATTATGGGTGATCAATCACAGACGAGCCGTTTGATCGATGCATTTTTAAAACAACGTGCAGAAGCAGGCGTACAGGATGAAGTAATCATTCGTGATTTAACCACGCTTAACTTACCTGTACTGGATGCTGAAATTTTCCATGCACTGCGTGGTGCAGAACACGTTGCAGCGCCGATACAAAAGATTGTCCAGTTATCGGATGAGTTGATTGCAGAACTTAAAGCAACGGATCTATTGTTGATCGGCGCGCCGATGTACAACTTGAATGTGCCAACACAGTTGAAAAACTGGTTCGATTTGGTGGCGCGTGCCCGCCATACTTTTAGATATACCGAAACTTATCCTCAAGGTCTGGTTGAAGGTGTCAAGGCAATCGTGATGAGCAGCCGTGGTGGTATTCACCTTGGGCAAGTGACGGATGCAGTAACGCCTTATCTACAGTCTGTTTTAGGCTTAATGGGGATTCATGAAGTGAGCTTCGTTTATGCGGAAGGTCTGGATATTCCTGCTTTAAAGGTGGATGCATTAAAAGATGCACATCTAAAAGCCCAACAGGTTGCTGTTTAAAAAAATACCCCTTACTACCGAGACTTGGTAGGATCGGACACGCAGGGTGCCTGTTTGTCCGATTTTTTCATATTTAGATGAAATAAGGTTGATCGGCATCTGAGTGTGGTTTATTGAGCCCTAAGTTTTTTCTAGAGGCTAATGCTGGCGTTTGAATAATTTTCACCACGAAGGCAGCGACACTTTTACGTGAGATGACCGTGCCTTTAAAATGCTCATGGCGTTCCGTTGTTTCATAGTCAATTTCATCTTCATCCATGAGTCACGCCGCACGCAAAATACTATAATCCAGATCAGAGGCTTCTAATAAATCTGCTGCTTTACGATATGGGCCAAGGTATTTGCCGATTTCATTGCGATTCCATTCACCAAATTTACCTTTGACTTCATCATAAATGCCTAAGGAGTTGATCAGAATAATACGTTTAACGCCTGCGCCGTGCATAGCTTCAATGATATTCTGTGTTTGCTGTTCTAATTCACCAGCAAGGTTGGCATAAACAATATCTTGACCTTGGACGATCTGTTTTAATTTTTCCAGATCTAAAACATCCGCTTCAATGACTTTTGCATTGTTCGGCAAATCAGTGCCTAATTTTTTTGCATCACGGAGTAATAGCGTTTGAGTCAGTTCAGGCTCGTTGGCTAACATGTTAATGACCCATTGAGCAATTTGACCTGATGCGCCAAGAATTAATACTTTTTTCATTTTGAACTACCTTTATTTCACTTTTTCATTCAAGAAAACACATGTGAATGTCATTTTCTTGATCTTTGATGATTTTATTTAAGCTTAAAAATACGAAAAGGATTGACCTGAAATGCTCAGTTGTTTGCCTAATTTGATGAGCTTGTCGATTTTTGCAGTATCCATAAAAAAGCCCCATCGAAATGAGGCTGATATAACAATTATGATTGAATTAGCGAATATTCTTCCACCACTGTTTAAACGGTTGCTGTTCATTATCCAGCTCAACCAATTCTCCAATCATCGGCGTCGCAAGGCGATATTTTCTGCTTTTTGAATATTCAACAATACGGGTAATCGGTTCATACCAAGCATGCTTGGCCAAACTGAATTTTGAATGGTGTACAGGAATCATATTACGCGCATTCAGTTCTTCAGTGGCTTGGGCAACCTCATCAGGATGGCAATGTACTGAACGCCAAGCGGCGTCATATTGCCCATTTTCCATTAATGCCCAATCAAAGGGACCGTATTTCTGTCCAATCTCGACAAAGTGCTTGTCATAACCACCATCACCGGTGTAGAAAATCTTTTTATTCGGGGATTGAATCACGAAAGAAACCCATAAATTCTTACCACCATCAAAGGCACGTCGTGAATCATGATGGGTGGTTTCAGTGATAATGCTAATCCCATCATCAAACTCGATTCGATCACCCCAATCTCGCTCGATCAGTTTATTTTTGGGATAACCCCAGTATTCAAAGTGTTCACCGACGCCTAGACCAGTAATCACGTATTTAACTTTGTCTTTGAGTTTAAGTGCCGTTTCATAATCTAAATGGTCATAGTGATCATGCGAAATCAGCAAATAATCAATCTCAGGTAAATCCTCAACCCGATAGATATCAGTCCCTTTATAGGCGCGTGTGCCCCAAGGGAAAGGAGAGGCTTTGCCACTCATAACAGGGTCGATCAAAAAGGTTTTACCATGCAACTGCATAAATACCGATGAGTGTCCAAACCAGATCATGACATCTTGTTTTGGATCAAGAGCAAGTAGATTGGTTTTAATGGAAGGAATGGGATCAATCGGATTACGATGAGGAATGGTTTTAATAAAGGTTTTATAGAGTTCAACCGCAATACTAGAGCCTTCGCTCATGCCTGATTTTTCAATTAAATTTCGAAATTGACCTTGGCGATAGTTGGGAGAGCTTTCAATGACTTGTAGTCGTTCACCAGAAGGGATTCTACCGAATAAGGGTTGTTGTGCATATATAACACTCGCTGCAATAAGCAGGGCCACGGCGATCGCAACAAAAAGAATAAGCATAAATGGAGTCAACCTTTTCATTTGAGCATTCGATACGATATTAATAAAAACTAAAAGCGACAAAATGATGAAATATTGTCTAAAAGTCGATGAATGAAAACTTGCCTATTGTTATTGAATATTTGCCTAAACGAACGAGAATTGAATGTGTATTGATGTGATTGAGCAAAAGGAAGTCATTTAGCAGGACTTGGTTTATGCTAGACTATGCAAGGTTACAGTGTTGTAAATCACTGTGAGTCAAGACAACGAGTAGGTAGCATGATCGGGCAGCAAAGAAACATATTGGCAACTTTAGGAATAGATGTTTGGATTCCTAGAGAAGTGGTATGTCAAAAAAATACTGCACCGAACCTATGGCGAGATCAAATTGTTGAAGAAGCTTCGCAACCGTTGACACCGATATTAGATGTCGTACCAACGCCAAAAGAAATTCAAGTTGCATCGCGACCAACATTAGCGATCACTGAAAAAGAAATTCCTCAGCCTACAGAAATTATTGCCAAGCCTGTTGTAAAAGAAGCTGTTGTTGAAAAAGAACAGATTGTTATTACAACGCAGATTCAGGCATTTGAACTGCAAATGTATGTTTTAGAAAACTGTGCCATTTTGTTGGAAAGCAGTCAGCTCAGCGATGCACAAAGGCAGCTCTGGCAAAATATTCAAAAGGCACGATTGGGTCAATACGCAGAGTTGAAATGGCCATTTCCCTTGGCTGCATTTCAAGAGAGCAGAGGACTACCATCCTATATTCAAGGCTTTCTGGATGCTACTGCAAGCGGCAGAAAGATATTATGCTTAGGTCAACTGGACTTTATTCAGCATTCTAATATATTACATTTAGCGAGTTTAGAAGAAATGCTGGCTCAACCTGTCTTGAAAAGACGATTGTGGCAGCTCATGCAATAAAGAACGGAAATCGAATCATGAAGAAAGTCGTTGTATTCAGCCAAATAGATCAGGACGTGATAGCGCAGTTACAGCAAGATTATCAGGTGGTGGTGCTCAATCCTAAGCTTGGTGATATCAATGAACAGATTCGGGCCGAAGTCGTTGATGCCGATGCCATGATAGGTGCAGGGCGTTTACTCAATGAAAGCAACTTAGCACCTGCACAAAAACTTAAAATTATTTCGACCGTGTCGGTTGGCTATGATAATTATGATGTCGCCTATCTCAATCAAAAGAAAATTTGGCTTGCCAATACGCCACACGTTTTAACGGAAACCACAGCCGATCTAGCCTTTAGCTTGTTACTGAGTGCCGCACGTAAGATTCCACAATTAGATGCTTGGACTAAGCAAGGGCAGTGGAAGCGTACCGTTGCGACGGAACAATTTGGGGTAGATGTTTTCGGCAAAACCCTTGGTATTATTGGCTTAGGTAATATTGGAGCCGCGATTGCCCGTCGTGGTTTTTATGGTTTCAATATGAATGTTTTGTACCATAATCGCCGTGAAAAGATTGAGGTGGCTCAGGCCTTCAATGCACAGTATCGTGATTTAGATCAGTTATTGCAGCAATCTGATTTCATTGTAGTGGCCGTTGATTTGAATACTGAGTCTAAAGCACTGATTGGTGCAGAACAGTTTGATTTAATGCAGAAACATGCAGTGTTTGTGAATATTGCTCGCGGTTCGGTGGTGGATGAACATGCATTGATTGAAGCATTACAGCAAAATAAAATCTTTGCCGCAGGTTTGGATGTGTATGCCAAGGAACCACTACAAAGTTCTCCATTATTTGAGCTAGCAAATGCCGTGACTGCACCACATATCGGTTCGGCAACTGCTGAAACACGTCAGAAGATGGTCAACCTTGCCTATCAGAATTTGATTGATGCATTAGAAGATCGTACACCTCGCTATTTAGTGAATCCGAAGTTTGAATAATTGCTTACAATGCTGATCATTTGATTGCTGCATTATTGTGCGGCCTCATCTTTTTAAATTGATTAATATTGGTACACTTGCGCCCTTTGTGACTTCGTCTTGGGGTGTCTGGTGTTCGAGAAATTAGCTGAACAAAGTTTGGGTTTAATGGGCTGGGAAATTGACAATCATTGGGATTTAAATATTGACCAATGCGTCATGATTGCGGCCCCGCATACCAGCAATTGGGATGCTTTATATGCCCGTTTAGCATTGAAAGCCTTGGGTGTTAATGTGCGCCTGACCATCAAAGACAGTTATATGAAATTGCCATTTGGTCCTTTTGTGCGTGCAATGGGGGGGATCGGTATTGATCGTCGTGCCAAGCATGAAGGTCAAGAACGTCCAAGTATGGTTCAGCTGATGAGTGATTTATTTAAGACGCACCCTAAGTTAGTCATGCTAGTGACTCCAGAAGGAACGCGTGCTAAACAAGAGCAATGGAAAACTGGTTTTTATCATTTGGCAATAACAGCGGGTGTACCGATTGCACTTGCGTATATGGACTATGCCAAGAAAAAAACAGGTGTAGGAAAAATTGTTTATCCTACAGGGGATTATGAAAAGGATATGACCGAGATCATGTCTTTTTATGCCACGATCAATGCGAAATTCCCAGAGAAATTTAGTGTAGATCAGCGTTACGTCGCGGCAGAGTAATTCAGTCGATTTCAAAAATCATAAAGTAAGGCGGGATTTTCCTGCCTTTTATAACACTTTGTTGCAAATTTCTCCTTTTTTCAATGCTATATTAAATTTCTTTATTAAAATCATAGAGAAACCACTTGAGATCGTTCCTGCTCGCCTGTGGCCTTTTCGCCACAACTCAACTGAGTCACACTGAGGTTTTTTTGCCTGCGCATAGTGCTGGGCAAACAGAAGTGCCTGAAATTGGCAGCGGTATAGGTTTACTCGATCAACAAAAAGAAAAATTTATTGGCGAAAAAGTCTATCGTGAAGTACATCGTCAAATGCCAACGGTGCAAGATGCATGGTTGGAGGATCAGTTCTTGCAGGTCTTTTCAGGTATTTTAAGTCAGACTCAACTTGGTCAACCGATTGGCTTGGTGATTATTAAAGATCCTCAAATTAATGCCTTTGCCGTTCCTGGTGGTTTATTTGCATTGAATACAGGTTTGATTACTTCAGCTAAAAATCTGGATGAGATTGCTGGGGTTATGGCGCATGAGATTGCACACGTTGCACAGCGACACTATAGCCGCTCTCAAGAAGCATTTAAGGGGCAAGGTTTGCTTGCATTGGCGGGGATTCTTGTTGGGGCTGCCATTGCATCTCAAGCCGATGGCAATGCGGGTGCAGCGGTAATGATGGGGACCCAAGCGGCATTGATGGATAAGCAGTTGAGTTATAGTCGTAATCAGGAACGTGAAGCGGATCGTATCGGGATGCAGTTTATGTATGCTGCAGGTTATAACCCACAGAGTATGGCAGATTATTTTGAAACCATGCATCGTGCCACCAGTCGTGTTAGCTTTTTACCAGACTTCTGGTTTACCCATCCTTTAACCACTGAGCGGATGAGCGAAGCACGTTTACGTGCTAATCAATTACCGAAAGTGAAGTCAAAAATTTACGATCTCGATTTTGAAATTTTAAAACTCTATACCTTAGTGGTTTCAAGTCAGGCCACTGAACTTCAATTACAGTCAATGGCAAATCAAAAAAATACAGCTGCACAATTGGCATTGAGCAAGTTCTATCTTGAACAAGGTGACTACGCACAAGCACAGGCCAATTTGGATTTAGTAAAGCCGAAACTCAAGAATCATGTGCTGATTCCTTTGATCCAAACTGATATTTATTTGGGCCAAAATAAGTTAGATCAGGCCTATGCCACAATTAATCCGATTCAAAAGACCATGCCGGAGAATAGAGCCTTGTCCTATAAGTTGGCGGAAGTTTTGATTCGCCAAGGGCAAGTTGCACAGGCACAAACTTTGGTACAACGCTTTATCCACAAAAACCAGCGTGATATAGAAGGCTGGCAATTACTGCAACAAGCCACCAATTTAGATAAGAGTTCACCATTACAAGCAGTCAATGTATTGGGTTATCGTGCAGAGGCAGAGTATTGGTCGGGTTACGAAGAAAATGCAATTAAATCGATGTTACACGCACAACGGTTGGCGAAAGGGAATTTAGCCATGTCAGCCAAGATTGATGCGCGTTTAAAACAGATGCAAGATGAACGCCGTATGCGACTGTAATCGACTTCCTTAGTTGATATTTACTGAGACGTATTCAGTTTAGAAAGAGTAATAACGATATGGAAATCAAACTAGAAAAATTTCATAGGCATGACTTTAAGCTTTATTACCAACTGGTTGGAAATGAAAAAGTTATGGCGATGATTACAGAAAGAGCGATTCCTGAAGAAGAGGCGATGAAAGATTTTCAGTTGCTTATCGTCAATAATCGATTACATCCGAAATTTGGTCATTTTAAAATATTAGATGTGAATACTAATGAATATATAGGCTTAGCGAAATTGGAAATCAAAAACTTGAATGACAATGAGGTTGAGTTGGGGTATATGCTTTTACCAAGTTATTGGGGAAAAGGTATAGCTCGTAAAGTTAGTCAACAGCTACTGAGTGATGCCAAAAAGCAAAATTCAATTCATCGGATATTTGCGATTATTGACCCTAACAATATCGCATCACGTAAAATTTTAACAAGTCAGGGATTCATTCATACAGCGTTCAAAGATTATGATGGGCTTGCTGGTGAAATACTTGAACTAAAGCAGAGCCTTATTTAACTTATATCAAACCATAAAACTTAAAGACGACTTATATTTATAAAACTGAGGGGAAAATTGTTATGATCAAAGGGCAATGTTTGTGTGGTGCTGTGCAGTATCAATATCATGCAGAAATTGAAAACAGCATTTTATGTTATTGCAGTCATTGCCAACAGGCACAAGGTTCAATTGCAGGGTGGAACAGCCCGATTGAGCAAAGCAAATTTGAGTTAATTTCTGGGCAAGAGCAACTGAAAGAATATTTTCATACAGTTAACAAGGCGCGTGTATTTTGTCAAAATTGTGCCAGTCCGCTCTATTCTTATCGAAAGGATTTGCCTGATGTAATTCGTTTACGCCTAGGCACTGTGACAGAAGGTAATATACCCGCACCGAAGGAAGAATTTTTTCTGGAGCATAAACCAAAATTTATTGAATTAAGATAAGATGACGTGCGTAAGCAATTGCTGAGAAGTTAGAACATTTATGAAGAAAATTTTAGTTTTTATTTTTGCGATCAGCAGTGTGGGGATCAGCTCAGCAGCATCGATTGAGCAATATGCAAACTCAGTGGATAAAATTCGTGGTGTATATGCACAGGATATCCGCAGCTTTTTACGGAGTCTGAATCCACAAACGTCACAATTTACGCCTGAGCAGCAAGCAAAGTACTGTCAGATTAATCAGCGTTATATTCAGGATATGTCTGATGCGATTGAACAAAATCGTTCATCATTACCAACGCAATATGCCAACATGAGCAAGCAGGATTTAATCAAGCAGGTGGTTGAATCAAAAGAAATGCAAATGCTTGCGAAATATAATGTTCAGTGTGATTTTAAATAATATGGTGATATCAGAACAGCTTGAAAATATTTTTACAGAAGAAATTGTATTTAAAGATGTAAGAGGCCACTTGGTGGGTTTCTTAAAAGAATCAAAAGCGAAAACTATCGTTTTAAATTATGATGATGTGGGCGAAAAAGTCACAAATAAGAGTTGTATAGATGAAATAGATTTTAAGATTGAAGCGATTGTTTACCAAAATAATTGTCTACTTGGATATAGTACTGTCAGAATATATGTAGCTTTAGGTGAATGTCATATAGAAAAAGCGAGTGGAGTCGTATCTTCAGAATTGGGAAATTTAATTTTGTATTATAGTATGGACAGCGTAGAAGAAGGCGAAATATACGCATATTCTTCAGATCTTATTTATCAGTCTACTTAAATTTGCTGATCTGTAAGTAAATATAAATAGATCTAGTAAGACAAAAAAGTGTTTGGAACTAACACAAAAGTAAGCATTAAAATTTTGGCTTAGCTTAATTTTGCTTTAATTTTAGCAGATACTTGTGCAGGATCGGCACGCCCGGCTATGATCGGACGTAGAGAATTCATCACCTTACCCATATCTTTCATGCTAGTAGCTTCTTGAGCAGCAATCGTTTGCTCAATGATGGAATCAAGTTCTTCCTCAGTCATAGCTGCTGGTAGAAATTGAGAAATAACCTCAACTTCGGCTTGTTCCTTACTAGCTAAATCATCTCGACCAGCGCCAGAAAAGGCCTTGATCGATTCTTTACGTTGTTTAATTTGCTTTTCAATGACCGCAAGAACCTGAGCATCGTCAAGCTCAATGCGCTCATCGACTTCGATTTGCTTAATTGCTGCTTGTACACCACGAATAACCGTTACTGTTGCCATATCTTTGGCACGCATTGAATTTTTTAACACGTCAGTAATTTGGTTTTTTAAAGTATTCATAGTCTCTTCAGCAGTCAATCACAAATTAATTAGTAAAGGCGAGTAGTACGTACAGATTCGCGAGTCAATTTCTTTTGATAACGCTTAACTGCAGCAGCTTTTTTGCGCTTACGTTCTTGAGTTGGTTTCTCATAGAATTCGCGCTTACGAACGTCAGCTAAAACACCCGCTTTTTCGCATGAACGTTTGAAACGACGGATAGCTACGTCTACTGGTTCGCCTTCTTTCAACTTAACTTGTGGCATGTAAAATCCTCTAAGATGATGGATAAGATCTAACGCACTATTGCACTAGATCGCAAGTGAAGGTCAGTATTTTACTCATTTACAACTCAGATCACAAGTCTATAATAGCTCAGATATTACTTTTGATCGTTGTAAAGGCAGTTTAATGATTGTTTTGGGCTTAGAAACTTCGTGTGATGAAACTGGGTTAGCACTCTATGATAGCGAGCTCGGCTTACGTGGACAGGTTCTATATAGCCAGATTAAATTGCATGCCGAATATGGTGGCGTCGTTCCTGAATTGGCTTCACGTGACCATGTTCGCAAGATGATTCCTTTGATTAATCAACTGCTTGAGCAAAGTGGTGTCAAAAAACAAGAAATTGATGCAGTTGCCTATACTCGTGGTCCTGGACTGATGGGCGCACTAATGACAGGTGCTTTATTTGGCCGCAGTTTGGCATTTGCATTTAATAAACCTGCGATTGGTGTGCATCATATGGAAGGTCATATGCTTGCACCATTACTTTCGGAAACTCCACCGGAATTTCCGTTTGTGGCTTTATTGGTTTCAGGTGGGCATACTCAATTAATGGCGGCCTATGGCATCGGTCAATATGAATTGCTTGGTGAATCGATTGACGATGCAGCGGGTGAAGCCTTTGATAAAGTCGCAAAAATGATGAAGCTGCCTTATCCGGGCGGTCCAAATATTGCGAAGTTAGCCTTGCAAGGTGATGCAAAAGCATTTGAATTCCCAAGACCAATATTGCATCAAGGTTTGGATTTTTCTTTTAGTGGTCTTAAAACTGCAGTTTCAGTACAACTGAAAAAGTTAGGTGAAGAAAATCGTGATGCGGATGTGGCTGCATCTTTCCAAGAGGCAGTTGTAGATACACTCGCTAAAAAATCAGTGAAAGCTTTAAAACAAACGGGTTTAAAACGTTTGGTGATTGCTGGCGGTGTCAGTGCAAATCTGCGTTTGCGTGAACAATTAGAAACTTCACTGGCAAAGATCAAGGCACATGTTTATTATGCCGAGCCCGCATTGTGCACAGACAATGGCGCCATGATTGCCTTTGCTGGATATCAACGTTTAAAAGCAGGGCAACATGATGGTTTGGCGGTGACGACAACACCAAGATGGCCAATGACTGAGTTACAACCAACCTAAATGCAACGCATTCTTCTAAATTGATCCTTAGATTATGGATCAATTTAGACCATTCTTATATTTAAAAATCAAATTCTTGATTTATGTACATGGCAAAGAGTTAAAGTCGACGCTATCGTATTAGAGTATTGGATAAATTATTTATTTTTGATGAGCTAAAACTCATTGTGGAGTACAAAAGTTGAAAATTTCTTATATTTTTACATGTGGCCGATTAGAGTCTTTATTTAAGATTCTCTGCCTCACTCAACAAGGTGAGAAAAAGGTCGAGTCAAAAGAAAAAGTCGTTGAACAATATAGAAAAGATATCGCTTTAGGGCGTCCTTTTGAAGAAACTGAACTTTATCAAATAATTGAAAAAAGTGAAGAAAAAATTGTCATTAATCGCTTGAGCAATATTCTTCGAGAAAAACCTACTCAGCAGAAGAGTAGCTTTGATGCAGACGAATATAAGACAGGTGCATGGTCTGAGTTTAGTGATTATAAGCTGGCAGTTCGATTTTCAAATGCGAAAACTGAGTTAAGTGAAAAACACTTTGCGAAAACTGGTGAATACATGACCAGTCGTGGTGTCGCAAAATTGACAGGTTTCAATCCAAGCAACATTAAGAATATGTTGCATCATAAAAGAAGTGTAGTGAGAAAAATGCTCACCACATTGGAAAAATTAGCCAGAGAGTATTGATCTTTAAATCTTGAAATGGATGCAGAGGAAATCTATTGCTCTGCATCTTTTATAATTAATATTTTAATTATCAAATAATTATATTGTATTTTTTTAATAATATATAAATAAAAAGGAGTGAATCATGTGGGTGGTTAAAGCAGCCAATGGCTGTGCATGGTTAAGTATTCTGCTTATTATTGCGGCTACAGGCTTTTCAATCTATGTTCTCAGTATTCCATGTACAACGGATCGAATCTGTGAAATGCCCCCAATTCATTTATTCTTTTTTTTGGTACTGTTGGTCTCGACTGTTTGTAATCTTATTGGCATGGTACTGTCTGCGATAGCAAAGGATGGCGAGCAACCCGTTAAAGAATCAGCAAAAGCAGCATTGTTCTTTAACGGGAAAGTGATTGCATTTAACTTGGTATGTACAATATTCCTACTTTTTATTTTAATGGTCTAGAACATCTTTTAGCTGATTTGTTTTGAACGATCTGCTTTTGACAATACTGCCAGACAAACAAAAATCAAAGCCATTCCAATCCAACCAATCGGGGCGAGTTGTTCACCGACTAATAATACTGCAAACAAAGCGGCAACCAGTGGTTCAAACAAGGTCAGTGTGGTCGCGGTACTGGCTGAAATGGTCTTTAAAGCATAGCCAAATAACAGATAACCGAGAAACATCGGGATCAGCATCATATAGCCCACAACATACAAATTCACAGGTTCATCAAACAGGTTTGAACCCGTAAAAAATAATGTCGGTAGTAAGATTAAAGCACCAAAACCAAAAATTAATCCCATAGATGCTTTTGAGTCGACACCACGATCAATCATCTTTTTTGCAGCCCAAGAATATAACGAATAGGTTAGGGCTGCGATCAGTCCAAGAATAATGCCAATGCTTTTTTGGTCTGCCGCAATCGTTTGTGCAGATGCTTGGGAGTGTGACTCTCCTAGAGAGAGCAGCAAGACACCAGCGACGCCAAAGATAAAGCTGATAAACCACTTGCCAGACAGTGCTTTTTTATCAAAGAACTTCTCCAGTATTGCCGTAAATAAAGGGGCTGATCCGATTGAAACTACTGTACCAATGGTAATCCCTGCCATACGCATCGACGAATAGAAAGCCAGTGGATAAATCGCAACCGAGACCATGCCAATCAACAATAATGGATAGTAAGAGCGAATTTGAGGTAAATGACTGCGGATATTTTTATGGGCCAATAAAGCTTGTAATAAACCACCGCCGCCCATTGCAATTGCGCCAATCGCTAAGGGACTTAGATTTGGAGCATAAGAAGCGGCTGTGCCTGTCGTTCCCCATAAAATAGAGGCAATGAGGACGGCAATAAAACCAGAATGAGCACTGAGGCGAAAAGAGGTGCTACTCACTTTGAAACCTCTTGCGCTAATAGGCTCTGAACTATTTGTTTTGCAGCAAATACTTTGTCACTTGAACTTTCTAAACCGGCACGGGCAATCGAACCCTCCAAGATAAATGAAATCAGTAGTGCCAGTTCTTTGACTCGTTGTGGGTTGGTGCTGAGCTGCTGTAAATGACCCGCTAAAATCGCTTCAATTTCATCTTTATGCTGTTTAACCGCCAAACGTTCAGGACTATGTGCAGGGAATTCTGCGGCTGCATTGAGTAGGCCACAACCACGAAAGCCTTTTTCATAAGCAAATTCTGCGTGATCCTGATAAGCATCAAAAACCGCCAAAATACCGTCAATCGGGGTTTGGATTTGAGCTTTTCTCTTTTCATATAAATCCAGCCATTCTTGATGGCGAGCTTCGATGTAGCAGGTGATCAGATCTGATTTGGTGGCAAAATTATTGTACAGCGACATTTTTGCCACATTGGCTTTCTCTGTAATGCTATTGATGCCTGTATTGCTAATGCCATCGTTATAAAACAATGTAGAAGCTGCATCCAAGATTTTTTGTTTTGCTGATTTAGTGTTCATAGTAAAAAATTATTTATGTATACCGATCTACCTAATTTTATTGAAAAGTAAATTATTTGCAAGGGGAAATTGGAATTTCATTGAATTTAGATGAACAGGATGGCATCGATTAAAACGCTGACATTACGCTTTAATCGATAGATGGATTATTCAATATTTTTCTTACTGTGGATAAAAGCCAATCCATACACAGGCCATTTCTTCTCGGATTTAAGGTTATTGACCAACCATGCCACCATGACGAGTGCAATAGAGCCTAATAACACGGGGAAAAATAAGAAACTCCATTGGTATTGAATGGTATTGGCTGTTAGCAAGATCACCAATGGATTTGCGCCAGCAGGTGGATGAACACAACGCAGAAGTTGCATGGCTGCGATGGCACAACCGACAGAAAGCGCAATGCTCAAAGCTGATGTACCAAAAACTTTAAGAAACAGTAAGCCAATAAATGCTGAGACAAAATGTCCCAAAATTACATTGCGAGGTTGAGCCAAAGGCGATTGCGATACGGCATATAAGATGACACAGGTTGCGCCAAAAGGAGCCATGATAAATAGATTGTGGGTGAATTTACTGAGCAGGATTAAGATCAAGATGCTTAAGGTGCCGCCAATTAAACTTCTTATAATATCAATGGATTGGGGTAAGGGAGCAAGATGTTCTCTACCGTTGAATAAAGATAACATGGTGATCTCACGACTGGGTTGCTTTATGGCGATAATAGAACTAAAATTATAAATAGTACAGATCTGTACTATTTTAAATGAGTAAATCTTTATGTCGAAGTCTGCTGATAAAATTTTGCATACCGCAGAAAAATTATTTTATGGAAATAGTTTTGTTGGTGTCGGGGTCGACCTTATTCGAGATGAATCTGGCTGTTCAAAAACCACGATGTACACCTATTTCAAAAACAAAAATCAATTGGTGAAGTCAGTCTTAGAAGCACGTGATGAAAAGTTTAGGCAGCGTCTATTGGATTATGTGGCGGAGGCAACAGGGCGAGAGGCATTGAACAGGTTGATCGATTGGCACTTATTATGGTTTCAAGAAGATAACTTTAAAGGATGTTTATTCGTCAGAGCTGTGGCTGAGTCGCATTTGGGTGATCAAGACATCATCTCTGTGTCTAAAGAACATAAAGTTTGGATTAGAAACTTGATTACGGAATATTTGCAATCTTATTCAAAAACAGAGATGTTGGTTGAAGTGACGTATACGCTGATTGAAGGGCTCATTAGCCGATTCTTGGTCGAAGGTTATGATGCAAAGGTGGCAGCCGAGATCAAGGATTCAATTAACCAATTGATTGATACTTTGAACCCTCAGAGCAACTAGATTGCAAAGGGAAATGATGAGCCTTTGACGTTTTAGCAAAGACTCATCAACGTGTTCAGTTTATTTAATCCTTAAATGCATTCTGATCTTCTACATCCACATATTCGATATAACCACGGCCTTGAACAGGGGTATTTAAATATTCACCTGTGAAGGTATAAGCACTGGCATAGCCAATGCCATGACCATAACGGAATGGACTATCAATTTCTGCGGTAATATCTAAAACTTTCTGATCAGCATCATCCTTGACGGACCAAGAGAACAATTGCGGTAAGCGCATTTTCTTACCACTTGGTGAAACATAGTCATCGACTTGATGTGCAATCACCTTGAATTCGACATTGGTATAGACTTCAGCAGGCATGTCGGTATGTCGAACATGCAATGTATAGGCTGCTGGTTGACCCAAAATATCAGCTTTAGTGAGTAATAATTGGGTGCTATCCGTCAAATTGATAATTTGATAGGTAAAGAAATCGAGTGGTAATTTATACGGTTCAGGGAGTAGCTTTTTCACGACTCCGTGTGCACCTGTAGCGCGGGCATATTCATAGGTACATAAGCCTTCGGCAGGCGTGATTTTACCTTGATACTCAAGCTGACCTTTGAAGTTTGCCAATAAACTAAAATGATCATAAATCGGGGTTTTGATAAACCATGAGATTTGATTGGTGACATCTAAATCAAATTCAAAGCTGAGTCCATGGTAGGCACCTTTGAGATGAATATTCGGTAGAGTTCCTTGGATCGAAACTTCTTCACCGAGCTCAATAGTTGTCCCATTGTCTTGAATATTGGTCTGTTCTGGAATGATATAAGCTTTGAGTAGATGCTCATCTACCGCAGCAGTACTAGAGAAAAACGTTGCAGTCTTTCTTGGGTCACCTAAGGTAATATCATCATGGTCAAATGCAAGTGCCCCTGGTGTACCCAATAAAATCATAATATTTAAATAACGATGAGGCTCAGGCAGCAGAGGAAAGAAGATCCCATAATGTGTCCAGGTATAAAAAATCCCATCAGTGCGTGGGCGAATGATGTCTGGTTCTGAAAAGGGTGTTGTTGAATATTTTACCGCTTTATCAAGCGTACCTTGTGCCAATAACAGGCTTTTACCCAAAATTTTGCTGGTCAGGGATGTCGGTGGCAATTGTTTCTTCATCTTGTTTCCTAAACTCAATCCATGCTGTGACAGCTAGATTATGAGAAACAATTGCCAATGCTAAGCGGAAATAAGGACAAAGCTACGGCTTTTCAGGACATTTACGCAGAGGCTTTGTTCGACAATTTTTCTAGATTTTGTGAGCCAATCCAGTGCTTTGAGAACTGATAGGCTGCACGTCCAGAACGCTGACCACGAGCTTGGCACCATTTCAAACTTTCACCACGAACCAGATCGTTATATTCCAAGCCAGCTTTCACAATGTAGTGCTCTACAATTTGTAAATACAACTGTTGATCCATTGGATAGAAGGAGAGCCACATTCCAAAACGATCCGAGAGCGAAATTTTTTCCTCGATGGCTTCCTGTGGATGGAGTTCTGTATATTGCGGTACATCAACCTTACGTACCGGTGTGTTTTCGTGCATAAACTCAGGCAGTAAATGACGACGGTTACTGGTTGCATAGATAATAAAATTGCTTGAGCCTGATTGCAGTGAACCATCTAAGACGCTTTTTAAACTACGATAATTTTCATCTTCGGCATTGAAAGCCAGATCATCGCAATAAACGATAAATTTTTCAGGACGATGTTCAATCAGCTTTTGAATTTTGGGTAAATCAGATAAATCATCACGCTCAATTTCAATCAAGCGTAAACCCTGAGTTGAATACTCGGTGAGAAGCGCACGTACAATCGATGATTTTCCAGTACCACGAGAACCTGTCAGTAAGACATCATTGGCAGGTAGGCCATTCAGGAACTGTAGGGTATTTTGAATGATCTTGTCTTTTTGGCGCTCAATGCCTTTTAAGTCTTCCAAATGCATTTTCTTAGGTTGTTGTATGGCGACCAGCTGCTGATTTTCCCAACGGAATGCGATTGCTGAAAAGTCAGTGGGTTGCTTTGGTGCAGGGAGAACTTGCTGAAGCTGTGTTAAAACACTTGATAGCGATTGAAGAATAGATTCGGGTAAATCAAGGATAGCCATACATATAAACCAAACTCAATGATGAATAGGGATACTATCACTGCTATTACCGAAATAAAGAAAATATCATCAGAAATATCGAAATAAATCGATTTTACCCTTGATTGTTGTGGCTGCTTTTTGCATTGTATAGGTGCAAGAATATAAAAAATAAGCTGAAAATCAGGATCGCGAATGTTCAATAGAGTTCAAGAGAAAAAGAATACATATCAGACACATAGAGTTGATGTGTTGCAAGAACGCTTACGACATGCCAGTTCTTATGCCGAATGGAAAGAAATTGCACTTAAACTGGATGAAGAATCAGGTCATGAAGCATGGAAATATGACAATGAATCGCCTTATTATGATGCGGAAATTTTATCTAAACGCTATAACTTATTAAAAAAATATCGTATGCAGCATCGGACTTTAGATCTGATCTATGTGTTAAGAGAAGGCCTGTCTTATGACTTTGCCAACATTGGGCATCCGATGTTGTTTGCACAGACCTATATTGGTACTAAAAAAATCATTGAAAACTATGTTGAGGAAATGAGTGATTGCCTACGTTACTTGGCTTCGAGTGAATGTATTACCTTTCAACTAAAAGAAAAAATTCAGTTTTTTGAAGAATGTCAAAAGGCCTATGGTCAACCCGCTGTGATGTTTTCTGGAGGTGCGACGCTAGGTTTATTTCATACAGGGGTGTGTAAGGCATTAATAGAACAAGATCTGATGCCTCAAGTTTTATCGGGTTCAAGTGCAGGGGCAATCATGACAGGCATGTTAGGTGTTTCTACGCCAGATCAAGTTCATGAATTGCTGCAAGGGGAACATTTTTTTAGTGATGCCTTTAAATTTAGGAAAGTAACGGAATTATTGCGGGCGAATGGTGGTATTGCCGATGTGATGTATTTGAAAAAATTTCTGATGCAGAACTTGGGCGATGTCACGTTTGCCGAGGCCTATAAACAATCTAAACGTCATATTAATATCGTGATTGCACCCTATAACACAGCCCAAAATCCACGTATTATGAATGCACTGACCGCACCGAATGTATTGGTGTGGAGTGCAGTATTGGCTTCTTGTGCGGTGCCTGTGTTATTTCCACCTGTGCATCTGACCAGTAAGCGATATGATGGGCAACATACGCCATATCTCGCCAATACCAAGTGGGTGGATGGCAGTATGCGCAGTGATTTTCCGCAGGAAAAGATGGCTCGTTTATATAATATTAATTACACCATTGCCAGTCAGGTCAATCCGCATATTGTGCCGTTTATGCAAAGTGACACCGAACGTTTTCGTAGAGATGTACTCAGTTGGCCTGAACGGATTGTGCGCCGTCAAGGCAAAGCTATTGCAATGGAAGTCATGGATTTAACACGCAGTCATATGGGCAGTTTCTTCCCGATTCGTCGTGTATTGGATCATGGCTATGGCATTTTGGGGCAACGTTATTATGGTGACGTCAATATTATTGCCAAATATGGACTCCGACATTATAGCTATATGCTGAAAAATCCACGCCCAAAACTGTTTAAAATCTTGCAGCAAGAAGGTGAGCGTGCCACATGGCCGAAAATTGCTTCTATTGAAATACATGCACGAATTGGAAAAACCATTGAGCATTGTCTAATATCGTTGCGGAAGCAGGAAGAAAAGCAGCAGAATGAGTTTTACTACGTGGATCTCTAATCCGAAGATTCAACTTAACGATCTTAACTTAGTGACCAAAGCGCAAAGTTATGCCTTTGGGCGGCGTGTCTACACCTTTCAAGTTGATCAGCAGCGCTACTGGCTGAAATTCCATAACACCAACGATCAGCCTGTTTTGGCACAGGCTTTCCAACGAGAGTTAGCTTTTTATCAGCACTGTCAGCAGCATGAACAAGCGTTTTTATTACCATTCCAAATGATTCCATTACGTCATCTTATCAATGGATTAGATGAGGATGGCATAGGGATGATCACGGTTGATTCGCATGATTTTTTTGCTGAAGCTCCTATTTTTGAAAATATTGAGCAGATCAAACAAAAGATATTTTTGGCCTTAGATGCGCTGGATGCATTGCACCAATTCGGGTGGGTGCATGGTGATTTGAAAGCAGAACATTTTCGTTTCTATGAAAACTCATGTCGGCTGATTGATTTTGAGCAATCTTTTCGGATAGGGCATCCGATTCATACTTTAGATGCAACACCACATTATATGGCACCAGAGCTTTTTCAGGGGGCAGGGAAAAGCATTCAAAGTGATTTGTATGCCTTGGGGATTATTGTGTATGAATGGCTCACTCAATCTCGATTAAAAGTGAGTACTTATCACGATTGGGCAGTATTACATTGCCAGCAACTACACATTCAACTTCCATCTACATTGCAATGCTTTTTTCCTTTACTTAATGGCCTCACGCAAAAGCATATTAAACAACGCTTTAATTCAGTTTTAGTGGCAAAAGATTTCTTAAAACAACTTAATATGTTGTAAAAGTAAACATAAATGTGTGATTTGAATATTATCTGTTCATTTGAATGGTTTTTTTAATAGAAAGACTTGTCAGAGAGTATGTTTCTCACTAATATGCATACCCATCGGGGGCGTGGCGAAATTGGTAGACGCACTGGATTTAGGTTCCAGCGCCGCAAGGTGTAAGAGTTCGAGTCTCTTCGCCCCCACCATATTTAAGAAGCAAGAGTATCTTGCTTTTTTTATGATTAAACGAAATAGAGTTTAATCATGTGGTTATAGAGGATTGGTGTAATGGTAGCATGACGGTCTCCAAAACCGTTCGTCAAGGTTCGAGTCCTTGATCCTCTGCCAAATTCAAAGGAACTTTATATAAAGTTCCTTTTTTTGTGTCTGCTGTTTCTATCTGTATATTAAAAAAGCATTAGCTTTCATAAACATAGTTTTTTTATAAAAAGGGCTTGTCAGTAGAAACGTTTATCTCTAATATACACACCCATCGGGGGCGTGGCGAAATTGGTAGACGCACTGGATTTAGGTTCCAGCGCCGCAAGGTGTAAGAGTTCGAGTCTCTTCGCCCCCACCATATTTAAGAAGGTAAGCATTTCTTACTTTCTTATGATTGAGTCAAATATGATTTAATCGTGCAGTTTAGAGGATTGGTGTAATGGTAGCATGACGGTCTCCAAAACCGTTCGTCAAGGTTCGAGTCCTTGATCCTCTGCCAAATAAATAAAAAAGCCCTTGTGAAAACAAGGGCTTTTTTATGGTCTATTTCTTTTGGTATGCCAATTTTAAACTTAGAAGCGTACTGTGATTATCGCTAAAGCTTCCAACTAAATCACCATTCTGACGTTTTGCTTGAGCGTCGCCTAGCCATAAGTATCTTCCGCCCAGTGAAACTGCCCAGTTCGGTAGAAAATTATATTGGAAGCCGAGCCCGCCTCCCCAGTAACCATTGACTGGCCCAAGCGCATTAGCAGGATCACCAAGACCTGAATCCCAAATGATAGACGTTGAGACTGAAAATTTATCAGTAAGTTTCTGCGCGATTCCAATTTGTGCTGACCATTGATCTTCTTCATAACTGAGCAGAGAAAGTCCTGTTTTATCTGGACTGGCTGGAGCAGTTCGCTCTGCCAATTTGGCGGGTTTAAACTCAAAGTCTTTCCATGGTACCCAACGAATATTGGCGCTGAGTAAGGTTTGTTTACTTAAGCCTGTTTGAAAATCAAAATTTACTGATTCGGGTGAAGTAAATGTAACAGGCAGCGTGTAAAGATCATTACTTAATACTGAAAACTGCTCTGTGGTGCGTGTCTGATGTTTTATTTCGGAGCGATAAGTCAGTGCTGCTTTTAGCCCAATTTCGGGTTTTTTCAGGCTGAATCCTGTTACCCAACCCATTGCATAATCAGAGTGCAGTTCGGCATTGTAATTGGCGCTACCTTTATAAATTTGTCCACGCAGTTTGATGTTACCTTCAATTTCTTCTAAGGCAGGACCTGCGTAAACACTTAAATTTCTATTGATATTCAAACCGATAAGCCCTGTCAAATTATGGCTGTCTAGTTTGGCTTGAGTACCTTCAGCGGGTTTATTTTCAAATTGAGAAACAAAGTCGCTGTGCCCACGATGTTGAAGGTTAATATTGAAAGGTTGATCATAAATGAGTCCTAGACTTATTTTTTCATTTAAATCTGTTTTTATGCTGCCACGTAAAGCACTATTATTGGCACTAATATTAGGAATTTCATTGGGATTGCCTTGGCTACTCAGTCCTTTATCCTGCCCACTCACATCTGGCATAGAATAATTATAAGAGAGGGATGCATAGGTTCCATTTTGAAAAAAATCAGTAATGGATTGTCCAGAGCGATCAAGGCCTGCACTGTACCCAGTACTGATGATAAATGGTGTTGTGACTAAAGCTGATAAGGTGTGATGTTTGATGCGTGAATACATTGGAGCCTCCAAATTCCTTTTGGGGCATACAACACACAAGTTTTTATTATGTTCTTGGGTGTTGTATGGATTGGTTTTATTGATTATTTAAAGCAGGGATTAAAAATTTCGACTTGATTTGGCATTAGGTAGTTGGTTTTTGGCAGGTATTCTCCCATCACCGAAGCTAAATCTTTTTGCTGTTCGACATTGGCAATGGTGTGTTTAAAACTGCTTGATGCAAGCATGTGTCTGATCTGGACAATAGTCATATCTGGGTCAGCAGCACCGTCTCCATCTTCTGCCATAGGTAACCAACCGATACCACATTCTGGTTTGGCATTACGCGGACGGTCAGCGACTCGACTTACGACAACAGTGTAATAACCATTTTGATCAACCGGAATTTCTTCATCAAATAAGCAATCATTGACGCGTGTATTGGCAAAACCTTGGTTTGAACAGATTGACCAATAACGCAAATCGCCCTGCGTCAAAAGCCCTTTATTGTTGAAGGTCTTAGAAACAGTAGGTGCTTTTCCACGCAGGACAAAGACCTTGCCATATTTTCTATTCACAACTGTTCTAATGTATTGATTATCTAAATTTGGATAAAAGCCACCTTCAGAGCGTCTTGCTTGTTCATTGATCTTGCCCGTAAAGATCCCTAAAAGGCTTTCTCGATCAAGTTGAATAAACCATTGTGCTGGATTCTGTGCTGGCCATGTATCTGGCTTTCCTGCCTGATGGATCAACTGGCGATATTCATTGGAAGGAATACTGACTGCAGCAGAAGTCAGTTGTAATGGCTGATTGGCTTTGAGTTGTGCGCAGGCTTGATCACCCTCTAATACACGACCATCTGCAAGCGTTAATTGAGGTGTTGGTAAACTTACACCTCCTGTGACGCTTTGTCCGTGATCAGGTAAGTAGATTCGATATAAAACGGTTTGTTGTTGTTTTCCATAGGCTGGAGCATATAGCTGGTTAACACTCTGGGCTTGACCGAGCTGTCCAACCTTGCGCTGTGCTGTCACAGGGGTGGTAGATACGTTTAAGCTGTACTCACGTTGTGATGGACTCCGTTGTTGCCCATAAACGAAGGGATTGCCAGAGTTATTATTTGGCTTGATTAAATAGTCTGCAACGGACTCAACTGGTTTCCCAGCTTCGTCATAACTAATAAAAGACATATAACGTGAACGTGGAAATTCACCTTTAAGTTTAAGACTTGCTCCTTGAGGGATGGTGAAAGTACCTGCCCAATAATAAACATTGGCGTCTGGGTAGGCGATATTGATATATGGATCAGCACTGACAGGACCACGAGCCCAAAAACAGGAGCGTGGTCCTGGAATAGCCTCAAGTGTTTGAGGAGCTGCTTGGGCTATGGTTTCTTGTGCTTGTGTTGCAAACGGGGTGGAAATCACGACGCTGCTGATCAGTAGCGGAATTAAAGTGTGTTTCATTTTATATCCTTGCTCATATGACTTTAATTTCTGAATCGAAACAGAACGGATTAAAGGTGCTTAATCTAGAAGCAGCATAGGAAGTTTGACTTATATTGTGTAATGGATTTTTTGTATGGAAGTTATAGCTTTTAGATATACCTAATAGCATCTAAAATAATAAAATTAAGGTATATTTTTAGGCAAAGGCGAATGGAAATGTTTTTTTAGTATGTTTATGAATCACAATAAAATATTCAGGGATGAGAAATGATTAAGCCAAGACATCTACAGCAAATTATGGTGTTAACTGAAATTGGAACGATCAATCAAGCGGCTGAAGCACTTTGTATGACCCAGCCATCGTTAACTAACAGTATTAAAAAATTAGAACATGACTTGGGTGTGACCTTGTTTGAGCGAACCAGTAAAGGCGTTAAACCGACTTTATATACCGAACATATTCTAAAACAAGCCCCTCAAATTTTGCAGCAGTTAGATACCTTACATAAGGAGATTAAACTCCTTTCAAGTGGTCAAGTTGGTGAAATACACATAGGAACAGGGCCTGTCATTATGCATGCATTGATGAAAGATGTGATTCCTTTATTTTCAAAGCAATATCCTGAAATTGAAGTACATCTATATGTTGATCATCCTAAAACTATTATTGAGAAAATAGAAAATGGCATTCTAGATCTAGGGATATTAAGTACAGAGTATGTTGATCTTACTGATGAGTTTATCTCGATTCCATTGCTGCAAGATCCAACCGTTTTTGTAGTGCGAACTGGACATCCTTTGTTGGAAATAGAAGATCTTAAGTTTGAACATTTAATTGATTACCCATTTGCTTTACCAAGAGTTGCTAAGCAAAAAAAGCAATGGCTAAAAGCCCAAACACATGCAGGACGATCAGCTCATATTAGTTTAACTGTGAACGACTATGACTTATTGCTTCATTATGTCATGCATAGTGATGCGATTACGGCTGGGCCAAGCCATTTATTTCAGTCATTACAAGGGGAGCGGGATGTCACGGTCTTAAATTATCAAAATCCTACTTTTTCATGGCATGCATGTGCTGTTTATAAATCGATTAGCATTCATTCGATCGGCATGAAACTATTTTTAGATATGATTCGAGAATGGTTTGAACTGAAGAATACTTGATTTTACTTTAGACCCATTCCTAATTTTTTCATATTGTCACTGTCAATCAATAAAATGCTAAAAAACAGCTCATTTTTTGCTTAATTTTCAATTTTTTGTGCCAATTAGTTTTTGAATAATAGAGTAATCAGCTTAGCTGTTAATCAATTTAGATTATTCAAGTTAGATTTCAGCTTGATGAAATAAGTCACAAAAAAGGCTTAGATAAATAAAGCCAGCTCGATCATCAATGAGCTGATGCTAGGGAAAAATTTAAGAATTAAGGAATAACACATGTCGGGATTGTGCATGGTTCAGCATAGAAAAAATGAATTGGATGTCTTACTCAAGAGTACAATCAGCGCCTGTGTCTCGTTTGTTCTGATTGAAAATAAGGGGGAATAGACATGATGATGATTCGTTATATCAAACAAAAAGATATTCATGATCTTTACCACTTGGCACAAAAAGCAGGCTTTGGTTTGACCTCTTTACAACCAGATATGGAAATACTGGCCGCACGAATTGATCGGGCGATTAAAACGGTTGAAGGCAAACTGGATAAGTCGGAGCAGGGCTATTTATTTGTGCTGGAAGATACCTCACTGCATAAAGTAGTTGGTGTATGCGGAATCGAGGTTGCCTTAGGTCTAAAAGAACCTTGGTACAATTTTCACATCGGCACACAAGTTCATTCTTCCGAACCCTTGAATGTTTATAAATCATTGCCGACCTTATATCTGAGTAATAACCACACTAACTGTAGTGAGCTATGTACCTTATTTTTAGATCCCGATTATCGTTTAAATAAGAATGGCAAGTTTTTGTCTAAGGTTCGGTTTTTGTTTTTATCAGCGTTTAGACAGTATTTTGAAGAAACCATTGTGGCTGAAATGCGGGGTTTTTCTGATGAAAATGGCCATTCACCATTTTGGGATGCGGTCGGTCATAAATTCTTTGATATGGAATTTACCAAAGCAGATTATCTAAGTGGTACAGGCAAAAAAGCCTTTATAGCGGAACTCATGCCACGGCATCCACTCTATGTCGATATGCTGCCTGATGAAGCGAAGGCGGTGATTGGAGCAGTTCATCCTAATACAGAACCCGCGTATAACCTTTTGATTGAAGAAGGGTTACGTTATAAGGGCTATGTCGATATCTTTGATGCGGGTGCAACCTTGCAGGCAGATATCGAGAATCTAAGAGCCATCAAAGACAGCCATGTGTTAACTGTCCATATTGAACAATCTGATCTCATTATGCTCGGTGATGAACCTTATATTGTAGCCAATGATGATTATGAAAATTATCGCGCCATTTTGACCTATAGCAAGCCAGACTCAAACCAAGTGACGTTGAGTGTAGAACAAGCCCATCAGTTACATGTGAAAGAGGGTGCATCGGTACGTTTGCTCAATATCAATATTGCAAATCAGAACAAGCGTTGATGGGCTATGTATAAGTAGAAAATTCACAGATTTAGATGTTAATTCACAACACTTTTACTGTATTTTTTAGCCATATTTTTATTTATATCGATGCATAATTTTTACTATCCTCGATATTCATATCTTTCTCAGATGGAGTGAAATTAGGATAATAGAGCATATTTCATGTTAATTGGGTAATAATTGAGCGAAAATGAAAAGCATCATCTTCAACTCGTTTGGGGATGAGATATGATGCTTGCGGCTAAAATATCTTTGATCAATAACAACAGGTTTTAGTGTGTAGAACAGGGATCTAATACGAACCATTTACAAGTGAGGTGTGTTGATTAAGCTATTAATTTCAAAATAATTTTAGAAAAATGGAACTTTTAAATTAAAGCATTTTAAAAATATTTTATTTTTATTAAGCATTTATAACGGTTGCTGCAAACTGGAGTAAGGATGACATGAGTCAGAATAAAGGAACGCAACTTCTGGATGAAGATTTGCAGGAAAGTTCGCAAGACGAAGAAAAATTACAACGCTCGCTGACCAATCGTCATATTCAAATGATCGCAATTGGCGGTGCAATTGGTACAGGTCTATTTATGGGCTCTGGAAAGACCTTAAGTATTTCAGGTACTTCAATTGTTTTAACTTATTTAATTATTGGTTTTTTCTTTTTCTTTGTTATGCGGGCAATGGGTGAACTATTGCTGGCAAATACCAACTTTAAGACCTTTGCCGATTTTGCGACAGCCTATATCGGTCCTTGGGCGGGTTTTTTCCTCGGTTGGTCTTATTGGTGTAACTGGATTATTACTGCAATAGCCGATGTCATCGTGATTGGGGGATATATGCAGTTTTGGTATCCTGACGTACCTGTTTGGATACCTGCATTTACCTCGTTGGCTATTCTGACCATATTGAACTTTGTTGCTGTTCGAATGTTTGGTGAGTTGGAGTTTTGGTTTTCGTTGATTAAGATCTCCGCCATTATTTTGTTTATCCTTGCGGGTATTTATTTAATCAGTACTGGCTTTACTTCACCCAATGGTGTTAAGGCATCTATGAGCCATGTGTTTGAAACTCAGTCGATGTTTCCTTATGGCATCACCGGCTTTTTAGCAGGTTTCCAAATTGCAATTTTTGCCTTTGTTGGAATTGAATTGGTCGGAACTACCGCCGCTGAAACTAAAGATCCGCATAAATCTCTGCCTAAAGCGATTAACTCAATCCCATTACGTATTTTATTGTTCTATGTTGGCGCATTGATATGCATTATCGCGGTCACATCTTGGGCAAAAATTTCACCTGAAAAAAGTCCATTTGTTGAAATGTTCACGTTGATTGGTTTGCCGATTGCTGCTGGACTGGTTAATTTTGTCGTTGCAACTTCTGCCTTATCTTCTGCAAATAGCGGCATCTTTGCGACTAGTCGGATGCTCTATGGTTTGGCGTTGGATAATGATGCACCAAAGAGTTTTAGTAAATTATCGAAGAAAAAAGTACCTATTCGAGGTCTAGTTTTTTCAATGACCTGCGTCACCATTGGAACCTCTATTTTATTTATTGTGCCGAATGTCATGACGGCGTTTACGATTATCTCAGCATTGACCTCAATTCTATGTGTATTTACCTTCATGCTGATTATTCTTTCGTATATTGGCTATCGTAAGAAATTTCCAGAGTTACATTTACAGTCGAAGTTTAAAATGCCTGGCGGTTTGGTCATGGCATGGCTGACGATGCTATTTTTGATATTTACAATTGTGATCCTTGCTTTAGACCACGATACTCTTATTGCATTGGGGCTTTCACCAGTGTGGTTTATTGGTTTATTGATCGCCTATCGCTATAAAAAGAAAAAGATGCTGCAACTTGATCTGATAAAAACCAGAACAGTGGACTATGTTTAAGCTGGGTTGATTGGTGATTATAGATTGAGATACTTGTAAAAATAAAAAAGCAGAGCCGAAGCTCTGCTTTTTCGAGTCAATCAGTTTTAGATCTTGCTGATCAAATCATTGATTTGTTTTGCTTGTTCAGCTGCATTACCAGTATAAGTTGCAGGTGTTAATTCAGCTAGACGAGCACGTTCGTCTGCAGGAACTTGTGCAAGTTCATCGCCATTGACGAAGTTCACCATCATCTCACGTGTCATTGCCTGACCACGAGTAAGAGCTTTTAATTTTTCGTATGGCTTTTCAACGTTATAACGACGCATAACAGTTTGAATTGGCTCTGCAAGAACTTCTTGGGCTTGGTTTAAATCTTCATTTAAACGAGCAGCATTCAGCTCAAGTTTACCAACACCTTTTAAGCAAGCATCAAAAGCAATTAAGCTTTGCGCAAAACCAACACCCATATTACGTAATACAGTTGAGTCAGTGAGGTCGCGCTGCCAGCGAGAAACAGGAAGCTTTTCACCTAGGTGACCTAAAACAGCATTAGCAATACCTAAGTTACCTTCTGAGTTTTCGAAGTCAATTGGGTTTACTTTGTGCGGCATAGTTGAAGAACCAACTTCACCATCTTTTAACTTTTGTTTGAAGTAACCAAGCGAGATATAACCCCATACGTCACGGTTAAAGTCGATTAAGATGGTGTTGTAACGACGTAGAGCATCAAACAATTCAGCCATATAATCATGTGGCTCAATCTGCGTGGTGTATGGGTTGAAGCTTAGGCCTAAAGATTCGACAAATGCTTGTGCATGTGCAGCCCAATCAATTTCTGGATATGCAGAAAGATGTGCATTGTAGTTACCTACAGCACCATTGATTTTGCCGAGTAACTCAACATTTTCAAACTGCTTGATTTGACGGGCCAAGCGATATGCAACGTTTGCCATCTCTTTACCCAAGGTAGTAGGGCTTGCAGTTTGACCATGTGTACGAGACAACATTGGTTGTTCAGCATGTGTTGTTGCCAAAGCTGAAATCGCATTGAGAAGTTGCTTCATGCTTGAAACTAAAACTTCACGGCCATTTTTCAGCATAAGCGCATGAGACAAGTTATTGATGTCTTCAGAAGTACAAGCAAAGTGAATAAATTCGCCTGCATTTTGTAATTCATCAATGTTGGCAATTTTTTCTTTAAGGAAATATTCAACTGCTTTTACATCGTGGTTCGTAGTGCGTTCAATTTCTTTAATGCGGTTTGCATCTTCTTCAGAGAAGTTTGAAACGATTGCATCTAAAGCAGCATTGGTTTCATTTGAAAATGGCGCAACTTCAATAATTTCTGCACGATTTGCAAGTGCTTGTAACCAACGCACTTCAACCGTGACACGAGCGTGGATTAAACCAAACTCAGACAAAAAAGGGCGTAGGGCATCGCATTTGCTAGCGTAACGTCCATCAAGTGGCGAGAGTGCGGTTAAAGCATTCATACAGATTCCTTAATTTTGGAATAAACATAAAAATAAATTCGTTGTAGCATCGGTCTATACCACCTGATACTGCAAACGAGCGAGAGCTTGAATATCTTGCAATAATTTGCGTTTACTAAAGATCATACTCCAAGAGCTTCCACCGAGCTGTTTCCATAAATGCGCAAGTTGTAAGCCTGTAAATAAGCATGCACGAATACGGTTGGTATGATTGATGTCTTTAAATGCTTCGGCATTACCACGTACTAAAATACGCGGATTAATCTGTCCTGCCGTTTCTACATAGGTTTGTGCAAGGTTGGCAATGATACTTGGGTGTAAATAGTTATTATCGAAAAAGGAGAGTTGCTTTAAGATTTTTTGTTGCGAGCTTTCTATAATTTTTACGTATTCAGGGTTACTGTAGACTTTCTTTTCCAACTGCAACAGGGCCATCGCATAGGACATGGGTAGTTTTGCTG
The DNA here is from genome assembly GCF_000369525.1 of Acinetobacter higginsii. GTDB lineage: Bacteria > Pseudomonadota > Gammaproteobacteria > Pseudomonadales > Moraxellaceae > Acinetobacter > Acinetobacter higginsii. The sequence continues at coordinate 484,787 of NZ_KB850072.1, forward strand.
TCGACATTTTTGGAACACGGGATTTTGGTGCGGTATTAAAAGGCTGAGTAATACAGCCTTCTAATGTTTTTAATCCGAGTGAAATGTCTGCAAGTTGATTAAAAAAATCTAAGGTCTGAGTGGCATTGTTTGCCGCAGGACGAATATTTAGACTGGCTTTAATCAATAGTTCAAAATAGAAATTACCACTATCACCAATGCTTTGCTGACCAGCCATCGCAGTCATATGTGTTAACTGAGTTGCCTGAAAGACTGCGGCCAATGCTAGAGCACGGTTCTGTCTAACATTCAACGCTTGAGTGTGCTGAAAGGGTAACTCGACCATGCTTCGCTTCCAATTTCCTTAAATAAAATCTGGTTCAGGTGCATTGGTATGATGAATAACACCACCACCTAAGCAGACCTCTCCAGAATAGAACACCACGCTTTGTCCTGGAGTCACAGCGCGTTGCGGCTCATCAAACTCAACACGGATGCCATGTTCAGTCTGTTCATCGCGATAGATGGTACACGCTTGATCTGGCTGACGATAACGGGTTTTCGCTGTGCAGCGGAATCCAGCCGATGGAATGTCCTGTTCACCTGCAACCCAATCAATTGACTCACTCCAAAGCTGCGTACTTTGCATCAGTGGGTGTTCATGTCCTTGACCAATCACCAAGCGATTATTGGCAATATCTTTATGTAATACGAACCATGCACCTTCTTGTACACCTTTCATACCACCGATACCGATACCACCGCGTTGACCCAGCGTATAGTACATCAAGCCATGATGTTCACCAACTTCTTTACCTGATTCCAAAACAATTTTTCCGGCTTGTGCAGGTAGGTATTGTTTAAGGAAGTCAGTAAAGCGACGCTCACCAATAAAACAAATACCCGTTGAGTCTTTTTTCTTGGCTGTTGCTAAATCAAGTTGTTCTGCGATGCGACGAACTTCTGGCTTTTCAATTTCACCGACAGGAAACAGGGTTTTGTTAATTTCACGGCCATGAACTGCATGTAGGAAATAGGTTTGGTCTTTATTGTTATCAACACCACGGAGTAATGGTGCATAGGTTTCGCCACGCGAGTTTTGCATGCTCGCACCACGACGTGCATAGTGACCTGTTGCAATAAAGTCTGCACCCAAAGTCATGGCATGATCGAGGAAGGCACGGAATTTAATTTCTTTATTACACAAGATATCAGGGTTTGGTGTGCGACCTGCAGCATATTCAGCCAAGAAGTGCTCAAAGACACGATCCCAATATTCCATTGCAAAGTTGGCAGTATGCAGTTTGATGCCAATTTTATCTGCAACGGCTTGAGCATCTGCCAAGTCTTCCAGTGCTGTGCAGTAATCCGTACCATCATCTTCTTCCCAGTTTTTCATGAAAAGGCCTTCAACTTGATATCCTTGTTGAAGTAATAATGCGGCAGAAACGGAGGAGTCTACACCACCAGACATACCGACGATGACACGTTGTTGCATCTAATTAAGCATCCAAATGAGAAGTTAATGAGGGAGAAAAAGGGTGCTCATAAATAAGCGATAAAGGATATTTTTTGCCAGCTAGGGCATCTTCAACGGCTTTTAAAACCAATGGGCTACGTGCACGTGCTGTTTCTTGTAACTCATCCAAGTTCATCCATACAGCACCAACAATACCTGTATCCAGTTGCGCATTTTCTTCAACTGCCGTGACATGGGCCAAGAAGCAAAAACGGTAGTAGGTACGATCAGGAAACATTGGTGGGGTATAGGTATAGATCCCAAGCAGATGATCAATTTCAACATGATGACCTGTTTCTTCTAAGGTCTCACGGATCGCTGCATGAATAATGGTTTCGTCGCATTCGACATGACCTGCCGGTTGATTAAACACAGTATGTACAAAGCCTTCGCTGTGTTCTTCAACAAACAGAAAACGTCCGTCTTTTTCGACAACAGTGGCGACTGTGACATGAGGTGTCCAAGCGGTCATAGAAAGCACCATGATTTTAAAAAACGTATTCTACAAAATTTGACTGTTTTTGGCTACATAGGAAGGTTAATTGGCTAAAGCGGAAGAAAAATATTTGTTGTGATCCGTGTGTATTTGATGTGTTGAGAATCGAAAAGGAATTGCTTCAAAAAAACAGAATGTGCTAGTGTGTTTTTTGACCGCAAGGTAAAAATAATAATTCCGTCTAAGCGATGTATTATTTGCTTAGGCCTTTCAATAATTTAGAAGTAGAACAGATGAAGAATTAGGCTCATATACAGCACACGGAGTTGAAGTATTATGCAACATATTAAAATTAAACCTGGTGTCGCTTTAGCAGAACAAGCAGAGATTGGCCATAATCGCTGGCATCCAGATATTCCATTTTTAACATCGGTGAAACCAGGGGAAGAAATTCTCATTGAAAGTCTGGATTTTCTGGACGCTCAAATTAAAGATACCGATGATGTGTCTGATGTAAAACATGTTGATCTCACTCGAGCACATCCTTTGACAGGACCTTTTTATGTCGAGGGTGCTGAGCCAGGCGATTTATTGGTGATCGATCTTTTGGATATTCAACCGATCTCAGCAGTTGGTTTTTCAGGTGTGTTTGCGAAAGAAAATGGCGGTGGCTTTTTAGCGGATTATTTCCCTGAAGCAGATAAGGCAATTTGGGATTTAAAAGGATTATTTGCAACATCACGTCATATCCCTGGTGTTCGTATTGCTGGCTTAAAACATCCTGGATTAATGGGGACGCTTCCTTCACATGAGCTTTTAAAAGAGTGGAATCGTAGAGAGGCGTTATTGGTACCTAAGGGACAGGCAAATCCACCTGATCCAAGAACTGCGGTGTTACGAGGTGTGACAGGGGCAGAGTTTGATCGGATGGCAGTTGAAGCTGCTCGTACAGTGCCGCCGCGTGAACATGGCGGTAATACCGATATTAAAGATCTAGCTGCGGGCAGTCGTATTTATTTTCCTGTGTATCAGAAAGGCGCTGGCTTCTCGATGGGTGATCTACACTTCTCACAAGGTGATGGCGAAATCGGATTCTGTGGTGCGATTGAAATGGATGGGGTAACGCGTGTTGGTTTTGACCTGATTAAAGGAGGAATGGAAAAATATAATATTGATTCACCGATCTTTGTTCCAAGCAATGTCAGACCTAATTACGATCAGTGGCTAACCTTTGAAGGTATTAGCGTGGAAAATGGGGTAAATCATTACTTGGATGCCACGGTTGCTTATCGTCAGGCCTGTTTAAAAGCGATTAAATATCTTGAGAATTTTGGATTTACGGGATCTCAAGCCTATATGTTGCTGACCGCTGCACCTGTTGAAGGGCGTATCGGTGGCATTGTGGATATTCCAAACTGTGCCTGCACAATTTCTTTACCAACTTCTATCTTTGAGAAGAATATTTTGCCGCAAGGTGCCTTAAACGAAAATAAGTTTTGGGGATATCGTTAGTCTTGGGTGAATGCAAGATTGATCGCTAAAGAAGGATTTTAAGATGCCACTGTATGATTTTAGATGTGAGTGTTGTGAAGGGATTTTTGAGCAGAGTGTCCCAATGGCCAGTATTGCAAGGGATAACACATCTTGCCCGTATTGCCAGAAATCCATGTTGTTGAAACCAATGATTACAGGGCATCAAAAGATCTCAGTCAAAAATAAATGGCGACCCTCATCGAGTGCCGAGCAACTGGCAGGGCCCTTGGTTGAAGGGCCTGGGACCAGCAAAAAAAGTGCTCGGACTTCAGTGTTGCATAACTGCCGAGGTGTGAATTGTTCTTTATGTGAGCTTTAATATCTCACTATTTTAGTGTTTAAGACACATATTTAATCAGCATTTAACACCTGTTATATGCTGATTTTAAAATTACTTCTCTTGATCTAAATAATTATTCTTCACTTTCACATAATGACGTGCTGAATAAGGAAGGAATTCCATTTCTTTTTCGGTCAACGCACGAACTTGCTGTACTGGGCTCCCGACATAAAGATAGCCACTTTTTAAGACTTTGCGTGGCGGCACCAGACTACTTGCACCAATCATCACATCATCTTCAATAACAACATCATCTAACACCACGGTATTAATCCCGATCAAGACACGATTACCAATGGTGCATCCATGTAAAGTCACATGATGCCCAACAGTTACATCTTCTCCAATGACCAGCGGAGAACCATTCGGTTTAGATTGATTTTTGTGGCTGACATGCAACATACAGTGATCTTGCACATTGCTGTTTTTGCCGATTTGAATCGAATTTACATCACCACGAATCACAGCAAAAGGCCAGACGGAAACATTCTCTGCTAATTTGACATCACCAACTACAACTGACATCTCATCTACATAGCAGCTTGAATCAACGTCAGGTTTTTGGTCTAAATAAGGACGGATGTTCTTTGGCATAATGGCTTTCGATCGGAAAATTTAAAGGAATTATAAAATAAAAAAGCATCCATGCCCAAGAGCATGAATGCTTAATCGTACTCTTCTAAAATTTAGAATAAGTTACTGAAGAACATTTTGATATGGTCAATCATACGTGCAAAGAAGCTAGCTTCTTCAACAGGTTTTAATGCAACCAGTGGTTTTTCAGCAATCACTTTGCCATCGAGACTCGCGACTAATTTACCAACCACTTGACCTTTGGCTAAAGGTGCATTCAGTTTTGGTTGAACCACAAGCTGAGTTTTAATCTTGTCTGCTTGGCCTTTAGGCATGGTGACATTGAAGTTTTCAGCTAAGCCAATTTGAACTTCGTCTTGTTTACCAAACCATACTTTTGCTTTAGCAAGAACTTGGTTAGCAGGTTGAACGTTTGCAGTTTCAAAGTTTGCAAAGCCCCAAGCCAATAATGTACGTGTTTGGCTGGCACGTTCATTCATGCTTGGTGTACCAAAGATCACCGAGATCAAACGCATTGGACCGCGTTTACTTGACGTGGTTAAGCAGAAACCTGCTTCATTGGTATGACCTGTTTTTAAACCATCAACACTTGGATCTGTATAAAGAAGGGCATTACGATTGCCTTGCTTAATCCCGTTGAAAGTAAATTCTTTTTCAGAATAGATTGGGTAGTATTTAGAGCTATCTTTGATAATGTGCTGAGCAAGAATTGCCATATCTTTTGCTGTTGAATAATGACCATCAGCTGGCATACCTGTTGAGTTGATGAAATGCGTATTCACCATACCCACACGTTTTGCTTCTTGGTTCATCATGTGGGCAAAAGTACCTTCATTGCCCGCAATGTGTTCGGCCATTGCTTTAGATGCATCATTACCTGACTGGATAATAATACCACGTAGCATTTCTAAAACTGTTGCCGTGCCATTTAAAGGAACGTACATACATGATTCAGAACTGCTACCACGACACCACGCAGATTCATTCATGCGTACTTGTTCGTTTTCAGTCAATTCACCCTTTAAAAGTTTCTGCTCAATGATGTAGCTTGTCATCATTTTTGTCATTGAAGCAGGTGCAAGTTTTTCATCTTCGTTTTTAGCAGCGAGAATCTGTCCAGTCTCGTAATCCATCAATACATAAGATTTATTATTTAATTCTGGTGGAGCAGATAGGACAGTTGCTGCATATGAAAAGCTTGGCAAAAGGAGTAATGCAGCAAGAGCGCTTTTTTGAGTCATTCTAGGTGGTTCCAATATCTTGTATGAAGCAGACGAGCCTAGCATTTTAGGACAAAGCAAAGCCGACTTCTACGGGGGAAGTCGGCTTTTTCATACAGTATTGTAACCTGAAGCTTAATTGGTCGGATTATTTCGAGTAATAATTACGAACATCATCACAAATCTGGCGGTTATCATCATCAGAAGCTGCTTTTGCGTCAGCACGCGCTTCTTTTAATGCCTCTTGGTAGTCCTTGCCTTTGACGCGTTTATTAAGGGTTTCAACGGCATTCGCTTCATTGTTTAAATAAGCTTTAACGAGGTTGTCATAGGCTTTATTAAATTTTAAATCTTTGCCAATTAAACTTGGACAAATTTCAGAAAGAACATAGATAGCAGCAAGTTCTTGCTTGGTCACACTATCAGACATAGGCGTGACTTCAATCTTTTCAGGTTCTGACTTTTTTTCAGCTGCAAATGCTGTTGGCGCAAGTGCACTTGAGGCGATGAGGAATGATAAACCTAGTGTTTTAAAAACATTTTTCTTCATAACAAATCAAACTCAAAAACAAGACTTAAAGAATTTGAACAACTTATAGCACAAAAGCATGTTAAAAAATGTATGTTTGCTGTAGGAAGCGTGGAGAAAATGTGGGTATAGATATACAGAATATAAAACGTAGTGATCTTTTTGAGGTTTGATGAGCCATGTTTTGACATGCTTGCTTGTACATGGTTTGCTTTAAAAGTAGGCGATTTAAGATGAGTTTGTTTTAATAGGGTTGCGATGAGCATGGATGAAGCCACTGCGCCACAAGAGAGGCACGCAAAGTAAATAAAAATGTGAGAGAAAATAAGAAATCTGTAGATAGTAGGAGTAATAAGATGAAAGCAAAATTCACAGGCGGTGTTGATATTGCACTTAAACTTCCACCACATCAATTTGAAGCTACCGTTAAGTTTTATCGTGATGTGATTGGCCTTAAACAAATTACAGATAAGCTGCCTGATATAGGCTTTGAACTTGGACCCGTTAAATTATGGATCGCTGCGGCACCTGAGATGAGTCAAGCTGAGCTTTGGCTTGAATTGTTTACCGATAATTTCTCCGAAGCTGCTGAATATTTGGAAGCGGCGGGTGTAATTCGTTGTGATGCAATTGAACCCTTAACAGAGGGATTTCGAGGAGGGTGGATTACTAGTCCAGCTAATATTATTCATATGGTTCGTGAACCGGATGCTTGGTAAGTATTATTCGAGCAATATCAGAACTTTTATCAATTAGATACAGCGAAGTGGTTTTAACTCATTTAATCGTTAAAACCACATCAGATTTCTAAAAGTGATTAACCTTCAAAATTAATTACTTCTTCACATACTGATTTTTGTTCGGCTTTATCCACTTCAGATGCTGCTTCACGAGCATCTTTTAGCAAAGTTTTAAATTCAGCATCTTTCTGTAAGCTGTCCAAAGAAGCAGATTTATCAGAATAATTACTTAAATATGAACCCATCATTTTTTTGATATTTTGGTCAAATTTAGCATTTTTACCAATCAAGTTCGGGCACATTTCAACCAGTACTTGTGCATTGGCGATATCATCTTTAATCAATGCATCTGCTTCTTTTACAGAAACCGCTTCATCAGCAAAAACAGTAGGTGCTGCTAAAAGTGTGAAACTCACCCCAAAAATTCGGATAAAATTAGATAAATGTCTCATGGCTGTATAAATTTCTAATACTATGAAGACCTAAATATATATAATTCAAGGAATAATTCAATTGGAAAAACTGTTGAGTAAGCTGAGGTCAGTTGACAGTTCAACGATGTTGATGGCATGGGTCGTATTCAGTTTATCTTCTCAACTTTGTTGAACGTTCAAATCAATTTGTGTCAGGTTCTTCGCGCACAGTTTATTAGAATTGTCTCTAATTTGAGGATGAAACTTGACAAGGGCAGTGTCATTGCCTAGGTTTCATGCCTGATTTAAATTATGTTGGCCTAAACACAGGGAGTGGCTGAAATACCAGTTATCCCCAAATAGAGAATAGATTCCAGTGAATATCTTAATAGCAAATGATGATGGTGTGTTTGCACCTGGGCTACAAGCTTTAGCGCAAGCATTAAAACCTTTGGGCCGCGTTGTGGTGGTTGCGCCAGAAAGTGAGCGCAGCGGTTATTCTAGTGCTTTAACACTTGATCGCCCTTTACGACCAATACAAATTTCTGAAGATGTGTGGGCAGTCAATGGAACACCTGCGGACTGTGTTTATTTATCCATGAATGGGCTGTTCGATTTTGAATTTGATCTTGTCGTGAGTGGCATCAATAGTGGTGCAAATCTTGGCGATGATGTTTTATATTCAGGTACGGTGGGTGCAGCTTTTGAAGGGCGCTTGATGAAACATCCTGCGATTGCCGTTTCTTTAGCAGGATCAAATGTACGTTCTTATGAACACCCACAACATTATGCAGTGGCAGCGCAGTGGGTTCATGATTTTATTGCCAAAGGGCTCCCTGTTTTGCCACCACGTCATATCTTTAATATTAACATTCCAGATATTGAACAGCTTAAGGGCGCACAGGTAACCTATCAGGGGCGACGTGCTCAATCCAAGCCGATTAGTAGTCATGTTGATCCGCGTGGTCGTCAGGTGTATTGGATTGGGTTGGCAGGAGAGGCGATTACCGATCCACAAGCGGTATCCAGTGATATTCAGTCCGATTTCTTTGCGGTTTCGAACGGTTATGTCAGCATTACTCCAATCCAGATGGATGCAACCAACTATGCTGTGCTTGAAAATTTGCATGCTCATGTAAATGGTTAGCCGTATGAATGTTATAACTTTGTGAATATAGAAAGTGAGAACTCGTTTTTTCTCACTTTTTTGGTACTCTTAGGCGCAAATGTAATAATGAATTAAGGTTTTTTTCGATGAGGGCGAAGATGCACTTAAACCATGTCTCGGTTTTTCTATCACAGAAAACGATTAAAACAATCGTTTTGTCTATGGCGGTTGCAACAGTGGCAGTTATGACGGGTTGTGCATCTAAACCGCAAGTAAATGGTGGCGCGCGTTATGTGCAAGCACCAAATTATTATACGGTTCGCTCTGGCGATACCTTAAGCGCGATTTCAAATCGTTATGGCTTGAACTACTTAGATGTTGCAGCTTTGAATGGTATTGCGCCGCCGTACCGTATTTATGTCAATCAATCTCTACGTTTAAAAGGTTCTGTCGCACAACGTACAACCTCTACGCAAGCAATGACACAGACCGCACCAATTCAACGTCAAAGCATTAATTTACCGACTCAGCAACCTGTGGCTCCAAAAACACAGCCTGTGATCCCAAGACCAGTGGTTCCAGCAGTGCCTGTTAATCCATCTACGACCTTAGCATCAAGTCTACGTTGGGTGAAGCCATCGAATGGACCAATTATTCAAAGCTATAATATGGCGAGTAATGTAAAAGGAACGCGTTACGGTGGTAATGAAGGGGATCCAATCTTCGCAGCAGCAAATGGGCAAGTTGTCTATGCCGCAGATGGTTTAAAAGAGTACGGTAATCTTGTTTTAGTCAAACATATCGATGGTTATATCACGGCTTATGCGCATAACAGCAAAATGTTAGTCAAGAGTGGCGATACCGTGACTGCGGGGCAAAAAATTGCAGAAATGGGTTCATCGGGCGCTTCACGTGTCATGATGGAGTTCCAAGTCCGCTTAGACGGAAAACCTGTGAATCCAGTCACAGTTTTACCAAATTAACCTTAGGATTATTAACAATATTTCAATTATTTATTAATAATCCTCTAGTGCGTAAATAGACTTCCTTGTATACTGAAATGAGATTGCTTTCATTAGAACAATAAGCATATTAATAAATTAAGGTAAGAGGGAAGTCTATGCTAGATCAATTGCGTGCAATGGGGGTGTTCGCCTGTGTTGTGGAAAAAAGCTCTTTTAGTGGTGCAGCAAGAGACTTAGGAATTACAACCAGCGCAGTCAGTCAACAAATCCGTTCTTTAGAACAAGAAATGGATGTTACGTTACTCCATCGCTCAACTCGAAAACTCAGTCTCACTGAAGCAGGACAAGCATTCTTTTTAAGTTGCCAAGAAATGTTAGCTGCGGCTGAACGTGGCAAAATCAGAATCAATGAATTACGGGACGATCTCGTCGGAGATTTACGTATTGCAACTACGCCAGAGTTGGGTGCACTACATGTCATTCCCGCACTTTCTCATTGGATGTCAGCGCATAAAGGCTTAGCCATCCATTTTGAAGCGGATCACCGTTATATTGATTTAATCGAAGAACGTATTGATATTGCGATTCGTATGAGTCTGAAAGTTGATGATCATCAATTAGCAGCTGTACCTTTGGCTCGTGTAGATCAGGTGTTAGTTGCTTCACCAAGTTATCTCAATCAAGCTCAGCCGATTACTCGTCCTGAAGATTTACGTCACCATGAATTACTGCCAATCACGTTAATGCAAGGCTATCAACATTTTGCATTCCGTCATGGTACCAGTGGTGAAGTTGTCAATGTGGATATGAAATCACGTTTAGGTACGAATAATGTCTTTGTCGCAAAATCACTATGCCAACAAGGGCATGGCGTAGCACGTATTTTGTATATGGATATTCAAAAAGAATTGATTAATGGTTCTTTAGTTGAGGTATTACCCGATTGGCAATTGCCAGCGTATACCTTGCATGCTTTAACCTCTAAGCGTGAGCAATACCCAATGAAAGTACATCGTTGTATTGATGCGCTGAAGCAATATTTTGCTCAACTTCCTGGTGGGCGTTCCTTGCAGGGCGTAGCCTAATAAAAAAAGCCATGTTCCGTCAGGAACATGGCTTTTCCTTTAGCTCTATTTTCGTTTCTTTTTGCTGAGTGGTTTTAAGCTCTTTGCTTCAACAGCTGTTTCTTCAGAAGTTTTCGCCGTAACTTCATCCTTCTTGGTTTTTTTTCGCTTCTTCTTTTTCTTTGGTTCCTCGTCTTCAACGGCTTCGCCATCCTCGATCGCTTGCCAATATTCAAGTTGCTCCATCACCGCAGCATAGATCGAGTTTTTGCTATAGCGACCTTTTTTATCAAGGGTTCCGACTGGGCGTGCCATTAAAATTTCTAAAGCTTGATCAATGGTATCAATCGCATGAACATGGAATTGTCCTGCTTGGACAGCATCGCTTACATCCTGACGTAACATCAAGTGCTGCATATTTTGACGTGGGATAATGACACCTTGTTTGCCAGTTAAGCCTTGCAATTTACAAGCGTCATAGAAGCCTTCAATTTTGGCATTGACACCACCAATTGGCTGTACTTGACCCAACTGGTTCATCGAGCCTGTGATTGCCCAAGACTGATCAATTGGAATTTGGCAGATCGCAGAGATAAGCGCTGAAAGTTCTGCAACCGTAGCACTATCACCATCGACTTGCCCATAGCTCTGTTCAAACGCTAATGCAGCAGAGAAGTGTAAAATTTGCTCACGACCAAAATGAGCTTTTAAGAAGCTCGACATCAGTAAGACGCCTTTGGCATGCAGTGAACCACCGAGTTCTACACTACGCTCAATATCGAGGATATCACCGCCACCTTGATACACAGATGCGGTCAGACGAGAAGGTAGACCAAACTCAACATCAGCATAGTGAATCACAGAGAGGGCATTGATCTGACCAAGACGATGTCCTGAAGTCTCAATCAGCTGTGTTCCACGAGACAGGTCTTGCCAATACAATTCACGTAAATAGCCTAAGCGGTATTGACGATGATGTAAGGCCTGATTAACGTGCTGATCAGTGACGATCTTGTCATCCGCTTTAAAAGCATGATGATGCGCTTCACGAATTAAATCACCCAGCGTTGAGGCATGGAGTGATAGTGAACTTTGATCTTCGGCTTGGCGACTTGAATCGGTCAGTAAAGCTGCGAGCGCAGAGCGATCAAATGGAAGGAGCTTGTCAGCTTGTACATAATCGGCAATCAACTGCATGTACGCTTGTTCGTTACTGTCATTACGTTGTAATGTATCGGTAAAGTCAGCACGGATTTTAAAGACACTGCCTAGCTCTGGCTCAACTTCCAGAATTTCATAATAAATTTCAGGTTCGGCCAATAAAATGACTTTAATATCAAGCGGAACTGAAGCTGGCTCAATTGAAATACTCCCTGTTAAGGTCAGCATGTGTTCGAGTGATGAGAGCTTAAGTTGTCCTGATTTTAAGGCACGCTTTAAACCTTGCCATGCATACGGCTGCTCAAGCAATTGTTCAGCTTCAAGCATGAGAAAGCCGCCATTGGCTTGATGCAACGAGCCAGGACGAATCAAAGTGAAGTCAGTCGTGATCGTACCATTATGTGTGAGTTGCTCAACATGACCCAATAAGTTGTAGTGGGTTGGAAAGTCTTCAAAAATAACGGGAGCACCGCTATTCGGTTTATTGGCAACAATCACATTGGCTTGATAACGTGACGGGACACGATTAAATAAGGCAGGGGTAAAGTCATCTTCTTCTTGCTCTAAGATCAGCTCAACATTGTCAATAATGTCTTCAGCATAGTGTTTTAGGAACAAATCTAAGCCTTTCACCTCTTTATTTTTATTTAAGATGGACTCAATGCGTGGCATGACCACTTGCGTCGCAATATCTCGATTGAGGCTCGAAACTTGATCGCGTGCATCATCTTCTAAATCACCTAGATGTAAACCTAAGCGCTCTAGCTTTTTCTCCATATAACGAATATTAGAATTAATTTCTGTGCGTTCTTTGGTTGGGAGTGCATTGAGCTCATTCTGCGTTAATTCATGATATTCATCATTTCGTAACTGCATTGCTATAAAGACATGTTTGTCATTGCGAGAAACTAATTTTAAATCGAGTTCTTCGCCTTCTTTAGTGAGTTCAACCAAAGCTTGCTGTTGTACATCTCCGGTATCTTGACGAATACGCTCAATACGGTTGTGATAGCTTTCTGCACTAAAACGGCGTTCCAATTGTTTCAAAATGATTTGCCATGCTTGTTGCAATGTATTTTGAAATTTGGTGCCTTGTCCAGCAGGAAAGTGCAGCGCGATTGGTTGTCTTGGATTTTTGAAATTGTTTACGTAGACCCAATCATTTGGTGTCGGCATGGTTTTGGCGTGTTGCTGCAGCAAACGCTTGATCATGGTACGTTTACCCAATCCTGCCGTGCCAACAGCAAAAATATTATATCCTGAGTAGGGTAATGAAATACCAGCTTCAACAGAGGCACGTGCGCGATCTTGCCCTAAAAAATTATTGAGCGGCTTGATGCGTTTGGTCGAACTTGGTATTTCAGCTAGGTCTGGAATATGAGTGAGTTGGTCTGCACGTAGTGCGGTTTTAATCAGTGTTGCTTGTATGTCCGTCTGGTCAAATGCGCTTGGTAAAGAGTTTATATTTGCGGTGATAGTGTTTGTTGGTGTTAATGATAAAGTTGTTGCAGTCATTTGATCGAGTTTTTGGGTCACTGTTGCTATCCAACAAATAAACTAAAGTTGAGTAATTAAAGGTATACAGTTTTAGCCCTAAAGATCAAGCGAACTTGTGTTTTTTATCGACAAAACAAAAGAATGATTGCATAAAGCAACTTGCAAGCAAGGGCAAGAAACGATTGAATAAGCACATTCACGCATGTTCATGGAAAATAATAACCAATGACAACTCAAGCCTCTGGTTGGGCATCGGCATTTAAAGCATTTTTAGATCGCCGTGCTCTGATTATGTTATTTCTTGGTTTCTCCGCAGGGATTCCAATTTTATTGATTTTTTCTAGCTTGTCGTTATGGCTAGGTGAGGCTGGTATTGATAAAAGTGCGGTCACTTTTTTTAGTTGGGCCGCCTTGGGTTATTCCTTTAAATTTGTTTGGGCACCGTTAATTGATGAATTACCCGTCCCATTTTTAACCAAGAGTTTAGGTCGTCGCCGTGCTTGGTTGCTCATTGCACAATGTTTAATTATCTGTGCAATTTGTATTATGGCTTTTTCAGATCCTGCGCTTGGTCAAAGCTATTTAATCCAAATGGCATTTGGTGCAGTATTACTGGGTTTCTCAGCTGCAACACAAGATATTGTGATTGACGCTTACCGTATTGAGTTAGCTGAAACTGAAATGCAAACTGTGTTGGCTTCAACATACAATGCGGGCTATCGTATTGGGATGATTGTTGCTGGTGCAGGAGCGTTATTCCTAGCAGCCTATTTGGGAACGGCCAAAGGTAATTATATCTACGAAGCTTGGAAATATACCTATTTAACCATGGCCGCAGTGATGGTGGTGGGTATTATCACCACCTTATGTGTTCGTGAACCGCAAGTGAATCGCGTTTATAAGCATTATAAAACCACGGATTATTACCGTTTGGTGTTTGTGTTTTTTATCGCGGTTGCAACTTTTGTGGTGAGCTATATTTATTCAGGTAACGTTACTGAAGCCATTGCCAAGGCAGCAGCAATTAAAGACACCGCTGCATTATTTGGTTTAGAAGCGCTGCGCTTTTTAACTGCAACCGCAACTGCCTTATTGATCGGTTTTGGGCTGGTTAAAATGGGTGTTGTCAATCAGCAAATGGCGAAAGAAACATGGGTTGCCCCGATTCTGGATTTCTTTAAGCGCTATGGCGTTAAACTGGCATTGGTTTTATTACTGTTAATTGGTTTCTTTCGTATCTCTGACATTATTGCAGGGGTGATTTCAAATGTGTTCTATCAAGATCTAAACTTTAGTAAAGAGCAGATTGCTGAAGCAGTCAAAATTTATGGTGTAATATTTAGTTTGGTCGGTGGCTTCTTAGGTGGCCTGTTGGCGCAACGTATGAACATTATGAAACTCATGTTCGTTGGTGCGGTATTGGCAAGCTCAACCAATTTGATCTTTATCGGTTTAGTTAAATCTGGCAAGCCATTGGATCAGGTTGAAGTCCAAGTGGGCGCTCAGCATTATCAAGTGCAGACCGATGAGGTGGGATATTGGAAGTTACAAGTTCCAAATGAAGTATTAGCTAAAGCAAATACGGTTCAGGTCAGTACTCAATATCAAAACCAAGCAGACTCGAAGGCTCAGTTTGAAGTTTCTTATCTGGTGAATGCGCAACACGCCCAGATTCAACTGCTACCAATGAGTGGTGATGATCAACTCACGCCGAAAGAGTTAAAACAAAGTCTGGTAATCAAAGGTCAGTTAGCCGGTGTAAAAGCTGAGCAACTCAATGCAGAAAGTCCTGTTGTTTTAACATTAGATGGGCAGGAATTTGTAGCGAAAGTGGATCAAAATGGCTTATTCACAGGCGTGATTGATGGCAAAATTTTGCAAGCATCACCGACCAAGACCATTACGGCTTTGGCTAATTTAACCAACAATACGGGCAGTGAATTGTTGGCAACCAGACAATATCGCGTCGATACGGCATCTCATGCAGAGACGGATTTAAATGTGGATATTCAACCGATTACTGTGGTTGATCCAGCTCAATCAGGTATGGTTGAATTGTCTGGTAAGGTGATTAAAAGTTATAGCTCGTTATGGTTATATTTTGCCATTATTGTCGATAATTTAGCCTCAGGTTTAGCTGGTGCGGCATTTATTGCCTTTTTATCGAGTTTAACCAGCGTATCATTTACCGCAGTTCAATATGCGATTTTCAGTTCATTAATGACTTTAACACCAAAATTATTGGGCGGTTATTCAGGAACGATTGTCAGCAATATTGGTTATCCGAATTTCTTTTTAATGACGACTTTAATTGGTATTCCAATTTTAGTTTTAGTGGTATGGGTTGCGAAACTGTTGCGCGATCATGAAAACCAAACAACTCAACAGACAGGTGAATAACTATGCGCATGTTACATACGATGCTACGAGTAGGTAATTTAGAACAATCTTTGAAGTTCTACACTGAGGTACTTGGTATGAAATTGCTACGCCAACGTGATTACGAAGAAGGGCGTTTTACCTTGGCTTTTGTTGGCTACGGCGATGAAGAAAACAATACTGTGCTTGAGCTCACGCATAACTGGGATACAGCCAGCTATGATTTAGGTAATGCTTATGGTCATATCGCTATTGGTGTAGATGATGCTTATAAAGCATGTGAAGAAATCAAAGCACGTGGTGGAAAAGTCGTACGTGAAGCGGGTCCAATGAAAGGTGGTGTTACAGTGATTGCCTTTGTTGAAGATCCAGATGGTTATAAAGTTGAATTGATTCAACAGGATCAAAACGCACGTAATAACTAGGGTCTGTTGACATTTCACTTTACGAGCTATAGCTCTCATTGCGACAGAGGATGTTTTTTAGACGGTGCAAGGCTGGTTTTGTGAAACCTAGTTATTCTAGGTAAGCAAGATCTAACACACTAGTGGCAAAAAACATTCCTGTCCCGTAGGGTTATGGCTAAAACTTCCATAAACCGCGTTATGAAACTTGACAAGGGAATGCCATTGCCAGCGTTTCATGCCTTGTTTATGTCATTTTAGCCGATAACGCAAGGCATGGCTGAAATATCAATAGACCCTCTCTTTGGTCTATTGGGTCCAAGATTTCTAATCTAAAGCCCTAGCTTTATTTATTCAGCCCAGTATGATGGTGCGATCAAATGATCAACAACATCATATTGGGCTTTTTAGTTTTAGTGAGTAGATAGGGATAAGTTATGTTGAAGCAACTGGCAGTGGACCGCTTTACAATATTATTAATCGCAATGGTAGTACTGGCGACTTTTTTACCCGTCTCAGGTCAGATTGCACATTATTTTAATATTTTAACCACGGTCGCAATTGCAGTGCTGTTCTTTTTACATGGCGCTAAGTTATCACGTGAAGCCGTGGTTGAAGGGATGCTGCATTGGAAAATGCATGCTTTGGTGTTTGCTTTTACGTTTGTGATTTTTCCTGCGATTGGATTGCTGGCTAAACCTGTGTTGGAACCTCTACTGGGGCAGCAGTTGTATTGGGGTTTCTTATTTATGTGCTTTTTGCCATCAACAGTACAATCCTCTATTGCATTTACTTCGATGGCTAAGGGTAATGTGGCAGCCGCTGTATGTAGCGCATCCTTCTCCAATATTATCGGGATGTTTATTACCCCGATTTTGGTGAGCTATTTTATTTTGGGACAAAGCCAACATGGTTTTGATCCGACCACATCAATTATTCAAATCACCTTGTTACTACTGGTGCCTTTTATTTTAGGGCAATTATTACGTCCGTATGTTTTTCCATATATGGTCAAAGTACCTAGTATCGTCAAAGCGTTTGATCAGGGATCGATCTTAATGGTGGTTTATGGGGCATTCAGTAGTGCTGTAGTAGCAGGTTTATGGCATCAGGTCAGTGGTTTAACCTTGTTGTATCTGGTACTTGCGTGTTCGGTATTATTGACTCTCGTGATGTTGCTTGCGTTGTATGTACCTAAGTGGTTAGGTTTTAATCATGCTGATCAAGTGACGATCTTCTTCTGTAGCTCCAAGAAAACCTTAGCGAGCGGTGTACCCATGGCTCAAATCCTGTTCATCGGGCAGCCTTTAGGTATGATCGTACTGCCAATTATGATTTTCCATCAAATTCAGTTGATGGTTTGTGGGGTGATTGCGAATCGTTGGTCAAAATCAAATCAGGAATAGTTCGCAAAATTTAATTTTTTGGCGTATAATCTTCGGCACTTGTTGGCTTTGCTCTGACCTTTAGAGTCTCGGTGAGTCAAAAGAAATGGTCTGTTGTGGTGTTGATCTGCAAGTGTGAAAACACTTTGCTTTCCTCAAATTGAGAGTGATCAATTGCGATAACAGCTTAAGCCTTTCTTACTAAATAGGAGCATCGACCATGCGCGCCGATATTCACCCTAAATATGAAAACTTAGTTGCTACTTGTTCATGTGGTAACGTAATCGAAACTCGTTCTGCTCTTGGTAAAGAAACAATTTACCTTGACGTATGTTCAGCTTGCCACCCATTCTATACTGGTAAACAAAAGAATGTGGACACTGGCGGTCGTATCGACAAATTCAAACAACGTTTCTCTGGTATGTCACGTTCTGTCAAACGTTAATATCAAGAAAGAAAAAACGGGCGATATGCCCGTTTTTTTGTGCCTATATTTTATCGATAATGTATATAGACAGTGGTGTACAAGACCTTATTGGTCTTGTACATCGGTTAAGCGATCAAGCTTTTTCTGGAAGTAGTTCCCTTGTAAAAAACGTGCTTCAACATTCCATGCATTGGCAAACAGGTTCATGTCATTGAGTTCCATCAAGAAAATTTCCACAGGTTTTTGGCCAATAAAATGCAGGATTTTTTCTTGTAAGTTTGCCATGTCTTTTTCAGAGGCAAGCATTTTGGTCAATTTGCCATGTAGACTCAAATATTGAGCATCAATCTGTTGCAGCATCGAGTCACTATAAAGTGAATCACCGAAACCTCGGATCGAAACTTCAGCACCATGTTGACGCAACAAGGCAATTTGTGGCTGTGCTTGCGATAGGTTCTGTTGCAGTGCTTGTTCAGAAAATTGCAGAATTAATGGGTGTGCTTGTTTACTGCCAATAATAGTGAGTAATTTTGCAACTAACTCTGGGAGTTTTTGATCATTCAATAACACATGATGATTGAGGTTGACAATCAGCTTGGCTTTTGGATATTGAGTGATGAAGTTATGTAATTGCTTACATGCCTCAACAAGAATCCAGCGGTCTAGTTGAACTGATAATTCAACATCATCTTTAAGATCGGCTAGATCACTTAAGTCTTGCCATTGATTGTTATAGATAAAGCCGCCAGAAACCTCATAAGTATGTGTATGCTGATCTTGTTTATCATAAAGCTGCTGATATTTAAGATGAATATCACCGATATCCAGTTTCTGTTTCAGTTCTTGTAACAAGCTTAACTGGACTTTTGTTGGAATGTGTTCGGTTGTTAAACCAATATCAGTATCAATTTTTGGACTATTGAATACTGGTAAAGCTGCAGTGAATGCTTTACTTAGGACCTGCTCAAAAACCGCTTCATCTGGAATGGCTTGTGCAAGTTCGCAATAACCCAATTTAAGGTGTAAAGGGAAGGTGTGCTGAGTAGTCGCTAAAAGTTGTGGTTTCTGCAAGCTGTTTAAACCAATCAGCAGTGAATTCAAAACATTTTTGGATTCAGCTTGAAACAATGCAACGTAGAGTGTGCTATCGACTGGATAAACAGGAACACTGACTTGTTCTTTGATAAAGTTTTGGATATTGGCAAAATACGCTTTGGTGCTACGCCAATCACTTTGAAAAACCTCATTTGGACAACTGCTCAGGCTAAACAGCACAACTGCATTGGCATTGGCTGGATGATTGGTCAGCTGTCGATTAATCTGTTGTAAAGCACTATTTAAATTGGATACTTTCTCAGATGAAATGACAGTTGCAGGTGCTGCAGTTACTTGTGATGATGTTCCACATTCAATATTGAGTTGAATTTCCTCTTCATTGCCTGAAGGTAAAAACTCAAGATGTAATGGGTTGTTCTTCACAGTTGCATTTTGAGTACGCAGCTCAAAACGTCCTTGCTCGAACTGACCTTGAGAAATCTTTTTAAAGCGCAGTTTAAATTGTGCTAAATCTTCAGGTTGCAAAACATCGAGGATCGGTAAGCCAATCAGTTCATCTTCACTCGCAAATCCAAATAGGTTGGCATATTCAGTATTGGCACTGATGTGAATACCTTCTTGTAAAATGGCAACAGCTTTATGCGTCTCTGCGACTAAGGATTGAGCTTGCGTTTGTGCTGCTTCAAGCTCATTGAGCAAGCGGTGTTCAGCTTGAACCAGACGACTATAAGACAATGCACGGATCATGCTAATATAGAACGTTTCAGGTATTTTAAGATTCAAAACATCATAGATGCCTTTGTGAATATAGGTCTGATATTGATCATGGTTATAGTCATCAGGTTCCAGTAACAACACAGGCAAGCTTGGCTGCGATGAAGCTTGAATCAAGGATAGAGTTTGTTCGATTTTTAAGTCATAAGCACGACCAAAAATCACAATATCCCAGGGTAAATTTAACTGTTTTTCAAATGTTTTAAGATCATCTAATAAGGTGGCATGAATTTGATGATCTTGCGCCTTAAAGATCGCGGCAATTTGATTATAACGAAGTTGATTGTCGTCAATAATTAGTAAACGGGTTTCTGTCCGTTTGAGTTTCTTAGACAGTAAAGAATTTCTCACTTTAATGCTTCCCATAAATCTTGATCAATTGTGTCCATATTTTTTTGTGCCATATATTTTTGAAGAACCGGAAGTTCCTCATCATTTAGCAGTTCAAATTCAAATTGAACAAAACTCTGGGTAATTAATTGTGCGTTTAATAAATACACCTTGACTTCCTCTTTCCCCAATCTTAAATGAACAGCTTGATGTTCTCTAAAAATTTGTGAACCTGGTAAAATTAAAGTTGTTTTTGTTTCATCCAGATTTTGGTTTTTTAATAAAAGTGTTGGATGATAATTACTGATATGTCGATCAGCCTGTATGCGAACAGCACAAGGGAAGATCTCTTGTGCCAATACTTCTAAACCGAGTTCTAGACTTTTCTCGCTTGATTGTTTGAGCCAACGGATTACGCCTCCACGCCAATGCCCATGTGATGTTTCTTTGACTAAAATATATTCGCCAGTTCTTAGATTCTTTGGTGCTTCTCCAGACCACTTAATACGATAACCATTGACACTGATATCTAGAATATCAGCTTGATAAACGGCTTTACTTTCACGACTTAAACGTTGAATCGCAGACTCTTGGTTGTCAGAAGCACTTTTTTTGTCCCAAGCCGACATAAACTTCGATTCATTTTGTAGACCATAACTGTGGTCTAGCAATAAGGTCTCTGCGAAATTCTTAGCTTTGGAGAGATAGAAGTGCGCAGTCAGTAAACCAAAGCAAATATGCAGTTGCGCTGAGTATTCATAACGCTCATGACGGCGTTCTGCAGTTGTACCTAAAATAGTTTGCACATGAAATTTCAGTGCTGGGGTTAAATAGATTTTTTCATTTTTAGAAATATATTCTGCATTTTTATGCAGTGTTGCTGTGACATGATCCAACAAACTATGTGTGCTGATAAAGATGTTTGGGTTGAAGCCAGAACTTTGTTTTTTATTATAAATCGGTGGATGGTCTTTGCTGGTATCTACGACATACTTGGTTAAATCAGTTTCTTTAGCCAAGATTTGGACCATTTTGGCCCAGTCAAAACTACACTGGAACAGAGCTTGTATTTCAGATTGACGAATTTGATTGGTATTAAAAATATCCATCAAGATCAGCTGGGCATAGGCCTGAGTAATATTGGTAATCGAACTTGGTTTACCCTGAGACTGATCTAAGTTGGTATGCTGATACTTATGTGTCACTGCTGCATCATAGAGTTGATGGGCAATTAACCACTGCCCAGCAACTGGCTCGCTATACAACATATGTTGTTGATAGAGCAATTGGGTTAATTGCTGTAGCGATTGAAAGGTGGCTAAGGTTCTTGCCGTTTGCAGATTTTTCTTTTGATTCAGCGCGAAAATAGAAAACTTTTGCTGATCAAGCTGGTCATTACTGCGACGCACAATATTGATATAGATTGCTGCAAAGTAGCAACGCAATAACATTGCTAGTTCAATGATATGCTCATTACGATCTGAGCTAATCACGCCCTGATTGAAAAAGTTCTTTTCCAGACTTCCCAAAACATTTTCAATGGTTGGGTGCAGAACCTGAACCAAGTCAAAACGTAAAGTTTCCGAACATTCCAGTTCACTCAGCTCTAATAAAGCTGCAAATAGTGCTTTGGAGGTATCGCCCAACTGCATAATGGATAGATTTGAAATCCATTCATTGAGACTTTTAGAATTGGTATCACAAAAGCTAAGTTTGTCCCGTCTTAAGACTGTTGGAATTTGAAAAATATCCGAAAAAGCATTATTCATCATTGTGTTATCAATCTCAGAATGTTTGAACCCCAAAAAGCGGTGTTTTATTTTTTTCGCCCGCAATTTCCCTGACGAGTTTCGGGACGAGATATCCTGGTAAACTCGCTAATACATCACTGTATATCTGATCTATCTCTGAAGATCTTAAATCAAAATGCTGAGCACCTTTAACTTTATCCAAAACATGAAGGTAATAGGGCATTACTCGTGCTTCAAATAAACGGCTACTCAATGCATTTAAAGTTTCTGCAGAATCATTCACACCTTTGAGCAAAACTGCCTGATTTAGGACGGTTATATGCTGGAATGACAACTCTAGCAACTTCGAGCAAGTGAAATCATCAAGTTCAGCTGCGTGGTTTGAGTGTACCACTACTACAATACGTAGCCTACTGTTTTTTAATATAGAAATCAGCTCTTCATCAATACGATTCGGGATCACAATCGGAACCCGTGAATGAATTCTCAATATCTTAATCTGAGGGAGAGATGCGACTCGTTCTAGCCACAACGAAATTTTTCGATTGTTTAGTGTGAGGGGGTCACCACCACTCAAAATCACTTCATTGATTTGTGGATTTTGCTCAATATACTGTTTGATATTTAACCAATCGTCATTTTTAGGCAGATTTTCCTGATACGGGAAATGACGACGGAAACAGTAGCGACAGTGAATCGCACATGCACCTGTTAAGGTCAACAAAAAACGTGATTGATATTTATGTAAAACCCCTGCCATTTGATTTGCGGCTTCTTCACCTAAAGGATCCGTCACAAACTCAGGATGTTCTTCCAGTTCGAGATGATGGGGTAAGACTTGCAATAGCAGAGGGTCAAGCGGATCGCCAATGGTCATTTTTCCGACGAATGCACGTGGCACGCGCAATTTAAACTGTTCAGAGGCGAGGATTGCCCCTGATAATAGTTGATCGGTAGATAACTCAAGCAGATTTAACAGCTCTAAAGGATCAGTAATTAGGTCACTGAGTTGTGATTGCCAGTTTTGCTCTTGATGTAAATAGTTTATCATGCCATACGTAAAAATAGTGTTAGCCGCAGCTGTGTGCCTAGTCTAGCATTGGGGCTTGTTTAACGTTCATATATGAATTGCGTTATTGGTTAAAATTTAATCATGCGAGGCGTGAAACGCAGGGAATGGCTATTCCCTTGCCAAGTTTCATAACGAAGTATGAGGAAATTTTAGCCATAACCCTACGGGACAGGGAGATTTTTTGTAGCTACTGCGTTATGTATGGTTCATTTAGAATAACTAAATTTCACCATCCATGCCTTGTATCGTCGAAAAAATCTCCTGTGTCGCAACCAAATATGAATGTTAAACAAGCCCATAAGATTTGATTTTTAAGTTTGGAGTGCGCCTTTCATGGCCTATTATTCTACAAATGATTTTAAAGCAGGCCTTAAGGTTATGCTTGATGGCAACCCATGTTCAATCATGGAAAATGAATATGTAAAACCAGGTAAAGGTCAAGCGTTTAACCGTGTGAAATTACGTAACCTTCGCTCTGGTAAAGTATTAGAAAAAACATTCAAATCAGGTGATTCTTTAGAAGCAGCTGATATTGTAGAAGTTGAAATGGATTACCTCTACAACGATGGCGAAATGTGGAACTTCATGGATCCTGTATCTTTCGAGCAAATCGCTGCTGATAAAACAGCAATGGGCGATGCTGCGAAATGGTTAAAGGACGATTCAAATGAAAAATGTACGATCATGTTATTCAATGGCGTACCTTTGAACGTAAATCCACCAAACTTTGTTGTGTTGAAAATTATTGAAACTGATCCAGGTGTACGTGGTGATACTTCTGGCGGTGGCGGTAAGCCAGCGAAGCTTGAAACAGGTGCAGTTGTACGTGTTCCATTATTCGTACAGCAAGAAGAAAGCGTTCGTGTAGACACACGTACTGGTGACTACCTAGAACGTGCATAATTGTGAATGAGTAGCCAAGCTACTCAAGATATACAATTATCGAAGGGATGATTAAACAATCATCCCTTTTTTTATGCCAAAGTATTAGATAAATAATTGAAGCTAGAAGGTAAACTTACAAAGATATTTCTTCTACAGAAAATATGGAAAGGGAAATCTAATAGGGCTTGCTGACATTTTTTGTTGCCACTACATTATCTTGCGTAGCTGTAATCGCTACTCATTATTTAGAATAGCTAAATTGCATAAGACATGCTTTATGTCTTCTAAAAATGTTCTCTGTCGCAATGATAGCTATCGCTCGTAAAGTGAAATGTCAACAGACCCTAACCACGCATTATGTATTTGAGAGGTTTTGAATGGAGACAACACAAGCAAAGTCAACACTTCCCTCGAAACTCCTTTGGAGTTTGGTTGCCATCGTTGGGGCAATTTCATTTGGGATCTTGGCGGTTAGTCGTGGTGAGCATGTTAATGCGGTCTGGTTAGTTCTTGCCGCAGTCTGTGTATATAGCATTGCATATCGGTTCTATAGTTTATTCATTGCAAACAAAGTTTTTGAATTAAATCCTAAACGGTTAACCCCAGCTCATCGCCTTGCCGATGGTCTGGATTATGTTCCGACCAATAAGTTCGTTTTATTCGGTCATCACTTTGCCGCGATTGCAGGTGCAGGGCCTTTAGTCGGTCCAATTCTCGCAGCGCAAATGGGTTACTTACCTGGGACGATCTGGCTTTTAGTCGGTGTGGTGATTGCAGGCGCGGTACAAGATTTCCTTGTTCTATTTATTTCAACACGACGTGATGGTCGTTCTTTGGGAGAAATGGCCAAACAGGAATTGGGTACCTTTGCGGGTGTGATTGTGATGCTAGGTACGCTGGGGGTGATGATCATTATCCTTGCTGTGCTGGCTTTGGTCGTCGTGAAAGCATTGGCGCATAGTCCATGGGGTGTGTTCAGTATTGCTGCAACCATTCCAATCGCCTTGTTCATGGGCGTGTATATGCGCTATCTACGCCCAGGGAAAATTGCAGAGGTGTCGATTATCGGTTTTGTACTGATGATGGCGGCAATTGTGTATGGTGGGGATGTTGCAAAAGATCCATATTGGGGGCAGTTATTTACCCTCAGTGGTACTCAATTGACTTGGGCCTTAATTATTTATGGTTTTATCGCCTCTGTTTTACCGGTTTGGTTGCTGTTAGCACCACGTGATTACTTATCAACCTTCCTTAAAATTGGTGTGATTGCAGGCTTGGCGATTGGGATTATCTTCGCGATGCCTGATTTGAAAATGCCAGCAGTGACCCATTTTGTTGATGGTACAGGCCCTGTATTTGCGGGTAGTTTATTTCCTTTCCTGTTTATTACCATTGCTTGTGGTGCGATTTCAGGTTTCCATGCCTTGGTTGCATCTGGAACGACACCTAAATTGGTCGATAACGAAGTCAATATTCGTATGATCGGTTATGGTGGTATGTTGATGGAATCTTTCGTCGGCATCATGGCAATGATCTGTGCGACAGTACTCGATCCAGGCATTTACTTTGCGATTAATGCACCAGCAGCAGTTTTAGGGACCTCGGTAGAGACCGCTGCGGAAGCTGTGCGTAATCTTGGTTTCGTGGTGAGTCCAGAAATGTTGACCTTATTGGCTCAGGAAGTGGGTGAGAGTTCAATCCTGTCTCGTACAGGTGGTGCGCCTACATTTGCAATTGGTATGGCACATATCATTTCAGAGATTTTTAACAATCGCTCAATGATGGCGTTCTGGTATCACTTTGCGATTCTGTTTGAAGCATTATTTATTCTAACTGCTGTAGATGCGGGTACACGTGCTTGTCGTTTCATGGTGCAGGATACAGTCGGTATCGTGGTTCCAGCGATTAAACAATCGAGTTCATTCTTTGGGAACTTGGTCGGGACTTTTGTCGCAGTGGCAGGTTGGGGCTTCTTCGTGTATCAAGGTGTGGTTGATCCACTTGGTGGGATTAACTCATTGTGGCCGTTATTTGGTATTGGTAACCAGATTCTTGCTTCGATGGCACTGATTTTAGGAACCGTCATTTTATTCAAGATGAAAAAAGAGAAGTATGTTTGGGTCACCATTGTCCCGACGATTTTCTTATTCATTACTTCAATGACTGCGGGCTGGCAAAAGATTTTCCATGAAAATCCAAAAATTGGCTTCCTTGCACAAGCGAATCGTTTCTCGGATGCAATTGCGCGTGGTGAGGTGCTTGCACCAGCCAAAACCGTTGCTGAAATGCAAACGATTGTGATGTCAAATCAGATCAATGCTGCACTGTGTGGCTTCTTTATGATTGTTGCGATTGTGATGATCATTGCTTCGATTGGTATTGTACGCAGAGCATTGGCGAGCCCGACACCAACAGTGAACGAGGCACCAGCAGTTTATTCAGAAACCCCGATGACGGCGAATAGCATCAAAGGAGAGTAGCGATGGATTTTAAAATTGCTCGACAAGGCAGCGCAGTGATTGTGAAGATTATTAAATTCACCATCATGTCGCAAAAACATTTGCTTTTATCACCCAAGAATTGGTCGCGTATTGCTGTGTTATGGCAGCGTTTGCAGCAGAGTTTTCGGTTGATGGTGGGTGTGCCAGATTATGAAACTTATGTACAGCATATGAAAGCGCATCATCCTGATCTAACCCCGATGGATGCCAAGACTTTTTATCGTCATTGTATCGATGCACGTTATCCTTCTGCGGGTGGTAATATGAAAAAATGCCCTTGCTAGAAATCAATTGATTTCGTTGAAAAAAAACCAAAACAGTGTATGTTGAAACATGCACTGTTTCATTTTGGGGATAAAATTATGTGGGGCATGGATCAGGCTTCAATTCAAGACAAAAAAAGACAAAACCAAGCATTAGAACAAGATATTAAAAGCTTCGGTCAAAAGATTGAGCACTTTTTAATTGAAGTGAATCAGCTGATTTTAGATAAGCCACAACAGACCAAACTGGCTTTGACCTGTCTATTGGCTGGTGGACATGTATTGTTTGAAGATCTACCTGGATTGGGGAAAACCACATTAGCCAGTGCCTTGGCTCGGTTGGCTGGATTACATTTTCAGCGCATTCAATTTACCAATGATATGTTGGCCAGTGATGTCATCGGTATCAATATTTTTAATCAAAAAGAACATGTGTTTGAGTTTAAGCAAGGCCCTGTTTTTACTCAAATCTTACTTGCCGATGAAATCAATCGCTGTAGCCCTAAAACCCAAAGTGCTTTGTTGGAAGCGATGGAAGAAGGGGCTATCACTGTCGATGGCGTGCATTATGAGTTGCCACAACCTTTTTGGGTGTTGGCTACGCAAAATCCACTGTTTCAAAGTGGAACTTATACATTACCAGAGTCTCAACTAGACCGCTTTTTGATGCGATTGTCATTGGGTTATCCATCTCGCCAAGCAGAAAAATTACTGTTACAACAAAGCTCTCGCCAAGTCCTGATTCATCAATTAGACGCAGTCTTTACCCAAGCCGATATTTTACATTTGCGTGAATTGGCAAAACAGATTTTTCTCAGTGACGCCGTACTCAATTATATTTTAGATTTGGCTGCTGAAACACGTAAGCAACGACATGGCCTGTCTACACGTGGAGTATTGGCACTGAAAGCTGCAGCACAAGCTTATGCGTTAGTTGAAGGACGCAGTTTCGTGACCACGGATGATGTACAGACGGTATTTGTGGCTGTAGTTGCGCATCGTTTAAGTTTGGGGGAGATGGAGGTAAAACAACTGTTGCAGTCAGTTGATGCATTATAGGTGAGTACAGACTATGCAAACTGGACTTAAACAACAGGTCAATCAATGGATCGCAAAGCGTTTCCAAGTGGATCGTAGTAAAACCTTGCGACAAAAGGACGTTTTGGTTTTTGTCTATAAACAAGGTTTTCTATATCTGGTCCTGATTTTAATTACCTTTATTGCTGGAATTAACTATGCAAACAATCTGATTTTAGGATTTTGCTTTTTAATCAGTGCCATTCTTTGTATTAGTTTTTATCTGACCTTTAAGCAATTACATGATTTACAAATTGATATTGTGCTGCCTGAAGTCGGACAAGTCGATCAAGCAATCATTTTAAAGCTGCTATTTAAACAACCTGTTCGTTCTGTACGTTATCTAAGGATCCAGTGGCAAGCTCAAGAGCAATTGGTTTTTATAGATCAGACACAACATAGTGTTGAGCTTGCAGTTATGCCTGACAAACGTGGACTCTATGAATTTGAGACCATTAAAATTTATTCTACTTATCCATTAGGATTAGTCCGCGCATGGACTTATTTATATCCAAAACATAAAGTCTGGGTTGCCCCGAAGGGCTATGATTGGCAGAAAGAGCATAAAAATAAGCCGACTTCTGCCCAAGATAGCTTAGATGAATTTAAAGAGTTACGTGGCTTTCAACACGGTGATTCTTATCAAAATGTGGCATGGAAACAGGTCGCACGGGGGCAGGGATTTTTGATCAAAATGTTTGAAGCTCAGGCTAATCACCAGCATCTGGAAATTGACTATCAGCAGATTCCAGCTCAAAGCCATGAAGATAAATTAAGCTTTATGATGGGTTTGGTCGAGCAATGTGAACAGTTAGGTGATGATTATGCACTTATTTTGCCGCATGCTCGCTTAGAAAGCGGGCAAGGACAATCTCAGTTAATTCAGGCCAAACTTTTATTGGCGCAGGCATAATGATGACTAAGCAAATCTACTTCTGTGTTTTAGCTGTCTTGGCTTTTGTATTACTTGGGCAAACCGCTTTTGCACCTGCTGCTTTAACGGGATTATGGGCGGTGGTTTGGCTGTTATTGGTTCGTAGATATCGTAAACAAAGCTGGGTGCCTTTTCCTAAATGGTTTTTGGTGATTTTTATTCTATTGTCCTTGGGTATCGTTTATATCAATTATCAAACGATCTTTGGGGTGGAAGCGGGCGTCGCCTTTTTAAGTACCTGTTTATTTGCCAAATGTTTAGAAGCTAAAAACACTCGTGATTTATTGATTGTCTTTAATTTTGCTCTATTTGTCAGTGCCAGCCTATTGTTACATAGCCAAGCTTTTTGGATGGCGTTGATTGTATTTACAGTCTTTATGATGTGTTTATTGGGTTTGTATCGGATACAGACGGGATTGTTTAATCAAACGAAACTTTCATCAAACCAACTTAAACAAGATGTGAAGCAAATTTTTAAATTTGTTGGCATAGCAATTCCTTTCTTTCTCATCTTATTTATTTTCTTTCCACGATTGCCACCGCTTTGGGCAGTACCAATTCAGACTAATCAAGCCACGACTGGGATTAGTGATCGCATGTCACCTGGAGATATTGCACAATTATCACAGTCCTCGGCTTTGGCCTTTCGGGTAGTGGCAAATATGTCGCAATTTCCAAGTCGATCAGAATTGTACTGGAGAGCTTTAGTCTTAGATCAATATGATGGAACGACTTGGACCAGTAGTTTTTTTAATCAACAAATTAAAAATGTGCAGTCCACCCAAAGAAGCGTACCTTATCAATATTTAGCAGCAGATGAACAAGCCAATTGGATCATGGGTTTGGAATACTCGATTCCGCAAGAACGTTATTTGCAGTTGTATCAAGATAATAGTATTCGCCCAACAAAATTAGTTAAGCGCAATGTACCGATACAGATGTTGTGGTTGGGGCGCATGTCGGCAGAGCCTATTTTGTTGTCAGCACGTCAACTTGAGTTAAACCTTAGGTTTGATGAGGGACGGGATCTTAAAGCACAGCAATTGGCGCATGAGCTGTTTGAAAAAAGTCAGAAGCAACCTGAACAATATCTACAATCAGTGCTGTCATGGTATCGAAAGAATGGCTTTGTATACACTTTGACGCCTGGGACTTTAGGTGGGGATCGTATAGATCAATTCTTGTTTTCCAGTCGGAAAGGATTTTGTGAGCATTATGCGTCTAGTTTTGTCATGCTAATGCGTTATGCGGGTATTCCCGCACGGGTAGTGACGGGTTATCAAGGTGGTCAACTGGCGCCTGATGGGCAAAGTTGGGAGGTTCGACAACTGGATGCACATGCTTGGAGTGAGGTCTATCTAGATGGAAAATGGAAAAGAATTGACCCAACAGCCATGATTGCACCGCAACGAATTGATACGGGCATGCAGGATTATTTGGCACAAGATCAAACTGTATGGGGAGATGAAAGTAAAGCTTGGCGTTTGCAACAGTTTAAGTTTCTAAAAAATATGCGGATTTGGAGTGATTATTTAAGTTATCAATGGCAAAGTAAAGTCGTTGGTTATGATGCAAACAAACAGAAGAACTGGTTATCTCGATTAGGTCTGGATTCAAGTTATGCATATGCAATTGTGTTGATTGTTGGCGTATTCGCTATTTTGATGGTTTACGTGGGTATCTATTGGTGGAAGCAAACAAGGCAGCAAGCTGATTATCAAAGAGCTGTACTTAAGTTTCAGAAGCAACTACCTAGAAATCTGCATAAACAACACGCAGAGACTTTTCAAGTGTGGATGCAGCGTTTGGCAAGTCAGGTTGAAAATAAACAGGTGTTTGAACAAGCGATTGTGTTATATCAACAAATTGTTTTTTTAGAGCAGCAAGATGGTGCAAATATTGAAGAATTTAAGCGCTTGCTTAAAGACTGTGCGATTGCACTGAAACAGTCACAAAAAAACTTGTGAAGCTGATAAAAAATGAATATGATGCTTCTCATTCTAGGTGTATAGCTCAGTTGGTTAGAGCGCTACGTTGACATCGTAGAGGTCTCCAGTTCGAGTCTGGATATACCTACCAAGATTTTTAGGTTTTATAGCTTCGAATGAAGTTACGAAAACTCCAAAGCTCTGAGTCGAAAAGATTCAGGGCTTTTTTTATTCCAGCTTATTTTTAGAAAATTAAGCGACTTGACCTAACCCACTATTGGTGCTAATTTAATCAATAAGGAAGTCATATACTATTTGGGATTTAAGAGAATCTTGCCTAAATGAACAAAGATATGACAACCTGAACACACAGCTAACAACGAACGAAACGGTTCAGATCGTTTTTAAAAATGTTCAAGGTTGTAGAAAAGCCCGTTAATCGGGCTTTTTTAATGCCGATTATTTTTGAAAAGAATTAAGCTATAGTGTGAAATAAAGATTGGAGGAGCAAGAGGGGATTGTGAGGCTGATGTTTATTTTTTTAGTTATTGTGGCTGGCTTGATTTTATTGTTTTTCTTCGCAAAGAAAACAGATGCTACACAAGATACTTCTGATTATAGCCATTCATATTCTTCAACCACATCCAGCTGCAATTCAGTCCAGCATAATAATGATCAAGGTATAGATAATTGTGGTTCTAATGCTGACTCTAGTTCTGACTCAAGCAGTTGTGATAGTAATAGCAATAATGATTAAAAAAGCTTGTACCCCTTGAGGGTAAGAGGTACAAGTTAAACCGAGTTTAAGGTAAGTCAAACCAGATCATTTGACTGTCTTGTAATGCAGTAATCGTTGCAGTCTCATCAAACAGTAGGGCATCACCCGCTTTAACCAAATGATCGGCAATCATCACTTCACCTGAAATCACATGCACATAGTTGACTTTTTTCCGTGCTGCAATTTCTAAATGTTGATCTTTCTCAATGACTGCAGTTTTCACTTCAGCATTTTGACGGATCGACATTGGCGCAGATTCATCACCAGCAATCAAGTGCCATTGGTTTGGATGATCTTTCGGGTTTAGATGAATTTGCTGATAAGTTGGTTCAGCATCTTGTATATTCGGTTGAATCCAAATCTGTAATAGATGCACCGCTTTATCATGCTTGTTCATTTCACTGTGGGTGACCCCAGTTCCAGCGCTCATCAACTGCCATTCACCTGCATTGATTTGACCTTCATTGCCCATGCTGTCTTTATGGGAAATGGTGCCATCAAGTACACAGGTTAAGATTTCCATGTTGTCATGGGGATGAGTACCGAAACCATTATGTGCAGCAACCGTATCATCATTAATCACGCGAAGCGCACTGACGCCCATATATTTCGGGTTATACCAGCTACCAAATGAAAAGCTATGATAGGTGTCTAACCAGCCTGCTTTGACATGACCACGGTTTTCACTACGATGTAGATAAGCATTCATCTTTCATCTCCCAAATTATTGTGTTTTGCTTAATGCTTATATTATCGATTCATTATGATGATAAATAGTCTTTAATTGCGACATATTGTTCTATAAATGCAATGATTCGGTAATGCGTATGTTCTTGGATAAAATAAAAAAGGCTGAATAAAAATATTCAGCCTTTCAAATAGGTAAATTAATTTACCCATCTTTTATTTTGATTTGTTTTCCAACTGTGGAATTGCAGAACCTTGGCCCACTGCGAGTAAACCTGTTTCAGTATAGATACCCAATTTTGCACGGGTATCGGTAATATCGAGGTTGCGCATAGTTAACTGACCGATACGATCCATTGGCGTAAACATTGAATCGCCTTTCTCCATGGTTAAACGCTCAGCTTCATACGTGAGGTTAGGAGACTCAGTGTTCATGATGGTGTAGTCATTACCACGACGTAATTCAAGTGTTACAGTACCGGTAATGGCTTTCGCAACCCAACGTTGTGAAGTTTCACGCAGCATGAGTGCTTGAGAATCGAACCAACGACCTTGGTAAAGTAGGCGACCTAAACGTAAACCGTTAATACGGTATTGTTCAATCGTATCTTCGTTATGAATACCAGTCACCAAACGCTCATAAGCGATATGTAATAAAGCCATACCTGGTGCTTCATAGATACCACGAGATTTCGCTTCGATGATACGGTTTTCAATTTGGTCAGACATCCCTAGACCATGACGACCACCGATACGGTTTGCTTCAAGAATGAATTCAACTGGATCTTCGATACGTTGACCATTCAATGCAACTGGCATACCTTGTTCAAAAGTAATGCTCACTTCTTCTGGTTGGATTTCAACGTCATCTTTCCAGAATGCAACGCCCATGATAGGGTCTACGATTTTAATACCTGCATTGAGGTATTCTAAATCTTTGGCTTCGTGCGTTGCCCCCAACATATTTGAGTCAGTTGAATATGCTTTTTCTTTTGACATTTTATAGTCAAAACCGTTGTCGATTAAGAATTGCGACATTTCGGCACGGCCGCCTAACTCATCAATAAAGGTTTGGTCTAACCAAGGCTTATAGATTTTAAGCGCAGGGTTGGTCAATAAACCGTAACGATAGAAACGTTCAATATCGTTGCCTTTATAAGTTGAACCGTCGCCCCAAATGTTGACGTCATCTTCTTTCATCGCGGTAACAAGCATTGTACCTGTCACTGCACGACCTAAAGGTGTGGTATTGAAGTAAGGAACGCCGCCAGTGCTGATGTGGAACGCGCCACATTGAATCGCAGCAATACCTTCAAGCGCAAGTTGTAAACGACAATCGATTAATCGAGCTTTGACTGCGCCGTACTGTTCAGCTTTCTTTGGAATAGCATCATAGTCATCTTCATCAGGCTGACCCAGATTTGCAGTATATGCATAAGGCTCTGCGCCTTTCTGTTTCATCCATAATAAAGCTGCTGAAGTGTCTAAACCACCAGAGAAGGCAATCCCAACTTTTTTACCTACTGGTACATGCTGCAAGATCGTTGCATTATCAGTCATTGCTAGTCCTAACTATTTCGAAATAGGCACCCTAATACTTCGGTGACCAAAGAGAATTTATACGTCCCGTACTATATCACTTTTCAAATCGATTTTTTTTCTGTTAGGAAAGGAATTCTTTTTTTTTCATTTAAAAAATAGATTAACATCGGAAAAATATAAAGTTTTACGATAAGCATTCACAATAAGGCGTTAACAGGTCGTGAACTTGAAAAAATCTCACGTGAAAA
This sequence comes from Acinetobacter higginsii, assembly GCF_000369525.1. GTDB lineage: Bacteria > Pseudomonadota > Gammaproteobacteria > Pseudomonadales > Moraxellaceae > Acinetobacter > Acinetobacter higginsii. The sequence continues at coordinate 518,306 of NZ_KB850072.1, forward strand.
GTACATCAAGAGGTTGCAAGCACTGTTTATAAAAAGTGTTTCGTTCAAAGTGAATCATTTAAGCCAATAAATTGTTTCTCGATTGGGGTAAATACATGATCGTGACGTGCAATCAGATAAAGGCCGATATCTCGATACTGTTCAGGCGTTTCTCGATAGTATTGAATGTTATATTTTTCAATCAAAGATTTGGCAATCATCGAGATGCCCATACCTAACTGGGTAAAGTGAATTAGAGCTTCATGATCGTAAATATGGGTGAGTTCACCCTTTTTAAGGTTATAGTCGGTGTAGATGCTGTCTAAGGTGGTGGCATAGCAGCATTGTTCAGAAGCCAGCAAGATATTTTGATGATTCAGACATTTTTCGAGACTGTCATGGTTGATCATGTTTTTACCAATAATTACCAGTTGATCATCCGCTTTTTGAATATATTGCAGATTTTTATGTTTAGGATGTCCTAGGGCATAAGCAATATCCAAATTGCCCGCTAAAATCTCATCCTCAATATAACCTGTTGGACCTGTTTTCATGGTGATGGAAAGATCAGGGTAGGCTTCATAGAGCTGACTAAAGGAAGGGTAGAAACGCATCCCACCTAGACTGGTATTGGTGCCAAAGCGTAAAACGCTTTCTTGTTGGTAGATTTTATTTTCAGTTTCTTCCCAAGTGAAAATCATCTTTTTATATTGGGCATATAAATTCATGCCAGATTCAGTCAGTTCGACGCCTTTAGGCTTACGGATAAACAGTTGGCGTTTATAGTGATTTTCAATCTTTTTAATTTTTGCGGTCATATTGGACTGTAAATAATTGAGCTTATTTGCCGCGGCGGTAATGCTCTTCAGCTCGGCCACTGTCACAAATGATCGGATATCACTAATATCAATATTCACGGTAAGTCCTCAATATTTCAATTCGAAAGGTGCTATTAAAAAGAATGAATTGAATTAGGCATCAAAAAAAATGATGTATCTATTAAAACATAGCATTATTCATGATGTCATTTATTTTATACACTAAGCTTACTTTTTATCGGTTGAGTACAACACGTGAATATTCGAGTCGTGAGTGCAATCGCGTTGCTGTGTCTGGTTTGGGGTTCGTTATGGGGCTTGGTCAAACATAGCTTACAAGTGTTTCCACCATTTCTATTTATCTCTACACGGTTGATTTTAGCTGCATTGACATTAATGCTGGTACAACGGATTTTAAAAAAATCCATTTTGCCTGAGCAAGCTGAGTGGAAGCCCTTAATCATTTTAAGTGTATTGATCTGTTTTGGTTTTTATGCCACGCAGACCTTTGCAATGCAATTTGTTGGTTCAGGTTTATCAGCTGTACTGGTATTTACCATGCCGATTTTTATTGCTGTATTAGCGCATTATTTTTTAAATGAAAGGTTGAATACCCAGAAAATCTTGGGGCTCGTTTTAGGAACCTTGGGACTCATCGCAATTTTATGGCCGCAATTACATCATGTGCATATGAATATGTCATTGCTGGGGCAGGTGTTACTCATTGGTTCAGGCTTTTTCTGGGCACTATCGACGGTTTACATCAAAAAGAATTTTGCCACCTATGACAAAATTAAACTGACCATTTGGCAGCTTCTGCTAGGTGGAAGCTTAATGTTTGTTATGGCCTTATTGTTCGAGCCTGTAGATGCTCAGGTTTGGCTGAATCCGCTGAATGAATCTGCTTTATTCTATATTGCGGTGGTAGGAACGGGTTTTGCCTTTGTGCTTTGGAACTGGATTGTCAGTCAGGTAGATACTTTTGTCGCTTCGATTTCGATTATGTGTATCCCGATTCTGAGTCTGTTTTTTGGTTCGTTGATCTGGCATGAAGCTTTGACGCTCAATATCCTAATTGGTGCTGCTTTTATCTGTATGGGGATTGTGATGAGTTCACTTAAAATGAAAGTACAGAAAAGTCGCTTAGCTTATTCAGGTAATCAACAACATTAAATTGGGCAGCATTGGTCAGCATGAGAATAAGCCGAAGCGACTATCAATAAGTCGGAGCTTAATGTTTTAGATTGAATAAAAGCAGTCACTATTATTGTGGCTGCTTTTTTATGTCGACCTGCTTCTGTAATTCAGCAATCTTTATAGAAGATGTAGCAGAATCTTAAGTAGGTTTAAGTCAAATTGACACTTTCAACAGCTAAATTTTTAGATAGAGTCATCCCAAATCAACAAAAAAGTATTAAAGTACTATGCAACAAGTTGCAAAGCCAAAATTAGAGAAGGAATACCATGACTAGCTATGCAAATATCTTAAAACCATTACATTTGGGTTTTACTACCATTAAAAACCGTGTGGTAATGGGTTCGATGCACTCCGGTTTAGAAGACCGCTTCTTTAACTATCCTAAACTCGCTGCGTATTTTGGTGAGCGAGCAAAGGGCGGTGTAGGTCTAATTATCACCGGTGGTATTTCTCCAAACCGTCAAGGCTGGTTGTTGCCAGCGGGCGGAACCATGAATAGTTTGGCAGATATTCCTCATCATCGTTTAGTTACCCATGCAGTACATAAGCATGGTGCAAAAATTTTGATGCAAATCCTGCATTCTGGCCGTTATGGTTATCATCCATTTTCGGTATCTTCTTCTCCGATTCAAGCACCGATCAATCCATTTAAGCCTCGCCAAATGTCTGATTCTCAGATATTAGCAACCATTGATGATTATGCACGTTGCGCGAGCTTGGCTAAAAAAGCAGGTTATGATGGCGTAGAAATCATGGGGTCGGAAGGTTATCTAATTAACCAGTTTCTCAGCAGCCATGTGAATAAACGTACTGACCGTTGGGGGGGTGATATCGACAATCGTATGCGCTTTCCAGTGGAGATCGTCAAAGCGATTCGTGCTAAAGTCGGTGAAAAATTCATTATTGCATTCCGTTTGTCTTTGCTTGATTTAGTACATGATGGCAATACCATGCAAGAAGTGATTGTGGTTGCCAAGGCATTAGAAAAAGCAGGGATTACACTGTTAAATACAGGGATCGGTTGGCACGAAGCCCGTGTTCCTACCATTGTAACCTCTGTGCCGCGTGCCGCTTTTGTGGATTATACCGCAGCAGTCAAACAGCACGTTTCTGTTCCAGTGATTGCATCAAATCGTATTAATATGCCTGATGTTGCTGAAGAGATTATTGCTTCTGGCAAGGCGGATATGGTGCAAATGGCACGTCCATTCTTGGCAGATGCTTATTGGGTGAATAAGACTGCAACCAATCGTGTGGATGAAATTAATACCTGTATCGCGTGTAACCAAGCCTGCTTAGATCACGCATTTAAAAATGAACGTGTCAGCTGTTTAGTCAATCCGCAAGCGTGTCATGAAACAGAATTGGTTTATATCAAAACTAAAAAACCAAAGCGTATTGCGGTTGTCGGTGGCGGGGTGGCGGGTATGTCTGCTGCGACAGTAGCTGCAAGCCGTGGTCACGCCGTGACCTTATTTGAAGCAAATCATGATGTTGGCGGTCAGTTTAATTTAGCCAAAGTGGTACCTGGAAAAGAAGAATTCCATGAGACCATCCGTTACTTTAAAGTGCAGCTGAAACAAACGGGTGTAGATGTTCGTTTAAATACACGTGTAAACCGTGAACAGTTAGAACGTGAAGGTTTTGATGAAGTGGTTGTGGCTACGGGTGTTGTACCACGTGCATTGAAGATTCAGGGCAGTACTGCACCTCAAGTGTTGTCATATGCAGAAGTATTACGTGGCGCAGAAGTGGGTCATAAGGTTGCTGTGATTGGTGCAGGTGGGATTGGCTTTGACGTATCAGAGTTCTTATTAAAACCACCACATCAACCACAGCCGCAACCCTTAGCAGAATGGCAACGTGAGTGGGGTGTAGATCCAGATCCTAACTATGTCTCTGAAGGTGGAATACAACGTCCAGAAGTTGAAATTCCAGTGCGTCAGATTTATTTATTGCAGCGCAAAACCACACCACTCGGAATTGGTTTGGGTAAAACCTCTGGTTGGGTACATCGTGCGCAACTGAAAAAGCATGCTGTGCGTATGCTACGTGGTGTGCAATATAAAGCGGTGACCGATGAAGGTTTGTGGGTTGAGCATAATGGTCATGATCAATTGTTGCGCGTAGATACCATTGTCGTATGTGCGGGGCAGGAATCTGTTAAAGATTTAATGCCTAAAGAGGGTGAAAACACTTCTGCGAACTATCATATTATTGGTGGTGCGAAGCTCGCAGCAGAGCTAGATGCCAAGCGTGCGATCCGAGATGGTGCTGAATTAGCCGCAAAACTCTAAAATTGATGAAACATTATGCATTTGAATACATTGCAATTAAATTTCTCTTGTATAAAGAGGGCAAGCTTTGTATTCTTACGCACATGGAAGCGTGGCAGAGCGGTTTAATGCACCGGTCTTGAAAACCGACGAGGGTGTGAGTCCTCCGTGAGTTCGAATCTCACCGCTTCCGCCAAATATTTAAATAAGCCCTTGTTTTTACAAGGGCTTGTTTTTTATCTATGATTTTACCCCTCAACCTACCCCTCATCAAACATTGGATTAGGTGATATCTAAAGAGACATCTTTTTACTTATTTGGACATCATATTAGTTGAAAGAAAATTTCTAGTAGAATTCCAAACTGATTTTAAGGTGGGGAATTTTGCAAATATCCACTTTGGTCTTATGCTTGAATGGTCTGTTGTATTTGGTTTTTTACTGTTGCTTATCTTTACTTTCATCTTGGATGAGTTTTCTTGATCTTATACATTCTGTTTATGAGATTTTATCGATTCATAATTATGGGCAGACTGTAAAAAAATAAATCTACCCATATTCTTTAGATGCTTGTAAGTGATGTTAAACCCATAAATTTGATGATACTGGTATATCATACGGACTGTTAAGTTGTCTGCATCCTTACAGATTGATGATCTCATATAAATTTTCTGGTGATAAATTTTTCACCATATCATTTAGACCTTTACTTAGACTTGCTTTACTAAATGTATGTTCATAAAGTATGTCCCTCATACCACAAGTGATAAATATTGTTGCTTTTTTAGGCTTTATGGTTTTTATATCTTTATCATTTTCAAGTAATTCATAAAGCGTTTGGAACAAATCGGAAAAATAATCCATGCCTGTATGATTGATTGAGTTGCGACGATCTTGATTGATAGCATTCTCAATTATAGTTTGGTTTGCAGAGCCGTGAATTTCACTTAGCATAAATTTAGAATAATTCGCTGATTCAAACTGCTGGATGTTACCCTTGTTGATCTTTGTTTCAAAAATTTTATCGTAGTAAATCAGGCTGATTAGCGCAGTAAGAATTGCATCAGCTCTTTTGAGTACTTCAAGTGAATTTGCACAATCATCTAAAATGATGCTCAAGCTATGAATTTTTTCAGAAACCTTATTGTCAATAATAGGCTGGGCATCTGTCCCATTTCTCTGATTATCTAATCTTGTAGCCATAAATTCATGTATAAATTTACTTAAAAGCACAGGCAGATTGCTAACATCCTCTTCTAGATTTAGATGAAGATTTATGAACTTTGAAGGTGGCAAATTGGCATCTAACGGAGAGCATCCAATAAATGATTTTGTGGACTTCTGTAGTGGTGTACCATAAATTTTCAATCCTTTAATTGCATTCCTAACTTCGTGATATGAAGGGACTTGAGTTATATTTGTGCCTTTTATATCTTTGCTATTCTTAAAATTATGATATTCAATATAAATTTTAAGATAATCCAAAAATAGAGATTTAATATCCCAGAATGGTAACAAGTCAGGTAAGAAATACTTTTCGTTCAAAATACGTTTGAGGTTTGTCGAAAAATTGGGGAATTGTGTCCATTCTTCATAACTTTTGATGTTTTCCCAAAATATGCAATAAAGTTCTTCAAATATTGATGTTAGTTCATCTGGTTGAAGTAAATGGTTTAACAAAAATATATCTTCATCCACTAATTGCCTTGTTTGACAATATCCCATTACATGGTTGAGTAACTGTCTGCCAAAGACAATTATCTCTACTTCAATCTTGATTTGCTCAATAGGTAGTGACTTTCTTTCTTTATATTTTTCAGTTAGCAGGTTGACCAGTTGCCTCAATATTACATCCCTAATACGTATTAACTCGTTATACAGATTTGGGAAAGTTGCTTGAAACTCTCTTGCTTTTACAGCTTGCTTTACTAATTTTTGCATTACAGGGTGAGCTATTCTGTAAATTTCATGATCGAAGACGGGATTACTCATTTAAATACGCTACTTAACAATTGTGAATCTTGTTTTGCTGATGTTTCTGAGGATTCTAGAGCATATTTATATCCGAAGACATCCACATCAGGTTTAAATCGGAGTAAACAATGCAAACCTCAGAAACCAAAAAAAATCAGATTCTTAGAATGAAAGGAGTAACAGAATTAGTCTGTTTAAGTAAATCAAGTCTGTATGACAAAATGAACCCGAAATCCAAGAGATATGATTCGTCTTTTCCTCGTCCGATTAGATTGGGACTATCAGCCGTTGGTTGGTTAGAGCAGGACATAATAGATTGGATCAATTCAAAAAAAAGCTAACCAGATTAGCAAGATATCTTTACAACTCTCACATACCCTATTAACCCTTATAACACTGTAATTCCTTGATTTCGAGGTCATGGGATTACAGTGATTTTTACGCCTGACCATTTGTGTTACTTATATGATCAGTATATCTAATAATATTAATTATTATATAAATTGACTTAATTAACAAATTGTTAGGTGTAATTACGTACAGAGAAGTTCATTATTATGAATCAATCATCCTATCTTATGAGTAATAATCAAACACCTGCTTTAGCACATGAATACTTAACACAAGTACCTGAACACTTTCTAAATCAGCAGACTGAAATAACTGATACTGATTCATCTAATCAGCCCATTCAGATTACAGCACCATTGGAAGAGCAACAGTCTTTACTCAATTCAATGTATGAAGAATGCTTCAATGCAGCAGACGATCAGCATTCAAGCTCATTGGCATTGGATTACTTATTAGATTTCAACACTGAATATAACCAATATGAAATTCGATCAAATCCTGAAGCTGAGAAAATATTCTCAGAAATTGAATTAGTAAAACAAATCTTAAAACACAACTATGTGCAGGCTTATCGTAAGATCAAAGGCACTCTGTATCATGGATGGTATGAGCCTATTGATAAAAAATTCATTGAATTATTAAAGCAAATACTCATCCAAGGGTTTGATCCTCTAGAGCATTATGATTGTGAGCATCATAAGATTGTTATGCAAGCGTATAACGAAATTCTAAAGGGTTATTTTCATGCTGATTTTTATCTACATTACCCCAATGATATTATTCAGCTAAGAAATACTGATGGAACAATAACTTCAATTTGTTATGCAGAATTAATTAATCTATTCATTGAACGTTTGTATTTGCTAACTCAAGAAAAGGAATTCAAATACCAACAGAAAAAACGAAGGGAACGTTCCCAATATCAGCAAAAGGTCGCTACAGAATGTGTAGATACGATACTGGCTAAACATTCGAGAATTGTCATTGCTCGTGTCGATTTTCGTTATGGAAAAACACAAAACCCTGAACTTGCCCAAGTCAAAGCAGATTTAATCACATGCCTTCGTTATTTAAAGCGTACTTCAAATTTACGTATATTGGGCTATCTATGGAAATTGGAATTTGCCGAAAAAACGGGCTATCACTACCACTGTTTTTTCTTTCTCGATGGTCGTAAACACTCACAGGACATTAAGTTAGCACAACAGATTGGTGAGGTCTGGAAAAGAGTGATTGGTGATGAGGGGACTTACTATAATTGCAATATTGATGCTCACAATGGCAAATACAAAGATGTCGGTATTGGCACCTTACATCGCAGTGATAAACAAAAATACGAGTATTTGATTAAAGCCATCCGTTATATAACCAAAAGAGACCAATTCATTGTGCATAAAAGGATTAAGCAGGATGAAGAGAATGAGCAAAACCTTAGAAATGATAAAGCCTACTTCATACGTGTATTTGGTAAAAATATTGCTAAGGATGTTGCGATAAAAATGGGTAAATCTCTTAAAAATACTGGTCAAAAGGAGGCATGAAATGACTCATTATTCAGCGACTCCTCAAGCACACTATATACCGCAGACACCAATTATCCCATTCATGCTGGATGTTAATACTCATTTGTTCTTAGGACAGAGTATTCAAAATGCAGCTCAAATTGAAAATGGGAAACTAGCGGTTATGGATAAACGATCACCCAAATGTTTGGATAAGAATTATCGTATATTTTTAAATTCTCTACCTTGGCTGCATTATCACCGTTTGGTATTACATGGATTTCAACTAAATCCTTATTGGGCTGCAATCTTTGATACAGTAGGCTTTTCTCATTACGGTAATATGAATTACCTTGTAGAGAATGCAGAGCTTATTCATGATCAATTTAAACATAAGTTTCTGAAACGACGGATTGCACTGGAATATACAAAATTTATTGAACCAATTAATGAAAGTATTAAATTCCAAAAGGCATTGTTTAAACGTTGTCTAGACAAACATAAGCAGATCAATTGTATGATCTATGATTTACCTTGTATGTTTACTATTCCCTTACAATTTGATGCCGAAGTTAAATTACCAAAACTTGCTAGTAAATGGCTGGAAAGATTACATCAATCCGAAGAATTAGCTGGCAAGCTGTATGATGTGCAATGGCGTATTGTGAAATCACTGAATGGATTTTATTCAGTCCATGCCATCATTTATGTGATTGGTGATGAGTGTAAATATTCTGATTTTATCTTACGGGTATGGAGAGGGGCTTGTTTACACAAGGGACATGAGCTTGTGCAAGGATCACCTTATTTGGTTTGGGAAAAACACTGTTACTTTGCGGACAGTGATATGCGTAGCTACTGGAGTAAACAGCTTGAGTTTCTAAATGGCCCCCTCAAACTTTATCGGTATATGAGTCAGCATATTTCCTATTTATGGCAAAGCTATACAGGGAATATCCCTGCTAAGTAAACTTTTCAAATATAAGGCGCTCTGATTAGAACGCCTTTTTTATGCTTGTATAAATCGCTGTGATTAAATCTCTAAAAATTATAGGTATAGGTCAAACCACTGTTGGTGGTGATGGTCACTTCACGGACATATTCAGCGGAACAGCCCAAGTAGACTTTTGCCACTGAGCCATAGCGCATATTTTGGTAATCGTAAGTGCCTTTGCTTCTGCAATTACCACGGTTGATTAAAACCCCTGTGATGGTGGTTGGCGCATCGTTCAAGGACATGATGTTTAACAAATCGGTATAGCCTGTCATGGAGTATTGTGATTCTTCACGACGGACACGGACTTCAAATTGTTCTTGTACAGTGGGTTCAGTCCCTTCCTCAGCATTATATGACTCATCTTCCAGAAAGGATTTATCAACGGCTGGAAAATCATCTTCAGATTGAGGCGGAGTTTCAGTCGCATCAGCAGTGCTATGCTCACTTGTTTGAGTTGGGGTATCCTTTGGTTTTGGTGCATCGTTACCTGAATTACACGCAGTTAAAGTCAGTAGCAACACACTGGATAAAACAATCGATGGAATAAAATTCATTACACATGCCTATATTTAATCGAATATTGTGATCTACAGGGTTGGGTGAAAGCCCAACTCTGTGTATTTAATTGTTTGGTCAATCAATTTTTTACTTTTTATAAAAGTGGGAATTACTCATCGATCTTTTTAAATACCTTTTCGATCGGCGTGTAGTTTTCCAAGCTAAAATCAAAAGGAATTGGCTTTTTCAGTGTCACATCAAATTGCTTTAATCGAGCATTTTCTATGCCGTTGAAATGTTTGCGTTGAAAGGACATGGTGCTCGGTTCAAGGATGGCAATCGGTTCATTCGCAGAATCAGCTTGAGTGTTGTTGGCCTGATAAATGACTAAGCTCTCTAATTCCAATTTATGATTATTGAAGTTAAAAATGTAACCGACATACTTCTGTCCACCAGCCGTAATAATATTTTGTGCTAACTCTGGCGTGGATGGGGCTGTGAAATTCACAATAAGATCAGATGCGAAATTCATATTCTCAAAATGTAATTGTTTCGAATCAGCATCGTAATAAACAAAATTATCAATCGGACCATTTGGTCGATCATTCGGTGTATAGCTGCTTGGCATAAACAGACTTTGACCAGACGTAGCATTTAAACTGAGTCCTAAAAGCTTCAAGTCATAATTTAGATGGGCATTTTTAGTATCCAACTCATTTTGAAGTGTCTGAATACGTTGTTGATATTGTTCTGTACTCTCAAATTGATCTTTTTGTGGTGGAGTCACCTGCATTGTCGATCTTATATAATTGATTGCCGTATCATGCGCTGCACGCAAAGAATAGTCATCACCTAAAGCAAAAGTGAATGCAGGAAACTGTTGATCAGTATGTCCGATCACTAAAACTTGATTGTTTTTTAAAGCCAGCACATTTCTTAAATCATTGAGAATGGACTGGAAATACACGCAGTTTGCACAATAATCTGCAACATCGTCATTTTCAGCAAACATCTGCAATCCATAGATGGTTTTATACGGTGGATAAAAGGAAAAATACCCCTCATCTTTGATGAGTTCCTGAAAGTCTTCTCCAGTCTTTGTTAGCGGAGGTGTAATTTTATTGCGAGCGATAATCAAAGGAGAAGAAACAGCCTGTGCAGGGACAGCATCATTCAATGACATGTTTTCAATCTTTTGAGATAGTTCTTTATTCTCTACATCATCTTGTTGTGGTTTTGAGCAGCCGACCAACGCAAGGCTGGTGAGCAGCGCAATTGAAATGTATTTCATCCTATTATTTTCCCCATCCAATATTTTTTAAGTTTTTAAAAATGAATTATGAAATTGCCTGTAATTTCAAATACATTTTGCTTGGCTGTCATAGGCTCTAGCGATGCTGTTACTGAGCACAATAAGGACAACCAAAATAAGCTGTGCGATGAATTTCATGATTTTTATCCAGCACAAAACACCACTGACCAAAATGGATGCAGCAGTTAATTGATGCCTTGAGTCAATCAGGACACAGTGAAAGCGTGTGATAAATGAATTGGAATAAAATGCCTGAGAGGCAGAGAAAGTGCAGGGGAATAATAAAGCACAGTAAATTGCGTCATGGTTGACTCCTAGATGAATTAGAAGTTCTACCGAATCACTGTCAATTGATTATGGTGGCAGAACGAAAAGGGGTTGACAGACTGGACATCTAGAACCAGCACGCGCGAACGCGTCCCCCTCCCGTTCTACCGCAAAGGGGGACGAGAAGGTTTTTACACATACAAAGAATACTCAGATGAATAAACTCCGATGCGCTAGATGAGCGGTCTGTCAAAACCGACTGACAATGTAGGTCAGCCCTTGCATCATAATCGCTGCTAAAAAACAGGTCAATTGATCTGTTTAATCATCATTCAAAAATTGCCTAAAACTGATGAAAAAAAACGCATTCTAAAAAAATACAAATACATAGCATCTAATTGAGAACAGTGTTTCTCCATTTGAGATAGCACCAATACATGCTTCAGCTACATTGCAATCATTTTGCCTGCTTCCCCAGCAGGTTTTTTTATTCATTTACAGGAAATACCACAATGAGTTTGCCATGTCCTTATTGCCAGTCCCGAGAGACGGTACTGCTTGAATCAACCCAACATTTACCCAGTACCTCAACCAATAACCCCATTTCCAATAGTGTGATGTCACCGATGGCACTTGCCACATTAGGAGTGAGTGTTTCCAAAAGCCTGAATATTCCTCCAATTGCAGGTGCAATCGTTGGGGTACTGATTGGCGGTATCTGGATGTTGATCACTGAAGATGAACAGCAACAACCGCTTCACCCAACTTATCGCAAACAGTATTACTGCAACAACTGTGACCGCAGCTTTAGCCCGAATTTACGCAATTAAGTATTTAGCAAAATTTAAATCGAACCCTTTTACCCATTCAAAATCGATACAGGAATTATTCTTATGGCACATTTAGTTGAAACTATGGCATTCACTGGACAAACCCCTTGGCATGGGTTAGGCAATGAACTCACACCAAACCAACCCATCGAGGTTTGGGCACAACAAGCAGGCATGGACTGGCGGATAGAATCCTCGGATGTCAATTACATGGCACAGAATGAACGTGGACAAAGCATCATCATGCCTTTTGAAGAACAACGAGTGCTTTACCGTTCAGATACGCATGCACCTTTATCCGTGGTCAGCCAACGCTTTCAAGAAGTCCAACCGATGGAAATCCTACACTTCTACAAAGACCTGACGGAGCAATCAGGCTTTGAACTGGAAACCGCAGGGGTACTGAAAGGTGGCAAGAAATTCTGGGCATTAGCCAAGACTGGACAGACTTCAGCACTCAAGGGTAAGGATGTGAGTAATGGCTATATTCTACTAGCGACGGCTTGTGATGGCACTCTAGCAACCACTGCACAGTTCACCAGTATCCGGGTGGTATGTAACAATACTTTGGCAATTGCTCTCAAAGGACAAAATACCAGTGCAGGTGTGGTTAAAGTCCCACACAGCACTCGTTTCGATGCTGAGAAAGTTAAACAACAGTTGGGTATTTCAGTCCGTGCATGGGATGAACACATGTATGAAATGAAACAACTGAGCCAGCGTAAGGTAACTCAGCAGGAAGCAGCAGCCTTCTTTGATGCGGTGTTTAACAATACCAACCTAACTATGGCTGAACAAGATGAAAGCATCATTCAGTTCTATCGAAATGCTGCTATGCCAAACCAAGGCATCAACACCCCAACCAAAGCGGACAATAAAACCGAGCCAAATGGACGTGCCATGTCGAAAGTCATGACCATGTTTAACGGACATGGACGTGGTGCAGAACTGAGTTCAGCCAAGGATACCGCTTATGGATTATTGTGCAGCATCACCGAGTTCTGTGACCATGAACGTCGAGCGATGAGTACCGATCATCGACTCGATTCAGCATGGTTTGGTGCAGGGGCTGCCATTAAACAGCGTGGTCTGGAACAGGCATTGAGAATGATTGCCTAAATTCAGTTTCAATTAAGCCAGCTCCATTAGCCTAAGCATACAGTAACACCGTACAAGCACAGCAACACCTTTAGCCGCACCCTCATGCGGCTTTTTTATGCCCAAAATTCAGCTTTTACGATTTTATCGATACAGGAATAATTGCAATGAATAGTCATACTCAAATTCAAAACACGCTAAATAACCCACCACTACAACCCTATTTACCGAATCTAAATCAATCCATTCAGCAGATTGAGGTGGGAACCCGAACCAAACGAGATCGACCGAATACGCAACCACGAAAGACCAAAGCCCTTACAGCAAAAAGACTTGCCAACACCAAACAGATGAACTATCAACAATGGTTAGAAGTCAGAAAACAGGGTATTGGCAGCAGTGATGCAGCAACGGCCTGTGGACTGAATCCCTATATGTCGATGCTGGAACTGTGGATGATCAAGACAGGGCGGATGCAACAAAACATCGAGGATGAAAGTGCAGGTTACGCACCCTTGTACTGGGGAAAAAAGCTAGAACCTTTGGTGGCTGAATACTACAGCATGCACACCAATCATAAAGTCCGTCGAGTTAATGCAGTATTGCAACACCCTGATGAAGACAAACAGTTTATGTTGGCGAACTTGGATTATGCTGTAGTCGGTAATGAAGAAGTGCAAATTTTGGAATGTAAAACCGTGGGGGAATATGGCGCAAAACTATGGCGAGATGGCGTGCCTTTATATGTGCTGTGTCAGGTACAGCATCAATTGGCAGTGACAGGTAAACAGGCAGCGCATATTTGTGCCTTGATCTGTGGGCATGAAACCAAAATCTATAAAGTGACTCGTAATGAAACTGTGATTCAGCACATCATTAATGCGGAACGTCATTTCTGGCAATGTGTCGAAACAGGTATTCCACCCAGTGTAGATGCTTCGGATTCAGCAGCTAAAGCCTTGCAACAACTTTATCCTGAACAGATTCCATTAACAGTAGAAGACCTGACCCAAAATGAACAAGCTAATTATTTGTTTAATCAGTTACTAGAGGAGCGACATAAAGTTGAACAACACCAGCAGTATTTTGATGAACTGAAACATCAACTACAAATGATGATGAAAGAAGCAGAGCGAGCGGTATTTACAGGTGGTTCAGTCACATGGAAGAAATCACAAGACTCAATCAGCCTAGACAGTAAATCATTGCTTAAACAGCATCCTGAATACCTACAGCAATTTCCCCAAACCAAAGCAGGAACACGACGCTTTCAGATTTATCCGAATGGTGGATAGGGCTGATACCCAAGTAACCCATTTCAATTTAACTAACACCCCAACCAACTGATCCCATACCCCAAACAAGTATGGGATTTTTTATGCCCAAAATTTATTTATCCAAATTTAAACGCCATTTCAACATCTATATAGAGTACATCATCATGATTAAAGGTTTAGCTATTACCCCACCTGTGTTGGGGCGTATCAGTATCGGCAAAATTGTCGAAAAGAATGGAAAACGTCTGCCTGAAAAAGATGATCAATTTACCATTACCAGCCAAATCCAAAATAAAGATGGGTGGGTCAAACATCCACTGGATGAGCAACTACGTGCCAAAGCGCCCAATCAGAACCAAAAGCTGAGAAGCATTCCAGTCCGCATGATCTTCAATGATCCCGATCTCAACTTAAGAGCAGAGTACAGCCTATTTGACCGCCAAACTGGACGTTTAATCTGTTCAGGCAATGGCGAAAGCTGTCAGCGACTCGGTCAAAATGGCATTGAACAACATCCTTGTCCATCCCCTGATTTATGTCCATTGGCACAGGGTGGATTATGCAAGCCCTATGGCAGACTCTACGTCAACTTAGATGAATCAGATGAGTTTGGTACTTTCATCTTTAGAACCACAGGCTTTAACAGCATCCGCACTTTGGCAGCTCGACTTCGTTACTATCACGCAGCATCGGGTGACTTACTTTCTTGTTTGCCATTGCAATTGACCTTGCGAGGTAAAAGCACCACACAAAGTTACCGTACCCCGATCTACTACGTGGATCTGACTTTACGTGATGGCACAAACCTGAAAGATGCGATTAGTTCAGCCAAACAGATGGATGAACAAAGTAAGACAGCAGGGTTCTATCAGGAGGCTTTGGATCATGTGGCACGGCAGGGTTATGGTAATGCCTGCTTTGAGGTGGGAGGTGAAGAGGGTTTGGATATAGTGGAGGAGTTTTACAGCGTTGAATCTCAAACAGAGCATCAGCAAACGCATGATCTCACTCATGTTCAAGATATTCAGAAAGGCTTACAGCAGTCGGTTCAAGCTCTGAATTAAATACTGTTGGGGGCTAAGAAGCCCCCAACAGTAATATTGCTACTATTTTTTATTAAAAAATTTGAACTACTTATTGAATCAATAAACATTAGGGTCTGTTGACAATTGTTGCCTAAAAAAATAGCGAGATAGTAAAATCAAATCGCCAAACCCAATTTTACACTCGCTATGCCTCGTACAATGCTGAATGATCAACACTGGTCTAAGTTAACTACCATTTTCCGTCATTTTAATATTTATCTCAAATTAAATTTGAGGAATTTTATCGAAGCTATTCTATTTAGGATACGTACAGGTTGTCCTTGGAGAGATTTACCTCAGGAATTCGGTAAGCCAAACTCTATTTTCAAGAAATATAATCGCTGGTCTAAAAACAACAAACTTATGAATATATTTAAGTTATTTAGTCAGCATGCTGATAAAGAATGGATTTTTATTGATGGTAGTCATGTTAGAGCACATCAACATTCAGCAGGAATTAAGAATCAAGATATTTCTAAAAGTATCGGTGGCAATAGTTCTAAAATACATTTAGCAATTGATTCAAATGGTAATCCAATTGAGTTTATTATTTCTGACGGAACTTCTCATGATATGAAAATTGCCCCAGATCTTGTATCAAAACTAGATTTAAGTGAATCAGAAATGCTGTGCGCTGATAAAGGTTACGATTCTGAAAGTCTTAGAAAGCAAATTCAAGACAGCAAAACAAAACCAAATATTCCTAGAAAATCAAACACAAAGTCTAGTAATGATCACATGGATTGGTATATGTATAAAATCAGACACTTAGTTGAGAATTTATTTTGTAGATTGAAACAATTTAGGGGGATTGCGACACGATATGACAAGCTAAAGCGTAATTATCAAAGTGCAGTTGCTTTAGCTTGTATATTTATATGGTTACCGTTATAGAGTGAATTATGAGCAAGAAATGTCAACACACCCTACTTAAGTATCGTTTATTTGGAGGGCGGTAGTACGTTAGGCTTTTGTAACATTAATCCATTTATAACTTTTTGTTGTCTACTATCTTCATTACGTAGTTGTTTATCTTTAGAATGATGGTCTTTATTCTCTTCGACTTTGGTGTCGCCATGATTATGATCAGTGATATTACGTAATTCGGTATCATCTAAGGAGCGAATCGTTTTTGAAGTGCTAGGTTCAGCCCATGATGTCGTATTCAAAAAAATGAAAAATAATAAATTGTACTTCATCCATGAAGTCATAGCGTGATCCTTTTTTACTCAATACCGACTACAGTGGTGATATAACCAGTGGCTAAAAGAATTGATAGACCTAATGACATCTCAAATAAAATGGCATAGCCCAATTGTTTCGCAAATTTCGGGTCTTGTAAGCGAGGTGTGAAATACCATTTGTTAAAGGCTGCTAACAATAAAATACTTAGGACAAATAATATTTTAATAATAAATCCATGCCCATAAGGTGTATTGATTAGAGTATTAAAATCTTTAAAGAGTAATAAAGCAATACTAAGACCACAAGCGATGAGTATTCCTACAATAAAGGCTGCTATTTGCCCAAATAGATGCATACGTTCTTTAAGTGGTAAGCCATTAATTTTTTTGCTTGTTTTCCATAATGGATAAAGCGACCCCATCCATAAGGACATTACAAGTACATGTATTGATAACAAAGCTTGAGCGAATAAGGGTAAATTCGTGACGTGTCCGAGTTGTGAAAAACTTAAAACGATTGGTGTGAGCAGTATGGTAAAGATTGCTCCTTCAGTTTTGGAAATATCAATCGTCCCTTTACTAAGTTTGACTATCATAAATATGAGTAAAAGTGCAAAACTGATTGATCGAATGATAGAGACATGTCCAGTAGGAGTATTGACTAGTATATTTATATAGTTGCTATCCCACATACCTGAAAGGCCAGTGTTGGCAAAACTTCCTATAAGAATGAAGAAGCCGAGAACACTTGAAAAAAGGCCTAAACCTGTACCAATAGTCATGTATTTTAGAATAGTCTCCTTGATTTCAACATAACGTCCAAGTAAGAAATAGCAGAAAGCACCGCCAATAACAAATGCAATCCCTAAATATAAAATGACTTTAACCAACCATGTTGCATATATCCAAGTCTCAGGAATCATATTTTTCTCCCTTTATTATAGCAACATGCCAGCAAGCTGCTGGCATGTTGACTATTTTCACTCATTGTTATTTTGCCGATTTAATAGTGAAATTATATTCACCATTCATGTTATGGCCATCGGTACCCATTGTGGTCCAAACCACCGTATATTTTCCTTTTTTTAGTTTTGGAACCGCTACGTCAAATGATTTTTTCATATCATGAGTTATTTGGTAGTTCAAAGGGATATCCTTACGTTGGGCATCAAGTAACTTAACGTTCATTAGCATGACTTCTTCACCAAAATTGAGTGTTATGTTTTTTGGTTGACTTGCTACAGAAGCATTGATCGCAGGAATTGCACTTTCAAGTTTCACGTGTGCAAATGCACTTGAAGCAGTAACAATCAGTGTTGCACCTACGAGAGTGTTACGTAGAGCTGACATTTTATTTTTGAAAATTTTCATTTCTTCATCCTCTTTAAACTAATCTTGGGCTCAGTAATGACCGAATGAAATGCATCAATTGGTTGCTTGGTCATCACCTTTCTCATGCTTATTATTAAAGGATGAGAGAAACATCCCGATGACTTCAAAATTACATTTTTGTCATTTTAAAAATTAAAAAACCACAAGTGGTACACTGGCTTTAAAGAAAACAATGATCACTAAACAAACTAATAAGAGGGAGTCTATTTCCATCTTAATGAAATTATTAATTTAAAAAATTAAATATGAAGGAGGCTTTTATGGACCATCATCATGAAAACAAAGTACTCAATAACAGACTTACTGACCCTGTCTGTGGTATGACAGTTACAGAAGCATCCAAGTTTTATGAAGAAGTTAAAAATAGAACTTTTTACTTTTGTAGTGAGAAATGCCACATAAAGTTTAAAAGTGATCCTCATTTTTATATTACTAAAGTTGAGAATGTAGTTACGTTAAAAGAACCACAAAAGAGGGATGGTGAGGATTCAAATGAAGTTAATCAGCCTGCTCATGTTAATACCTTCACGATATACACTTGTCCAATGCATCCTGAAATTAGACAGAACCATGCGGGAAATTGTCCGATCTGTGGTATGTCGTTAGAGCCTTTACTTCCTGACTTAGATGACGCTGATGAAAACCCAGAACTCAAGAATTTTAAGCATAGATTTTGGTGGACCTTACCGCTAACCATTATTGTAGTTTTCTTAGCAATGTTTGGTCATCAATTGAACTGGTTCGAAATGCAGGTGCAAAGCTGGATGGAACTGGTACTGACTTTACCAATTGTTTTGTGGGCAGGAATGCCATTTTTTGTGAGATGTTGGCAGTCAATCTGGAATCGGAGTCCAAATATGTGGACCTTGATTGGAATAGGTACAGGAGCTGCTTTTATATACAGCCTTGTTGGAACAATAGTACCTCAAGTATTTCCAGACTCATTTGTATCTATGGGGCGTGTTGCTGTGTATTTTGAGGCGACCGCAGCGATTATTTCTCTCACATTGTTAGGTCAAGTGCTAGAGTTAAAAGCACGTTCCCAAACTTCAGCGGCAATTAAATCCCTACTTGGGCTAGCACCTAAAACAGCAAGAAAAATCAGTGTTGATGGTATAGAAGAAGATATTCCACTATCTCATGTACACGTAGGCGATTTATTACGGATACGCCCCGGTGAAAAAGTTCCTGTTGATGGAGTCATTACAGAAGGTTCAAGCTCTGTAGATGAATCGATGTTAACTGGTGAACCTGTGCCAGTTACAAAACGTGTGGGTGATCAAGTCATTGGTGCAACAATGAACATGAATGGTTCATTGGTGATGCGATCAGAAAAAGTTGGATCATCAACCGTACTTTCTCAAATCGTGCAAATGGTTGCTCAGGCTCAACGTTCAAAAGCACCTATGCAGCGGATGGCGGATCATGTTGCAGGACGATTTGTTATGGGGGTTATAGGTATTGCTGTTCTAACTTTTTTGGGGTGGGGGCTATTCGGACCTGAACCTAGTTGGGTTTATGGATTAATCAATGCAGTAGCTGTTTTAATCATCGCATGCCCATGTGCTTTGGGATTAGCTACGCCAATGTCAATTATGGTAGCAACAGGGCGAGGTGCATCAAATGGAGTACTTTTTCGAGACGCTGCCGCAATAGAGAATCTACGTAAAATTGATACATTGATTATTGATAAAACAGGAACTTTGACAGAAGGACAACCATCATTCAATAAAGTAGTAGCCACTTCAGGATATGAAAAGAATGAAGTCCTCCGTTTAGCTGCGAGTTTAGATCAGGGCAGTGAGCATCCTTTAGCAAATGCAATTGTACGTGCCGCCCGTGAGCGAAATCTTACTTTAAGTAAACCTACTTCATTTGAATCAGGTTCAGGTATTGGTGTTAATGGAGAGATAAACGGACAAAAATTAGCGCTAGGCAATACGGCACTGATGAAGCAATTAGGGATATCTGTTAACACTCTTATTCCACAAGCAGAGGTATTAAGAGCTGAAGGTGCCAGTGTTATGTATTTGGCAGCCGATGGAAAACTGCTAGGTCTTCTGGCAGTTTCAGATCCAATCAAAGCAAGCACTCCAGAGGCCCTTTTATCGTTGGAAGACTCAGGTTTAAGAATCATCATGGCAACAGGTGATGGGCTAACTACAGCAAAATCAGTTGGGGCTAAGTTAGGAATTAGTGAGGTTTATGGTGAGGTTAAACCTGCTGATAAATTAGATTTGGTCACAAAATTGCAAAAAGAAGGGAGAATTGTTGCTATGGCTGGTGATGGAATTAATGATGCACCAGCCTTGGCTCAAGCTGATATTGGAATCGCAATGGGCACGGGTACTGATGTAGCAATGAATAGTGCCCAAGTTACATTAGTAAAAGGTGACTTACGTGGTATTGAAATTGCTCGTTCTTTATCAGAGGCAACTGTTAAAAATATGAAACAAAACTTGATGTTTGCTTTCCTCTATAATGGATTAGGTATCCCTTTGGCTGCTGGTGTACTGTATCCATTTACTGGCTGGTTACTCTCGCCTATGATTGCTGCATTAGCAATGAGCCTAAGCTCAGCATCGGTAATTGGTAATGCCTTACGATTACGTCATCAAAAATAATCACGACTTACCACTCATTAGCGTAAGTTAATGAGTGGTAAGCATCATTAGAATGAGTGCTTAATAACCGAGATATCACTAATTTTTAAAGATAATTTTAAAAGAAATATGTCCCTCGTTATAAGTCGCTTGAATGGAAGCTCCATGCACATCAAGAATAGATTTGGTAATTGCTAAACCAAGGCCAGTACCTTCTTCAACTCTCTGTCTAGATACATCTGTTCGATAAAAACGATCGAATAACCGATTAAGTTGTTCTGATGATAGTGGGGAGCTTTCATTTTCAATGATGAATGTTGTTGTATCAAAGTTTTGTTGGCATGTGATTTTGATGACCGAATCTGATTTGCCATATTTAATTGCATTCGATAACAAATTACTTAAAGCGCGGCGTAGCATTAAAGGATCACCTTTTATACTACCTGAACCACTCTGTTCGAGTGACATTCCCTTTTCAGCAGCGATAGCATCATAAAAATCAAATAATGCTGAAACTTCTTTAACTAAATTAACCTGTTGTAGGTTAGGTAAATGTAGACCATGTTCTGCTTTTGCCAAAAATAGCATATCAGAGACCATGCGAGCTAAATGCTCAAACTCTTCTAAATTTGAAAATAGAACTTCCTGATAAGTATTAATATTTCGACTACGAGATAAACATACTTGAGTTTGAGTCATCAAATTGTTAATAGGTGTTCTTATTTCATGAGCAAGATCAGATGAAAAATCTGAAAGTTTTTCTACTGCGGCTTCTAGCCGATCTAACATATCATTAAAAGCGACAGCCAGTGATTTAAGTTCGGTTGGAGTATTTTCGACTTCTAAACGTTCAGAAAGATGTTGGGCTGAGATACCCTCTGCTACTTTTGCCATTTGTTGTACTGGACGTAGCCCTCGCCATGCTGCGAACCACCCTAAGAACATTAAACAAATTGTACCCACAAATCCAATGTATAAAAGTTGACGTCTAAAGTCATTTAAGAAATGTAGATGCTCAGAGGTATCGATTCCAACAATAATCTGAGCTGATATAAACGAGTCATTATGATCAAAAGTCTTTTTATAAATTAAGCCACGATAAGTCTTATTTTTAATTTTCCATTCAAGCCATGGATCTTGTTTTGATTTGTTGAGTGCTTGGGGATGAATTACTGATGGTGCTGAGCTAAAAATAACTTGACCTGTTGGACGTTCAATCTGAACAATCAGATCGTGATGTCCAATTAAGGCATCTTTTAAATATAAATTTAGTTCTTGAGAGTTAGATGGGTTCTGTTCAAGTAGATTCTCTATAAGTTGAATTTTGCCTTCTAATTGAGTTCGGTCTTGAGCTTCAAAATGATGCATTACGAGCTTGTGAATAACCAACCCCATAATCATTAAGATGATAACAGTAGAAAGAGAAAAGATGATTGCTATACGAAAGCTGATTGCATTAAACAATTTACGAGTCATCTTCTACCTCTAAAACATACCCCATTCCACGTATGTTCTGTATCAGCTTTGGGCTAAAATTACTGTCAATTTTACTGCGCAAACGTTTGATAGCGACTTCTACAACGTTGGTATCACTATCAAAATTCATGTCCCATATTTGAGAGGCAATGAGCGTACGAGGTAATATCTCACCACGTCTACGCATAAATAATTCCATCAGCGCGAATTCTTTAGCTGTTAAGTCAATACGTTGCCCAGCGCGAGTGACGCGGCGTTTACGAAGATCAAGTTCAAGATCAGCAATTGTAATAAGGTTACTATCTTCTTTTTGTTGTCCCCGTCGGAGTAAGCTTTTAATTCGTGCTAATAACTCAGCAAAAGCAAAAGGCTTGACTAGATAATCATCAGCACCTAAATCCAAGCCTTTCACACGATCTTCAATTTGATCACGTGCTGAAAGAAAAAGAATAGGCATAGTTTTGCCACTTTTTCGGATATCATAAATGATATCCCAACCATCTAGCTTTGGAAGCATCACATCTAAAATGATGAGGTCATATTCTTCGGAAAGCGCTTGATGTTTACCAGATAATCCATCCGTTACCCAATCCGTTATATACCCAGCTTCAGATAGACCTTGTTTAAGGTAGTCACCGGTTTTTTGTTCATCTTCAACTAGTAAGATTCTCATTGATAAAAATCCCATATCACTCATTAAGAACATAATAACGTTATAAATACGTGATTCGTTGTAGATTACAAAAATGTCATTTTCATGTCACATAGATGTTTAGTGAAGGCCTTTAAGGTATTTACATAAAGTTAATTTTTGGAGCAAAACATGAAAACTCTATTCAGCCGTAGCTTAACCACTCTTATGTGTGTTGGTACTTTAATTGTAGGAACTCAGTCTTGGGCAGCAGATGTGAAACAAGGAACTACAGTTGTGTCTGAAATTAAAGCCGATTCAAAGACGCAAGAGAAATGTCAAAAACCTTGTAATATGAAGAATGATGATAAAACCCAACAGGATCATAGTCAGCATGAGCATGGTAACATGACGGATATGTCTCAGATGGATCATTCTAAGATGATGAATATGGGGCAATCTAAAATGAGTAATATGGATAATTCCAGTATGATGAACATGGACCACTCAAAGATGAACATGTCAAATACATCAAATAAATAACAAATACGATAAATGAAAGATCGGGGGAAATTAAAGCGAATAATAGGTTTGCTTGATTCTCCCATCCTTATATTAGATAGGTGAAATAAATGTCTACAAAATTAACGCATGTCCTTTTAATAGGAGTCGGTTTATTTTCATCAACTTGGGTTGTGGCAGCAGTTAAAGAATATGATTTAACAATCGCTGAGCAAACGGTGAATATCACAGGTAAGCCTTTAAAACGAATTACGGTTAATGGGAAATTTGTTGCACCTCTTCTTGAGTTTGAGGAAGGTGATGATGCTATTATTCGTGTCCATAACAAGCTAAAAAAACAAGATTCTTCTATTCATTGGCACGGGTTAATTCTACCGGGCATCATGGATGGCGTACCCGGATTTAATCAGTTTGACGGTATTGCCCCTAATAAGACCTACGAATATAAGTTTAAGGTACGCCAAAATGGTACCTATTGGTATCATTCGCATAGTAAAGGTCAAGAACAAGAGGGCTTGTATGGTCCGTTAGTCATTTACCCCAAAAATAGGACACCTTTAACTGTAGCTGAGAAAACAGATAAGGATTATGTCGTATTACTTTCAGATTTTCATGATTCAACTAGTGATAAAATCATGAATAATCTAAAGAAAGAAGCTGACTATTATCAGAACCGTCGTGAAACTGTTTTTGATGTTTTTAAACAAATTAAAAAAGATGGTTTAAAAGCAACATGGCAAGACCGTTCGATGTGGAACCAGATGCGAATGCTCAAGACAGATATGTCTGATGTGACAAAATATACTTTTTTGATGAATGGTAAGACTCCAGAACAAAATTGGACTGGTAATTTTAAGACGGGTGAAAAAGTACGTCTTCGGTTTATTAATGCCTCAGCAATGTCATTCTTTGACGTCAGAATCCCTAACTTGAAAATGACGGTAGTCAGTGCAGATGGGCAACCAGTGAAACCTGTTCCGGTTGATGAATTCAGAATAGGGACGGCTGAAACGTATGATGTTATTGTAGAACCCAAACAATCAAATTATCAAATTGAAGCAGAATCAATTGATAGGAGTGGTTTTTCAGTTGGTTCCTTACATGATGAGAATACTCCTCCAATAAATCAAATCAAAATGCCGAAGTCACGTCCTCGTTCTTTATTAACTATGGAAGATATGGGGATGGGGCATGATATGTCTTCTATGGCGGGCATGAATCACGACATGTCTTCAATGAAAGGCATGGATCATGATATGTCGCCTATGACAGACAGCTCAAAAGATCAGTCAATGTCTGGAATGAACCATGACATGTCTTCAATGAAAGGCATGGATCACGATATGTCGTCTATGACAGACAGCTCAAAAGATCAATCTATGTCAGGTATGAACCATGGCATGCAAATGACTACATCTAATGCACCTACACAAGAAAAGAATGGTGATGTTGTATATGGCTGGGCAAATGCTTCAACACCTGTTGGTCAAAAAGCACTTCAATATAGTGACTTACAATCTTTAAAGCCTCAACCAGATACTCGTGCCCCTGAACGTGAAATGGAAATCCGTCTTGGTGGGAACATGGAGCGCTATATTTGGACAATTAATGGTAAGAAGTTTAATGAAACAGAACCATTCAAAGTGAAATACGGGGAACGTATACGCTTGAAATTTGTGAATGACAGTATGATGGCTCACCCAATGCACTTGCACGGTATGTTTATGCAGCTTGAAAATGGTCAAGATCCAAGTAATATGCCAAATAAACACACGATCATTGTGCCACCGGGGAAAACAGTTACAACTTTACTTACTGCTGATGAATTGGGTGAATGGGCTATCCACTGCCATTTGTTATATCACATGGCAGCTGGAATGATGAACAAACTCATTGTGGCAAATGTAGATAGCAATGATGATGATACGAAAAGTATCGTTGCCCAACCTCAAACTAGCCATGAGGGAGTGAATCAACATGCACATCACTAAACAGTTATATTCAAAAACAATTTTATCTGTTGCTTTAATTGGCTTAGCGGGTATGGCATTTGCGAATGATAATTCGACTGAAAATCTAAATAAGAGTACGTCAAGTATGAGTGTGCTTTTACGCGAATCAGGCGGATTAGGCTATGTTGAACGTAATACTGATCAAAAGTCTTCAAACAGCAAAGGGTCTGAAACTTTAGCTTTTAGCCAAAATCATATGAACGAGCATGGTGGGCAAATTTATCAGACAACTAAATTTTCCAATGAGTGGATAGTTGATAAAGATGGAAAGGGCAGCTTAGGTTCGAGTTTCGAGGCATTGATTGGAACAGATGAAAATCGAATGTTTGTTGAAGCTAATATGAATAAAGCGGAGAGTAATGATCCCAAATATGATGTATCAGCTCTTTACAGTAGAAATGTTGCACCATTTTGGGATGTACAAGCTGGGGTAAGGTATAGTGAGGACAAAAATAACCGTAATAGTAATCGCATTGATGGCGTTATTGGATTATTAGGCCTTGCACCTTATTTCTTTGAGACAAAAGCCTACCTTTATGGTGGTGAAAATAATTTTTGGGGAGCCAGTTTTGAGTTTGATCGAGATCTATTACTCACTCAAAAGCTAATTACTCAGCCATATATTGCAGCAGATATTGTGTTTAATGATAATTCTGATTTTGCTACAAAGTCAGGTTTGTCTGAGTTAAAGACAGGTCTAAAAACTCGTTACGAGATTAATAAGCGTATAAGACCATTTGTTGATGTCGCTTATCAATATGAAAAAGGACAGAAATTAACAACTTTTCAAGAAGCTACAAATTCTGAAAAGGGGTGGTTATACGGGGCAGGTATTGAATTAGTTTTCTAAATATTTTATTAAGAATGAATAATGGTGATATTCCATTATTCATTCTTAATTATTTTAAACTTACGGATAACCCTTCAAGTACTTTACAAGAGTTAATTTCCAAAAAACCAGAGCATTTGCTTCTTAAATCAGAAAGTTGTTGCTTAAGCTGAATCTGTTTTTGGATATTCTGCTCTAATTGATGAATATGTTTATCAACTAAGATGTTAATAGAACTACAGTTTCCACAAGGTTTGTCTTTGTATGCTAATAAAATTTTTATTTCGTCCAAGCCCATATTCAAAGTTCGGCAATTAAGAATAAATAGAAGTCGCTCTAAGTGGTCTTTGTTATAAAGTCGATAATTAGCTTCCGAACGATTAGGGGCTAGTAATAAAGCTTCTTTTTCATAAAACCGTATTGTAACAACAGGGCAACCGGATAGCTGAGATAATTCACCAATTTTTAAGTTCATTTCAAGTCACCTGATCTATTGACTCTATAGTAGCTATAGGGATTTTAATATGCAATACGTGAAGATATGACTATAGGCACATCAATGAGTGGTTGCGGTTGTAATCAAGAAAGTTCTTGTGAAGACACTAAGCAAAAACAAAATGAATCAAAAACAGATTCTTGTAAAATTAAAGATTTAGCTACAGAAGAAAGTGAAAGTTCTTGTTGCGATAATGAGGTACAGCAAGAACCTAACCCTGATGAAAAAGATTCATGCGGTAGTAAGCAGTCGAATTCATGCTGTGGTTCGGATTCGATAACTTCACCTGAAAAGATTAGGGGGAGTGAAGATACAGCGACTTTCATCAGTGACTATAGCATCCCGAAAATGGATTGTTCCGCAGAGGAACAAATGGTTCGGATGACTTTATCTTCATTGGTAGATGTTAAGAGCTTGGTTTTTGATTTGCCGAACCGAAACCTAAAAGTTCTGCATAATGGTGAAAGTAATGAAATCACTGCAAAACTTGAAGCTCTTGGATTTGGGGCAAAATTAAATAAAACTGAAGCTTATGAAAATAAAGAACAAGCACAAGAAGCTAGTACTTTTCTGATTCCGAAGATGGATTGTTCGGCAGAAGAGCAAATGGTAAGAATGGCACTTTCTCCCTTGCATGAAGTTAAAGGTTTATCTTTTGATTTGTCGCAAAGACAGTTAGTTGTTTTCCATACCAATGGGATTAATGAAATTACCACAAAACTTGAAGCCCTAGGTTTTGGTGCAAAGCTCGTGGAAACAGTAAAAGCCACTGGGGAATTGCCTGAAACACCAGATCCGACTAAGCAGGCGAAAGTCCTTAAATTATTACTAGCGATTAATGGTGTTCTTTTTTTTATTGAGTTCATAAGTGGAATTATTGCCGCATCGACGGGGCTCATTGCGGACTCTCTTGATATGTTTGCTGATGCGGCCGTTTACGGTATAGCACTTTACGCGGTAGGGAAAGCGGCTAAATACCAATTAAAAGCAGCTCATTTTGCAGGATGGATTCAACTTTTATTAGCTTTGATCGTTATTATTGATGTTGTCAGACGTTTCATGTTCGGTAGTGAACCAGAGTCAGATTTGATGATCATTATTGGCTTCTTAGCACTTATTGCCAATGTGACGTGCTTGTATCTCATTTCTGGGCATAGAGATGGCGGAGCCCATATGAAAGCGAGTTGGATCTTTTCAGCTAATGACGTAATAGTAAATATGGGGGTTATTTTAGCAGGTGTACTTGTTGCATGGACTGGTTCAGCTTACCCAGATTTGATTATTGGTATTCTTGTTTCACTGTTTGTACTGAATGGCGCTCGAAAAATTTTGGCGTTGAAGTAGGGTGCTGACAATGAATTTATTTCAAGTAAAGCAAGACCAGACTGTAAAAATCATTGATCTTAAAAAGGGTGAACAGTATCAAGATAAAAATGATCCTGTTCTGGAGCGTTTAGAACTGCTGGGCTTTAGAGTAGGTGAATCCTTACAAGTGCTTGCGAAAGGGCTTTTTGGTGGTGATCCTGTGTTGGTTCAAATCGAAACCTCACGTTTCGCCTTAAGAAAAAATGAAGCAGAACGAATTTTTGTAGAGATTACCAATGGAAACTAAAAATATTGCACTTGTTGGTAATCCTAATTGCGGTAAAACATCACTTTTTAACACCCTCACAGGGACTCGTCAAAAAGTTGCAAATTATGCTGGGGTAACGGTAGAACGGAAAGAGGGATTTTTTAAACTACCTTCTGGTGATACCGTTCGAGTATTGGATTTGCCTGGGACTTATAGTTTAAAACCTAGCAGTTTAGATGAGGAGGTAACTAGAGCAGTATGCTTTGGTGAATTAAAAGGCGAAGTTATACCTGATATTTTTGTATGTGTTGTCGATGCTACGAATCTTCATCTTCATTTAAGTCTTGTACTTGAAGTCAGGGCTTTAAACAGACCAATGTTACTTGTTCTTAACATGATGGATGAGGTTAGAAAGCGTGGGA
This sequence comes from Acinetobacter higginsii, assembly GCF_000369525.1. Lineage (GTDB taxonomy): Bacteria > Pseudomonadota > Gammaproteobacteria > Pseudomonadales > Moraxellaceae > Acinetobacter > Acinetobacter higginsii. Next base: position 546,907 of record NZ_KB850072.1, read on the forward strand.
TTGCAATTGATACAACGAAGCTATCTCAGCTTTTAGGTATTCCTGTTGTTGAGTCAGTAGCTGTAAAAACAAAAGGCATTCAGGGGCTATTGACACAATTGGATCAAAAGAATTTGTTTGTTGCCCCTTATCATTCTGATCTGAGTCACTTTGACCAAATCAAATATATTACAAAACAAGTCATCTTGAAAAATGATAATGGTGATAAACGAACGGCTTTCTTGGACAAAATATTCTTACATCCAGTTTTTGGATTATTAATATTGACCTTTACCATGTTTGTAATGTTTCAGGCTGTCTTTATTTGGGCTCAACCATTAATTTCCTTTGTTGAGGATTCGATTGCATGGTTTGGTGGGGCAATAGGACCACTGATTACTCATCCACTTTTAAGAAGTTTGATCATTGATGGTGTAATTGCAGGTGCTGGTAGTGTACTCGCGTACATGCCTCAAATTCTGATCTTATTTTTCTTTATTTTAATTTTAGAAGAATCGGGATACTTACCTAGAGCTGCTTTTTTGTTAGATAAGCTGATGTCTAAAGCTGGTTTAAGTGGGCGTTCATTTATTCCACTACTTTCAAGCTTTGCTTGTGCAATTCCCGGAGTCATGGCGACTAGAAGTATTAGCTCTGAAAGAGATCGTTTAGCAACGATTATGATTGCACCTTTGATGACGTGTTCTGCACGATTACCTGTATATGCTTTGCTGATCGCTGCATTCATTCCAAACAAGTTGGTTTATGGTTGGCTCAGTTTACAAGGTCTAGTTCTGTTCGGGCTTTACATGTCAGGAATTGTATCTGCTTTATTGGTTTCTTTATTTCTGAAATTAGTAAGAAAAGATAAAACTGAAAGTATTTTCATTTTTGAATTACCTACATACCGTATTCCAGATGTTCGAAATGTAGCTTTGGGACTTTATGATAGAGCAACTATATTCTTAAAAAGAGTTGGTGGAATTATTGTCGCACTTTCTATTTTATTATGGTTCTTGGTAACGTTTCCATTACCACCTGATAATCCAACAATGCCACCAATCAATTATAGTATTGCTGGACAGTTAGGGCATCTAATCCATCCAATATTTGCTCCGATTGGATTTACTTGGGAAATTTGTATTGCTTTGATTCCTGCAATGGCAGCTCGTGAAGTGATTATTGCTGCGTTAGGGGTGATCTATGCAATGTCTGGTGATGAAGATGCAGTTACCCAGACTTTATTATCTCAAATATCTGGNCCGGATGGATGGGGGCTAGCGACAGGTATGTCATTGTTAGTTTGGTTTATCTTTGCCCCGCATTGTTTAGCAACACTAGCGACCATTCGAAGAGAAACAGGGAGTTGGAAACAACCAGTCGTAATGGCTGTATATCTCTTTTCATTGGCTTATTTATTTTCCTTTATAACTTATCAAGTTATAAGTCGGTTTTAATTTAGAAGGCGGTTGTTGATATAAACCAACAACCGCTGTTTAATGAATTAGTTTAATTAATTATAGGATTGTTATTTACAGGATAATCTGTAAAACTAAAAAGGTTAAATTTTGGTCTTGATGTTATGCACTTGTTAAGGACATGCTTATCGCTGTTTTTATCTTTTGCTATCCTAATTGTAGGATCGGCAGCAGCTGCTGCATCTGTACATAGCCCATGTTTAATGTCATCTCAAGATACACAATCCATGCAAATGATGAATTCTGAAGATCATGAAAAAGCAAGTGCTATGCACATGGATTGTATGAAAGCTGAGGTAAAGATTAAGAAGCAATTACATGATCCATCATGTATGTCTAAGCAAGATTGTATTATGTCATTTTCTAAAATTGCATATACATCTACAGCGCTGGATGTTTTGCAGTCGATGATTTTTTTACCTGCGGAACAGTCTACTTTTTCTCCATTAAATCAAAATTTCATCTCATCTGATCTTTCCAATTTATGGAAACCCCCACGCTTTAACTAATTTGATGATTCTTCATCATTCATAGAGTTTTCTATGGGTGTTCTGCACGTGCGCGTGTACATCATTTTAGAGCTAAAAATATGAACTTTAATAAAGGAAAGCTGTCCCTAAAATGGGGTGGATGCTCGATTGCGACGATCTGTTTTTTCTTGAGTTATGGACATGCTTATGCCCAGCCACTGACTTTGGATACAGCATTGAAGCTTGCTGAGCGATATGCGCCTGCTCTAAGAGCTAATAGTGCTCAGATTGAAGGTGCTGAGAATATAGTTTCAGCTTCAGGTATTTTGCCCAATCCTAAACTATTTGTGGGTCTCGATAATTACCCTGTATCAGGTGATGCTGCATGGTCTGTCACACAAGAGGGGATGACGATGCAAAAGATTGGCATCATGCAAGATTTTCCAAATCGTGCCAAAAGATTAGCTGAAGTTGAATTAGCAAAAGCTGAATTGGGTTCAGCAAATGCTCAAACAGAAATTCTGCGAATTGAGTTACGTCAAAAAGTAGCATCGGCATGGCTTAAACGTTTTTATCTTGAGCGTAAACTGGCGTTATATGATGACCTTCTTTCAGAAAATGGATTGCTATCCCAGATTACACAAACACAGGTTGCGTCTGGTCGAACCATGGTTGCTAATACAATTTCCCCTAGGCTGGACAAAACTATTTTGCTTGATCAAAAAGATGATTTGCTTCGAGATATAAATAAGGCAAAACTAGAATTACACCGATTAATCAGTGAGGATTCTAGTGGTACAACTGAAATAGAAAGTTTGCCTACCCAAGAACCTATAATTAATTTTGATACATCACGTTTATATCATCATCTGCATCAACACCCTGAACTAAAAGCATTCCAAGCAGAAAAGCAAACTGTTGAAGCAAAGCTTAAGCAAGCCCAAGCCCTTCAAAAACCAGATTGGGGTATTGAGCTTGCCTATCAGCATCGTGCTCCTGAATTTGGAGATATGATTGGTGTACAACTGACAACAGAACTACCAATATTTTCAAAAAAACGTAGTGGTCCGCTCATTCAGGCAGCATTAGCTGAACAAAATCGGATTACAGCAGATCAGGAGATAAAATACCGCGACCATCTCACCATGTTAGATGAGGGGCTATCGGATTTAAAAGCTCTTGAAAGACAAATCCAACGTACCGTTCAAAGTACACTTCCTTTGGCTAAAGAAAAAGTAACTTTACAGTTAGCAAGTTATCAGGCTGGTAAAGCCAATTTGTCAGATGTCATTGAGACACGACAAGCATTACTAAATCAGCGATTACGTCTCATCGATTTACAACAACAGCAAGCAATGATCAAAGCCCAGCTCTATTTTTCTTTTGTAGAACCCACCTTAAACCATGCTGAGGAGTCAAGATAATGTTAAAAAATAAATTGGCATTTGTAATTGCTGGCTTGATTGTGGGCAGCTTGGGAGTCGGTAGTGGGATTGGATATTGGTATGCGCATCAAAATGATGAAAAGCAAACTGTAAGTGATCAGGCAACTGCTAAAGTGTTGTACTGGTACGATCCAATGAAACCAGAACAGCATTTTGATAAGCCAGGGAAATCCCCTTTTATGGATATGCAGTTAGTCCCTAAGTATGCGGATGAAAGTACTTCTGGAATAACTGAAAGTGCAGGAGTAAAGATTGATCCAGCTCTTCAACAAAATCTAGCCATTCGTTATGCCACAGTCGAACAGGCTGTAATGGGCAATACCTTGTTAACCAATGGCATATTACAAGCGAATGAACGACAGGTAGCAATTCTGCAAACACGAGCAAGTGGTTTTGTTCAGCGTGTTTATGGCCATGCAGTCGGGGATATAGTGACTCAAGGGAGTCCGATTGCTGATATTTCAATCCCTGAGTGGACTGGGGAACAGACTGAGTTTTTGGCAGTACTTAAAATAGGAGACCGTTCTCTTATTCAAGCAAGTCGACAACGCCTACAGCTTCTGGGAATCCCACCAAATGTGATCCATCAAGTCGAACGGACACATCAAGTACAGTCTAATATGACTTTGAGTGCTCCTTTGAGTGGATTCATTGACTCACTAGAAGTTCGTAGTGGAATGGCTTTAGCTATGGGGCAAACACTTGCCACCATTAAAGGCGTGAATCCAATTTGGTTAGAAGCAGCAGTGCCTGAAACGCAAATTGCTGGGATAAAGCGAGGAGATAAAATCGAAGCAACTTTTGCTGCGTACCCTCAAAAAGTGTCTGGCAAAGTCATTGATATTTTACCGACATTAGATACTACAAGCAGAACCATAAAAGTTCGTATTGAGTTACCCAATAGAGAGGGGCAACTCAAGCCCGGAATGTTTGCTTCTGTCAAATTTTCCAACAATCCTCAAAGCAGTTTAGTTGTGCCAGAGCAAGCTGTTATACGTACAGGTACTCGTAATATTATTATTGTCGCACATGAAAAAGGGCGTTTCGAACCTGTTGTTGTACAGTTAGGACAGAGTGACGGAAATAAAATAGCAATTCTACAGGGTTTGAACGCTGGTCAGAAAATCGTGATTTCGGGACAATTCCTAATTGATTCTGAGGCCAATTTACAGGGTGTACTGGATAAGCTGAACACTGGACAATCGATTACATCATCTCAAGTGACTAAGGCATCAATATACCAAGGCATTGGTAAAGTGGAAAAAGTTACAGCTCAAGACATTACCATTTCACATCATGCAATTGCTGAATTGGGGTGGGGGGCTATGACCATGAGCTTTAAACAACCAGTACAACCATTTACCCAAATTCAGCAAGGCGAGCAGGTCAGTTTTCGTTTTACACGTGTTGGGGATGCTTATGTTATTTCTGACATTTCCAAGATGTCTATGACATCTATGCAGAACTAAACGGGAGAACCATTATGATCGCCCGTATTATTCGTTTTTCAATTACAAATCGAGTATTTGTCTTATTAGCTGCTGTAGTTCTTGCCGTTTGGGGAACTTGGGCTGTCAAGAATACTCCGGTTGATGCTTTGCCAGATCTGTCTGATGTACAAGTGATTGTGCGAACTAATTTTCCCGGTCAAGCACCACAAATTGTTGAAAATCAGGTGACTTATCCTTTAACAACGACCATGTTATCAGTACCCGGTGTTAAAGCTGTTCGGGGCTATTCTTTTTTTGGTGATTCGTTTGTTTATGTCATTTTTGATGAACATACTGATCTTTATTGGGCACGTTCTCGTGTATTGGAATATCTCAATCAAATACAAGAAAGAATGCCTGCAAATGCAAAATCTTCATTAGGACCAGATGCTACAGGTGTTGGTTGGATCTACGAATATGCTTTGGTTGATCCAACAGGGCAACATGATCTCTCACAACTGCGAAGCATACAAGATTGGTTTTTGAAGTATGAACTGAAGACAGTACCAAATGTGGCTGAGGTCGCCACAATTGGGGGGATGGTTAAACAATATCAAGTTGTTTTAGACCCAACCAAAATGGCAGCATTCGGTATAACTCAGCGAAGCATAATTGAAGCAATTCAAAAGGCAAATCAGGAAACTGGCGGTTCAGTCCTAGAAATGGCTGAAACTGAATATATGGTGAGAGCTTCAGGTTATTTAAAAACATTAGAAGATTTTCGGCAGATTCCGTTACGTACAAACGATTTAGGTGTTCCAATCACTCTTGGAGATGTTGCAATGATTCAACTCGGTCCTGAAATGCGTCGTGGAATTACTGAACTCAATGGACAAGGGGAAACTGTTGGAGGTGTTGTGATTTTACGTGCTGGTAAAAATGCACGTGAAACCATTACTGCTGTAAAAGAAAAACTTGCTGAATTACAACAAAGTCTACCGAAAGGTGTACAAGTTGTTTCTGTGTATGACCGCAGTCAATTGATTGATCGGGCGGTAGAGAATCTCAGCCATAAATTAATTGAAGAGTTTATTGTAGTGGCTTTGGTTTGTGGGCTATTCCTCTGGCATTTACGTTCAGCAATGGTTGCGATTGTTTCTTTGCCTTTGGGAATCTTGTCAGCCTTTTTATTGATGTATTATCAGGGACTAAATGCCAATATCATGTCATTGGGTGGGATTGCAATCGCGATTGGTGCTATGGTTGATGCATCTGTGGTTATGGTCGAAAATGCACATAAGCATATCGAAGCTTGGCAACATGAACATCCTGATCGAGTTTTAGAAATACAAGAGCGTTGGGACATCATTACACGTTCTGCCAGTGAGGTTGGGCCTGCTTTATTTTTCTGTTTACTCATCATTACTTTATCCTTTATTCCCATTTTTACTTTGCAAGCACAAGAAGGACGATTGTTCTCTCCATTGGCATTTACTAAAACTTATGCCATGGCTGCTGCTGCGGGGCTATCTATTACATTGATTCCAGTTTTGATGGGATACTGGATTCGCGGGAAGTTACCATCTGAACAACGGAATCCATTAAACCGTTTTCTCATCAAAATATACCGTCCTATGTTAGATAAAGTCTTAGCTTATCCAAAGACAACGTTATTAGGTGCGTTACTCATTTTTCTTATCAGTCTTTTTCCTTTAACGCAATTAGGTGGAGAGTTCCTGCCTAATATGGATGAAGGTGATTTACTGTATATGCCTTCAGCTTTACCGGGATTGTCCGCAGCAAAAGCTTCTGAATTACTTCAACAGACTGATCGAATGATTAAAACTGTTCCAGAGGTTGCCACTGTATTTGGTAAAGCTGGGCGAGCAGAGTCGGCTACAGATCCTGCACCTTTAGAAATGTTTGAAACCACGATTCAGTTTAAACCACGATCTGAATGGCGTTCAGGTATGACACCAGATAAGTTGATAAAAGAACTGGATAAAGCTGTTCAAGTACCGGGTTTAACAAATATCTGGGTGCCGCCTATTCGTAACAGAATTGATATGTTGGCGACCGGGGTTAAAAGCCCAATCGGGATCAAGATTTCAGCAAATGATTTGCAAGATATTGATCGGGTAGCACAACAAATTGAACAGGTTGCCAAAAAAGTGCCCGGTGTTAGCTCAGCTTTAGCTGAACGACTCACTGGTGGGCGATATGTTGATATCGATATTAATCGAATGGAAGCTGCACGCTATGGTCTCAATATCACCGATGTACAGCAAATTGTGTCATCAGCAATTGGTGGGGAAAATATTGGTGAAACTGTTGAAGGGTTAGCAAGGTATCCTATTAATGTACGTTATCCGCGAGAAATTCGAGATTCACTTGAGGCATTAAGAAATTTACCAATTCTGACTGAATCAGGTCAGCAAATTGTTTTGAGTGGTGTTGCCAACATTCAAATCACAGATGGTCCTCCGATGTTAAAAAGTGAGAATGCTCGTCCAAGTGGTTGGGTCTATGTTGATGTACAAGGACGTGATTTAGCCTCCGTTGTTCGGGATTTGAAACAGTCTATTGACCAACAAGTGAAACGCTCTGCGGGTATGAGTATTAGTTATTCAGGTCAATTTGAATTTATGGAAAGAGCAAATGCTCGCCTAAAGGTAGTAATACCAATCACTTTGATGATCATTTTTCTATTGCTGTATCTGATTTTTAGACAAGTACAAGATGCTGCTCTGATTATGCTGACTCTACCATTCGCTTTAATTGGTGGTATTTGGGCAATGTATTTCAGTGGTTATAATTTCTCAATTGCCATTGCAGTAGGCTTTATTGCACTTGCCGGTGTTGCCGCAGAGTTTGGAGTGGTCATGTTGTTTTATTTAAAGCAGGCGATAGAACATGCTCAACAAAATTTATCATCTTTAACTGAGCAGCAACTCAATGATGCCCTTCGTACAGGGGCAGTACTACGGGTTCGCCCTAAAGCGATGACTGTAGCTGTCATTCTGGCGGGTTTGATTCCTATCCTTTTAGGAACTGGAACGGGCTCTGAATTGATGAGTCGTATTGCTTTACCTATGGTTGGGGGCATGATTTCAGCTCCACTTTTATCAATGTTTGTTATTCCCGCTGCATATCAGCTTTTAATCAAAAGAAAACTATCAAAATCTTGATAGTTTTCTTATTTCGTTCAAAGAGGTTTTATTATGTTTAAATTTATTAAAATTGTCGCTCTTGTTGCCACTGTTACTGCGTTAAGTGCATGTAGTAAAAATGAGGCGTCAGAGCAAAAGAAAGCGGAAGCGCCTATGGAGCAGATGAGTAAAGAATCATCTACAGCAACGACAACTCAAGCAGTTGGAGTGATTACGGCTATTGATACGAAAGAAAATATTTTGACACTCGATCATGAGGCAATTCCTGCGATTAAATGGCCTGCGATGACCATGGGCTTTAAAGTTGCTGATCCTGCATTATTGAATGGGCTTGCAGTAGGGCAAAAAGTTGATTTTGAATTAAAGGCTGAGGGAGAAACATACACAGTCGTAGCTGCTAAGTTAAAAAAATAGGATGATTTAGTAGATAGAATTTTGATAGTAATGAGGTTCTTTTCAAAAGAGCCTTATTCTCTAATAAAAAACAAAACATATGGTATTGCATATATATGGTAATTCGAATATAAAGATATTATAAATTATCAAAAGAGCTCAATTCGATGACAACTTCATCAACTGTGACGAT